>CAVVPC010000013.1:0-195544 GCA_963750005.1 uncultured Chloroflexia bacterium
AGTCTCGGGATCGGTTTGTTTGCCTCCACCATTGCCAACACGCAGCAGGAAGCCTTCATTACGGTGATGGTGACAATGCTGCCGAGCATTTTTCTGTCAGGCTTTTTCTTTCCGATTGAAGCAATGCCAAAGCTTCTTCAATATGTTTCAGCGATCGTTCCTCTCCGTTATTACCTGGTCATCATCCGGGCACTTCTGCTAAAGGGTGTCGGCGTGCAGGCACTCACGGAGCAAATCGTGGCGTTGACGATCTTTGCAATAGGAATTATGGGCGCGGCGGCTTTCCGCTTCCGCAAGCGATTGGATTAAATTTCTCCCCTGGAGGTTATCATGCAACATAAACGTCCCCCTCTTCCCGCGATCATTCTGGTGGTCCTGATTATTGCTGCCGGAATTTATTATGGCGTCCGCACCTTGAATGCGAACGGCAATGGACAGCTCACTGCCTCCGGCACCATTGAGTCGACCGTGATGAATGTCTCACCGGAGATGGCCGGCAAAGTAAAGGAAGTTTTTGCCGGGGAAGGACAGGCCGTTAAGTCCGGCGATCCGCTTCTTTCGCTGGACGACAGCCTGCTCGCTGCGCAGCGGACGGTTGCCCAGAGCGCAGTGGATTCTGCCCGCAGCGCGCTCCTGACGGCTCAGCGCAGCTATGACATGGCACAGGCGCAATACAATGCCACCCTGACCGCTGCCCGGACCCAGGAGGGCAGGCCAGCGCCTGGCGGATTGGGCAGGAAAGACTCCCGGTCAATTCGATCAGCCACTCTGGTATTTCAGCCGCGCCGAGCAGCTCACTTCCGCCCAGTCTCAAATCGATGCGGCTGGGGAAGCTCTTCAACAGGCGCAGTCTGATTACGATGCAATCATCCAGAAACTGGACAATGCCGAATTTCGTTGCTGCAGAGACCCGTGTTTCAGATGCCCGTACAGGCTATCTGATCGCCAAGGCAGTCCGGGACCGGGCCCAGATGACAGGCGGCAAGGTAAGACCCGAGGATGTACCGGTTGATCTGTCTCCCTACGTTCCCAATGCCTACAGGGTCAAAATTGACATTGCCAAAAAGATGAGTGGGGACAGCGATGTTCTCACAGCTGCCCAGGATTCCCTGGATACAGCCAAGGCCGAGCTTGAGGATGCACAGAACGGCTACTCGGCCCTGTTGAACACCGATGCTGCAGACCAGGTGAAGGAAGCTCGGGCATGTTGTTTCCGTAGCCCAGGAGCGTTACCAAATGTCAATGGATACGTTGAGCCATCTGCAAACGGGGGAATATTCTCCGCAGGTGACGATCGCCTCTGCTGCTCTCGAACAGGCCAAAGCCGGGCTGGAGCAGGCCAATACGGCTGTCCAGCAGGCGGAGGCCAACCTGGCCCTTGCTGGATACCCAGATGAAAAAGCTTACAGTGTATTCCCCAATGGATGGTGTCATCCTTACCCGCAACGTGGAGCCCGGTGAATTTGTCCAGCCGGGGGCGACAACTTTCGCCTTGGCAAATCTCAATGATATGACCATTACTGTCTATGTCCCTGAAGATCGCTATGGAGAGATCAAGCTGGGACAGCCGGCTTCCGTAACTGTCGACTCCTACCCGGGTGAGACATTTTCCGCCGAAGTCATTCACATTGCTGACCAGGCGGAATTCACGCCCCGCAACGTCCAAACGGCCGAAGGACGCAGTGCAACAGTCTATGCCATCAAACTAAAGGTGGCCGACAGCCAGGGCAAGCTCAAGATCGGGATGCCCGCAGATGTTGTGTTCAAATAAATTTACAAGAATGGAGCGTTGCTCATCCATGCGGATCATGTCATGAATATCCAGGTTCAAGCAAACCACATTAAGAAATACTTCGGTGAAACTCACGCAGTGGATGACGTCTCTCTGCAGGTTCAGGCAGGCGAGATTTACGGGCTGGTCGGTGCCGATGGGGCGGGGAAGACAACCACTATGCGGCTGCTCGTGGGCGCGCTGCTGCCGGACCAGGGCAACGTAACTGTTTGTGGCTACGACGTGATCCGCAGGACGGAGGACGCCCGTTCACAGCTTGGTTACCTCTCCCAACGATTTTCAATGTATGAGGACCTGACGGTCCTTGAGAATATCCGCTTCTTCGCCGAAGTGCGCGGGCTAAAGTCCAAGGAGTGGCTGCCGCGCTCCCTGGAGATCCTGGAATTCGTTGGACTTGAAAAATTCAAGGACCGCCGCGCCGGTCAGCTTTCGGGTGGCATGAAGCAAAAGCTCGGGCTTGCCTCGGCACTGGTGACGCGTCCACGCGTGCTGCTGCTCGATGAACCGACGACCGGCGTCGACCCGGTCACCCGCCAGGATTTCTGGCAGCTGGTGATCAAGCTTGTATCCCCTTCGCACGATGAAAGCGGGATTAAAGCGGAAGGGGAGGTGTCCGTCATCATCTCCACTCCTTATATGGACGAAGCCTCACGCTGTCACCGGGTTGGATTTATGAAGGATGGAAGGACTCATTGCCGAGGATACGCCTTCCCAGCTCCGGGCGAGGCTGAACGGGCGTGTCCTGGAGCTGCGCGGCTCACCGATCAAACTCCTCAGGCATGTTGCCCACAAGGATCCGGATGTCGAGGATGTTCAGGCGTTCGGTGACCGGTTGCATATCCGCGTACGCGAGAACAAGGCTGGTGATGTGCTTGGTGCGTTTGAAGGCAGAGATCACAAGCGAAGGTGGACGTGTGGATGAGCTTCGTTCCGTGCCTCCGGGCCTCGAGGATGTATTCATTGCCTTGACGGAGACAAATAATGAGTGAAGCAGTGATCCGGGTTGAAAACCTCACGCGTCGCTTCGGCGATTTCGTTGCGGTCGACCACATCAACTTCGAAGTGGCGGCTGGGGAGGTCGTCGGTTATCTCGGCCCGAATGGGTCGGGCAAGACGACGACGATCCGCATGCTGCTGGGCTTGCTTGCGCCAAGTGACGGCAGGGCGACCGTACTCGGATTTGATGCGTTCAGCCAGAGTGAGGAAGTGCGTAAGCGGGCAGGCTACATGTCGCAGAAGTTTGCGATCTATGATGATCTGACGGTCCTGGAAAACCTGACGTTTTATGGCGGCGTGTACGGGATCCGGGACAAGGCCCGCATTCGCCAGACCCTGGACCTGGTTGGCTTGAAGGGACATGACTCCACACTGACGCGTTCCCTCTCCGCCGGTTGGCGGCAGCGACTTGCTCTCGGCATCGCACTGGTCCATGAGCCAAAATTACTGTTCCTCGACGAGCCTACTTCCGGGGTGGACCCGACCGCCCGCCGCGCCTTCTGGGATCTGATCTATGAGCTTGCCGAAGGCGGCGTGACGATCCTGGTTACCACACATTACATGGATGAGGCCGAATACTGCGAGCGGGTCGGCATCATGCGCGATGGAAAATTGCTGGCAATGGACACGCCCTCCAATTTGAAGCGGGATTTCATCCCCGGCGATGTCTGGGAGATCTTTGCCGAGCCATTACAGGACGGCCTGGCGGTGCTTCCCAATATTGAAGGTGTGCTGCGGGTCGGACTGGCAGGGGATCATCTGAGGACGATCACGGAAAAAGGGAAAAAGAAAGAGGATCTGCTCAATGTATTGAATGCAAAAGGCGTGAGCGTGAGAGATATCGTCATCGGTGAGCCAACATTGGAGGATGTATTTATTTCGCTGGCGCGATAAATGTTGGCAGATAAAACACTGGCAGGTTGAAATGTTCGAATATTTCAACCTGCCAGCTTGTTAAACAAAGTTGGGTTACTGTGTAATCTGCGTCTGCTCGGGGACAACGAATGCCATAATCAGGTAAACCAGCGCGATCCCGCCAAAACCTGTGAAGAAGGCCAGGACGACCAGCAGACGGACAATGGTTGGATCGATCCCAAGATATTCGCCCAATCCTGCACAGACTCCTGCGATCATGCGGTTGGATGTGCTGCGGGTAAGCTGCCTGTAGTTTGTGTTCATGATTTGCTCCTTTCCAATAATTTCTACAGTGACATACGCACGCATAAGCAGGAAGTTGCAGAGAATATTTTGGAGTCGGACAGCTTGCCGTCCGAGGTCCAGGAGCGAGCTCCTGACCTCGGACGTTTAATTTCCCATTTTTACAAAGGCAGATAGGAGATGGGAACGGATGAGCCACGATCGCATGCAAGAAAATGTGAACAAGGACGTCGATATATCCAGTTTCTCCCATAGTGCAACTGCGGGAGAAACTGGATACTGCTATTTATACTTCCTGCTCTCCAGATAATTCGCCCCTGCGGCCCAGAGCAAAGCCAGGCCGATCATCAAATAGATGACAGCCTGCAGTCCCAGCCATTGCAGTTGGGAAATTCCAAAGCCAGTAAACAATACACCGACAATCCCGTAAAAAATGGTGTTCCGCAAATAATCTGACCCGACCCGCTTGGATTGCAAAATATTCCTTTGCATTAGCGCTTCCATGAGCGCGCACCTGCTCCTCATGCAGGCCTTTGCAGCCCAGCGAATCACCTGCAGAGGCGGCGCAATCGGCACACAGCCCGCGCTGGCAATATTTGCACAGCCCCACTGCCTGCCGATCAGGATGATAGTAGCAGACCAAATTTATTCTCCAATGACCTGCACGATCAATTCTCTTTTGCGCGGCCGGTTATCGAAATCCACGTAGATCACCTGCTGCCACGTTCCCAGGGTTAATTGTCGATTCACGAAAGGGATGGTCAGCGATGGACCCAGAAGCGCAGCGCGGATATGGCTGTGCCCATTGCCATCGTGCCAGCGCTCATTATGGGCATACTCCCGATTCTGTGGAATGATCTCATCGAAGAGACTGCGCAAATCGCTCAACGCGCCGCTTTCGTATTCGATGGTCGTTACCCCACTTGTAGCCGAGGGACAAAAAACGGTCACCGTTCCATCCTTCAAATCCGCTTTGCGTGACATGACGTGCAACTGATCAGTGATGTCCTGGATGTCAGCATTTCCGTCTGGTGGTGAGGGAAAGGGAGAATGTTTTGATGGCCATGCTTACTTCACCTTTTCGACTGGATGGCGCAGCACGGTCTTTAGTTTTGCCGGGTCGGCCTTGCGCGGGTCGCCAAGATAGATCTCGTGATGTTTGCCGCCCAGGCCGACCTGATCCTGGAAACCGGTTTCAAGTGCAAAGGCACGCATCCTTTCGACGGTGGCAGGCTCGGTCGCATAGGGACCGATATGCATTGTCTGTACACACAGTCCCTCTTCGTATTTGTCGAGCCTTAGCTTTGAAAGGAAGGGTGAGTCGCCTTTCTTCTTACGGACCTGATCCATACCTTCCTCGAAGATTTCCCTGGTAACGACATCCGGCTGCAGGATCATCAGCGTGTAAAACCAGTTGTCTTTGACGGTAATATCAAAGATGCCATCCTCCACCCACCACAGTCCCTCCAGTGCCATCACGGGATAATCAATGGCATTGGTTTTGCGTTTCTTGAGCATGAACTTGAGAGTATAGGAAATACCATACAAGGCCTGCGTTGCTTCTGCAAACGATGGCGATTTGCCCGGTTCCGATCCCTTCTCGATGGCGCCGTCGATCATTGCAAACTGCAGGCAGGGCACGTTCACGATTTCCACCTTCTTCGCCGAGGGGGCATACAAGTATTTCAAATCCTTTTTGAGATCAAGCGTTTTCATTGTGTTCTCCTGAACTTAAAGAAGGTCCACGACCTTCAGCTATTCACCTTTGCGAATCACATCCCTGCCGTATTTCTCATTCAATGCATCCATTGCCTGCTGCAGGCGGCGCGAGCGTTCGACGTCCATGTCCCACAGGCCGAGCTGGCGGATCGGCGCACCCAGCCCGCTGACGCCCACGCCGATCAGGCGCACGGCTTGATTGGGTTTTCGGACCGATCGCATCAAGTCGAGCGCATTCCTTGTGATCACTTCATCCTGGTCGGTTGGGTCATTCAAGGTTGTCTGGCGGGTCAGGGTTGTAAAGTCGGGCCAGCGGATTTTGAGCTTGATCGTTTTGCCGGCCAGGTTGTTCCTGCGCAGCTGGCGCGCCACTTCAGCGGATTGTTCGCGCACGGTCTGCTCCAGAACTTTATCGTCGCGTACATCCTTTGAGAAGGTGACCTCCTGGCTGATGGATTTGGTCTCGTGCTCGGTGACGATCGGACGATCATCGATCCCTTTGGCATGGCGCGCCAGGTCGCGGCCATTCTCGCCGAACATGCGGATCAGTTCACTTTCCGGCCAGCGGGCGATATCGCCGATCGTGTGGATACCCAGCTCGCTCAAGCGCGCCGACGTTTTCGGACCGACGCCCCACAGCATGTCTGCGGGCAGGGGATCGAGGAAAGCCGTCTCCTCTCCGAAGCCGACAATGGTCAGCGCGTTGGGCGGCTCCACCAACCCTTCGGCCTTGATCCGCTGCAGAGCCAGCGCCTTCCCGACCTCCGTGGCCAGCTTGGCCAACAGCTTGTTGGAGGCGATCCCGATCGAGCAGGGGAGATGCAGCTCGTCGCGGATGCGAGCCTGCAGTCCGCGCCCGAAGCGCTCGGGTTCCGGGTGAAGATCTGAAATATCGAGAAAGGCCTCGTCGATCGAGATCTGTTCCACCAGCGGAGTCTGTTCGTGCAGGATCCCCATCACCTGGCGCGAGACTTCGCTGTACAGGTGGTGGCGCGAGGAGACGATGATCAGTCCCGGGCAGAGCCGGATCGCCTTGCCCATCGGCATCGCCGAGCGGACACCCATCCGCCGGGCTGCGTACGAACAGGAAGCGACCACGCCGCGTTCCTCCGGCTTGCCTCCCACGGCAAAGGCTCTGCCGCGCAGGGATGGATTTTGGTTCTCCTCGACGGCACAGAAGAAGGCATCCAGGTCAAGATGCAGGATGGTACGGGGCATATCCCTATTAATAAGGTATAAGTAAAAAAGTCACCTCTCAGATATTGAACAATCCTTAAAGAAAAGTTATACTAGAGGCGTATAGTCATTCCGGATGTCCCGATGGGAAAAATGGCTATCGACCCGGCTTTCATTTTGGAACTTTTTTACACATTCCAGCGTTCCAAATGATTGGATGTATTGGAGGAGGCAGTTATGAGATCGCAAATAAAAGTAGCTTCAATCATGTTGCTCTGTGCGATGCTGTTATCGCTCGTGCCCGCGGCGATAAACCATTCAAATGCATCGGCAGCAACATGCGACTGGGCGCAGTTTGTCACTGATGTGACTGTACCCGATGGCTCGATATACCCGCCAGGAGCAACGTTTACAAAGACCTGGCGCCTGAAGAACATCGGCACATGCACCTGGACGCCGTCTTATTCCATGGTGTATCGTCTCAGGCACGCAGATGGGTTCGACCACATCCGTCAGCATGCCAGGTAACGTGGCCCCGGGCCAGACTGTCGATGTTTCGGTGAATATGACCGCCCCGAATACGGCTGGAAATTATATTGGTTACTGGAAATTCAAAAATCCGACCGGCGTGTTGTTTGGCATCGGCTACTATGCCAATAATCCCTGGTGGGTTCAGATCAAGGTCCAGGGGGATGTGCAAACCGGTATTGCTTATGACTTTACAGCCAACGCAGAAAAAGCGACCTGGTCCAGTGGAGCAGGCGGACTTACATTCCCCGGCACGGACGGTGATGCCAAGGGCTTCGCATTGAGAGTGACCAATGCAAAATTTGAGAGCGGGGTCGTTGCAAGTCCTGCAGCATTGCTTGTCGGTCCCCAACAGGTTACCAACGGCTATATTCAGGGAATGTACCCTGCCTTTACCGTGCAAAGCGGCGACCGCTTCCAGACCACGGTTGGCTGTGCGGAAGGGGCCACGTCCTGCTATGTTGCGTACCGCCTCGATTACATGGTGGGCGGCGCCATCCGGACTTTCTGGACCTGGCGGGAAAAATTTGAAGGTTTAACCTATACTGCCAACCTGGACTTAAGCCCGCTGGCAGGACAGAGTGTTCAATTCATCCTGATATGTCAGTTCCTATGGCTCACCCACAGGTGACCGTTCATTATGGGGCAACCCGGTGATCCTCCGCAAGGGCGTCTGTTCCTACTGCCACTCCCGGTGGGGCAACTGTCACACCTGGTGGACCAACTGTCACTCCAACTCCTACAACTGCCACCATCCCGCCGACAGCCTGTGACAAGGCGGCGTTCGTCGCCGATGTAACTGTGCCGGATGGTACTGTCATGTACCCAGGCCAGGCCTTCACCAAGACCTGGGAGCTTAAAGAATGTTGGGACATGTGCATGGACTTCAGCGTACCAGCTTGTGTTCGTCAGCGGTGCACAGATGGGTGGGCCGAATTCCGCGAATTTCCCACTCCAGCAGGGCCAGACTGTTCCGGTGGGTAAGAATGTCAGAGTCTCTGTGAATCTGACCGCACCCATGACTGCCGGTTCCTATCGCGGCTACTGGATGTTCAAGAATCCCAGCGGCCAGCAATTCGGCATTGGGTCGCAGGGCACCACGCCCTGGTGGGTGGATATCAAGGTATCCGGGCCCACCGTCACGCCTGGTGGACCAACTGCCACACCAAGCGCGACGCCAACCGGCCCGACCCCTACCAAGCCGGCCAATTCCGCCTATGATTTCACCGCCAATGCCTGTTTTGCCTCCTGGTTCAGCGGCGCTGGTGGAATTGACTGCACTGCAGGGACGACGAATTCGAAGGGCTACGTTCTAAAAGTCGCCAATCCCCAGCTTGAAAATGGGACGACATCCAATCAGCCGGGTCTGCTCACCGTCCCTCAAAACATCCAGGATGGATACATTCAGGGCATCTATCCGCCATTCAAGGTACAGGCCGGCGACCGGTTCAAAGCGCTCATCGGCTGTCAATATGGTGCCACAAATTGTTATGTTGGTTTCCGGCTGGATTACCAGGTGGGCAATGAGCCAATCCGCACCTTCTGGGGCCCATTCCGGGAACGATATGAAGGCCAGAACTATCCCGTGGATCTTGACCTGAGCTCACTGGCTGGCAAGGATGTCAAATTCATTCTGACAGTCCTGGCGCTGGGTACCCCGTCAGGCGATCTCCCCTTGTGGGTGGGTCCATACATCTATCGGGTTGGCGCAGCAGGCTCTGGTGCCCCACAGCAGGCGGGTACACCGGTTCCCACGACCGCCGTCCCGACCACCCCAACCACTCCTGTTCCAACTACACCGACTACTCCTATTGCAGCCAACCACTTCCGCTCCGGCAGGCACACCCGGTACGCCCGGTACACCGTCTTCCTACAGTTCTACCTATCAAAACACGAAGTACAATTTCAAGTTTGCTCTGCCAGCAGGTGCCTCCATTGTCAGCCAGACGGATAACCTTGGGCGTGTGTCTCTTCCCTTAGTTGAAACCGGGACAAACCTGCAGGAGAAATATATCCTGGTCACCGCAACCGAAGGGAAGGATCCCTGTGTCACCACGGATATGGAAGGCGGCACAGCGATCGAAAGTGTGAATTTCAACGGCCACCAGTTTTCCAAGCAGACCGGCCAGGGCGCGGCGGCCGGCAATGTAGTTTGACTGGACTTCCTATGCTACAACGCAAAACAATGCCTGCATCCTGATCACCTTCGTCCTGCATTCCACGAACCCCGGGAATTACCCAACGCCTCCGCCGGTATACGACACCGCTGCGGAAACTGCTGTGATCGATACCGTCATGAATACCTACGATACAATCACATAGTAGATATTCGTTTTTGCCTCATTCAGAAAAATAGGCCTGGTCCGTATGGGCCGGGCCTATTTCTCTCCCACTCGTATTCCCTTCCCCATCCGGAAAGGGCCCGGATGTAGAAAAATGTCCAACGACCGATCCACCCTTCTTCTCGCAGATGACGATCCCACCATCGCGGACAGCCTGGCCCCGTTCCTGGAGCGCGCCGGCTTCCATGTGCTGGTCGTCTCGGATGGTGTCAGCGCGCTGGAAAAGGCCCAGGCGCACCATCCCGAGCTGATCATCCTGGATGTGCTGATGCCGCGCATGGATGGGCGGGAGGTGCTGCGCCGCCTGCGCCGCTTGCGCATCTGGACGCCTACCATCCTGCTCACCCAGGTGGGGGAGGCATCCGAGCGGGCCCTGGCCCTCGAGGAAGGGGCGGACGATTATCTCAACAAGCCCTTTGATCCCCACGAGCTTCTGGCCCGCATCCGGGCCGTGTTGCGCCGTGCCCGCCCGGGGGAGCGCTCCCTCTCGGCTGCCTGGCTGCTGACGGGCCAACGGCCTGTCCCTTGATCGACGCGCCCGCCGCGCCACGCTGGAGGGAGAGACGATCGATCTAACACCCAAGGCGCTGGCCGTCCTGGAATACCTGATGACCCATCCTGACGAAGCGATCTCGCGCGAGCGGCTGCTGGAAGCAGTCTGGGGCTGGGAATATCCCGCCGGCACGCGCACCGTGGACACACGCATGGCCGAGCTTCGCCGCGCCCTGGACGATGATCCGGCTGAACCGCGTTTCATCGAAACCATCTCAGGGGAAGGCTATCGTTTCATTGCCAAGGTGGAGGCCGAGGGATAAGCATCCATGCCTAAGAAGTGGTGGGTCAACCTGCTCGTGTTCTCCCTGCCCGTCTGGGTGGGCCTGTTTTGCGGGGCCCTGGCGCAATTGTTCATGAAGGCCGACCTGCCTGTGCTCGTGCAGACAGACCTGGGCATTGCTGCCTTTGTGGTTGGCGGCGTGGTACGGCAGTGGTCCTTCTTCGGTTTTTTCCTGGGTTTTATCATTACTGCTGTTTTGATCCTTTTCTATTATTGGGACCTTCGCAGCGTCCGCCAGGCAAGGGTCATGATCGCCGAGGCACTGCGGGAGATGGAGCAGAATCGCCGCAATTTCCTGCGCCGGCTCGACCATGAGATCAAAAATCCGCTGACGGGATTGCGCGCCGCCATGGTCAATTTGCAGGAGGCGCAGAACAAGGATGAACGGATCCGTGCGGCAGAGAACGCCGGTCGGGCAGTGGCTCGCCTCTCACGCCTGCTGGCCGATCTGCGCAAACTCTCGGACCTGGGTGAGCGTCCCGTCGAGCAGTCGCGCGTGGATATCCCGGACCTGCTGCAGGATGCGGTCGATGCCGCTCATGTGCTGCCCGCCTATGACGGCCGGGAAGTCAGCCTGTTGATCCCAAAGGTGCCATCACCATTCCCATCCGTGACCGGAGACCGGGATCTGCTGGTCCTGGCTGTCTACAACCTGATTGAGAACTCGTTGAAGTTCACCTCCATGGAGGATTCGGTGGAAGTGCGCGCCTCCGAGGATGGGCAGGCAATCGTCATCGAAGTGGCAGATTCGGGCGGTGGGATCCCGCCCGAAGACCAACCGAAAATCTTTGAGGAACTTTATCGTGGCACGAACGCCCGCAGCACGGAGGGGAGCGGCCTGGGACTGGCTCTGGTCAAGCGTATCATCGCTCTGCACAGTGGACAGATCAATGTCCGCAGCAGCCAGGCGGAGCCGCGCGGCACAGTTTTTACCATCCGCCTGCCTGTGACAAGAAGGGGCTGAACGCAGTCCCCTAAAACATCCCATTCTGTTGGTAGCATGGGCGGTATGCCGAAGAAAAATCGGGATGTCGATGCCATCTCTCTCCAATTTGGTTGCCTGGACAAGTAAAGCAGAGGTTACAAAACTGTGACATCTCCGCCACAGCCTTGTAACAGCGGGGGAGTATAGTTAGGATATGAAATCATTGCTTACCGTTCATGATGAAGAGCAGGCTTTAATCAAAGCCGCGCAACGCGGGGATCTGAACGCATTCAATGCTTTGATCCTTCGCTACCAGAACCTGTTGTTCGGCATCGCCCTGCGCATGCTTAACGACGAGGATGTTGCCTCCGATGCAGTCCAGGAGGCCCTGATCTCCGCCTTCAGCAAGCTCAACAGCTTCCGCGGCGGTTCCCTGCGCAGCTGGCTGGCCCGGGTAACGGTCAACGCCTGCTACGACGAAATGCGCCGCAAGCGCCGCCAGCGGGAAGTCCCTATGGAGCAGTTCAACATGGAGGGCGAGGAGGTCGAGGACCTGTCGTGGATGGTCGACCCCGCCGCCCGCCCCGAGGAGCAGTACGAATTCCTTCGAGCTGGAGAATGCCATCCAGCGCTCCCTGAGCCAGCTGACGCCTGTCTATCGCGAAGTCCTTATTCTGGTGGACATCGAAGGTCTCTCGTACGAGGAAGCATCCATGGTAGCCCGCGTGCCGGTGGGGACGGTGAAGAGCCGCCTGGCCCGGGCCCGCCTGCAAATGCGCTGCACTCTGCAAGGGTATCAGGATATCCTTCCCGCACAATATGCAATGGGGTCGGCACAACAGCTCTGCGCCTAATCAGTATTATAAATACAAGCTTACCTTAAACAAAACGTCCCGAAGGATTTCTCTGAAAAATGCACTTCAGCCGAGCAAGCCTTCGGGACGGTGTAATGTTGTAAAGGGATAAAAATGCAGAAGGTATACTACCCAGGAACTGGCCGCTTTTGAAAAGGCATCTATCTATCCGATGGTCTGGTCGCCTGATGGAAAGCAGCTGGCATTTGTCAAAATGACGAACGACATCGCCATGAGGGCAGGATGTGTTCACGATCGGAACAGACGGTCATAGCCTTCAACAGGTATACCATAGCGAATCTTCCGGGATTCCTGATCTTGTTTATTCTCCCGATGGACGTTATCTGCTTTTTGAGGACAGCGATGCAACGGGCCGGCATCTCTTTGTGATTGATCTATCCACCATGGAGAAGCACATGCTAATGGTCCCCAATCTGCCCCTGGACTGGTGGTGGATGGCTCCATCCTGGCAGCGATAAACTATTTTGAGTATCTGCAATCGCGTGGAGACTGTAAGTCCTCCACGCGATTTTTGTTTCCATCGGTATAATGCTATGGATTTTACTGATAAAGGAAATCCTATTTATGAGTACAAATAACACGCGTCACGATGTTTGGGAAAGCGGAGACTCTTATGAGCAATATGTCGGCCGCTGGAGCCGTCTCGTGGCCAGGGAATTTATCCGCTGGCTGGCGAGTCCCGGAAGACGCCAGTGGCTCGATGTGGGCTGCGGGACCGGCGCTCTCAGCCAGACCATTCTGGTACTGGCGAAGCCTAAAAGAGTAAAGGGGATCGACCGGTCGGATGGGTTTATCAACACAGCTCGCAGCCGAGTCAATCATCCATCTGCCGAGTTCTCAACGGGGGATGCACAGGACCTGCCCGTAGAATCAGAAACGTATGATGCTTCTGTTTCCGGCCTGGTGCTAAACTTCGTCCCCCAACCGGAACAGATGGTCGCCGAAATGGCACGGGCTGCACGCAAAAATGGCACTGTGGCCCTGTATGTCTGGGATTATGCAGGCAAGATGCAATTTATGCGTCACTTTTGGAATGCAGCAGCCGCGCTCGATCCTGCCGCCTCTGATTTGGATGAAGGCAGGCGGTTTCCATTCTGCAATCCCAAGTCACTTACAAAACTATTTCAGGAGGCGGGAATTCTTCATACAGAAGCCCGTCCCATTGACATCCCCACCGAATTTCAAAAATTTTGATGATTACTGGACTCCGTTCCTGGCCGGCCAGGGACCTGCACCAGGCTATGCCGTGTCCCTCAGTGAAGAGCGCCGTGCTCAACTGCGGGAGAGAATCTACAACAGTTTGCCCTTCGCAGTGGATGGATCCATTCCGCTGGTCGCGAGGACCTGGGCAATCAAAGGTTTTAAGTAAAGCACAGCCGAAGGATGCAATCATGAAATGGTAACAAGGTTCCTGCATCGGCTGAATATCACCCTGCCAACATGCCTCCGGTGTTGCAAGTCACATGTATAGGTGATAATTAAATGTAGTACCAGCCGGAGGTCCAACTCCGGCTGGATTGCTTTACAATCCAAATGGCAGAGGAAAAACATCATGCAGGCATTCATTAAACCACCAGAACGCATCCCGCTTATTCTTAAACTTGGCATTTGGGTTTCTGAGAAGATCACAGGCAGGATCATGCTGCCTGCACGGATCCTGGCATGGTATCCAAAAGCGGCCATGGGCTCCGGGGTTATGGAAGCCCTGGTCGCACATGAGGAAGGACAAATGACCCGGCGTATGCTTAAACTCGTCCGCATGGCGGCTTCGTATGCTGCGGCCTGTCCCTTTTGTGTGGATATGAATTCGCATGAGTACCGCGCTGTGGGGATTACAGATGAGGAGGCCGAAAGCCTGCGCGGTGAATTCGAAGATATTGCCAGCTTTTCAGAACACGAGAAGCTGGCAATATCGTATGCAATGGTCATATCCCAGACGCCATTGAAATTTCATCCCAACCTGGTCGAGCGTGTAAAATCCGCATTCGACGAGCGGGAGTTTGTGATCCTGGTCAGTACTGCGGCGCAGGTAAATTACTGGGCCCGGTTGATCCAGGGATTGGGAATTCCTCCGGCGGGCTTTGGTCAGTAAATAGCCTACCCGTCCAAAATTTTAAATAAAATCTCCATATGCTTTGCCGCCCGCTGGACGGGCATGAGCGGCTCGGCTGTTCCATCCAGGCAGTCCAGAAAATGTGTGGTCAACGCAAAACTATCATCGGGTGCACCGCTCATATCGACCGTGAAGGTTTCTTTGCGCGGCTCATCGTTCTCCAGGTGGAAGAATTCCACTTCGTTGGAGTCCCAGGTGGGGAACTGGAATCGCAGGCCACCTTTTGTTCCGTAAAGTCTGGTCTCATTGGGCGCTTCCGCGTGAACTCCGGCGCCACGCTCGTAGTAATAGGTCAGTCCCGTATCGAATTCCAGCCATGCCGCGCCATGTTGTTCCACATCGCTGAACTCGACAAGTTTTCCCATATCCCGCAGGTCATTACGGTGGAAGCTTCTCAGGGCCTTCAACTGGGGTACATCATCCAATAACCCTAGATGGAACGAAAGGTCATACACGCCCACGTCCGCAAAGGGACCTCCCCCGGCGAGCTTTTTATTCATCGCCCAGGCGCCAATCGGGTTGTATTCGATGAACGTGCCGCGTGACAGGTGATTATGGTGGATATGATAGATCTCGCCAAGTTTCCCGCTGTCGATCATTTCCTTGATCAATTGGAATTTACGCGTCAGTCGTGTATGCCGGCAGGACGCCTCCAGCACGATCTGATCGGGGGTCGCTTCCGAGGCCGCCACAATTCGCCGGACACTCTCCAGCGACTCGGCCATGGGTTTCTCGAGCAGCACATGTTTGCCGGCAGCGAGAGCAGCTTCCATCTGCTCCGCATGCAGATAGGGCGGTGTGGCAAGGACTACCGCGTCCACGGCGGGGTCGGCCAATATCTCACGATAGTCCAGGGTCCATTTTTCCACACCAAATTCATTTGCCGCGGATTGAGTGGTCCCTTCGCTGGCGCTGTTGACCCAGAGAATGCTTGCCCGTTCATCCTGCTGAAAATTCCGCATCAGTATTTTCCCGTACATTCCTGCGCCGATAATTCCAAGATTGTGTTTTTTCATGTTTACTCCTACGAAAAGACCTCCGAGTCATTAACTCGAAGGTCCGATTTACTAATTACCAATTACTAAACTACTTTCCCAATTTCCTCTTGAACGCGTCCGTCAGCGCCGGGACGATCTGGAACAGGTCGCCCACCACGCCGTAACGGGCCTGCTTGAAGATGGGCGCGTCCGAGTCCTTGTTGATGGCAACGATCAGCTTTGCATTCCGCATCCCGACCAGGTGCTGGATGGCGCCCGAAATACCGCAGGCAATGTACAGGTCCGGCGTGACCACCTTGCCGGTCTGACCCACCTGGTGCGAGTAGGGGATATAACCCGCATCCACGGCGGCACGGGATGCGCCAACTGCGCCGCCCAGGACGCTGGCCAGATCAGTGATCAGCGCAAATCCCTGCTGGGCGCGCCAGAGCTCGGCCTGCTTCTCGTCCAGGCCGGCGGGGGCCTGCAGGGACGGGTTGTTCGAGACCCCGCGTCCGCCCGAGACGATGACACCTGCATCACCAAGATTGACCGCACTTTCGGATGCCGAGTATCCCTCGACGTTGGTCAACGCTTCGGCCTTGACTTCCACTTTTGTGGGAGTTCCGGTCTTGCTCGCATCCGTTTCGGGTTTGGGAAAGGCGCGCCCACGGATGGTCGCCAGGACTGGCTTGCCGGAGCAAATGGTCTTCTCCAGCACCTTGCCCTCATAGATTGGGCGGGTCGCAACCAGCTGATCGCCATTCGCTTCGAGCCCGGAGATATCGGTCAATACGCCCGTGTTGAGGTCAACGGCGGTCATCGCGGCCAGCTCACGGGTGCGCGCGGTCGTCGGGAACAGGATCAGGTCCGGGCTTTGGGAGGAGACGAGCGCCGTCAAGGTGGATGCATATGTCTCGGCGCGATAATCCGCCAGCGCGGCATCATCCGCCACAAAGACCTCGTCGGCGTCATTCTCGAACGCGGCTTTGGCGATCGCCTCCACGCCTGCGCCGAATATGATCGCGCTCACCGAGCCAAGCGACTTGCCAAGGCCAATCGCCTCCCAGGAGGCAGGCTGGATCTCGCCTTTGAAGTGGTCGATGTAGACAAAGGTTTTCATAGTACTTTCTCCGCGAGGATTTTATCGGCAAGCTTGTCGGCGATTTCGGCCGAACTTTCACCCGAGATGATCTCGATGGATGTCTCCTGGACAGGTGGGTTCATCAGCTCGGTGCGTTTGACAACGGCTGCTGGAGCACTCACACCCAGGTCACCCAGCGACCAGACCGGGATGGCGGCCTTTGACGCTTTACGGATGCCCATGAAGGACGGGTAGCGTGGCTCGCCGATACTCTGGACAACGCTGATCACCGCAGGCAATTTCGCGCTGTACGGCGACCCTGCCCTCCTCGATAACGCGTTCCACGCGCACACTCCCATCCTCGACCTTGATATGACCCGCCCAGCTGAGCATCGGCAGCCCTAGGATGCGCGCCGTCTGTGCAGGCGTGAGCCCTGAACCGTTGTCAAGGGTCTGGCGTCCGAAAATAATCATGTCTGGGCCGATCTTCTGGATTGCGGCAGCCAGGACGCGCGCCGCACCGACAGTATCCAGTTCATTGAGCGCCGGGTCCGAGACAAGGACCGCATCATCCGCACCCATGGCGAGGGCGTGTTTGAGCGCCTCCCGGGCGGATTCAGGTCCGAGGCACAGCGCAGTGACGGTTCCGCCATTGGCCTCCTTTTGCTGGAGCGCACCTTCCACAGCGTACTCGTCGAACGGGTTGATGACCAGCGGGGCATCTCCCCAGGTGACTTGCCCATTCTCGGCTCTTACTTTTGCCTCCGAGTCGGGCACTTGCTTGATACAGGCGATGATTTTCAAGAGTTAATCCTCCTTCGTAGGATTGATAATTTCACTTTCCGCCATTGCAACTCCGCCTGGCTTCGGGGAGATTGCACTGACAGCTAATTATTGTATATATGCCCTGACCATCAAAATATCTGCTGCAAGAACGGCCAGAACTCCAGCAACGCTAAAGATCTTCTGCCAGAGTACCCAGCGCTGTTTGTTTTCCATCCGCCTGAGAAAGAACTTACTTAAAGGGTAAACCGGCGGCTCTCGGTTGAGGCCATTATAAAGGTCCTGGTAGTACTGATCAGTCTTGAACCAAAGCCTGTAGGAATTGGAAAGGAACATCACGCTGAAGAGCAGGAAGACAATAACAAAGAGGAGGGAAGGTTGGATGTCAGGCATTTCAGCAAAATAAAATATGAGTTCTGATAACCTTACCCTGTTACAGGAGATACGTCATCCACATGGGGACGCACGAACCTGGGTCTCAACCGGAACAGGATCACCAGGCTGATGATTGCGCAAATGCCTATAACTGCTTCCACTCCCAGCACACCAATCCTTGGCATCAAATAGACTGCCAATCCATCCACAAGAGCATGCCAGAGCAGCGCAATCCAGAACCAGATGGGTTTTCTGTAGGCTACGCTGTAAAGTACCATAATCGTAAGGGAAATTTGCAGACAAATGGCAAAGACACGCTCGATCAATCCCAGAAAGGCCATGTAAATTGGGGCGGACCAAAACGCTGCCACCTGCTGTTTGGCCAACTCGAGCTGCTCTGGAGGAACACCGAGAGCGCTGAGGTCGCCGTTGCGCATGGTAAGCATCGTGCCGACCTGGACGAATGCCACAATACCCAGTATTAAGAGCTTCCGTCCCGCCGTAACCCGTCCCGACAACCACACCTTCCTCCCAGGTTTTGGCATCCTTGAGGATGAATTTGAACAGGATCCAACGGGCGGTCTCCTCGAAAATCCCGGCCAGCAAACCAAGCAGGACAGCGTTGAAAAGCGACTTCCAGGCTACAGGGATGGTTGGCAGAACGCCAGAGTTGAACATGGCAGTCAAGCCATACAGAAATGGAATATGTAGAACCTGGGACGCAATGAAGGTCAGGCTGCCTGCCAGGATAAGCTTCCAGGGCAGGCTGAACTTGCGGGTGACATAGAAAGCTAGCATGATGGGCAGCACGATCATGCCCAGGGCGCTTAGCAAATAAGCAGCAAGTAACATTACATATCTCTTTTACCGAAGCGGGAATTGTTTATCCCTGCCAGTATTCCTCATCGTAAGCGGGAAGCTCGCAGCGCAGTGGCCTGTCGGTCCGCTCGCCGAGGGCGTATCCAGCCTGGATCAGGGTTTGTACTTCGCTGGAACCTTCATAGATGACCGCGCCCTTCGAATTGCGCAGGTAGCGCTCCACGTCGTACTCGTCGCTGAAGCCATAAGCGCCATGGATCTGGATCGCTTCATTGGCTGCGCTGAAGGATGCCTCGGTGGCGAACTTCTTTGCAAAGGAGGTTTCCCGAGTGCTGCGCTTGCCCTGGTTTTTCAACCAGCCTACCTGGTAATAGAGCAGGCTGGCGATCTCATAATCCTGGGACATTTTGGCGATCTTTTCCTGGATGAGCTGGTGCTCTGCAATAGGCTTGCCAAACGTCTTGCGTGTCCTGGCATACTTCACGCTTGCTTCCAGCGAGGCACGGATGATGCCGGTCGCTCCGGATGCCACGGTATAGCGTCCATGATCGAAACCGGACATGGTGATCTTGAAATCCCTCACCTTCCTCACCGATGCGGTTCGCCACCGGCACTTTGACGTCGGTGAACGAGATCCAGCCTGTGGAGCCGGCCCGCACGCCAAGCTTGCCGTGCAGATCGCCGGTTTTCACGCCTTCGCTATGCAAATCCACGATAAAGGACGACAATCCCTCGGACGGCTTACGGGCGGATGGGTTCGTCTTAACGGTGACCAGTGCCAGGTCCGCTTTGGAGGCGAGCGAGATCCACATCTTTTCGCCGTTCAGGATGTAGAAGTCTCCATCCCGTTTGCCGGTGGTGGTCATCGCTGCCACGTCGGACCCCATGCCGGGTTCCGTAAAGGCGCCGCATCCAATCTTTTCTCCCTTTGCCAGCGGAACGAGGAACTGCTGCTTCTGCTCCTCCGTCCCCCACTGGAAGAGGGTCATACCGCACAGCCCCGTATGGACGGACATCACCACCCGCAGATGGGTATCCACCACCTCAAGCTCCTCACAGGCAAGACCCCACGAGATGAAGTCCATGCCCTGCCCTCCATAGCGGACGGGGAAGGGCAGGCCCAGGATGCCCAGCTCGCCCACGCGCTTGAGCATGAACGGGATGGGTTCCTGTCTGCGATCATATTCCTTGATAACGGGCGCGATCTCTTTTTGAGCGAAGTCGCGGACCATTTTCCGGGTCATTTGTTGTTCTTGGGTGAGGGAGAAGTCCATGGAGGTTTCCTATGTGAAGATTTTCGCTAATTATACCCTTTGGCGTTCTGGCAGCGTTAAATAAAAAAAGCCCGCTGCAGTCACGAATGACGCATCGGGCTAGGGTTGATGGGTGCCGTCTTTCATTACTTCTTCTCGACACCCATGTTGCTCAGCTCATCCGAGTTGATGTTCGAGATGAGCAGGTCCGCGCTGGCCAGGGCCGCGAACAACAGCAGTAGAACTGAAACAATAATCGCAAACATATTCCACTCCTTTCTTCACATACTATAACAACTTCACAACGGGAAAGATATATCCCCTAACAGTACTGTTTTTTTGGACATTCCAATCTCGTAAGGGCCATATATCCAGGACGAGCTGAAATCAAATTTGTTCCAATGAGTTGTACAATTCTGGATGAGGAGGGTTGCAAGGCAGGCGATGACTGCTCGATAATTGTGATTATAGCACAAATGTTCTATAAATCAAGAGATATCCTGATCTCTTTTTCACTATTTATCAGAGATCAGGAAAACAACGCTGGATTTGAAAATAACAAAAGTCTGTTCCAATATTGGTTGACAAAAACTGTCTTTGGGATAAAATACAATCCGCCAGAAAAAAGCCGAAGTGGCGGAATTGGCAGACGCGCTACGTTCAGGGCGTAGTGAGAGTATTCTCATGAGGGTTCAAGTCCCTCCTTCGGCACAAACAAAACTCGCTGAAAGGCGGGTTTTTTGTTTACATATAATGCCCCCGGTCACAAATTGCGCTGCCCGCAGAGTAAATATACGCAATTGTGACCGAGAGGGGTATAGCTCCTTTCCAGACCTGGAGCTAACCTATTTTCCTGAGGCGTTTAGGAGGGAAAAGGATGACTGGACAGCCACTGGAGAGGGGATGAGGGGTGGTATAATTAGAGTAAATCAGGCATGTCCTTCATTAGTTAAGACGCGAAGTCACAGAAACTCGTCCTTCGTGTCTTTTTTATGCCGATTACCTTAATTACGAGAAGCATATGGCAGAAGAAACCCCCCAAATCCCCCAAATCCCTCAAAACGGTCAGAACGGAAATGTCCAACAGGTCGACATAGATGCGCAAATGCGGGAGGCGTATCTCGACTACGCCATGAGCGTCATCGTGGCCCGAGCCCTTCCGGATGCCCGGGATGGATTGAAACCCGTCCACCGGCGTATTTTGTATGCAATGCAGGAACTGGGCATGCGTTCCAATACCGCTTATAAGAAGTCTGCCCGTATCGTGGGCGAGGTGCTGGGAAAATTCCACCCGCACGGCGACTCGGCGGTATATGAGTCCATGGCACGCATGGCGCAGGATTTTTCGATGCGTTATTTGCTCGTGGATGGACAGGGCAATTTCGGCTCTGTGGATGGCGACGCGCCCGCCGCCATGCGTTATACCGAGGCCCGCCTCCACAAGCTGGCCGAGGAGCTGCTCGCCGATATCGACAAGGATACCGTCGATTTTGGTCCAAACTTTGACGATACGCTTGAGGAACCGCTGGTTCTGCCGGCCCGCGTCCCCAATATGCTGCTGAATGGTACGTCTGGCATTGCGGTGGGTATGGCGACCAATATTCCTCCCCACAATCTACGTGAGCTGACCAGCGCCATTATTTATTTGATCGACAATTACGAGACCATGGACGATATCCCGCTCTCGGAATTGATGAAATGCGTTTCAGGACCAGATTTTCCCACGGGCGGAATTATTGTCGGCCGCGAAGGGATCGAGTCGGCCTACGCCACAGGCAGGGGACGCCTGGTCGTGCGCGGCATGGCGCACATCGAGGAGGGGAAGAGCGGAAAGCATGAAATCATCATTACGGAAATCCCCTACCAGGTCAACAAGTCGAGTTTGATCGAGCGGATTGCCGACCTGGTGCGTGAAGACAAGATCGACCAGATCTCCGACCTGCGCGATGAGTCGGACCAGCGCGGGATGACCATTGTGATCGAGCTCAAACGCGGGGCGCAGCCGAAGAAGGTGTTGAACCAGCTTTATAAATACACGGCTCTGCAGACCACTTTTGGCGTGCAGATCCTGGCGCTTGTGGATGGCGAGCCGCGTACCCTTTCATTGAAACGGTCCCTGCAGATTTTCATCGAACATCGCCAGGTCGTAATCGTCCGCCGCACGAACTTTGACCTGGCCAAGGCCCGTGCCCGTCAGCACATCCTGGATGGCTACCTGATCGCGCTCAACAACCTGGATGCAGTGATCAGAACCATTCGTGAATCGCAGGACGCCGAAATTGCCAAGACCAACCTGATCAGTCGCTTCCAGCTAAGCGAGATCCAGGCACAGGCCATTCTGGATATGCAATTGCGCAGGCTGGCTGCCCTTGAGCGCTGGAAGATCGAGGAGGAGCACAAACAGGTCGCGGAGCATATCGCCTACCTGGAGGATCTGCTCGCCAACCCGAAGAAGATCCTCGCCTTGATCAAGGACGATATGATCGATCTCGCTGAAAAATACGGTGACGAGCGCCGCACGCGCATCGCCGGAGATGCCACCGAGCAGCTGAGCGAAGCGGACCTGGTCCAGGATGAGGCGGTGCTGATCAGCCTCACCGAGCGCGGCTACATCAAGCGGGTGGCGGCTTCCGTCTTCCGCTCGCAGAGCCGCGGGGGCCGCGGGGTGATGGGTCACATCACCAAGGAGGAGGATACGGTCGTCGCCCTGATCCCTGCCCGCAGCCTGGATACAATGCTATTCTTCTCCGACCGGGGCAAGGTGTACAGCGAAAAAGTCTACCAGATCCCCGATTCGGACCGGGCTGCAAAGGGAATCCCTCTCGTCAATGTGCTGGCGCTGGATGGCGGTGAGCGGGTGACCGCCGCCATTGCCGTCTCCGATTTTTCTGCTCATGGATATTGTGTCATGTCCACTGTGCGTGGCAGGGTGAAGCGCGTCGTGCTGGAGGAGTTCGCCTCCGTCCGCCCTTCGGGTTTGATCGCTGTCACCCTGGATGATGGCGACCGTTTGGGCTGGGCGCGCCTGACCTCAGGTACCAACGAGATCATCTTCGTGACAGAAAAGGGGAAGGCGCTGCGGTTCAGTGAGAACAAGGTCCGTTCGATGGGACGGCAGGCAGCCGGCGTCCAGGCGATCCGTCTGGATGGCGATGACCTGGTCACCAGCATGGACGTGGTCGAACAGGATGGATCGCTGCTTGTGATCACCACCGGTGGCTATGGCAAGCAGACGCCGTTGAGCGCTTATACTCCCAAAGGACGCGCAACCAGCGGAATCTCCACGATTGACCAGCATGCGCTCGAAGAAATCGGCCGGATCGTAGCCGCCCGCGTCGTTCAAAAAGCGGACGACCTGACCATCATCACCTCGAATGGCCTTGCCATCCGCATCAAGAACAAGGATGTGAAGCAGGCAGGCCGCTCCACGAAGGGTGTCCATCTCATCAAGCCGCAGCCGGGTGACAGCGTCGCCTCCGTCGCGCGGATCGCCGCCCAGGACCTGAAAAAGGCCGGTGCGGAGGCGGAGACTGACGAAAAGATCGAGCCCCAGCCGCAGTTGATGTAAACGGTAAAAAAAAGGACGGATTGAAAAATCCGTCCTTTTAATATGAGTGCCATTCTCCTAGAAAAGGCCCATACTCCCTGTCACAAACATTGCCAGCATTCCCATCACACAGACAGTGATCAGCAACATGATAGCAAGGAGAAATCTCTGCTGGGCGGTCGTTCCCATAAACCGGGCGTTGCGCTTATGGCTGCGGCCGGTGGCAGCAGGCTGGACCTGGGCTTCCGGTTCCTTTTGCGGGTCGCTCTGTTCGTCTTCGTAAAACGATGAATCATCACGCAGGTTATCAAACATGGTTGTACCTCGGTGAAAAGTATATCATGCGAGCGGGCGCAGGCGCACATCCCCAAACCGTACTGTTACGGATTCGCCATGCTCGTTCCGGATTTTCAAGCTCCCATCCGATTCCAGCCCGCTGATCTGGCCTGTTACCGGGGGAGTTTTTTCTGTTTCCACCTGTACCGTTTCGCCGCGTAGTGCCAGCAGGTCTTCCCACTGCTTGAGAAATTCATCCGTTCCCATCCCCGGCCGAAGCTCGATCAGAGAGGCAAGAATATCGCGCAAGAGCTCCACCCGGTCTGGTGCCTGGCTCAGCTCGGCCTCCAGGCTTGTGGCGGGGAACTGAAGCAACTCGGCAGGCGGGACGGATGCAGCCAAGACGTTGACGCCGATCCCGATCACCACGCAATCGATATCCTCTCCCGACCAGACAGATTCAATCAGGATTCCACACACTTTGCGATTCCGTATCAGGATATCGTTGGGCCACTTGATCCGGGCATCCAGCCCAAGCTTTCGCACGGGCCCGGCGACAGCCAGCGCGGCGAGTCCCACGATCCGGGTGAGATGCGGTCTTTCCTCCGGGGTGGGGCGCAGGACAATGCTAACGGCCAGGGCTGTGCCTTTGGGCGTGAACCATTTCCGGTCCAGCCTGCCGCGTCCCGCGGTCTGCTCATCGGCGATGACCACCGACAGGTCGGGGGTGTCATTTGCGGCCCACGCCAGCGCCTCGTCATTGGTCGACCCAATCGTGTCAAAGTAGCGGATATCTCCCAGGGGAAGCCGGGAGAGGGATTTTTTGAGTTCGTTCAGGTTCATGGGGTTAAATAAAAAAGTTCCTAAGGGTCTTTAAAACCCTTAGGAACTAGAGATTAAGGCAATACGAACCAGGGATTGATGAAGCCGCCGTTCTGGCGTACTTCGAAGTGCAGGTGCGCGCCTTGTGAGTTGCCCGTATTGCCCGCCGCGCCAATCCACTGGCCCTGACCGACGCTCTGGCAGACTCCCACGCCTATATTGCTCAAGTGGGCGTATACCGTTGAATAGCCGTTGCCATGATCGATCTGGATGACGTTGCCATAACCGTAGTTGTAACCGCCCTGCGCCATGGTGACCACGCCGCTGTCCGCCGCGTAGACAGGTTGACCTTCACCATCAGCAATGTCAATGCCAAGGTGCCCTGACCAGTAATCGTTCCCAGACAGGGTATGCGCGTCAGCCGGCCAGACAAATCCTCCGCCGCCGACCGCGCCGCCGGGACAGGCGCTCTGGCTCGTACCCGACGTTCCCGACGCACCCTTTGCCACGGTTGGCACAAGCCATTGCACAAACTCACGCTCGCCGCCAGGTACCATAACAAACGATCCCGATTCGATCTTTGGGTTGGTCAGGTCGATATCATTGCCGGGATAATCCAGAATGGCATCCACGGTTGTCTTGAATTCACCGGCCACGCTTTGCAGCGTATCGTTTTCCTTCCACTGGTAATAAATACCGTCGGTGGGCGGGATTTTGAGGACCATTCCTGGTGCCAGGCTGTGCGGATCATCCTTCAGTACATCGTAATTTGCCCACAGGACGGTTTCAGGCTTGACCTTGAAGCCTTCAGCGATCGCAAAGACCGAGTCGCCTTTGACAACTCGATATTCAACCACCTTATAACGCGGCTTGTCAGCCGGGACATTTGTCTTGAGCTGGATCTCTCGCTCGATGGCCCCAAACCCTTCCCTGGCTTCTGCCAGTGCAGGCAGTGTGATCTTGGGCGATTTCTCCTCCGAACCGGAAGTAGTAATCGGCGCCAGCGCCTGTACTGTTGTGGTTTGCTTCCACTTCAGGGCGCCGCCGATCAATGCCGCCACAAGAACTGCTGTGACTGCCCAGCTGATGATATTGAAGCGATGCCCGTTGAAGTATGATGAAAATTTAGACATTCAATAAATTGCTGGCCCGGACGGCCATTCCTGGCAATGCTAGGCGTCCCTGCCAAGATTTTCCAGGAATTCCTGGTTATTGCGGGCCCGGTCCAGCCGGGTGACAATGGCCTCGGTGGCGACGGACTGGTCCATGCCTGCGCCTGCCGGTTGTGACGAAACCATCTGGATGTACATGCGGCGCATCAGCCAGACCCGCTGCAGCAGATCGGGACCGAGCAGCAGATCCTCACGACGGGTGGACGAGCGTTCGATGTCCACAGCCGGGAAGATGCGGCGCTCCTGTAATTTGCGGGAGAGCAGTAATTCCATGTTGCCGGTGCCTTTGAACTCTTCATACACCACATCGTCGAGGCGGGAGCCGGTATCTACAAGACAGGTCGCAATGATGGTCAGGGAACCGCCTTCCTCGATGTTGCGGGCGGCGCCAAAAAACCGTTTGGGCGGGTACAGCGCCGAGGGGTCCATACCGCCCGACAGGGTGCGCCCGGAGGGATTGACAACCAGGTTATAGGCCCGGGCAAGACGGGTGATCGAGTCCATTAAGATTACCACGTGGCGGCCGATCTCCACGAGCCTCTTAGCCCGCTCTAAGGCGAGCTCCGCTGTACGGACATGGGATGTGACCGGCTCATCGAACGTGGAGGCAACCACTTCCGCGTCGACCGAGCGGTCCATGTCGGTAACTTCCTCAGGGCGTTCGCCGATCAAAGCGACTAATAAGTGCACATCAGGATATTTGGTTGAAATGGAGTTCGCAATCTGCTTCAGGATTGTGGTTTTCCCCGCCTTGGGTGGTGAAACGATCAATCCTCTTTGTCCCCGTCCAATCGGTGCGATCAGGTTGATCAATCGTGGTGCCAGGGTGTCGTGGTCAGTTTCCAGGTCAAATCGTTTATCGGGGAAGATGGGGGTAAGACTTTCGAAGACGGGCCGGCGGGTGGCTTCCTCCGGGTCGATGCCATTGATGGATTCTACCTTCAGCAGTCCATAGTGCCGCTCACTCTCACGCGGCGGTCGCACCTGCCCGATCACCAGGTCGCCTGCCCGCAGGTCATGCCGGCGAAGCTGCGCCTGCGAAACGTAGACATCCTGGTCGCTGATCCTGTAATTCGTGGCCCGCAGGAAGCCTATCCCTTCGCTCATGATCTCCAGGATGCCGCCGCGCAGCTCAATGCCTTCCCTTTGCGCCTCGGCCTCGCGGATCATCATGGCGAGCGTTTCTTTCTTCAATCGGTTGGCGTTGGGAATACTCAATGTTTTCGCCATACCGCGAAGTTTGGCAAGAGGTTCGTTCTCTAGTTCTAGAATTTTCATGTTCTTATCTCGTGGGGTGGAATTTTGATGTGGATTTTGAGGTGGAATGGAAGTGAACCAGCGTTGCATCATGCAGGCTGAAGGTAACCCTTAGGTTGTGGATGAAAGTGGATTCTCGCTCAAGTTTTTATACGCGAGACCCGTGCAGGTTAAATCGCCGTACACAGATCAAGCAAAAGTGTCTGTAAAGCATCAGGGGATTTGAAGTTATTATAGCATGTTCGAACAGGCAGTGCAAGCAGGGATCAACTTTTTTCAAGTCGAATTTTCAGGTTGGTGAGCAGGGCGCGCTGGGTGGTGATCGCATTTTGAAAAACCCTGTTCTCAAGCAGTTTGTTCACTTTTTCGAATTTGACCCTCTGTATCAGGTGTGTCCTCCACTCTTCACTCTCTTGAAAGATGTATTGAAAAACGATCTGGGTATTCTTCCCTTGAAACATATGGAATTCGAGCTCGCTGGGGGGCTGGGTAAGATGGATGACCCAGTATACGCGATCCTTGCGGACGGGCAGCCCCAGCCATTTATAGGTGTGCATGGTGTAGAAGGGGCGCAGGCTGATCCCAGCGGCGTCCTTTTGCTCTTTAAGGACATCGATGGAGGTCATATAAGGTGTAAGTCCGATCATATTGATCGGCTCGGACAAATGGTTGTAGACCTCAACCCGGGGGCGGTCAATAAAGATGTTAAGCTCGAATGTTCGCATGAAAATTCCTACCCGTATATATCATAGAGAATTCTGATTTTGCAACTCGAACAGGCGGCGATACAGTCCCGGTTGTGACAGCAGTTCACTGTGGCTGCCGCGCTGCACGATCGTTCCTTTATCCATCACCAGGATTTCACCCATGTTTTCCAGTCCGAGCAGGCGGTGGGTAATGAGCAGGCAGGTTCTGCCCCGCATCGTTTCGAAGAGGGTATCGAGCACCTGCCTTTCGGTCAGTGCGTCAAGATTGGCAGTCGGCTCATCAAATATCAGGACTGGAGCGTTCTTCAACAGTGCCCGGGCAATGGCCAGTCTCTGGCGCTCCCCACCCGACAATCTTAATCCCTGCTCGCCGATTAGGGTGTCATATCCCTGTGGCAGTTTCATGACAAATTCGTGGATGTGCGCGGCCTGCGCTGCAGCTTCCATCTCGTCCGGGCTCGCAGACCGGCGCGCCAGCCTTAAGTTCTCTCGGATGCTGGTGTTGAAAAAGTAACTGTTCTGGGAGACCAGGGCGATCTGTTTCCGGACCTCATCTGAATCCAGATCCTTGAGCTGATTCCCTCCCAGCCGGATGCCTCCCGCTTCGTAGTCCCAGAAACGGAGTAGAAGATTCGCAATCGTGCTCTTTCCTGCTCCGCTTGGACCGACAATCGCAACTGCTTTTCCCTGCGGCACGCTAAAAGTTACTTTCCGCAAGGCAGGGTTAGTCTGGGTTGGGTAGGCAAAGGAAATGTTTGAGAATTCGATATTCGAGAGTCGATTATCGACTTTCGAATATCGAATATCGTCCTTTACTGCCGGTTCTACATCCACGACCTCAAACAACCGCCGCGCTGCTTCACGGGATGCATTCCACATTTGGGCGGCGAGGGGCAGGGGATTGACCGCTTCAAACGATGCCAGGGTCATCAGTGCAAACGTGCCGATCATGACGCCATTGATATTCCCTGCCGTCACCTGCGGGATGACCAGCACCAGCACCAGCCACAGTCCCAGGTTGGTGAGCAAAGTATTCAACGCAGAATACACGCCACTGATGCGGGCCATTTGTTTTTGTGTGGAACCATAGGAACTGCCGGTTTGAGAGATCTGTCGGCCACGGTCCCGGCCTCGGCCAAAAGCTAGGATGTCTGCTATGCCCTGGATCCCATCCACGACCTGGGCCTGCATGTCGGCGCGCTGGGAGATCATCCGCCTGCCTGGGTTCCGACCTGTTGACTGGGCCAGAAGCGGCAGGATCAGGCCAAGAACAAGGAAAAAGCCGGCCAGGACCACTGCAATAGGCGGGTAAAAGAATGCGAAGAAAAGGGCTACCGCAATTCCCACAAGGATAGCCGTCAGCGATGGTGAGATGACACGCACATAGAAGTTTTCAAGCGTCTCCACATCGCCAATGACGCGGGCCAGGAGGTCTCCACTTCTAAATTCCATCAGGCGTGCCGGGGCGAGAGGTTCGAGCTTTTCGTAAAACCAGACCCGCAGGCGGGCCAGAAGCTGGAAGGTGACATTGTGCGAGACAAGCCGTTCCAGGTAACGGAAAACGCCGCGGCTGATCCCGAAGAAGCGCACGCCGACCACCGCGACACCCAGGTCGGCAACGGAGGGGTGCAGCGCTGCCGTGGAGATCAGCCAGGACGATGTGCCGATCAGTGCCACGCTGGCGCCGATAGTCAATGTGCTGAGCAATACGGAAAGTGCCACCAGGCCCCATGAGCCCTTCAGAAAGGACAGCAGGCGAAAGAAGATGGATGAGTTTGGAGTAATTTGGGAATTGAGGTCGGAGATTGGAGATTTGGAGACAGTCACCTGTTGGTTGTCGAATTTCGAAGATTGAATATCAGGCGTCCCCCTGGAACCTTCGGCCAGGCTCAGGGCAGACTTTTGACCTATGGCATCCATCTCCAAAACCCCATACGCCTGAACCATCCCTGCATAGGCGCCATTCTTTGCAATCAACTCACGATGGGTTCCCTGCTCCAGGATACAGCCAGCCTCCAGGACAATGATCTGGTCTGCCTTGAAGATTGTATTCAGGCGGTGGGCGATCGTGATGACGGTCCGTCCCTGCATCAGGCGCTGCGTGGATTCCTCGAGCAGAGATTCGGTCTCCGGGTCGAGGCTGGATGTCGGCTCGTCCAGGATGAGGATCGGCGCATCCTTCAGGAAGGCCCGGGCGAGGGCGAGGCGCTGGGCCTGTCCGCCGCTGAGACGCGCGCCGCTTTCGCCGATGACAGTCCCATATTTTTCGGGCAGCGTTTCGATGAATTCGTACAGGTGCGCTGCTTTCGCCGCTTCCATGACCTGCTCGTCCGTGGCGTCCGGTTTGCCGAGCCGAATATTCGCCGCGATCGAGTCGTGGAAAAGATGCGGCCTTTGCGGCACCCAGGCAATGTGACGAGATGGGTGGCGGTGAATTGTAACTGGAGAATTTGTTGACGTTGTGAGCGCCCGCGGAAGGCTGGATAAATCCCAGCAGAAGGCTGGCCAGCGTGGATTTCCCTGCGCCTGTTTTCCCGACCAGCGCAATCTGCTGACCGGCTTTTATTTGTCAGATTGATGTTTTCAAGCGCAGATGTCGTCATTCACCTGGATAGCTATACTGTGACATTTTCAAACTCAATGGAAGCTGACTGGCATCACTATGACTGTTGACTTTCGGCTGCTAACTGCTCTCTGATTACTGGAACCGGCGTATCCAATATTTCATAGATCCGTTGGGCCGCCGTCGTCCCGGACATCCCGGCATGGAACCGGGCACCGAGCATTCGCAGAGGCAGATAAAACTCAGGCGCCAGGACAAGAATGAAAAATGCCTGCTGAAATTCCATCCTCGAGTAAAGCAGCCGGAATCCGATCTCCACTGCGATCACTGCTGTGCTCAGCGTGGCAAGCAGCTCCAATGCTAGCGCAGACAGGAAAGTGATCCGCAATACACCCAGGGTCGTGTCGCGGAACTGGTTGCTGACCTTTTCAATATTTTTCGCATGCGCCTTGGATTGCCCGAAAAGCTTCAGGGTGGTAAGTCCCTGCAGGCTGTCGAGGAAATGGGCGGAAGAGACGCGCCAGCGTTCGATACTGGCGGTGGGTGACGATCTCTGCCCCTTTGCCGATCATGATCATGAAGAACGGGATCAGAGGCGCGGTGACGAGCATGATAACGCCCGAGAGCGGGTCGATCGGAAAGACAACGATCAGGATGCTGAGGGGAACGAGTGCAGTAACGACAAGCTGCGGTAGATACTGGCTGTAATAGGCGTCCAGGGCTTCGATGCCCTCGACGGCGGCCGTGGTCAGCTCGCCGGTGCGCTGTCCGCGGGTGTAGCCGGGGCCCAGGTTTAGGATGTGCTCGAAAAGCCGGTTGCGCAAATCCGTTTTGATATGGACGGCAACGATATTGGCACTGACTTCATTGACCCAGGTCAGAAAGGCACGCCCGGCGATGAGGATAAGAATCAATTGGAGCCAGGGAGTTACCTCGGCAAGGGTCAGCCCTTCCAGGTAAACACCGTTTACAGTGCTGCTGAGAAGGTAAGCCTGGCCGATGATCAGCAGACCGGCTAAAAATCCCGAGACAGATCGTTAGAATCAACGGAAAACGGGAATCGCGGGTAAGAGCCAGGAGACGTTTATGCATAAACAATTAGCCGGAATTTGCAAATCCGGCTAATTATAACGATAAAGGATGTCGGATTACGGGGTGATCAACCAACCTATACAGTCCTCCAGTCCAATGTTGGTGATTGCCCAGGTGGCAGCATCAACCGAAGCCAGTGAACAAACATCATCGCCATTCGTTGCCAATGTATTCGATCGAGACCAGAATGGGATATTCCGTCGATGCGAAGAGTTCGCCGCAGATCGACATTATCCATATGCTTTATAAGTTTCATCGAAGATGCATCATATACATCGGTCCAATGCGTTCCATCCACGCCATTATTCTTATAGCCAGTCAAGAAGATATACCTGCCATCTGGGGAAAGCCAGGTAGGGGCTGCTTCCGTATCCATATCAGCCACAAGCCTGCCATCTTCAGCTGCGATCACTTGAAGACCAAGAGGCGTGTCTGTGACTTTAATTCGCCGCCATTGGCCTCCAGTGTGACAGCTTCGGTATTCCCTCCTACAAACAGAGACTTTCCATCTGGTGAAATGAAAGCTTGCTTAATTGTGCCATCCATCCCTTTTGCATATGCGATGCCCGCGGTCCATTTCATAAGTTGATCAAGCCAGCTTATTTTGACATGTACATCCACGGTATGTACTTTTTGATTGGCAAAGTCTACTGTGGTCAATCTGTCTTCATCGCCATGCACTAGATAAAGGATGTCTTTGTTCGGAGAAAAGGCGACCCCTGGCTCGTAGTGCCACGCCGTGCCCGGCAGGTAAATATCCTCTGTAATTGGGGCATCTGATTTTTTGGGAAATGTGCCATCTCGGACCCCATTTAGTTCAGTCGACCAGAGAGGAGCTAAATCAGAAAGGGAATAGAGCGCAGCTTTCGGTGAACCCACACTGACTCCGGCATTGGCGGCAACACCAGTGCTTGCAATGTGAGGCCCATATGCCATGAGTTCTTGTCCATTGGCGGTGAATTGGATTTTCCTGATCGAGAAGTCTGCCTTCTGGTTGGCTCTAATCTCGCCACGATTCGGATCGATGATCCAAATGTTACTTTCCGGTTCACCACTGACGATTGCCAGCAAAGAACCATCCGAACGATAGACCATCGAACTCATCCAGCCATGCAGGCCAAGATCGTATTCACGGGTTTTCCAGGATGGAAGATCAATCAGATAAAGGTTGGCATTCGCGACAAGAGCCAGTGAGTGTCCATCGGGTGCAAAGGTATAGTTATAGAAGTCGCGGATTGGGATTGGCGTAAATGCATCGATCTGTTGACCGCTCACTGACGAAATCACCACCAGTTCGCTTCTGTCATTCAGAAATTTAAAGGCCGGCACACCCACATCAACTACTTCCGAAGTGGGAGTAAAAGTTGCCTGTGGTAAAGCTGGGCGCGGGGAGGAAGTGGGAGTAGCTGAAGCGGAGGGGATGGCTGTCTTTGCCGGAGAACAGGCTGTTAGCGTCAGGCTGAGAGAAAGACCGATCATTAATAAACGTTGAAGTGTAAGCATTAAAATCTCTCCTTTTCTCAATCTATACACCCCACGCAAGGAATTGGTTCCCAAAATCTAAAAGAAAAGCAGAGGACAAAGAGGCTTTGTCCTCTGCTTGTGATAGTGATAATTCTTGTTTAGTAAACCAGTGTCTTCTTGTCAGTTGTAATTCGTTTGCGGAACATGTAGTATGTCCAGCCTTGATAGATAAGCACGATGGGGACGAAGATCAAGGCGATAACGGACATAACGGTCAATGTGTATTGCGAAGACGAGGCGTTGAAGATGGTCAGCGACCATTTCGGGTCGAGACTGGAGATCATCACCCGGGGGAACATCAGGGTGAAGAAGGCAACCTGGGTCAGCACGATGTGCAGGGAGACCATGATGAATGCCCAGCCTTCCATCTTGCGGTTGATGAAGTAGATCGCAGAGAGCAATACAACCATGGAGAGGATGGGAACAATGCCAGGATTCACGCCGATCTTGGTCAGGATATCGGTGTAGAAGTAGGTGGCGATGCCCAGTAATACCACCATGATCGCAGCGAAGATGTAAAGTTTCTTTGCAAAGGCGCGGGCACGTTCTCGCATATCCCCATCCAGTTTGAGGGAGAGGAAATTGGCGCCATGGAGGAGGAAGACAGCCACGGTGGTCAACCCGCCGATCAAACCGTAGGGATTGAGCAGGCTGAATGTGATCATGAAGCCATTTGTCGGGTTGCCATCATGGCCGACGATGTTCATATCAGGCCCGATGGGAACACCCTTGGCAAGGTTGGCAAAGGCGGCCCCGAGCAGCAGGGCAGCCAGGAAGGAACCGATGGCGATCATCCAGTCAAAGCGATGGCGCCAGGCGGGGTTGGCATCCTTCGAGCGATATTCGAAGGAGATGCCGCGGATGATCAGGCCAATCAGGAGAAGGAACAGGGCAATATAGAAGCCGCTGAACATGGTGGCGTACCACATGGGGAAGGCGGCAAAGGTCGCACCGCCGGCAGTGAGCAGCCAGACTTCATTGCCATCCCAGGTGGAGCCGATGGTGTTGATGATGGCGCGGCGTTCCTCATCCTTTTTGCCGAGGAAGGGTAAAAGCATTCCCACGCCGAAATCGAAGCCTTCCAGGAAGTAGAAGCCGATCCACAATACGGCGATCAGGATAAACCAAAGGGTTTGGAGAAATTGATAGGACATGTCATGCCTCTTTCGTTAGTCTTGTGCGCCGATGGGGAGCACGTCACCCATGCCATCGGACTCCACATCAACGGAGTCGTGCATGGCAGCATCAGGCCCGGCGATGGCATACTTTCTCATCAGATGGAACATGGCCGCAGCTAAGGCACCATACACCGCCACATAACCGATCAGCGAAACGAGCACGTCGAGCGTGGTCAGGTTGGGGGAAACAGCTTTGGCTGTTAGGAGCAACCCCTGAACGATCCAGGGTTGGCGTCCCATTTCGGTAAGAATCCAGCCGCTCATATTCGCCAGATATGGAAGGACAAGTACCCATGGAACCCACTTCATCCATTTTGCATTTTCATATCGGCTTTGCGTGTGGCCAACAGGAACCATGCAGAGACCAGCATCATAAGGAAACCGATCGTCATCATGATGCGGAATGCCCAGTAGGTAACGACCATCAGCGGGATGTAATCGCCGGGTCCGTATTTGGCTGCATATTCCGCCTGGATGTCATTTACCCCGCGTACTTCGCAGTTGAAGTTGTTGCATGCCAGGAAGCTCAATACCCTGGGGATCCGTATCGACCAGACTTCCCTTTTACCGCTCAGGTCACCAATGGTGAGGAGCGAGAAGATGGCAGGCTGGGACGTTTCCCAGTGGGCTTCGATCGCCGCGAACTTCATCGGCTGGGTTTGGAACATGTACTGTCCATTCGTGTGACCGCCCAGGAATACAAAGATGCTGGCAATCAAACCCACCAGCGCAGCCATGTGGAACGAGCGCTTGAAGAAATCCACGTTTTGTTTGCGGACGAGATGATAGGCGCTGATGCCCAGGATCAGGAAGGAAGCTGTGGCAAAACCGGACGAGATGGTGTGCCAGAAGAAGTACCAGCCTTTGGGGTTCGTGATCAAGGCGAAGAAATCCACAAGCTGGGCATTGCCGGTGACGGGATTGATGATATAGCCGACCGGGTGCTGCATCCAGCCGTTGGCGAGCAGGATCCACAACGCAGAGAGGTTCGAGCCGATTGCAACGAGCCAGATGGAAGCCAGGTGGACCTTCTCAGGAACCTTGCCTTCGCCGAATATCCATATTCCAAGGAAGGTGGACTCCAGGAAAAAAGCCATCAGGGCTTCTATTGCCAGGGGCGCGCCAAAAATGTCCCCAACGAAGCGTGAATAATCCGACCAGTTCATCCCGAACTGGAATTCCTGGACGATACCTGTCACAACGCCGATCGCAAAATTGATCAGGAACAGCTTGCCCCAGAATTTTGTCATCTTGTGCCAGGATTCGTCTTTTGTCTGGTAGTAACGGGTCTGCATGAAGGCCACGAACCACCCCAATCCCAGCGTAAGCGGGACGAACAGGAAGTGGTACACAGTCGTCAGACCGAACTGCCATCGTGAAAGTGATAATGGGTCCATAGACTCTCCTTCAAAAAATGTGCACGCACCCTCCGGCCGTGCGGATTACTGAACGAAACTCGGCACCGTCATCGGGATGCCGAGAGCTTCCTTTGCCAAATCTTCGAATGTAATGGCTGCCATCTCGCGCATCATCGCCACCTGGACGCGTCCCCATTTGGAGCGGACCGGGCAGTTGGCCTGGAATGGGCAATCGTCCTCACCTTTGAACTGCATGCACTCCGAAAGCAGGATCGGCCCTTCGAACAACTCCACCACATCCTTGAGAGTAATCAGTGAGGGATGGCGGGGGAGGGACAGGCCTCCGTCACGGCCTGGGAAGGTGTTGATCAGGCCTGCGCGCGACAGTTGGGCAACAATCCGGCCCATGAATGACTTGGGGATCAACATTTCCTGTTGAACATCCGCGCTTGACAAGCGGGTACCCTCGTCACGCTTGGCGAGGGCCAGGACAACTCGGACGGCATAATCAGTTTGGCGGTTTATTTTGAGCATTTTAAGGTGTTTTTAAACCATTACTTCAAAGGTAAACGTTAACTCATATTGTAAGCATTATAATTATATCGTAATGTGCAAATTATCACAAATTGATTATGACAGATGTAATATACCCAATTGGGATTTACTCGTTTTTATCCTGTTCCTTTGAGCCGCAGATCAGCAGTTCTCCTGTAAATACAGGAGCGAAGCAGTATAATCACTCAAAACGTTACCTGAGGTTCTGAATGATTAATCCCATAATTCATACATTCCATATTCTTGGCCGCGAATTTCCGCTGCGCTGGTATGGTGTGATCGTCATGATTGGTGTGATCGTTGGCTCGCTGATCGTGGAGCGCGAGCTCAATCGGCAGGGGTGAAAAAGGCGACCGGATCTGGGATGCGCTGATCTGGATCCTGCCGGCCGGCATCGTGGGGGCCCGCTTGTGGTATGTCATGAATGCCACGCTGGGTGGCAACCGCTATTACATCGAGAACCCCATCCAGATTATTAATATTCCCCAGGGCGGGCTTCATATCTTTGGTGGGTTTCTGGCCGGTGCCGCGGTCATGCTCTATTACCTGCGTCAGAACAAACGCGACCCGTGGATCTACCTGGATGCCGCGGGACCCGCCATCCTGATCGGCCAGGCGATCGGACGCATCGCCAATTTCATCAACCAGGAGTTATACGGACCGCCGACAACTCTTCCATGGGGAATTCCCATCTCTGCCGAACACCGGCTGCCCTTGTACCCGGTCGACCTGTATCCCGTCGCGACCACACGTTTCCATCCGACATTTGCCTATGAGATCATCTGGAATCTATGTGCGGCCGGACTGCTGTTTTGGATTTCCCGCCGCTACAAGGAGGAGATCAAGCCGGGAACAATATTTGCAGGCTGGCTGATCCTGGCAGGCGTAGGCCGTGCCTTTATCGAGCTCTTCCGTCCCGACCAGCCCAAGATCGGGGACCTTGGTTTCAGTTACTCCGCTCTGATCGCCGCCTTAATGGCGATCACGGGAGCGATCATGCTGTTGGCGCGCTACAAAGTGATCCACTTGAAGTTCGCAGAAAACTGGGAGGAGGAATACCAGGTGGATCCTTCCGAGCCCCTTCAGGATGTAGCTGACGATCAGTTGAAGGCTCCAGGTATGGACAAGCCTGTGAAAAAGGAGTCCCTTATCCAGCAAAAGGCAAGAGCCAAGATCGCTGCCCGCAAGGCAAAGGAATCCTCCACTGGCGCGGCGGGTGAAAATAAATCCTGAACATCCCCCTTTCATAGCACAACCTTCCATACAGTAGAAAAAATCTCCCGAAGAGAACTCTTCGGGAGATTGTGTTAATCGATATGCCGATACAACGACGGACCGTGAGTCTACATCGCTGATTTCATCCTCGCGTTTATCAAAGCCGAAGCGCTCAAAAACATCTGCGTACATCTCCAGGATCTGCCGGTGGGTAAAGCCCATCTCCTCATAGGAATAGATATGGTCGCTGCGGAAGGAGAGCGCCTCCTTTACGGCTTCATCCACGATGCCATCCAGGCCGGGCTTGTCGGGATAGCCGAACTGCTCATAGAACGAGCGGATGACATATTCCGGGCGCTGGATCAGGTCGTCGTAATTTAGGATCAGGTGTCGGGGTGAGGGATGCGTATCCAGGTAGTGAAGCGGATAGCGGTACCAGTGCTGCGTCAGGTCCACGATCTCATCCAGATAAAGATATTTTTCCTTTGGCTCTGTAAATTGGCGGCGGGCGTAGTTAATCCACGATACGGTGGAGGGCAGCATGTCGAGCGGATTGCGCGCCAGGTAGATGATGCGCGCATCGGGGAATAACTCAAGCAGTGTGGCGATCTTGGGGCTGAATGCCGGATTTTTGGCGACGAAGTACTTCTTGCCGGTGGCGTACATGTGCCGCTGGAGCATGGACTTGTAGAACTTCATGATCCGGCGCTTCCGCTCGGGTGGCAGCGCTTCGTCGAAGTGCTGATAGTTGGGCAACTCGTCCATGAAAGGGAACAGGAAACTTATCCAGAAGGAGTCCCAGATGTGGAGCAGGATGTTCTCATCCTCCTCCGGCTGGAAGAATGAAATGCGATGGATTTTGAATTTGCCGAGCGTCCGCTCATCGAAGGCGTGCAGCAGGCGATGTACATGCCCGCCCAATTTGTTATCGAGACGAGAAGAACTGGGTGAGCTTCTTTTGAGTAACAGAGGGGGTGAGATAAATATCCCAGGTGGTCAGGCTGGTAAAGGTTTCCGAATCGCGCGAGAGCAGGCGGTGGAGGAATGTGGAGCCGCTTCTCAAATTTCCGATAATGAAAAGCGGCTTTTCGACAGGTTGGGTTTTGTGTCCCGGGAAAAAAATGTCATCCAGAAAAAAACAGATCCAATGGATCAGCGATCCAATGGGCCAGATGGTATAAAACATCAAAAGAAAGACGAAACGTTTGCGGGTGAGACGGGCCGGGGTGTTTTTGGAGGCGAAGAGGGAGCGGTAGGTGGTTCGCCAGAAGAGGCGGAAATTGTAGACCATTCAGTTAGGGTATCCTTACATTGTTTTCATGAAAAAAGCCCGTAGGGGCTTTCTCTGCTGCAATTCTATCAGGAATTATTTCTTTTGGACGAAAAGATTAATCGATGCTTCTCGTTTAAGATCGGGTGCGAATGCCAGAAAACCTTCTGCCGCAAGCCGATCACACAAATTCTTGAAAAATTGATTTAATCCCCACCATGCGTGCAGCACGATCACGTCCGGTGTCTCGGGTTGCGACATATCCTTTTGCCTGTTTACCATTTGCATCGAAAGAGAGTTCCTGTCCGCTCATTTTCCATTCTCCTGTTTAAATTTCTCGGCGCCTTTTCGTGTTAATGCTTCCAATTCCTCGAATAAATCTGGCACCACTTTTTTAAAGTTAAAACAGGATTTCCCCTGCATGTGCTTCTTTAGGCCAGGCGAAATATCCTCCAGTAATTCCGGGTACATATAAACTGGCATTAGATAAAATGAAACATAGTTCTTTTTGATTTGGGCACCACCAAAGTAAATCACTTTTTTCCATTTTTCGCTATACGGACCATCCAGGGAATATGAAGTAGATGTATCTGCTGTAATGGAAAGCCTCCCGGCGTAGGGCTGGAGAATCTTTTTGAGTTCCTTGAAGACAAAGGGGAAATCATCTTGAGTGGACATCCATTCCTCCAACTGCAATACATATAAATCAGCCCAGCTTTTTTATACACTCTTCGACCCAGGCTGGATCCATTTTAGATCAACCGATTCTTTTTTAAATTCTCCTTCATCATCCACTGGATATCCTTATCCCGGCTGCTTAACCAATTTTCCATCATCGGTTTTCCAGTTTTAGGCAATGCAGCCACCGCCACGCTCCAGCAATATCCCATTGCCTGCCGCAGGACTTTGAAGGCATCGTCTTTGGATTTTTCCTCCTTTTCCATGGATGCAGTGATCCTATCCAGAATTTGCAGGGCCTGGTCTGCATGTTTTGACTTTTTTAAGAGACGCGGTTCGGCCAGGGCGGCAGCAGCGGCGCGTTTCTCATACCAGTTTCCTTTGATCCATTTCTTCATCTCGCGTAGCAACAAATCCATATCCTGGTCACCGGTCAACTGCAGACCTGTGGCAACGGCTTCCCGGATCCGCCAGCGTGGGTCGGATGCATATTCCCGCAGGCGGTTGAACGTCTCTGGCTGGGTCGCCGCCAGTCTGCCCAATCCCATGACACCGCAAAAGACAACGAAAACCTGTGGTGTATTTTCCTCGCCGTGATAGGTCAGGAAATGCTCGAATTGTTTTGGACTGCCCTCCTGCGCGACTGCGTGGGCAAGCTCCAGGTTTCCACGCGGACCCGGCAAACCGGAATTTTCCATCAGGAAGGAATCCCAATCTTTCAGCGTACGCAACTTCTGCCGGTATGCTTCAGCTTTGGACATGGTTTATGGAGCTGCAACCGTAATCTTAATATAAATGGGCTGCCCAAACGGATTACCGCCCGAGTCATACGCCTGCCAGGCGCTTTCATAGACTCCATCTGTAAACGGGGCGGTGAACAGGATTTGAATGGTGGCCTGGGTCCCGGCGCGGGCCGGGTAGAGCATGGCTTCCTCCGCCGCGCCAAGCTCTGCTCCCCCAAGATGACGCAGGCGATAGGATAAGTCCCAGTTACAGGTGCCGGAATTTTGTACAAGCCACTGTTTGTCGATGTTCGAGCCATAGGTGACGAAGGTATTGTCCGGGATCGTAATGTCGCTGACAAAACTTAGATCGTTGACACAGTCCTTTGGATTCGTAGTTGGGATAATGGTCGGCTGCGGCGTGGACTGGATAATGACAACCCGTTTGGTGGGTTGGAGGATCAGGGTCGGTTCGATAAGCGGCGGCTCGATGGTCGGGGGACGGAAGGGCGTTGGCGTGGGGGCGGGGGAACACGCGGCAAGGAAGATAAAAATCAAGAGAGCGGTGAACAGCCCTCGGCTTGGAGGGAAGCGATTTGTCATCATAAAAAAAGAAGGGCGACCCGTTGCCAAGTCGCCCAACGGGCTTCCTATTCCTCTTCAGCTGCTCCACTGCTGTCGTCAGCTCCACCGATCTCCAGTGGAAGGGCGATTTCGCCGCTCAAGGCCTTCTGGCGGATGACAGTCTCGATTTCGGCCATCATGTCCGGGTTCTGGCGCAGGAACTCCTTGGCATTCTCACGTCCCTGGCCGAGGCGCAGGTCGCCGTAGGAGAAGAAGGCGCCGCGCTTCTGGACGAGCTCGAGCTGGGTGGCCAGGTCGAGCACATCGCCTGCCTTGGAGATGCCTTCATTGAACATGATGTCGAATTCGGCCGTGCGGAAGGGCGGCGCAACCTTGTTCTTGACCACCTGACGCGCGTGCGGTTGCCGATGACCTCATCGCCCACCTTGATCGCCTGGATGCGGCGCACATCCATCCGCACAGAGGCATAGAACTTGAGCGCCTGCCCGCCGGTGGTGGTTTCCGGGTTGCCGAACATCACGCCGATCTTCTGGCGCAGCTGGTTGGTAAAAATGACGGCGGTCTTGGTCTGGTTGATCGCCCCGCGTAAGCTTGCGCAGCGCCTGGGACATCAGCCGGGCCTGTACGCCCATGGTCGCATCGCCCATATCGCCCTCGATCTCCGAGCGGGGCACGAGCGCAGCCACCGAGTCGATGACGATGACGTCGATGCCGCCGGAGCGCACCAGCGTCTCGGTGATCTCAAGCGCCTGTTCGCCCGTATCCGGCTGGGAGACGAGCAGGTTGTCGATATCCACACCGACAGCGGGCGGCGTAGACCGGGATCCAGGGCGTGTTCCATGTCGATGATACGCCGCCGTGCCGCCCAAGCGCTGCGCCTCGGCCACGATGTGCTGGCAGATGGTGGTCTTGCCGGATGACTCCGGCCCATAGATCTCGGTGATGCGCCCGCGCGGGATGCCGCCGACGCCCAGGGCGATATCCAGTGAGAGATGAACCAGTGGGGAATGATCTCCGTTACCATGCTGTGGGCCTCGCCCAAGCGCATGATCGAGCCGTCGCCATAGCGCTTGAGGATATCGCTCACGGCTTTGTCGAGCACGGCGACGCTTGGCGCCATCCACGTCACGGTTTTGATTAAGTTCTTCTGCTACGGGGGTTTTTGCTTTTCGAGGTGCCATTTCTTAATCTCCAAATACAAGTGTAAGGGTCAGATTTGTGTGTTTGGGAAGTATAGCACAGATGTTCTGAGCGTCAAGGTAGGGAAAAGCACCAGGTGCGGGTTCAGTTTTCAGATTTGTTTGGGTCTTATGGAGTTGCTGTCGGAGTCGTAGGCAGAAATTCCAGCCTGGGTACGGGCGGTGTGGCGACTTCAAACCCATCTTCCCCATCGAATGTAAAGTATGTGACCTGGCCGGGATAAATATCCACCCAGTATTGCAGTGGTTTGTCTTGATAGGTAAAGCTGACCTTATACAGACCTGCAGGAAGATCGCTCAATACCAGGTTTTCGTTGTAGTAAGTATCTGAATTCACCGGGCCCTCAGCGTAGGTTTTCACCGTCCGCAACGGCACCTCGGAGGGCATGGGCCTCACATCCACTCTGAACTGATAAAGCAGGTCGCCTTCATCATCCGTCAGGTGTCCTACTAAAACCCCCCAGCCTTGCGGGGGAGCCATCCAAAGCTCGGGGTTATAAGTTCGATAAAAAGTATTATCACCCAAACGGACTTCAAAATGCAGGTGTGGTCCTGTCGTCGCGCCGGTAGAGCCGACCAGCCCCAAGACATCACCGGTCTCCACGTGCTGACCCACCACGGCGATAATCTTGCTCATGTGGGCATACACAGTATAGAGCGGCTGACCCTTGTAGCCGAAATCATGGCGCACCACCACGGCTTGCCCATAAGGATCGCTTTGATTTCCTGGTGCTTCGGTGTAGAGGCCCCAATCGGCTGAGACAACTGTGCCTGGTCCGGCAGCGAGGATCGGCGTGCCTTTATCCGCGTCGATGTCGACGCCGGTGTGGACGACGTTGGGCGCGAAAAACACGCCTCCATAGCGATAATCCGCCAGGGGCCAGTTGACGTTATCCGCGGCGATGGGCCGGGCAAAGTAAAAATGATCGTAGGCGGAAACCGCCCACGGGATGGGATAGAGCGGCGGGCGCCATCCCGAAACCGGTTCCGCTCCAGGAGTGGGCAGCACGAATCGGAATGGAGCAATCGTTGGCCTGGGCTGCGGTTCCGCTTCCGCGTCAGCCGGAGGCTGGGTTGCCGTTTCACCGGCGATCACTGCCGTTGGAGTAGGTATCGGATCCTGAGTGGGAAGGGATGGGGTGCAGGATGTCAGAAATACTGCAGTAAATAATAGGATAATTGCCGAGCGTAGTGGAGCGCAAGAGGCGGGTGATTTGAAACCGCCGCTTCGACTACGGGGCTATCGCCCCTCCGCTCGCGCGATGGAAAAGTTTATTCATGGAATGATCGTCGGCGGCGTGGAGGACGGAACCGGTGTATTGGTGGGGGTCTTTGTATTCCGGGGGGTGGGCGTAATGCTCGGTGTATAGGTTGGACGCGGTGTGCGCGTGGGTCGCGGGGTCCAGGTGGGGAGAGGTGTGTGGGTGGGAGTCAGAGTCGGCGGCAGCAGCTTCGTCGGTGTGACGAGCACGTCCGGTGGGTACAGCTCGAGCATGGCGTCGTACCAGCTCCTGCCACCTGTCAGGGCAAACTCGGTGAAGCGCGCACCCGATAAGTAGGTCCGCCAGTTGGGTAAAGCCGGGACGCGCTCCCATCCATATTGATTTGCCAGGGTCGTAACGTCCACCCAGAAGCCGGGGGGCACAGCACTGTAACTGCCGCCCTGTTCATACACCTTGGGGTCAAGGTTATAGCGCGCAGACAAATCCCAAGGCTGGCTGTGCAGGGGCTCACCCAGGGAACCATCCTGCTGCTGGGCACGCAGATATAAACGCCAGTACGTCTGTGCACCGAAGTCCTCACGCACGGCAACCATCCAGCCGGCATTGGTCATCAGCGAATTGATGGCAAACGCCCGGCCCGTGTATAACCAGTCCTCTGCATAGCCCGGGTCAAGCAGACTGGTGATTGGCACAAAGGCATTCTCCAGGCTGGCCAGCGCGTCCCAACCCACCTGTTCCTGCACGCGCTGGCGCAGGGAAGTGAAAGCCTCATCGGCAAGGTCGTGCAGTTGTGGATAGGGCGCCTGCACGCCCTCCAGATTCACCAGGGACCACCTGCTCGAGGTACCTTCGGAAACCGGTTCCCCCATGGCGGCCCACAAGGGAGCAGGCGTCAGGCTCGCTGCCTGCTGAAAGGTTTGGGCCAATGAGCTGGATACGTCCAGATTCGCCCAGGTGACCCCGCGCAGGATCGAAGGGAATGGCTCCAGAGGCTGAAGCAGTTTTCCATCCTGGGAGTAAACCGTAAGATAAGTGTTGTTTGGCGCAGCCAGGGTGGTAAGGATCTGATCGCCTGCCGGATTCCAGGCAGGATAATCGCCGTCACCCAGCCATGTCGCCGGCTCCTTTTTTGTGGCATCCCAAACATAGATCCCGCTGCGTCCGAGCGTCGTCGCGGCGGAAGCCCAGGCGAGCTTGTGGCCGTCAGGTGACCAGGCGGGATGTGATTCGGCCGCGAACTCCGTGTTGCTCAGGTTCGTGAAACGGCTGTTGTCGGTTTTATCCAGGTCGGCCAGTATGATATCGCCATCTGAGACGAAGGCAATATGACGTCCATCCGGCGCCCAGGCAGGCGAATAATCAGCGGCGGGCGAGCTCGTCAGGCGGATAGCGCCCTCGAGTGGATGATCTGACGGTCCGACATCGATCTCGAGATTATCGCCGGTATACGTCTCGTAGGCCAGGAATGATCCGTCCGGCGACCAGGTCGGGGCGCTTTCGTATTCGGGCGTATTAGTCAGCTGGGTGATCTTGCCGGTGGAGAGATCCATCAGATACAGATCCCAGAATCCGCTGCGGTTGGATGCGAATGCGATCTTTTTCCCGCCAGGCTCAGGCGAGGGAGTGACATCATCCCAGTTTCCAGATGTGATGCGCGTCAGCGGCAGCTTGTTGGGAATGTAGGCAAAGAGATGGGCGAACCCATCCTCCTCGAAGGAGAAGATGACCATGTCCTTCGCAGTGATTTCTGCAACGACAGGTATGGCATTCTGTGTCGCTGTAGGCGGCGCGATCGTGTTGATAATTTCAGGAGGTAGCGTTACTTGTGGAGCACAGCCCAGAAGTGCGAGAATGATAATGGACAGAATTGCCGTTAGCGTGATGGAACGGGACAGTAATGTTTTTCGCATGAAAAGTTATGAAGCAGAGTCCGGTTGAGGCGGCTTCACCTCGAATTTAAAGGAGCGCGGCTCATCGGCCGGTCCATCGGGGTAGAAAAGTCTTGCTTCCAGGGTATATGGATTGTTGAGCTCGCCGCGGATGTGCATGGTAAATTCCATTTTCCAGCTCATCGGCTCGACGATGCTTGTGGAGGCAACCACTTCGCCATCCGCGTCGCTGAGCGTCACTTCAATATGTGGACGCTTTTGAAAGGGAGTGATCTCGATATTGACGTGCAGGCGATAGCCGTCAGGATAGGGCTCTGCGCCAAGGCTTGTAATGTGCGTCTCTTCGGGCGTCATTCGGTTCAGATGGTCTTCCGGGAAAAACATATCCATCCGGTAATTATAACCAAAACAAAATTACCCGCCTTCGAAAGAAAGCGGGCAATTAGATTACAGAACTGTTGGTAACCCCGGCTGCTTCACCTGCACTTGCGCCAGGTGCAAGTGTCGCCGGGGCAATGACAGAACCTATCCGTTCTTCTTCTGGAATTCCTTCATGAACTGAACCAATGCTTCCGCGCCTTCGACGGTCATGGCATTGTAGATCGAGGCGCGCATGCCGCCGACCGAGCGATGTCCTTTAAGGCCGATCAGGTCGTTCTTCTTCGCTTCCTTGGCGAAGGTGTCTTCGAATTCCTCTGAAGGCAGGCGGAAGGGGATATTCATGACAGAACGAGCTTCGGGCATGGCATGGCCGCGATAGAAACCGCCGCTTTCGTCGATCGCATTGTAGATTGCATCCGCTTTTTTGCGGTTGGTCTTCTGGATCTCGGCCAGACCGCCCAGTTTCTTCGCCCACTGGAAGACAAGTCCCACGATGTAGATGGCAAAGGCAGGCGGGGTGTTGTGCAGGGATCCGCTGGCGGCCAGGGTCTTGTAATCCAGCATGACCGGCAGATTGGCAGGAGTGCGCTCAAGCATATCATCGCGGGCGATGACAACGGTCACGCCGGCAGGTCCGGCATTCTTCTGTGCGCCGGCATAGATCAACGCGTATTTGGAAACGTCGACTGGACGGCTGATGAAATCGGAGGACGTATCGCATACCAGCGGAACGCCAGCCGGTGGAGTTGGTTCCTCGGTGAATTCCACGCCGTGGATGGTTTCATTGGCGGTGAAGTGCAGATATGCGGCATTAGGGTCCAGGTCGAGTTTCTCCGGCAGGCAGTTGAAGCCTTCCTTTTCTGTGTTGGCTGCGGCCCGCGCCGTGCCGAGTTTTTGTGCTTCCTTGATGGCGGTCTTACTCCATGTGCCGGTGACAATGTAATCGGCGGAGGCGCCGGCTGGCACGCAGGTTCATCGGCAGCATGGCAAATTGCAGAGAGGCGCCGCCTTGCAGGAACATGATCTTGTAATTGGCGGGAATGCCAAGCAGCTCGCGCAGATCCGCTTCGGCGGTCTGGATGACAGCTTCGAACTCCTTCGAGCGGTGACTGATCTCCATCACCGACATGCCCGTGCCTTTGAAATCCAGCAGCTCAGATTGTGCCTTTTCCAGCACTTCAAGAGGCAGGACAGCGGGACCCGGGTTGAAAGTTGAATACACGTTTTGGTCATGGAAATTACTCCTGTGTCTATAGTTGTGTACGGCGCGCTCAGATGCGCGGAATATCTACCTGCGAATATCATTTCAGCTCATTATAGCTTTTGTCAGACAAATCAACAAGAACAATCAGCACATTTCCGGCCTGATATATGTCGTTGACAAAGAGTTATGCCAAATGTAAAATGATTTTGTGATGAGCTTCACCTTTTCAACAGAGACCAGCCGATTCGTCGGGTAGGTCTCTGTTATTAATTTTAACCCAACCAAGGAGAAATTCAATGAAAATTCTAATTTGTGACAAGACCGAAAAGGAATATATCGAACAGATGCGCGCCGCGGGCTGACCGTGGATGTGCGCGACGATATCACCCCTGAGGAACTGCTCGAACGTCCTGCCCGCCTATGACGGAATGGTCGTCCGCTCGCGGACCAAGGTCCGCCAGCCGTTGATCGACGTCTGCCCCAACCTGAAGGTGATCGTGCGCGGCGGCGCAGGGCTGGATACCATCGACCACGAGTATGCCAAGTCCAAGGGCATCACGGTCATGAATACCCCGCTTGCCAACGGCTTGTCTGTGGCTGAGCTTGCCATCGGATACATGTTCATGCTGGCACGTTCCCTGTACAGGGCGACCGCTACAATGAAAGCCGAAAAATGGGACAAGAAAGTCCTTCACCGGAGATGAGATCGGCGGCAAAACTCTCGGCATCATTGGCTATGGCAACATTGGGCATGAAGTTGCCATACGCGCGCATGCCCTGGGCATGAACGTCATTGCATATGATCCTTATGTGACCTCCCATAACGGGGCCAAAATGGTCACACTGGATGAACTCCTGGCCCAGTCCGATTACATTAGCCTGCATCTGCCCAAGACCAAAGAGTCTGCCAACATGATCGGGGCAGAACAGTTCGCCAAGATGAAGAACGGCGTCCGGATCATCAACTGCGCCCGCGGCGGTATCGTCAATGAGAGCAGCACTCTACGAGGCGTTGACCAGCGGCAAGGTCGCAGGCGCGGCATTGGATGTCTTCGCCGAGGAACCGCCCACGGATTGGAAATTGCTCAAGCTGGACAACGTGATTGCTTCCCCGCACATCGGCGCCGGCGACCAAGGAAGCCCAGGCCCGCGTCGGCGCGGAAGTTGCGGCCAAGTTGATCGATTTTGCGAACGCAACAGGAAAATGCACCGTCACTGCGAGGAGCGTCTACCCGACAAATCAATCTAAATGTTCGAGATTGCCTCCGGCTGAAAGCGCTCGCATTCGCCGGGCGCAATGACAATAAATCAGGATATGTCCATGAAAATTATCCCCGACCTTGGCATTCAGATTCCCCAGGTATATCTTCCCAAACCAGGCACGGACTTGACCAAATGGGCAGTCATCGCCTGTGACCAGTTCACATCCCAGCCCGAATATTGGAACGAAGTGGAAAAGATCGTCGGCGACGCGCCCTCCACATTGAACCTGACTTTCCCGGAAGTTTATCTTGAAAAGCCGGGCGGAGAAGAGCGCATCCGGAATATTCAGGCTACCATGCGCAAATACATGGACGAAGGCATTCTCCAGCCGCATGATGGACTTGTCTATGTGGAGCGCACAGTGGCAGGCAAGACTCGCAAAGGCATCGTGCTGTGCCTGGACCTCGAAGCATATGATTACAACAAGGGTTCCTCGAGCCTGATCCGCGCCACCGAGGGAACGATCGTCGACCGTCTGCCGCCGCGCATCAAAATCCGCGAGGGAGCAGCGATGGAGCTGCCGCACATCCTGGTGCTGATCGACGATCCGAATCGCACGGTCATCGAGCCATTGAGTGCAGCGAAATCCAAACTTGAGAAGTTATATGATTTTGATCTGATGCTGGAAAGCGGACATCTCGCTGGCTATGCGGTGAATGCAGGAATTTGAAAATCAAGTCGTTGAAGCATTGCGTGGGCTGGCCAAGCCGGAGACATTTGCCGCAAAATATGGCATTGATAAAGATCAACCCGTGCTGCTCTTCGCGATGGGCGATGGCAATCACTCGCTTGCCACAGCCAAAGCCATCTGGGAGAAGATCAAGCCGCAGGTCGGCATGGATCATCCTGCCCGCTATGCGCTGGTCGAGATCGAAAATGTCCACGACGAAGGGCTGGAGTTCGAGCCCATCCATCGTGTGCTGTTCGGTTTGAAGAAGGATCTTTTTGCCGAGCTTGAAAAAACATTCGGCGCGAACTTCACTCTACAGACTGTCGCGAATGCAGAGGAAATGGTCAAGGCGGTGGATTCTGCCCAGGGTCGAGAGCAGGCCATCGGCGTTGGTCGGAGGCGGAAACAGAATTCGGCGTGATCGAGATCGCCAATCCATCCTCCAATCTGCCGGTCGGTACTCTGCAATCCTTCCTGGATGTCTTCCTCAAGGAAGGCGGCGCTGAGAAGATCGATTATGTTCACGGCGAGGATGTCACCGTCAAGCTGGGAAGCCAGCCTGGCAACGCAGGCTTTTATCTGCCCGGCATGAGCAAATCGGATCTGTTCAAGACCGTGATTCTCGATGGCGCGCTGCCGCGCAAGACGTTCTCGATGGGGGAGGCGCGTGAAAAACGCTTCTATATGGAAGCACGAAAGATTTCGTAACCCATCGGGGCGGTCAAAACTCCGCCCCGATTATTTTAATGCCTCTTCAAAATCAGTGGGGTGCGGGGCAGGAAAATTTCACCCTCTCATTTGTCGCCGGGTGAATAAATGACAGCGATTGCGCATGCAGCATCGGACGCGGAAATCCCGTATTGATCCTGTGCACCATACAGGACATCCTCCACCAGTGGATGTCCCAACGCATAAGCATGGACGCGGATTTGGTGCGTTCTGCCCGTCATGGGCTTCGCCTCGACCAACGCCGCTTCCGGATACCGTTTAATCACGCGGAAGCGCGTCTCGGACGGTTTCCCGTTTTTGTCGTCCACCACCGTCCTATGTTTGTGTCCCACATTGGCGCGCAGCGGATACTTGGCAGTCTTTTCCTCCCATTTGGGATTCCCCTCCAGGATGGCATGATAGGTCTTCTGTGCTTCATGATTCTCAAATTGGATGTTCAGGGCGCGGTGAGTCTCCGCATCCCGGGCGAAGACCATCACACCGCTGGTGATCTTATCCAGGCGGTGGACGATAAAGTATCCTTGCCATCGAAGGGTCTCTTCGCAGCAAGTCCTTAACAAGATAATCTGAATCCTTTTCCCATCCATCGGGCAGGACGGAAAGCCCGGCAGGTTTATCAACGACAATCAGTTGGTTATCTTCATGAATAATCTTCATATTTTGGTCTCAATCAGTTTGCACGGAAGTGGATTTTGTTTTCTTTGCCAGCCTGCTATGTTGGACGCCGGTGACAAAGCACATGATGGCGCCTCCAAGAAAGAACTGGCTGTAATGTAAGTATTGCAACAGATCAGAAATAATGCGGAAATTATATAAAGCTCATTGGCTGAGATGCGATAGGAAAACCATTTCTTATATGTGATTTGTCCTTCAATGCCGCCATGTTTCCTGGCTTCACGGATCAGAGCCGACATTGCGAAAATGGCGTAAATGGACGGCAACTTCCAGTAACAGGAACATCCCTAGAAATAAGAGATAAGCCAGCTCCAGGTAGAAATTAAGCCTGGTCAGCCACCAGAGAAGGACAATAACCAGGCTGGAGACAATAAGCGCTAGTAATATGCCGCCTCGAGAAAGGGCTTGAAGCGCGTCAATATCCTTTTGATATTGCGGGGTCAATTCAAAACTGCCTTCGAACTGGAAGTGCCCGATCTCCCGGAATCCACGTGCGGAATAGAGGGTCAGGTAATAATCACTCGTGTAGAGGATGATCCAGAGAATCACTCCAGACCAGGGATTTGTTGCCAGCCAGTATTGCATGTGTCGCATTATAACCTTGCCAGGATTTAATACTGAGAATCATTCACCCAACCCTTGACTTTAACGTTACGTTAGGGTTTAACATAGCGCCATGTTCACTGTGAAGCAGATCTCCAAACTGGCTGGCGTCACACCGCGCACCCTCCATCACTATGATGAGATCGGGCTCCTCAAGCCGTCCCGTGTGGGCGAGAACGGCTACCGCTACTACGGGGAGGAGTCCCTTCTGCCGGCTGCAGCAGATCCTGTTCTACCGGGAACTGGGATTCCCGCTGGAGGACATCAAGAAGATCATGGGACGCCGTGACTTCGATGTAGTCGGCGCGTTATACAGCCACAAGGAAGCGTTGCAAAATCAGGTGACGCGCTTAAATCGCCTGATCCACACAGTGGACAACACGATCAATCATTTGAAAGGAAACATCATCATGAGCGAAAAAGGCTTATTCGAAGGTTTTAGCGAGCAGGAACAGGAGCAATACGCAGCCGAAGCCGAGCAGCTGTACGATCCCGAAACTGTGCGCGAATTGAACCGTAAGTGGAAGGCGTACTCCGCGGCAAAGAAGGAATCCATAATGGCAGAAGGCAAGGCCATTTACACAGACATGATCGCCGCCATGCCAAAAGGCGCTGCAAGCCCCGAGGTGCAGGCGATCGTCGAACGCTGGCGGAAACACATGGACTACTTCTGGACTCCGAACCTGGACCAGCTCCTGGCCCTGGCCAACGGCTATAACGACGACCCACGCTTTAAGGCGAATTTTGACAAAATGCACCCGCAGTTGGCCGAATTCATGCGGGAAGCAGTGAAGGTCTACGTATCAAATCAAAAAGAATGAGAGAAAGGAGCAGTCCAACAGGCTGCTCCTTTTGAAAGAGAGTGAAAATGACAGAGGAAATCTATCCGATGCCGTTATTCCCCACACTGATGGTGGAGAATGTGGAAGTCTCCTCCGATTTTTATCAAAACGCGCTGGGGTTCAAACACATCTTCAGCATGCCGGGTCCTGATGGACAGCCCAGCCTCGTCCACTTGCGCTGGGTGAAATATGCGGATTTGCTGATCACAAAATCCCGGGATAATAAGGAATTACCAGGCCCAAAGGGTGTTGGCATCTCCCTGAACTTCAATATGCTCGAGCACTTTGGTGGTGATATGGATGCCTTTGCAAAATATGCCCGTGATCACGGCGCAAATATCACCGGTCCCATTGATCAGCCCTGGAATGTACGCGAAGTCACTGTTCTGGATCCTGATGGATATAAGCTGGTATTTAGCATGCCAATCAACCTCAATTTGTCGTTTGATGAAGTGATCGATCACGTAAAGAACGAAGAAAATAAGTAACTCGATGGTTTTTAAGGAAAGGAGCCAGAGATAACATCCTCTGGCTCCTTTCGAATCGCGGCAACTTGGGGAATATTTTGAACCAAATACCGCTTGCAAAATTGAAATGTGAATCTGAAAAATTGACCTGTGAGGCCGAACGGTTGATATGATAGCATTTGGTAGAGGCCCTTATGAATCACAATCCATATTCTCTACGCATGCTGTACCTGAAATCGATTGCAATCATTTTGACAATAGCTGCCTTCTTATTTCCTCCAGAAGGAGCAATTCTTCCATCCGTACGAGCAGCAGCACCTGATTCCCAGAATAGCAGCGCTACATTTTCCGGGGGGATTGGCGGTTGTCCGATTTTCCCTGCAGATAACATATGGAACACCCCGATCAATAACCTGCCAGATTCATGCCCGCTCCGATCAATGGATTAACACAATCGGTCGCAGCACGGGCTTTCACATGGATTTTGGCTCTGGCACGTGGGATGGAGGCCCGATTGGCATTCCCTATAACATTGCAGGAAGTAGTGTTGGGAAGGTCCCCGTATCTTTTTATTATCCTGGTGAGTCAGACACGGGACCCTACCCCATTCCAGGTAATCCACTCATCGAGTATGGCAGTGACCATCACATTCTGATTGTCGAGAATGGCACCTGCACACTTTATGAGCTCTATGACGCCAGTTATTCCGGTGGCGCATGGCACGCCGGATCCGGTGCGATCTGGAACCTGAACTCGAATGCCCTGCGCCCGGATACTTGGACTTCGGCAGATGCTGCCGGTCTTCCCATCCTGCCTGGACTGGTTCGCTATGACGAAATACTGAGTGGGGAAATTACACATGCCTTGCGGTTTACTGCTGCAAATACGAACGGTTATATCTGGCCGGCGCGGCATCGGACATCGAACAATCCAGGTGCGCCTCAAATTCCTCCCATGGGAGCGCGCTTTCGCCTAAAGGCCACCTATAACATATCGAGTTATCCTCCGGCCATGCAGGTCATCCTAAAGGCCATGAAAACGTATGGGATCATCCTGGCCGACAATGGATCGAATTGGTATGTTTCCGGAGCACCTGATCCGCGCTGGGATAACGATATGCTGCATTTGCTCGATGACTTAACCGGTGATGATTTTGAAGCTGTGGATACATTGGGTCTCATGATCGATTATGACTCGGGCGCGGCAGCCACCGGAGCAGCTGCACCCACCTTTGCAGATGTGCCTTTTTCCCATCCCTACCACAATGATATTGAGATCCTGTATGCGAATGGGTTAACTGGTGGTTGCAGCACTAGTCCGCCGAAATTCTGCCCCGACCAGATCATGGATCGCGCCCAGTCTGCGGTGTTCATGATGCGCGGAAGTTTCGGAGCAAACTATGTTCCACCACCCAACCTGGAATATAAGTTCAATTATGATGACTGGTCCAGGGGCACCTGGGCACGGCCCTGGGCGGAAGCCATGTTTAGTACCGGCCTGACTTCTGGATGCAGCTCCTCTCCGTCGAAATATTGCCCCTGGGTACAGCTGCCTCGCGAACAAGTGGTGATCTTTGGGCTCAAGCTGAAATATGGCAATAACTATCTGCCGCCACCGGCAACGGGGATGGTGTTTGTAGATCTGACGGATAGAAGCTACTATGCCACGGCATGGGCGGAGAAAGCGTACGCAGATGGGTTGATCCAGGCGTGTGGCAGCAGTGGTGGCAGGCCCATGTTCTGTCCAAATGTGTTGGTGACACGAGGCTTGGGGGCTTATGTCATTGTACGCGCCAAAAACCTGACCATGCCATAGGTTTTACACCCTATTTGCTATATTCCAAAGATTAGCACTTGTCCATTTTCGATATTAACTGCTTGCCCCGCTGTATTGTTTTAAACCCCGTTTCCACACTTGTGAGGCGATCAGGAAACTGATCCCTGCCACTGCCAGGAATAGCAAAATGCTGCCCGGAGTTAATTCTCCCCGCAATGCCTGCAGCGGAACGGTGGTGGCGACGGCAATGGGGATGATGAAGGTCACGATTATCTGTAGCCAGGCCGGGTAAACAGTGACCGGGTAGCGGCCGGCGTCAAACAGGGCCTGCAGTATGGTGACATTATTGTCGAACTTGGTGAACCAGAAGGTCAGGGCGATGAGTACGATCCACAGGCTGTAGATGACGATCGCTCCCGAAATGGTCAGCAGGATAAAGGTCAGGATATCGGGTGGGGTGGTGGTGCCGCCGGACAGGTTCACCCCAACCACGATCAGGACGATCGCCAGGACCAGGTCCCAGGCCCGCCAGACGGTGATCCGCGAAAACGTGACCAGGAACATGCTGCTCACCGGCTGGAGCAGGTTGTAATCCATCGTTCCGTCACGGATGCTCTGGTTGAACCTTTCGGTGTTGGGCCAGATGATGGCAGCCATCATGGTATGGACGAGGCGGAAGACGCCCAGCAGAGCGATCAATTCTCCGAACCCCCAACCGGCGATGGTGTCTGTATTGCTAAAGATGATGCTGAGACTTAGCAGCTCCCAGCCGAGCCACATAATGTTCAGCAGGATATTGACCACGGTGTCGGCGCGATATGCCAGCGACATCTGTACGTTGACTTTCAGAAATGCAGAAAGGAGCTTGAGAGTGTTGTTCATGCTTATGCTCCTACCGCCGAGTAGCGCTTTACTCCGTTACGCCAGATCGCGTTAAACATGAGAATGGATGTGACCAGCCAAATAATGCCTGATGCAAATCCCTGAATGATCTGCGCCTGCGAAAGATTTCCTAGAATGAGCTCGACCGGAAAATAGATCATCAGTTGGAAGGGCAAATACCGGGCGATCTCCTGGATGAGAGGCGGCATCAAGGTCAGCGGTACAAACTGTCCCGAAAACAGCGTGGCCAGGGCAAAGTAGAACTCCTGGATGGAATAGACGCGCGTCGTCCAAAATGCCAGGGACGTGATCGAGGCCGAAAGCAGAAAGCCGACGAAGAATCCCAGGATCATGGCAGGAATGGAAAGCAGGATGTTGGCTATGGTCACGCTGCTGTAGTCAGGCTTGTAGAGGAAATACAGGATGATCCAGATGGGAATAAAGCCCAGAATGGTCAGGGCTTTGAAGGCAATATTATTGACCAGGGCATTGGTCAGCATCGGATGGATGGGCCGGATCAGCTCGCCTGAAAGACTGCCGTCCTGGACTTTATAGGCAAAGGTGTGGATGACGATGTTGCTGGTGATCTGGTCCACGATCAGCAGGGTCAGGTAGTAGGTAGTGAAATCATTAACGGTCATCCCCTTTACGCTGCCATTGCTGCTGGCAATGCTCGTCCACACGGCAAGATAGATGATGGGGGAGACCAGCCAGTAGAGCAGGTACATGAGGAGATTGGCGCGATACTGCCACTGTTCCGCCCAGTTGACCTGCCAGAGACGCCGGAAGATATTGAACATATTAAATCCTCTATGGAGTCAAGCAGCTTGCCGCTTGACCGGCAGGAGCGCAGCTCCTGCACTCCAAAAATTTACTGATTAAATGCCTGTTCGATAACGTCTTCGATGGGTGGGTCGGTGATGGTGATGTCGTGGATGGGAAGGTCCGCCAAAAGCCCGGAGGTGATGCGGGTGACGTCCTCGGCTTTGACCTGGATGTACTCCTTTTCCCAATCCTCCTCGTTCTGGACGGGGGTGCCATATTTTGTCAGATCATGCGTATTGGACTCCGCCAGCCGGACGCCGATCAGCTTGAACGGTGCGATCTTGCGGGTGAGGTCGGCGATGCCGCCGTCATATTTGAGCTGGCCGTGATGGATGATGATGATCCGCTCGCAAAGCGCAGTGACATCTGCCATGTAATGGCTGGTAAGCAGGATCGTCGCGCCGGTGCGTTTGTTGTATTCCTTGAGGAATTCGCGGATGCGCGCCTGGCCGGTGATATCGAGCCCGATCGTCGGCTCATCCAAAAATAAAACTTTGGGACGGTGGAGCAGGCCGGCGGCGATCTCGCATTTCATGCGCTCTCCGAGGGAAAGATTGCGGACAGGCTTTTTCATCAGAGGGGCAAGCTCGAGCATATCATCCAGCTCCTTGTAGGTTGCCCTGTACTCATCATCCGGGAGCCGGTAGATCGCCTGGTTGAGCAGGAAGGAATCTGCGGCGGGGATATCCCACGAGAGGCGGTTGCGCTGTCCCATCACGAGGGTCATCGAGCGCAGATATTCGGGCTTGAGCTCCCAGGGAGTGAATCCAAGCACACTGGCCGTGCCGCCGGTCGGATGAAGCAGGCCGGAAAGCATCTTGAGGGTGGTCGTTTTTCCGGCGCCATTCGGCCCAAGAAATCCGACAACCTCTCCCTGTGCGATCTTGAAATCAACTTTTTGAACTGCCTTCACATCCTTGTATTTGCGTTTGAAAAAACCGCCGACGGCCGCGCCAAATCCGCCCTCGCGTTCGGGCACTTGATAGGTCTTAATCAGGCCATCCACTATAATGGTGTCTTGGGACATAAAAAATCGCTCCTCCGGGAAGGAACGATTTTATCATTGCTAGAACAAAAGTGCTAGTCTGAATCTGCAAACTGTGTTATTCAGTCAATTCCGGCAATTTCTTGCTGAACAACCAGGCATCGAAAAAGGACTGTAAATCCTTCCCACTGACCTCTTCTGCTACTGCAATAAACTCATCTGTCCCGGCGTTTCCATATTGATACCGCTCGGCGTAAGTCTGCAAAATTTTAAAGAAAGTATCGTCTCCTACCTCAAGCTGCAGCGCATACAGGACCAGCGCACCGCCTGTATAACTTTCACTGGAATATAGACCATGCGGCCCCGGGTCTGCTATGGATGCATCCGAATCGGGGAAGCTGCTTCTGGCAAATTCCGCGATCCTTGCTAACTCAGCAGGATCGTTTTTCGACTCCCACAGCCAGCTCGCGTATGTGGCAAAACCTTCCTTGAGCCAGATATCCTTCCAGTTTTCCAGGCTGACGCTATCCCCGAACCACTGGTGGGCCAACTCATGGGAAATGGTTTCTTCGGATGTCATGCTGTCAACGGGACAATGGATGGACATTGTTTGTGCCTCCAGCGCGATTTGGGTATCCTTGCAAAGCCCATCCTTTCCTGCAACCAGGACGCCGTATTCCTGAAAGGGATAGGGGCCGAAGTAATGATCGAAGAAATCGATCATAGCCGGGAGAGCCGCAAATTGGAGCCGATCGGAGGCTGGAAAATCCTTGGGGAAATAATTCCGGATTTTGATCCCATCTGGCCCATTCTGAGTCACCAGATCGTACTGGTCAATGCTGATGGAGGCGAGATAGGTTGCCAGCGGTTTGTCCATTTCCCAGATGTAGGTTGTCTTATCTCCCTTTGGTTTTGTTTCCTTCAGCGTACCGCTCGCTGCAACCATCCAGGGATCGGGCACCGTGATCTCAAACCGAAAGGTCGCCTTATCGCGTGGGTGATTGTTACCCGGGAACCAGGTGGAAGCAGCGTCCGGTTCCCCCCACACGTTGATCACACCGCTGTCTCCATGCGACCAGCCCATGCCTGATAGACCGGCACTCGTGATTGTCTGCGGTGTGCCGTGATATTGCACGACAGTGGTGAACGGCGCGTCTGCCTCCAGCGGCGATGACGGGAGTGATTGTTAATTCATCACCGCTCCGTGAATACGTTTGCATCCATTTTCATTTACAGTAACCGAATCGAGGGTAGGACCATGAAAATCCAGATTGAAGGAGCTAAGCGACTCTGTTGTGTTTGCCGTGATGGTGGTGGAGCCAGTGACCGTGTTGGCAGGAGGGTTAACATCCATCGTGATCGTGTAGTTTTGAACGTCATAGCCCCCGTTGCCAAGTTTTGGAAAGTACGGGTCCCCAATCCCGGCTGCGCCTTGCACACCTGATGTTGTTGGTGTGGGTGTCACGGTGGAGGAAGGTGGATTACAGCCTGCCAGGAAGAGTATCGTTAATAAAACAACGAGGGATCGTTGGGTGTAAATTCTCATATCATCTCAGTCTGTTGAACCTGGATTTGTTCCTGGAAACTGGTACTTCCTCTCTTCGAGGTCCGAGACCCGGTACCAGATCTCCACATTGACCTGGATGGTTTTACTGTGCTGGATTTCCATATTCAGGCTGGGTTGCTCAGCGACAGCGGCGCGGGCTTTCATGTTCATTTCCATCGCCTGGAACGGCATGGGAGGTCTTTCCTCGTCGAAGGCGTTCTCCGTAAAATCATACACGCCCAGAAGCTTGACACCCAGCGAGGACGCCACTTTCGCGGCCTTTTCCTTCCCCTTGGCAAGCGCACCTTCCAGTCCGCGCGCCCGCGCCTCCTCTTCGGGGTATTTCCATTCGATCCGTTCCAGCGTGGCATTCTTCTGCTCGGCGATGAGGTCCAACAGCTCGGCGAGCTGGTCCACTTTTTCGGTTTTGATCTTGAGACGGTAGACGGCGCTGGATGATTTCAGGACGCTGCCGCTCGCACTCTCAATGCGGACTCCCTGCAACTGGACCGCGTCGGGGCTTAGCCCGAAGCGGGTCAGCGCTTCGACGAGCTGACTCACCTCCCGGGCTTTCTTCATGGCTTCATTGCCGCTAAAGATCGACGAGCCTTTGACGGTCACATAGAGATTGGCGTGGGAGGCAAAGATCTCCTCCCGGTGGAATGCCGAGACTTTGATGGTATCGGGTTTGGTATCCATACATTACTCCTTTTGATTTATTTCCAGCCAGCGGAGCGCAAGCCAGTGATGTGAGTCGGCCGCGCCCAGGGATGGTGCTGGCGGACGCGTTCGAGGGCCGCTTCTGCAGTCAATCCTTCCAGCAGCATCAATACCGCCCAGCAAACAGAAGCAGACCAATTCATCCTTTTCGGGGTTGGGAAATTCTTCAACCCGAAGGCCAAGGTGATTTCACGCCTTCGGCGTTTAACGGAGGAGTTTAGGTCACCGCCAGCTTTTGTCTGGGGAACTTCTCGTAGCGCTTTTCCTGTACTACTTTGCGAATTCTATCGAAGCCTTCCCAGATGTCGGAAAAGGAGATGTAGAGCGGTGCAAATCCGAGGCGGATGTTATCGGGCTCGCGGTAGTCGGGGATGACGTTCATCTCTTCGATCAGGGCGCGGTTGATGCGGTAGCCATGCTCGTGGCGGATGCTGATGTGGGAGCCGCGCCGGGCGGAGTCACGCGGGGAGCCAAGCGAAAAGCCGAGGGGGGCCAACAGCTCATCGGTCAGGAAGGAGGCGTAGTCTGTCATCAAAATGGATTTCGCCCGCAGTGCATCCATCCCGGCTTGCAGGAGCGGTTCAAGGGCAGCTTCCATGGTGAGCATGGAGATCATGGGCTGGGTACCTGCCATTGAATCGCTGCACGCCGGGAGCGGGAGTGTATTCAAGATCGAAGTCAAAGGGATTCTTTTGTCCCCACCAGCCCCAGATGGGTGAAGAAAGTCTTTCCTGGATGTTTTTGTTGACGTATAGGAACCCGGGCGCGCCCGGACCGCCATTGAGATATTTATACGTGCAGCCGATGGCAAGGTCGGCGTTACAGGCATCGAGCTCCACAGGGACCGATCCAACGGAATGGCTGAGGTCCCAAAGAACGAGCGCGCCTTTGGCGTGGGCAAGTTCGGTGACCCGCTGCATATCATACATGTATCCGCTTTTGAACACGACGTGCGAGAGAGTGACGAGGGCAGTATTTTCGTCGATGGCTGATTCGAGTTCTGCCAGGTCGGGCGTGATGTCGTTGTCGGTGGCGCCGAGGAGCTTCAGATCATGACCCCCACCCGACCCTCCCCCAAGGTGGGGGAGGGGGAAAGTAATTTGATGATTCCTTGAAGAATGTAAAGATCTGATGGAAAGTTGAAGGTGTCGGTAGATGATTCGGGTTTTGTCCGGTTGAAGCGTCAGTGCGGCAGTCGCCAGCTTAAAGAGGTTGATGGAAACCGTGTCGCCGACGATGGTTTGGCCGGGTGCTGCGCCGATGAGCTGGCCGATCCTGTCACCCACGCGCAGCGGGGCTTCCCACCAGCCTTTGTTCCAGCCGCGGATGAGATCTGCGCCCCACTGCTCGTCCACGACCTGGCGGGATCTCTCCTGTGCAACTTTGGGCATCATGCCGAGGGAGTTGCCATCCAGATAGATGAGGTCGGGGTCGCTGAAGACAAACTGCTCACGGTAGGAGGCAAGTTGATCCTGCCGGTCAAGCTGTTCGGCAAAGTCATGGGAGGTGGAAAAGTTGGTCATGGTTTCCCTTTTACACCGGTAGGTGAATAGTCCTGAGGATGGACAGAGAAGGGCAAGTCGAAGCCGGCGGAGTTATTTTGAATTTTGCTCATTGCATATTCCGCCAGGGCGGCGATGGTCAGGGATGGATTTACGCCCGGGTTGGCAGGCATGATCGAGCCATCGATAATGTACATGCCCGGATAATTATGCACTTCGAATCTTTCATTTACCACCCCCTCCCCGGCATTTTGCCCGATTGGTGCGCCGCCCATTATGTGGGCTGTCGTTGGCATGCCCAGCAGGTTTTCACCCAGGGAACCCAGCGCAACGCCATTCGTCTGTTTTGCGAATTCGCGCGTCAGGGCATGCGTACCCTTCACATGCGCATGGATCTCAAATCCAGGCTCCTTCTCCGCCACCATCCCGCGGCGGAACAGCGTGAATCCACTTCGTCCACTGCGGAACCGCATGCGGTTGTCGGTGTGCTGCATGACGAGCAGGATGGTCACATTGTGCGCCCAGCCGGGCAGGATCAACGCTTTTGCGAAATCTAATGGATGCGTAACAACCCAGCCGATAAATTTCAGGATGCGGACAGGTACGCTGACATCCTTATCGATAAAAGGGGCCGCCAGGAAGCGCATCAGCGACGAACCATCAGGATAGCGGACCGGCTCCACGCGTGTGATCTCGTCATGGTTGTAGATGGACGAGATGGCCACGCCCTCAGAATAATTGATATCGGACTTGCGTGCCACGCTCCCCAGCAAAGCCTCCGAGTTGGTCCGGACCATGTGACCCAGCCTTGGCGAAAGATTGGGCAGTGACTGTTTCACGTCCCGCAGGTTGAGGAGCAGCTTCATCGTTCCCATCACGCCCCCAGAGAAGATGACGTTTTTGGCGTGGACAGTCTGTTTGCGTTTGAAAATGGAGGTGGAAGTTTGATAGGTAACGGCATAGCGTGGCTTTTTGACCGTGGACGGATGACCGTGGATCGGCGACTGTCCATTGTCAATGGTCAATGGTCTGACATCAATCACTTCCACTTCCGCTTTGACGATCTGCGCCGTTCTTTTCCGCAAAGTATAAATAATTTTTAGGCAGTGTATTCTTGGCGTTGTAACGGCAGCCTACCATGCAGCCGCCGCAGTGCTTGCAGCCTGCCCGGTCGGGACCCTCGCCGCCGAAGTACGGGTCAGCGACTGTAACGCCCGATTCCCCGAAATACGCGCCGACATCCGTGGCGCGGAAGGTGTGTCCCATGCGCGCTTTCTTCTGCCATTTGCCGGAGGACCAGATCTGCCTTCCACAGTTTGGGATTGCGCGCTGCGCCGAGCATGCTCCTGGCCTGCTCATAATGCGGACGCAGCACCTCGCCCCATTTCATGTTTTGATTCCAGGCAGGCGTGGCGAATGTTGCCTCGGTAGGGACTTCCAGCACGTTGGCATATCCCAGGCTGCCTCCGCCGACGCCGGCGCCATGCAGGATCATGGCACCTTTCAGGAAACTGATCTGTAAAATGCCATGGGCGCGCAAGGCCGGGAGCCAGAGATACTTCCAGAACTGCCAGTTGGATTTGGCGAAATCCCTGTCCTCAAATCGCTTCCCTTTTTCAAGGACGAGGACGGAATAGCCTTTTTCAGTCAGTCTCATGGCAGAGACACTTCCCCCGAAGCCGCTCCCAATGATCACATAATCATAGATTTGTTGCATAACAAAGGCCTTTGTTTTGGGTTGTGAGCATTATAAGCCATTGACTTAAGTCATTTTGGTGCCGGGGCGTAACTTTTCCCAAGATTAAGCAGACACTTAACTGATGTTACGCAGCTTTGAGAGTTTGGAGTTCATCAAAAGCCACGCGAATCGCTTTGAGATACAAGTGTGCACGCAAAGCGAAATGATTGAGATGCCGTTTGATGGAAAGGCATTCCAATTTGAAAACGGCATACAAAACGGCAAAGACATGGTTATTTTGGGTGACGACGCGGCGGACAGGTGCTTTACCCAAAGCAGCATTTTGTTTGAGTGATTTATGGAAGACTTCCACCGGCCATCGTTTTTGATAGACCGCTAGAATTTGTCCACGCGTCAGCGTTGTGTCACTGCAGGCAAGATAGAGGAACCCTGTGCTGCCATCTTTATTCGTAAAAATCTGGCGCACAAAGCTCATCGGAAAAGGCACGTCTTTGAGCCAGCCGATAAACACTGTCTCTTCTTGCCAAGGCAAGTCTTCAATCGCTGTGAAACGCTCGGCTAGATAATCTTCTTTCCTCACCGCAACCAGCCGGTTACTCTTGAGGGCACAAACGAAATCCTTGACCAGGTCTTTTTTGATGTAACACATGTTTTCTTTCGATGAAAACCAGGTGTCAAACAAAACGAAGCGGAACTTCAGCTTATTTTGCACGCACACCAGCAGCATTTGGCGCATCAATTCATTTTTGGTGTATAAGCTGGCTCGTTTGCGCTTGCGGGTTTTGAGGTCACAATACTCGATTGGCTTCTTGATCAATTCAAACGCCACCGGAATGGTGATGCCTTTGACATGATAGAGACAATTGAGCAGATTGAACCCTTGCACAGCACGACCTTTGGTATGATCATAATGCCAGCACATCACTTCGTTCTCATCGGTGTATGGTTTTTCTTGGATCGTGTCATCAAAGATCAGAACCGCATCTTCTTGTTCCACTTCACGAACGGTCGGTTTCACCAAAGTCCATAAATCTTTGGAGGTGAATTCTTCGGCGGACAAAAAACGTGTAATTTGATCATGGGCCACTTGTCCTTCTACCATTCGTGAAAGTCCGGTGGCCGTTGCATAACCAAAGGTGCTGAGCAAATAATCAGTGTACAATTCTAAATGTTCTTTGTTCATGCCCAAATCTTACTCGGCTTTTACGCCTCGTGCGTAACATCAGTTACTTAAGAGTTGCAGCATGTCACCTATATCCCATTTGCCACGTACTGTTTACGTTCTCGGAGATGGAATGCTCTTTGACGATATCATCGTCCGCATGCTGTCATTCGATCCCAAATTGCGTGTAATCCATAAAGTCTATGACGATGCAGCTTCCTTCCCGGCCGAGCTAAGTTTATATCATCCGGATGTGATTTTGCTGAATGAAACGTACCGGTTCGACCGCAACCGACTCCTTGCATTGCTTTCCCAGGTTTCACCGACCGCTGACCTGCGAGTCATCGTCATGAGCCTGGATGACAACAAGGTCCACATCTATGATCAACCGGCGGACCCAATGAGCCGGCAGGCTGGCGTTCTGCATGGTCTGATGGCGGTCTCAAGCTGGGATGAGATGTTCGATCTGATCGGGGGAAGGCAGTTGATCGAATTTGTCGGTCGTTGATTCCTACCGGAACGGACACACATCCGCCGGGACGTAGGTGTGGCTTTGCGAGCCATGATAATCACTGCCCAAAGGCGTCAAAATTTCAGGATGTTCCGCCGCATATTGGATGCTGCCGCGCAGCCCGACATATTGTGCGTGGATTGGTAAGCGTCCCAAAACGCAGTTGCCATTTCGACATAAGGTTTACCATACAGGTCATCGCTAAATTTCTCTTGAAGAGTTTTGTAAACTGTGCCTGCATCGGATTCGTGTCCTTGCATAACGTGGAGAAGCATGATGCGATAGTAAGCATATGCAGCAAGGCGGGGGTATTCGGTTGAATCAGATGCTTGGAACCGGTATGGTTGTGCCAAGAGCAACGGACTTGTTGTATCCATATTTTTCCTTTGACCACCAATCCAACTTGTCACTGAAAATGGTATCTTGGTATAGCGAAAGAGCCTCATCGTATTTATTATGCGAGGCATTGCTATCAGCATCTTGAACTGCTTGAAAACGATATTGCGGTGAACTGAAGGTCGTTATTGGGGAGAATGTTTTACCATTCCACTGATATGTATCTATCTTAGTGCGAAGAGGTTCTCCAGGATAATACCAGCTTTGCGGTGCTCCTTTGTAGAATCAATTCCTGTATGCCGTCAAGGTTTTTGTGGATTAATTCAAAATCATCTTTTGATGCAGCTGGCATCCAAGCATTGGATATTGTCTCAGATGAAGTCAAATCAACAAAAGTATTCCCATTCCATTCCAACAAGTTTATGTTTAGTCCAACGTGACCATCTCCAACGGAAAGCACTTCGGGAACGCGATTCTTATATAGGTCATTAATTGAGTAATCTCTAATACCATCTGATATATAGGTCTCCGCTTCTGCAAGGTCCGTTGGAAAGATTTCGTATTGTACTGCATCGCACCAAAACAAAACAACAATTTGCGAAATTCCGACAGTACCATATATGGTTACTAAATCTAGAACCACATCATTTGTAATGTCCTACAGTCGCATAAGGGATATTGAAATTGGTGAACATTGCTTGTAATTCGCCGAGCTCTCCGCCTTAATTCAGATAGTCCAAAATCGTTTCGACAGAATCAATATATTTTTGACCTGATGGAGTATGAAGCTAATGTTATTATCTTTGGGGGAGTTTGATTTTTGAGCGGACAAGTAGCCTTTGGCGCGGGCGTGACAGTGAGGATTGTCGAAACATCAAATGTTGGCGTGAAGGTGAGAATGGTAGGCAGGGGAGTGATGGACGCAGTTGGCGTTTCGGTGGGAATGAGATGTATTGTGTTGCGTTGGAGATTGGAATAAGTGATGTGGTGATATGCAACACGTTGTAACACAGAGTGGACTTGTAGCGGCTGGTGTGTAGCTCCTAGTAGTGAGCCTGACTGCAAGCAGTGAAAAGAAAGATGATGGCGATGGAAACTTGAACGAATTTCTTACTCACTAGATTTTCCCTCTTACAAAGCAATGTCACTGTGAGTGAAACGAAAATCCTCCATAGCATGCACCTTTTTTACGATGCCTACTTTTTAGCCCACTAATCTCTAATATTTGTTCTCTTTTCACTTTCTCCAATTCGAAATCCCTAATCTCTTCTACTCTTTGTCACCAATCGAATTGGCGTCCCCAAAAATCCATACTCGGCCCGGATCTGGTTCTCCAGATAACGCAAATAAGTAAAGTGCATCAGCTTCGGGTCGTTGACATAGATCATGAACGTCGGCGGATCGCTGCGGACCTGCGTGCCGTAGAACATCTTCAACTGCCGGCCGGCGTGGGAGGGATGGGGATGGTTGTCCTGGGCCCTGTGGATGACCTCGTTGATCTTGGAAGTCGTCAGTCTCGCAAGTCGTTCCTCCTGGACACGGAGAGCCATCGGCATGACCTGTTCCACGCGCTGGCCGTTTTTGGCGGAGATGAACAGCAGGGGGACATAGTCCATGAAGTTCAAGTCGGCGCGGATCTTGCGCGTGAACTCCTCCATGGTGTAGGCGTCCTTTTCGACCGCGTCCCATTTGTTGACGATCACCACGCAGGATTTCCATTCGTCGAGGATGAAGCCGGCGATGTGCGCATCCTGGGAGGTGATGCCGGTGGTGGCGTCGATCATCAGCAGGGCTACATCGGCGCGCTCGATGGCTTTGAAGGAGCGCAGCACGCTGAACTGCTCCACACCATGTTCGATCTTGCCGCGCTTGCGGATGCCCGGCTGTGTCGATCAGCGTGACTTCCAGTCCGTTCACATCTATCTTTGTATCGGTTGCGTCCCGGGTCGTACCGGGGATGGGACTGACAATGGCGCGTTCCTCGCCGACCAGCTTGTTCAACAGACTGGATTTGCCCGCGTTCGGCTTGCCGACAATCGCGATCTTGACGCTGTCATCCTCCTTTTCCTCCTCCTGTTGGGGGAAGGCTGCCACCAACGCGTCGAGCAGGTCGCCGGTCCCTGTCCCGTGCACCGCGGAAACGGCAAACGGTTCACCCAGGCCCAGTTCGTAGAACTGAGGCGCTTCGTCCCGCCGGTCCTTTGCCTCCGCTTTATTCACGACAACAAAGATCGGAGGCCAGAACGTCCCGTCCTCCAGTTTCTTCTGCGAGCGGCGCAGGATGTCCGCCACTTCAAGGTCGGGCGTGGTCACTCCCGTCTGGCCATCATTGACGAAGAGGACAGCATCCGCTTCGTCGATGGCAACCTTGGCCTGCTGGCGGATCTCGTCGATGAAATCGGCGGAGCCGATCGACAGTGGGGTTTTTCCGCCGTGGGTGGGATCGATGCCGCCGGTATCGACCACATGGAAGGTGCGCCCGTTCCATTCGGCTTCCCCGAATAGACGGTCCCGCGTGGTTCCGGGAATTTCGTCCACAATGGCGAGACGCTCTCCGACCAGGCGATTGAATAAGGTGCTTTTTCCTACGTTGGGCCGGCCAACAAGTGCAACAATCGGTTTTGACATTGGATGTATGATACTTTCGACACGGCTTTCGCCGTCAGTACAATTTTTGGATTTGTACGCTTCGCACTACACGTTATGGCTTTTGGGTGGGAAATGGTGTAGGCGTCGGCGTGCCAGGTATGGATAATACCACTTCCACGGTTCCTGGCAGGATGGATTCAAACGACACATTGCTTGGAGGATCCACCTTGGGCTCTAGTTGATAAGTGCCAACGCCCAGGCCGGTTGCATCGACCGTAACCGTTACATCCTGTGCAGTCAATGTTTCGATCACCGGCACAGGCCCGGAGATGATCACATCCACTGTCAGGGGGAAGGTCTGAGCGGTGAGTCCCTGGGCGATATCGGTCACATTAATGGGCAGGTTCGATAAGGTGATGCTGTTTTGAATGGGTGTGATGCTGACCTGCACCTGGACAGTCTGTGGACCAATAAGAGTTACACCATCTGGCAGGTCGAGAGCAAGGCGAGTCGAGATATCCTCCTTGGCATCCTGAAGATCGAGAGGCCGTGTATCCACAACACCGGGCAGCGAATTTACAAGTGCCGGGTCCTTGGAAACCACTGTGACGACCAGCGGAAATACGGAAATGTTTTCAAGCCGGTAGCCAGGTGCCTGCTGCCCGTTCACAACAACCTTCACGGCCAGGTCCCGGTAGCCACTTTGCTGGCTGACGGGAACATTTGCCATGACCGTCTCCGGGTTAACCGTCAGGCCCTTCATGATTTCATTTTTCGAGTTGGTGATCTGTATGGGGACAGGTTCGTTTGTGATGCTTTCGCGTATCCCATCCAGGTTGACTTCCACGTGGGCCTGCACAGCTTCATCCACCAGGGACGCGGGTCCCGAGATCACCACCTCCTGTTTAGCCAGGGTTGCTTCACCGGCCTGGTAGCCTGCGGCTGGCTGGCCCGTCAGGGCGAGAGATAGCGGAAGAGTTTTGGTGACAGACGATTCCAGATCCACGGTGACCGATTTCGGGTTGGCGAGAACGATTTGTGTCGGCCGGAGTCCCACCTGGACCTGGATGGGGACCTGGTGTTCACCGGCACCCAGCCCGGAAAGATCCAGAACGGCGCGTACATAGTCATCCTGTGTGGTCAGTGTTGCCCATACGGAGCGCGGTGCCCGGATGGAAACGTTCATGTTGGCAGGGATTTCGTTATTCAGAACCAGCGACGGATCCTGCCCGACGATCTCAATCGGGATGGACCGGGGATAGGGGTGCATCTCATCGGGATCGGCCGCCGAAACTGCAGATACCCAGACTGCAACACCGAGGATCAAGGCGAGCAGGAAGGTGCGGAGATTGGATGCAAACCAGCGCATGTCATTCATCCTTGCGTTTGAAAAGATAAGGAAAAAATCGCTTCAGCCAGACCTGCTGCGGCGTGGTGACATCAGGGCGGAAGAATGCCGCCAGGATGTTTTCCAGCCTCTCAGGGTCGATGCGGCGGATCATGCGCCCGGCATGGGAGATGGAGATGGAGCCGCTCTGCTCCGAGACGACGACGGAAACCGCGTCGCTGACTTCGCTGATGCCCAATGCGGCGCGGTGGCGGAGTCCCATCTGGCGCTCCGGTGTACGGTTCAGGACCCCACTGGCTGAGAGGGGCATGACGCAGGCCGCGGCGACGATCCGCTCCCCGGAGATGATCACCGCGCCGTCATGCAGCGGGGTATCCGGGTAAAAGATCTGCAGCAGCAATTCCGGGGAGACATTGGCGCGCATTTGCACGCCGGTTTCGATATATTGGTCCAGGTTATCCTGCCTGTGGATGACGATCAACGCCCCATGCTGTCTTGCCGAGAGCCGCGCGGCCGCCTCCACCACTGCATGGATCACACCGCGGGTCTGTTCATTGGCCGACCGGGTTGTCGCCGGGCTGAATGAGCCGGCGCGTCCCAGCCGCTCCAGGGCGCGGCGGATCTCCGGCGCAAAGATCACCGGGATCGAGAGGAGCAGGGCCGGCAACATACTGCGAATGAGCCAGGAGAAGGCGGGGAGTTCGACAAGAGTAGTCAAAAGGACAAGTGCGACGATCAGAATGATCATTCCCCGCAACAGGATCATCGCCTGGGTATCACGCAAGGAATACAAAATGACATAAAAGATCAGCGTCACCAATAAAATATCGAGAAGGCTCAATGCATTAAGGCGCTGGAAAATGAAGAGAATGTTGTTAAGAAAATTCGTCATGCGCGGAAGCGTTAATCAGTATAGTGGAACTGGCTGAATAGGGGCTTAGAGGAATATCGAAGCCTGATCGACCCTCCGGTGCAGGCCTGGATGCCCTCCGACCCTTTTGGCTGTTTTAGAATTTCGGAATTCAGAAAGCAGCTGCATCTTCCTGCCAGTATTCCGAAAGTGCTGTGGGATTAGATCGGCCTCAAGACCCTGTCGGTGCGGAGCTGCTTGAAAAAAAGGGCCGAGCCCTGCGGCATGGACTCGACGGCTGCATCCGTCCAGGCCTGTACACCCAGTGCATCAGGAGAACGTCTTTCGTAGCCAATATGTTTCCAAACCGAGTTGAATCCAACGAGTTCCATGGGCGGGAAGACCAGCGAGGCCTCACATTGCAGATCACTGGAGGCTTTCTCCACTTCACCCAGGATCAGCGGCAGAGCCTTATCAACCGGGGTTTTCATGTCCAGGTAGAGGTCGGTTGTGCGCGCCACCAGGTTTTCCACCTGCCAGCCGGCAATTCCCACCAGGTCATCACCCTGCTGGAGCAGGAGAAACGCCTTATCCCCAAAGGCTTCCATCACCTGGTTACGGTCCAGGGTGCGCCTGCCCTTGCTAAGACGCGTGAGAAGATCGGCAATCTTTTGTGAGTTCGCGCGGCTTGCCGCGCTGCAGGATGAAGGATCCGGCCGCGGGCTTGTGCGTAATGAGCGTTTCAGGACCCGCCTCCTCGGAGGGAGGCGCAATCTTTTTCCACGCCTCACTGACCTGTTTCCACAGATCCTCATACGACCCGGTATTGTTGATGATGACGCTGGCAGCAGCGAGTTTTTGCGCCTGTGCGGACTGGGAATGAATGCGCTGGAGCGCGTCCTCGCTGCTCATGCCGCGTTTCCGCATCAGCCGCTCCACCTGCACTTCCTGTGGCGCGGCGGTGACCCAGATCGCATCGCACTGCTGTCTCAGAGGCGACTCGAGCAGCTTGATCGCTTCGACCACCACCACCTTTTGGGTGGCGCGCCGGGTAAGCAGATCCACGGCCTGCCGTACATACGGGTGAACGATGGCCTCCAGTTCGGTGAGCGCCTGTTTGTCGGCGAATACGAGCCGGCCGAGCTTGGCGCGGTCGATCTGTCCATCCGCATTCAGGATCCATGTGCCAAATTTATCCAGGACAGGTTTATACCCGGGCGCGCCTTTGGCGAGGACGCGATGAGAGAGCGCGTCTGCATCGATGGTATAGGCGCCCAGATGTTCCAGCATGCGGCGGACAACGCTTTTGCCGGTGGCAATATTGCCAGTCAGTCCAATTGCATATTTCCCGGGCAGGATGCTCACACAGACTCCAATACTAAAAGGGATAATTATTGGGTTTATTTTACCGCTTGTCTTATCAATCGGTGAACGTTTTCCATGGATTTGCAAGCCCGATTTCAAATGTCAGTTTTGCAAGTCGTGCAGCATCAAAGCCCATTTGCTGGATTCTTCAACAGAAAAGCACTCCAAACTGCCCGCCACACCAGGAGGACTTTATTTAATCTTTGTTGGAAGGCCTCTCCCAATGTTGACGCCCGCTTTCATTGCGTGTATCATACTCCCGCCTCAGGTCGGTCGGGCGATCGCGGTCCTGCGTTGTCGGGATCGAGGAAAGTCCGCACTCCACAGAGCACGGCGTCGGATAGCACCCGGGGCGGGGAACCCTCCGTGAGGAGCTAACCTGCCGGATAAGGGCCACAGAAACAAACAGCCAGCTCACTCCGCAAGGGTGAGAGGTGATGGTGAAAAGGTGGTGTAAGAGACCACCGGCATCTGCAGTAATGCGGGTGGCCAGGTAACCCCCGCCGGGAGCAAGGCCAAGCAGGGACGAAGTCGTCCGCGGACGACGGGAGGCTGCTCGTCTTCATATGTACCTTTTCACACGGTGGAGAGGTCAGTTCCGGGTAGGCCGCACCGAGCGGCGCGGCGACGCACCGCCCAGAGAGATGATCGCACAGTGGCGCTTCGGCGTCATGGACAGAATGCGGCTTATAGACCGTCCTGAGGCATATTTTTAGATCACAGTTATGCCAGCAGTGCAACTGCTGGCATAACAATACTACCTGACATGCGTGAACTCGAGTCCACACAAAACATCCTGAAGAAGTCACTCCTGCAAGCCAGGGATGCAACGCGTATAAAAAGTGTTTATATGGTGATGGGGGAGGTCGCTGAGCTGGACCAGGGCCTCATCCGAAAGCATTGGCACGAGCTCAGCCAGGGGACGCCCGCGGAACATGCGCAGCTCCATTTCCGTTTAAGGAAGGCAGAAGTGCAGTGCATGGCGTGCTTCAGCAAATATCAGCCGTTGAACGGAGAGATCCACTGCCCCTATTGCGGCAGCTACGGTGCAAAAATATTGTCGGGTGAGGAATTCGAGCTTGAATCAATTGAGCTGGATCCTGAAGAAAATTAAACTGTTGTGGATGGCAGCCGCGCTGTTCTTTATCCTGGGCTGCAGCCTGTTTGCTCCCACGCCAGCCCCGGATTCTGATCTGTTTGCCACTTTGCAGGCTTCCACTCCGTCTGGATATTCATCTCCCGTTGCGGCAGAGGCGACGAATACTGCACCCGTTTTCAGTGCTTTCACGCCGGTCGCAACGCCAACGACCAACCCTTCCAATCCTGATTCAGCCGCAACTTCGGTTCCCTCGCCCTCCTCCTCCGACCAGCCGGCGGGACAGATCGTTTTTACCTGCCAGGTCTTCAAGGTCACGGCCATGAACCAGATCTGTATCATGAACGCCGATGGGACCGGGTATCGAAGGCTGACAACCGAAGATAATCTCCAGCACTTTTACCCGTCTCTGTCACCGGATGGACAAAGTGTGCTGTATGCCGGGTTCCGGGAGGAGAATGTCTATGAAATCTACAAGCTTGATCTCGCCGACGGAAGCGTCGACCGCCTGACGAACAGGATCGGTGTCAATACAGCTCCCGAGTTTTCTCCCGATGGCCAAAGGATTGTGTTCGCACGCAACAACCCCAGGACCAATCTATCCCAGCTCATGTTGATGGATTCGAATGGAGAGGACGCGGGCAACATCTTGAAAATATATGGTTGGGATCCCACCTGGTCGCCCGATGGGAAAAGGATCCTTTTTGCCTCCGACCGGGATGGCCCGACCGAGCTGTTCACAGTGAATTTACAGGGGCGGCAATTATCGCGGCTGACGAATTTGCCTTCCATCCGCGGTCGCAGCGACTGGTCGCCGGATGGCGAATATATTGTCACCTATTCCGGCGAAGCATGGAACCGCGAAGTGTACATCATGAATGCCGACGGCTCGAATGTGCGCCAGCTAACCCCCAGTGGAGGCAACAGCCAGGGTCCCGCATTTTCTCCGGATGGGCAATGGGTGGCATTCACTGCCTACTTCGATCACCCGGGCGATGACCATGGCTGTGAGATCTACATCATCCGCACCGATGGGACCGATCTGCGCAGGTTGACCAATAACGATTACTGCGATTACCAGCCCCGCTGGGGACCATAACGATAGCTGGCGGAAAATAAAAAGGCCTGCGGAGTTCCGCAGGCCAGGAAAACAATTTGTCAATTGGATTACACGGGTCAGTCTGGGAAGGGCGGGTGGTGGTAGTGTCTGCCCGAAAGCCTGTCTTCCAAACTGGCCGAACAGATAGGAATAGATCATCGCCAGGTAGACCCCAACTCCGAGGGTGATCACAATCGAGACGATCCAGCCAAAACAGGGGATCCAACCCAGGACTGCTGTAACAATTGATGCAATCAGGCCAACCACCAGGCCGGCTACAAGACTTATACCCCAGGCTGTGAAAAACGTGCCGGCATTCTTCCCGATGAGATCGAAGACTTCGCGAAGTTTGAAGCAGGATGCAAATGTCCCTTCGCGCGCATAGAGAACATAGATCGCGGGAAAGATCACCGAAAGGACAAGCCCATACACGACGAACAGGCACGATAGCCCAGCCAACAGGACGCCACCTATTCCTGTCATTGTATTTGAAAGGCCCTGCATATCCTGGTTGCCAGACAGGATCGCCGGTACCGCAAACACACTCAATGGCAGACAGGAAAGGACGAGTATCGGCAGGGCATATACAAGACCCGCCAGTACCAACATAAGTCCATCCATGAATTTTTTGCCCAGGTCATCCCAGTTGGGAAGCGGCTCCTGGACATCGTTCATTAAGTTTCGAACGATGGCGATCATGTAGCCGGTCATGGCAAAATTGAGAATTGGCACCAGTGAGATGACGAGCGCCCAGGCCCAACTTTCGAGACCCATTGTTTGTCCTCGAATGGGTAGCTGAATGACTTTCCAATATCCATGTTGTATGCCTCCATGCTTTGTGATTGATGAAAAATAATGGGCTACGTCAAGTAGCCCATTATTTTTATGCCCAGCCTTGACTTTTGATAATGTTGGTCACTACAGGAATAGTGATCATTTCACCCTGATATGCTTTGTAGGCCCAGTAAAGGAAAACCAGCCATACAAGCGGTACGCACAGTCCACCGATGCCAACGGTCACGGTCGTGATGATGGCCGCGAGGATCCAGAAGGCGACGCTTACCGCAATGGATTGCACAGCATGGAACTTGATAAAGGGCCTGGCTTTCTTCTCCTGCATCAACAACAGGATAATGCCGACAATGGGTGCGAACACATAACTCAATGCCGCCCACAGCTTATCATCACTCGTAACGTCCATTACAGGTTGGTTTTCCATGAGTTCCTCCGGGGATAAATTGGGTTTGGGTTTCGATTATTTTACAACCAATGCAACCAGAATGCAATTGCCTGTCAAAATCGCAATGCTGGTACAATGCGCCCATGACCACTGTTGTCTTCATGGGCTCTCCCGATTTCTCCTTGCCGGCCCTGCGCGCGTTGTCCAATGCGTATGATCTGGTCGGTGTTGTCACCCAGCCGGACCGCGCCTCGGGCCGCGGGCGCGGGCTCAAGGCGCCGCCGGTCAAGACGGTCGCGCTCGAGCTGGGCATCCCTGTCATGCAGCCCGAAAAGCTGCGCCAGCCGGAAGCGATGGAGCAGTTACGGGCCTGGAACCCGGACCTGATCGTCGTGGCCGCTTTTGGCCAGATCCTGCGCAAGGATGTTCTGGAGCTGCCGCGTTTTGGCTGTATCAATGTCCATGCCTCTCTGCTGCCGCGCTGGCGCGGCGCGGCGCCCATCAATGCCGCCATCCTGCACGGGGATGAGGAGACCGGCGTCACGATCATGGTGATGGACGTGGAACTCGACACCGGCCCCATGCTCAGCAAACGGTCCATTCGCCTCACGCGGGACGATACGGCCGGTTCCGCTTTTGAGAAGATGTCCCGCCTCGGAGCGGACCTGCTGATCGAGACACTGCCGGATTATTTATCGGGAAAGCTGAAGCCGGTTCCGCAGCCGGAGGAAGGGGTGACCTACGCGCCGATGATCAAGAAGGAGGAGGGCCGGCTTGATTTCACCCAGGAATGCAGAAGCCCTGGAGCGGCGTGTGCGCGCCTTCAATCCCTGGCCGGGCGCGTTCATGGATTTCGACGGGATGCCGCTCGAAAATCCACCGGGCGCGCGTGGAGGTGGGGCCGGCGGCAGCCGGTCAGAGACTCATCGTCCAGGACCAGCCCGCGGTCGGCGCGGGAAGCGGGATCCTGATCCTGGAAGAGGTGCAGCCGGCTGGGAAAAAGCCCATGAGCGGAAAGGCCTTTCTCGCTGGCGCCCGCCAGTGGGCTAATCACCGTCGCATGAATAGTGGACTTGTTGGCTTGCATCTTCGTATCGAAATCGAGTTTATTGTGCGTAATCAGGCGGTACTCTCTAAAAGAAGTTATACTCAGGCTGGAAAAGATCACTCGCCTATTGGATCGGGTTGAAGACAAGGTCAGTTGCTTCTTAGAATTATGGATCGCAGTGATATTCTCTCTTCTTTAAAGGAAAATCCAAATGTTTCCGTGCTTGTGATCGGAGGGGGCATCAATGGCATTGGGACATTCCGCGACCTCGCCTTGAACGGTGTGGACGTTCTGCTCGTCGAGCGGGCGGACTTCTGCTCGGGCGCAAGCTCTGCCTCCTCACACATGGCGCACGGCGGAATCCGTTATCTGGAGAACGGTGAATTCCGCCTGGTACGCGAAGCTGTGCAGGAGCGTAACCGTCTGATCCAGAACGCGCCGCACCTGGTCAGGCCGCTGCCCACAGTTATCCCAATTTTTAAACGCATGTCCGGCCTGCTTGAACGCGCCGGCGAAATTCCTGAAATTGCTCGACAAGCCCTCCGAGCGCGGGTCCCTGGTCATCAGGATCGGCCTGATGATGTACGATGCCTACACCGGCGCGCAGGGCGGCCAGCGCGTTGGTGCCAAAGCACAGGTTCCTTTCACGGAGAAAGTCGCTGGAAAAATGGCAGCCCCTTAATCCCGAAATCGTCAACACGGCTGTCTATTATGATGGCGTGATCCTGCAGCCGGAGAGACTGGCGATCGAAGCCCTGCTGGATGCTGAAGCGGAAGGCCCCAAAGCGCGGGCTTTGAATTATGTCAGCATGATCGGTGGAAGTGAGGATACTCTCATGCTCCGGGATGAGCTGACCGATCAAACTTATGCTGTCAAACCTCAGCTTGTCATCAACGCTGCAGGCCCATGGATCGATTTTACGAACCGCAAGCTGGGCTTCTCGAGCGGCTTTATCGGCGGCACAAAAGGCTCTCATCTGGTTATCCATCATGAGGAGCTGAGCCGGACGATCGGGGACCACGAGTTCTTCTTCGAGAATGAGGATGGGCGCATTGTGTTGATCCTGCCCCTGTACGACCGCATCCTGATCGGCACATCGGACATCCCGGTGGAGAACCCCGATGAGGCGCGCTGCACGGAGGAGGAGATCGAGTATTTCCTGGGGATGGTCAGGCGCGTTTTTCCGCAGATCCAGCTGACCCGCGCGAATATTGTTTTTCAATATTCAGGTGTCCGCCCGCTGCCCCGTTCCAATGGCACACGGGCAGGGCAGATCTCGCGTGACCACAGCATCGAGGTCCTCAGCGGCGATTGGACAAACCTGCGCTTCCCGGTCTATTCGCTGGTGGGCGGCAAGTGGACTTCCTTCCGGGCCTTCTCGGAGCAGGTCACGGACAAGGCGCTGGCATATCTCGATATGCCCCGCAAAAAGGATACAAAGTCCCTTCCAATCGGCGGCGGGCGCGGCTATCCATCGGATCCGGAAGAGCTCAGGCGCCAGATCGAGAGCCTCTCTGCCTGGACGGGAGTTACCCGTGAGCGCCTCAATACTTTGTTCAAGCGCTACGGTACCCGGGCCGAGGCCATCGCCACCTTCATGAACGGGGGCACCGACCAAATTCCGCGCACTTTACCCGATTATTCCCGCCGTGAAATAAACTTCCTGATCCAGCGTGAAAAAATAGTACATCTCGACGATTTTCTGCTGCGCCGCTCCATGCTCGGGATGCTGGGCCGCGTGAACCGTGAAATGATCGATGAGCTCGCCTTGATCTTCGCCAATGCTCTGGGCTGGAACCGGGAACAGATCCGGGCGGAAGTGACGCGTACGCTCTCCATCCTTGCGGATAGACACGGGGTGAAGTTGTAGGCGACAAGACAAAGAACGGGGGCGTGGTAGAATTCAAGCTAAATGTCCCCGAAAGAGCCTGAAAAAAACATCGACCTTGTCATCCCAGTCTATAACGAAGCGGGGGTTATGGAGCATACCTACGGGAAGATTTGCGAGGTCATCCGGCAGCTTCCGCATACATTCCATATCTACTTTGTCGACGATGGGTCCACGGATGCGACTGGCGATTCTCTGGCCGCGCTGGCCCACCAGGACGACTGCATCACGGTCCTGACCCTGGCGCGCAACTTCGGGCACCAGGCTGCGCTGACCGCCGGCCTCGACGCCTCCCGCGGGGATTTTGTGATCACCCTGGACGCAGATGGGCAGCACCCGCCGGAGATGATCCCCCAGATGATCGCGCTGTTCGAGCAGGGGTACGATATCGTCCAGGCGCAGCGCATCGAGGAAGACCAGTCTTTTTCGTTTAAGAAAGCGACCTCGTCTGGATTTTATTCATTGATCAACAGACTCAGCGGCACACAGATGACTGCCGGCGCGGCCGATTTTCGCGGGGTCAGCCGCCAGGTGGTGGAGGCGCTCAAGTCCATGCCTGAATATCACCGCTTCCTGCGCGGCATGATTGCCTGGATGGGCTATCGCAGCGTCATCCTGCCCTATCATGAGACCCGGCGGGTGGCAGGTCAATCGAAGTATTCCCTGGGCAAGATGTTCCGCCTGGCCATGGATGCCCTCTTCTCCTTTTCCCTGGTGCCTCTTTACATCGGTTTGAGCGCCGGCGGCATCTTCTTCTGCCTGGCAGCGCTCGAGATGATCTACGTGCTGTCCTTCTGGGTCACGGGCCGGACGTCCAATCTGGCGCCGGGCTGGAGCTCGCTGATGTTCGTGATCCTGATCGTCAGCGGGATGATCATGGTGCTGCTGGGGTTTATCGGTATTTATGTCGGTTATATTTTTCAGGAAGTCAAGCGCAGACCTGTATACCTGTTGAAAAAGGATGTTGAAAAGTGAGTCCTTCCGATAAACCTGTGTATCAATTCGTTTTCCTGCGTCACGCCAAATCGGTCGGCAATGTTGAATCTCGCTGGCAGGGACAGTCCGACTATCCGCTCACCGAGAAGGGACGCGCCCAGGCGCGCGCCCTGGCCGAGCGCTGGAAGGACGAAGATGTAAAGTTTGACCTGGTCATCACCAGCACCCTGGCCCGGGCGCAGGAGACGGCTGAGATCGCCACCTCCTACCTGGAAGGAGTCAGGATCGAGTTCAACCCAATCCTGATGGAACGGCACATCGGCCAGATGGAAGGTCTGACCATGGAGGAGGTCCTCAAGATGCCCCAGCCTCCCTACGTCACACCGTATGACGCTGTCGGCGGGGAGGGGGAGGGCGACTGGGCCCTGTTCCTGCGCGCCGGGCAGGCCCTGCAGGAATTCCTGCGCAAGCCCCCGGGAAAATATCTGATCGTCTCGCATGGCGGATTTTTGAACCAACTCATGCACGCGGTGGTCGGGATTGCCCCGCATGTGGATCCTTCGGGTGTCCGCTTCCGTTTCGAGAATACCTCCTTTGCGCGCGTGGTGTACTATCCCCACCAGCATCGCTGGCTGATCGATACCGTGAACGACCGCGCTCATTTAAAATCCCTAAAAGCGTAAAATTTCCATGGCCTTTTCAGAACTGTCCAATCCTTTGAACGGCAAGCTAAAGGTACTTTCCTTTGGTGCGGGCGCGATCGGAACGTATATCGGCGGCAGCCTGGCGCTGGCCGGCCACCAGGTCGTCTTTGTGGAACATCCGGCCGTTGTGGAGGAACTGCACGAGCGCGGCCTGCGGCTTGACCTTACCCTGGATAAGCGCCGCAAGACGAACGAAGCCTTCCGCATTACGCCTCCCTCCTTTCAGATCGTTTCCTCGCTGGATGATGCGCTTCGCTACGGACCCTTTGACGTTGCCCTGTTCGCCTTGAAATCCTTCGACACGCGGGCTGCGCTCGAGGGGATGAAACCCTATGCCGATAAGATGCCCCCAGTCCTTTGTCTCTCGAATGGTGTCTCTAATGAACCTGCAATCGCAGAAGCTCTGGGAAGTGACAAGGTCATCTACGGTACTGTGACCAGCGCGATCGGCCGGCGCGGGGCCGGTGATATCGTCCTGGAGCGTTTGCGCGGCGTGGGTATAGCCAAAGGACATCCTCTCTCTGAGAAGATTGAACATCGCCTTCGACAAGGCGCTTCTCAACTCCAAATTATTTGATGACGCTGCCAGCATGAAATGGTCCAAGATGCTGACCAACCTGCTTGCCAATCCAACTTCCGCCATTCTGGATATGACTGCCGGGGAAGTGTTCGCCAACAGGGACCTTTATAAGCTCGAGATCGCCATGCTGCGCGAATGTCTCGCTGTGATGGAGGCGCAGGACATCAAAGTGGTGGACCTGCCCGGCACTCCGGTCCGTGCTCTGGCGTATGCAACCAAGCTGCCACTGTGGCTGTCGAAACCCTTCCTCTCGCGTGCAGCCGGCGCCGGGCGCGGCGCGAAGATGCCCTCCTTTCACATCGACCTGCATGCCGGACGCGGCAAAAGCGAAGTGGAATACCTGCACGGTGAAGTGGTGCGCGCCGGAGAGAAATGCAACGTGCCGACGCCTGTGAACAAAGCCTTGACCGAGACCTTAATGGCTCTTACGAATAATGAAATTCCGCTCGAATGAATTTGCGCATAAGCCGGAAAAGTTATTGGAGAAAATTCCCGTAATTTAATGTCATTGCCCCGGCGAAAGTAGCCGGGGTTGCGAGCGTTCTTAGCGAAGCAATCTCCTCCTAATCAACAGGTATTTGTTTGGAAAGAGTATTTCAGAGCCGGGAGATTGTGTCGCCACAGCGCCACGCGACGCTTAGTCGGGGCAACGACGTAATGAAAGTGAAAGATGACCGAAAAATTCAGCCTTGTTCCACCGCGCTCATCTGTTGAAATTCATCTCCCCGATGGGCGCGTTCTATCAGGCCCGCGCAATGCAAAGGTGGAGGATTTCCTCTCCACGCTGGAACTGCCTGCCCCAGTGGTTGCTGCGGTTGTCAATGGCAACTTGCGCGAGTTGACCGTTCCCATTGACATGGATTCACGCGTCACGCCCGTCACCATGTCGATGCCGGATGGGGCGCGAATCTATCGCCGTTCCCTGACCTTCCTGCTTGAAATGGCGTTCGCCGACCTGTATCCGGATGCCAATCTCTTTGTGGACCACTCGGTCGCCTCAGGCGGCTATTACTGCCAGGTGACAGGACGCCTCCCGTTATCTGATTCCGAGCTTGCGTCCTTAAAACAGCACATGCTTGACCTGATCGAAGCCAACCTGCCTTTCGTGCGCAAGCAGGTCCCGCTGCAGGAGGCAGTGGAGTATTTCCGCCAGCGCGGCTATGATGACAAGGTCAATCTATTGAAGCATCGCCAAAAGAATTACCTGACGCTCTACCAGCTCGGTGAGCGCATGGGCTATCATCACGGGTATATGGTCCCTTCCACCGGATACCTGCGCTGGTTCGACCTGATAAACGTCGAGGCCGGCTTTACACTCCGCTACCCGCGCCGCCATAACCCCACAGAACTTTTGCCGATGCCCGAGTACCCTAAACTGCTGGGTGCCTTCCTCCAGTACGGAGACTGGCTGGCAAAGCTGGGGATCGACAACGTTGGGTCGCTCAACGACGCGATCGAGAGCGGGCGCAGCGACCAGATCGTCCTGGTCTCGGAGGCCTTCCACGAGAACCACCTGGCGCGTATTGCCAACCAGATCGGCGACCAGCTGGATCGCTCGCGCCTCATCCTGATCGCCGGTCCTTCCTCGGCCGGGAAGACCACCACTTCGCGCCGTCTCACTGTCCAGCTGCTGGCATTGGGGATCTCGCCCTTCCCGCTGGAGCTCGACAATTATTTCCTCGACCGCGATGAAACCCCGCTCGGCGAGGACGGCAAGCCTGACTTCGAGGCCATCGACGCTCTTGACCTGTCCTTGCTTGCTGAGCATTTGCAGCTTTTGATCAAAGGTGCAGAAGTCCAGCTGCCACGTTACAATTTCAAGACCGGGAAACGGGAGGAGGGGGAGGTGATCCGCTTGAAGAACGGTCAACCGATCATCCTGGAGGGGATCCATGGGATGGACCCGCGCCTCATCCCGCCCAGTATCAGCGGAGAGGCCTACCGGATCTATGTCTCTGCCCTTACCCAGCTGAACCTGGACCGCCACAACCGCGTCTCCACTACCGACACGCGCCTCATCCGCCGCATCGTCCGGGACGCGCGTGAACGCGGCTACAGCGCCGCCCAGACCATCGCCAACTGGGAGTCGGTCCGGCGCGGGGAGAAACGGCATATCTTCCCCTACCAGGAAAATGCGGATGTGATGTTCAACTCCGCGCTGGCGTATGAGCTTGCCGCACTCAAACCCTATGCCGAGCCCCTGCTGCGACAGGTCCAGTATGGGACACCCGAATATATCGAAGCCAAGCGCCTGCTGGCCTTCCTGGAATGGTTCCTGCCGCTGGATATCAGTCTCGTCCCGCAGACATCGATCGTCCGCGAATTTTTGGGTGGTTCCATTCTGAAGAACTTTACGATCTGGAAGGAAAGGGAGCCGGTCACATAACGAACAACCCTTGCGATTGTTTATCCACTTTCGCAAGGGTTTATCTTTTGATTTGTCGTTCGTTTATTGGCGTCCAACCATGGCCAAAATGTCTCAGGTCATAACCATTGGATGCGAATTGGCCGTGCCGGATAGAGGGGGTGTAACATTCATTCTTACTCCAAATGCCAGCATTGTTAATTCATCACACGATACGTATCCTGCCGTTCTATGTCGAGTTTTGTGAGAGAGTTTTTATTAGCTTTCGCCTGTTCGATCAGCGCCCGGCGGATCTTGCGGTAGGTGATGATCGGCCCGTCGCCCGCGATCAATTTCTCGCCGATGTTCAGGTCGGAGCGCTTGGGCTGCTGGGTGATGACCACGGACTTATCCTGGCGCTCGATATATTTGTTGCTCTGGCTGCCAACGAAGTTGACGATATTCCTGATCACAGGCATGTGGAACTTGTGATAGAAGCGCACGTACATGAGCGTGTTCTCCTCATCAATGGGGGCAAATGCGATCACGGCGCGCACGTCGTCACTGATCCAGTTATGCCAGAGATTGGGGAAGCGGAACTGCAGCGAGGGCCGGCGGTCCGGTTCAGGGATCTGGGAGGCTTTGAGCGGTGTCTGTCCCCGGTCCGCTTCGTTGAAGACCCAGATATTCAACAGATTGTCCCCCGGGTGACAGACCTCCGCGCGGCATAGCGGTCCATTCACCACCGTTTTATTCCCGCGCCCGATGGTGTTGTAATGCACGAATGGGACATGGACCGTATCGAGCTGGTTTTCGATGGCACGCGAGTAATGCGTGGCCCAGTGATCGCGCAGGCTGCCGTAGACCATGTCCTCGCCGATGCTTTCGAAGAAAGGCAGCTCCGGGTAGAAATCACGCGGCTCGCCCCACCACAGGTAGATAAACCCATGCGCCTCGCGTGTGGGATAGGTGTGCACCTTCATGGCTTTGGGCGGCTCGGCATTCCGGCCGTTGGCGGGGACCAGGCTGCAGGCGCCGCTGGTATCGAACTCGAACCCATGGAACGGACACTGGATGCAATCCCCTTTGAGCACACCAACGCTGAGCTGCACACCGCGGTGTGGACACCTGTCAGACATGACCGTGACCGCGCCGCGGCGATCACGCCATGCGACCATCTTTTCCCCCATGCGGGTAACACCAATGGGTTTCCCCTTCTTTACTTCATCCGACTCCAGAATTGCATACCACTGGTCAGGGATCATTTTTGCTCCTTTGAATCGATTGTCCCATGAATATAATCATTTATGGATGGCTGCCCGCCGGTTAGCGGGCTGATAACCTGTTCCTCACGGTACGGTCGGCACCCTAAATATCAATCCGACCGCATACCCGGCCAGCGCGCTGACAGTGCCAATGACGGCCATCTGCAGTCCGCTTTTGTAGGGTTTACCCACGGTGACCCGCGCTTTGTACACCCCGACGATAAACAAAGTTATGGCGGCAATGATAATCGAGAGCCAGATGCTCGTGCTGACACTCCAGAAGAAGAACGGGAGCAGGGGGATGAGTGAGCCGACCAGTGCGGAAAGTCCAACGATCCCTGCCGAGATGAGCGCATTGGATCGATCAGGAGGCGTCATCTGGAACTCCTCCGACATCATAACATTGACCCAGACTTCCGGGTTGGACGTAATGACATCCACGATCTTGTCAAGCGTTTCTCCTTCGAATCCCTTGCTGCGATAGATGTCGCGAATTTCCTCTATTTCCACCTCTGGCGCCAGGTGGATGTGACGGAACTCACGTTCCCGCTCGCTAAGATAAAGATCGTCGTTCGCCAGCGTGGATGTATAAGCGACCGCTCCCATCGAGATGGATTCCGCAAAGGTCGCCGCCAGACCAGCCGCGATGATGATCCTTGTATCCTGTGTTGCCGCGGCCACGCCCAGGATGACGCCGAGCACATTCACCAGGCCATCCTGCCCGCCGAGGATGATGTCCGAGAGGCGTGAGCCGCGACGGTGCGGGTCATGATGGTCGTGCAGGCGAACCTGTTCGATCAGTTTGCCTTTTGTAATTTGAGCATCTGCCTGTGACATGTTCTCTTCCTTCCCAGCAACGCTAATCCAATCGGTCAAGATAAATATCGTCCATGGAGATTTCATCTTCGACCGGCTCCAGGTGGGTGGACACGGTTACGACCCCGCCCAGGGTTGCGCGGACATCTGCTTCGAAATCCTCCGCAATATGGTGGGCGTCGTGGACGGTCCATTCGCCCGGGACAAGGATGTGTACCGAGATGAATCGCCGCGCCGCGGCCTGGCGCGTCCGCAGGGCATGAAAATGGATCCCTTTTCCGCGATGCCTTGCCATCACTTCCTCGATCAGTTTTTGCTCATGCTCAGGCAAGGCAGCATCCATGAGACCGTACACGGAGCGGCGGATCAATTGATAACTTGTCCATAAGATATTGAGTGCCACGGCAATCGCAAGGAGAGGATCGAGCACCGTCCAGCCCGTGATGCCGGCCAGCGCGACGCCGGCGATGACGCCAACTGACGTCCACACATCGGTCATCAGATGCTGGGCATCGGCCTCCAGGCTGATGGAATCCCGCTTCCTGCCCTGGTCCATCAAAATGCGGGCAACGATGAAATTGATCACCGAAGCGGCAGCCGAAACGATCAAGCCAATGCCCAATTGCTCCAATTCCTGAGGATGGAGCAGGCGGTTGATCGCCGTGATAATGATCCATATCGCGGCGCCCAGGATCAGGAATCCCTCCACGAAACTGGCAAAGTATTCGGCCTTGCTGTGTCCATAGACATGGCTCTCGTCTGCCGGGCGGGCCGCGATCGTCAGCATGACCAGCGCCATGACCGCGCCGGCCAGGTTGACAAGCGACTCGATTGCATCCGATAAGAGACCGACAGAACCAGTCAGGAAATAAGCGCTGGTCTTGAGCGTGATCGTCGCCAGGGCTGCTCCAATCGACAGCCAGGCAAAGCGCGTTAAAGAAGCGCGCTCCTTCATCAGATCTTTCTGTTCACGTTGCTGGTAGTGCATTCCTTCATCATACTTGGATCAGGGAAAGTTGAGAATGGAAGGAATTCCTTATTTGTCCGCCTTTTTCGATGCTCTCCTTTCCCAACGCCACGCAGAAGACGGATAATCGTAAATGCTTGAATACAGACCTTTTTTATGCTAAACTTTTTTCAAGAAGGGTAACGATGCAGGGCAGCGTTTCCTGCTGAAGGATTTCTTCGCACGGTTCGTTCTTGCCAAAGGAGATGACATGCGCAGAGTCAATTTCATTCTCACGATCCTGATCGTATTTGTGCTTGCAGCGTCCCTGGCGGGAAGCGCCTCTGCCGCGCCTCCAGCCAGGGCAAAATGGACGGTCATGGTTTACATGTCCGGGGATAACGATCTGGAAAGTTACGTGGTGCCGGACATTGAAACTGAGCTTGCGCCAACAGGGTCCAGCGCTGACGTGCAGGTGGTCGCGCTCGTGGACCGGATTCCTGGCTACGACACCAGCTATGGTGACTGGCAGACCACCAAGCTGTTTCACATCACCCCGGGTATGACGGCCGTACCCGAAAACGCGGTTGCCGACTGGGGAGAGCGCGATATGGCCAATCCGCAGACTTTGATCGAATTTGTAAATTGGACAAGGGCGAACTACCCGGCCGACCACTATGCCCTGTATTTTTGGGGCCACGGCTGGAACTGGCGTCCGAATTACGTAATGTTGGACCAAACAGTAAATACCTCAGATCATGATCCGAATCTTTCCGATACGATGAGTATGGAGGAGATGAAAGCTGCTCTTCCCTCCCTTGGCTTCATCGATACGGTTGTCTACGATGGATGCAACATGGCGGCTATCGAAGTGGAACTGCTCTGGCATGGACACGCCACGGCGCTTTCTCATTCAGAGGAATATGTTGTCTCGGAAGGCGTCCAGTATGACCTGGTCCTGGCGCAGCTGGCCGCCAACCCGGACATGACCGCCGACGAGGTGGCGATCGCCACCAGCCAGAGCGCCACGGAGGATAAGACCTGGTCCGCGGTTGCGGTGGACAGCCGCTTCGACGCGCTGGTGACTGCGGTGGATCAATGGTCGGCTGCGCTGAAGAACGGACTGCCCAAATACCAGAAGCAATACAAGCAGGCCTTTACAAAGACCCGGTCCTTCTGGCAGGCGCCCGTCGACAAGGACCTGTATGACATGGCATATGAGATCAACCGGCTTATCCCGGATGCGAACATCAAGCGCAAGAGCCAGGCGGTGATGGATGCGGTCACCGGAGTGGTCCTGTATGAGCGCCATGTCAACGCCTATGCGGATGTACATGGGATCACGATCTATCATATCGACAAAGCCACCGAAAAGGATTCTCTCTATACATATTACCGGACACTGGACTTTGCCCGGAAGACGAAATGGGATGAGTTTTTGGACGCGTATGCAAAATAGGATGCTGTATTCATAAAGAGTTGGAGTACTTAAACAAACCTCCAGGTCCCGAACCTGGAGGTTTGTTTTGATTTTGTAACATTTTCTGATTGAATTGGGATCTCCACCATGCTACACTCTTGATTGGAAGAAGGGTGCTTCAGGATGGCTGCCTAGAGCAAATGTTTCGCAGACAACTCTACCCTGCTCTGCCAAAGGAGACAACATGCGCAAGATAAGCTTCGTTCTTACGAGCTTGATAATGCTGGCACTCGCCGCATCCATGACGGGAAGTGCAACTGCTGCACCAGCTGCCCAGGCCAAATGGACGGTGATGGTGTATATCTCGGGGGACAACAATCTTGAAGATTACGTTGTCAAGGATATCGAAACAGAGCTCGCGCCGACCGGTTCCAGCGCCAATGTGCAGGTGGTTGCACTGGCCGACCGTGGCCCCGGCTACGATACCAGCTATGGCGACTGGCAAGCAGACCCTGCTCTTTCACGTAACTCCTGGCATGACCGCAGCGTCCGGCAATGCAGTTGCCGATTGGGGCGAGCAGTAATATGGGGGATCCACAGACGCTTGATCGATTTCGTCACCTGGACCAAGGCCAACTATCCCGCCGATCATTACGCCCTGTATTTCTGGGGCCATGGCTGGAACTGGCATCCCGGTTACGTGATGCAGGACGATACCAGCGCTGACAGCCTGGATTACGAGGAAATGAAAGGCGCCATCCCATCACTCGGATTTATCGATGTGGTCGGATACGACGGCTGCAATATGGCGTCCATTGAGATCTTCAATCTCTGGCATGGACATGCCACTGCCGTGACGGGCTCTCAGGAATATGTCAATTGGGAAGGGCTGCAGTATGACCTGATCCTGGCACAACTGGCCGCAAACCCGGGCATGACTGCCGATCAGGTGGCGATCGCCTCCAGCCAGAGCGCCACGGATGACAAGACCTGGTCTGCGATTGCGGTGGATGCACGCTTTGATACACTTCTCAAGGCCGTGGATCAATGGTCTGTTGCGCTGAATAATGGGCTTGCCGCAAATCGCAAGAAATACGACCAGGCATTCGGTGCGACCCGCTCCTTCTGGCAGGCGCCCATGGACAAGGACCTCTATGACATGGCATATGAAATAAACCGCAATGTCACAGATGCGAATATCAAAACCAAAAGCCAGGCTGTGATGAATGCTGTCAACGGAGTGATCCTGCACGAGCGCCATGTCAACTCCTATGCGGATGTGCATGGGATCACGATCTATCATATCTCCAAAGGAAGCGAGAAGGATTCAAATTACACTTATTATCGGTCAAAGCTGGATTTCGCCTTGCAAACAGGCTGGGATGAGTTTTTGGATGCGTACGCGAAGTAGGTAGATTGGGTAAATAGGTAAACAGGTAGAAAGTAAAACTCCGTGTTGTTGACAACTCGGAGTTTTATGTTTAATCACGAACTACTTGATGCCAATTGGCAGATTAAATCACACCCAGTTTCTTCCCAACCTTCGAGAATGCCTCCAGGCCCTTGCCCAGATCGTCGTTATCGTGGGCGGCGGAGATCATGACACGGATTCGAGCCTTGCCCTTGGGAACCGTTGGGAACCCGATGGACATGGCAAAGACGCCCTCGTCAAACAATTCCCGGCTGAACTGCTGGGCCAGCGGCGCTTCACCCAGCATGACGGGTGTGATCGGGGTCTCGCTGACGCCGGTATCGAACCCGAGCTTCTTCATTTCGGCCTTGAAATATTTTGCATTTGCCCAAAGCTTGTCCACGAGCTCGGTGGATTCTTCGAGCAGGTCGACCGCGGCGAGACAGGCGGCCGCATCTGGGGCGGTGACAGCCGAGGAGAACAGGAACGGCCGTCCGCGCTGGCGCAGCCATTCGATGATGATTTTGTCACCTGCCACCATCCCGCCGACCACGCCAAACGCCTTGGACATGGTGCCAATCTCGATGTCCACCTTGCCGTGCAGGCCAAAGTGGTCCACGATGCCGCGGCCGCCCTTCCCCAGCACGCCTTCGCCATGGGCGTCATCCACCATGAAGAGAAGGTCGTATTTCCTGGCGACCTCAACCAAGTCCGGCAGGGGGGCGATGTCGCCGTCCATGCTGAAGACGCCGTCCGTGACGACCAGGGCCCGGCGGAAGCTGGAGAGGTTTTCCTTGATTGCATCCTCCAGCGCGCTCGGATCGTTATGCTCATAAGGCACGATCTTCGCGCCCGAGAGCCGGCATCCGTCGATGATGGAGGCGTGGTTGAGCCGGTCCGAGAAGATCCCGTCCTCCTTGCCCAACCAGCGCGGAGATCGTGCCCAGGTTGGCGGTAAAGCCGGACTGGAAGGTGATCACATCCTGCGCCCCCTTGAAATTTGCCAGCCGCTGTTCCAGCTGGACATGCAGATCCGTGGTGCCGGCGATCGAGCGGACCGCAGCGGGACCGACACCATATTTCTCAGTCGCCTTCCTTGCTGCCTCGACGATCTTGGGGTGATTGGCCAGGCCGAGGTAGTTGTTCGAGCAGAAGTTGAGCACGTTCTTTCCGTCCACCACCAGCCAGGCGCCCTGCGCCGAGCCAATTGTGCGGATGCGGTTGTACAGACCCTGTTCCTTCAAGCCTTCAATTTCCTGATTGAGCCAGTCGAGTTTGGACATGGAGACTCCTATACTTTCCGTCATTGCGAGGAGCGACCGATAGGGAGCGACGAAGCAATCTTCTCTTTGAACCCGGTTTCTCTGCTAGATCAAGTCGCTCGCGCTGACATGATATTTTTAATTCATTATAGCCACGAACAAAAAAAGCGACTGTCATAATTCCTGCGTGACAGTCGCCATATTTCAGGATGTTTCGAGCGTGAGCGCCTTGGAGACAGTTCTGTTCATTCTCCGATCTGACTTTCGCCGACAATGCCCAATTCCATCAAGGCTTCCATTACCTTTTGGATCGCTCCGCCTTTGACGATCACCGTTGTCGGACTTAATACTTCGCCGAGGAATTTCGCCGCCTTCGATTTGCGCATCTCTTCCAGGACTTCAGGCTTGCTGACCTTTAAAATGACCTGGGTCTGCAGCCGGGCCTCGGTCCCGTTCACTTCCCAGCGTTTGAGGGCCTTGACCAGTGAAGGCGGAACTCCGGCGTCCGTATGCCTGGAGAGCAGGACAAGCAGGTGCTCCACTTTCAGTCCCTGCTCCCTGGCTTTGGAGAGCGAGTTTGTCGAGAGGCGATATCGATATACATTCTCTTTCGGCTCATCCCATTCACAGAAGCGCGAGACCTGGTAGCGTACCACACGCGGGGCAGATTTTGGGATGGAGATCACTCCCTGGGAGGAGACATGGATTTTCCCGGTTTCATCCAGCCTTTGAGATTCAGCAGCAGAGTTGATCTTAAAGGATGTCGGTTCTGCTGCTCCTTCCGCAATGGACAGGTCTACCTGTCCGAGCCAGTGCAGAATGTCTGTGATGAAGTATTTGACCAGTGCGCCGTCCACCTGGTCCCAGGAGGCGAAGCCGCGCAGGTACTGCCCATCCGCTCTGCGCTTGATGAACCACGGAGTCGTAATCACCGGCAGGGCGTTGGAAGTCGGCATAATTGTTGTTTGATATCGCGGACGAACGCGTTCAGGCTCCACCACTTCTCCTCGGGCATGGCATCGAGCAGGTTCAACAGGAACTCGCGCGTCTCCTGCGGGTTGTTCCGCCATTCGCCTTCGCAGACAAGTCCTGGCATCAGCCAGAGCTCGTTGAATGAGTCACTCTCGATCCAGGCATCCTGCAGGATCTTCAAGGCTTCACTGCGCGGGCATTCCAGGAAGGTTTTGACAGCTTCTGCCTGGGGAGCGTCTTTCCGGATCAGTCTTGCGGCAGTGAGTAGACTTTGGAGTGCGGGAACTCGCTCCTGCGTTACCAACTAGCGAGCTGGTGGACTCCATAGTCCTGCCCATGCGCAGCGCGGCGAGGAAGGTGGTCGCATCGTCGAGAATGGAATCGTTGGCCAGGATCTCCCTGCCCTTTTCACCGGGAGAGGCAGGGCGGCCCAGCGCTTCGGCTTCGGCTGCTGCCTTCTTCGGGAAGATATCGCTTTCACTTCCACCGGTTCGTCCACGACTTCTTCATCGAAAATGTTATAGAGTTGTTCGAGCAGATCATCGGGGATGTAGGCGAATTCCTGCGGTCCCTTGTCGTCATCGAAAAAGGCCCGGGCAAGCAGGCCGCGATAGTACAGGGATTCGGCGGTGGAGGCGGGCTTGAGATGCGGGCGCTCACGATCCCTTTTGGCCGCGCCCATTTCACGGATGTCGCCATACTGCCGTGTGAACACGGCCCAGGGAATGCGTCCCTCTGCCTTCACCAGGGCGCGTAGCGCCGACTGCGCCTGGGGAGAGAGCGACTCGACCAGCTCGCCGATCAGCTCCGCATCCAGGAGCGAAGCGGACAGCTCCTCGCGCGCATCATCGGCCGTGGTCGACTCCAACTCGATCCCCCAAAATTCCGCGATGATGCGCAGATGGCCGATATCCTGTTTAAGCAGGGATTGAAGCAGTTCAGGCATGGGGATAAGTATACAAGTAGACAGGTAAACAGGTACACAGGTATTAATTTTACCTGTCTACCTGTTGTTTACATATTTATCCTTTTACCACCTTCAGCGCATCCGGCAGGATCTCAAAGCTCAGCTTGCGCAGGTCGGTCCCGGGCCCTGAGAAGATCTCGCCATCCGCATGGATGTAGAGCGGGCGGTTTGCGGTAAGCGAGAACTTTTTACATGTTCCCATGCGCACCTGCTTGAAGCGCCCATGCGTGCCCTTCATAACCTCCGGCAGGATGCGGAACATCATCAGGCGGCTGACGTCGGTGATCATCACATAGTTCATGATCCCATCGCCGATCTTTGCATCGGGCGCAACCAGGAAGCCGCCGCCTTCGCGCGCGCCATTGCACAACACCAGGTATTTGACCTTTTGCTCCCACTCCTGCTCGTCCGTCTTGATCTGCATATGGATCGGAATATAGTCGATGATGATGGTCTGGACCACGGCAATGAGATAGATCAAAAAGCCGCGCAAAACAGGGATTCTGTGCGAACGGATCGTGACCATCGCGCCGAAGCCAACACCCAGGGTATTGTCAAAATACTCCGTGCGACCGTGTTCGTCTGTCATCATGCAGAGATCGATCGAGATGGGGTCGCCGTCCAGGGCGCGCACCAATGCCTCGGTTGGGTTTTGGGAGATATTCAGGGCATGTCCAAAATCATTTCCCGAACCGACCGGGACAACGCCCAGGACCGGGCGTTTTTCTGCGGGGATTTTCATCAACCCATTGACAACCTCATGGACCGTCCCATCCCCGCCCATGGCGATCACCATGTCATACCCCTGGTCTCCCGCCTGTGCAGCCAGGGCAATGGCGTGGCCGGGATAGACTGTACCACTCCAATCCACGTCTCCGTGCTGCTCGGTAATCGATCGCAGGTCGCGGGCCACCCGCCAGGCATTCCCCATGTCTGCCATGGGATTCAAAATGATTTTGACTTTGCGGTGCATGATGAGTTCTCCGTGACGAAGACCCAAAGGTTTCCACTGCGACCAGCATAAACTTGTGAAAGAGTTCCACTGGAAGGCAGGATGATATTTTATGTAAGAAACCTTCAGGGTCTATAAATTTTGATGATTATAACCCCCGGAAAATCATTCGGATGCTAAACGCTTTCAGCCCGGTTGGTCTCGAGTATGTTCGTAACACCCCGGGCGACCTCAAACGTGCCCCTACTATGTTTCTTGGCATGGTAAAGAGCTGCATCAGCCGCCCGCAGCAGGTCAGCCCCGTTTCGGGCATGGACGGGGTAGATGGCAATGCCGCCGGATATGCCCAGCTTGAGCCTGCGCCCGTCCGGGAGTGTATATTTGATGTTGCGCATGCCTTCCAGAATTTTTTCGGAAACGATCTGTGCTGAGGCCATTTCGGACTGGCTGAGGATCAAAGTCAGTTCGTCACCGCCATAGCGGGCAAGGAAATCCGTATTGCGGACACCGCGCGCCATCTGGTTGAACACCGTGCGCAGAACATTGTCGCCTGTCGCGTGACCATAGGTATCGTTCACATTCTTGAAACCATCCAGGTCCATCATAATGACGGCAAAGGAATAGCTGTTCCTGCGTGCTGAGAGGACTTCCTCTTCCAGTCTTTCATCCAGGGCACGCCGGTTGGGCAGACCTGTCAGCATATCGCTGTAGGCCTGGCGGCTGATCATTTGATGCAGGCTGGCATTGGAAATGGCTACTGCGGCCTGGTCCGAAAGCAGGCTGAGCAGGCGCAGCTCGGAATTTGAAAACCCGCCCGCGGTCATGCGGGAGAGATTCATCACGCCCACCACGATGTCACCGACCTTGAGCGGAATTCCGATAATGGAGCCGGACCAGTCCTTGGACGCTGTATTATAGAGTGGATGATGCTGCATGTCCTCAACGATGATCATCTCGCCTCCCCGTGCAATCGTATAAGTCAGGCCGTTCATGCGGGGCGGGGACCACGGCTTGTTGCGGGTGCCGTCTGCAGTGAGAGCCGCGCCGAAGGAAAGCTTAAGACCCTTGTAGAGGAAAATATTGACGTCCCGGGCGTTGTCGATCAGGCGCATCGCTTCGGTGGCGACTGCGTCCAGCACGTCCGGCAGGTCGAGGCTGGAGGTAAGATGGATGCTCAACTTCTTGAGAGTATCCAGCTCGTCAGCCTGCTGCATCAAAAGGGAAAGAATAGCCTGGTCGTTGAGTAACTGTTCGCTGAGGGTGGGCAGCTGGTCAGTCTGATCCGGGAGGTGTTTTTCAATGGCAACAGTAAGAATGTCAAGCAGCTTGAATAGAGTGTTCCTGTCCACTACAGAAACCTCCTGCTCTTCGAGAATGCGACGCGCCTCGGCGAGGACCTTTAACTTGCTTTCACCCATTCTTGTCTTCGATCGAAGGTTTAATCATAAACTGGCTTCTACTTGGGGGCTTTTGTCCTGTATTTGAGCGATTTACAGATCATTATATCAAGTCCCATTACAGCGTTGACCGCAGCGATGTGCCTGATTCTGGGACGTTATGCAGCTATTAAACTGCTTAATGACATTGTCCGCAAGGGAGGGAAGTTAACGGATATGTTAAAATAAATGGACCTTCTGGAGGACGACGTGTCAGATTCATCAAACACTCATGCGCAGGCCACCAACAGGCCTGTTCCTGCCACACCGCTTAGCCCACGCCGGCGCGGGATCATCATCGGTGCATCAGATGGTCTCGGTGCTGCCCTGGCGCGCCGCCTGGCCCGCGAAGGATACTCGCTCGCATTACTGGCCCGCCGCAAAGACAAGTTGGAAGCGCTTTGTAATGAACTCAATGCCTCCCTGGGAGCAGGATGCGCGTATCCATATGTGCATGATGTGTCCCACTACGAAGATGTCCCGGCGCTTTTGCGCAGGATCGTAGCCGACCTGGGTGGCCTGGATCTGGTGATCTTTTGCGCCGGGATCAACCGTCCCCCCGGCGGGATCGACAGGTATAATTTCGACAACGACCGCCTGATGGTCGAGACAAACCTGCTGGGCGCGATGGCCTGGCTGACCCCGGTAGCCGAAATGTTCCATTCGGCGCGGGCGGGGCAGATCGTGGGCATCGGCTCCGTGGCCGGCGACCGCGGGCGCGTGGGCAATCCCGGTTACAACACTTCCAAGGCCGGGCTGGTAACCTACCTGGAAGCGTTGCGCAACCGCCTCACCCGCGATGGAGTCCATGTGCTGACCGTCAAGCCCGGGTTCATACAGACAGATATGCTCAAAGCAGCCCAGGGCGGAACCCCGTTCGTGATCCCGCCCGAGAAAGCCGCCGAGGACATCTGGAAAGCCATCCGCAAGCACAAACAGCAGATCTACACGCCGGGCCGCTGGCGCTGGATCATGCTTGCAATCCAACATACGCCTTCATTCATTTTCAGAAAGCTAACATTCTAACCATGGCAACCAACGATTTACCACTGAGTCTCAGGAACAAGATCCAGGACTCCAAAACTTATAAAAATACCATGTCTTTCACGCTGAACAACTTCACACAGTTGGAAAACTTCGGCCACTCCATGCACGCACCCGCCTACCTTTTCCGGCCCGAGTGCGCCGAGGAGATCCACGAAGTCTTTCGCCTGGCCAAAAAACATGAACTGACCGTCACTGCACGCGGCGCGGGGAGGAGCTATAACGACGCGGCACTCAACGGGGGCGGCATCGTGCTGGATCTGTCCCGCATGAATCACATCCTTGAATGGGACCCGGCTTCCGGTCTGGTGACGTGTGAGCCGGGCGTCACGCTCGAAAAGCTCTGGCAGCGGATCGAGCCGGATGGCTGGTGGCCTCCGGTTGTCTCCGGTACGATGAAGACTACGCTGGGCGGATGTCTTGGGGCAAACATCCATGGCAAGAATAACTTCAGGATGGGCACCATCGGTGAGCATGTCGTGGAATTCAAGGCCATGCTGCCCACTGGTGCGGAAGTCTCCTGTTCGCCCAAAATTAATGCCGACCTCTTCTACTCCATGATCAGTGGACTTGGCATGCTGGGCATCTTTACCTCCATTACCATGCAGATGAAGCGGATTGAGTTCAGGGCTGTTGGAAGTCCATGCCTGGCCTGTCCATGATCTTCACGAACATCTTTCCTTCCTGTTCGATAAGGCACCCAACTTTGATTACACGGTCGGCTGGATGGATACGATGACCGGTGGAAAAGGCCTTGGCCGCGGGCCAGATCCATGCCGCCAATTATTTGCACGGTACTGAGGACCCGAACGCACGGGAAACCATGAAGCTGGAAAACCAGGTCCTGCCGCCGCGCATCTTTGGCGTATTCCCCAAGTCCATTCTGTATATCTTCATGAAACCGTTTGCGAACAACCTGGGATGGTGGGGGGTTAACGTGGCCAAGTATGTGGCTTCGCTGCGCACACACACCTTCCGCCAGCCTCACGCCGCGTTTCATTTCCTGCTCGATTACGTTCCCAACTGGGAATTGTCCTATGGACGCGGCGGGTTGGTCCAGTACCAGTCCTTCCTGCCGAAGGAGACCGCCGAGGACGTCTGGCAGGAGATGCTGACCCTGTCTCTCAAGCGCAGAATGCCTTCCTACCTGGGTGTGACCAAGCGCCACCGCCCGGACAAATTCCTGATTTCCCATGCCGTGGACGGCTATTCACTGGCGCTGGATTTCAAAGTGACAGACAACAACCGTGCTTCGTTAAGGCAGATGTTGAAGGAATTCGACGACATGGTCATCCAGGGCGGCGGTCGCTTCTATTTTGCCAAGAACAGCGAAACATCCGCCGGGCATACGCGTGCCTTTTTGGGCGACGAGACCATTGCAAGGTTCAAGAAATTAAAGAATCGCTGTGATCCTGATCATTTACTGGAATCTGATCTATATCGAAGAGTGTTTGGATAGTTTTTACAGAGTGCTGCATCATTTACCTACTCTAAACTGGCTTCTCCACTAACAAACTCAGGCAAGAAGTGAAGTTATTGATGAGATAGGCGGTATTGTCGGAACATTATGATTTGATCGTCATTGGCGCCGGGCCAGCGGGGGAAAAGGGTGCATCCAAAGCCGCTCAGTATGGAAAGAGAGTCGCGCTGATTGAGCGCGCACCCTACCTGGGCGGCGCAGGCATTAATACCGGAACCATTCCCTCGAAAACATTGCGCGAGTCAGCCTTATATTTTTCCGGCTTGCAGCAGCGCGGGCTGTATGGGATCGACTATTCGCTCAAGGAAAATCTGACGGTCAAGGATTTCATGTACCGGGAGCGGATCGTGGTCAGCAGAGAGCGGACCATGATCGAGCAGGCTGTACGGCATGAGAACATTACGGTTATCCATGGAGAAGGATCGCTTAAGGACCGACATACGGTTTTCGTCAAGTCTGAGAAATCAGAAACTGAAATTTTTGCTGAGATCGTTCTCATTGCCACCGGTTCCTCTCCGCATCATCCGTCTGAAATCCCGTTTGATGACAAATTGATCTTTGACTTCCGATACCATCCTGGATATGAAGCAAATTCCCAAAACGATGGCGGTCGTGGGTGGGGGCGTGATTGGCACCGAATATGCATCCATCTTTACGGCGCTGGGTGTCCGGGTGAGCCTGATCGAGCCGCGCGTGGCGGATCGTCTCCTTTGTGGATTCGGAAATCGCCAGCAGACTGACCAACCAGCTCAGAACAGCTGGGTCTTGTGTTCATTTTCGACGACCGCATGACAGAGATCAAGCCGCAGGGTCGATCACGTCCATGTTGTTCTGGAAAAAGGAGGAGGAGAGAGAATTTGATGTTGCCCTGGTTGCCGCCGGCAGGCAGAGCAACGTGCAGGGGCTGGGCCTGGAACAGGTCGGTGTCAAGCTTGGAGAGCACGGGCTGATCCTGGTGGATGAAAACTACCAGACGAACATTCCTGGTATTTATGCAGTGGGGGATGTGATTGGCTTTCCGGCGCTGGCCTCCACCTCCATGGAGCAGGCGCGTGTGGCAGTTGTGCATGCCTTTGACCTGAAGTACAAGGAAAAGCTTGCGCCCTTCGTGCCTCTTGCAGTATATGCGATTCCCGAGGTCTCATCTTTGGGCTTGACTGAGGATGACTGCAAAGCAAAAAATATTCCCTATCTCGTCGGGCGTGCCTATTATGAGGAAAATGCCCGCGGACAGATCATCGGGGACATGAGCGGGATGATCAAGCTGGTCTTTTCACCGGCGGATAAAAAACTTCTCGGGGCGCACATCATCGGGGAGCAGGCTTCCGAGCTGATCCACATCGCCTGTCATGTCATGCTGACGGCCGGCCCCATCGACGCGTTCATCGATGCTGTTTATAATTATCCCACCCTGTCTGATTCCTTCCAATATGCCGCCTACAATGGGCTGGAGAATCAGGCCAGGTGGCTGGAAGCGAGCGAGTAAGTCTTCGTGCAGCGGTGGAGATGCTTTTCACCGAATGGAAAAATTAAAAATCCATATTCATTCCTGGCGCGTAATGGGAGTTTACATCGTGCCGCATAATTTACTCAACTTTATGTTTGAATCGCAGCTTATAATTCCATATAACAAGTAAAGTTTTTTTGGGACACGCGGTAGAGGTGCTTAATGGAACACTATGATTTGATCGTGATCGGCTCGGGACCGGCAGGCGAGAAGGGTGCTGCCCAGGCGGCGTACTTCAAAAAGCGGGTCGCCCTGGTCGAGCGCAACGCTGAGATCGGCGGCGCGGGGATCAACACTGGCACCGTCCCTTCCAAGACATTACGCGAAGCGGCGTTATATTATTCGGGCCTGCGCCAGCGCGGCCTGTATGGCATCGACTATTCGCTTAAGGAAAATCTCTCGGTCAAGGACTTTATGTACCGGGAGCAGCTCGTTGTGATGAATGAGCATGCGATCATCTGGGGAAATCTCAGGCAGCACAATATCACACTGATCCAAGGTGATGCCTCGCTCAAGGATGCTCATACCGTGAAGGTCATCCAGGAGGACGGGGAGATGGAAATCAGCGGCGGACTTTATCCTGATCGCCACAGGATCCTCTCCCTGGCATCCGCCCGCCATCCCTTTTGATGGAAAATTAATCTTCGATTCGGATTCCATTCTGCACATGGAGCAAATTCCCAATAATATGGCGGTCATTGGGGGCGGCGTCATCGGTACGGAATATGCCTCCATCTTTACCGCGCTGGGTGTGCAGGTGACGCTGGTGGATCCGAAGGATGGCATCCTGCCCTTCGTGGATACTGAAATCATCCTCCGCCTGCAGGACCAGCTCAAAAAACTGGGGCTTGAATTTGCTCTGGGTCGCCGTGTGACGGCGATCGATCCTCAGGTGGATTGTGTCCAATTAACCCTGGACGACCAGACCACCAGGGAGTTCGAGATCATCCTGGTGACTTCGGGCCGGCAGAGCAATGTGCAGGGACTGGGTCTCGAGCAGCTCGGTGTGGAACTGGGGAACCGGGGCGTGATCCTTGTCAATGACAAATATCAAACGAGTGTGCCCGGTATTTATGCGGCGGGCGATGTGATCGGATTTCCGGCGCTGGCATCCACCTCGATGGAGCAGGCGCGGGTTGCCGTATCGCATGCGTTTAATTTTTCGTATAAGGAGGAGATGTCGCCTGTCGTGCCTCTGGCAGTCTATGCCATCCCTGAAATATCGATGGTTGGCATGACAGAGGAGGAGTGCCTCACGAAACAAATTCCCTACCTGACGGGACGCGGCTCTTATGACAGGAATCCACGCGGTCAGATCATTGGGGACCTGAGCGGAATGATCAAGCTGATTTTTTCTCCCGAGGATAAGAGACTGCTGGGTGCGCACATCCTCGGCGAGCAGGCTTCTGAATTGATCCATGTTGCCGCGCACGTGATGCTGGCGGATGGAACCATAGATACCTTTATCCGGGCGGTCTATAACTATCCGACCCTCTCGGATCTGTACAAGTACGCCGCATATGATGGACTGGGAAATTTGGAAAAATGGAAGCAGACGAAGTAAGAAGAGTGTGAATGAACCTGGACATCCATGATCTTGGTTTGATCGAATATGAAGCGGCATGGAAGCTGCAGGATCAATACGCGCTTGAAATCGCAGAGGGAAAGCGTTTACCGACCTTATTGCTCCTGGAGCACCCCCACGTCTACACGTTTGGCCGGCGCGGCAAACAGGAGAACCTGCTGTGGAGTGAGTTAAAGCTGATGGAGAAAGGCATCGCCATCCACTGGGTGGACCGGGGTGGGGACGTTACCTATCACGGGCCAGGCCAGCTGGTGGGTTATCCCCTGATTCCCTTAACCCGTATCCCTATTCCCCAGGGGATGGGGGAGGAGGGGAGAATTCCTCAGGCCGATTACGTTGGTTATGTGCGCAAGCTGGAGGAAACGCTGATCGTGGCGCTGGCGCGGCTCGGGCTCGTGGCCGGGCAGAGGACCGGGCTGACCGGGGTGTGGATCCAGGCGGACGTTCATTCCAGATGTCCCCGCTGCAAACCGGAGGATCGCAGGAAACCAGCCAAGATCGCGGCCATCGGCGTCAAGGTGGATGCGCGCGGCGTCTCACGTCACGGCTTTGCATTGAACGTAGATCCTGATATGGAATACTGGGACGGGATCGTCGGCTGCGGCCTGCAGGATGAACCCATTGTTTCGCTTGCAGATCTATTTGCCGGGCCGCCCGCGATGGAGCGGGTGAAACAGGAAGTCATCGCCGCATTCCGTGAAGTGTTTGGTTATCAATAAAAACAGGCTTCGCATCCTTCCGGACCCGAAGCCTGTTTCCGCTAAAAAGAGTTTGTCAGGCCTTCGACTCGGCTGTAGCCTTCACAGTTACTGTGTTCTCCCGTCTCCACAAATAGGCGACCACCGCGATATAACCGAAATAGGCGATCATTTCCGTCAGTGCCGGGGAGCTGTTATAGCCGAACAGGGTTTGGAGCAGCTGTCCAAGTATGGATGACTGACTGATGATTGAGTCCATATTCCATACATGCTCGATCATCGACGGGATCCAGCCTACATCATTGAACTCGTGCACGCCATGCGCGACTAGCCCTGCCGCAAACAGGATCAGCAGAAAACCCGTTACCTGGAAAAAGCGCCGCAGGTCCAGGCGGACGGTTGTCGCAAAGAGAGTCCAGCTCAACAGGACCGCGGTGCCCACTCCCAGAATTATGCCGATGAGAGTTTGAATGATATCGTTGTTCAAATTGCCCGGGGTGGTGGCAAAGAACGCGGCCGTAATAAAAAGTGCCAGTTCCACACCTTCGCGTACCACGGCAACAAAAGCCAGCCCGAAAACGGCGCGCATACCGGTGGAAGCCGCGGCTTTATTTACGCCGGATTCCAGCTCGCTTTTGAGAAAACGCGATTGTTTGCTCATCCAGAAGATCATCCAGGTGAGGATGCCTGCAGCGACGAGCATGGTAATTCCTTCAAAGATCGCCTCGCCGGGATCTTCCAGGGACATGCCGAAAGTGGTCAAAATAATGGCAGTAAAAATACTGACGCCTATCGCAAGCAACGCGCCCAGCCAGACGGCAGGGACGAGGTCTTTTCGGCGGATTTTGCTGACGGCACCGAGCACGATGCCAATGATGAGGGCTGCTTCGAGTCCCTCACGCAGGGACAGTAGATAGGTGGCTAACAATGATAAATCTCCTATTTAGAGTGAAGTTGTCTGATTGGGGTGTTATAATCGAATCCACTGGAAATATCCAGAAACTAGCTTGAACTTCGGTTTCACCTAGGGTGAAACTTTTGTTATCTGTGGAGAGCGATTGATGGCAACACCCGCAATGCAGCGCTATGCGGCTGAGATTTACAGGCTTCAACAGGATACAACCTACGTGGGGCTGAATGAATTATCTGAAAGCGCAAATTCTTCCATGCAGGCGACGGCCCGCATGGTGGGGCGAATGAAGGAATTGGATTACCTGGAACACGAACTCTATCGCGGCGTCCGCCTGACCCCCAAGGGTGAGAAGATCGCCATGCCGGCCCTGCGCCGCCACCGCCTGGTGGAGGTCTTTCTGGTGCAGGTGATGAAATACGGCTGGGACGAGGCGCACGAGCTTTCGGACCAGTTTGCCCTGGGCGTGAATGATAAGGTGGAGGACCGCATCGATGAGATCACCGGCCATCCCAGGCGCTGCCCTCATGGCGAGCCCATCCCCAGCAAGGATGGCGTGATGCCGGTTGTCAAGGATGTGTCCCTGCTGGATGTCCCCTCCGGCTCCGATTGCGTGATCAGCCGGGTGCGGACCCATGATGAGGAAAAGCTGAAATATTTTGCCGAGCTTGGCCTTGTGCCGGGAGTCCCGTTCCATTTGTTCAGCTGCGCCCCCTTCAAGGGACCGCTGCGACTGCTGATGAAACCCCAGGATCATTTGATCGGCCATGAACTGGCAGGAGCTTTATGGGTGGAAGTGACGAAAAGAGGCGAAGGGAATAAGCCGGTTCCGAAGACGCAAGGCTGAAGGTTATGATTTGAAAAACATCCAGTTGTGTATTTCAACTGGATGTTTTTGATTCCATGACAGGAATGTCAGCCTGAAGAATTAGTGTGATCCATCGTTTATGTGGTTTCCACCTTGTCTACGTTTCCTGAGCGACGATAAGGTGGCATGTCTATTACATAAATCTTTGCTTAGATGCGTTCATCAGAACTTATTCCACAGACTTGTGATAACTCATCAGCGATAATCCTCAAGGCTTTCTAAGGTGATGTGATGATACTGTAGGCAAATCGTGCGTTAAATCGATAATTCAAGTAATTGATACAATTTTTCCTTTGCCCACTGGAACTTGTCTGACTGTGTCCTCTAGATCATCCAAAATCAGCAAGGCAGCAGTGCGTATTTCGTCGGATCGCGTCGATGAATGAGACATCAGACATCTGGGCTAAAAGTCGCGCGTAAATGATCGAGAAGGTCAGGATACATCAACAAAGAGCGTCGGACTCCAAAGACCATCCGGTAGTTGCCCGATAGCCGCTGCTAAATGAGTTTTCCCGCAGCCATATGTCCCTATCAGAAAACCAACCAGCCATTGGGTTTCTCGGCAAAATTAATGCTAATTAAAGGCAGCGTGCAGTCTTAAGGTCGCTCTTTGTAACTGTTATTCTAGTTCATCTTTGCTTGACTTATGACCTGTTTTCATGTTCTACCGTAGTAGTTGTAAAAATTTCCTTGCCTAAATCATTTTACGTGTCAAGTTGCAGTCATTGATTCAAGCGCAGGAAGCAGATATCCGGATGACTCGTTTCTTCCTGGTCGGCGGTAATCTGGTGCAGTCATTCGAACATGGCTGTAACATATTCGGGTCTGAAAGACGCGAACGAATGCGGCCTTCGATCTCATCCAGCATCAAGATTGGTTGTAACAACCAGCGGAAGTTTATTGATATAGCGATAATTAATGATTTGGAATAATTTTTCCTGTGCCCAGCCAGTGGCATTCTGTGTTCCAAAATCATCCAGCATCAACAGCGTCTGCATTGCGGATTTCGTCGAAGCGTTCTTCAAAGGTGTATCCTCAGGCTAGTCGTATGAGAAGCGCAAGCATTCAACAGATCAGGGACAGTCAAGAATAGAGTGTTGGTACACCCATTTCAACCGCGAAATTTGCGATGGCTGCGGCAAGATGTGTTTTTCCGCAGCCATAACCGCCTTGAGCAACAGCCAGCCATTCAAATTTTGAGCATAATGCTGCGCCTGGTTGAACGCCATCTCGATGCGAAGTGGCTTGCATCTCGCCAAGTCCTTTGCGTCCGCGTGGCTGGAAGGTTTCAAAGGTCAAATTCCTTCAGTTCATCCAGATGGCTAAGCGAATAAGGCGCTCGCGGACCTGCATCGCTGACATCTCCGCGGCGGCAGACACAGATTTCCAGCTTGCCAAACTCTGGGTGGCCTACCGGCACATCCAAACGCAGATAGCCCTGCCCACCGCAATAGGGACAGTTCGGGTCGCCGAGACGTTATGTGCTCGATGTAGTCGGAGTATTCGCCTTCGATCAGTATCTTTCGGCGATCTTTTTCAGCGTCTCGTCTATCTTGCTTTTCGGCACGGCCTTCTTCCTTCCAGCGTTTCAAAATCGCTTCACAATATTTCCAATTGCGTTTATTATTTTTGACAGCCAGCTCGATGCATCTGTCGATCCATTCTGCCGGGTAAGTCTCTTCGGCATCCTTCAGCGCATCGGCAATCAACGGCGTCAGCGGACCGATATTTTCTTCATAGAGCTTAAATATATTTGGACGTTCAACAGGTGGAGCGGAAACTCCAGTTTTGGGATTCCACTGTCCATTTTCGATGGCATCGACGCCTGCCCTGCCTCTTGGGAGAGTTGAGCAGGAAATAAACCGCTCGCTTCCTTCTGTGACCTTGAGAAGGCTCCCGCGCTTCACAGCCTTCTCCAGCCCGGATGTGATCTCGTCCGCTGCAAGCCCCAGATCCTTTACATCAAAATCCATTTTACTCAAGGCACGGAACGGACCTTCCATGTGCTCGATGCGCCACATCGAATATAAAGTGACCTTCAACTCCGCCACATCATCGATCTGCTTCAAGAGCTGATGAAAGAATAATCGGGGATGAGGAGAATGTTTCTGAATCGGTAAAGCCTTTGAATTTATTCATGATTCTCGTCCGACGTGGTGGGAGCAGGCAGTTGCCTCGCGCCTCTGCTACATTCATTCATTCGGTTTGAACACCCGTGTTGCGGCATTCTCGAACTTGGCCAGGGCACTGCGGAAGACCAATTCCACGCTGCCGACGGGACCATTACGGTGTTTCGCAATGATGATCTCGGCGACGTTCTGCTTGACCGTGTCCTTCTCATACTGGTCGGGGCGATAGATGAACATGACGATATCGGCGTCCTGCTCGAGCGATCCCGATTCTCGCAGGTCGGAGAGCACGGGCCGTTTATCCGAGCGCTGCTCGACGGCGCGGGAGAGCTGTGCGGCGGCCAGCACCGGGACATTCAGCTCACGTGCCAGGATCTTCAGATTGCGTGAGATGTAGGACACTTCCTGCACGCGGTTGTCGTTGCGGGTGTCGCCGCCCATCAACTGAAGATAGTCGATGATGATCAGGTCGAGACCAAACTCCATGTGCAGGCGGCGGCACTTGGTCCGCAGCTGGAGCGGGGTGATGGCGGGCGTGTCGTCCAGATAAATGTGCGTATCGCCGAAGACTTCGATGGCATGGGTGAAGAGCGGCCATTCCTGGTCCTGCAGCTTGCCGGTGCGCAGGCGCTGGGAGTCGATGCCGGTCTCCTGGGCGATCAGCCGCTGCACCACCTGCTCATTGGACATTTCCAGTGAGAAGATGGCCACGTGTTTCTTGTGGATCAGCCCGGCATTCTTGGCAATCGACAGCAGGAAGCCGGTCTTGCCCTGGCCCGGGCGTCCGGCGATGATCAGCAGGTCGGAGGGCTGCAGGCCGGTCAGCATCTTGTCGAGGTCGATGAAGCCGGTCGGCACGCCGTGGATATCGTCGGGGCGCTTGGCGAGGTCGTCGATGCGGTCGTAGTACTCGCTCAACACGGACGAGATCGGCTGCAGGTCATGCTTGAGCCGCCGCTCGCTGACGTTGAAGACGGCCTTCTCGGCCTCGTCCATCACGTCGTCCACGCTGGTGCGCTCGTTGTAGGCGATCGAGGCGATCTGGTTGGCGGCGTTGATCATCTTGCGGCGGACGGAGTAGCCCTCCACGATGCGGCCGTAGGATTCGGCGTTGAGCGAGGAGGGCACCTGGTTGACCAGCGACGTCAGATAGGCGGGGCCGCCGATCTCACTCAGCTGGCCGCGCCGGTCCAGTTCATCGGAGACCGTCAACAGGTCGATGGGGATGCGCTGCTCGTGCAGGCTGGTAAAGCAATCCCAGATCCACTTGTGACGGTGAATGTAAAAATCGTCCGAGATTAAAAATTGTGCGATGTCGTAATAGACTTCGGAGTTAATGAAAACCGCCCCTACGACGGCTTCTTCGGCTTCACGGCTGTGCGGGACTGCCGTTGACGTGGTGGGGGCGGGGGATTTGTCACTCCCGTACGGGAATTCGTTCGGCAGGCTGTCTGTCATTTATTCCTTGGTTTTTTAGGGTTGTCCGGCGACTTATCATCGTCTGTCTTGCCGTCATCCTCCGGCTTGTCGAAATCGAGTTTCTCCAGGAAATCCTCAAAGATCGAGAGACGCTCGCTGCTCTCCTCTGAAAGGGGAGCCGGCTCGCTCTTTTCCTCGGGCTCGGCGGTCTCGCTCTCGGGCATATCCTGCTCGGGGACGATACCAGCCTCCTCCATCACACTTGGATGGACCAGGATCGGCACATGGGCACGGACCGACAGAGCAATGGCGTCCGAAGGCCGCGAATCGACATGGATCTCCTTGCCATTCAGCTCGGCGATGATGCTTCCATAGAAGATCTCATTCTGCAGCTTGACGATTTCGATGCGGGTAATGCGGGCGTTAAAGGCGCCGAAGACATTCTTCAGCAGGTCATGTGTCAGCGGGCGGACCATTTCCACTTCCTGCAGGGCAACAGTGATCGCCTCGGCTTCATACGGCCCCACCCAGATGGGGAGGTACCGCTCGGAATCCATTTGCTTGAGGACCACCAGCCGCTGCGGGGTCATCAAATGGACGCGTACACTGTCAATCTGGACTTCAATCATCTGTTCAGGCATGGGAACTCCACCGGTTTTTATACTTTATTCCATCATACCGCAAAAATTTACTTTACTTTATGTTTAAATTTCAGCCCACAAATCCATGAAACAAAGTAAAGTTACACATTTAGAACATGCGTGCGACAGTCGGTAAGACCGCGGTACTCTCGGCTCGTTCGTTGAATCACGATTAAGCTTCTGGATTGGATTTTAACATAATCAAACGCTAATGTCATTGTGTTGCAGGATTATTCAAACAGGACTATAATGTTGCCCTGCCACTTAAATCGGGGCGTGGCGCAGCCCGGCTAGCGCGCTTGCATGGGGTGCAAGAGGTCGGAGGTTCAAATCCTCTCGCCCCGACTGGAGAAGACTCTCGTGAAGGGTCTTTTGTTTCGCAGGCGGACGTTTCCCCATTAGGGGACGATGCAAATCCTCTCGCCCCGACTGGAAAAGACTCCTGAAACGGAGTCTTTTGTTTCGTAGGCGGACGTATCCTTTGCGCCATATGACCATCCAGGATTAGCACTGGAATAAAAGCAAACTGTAAGCATACTTAAGGGGTTATTTGAGTATACTAAAGCTGGAGATGGTATGATTATGAATGTAAAAGCGGATATGCCTGAGGAAATCACTCATGCACAAAGAGAAAGAGTGTATCTTGAAGGCGAACGGGCCTTCGAGCAAGGCATATGGCGCGCCAATAACCCGTATGCATCCACCAGCCCGACCCTTGAACAGGTCTGGCAAAATGGCTGGGATCACGGCCGAAGAAAAAAGAAGAGACAAAACACCGTTGTGTGAATTTTAGGAGTATTACTGAAATGAAACAGATGCCCAAGGTGATTACCCGACTGGAGCTATCGAACGCCTATGAAGAGGGGAAACAGGCATTTGACGAGAAGAGGCGGCGCGGTCATAACCCATATGTATCCACAAAGCAGGAACTGGCCATGGCCTGGTGGCATGGCTGGGATACGGCCCAGGAGGAAAGCAATAACCCAGGTGACAAAATTCCTCAGCCGGGTCCTGGCGGCAGGATAGATAAGCCTTGACCCTGCACCATTTCGCCTCAATCGACGAAGACTCCAGAAATGGGGTCTTTTGTTTTGGAAACGACAGTAGCCTTTTGGTACTATACCCTTCTCGGTCACACACCTGCCTGATTTGCCTAGCAAATCACGGGCGAGGTGTGTGACCGGGGGCATTATACAAATTTCATTCCTCGTAACTTATTTCAAGGGAATTTGTCATGCCACTGTATTCCGAGAGCCGCACTCAAATCATCATTATTCTCTCTGAAAGGAAAAATCATCATGTTATTCGCACCGCAGGAAAAAGGACAGGGTATTATTGAATACGCAATTATTCTCTTCCTGGTTGCCCTGGTCGTCATTGCCGTAATGTGGCTGCTGGGGCCCAAGGTTGGCAATAATTACAGCAGTATCAATAGTTCCATACCGTAAACCAGCCTCCATCTCATGGAAAAGGCCCTCCGAGGAGGGCCTTTTGTTATGGAGCCTGTGCTGTGCCGATTGTAAAGAAATGTGCGATTCTGCCTTTTGTACAAATAAACAATTACTGCTTGATCCTTCGTCACCACACCCATTCTTGAACCAGGACATTACAAGTTGCATCCCGGCGCTGGCGCTTGGCCGTAGACATAGCGGTATCTTTCGTCCTTCGCCGTGTGATTTTCCTTTTCGTCGATGACCGGCGGTTTGCCGTAGGCGGCCTCGACCATTTCAGCAGTCATGCCGGCCTCGATCTTTTGCTGGAGCAGCCGCTGGCAGTTGTCCCGGCCCCAATCGTGGTACTTGTTCATGATGCTCATGGTGGCGGGCTTGTGGGGGTTGATCTTGTTGGCGATCATCCACTGGCACATTTCGTCGCCCCATTCGGCTTTGCGGGAGAGGATCGCCTGGGCGCGTGTGTCCTCCTGTGTTTTTCGATCGGCTTCGCGGTGACTCAGCATCTGCTGGATCTCCTGGCCGCGCAGCTCCTGTTCCTGCTGGAGACGTTTTTCCTGCTCGGCTTTCTTCTTTTTCCGATCCTGGTTGTAGAGTACCCAGGTGACGATGGCAACAGCGGGTATGATCAGATAAATCCAGGGATTCTCTGTGAGGAAATTGTAGATTAAATCAAAGAAGGCGGAAACCAATGCCCAGGCAATCACAAGGATGAAGAGGCCTGCAATGGCAAGGAGCAGCTTGTGGTTCTGCTTTTTTTTACTTTTTTTGGGCAATGGGTCGGTCCTCCGTGGCAGCGTTGTTACAGAATTATACAGCCCGGTAACAGGTTGTCCATAGCATTCTGTTTATTGGGGCGCCTCATTCTGTTCGTCCTGCATGGGCACTCCTTTGATTTTAGATTAATCAGTGATTAGGAATATTAACGCTGCCGATCGTTTTCCGTAATGGGAGTGACATTCTGCCCCGGTTTTCGTCATAGGAATCAAAGGAAACAAGACCGTGTATAACCTTAGAAATGTGAAACGACCCAAGGATAAATTCAAGAGACTCATGAAGTACTGGCGTGTCACTTACCAGCAGGCGAGCGAAAAGGAACGTCTGTCCCTGTGGATGTTTGCAATCGTCATGCTGGTCTACACGTGGTGGGCCATCATGGTATTCTAGCTACCGAAGGCAGGCCGCGAAGCTGGATCTTCATCCATTTTATTGCTCATGAAATAAAGCGCGCCTGTCAGGGTGTATAGGCAGTGGATAAATCTTGCCGGAAGCTCTCGAAAGAGAGTTTTTTGTTTTTTAACGGAAAAACGTCCCGAAGGTGCTTTTATGTTTCCTTCGGGACGATCCACCAGATCATACTGTGGCTTGCAAAGGCTTCCCGGTTCGATTATCCTTGCGGGTGGGAGTGGTTAGGTCCCGGTGGGTCTCCTGGTCTTCAAAACCTGTGGCGGGTCGCGTTGCGGGCCGCGGTGGGTTCGACTCCCATCCACTCCCGCCTATCTCTTTGGACACTAGACGATGGACAATAGACCATAGCTTATGGTCAATGGTCAACGGTTCATCGTCTCATATAGGTGAAGAATGCCTGTTCCTGAATTAGAGTTGTTGACAAGTTATGTTTCACGTGTGTTCCATATCGAGGATGTCACCGCAGGCGATGGCAAGGGTCTGATCGCCCGGTATCGCGGGCGGTTGATGAGCGAGGATTTCGCGGCGGCCTACGACCAACTGGATGAGCTGCTGCGTCCCTACAATATCACCGCGCTGTTCCGAAAGGATGGCGATAAACAGATCGTCATGCTGGTCCCCAGCCTGGTGACGACAGGACGATCTCCACGCACCTGGATCAATGGCCTTCTTTTTGTGATCACGGTTTTTGCTGTCATGCTGACCGGTGTGGAAGTGCCGCTTGCGGTGAGCCTTACCAGTGTTTCAGCCGAGATGACCTACAGGTTCCAGCACATCCTTTCGGGCTGGCCTTTTGCGCTGAGCATGATGGGAATCCTATTTGTCCACGAGATGGGGCATTACGTGATGTGCCGGCGCTACAAGGTCCCGGCGACGCTGCCCTATTTCCTGCCTGCACCGATCCTCAGCCCGTTTGGGACTCTGGGGGCGTTCATCATGATGCGCGGCATCCCCAAAAACAAGCGGGTGCTGTTTGATGTCGGTGTGGCCGGACCGATTGCGGGACTGGCGGTCGCCATCCCGGTGCTGTTCATCGGCCTGTCGCTTTCGACGCTGGGACGGATCAATGCCCCGGCTGCGGGGATGGAAGGCTGGCTGGAAGGCAACTCGCTGTTCTATTTGTTCGCCAAATTCATCATGTTCGGCAGGCTGCTCCCGGAACCGGCCACCATGGGTGGACTGTCTTCGCTGGCGTATTGGGTAAGATATTTCCTTTCGGCCCATCCCATCCCCTTTGGCGGAATGGATGTTATGCTTAATCCGGTAGCGCTGGCGGGCTGGGGCGGGCTGCTCGTGACGGCGCTCAACCTGGTCCCGGTGGGGACGCTGGACGGCGGGCACGTGGCCTATGGTCTCTTTGGGGATCATGCGCGCAGGATCTTTCCGGTCGCCATCGGTGTCCTGATTTTTCTCAGTGTCCTGCCGGTATTATTAACAGGTTCCCTCAGCGCCTTCAACTTTGGCTGGCTGTTGTGGATTTTCATCCTGTTCTGGCTGGGGAATGTCCGCACGGTGCCGCTGGACGACATTACCGAGCTCGATCCCGCCCGGCGTACGCTTGGCTTCTTTGTCCTGTTTGCTTTCTTTTTGCTCTTCACTCCCATCCCCCTGGTGACATACTAGATGATTTCATCGCGACAAATTCGCCTGGGGATTCTGCTCCTTGTCTTCGTAATCTCAGCATGCGCAGCTCCTGTTACAACGGGGAATACGACTCAGACTCCGTCGCCAGGCGTGACGGAAAATGCGGCGGTGGAGAAAACGCCTGTCCCTGCAGTGAGCACCCTGGATGTGGATCCGGCCAACCTGCGCGGGACGCAGATCAACATCTGGCACCCCTGGTTTGGGACAGAGGCGAGCCTGTTCGAGTCACAGGTCGCCAAATTCAATTCCGAGAATGAGTGGGGCATCGTCGTCAACGCGCAGGGCAAGGGAAATTTTTCGGAGCTGTTCTCGCAGACGAGTGCTGCGCTGGAAGACAGATCGAACCCGCAGGTGGTCGTTGCCCTCCCAGAGCAGGCATTTACCTGGGGCGACAAGGTGGTCGATCTCAACCCGTATGTGAGCGATCCGCAGTACGGTTTGCGCACAGACGATGTGCTGGATTTCCCGCCCGCCGTCTGGGATCAGGAGAATCTGGACGGCAAGCGCTTCGGGGTCCCGGCCGAGCGGACCGCCCGCTTCCTGCTCTATAACCAGACCTGGGCACGCGAGCTCGGGTTTCCCTCCCCGCCCACTACCGCTGCAGACTTTGAGCAGCAGGCCTGCGCGGCCCACAAGGCGCTGGCTGCGGATGCCGATCCCACCAACAACGCGCTGGGCGGCTGGATCATCGACACAGACCCGATGACGCCCCTTTCATGGCTGCTGGCTTTTGGCGGCGGCGCCCAGGAGGAGGACAGCTATCGTTTCCTGACCCCGGGCAACATTGCCGCGTTCAAGTTTGTCAAGAACCTGCAGACGAAGGGCTGCGCCTGGGTCCCTTCGCCGGACCTGTCGGTCTATGACCGCTTCGCAGGCCGCCAGGCCCTCTTTGCCACGGCAAGCCTGGATGAACTGTCCGACCAGGCCCGGGCATTCCTGGCCGCGGGCAGCAGGGATGAATGGATTGTGCTGCCCTTTCCCGGCGAAAAGCAGACTGCCTTTACCCTGTACGGCTCCTCCTTCGTCATGCTCGACTCGGACGATGTGAACCGGCTGGCCTCCTGGCTGTTCATGCGCTGGATGCTGTCGCCGGACAACCAGGCGAACTGGGTGAAGAGTACGGGACTCTTCCCGCTTCGCAGCTCGGAAATGAACCTGCTCGCCGATTACTCAGCCGATCATCCGCAGTGGGCGGCTGCCGTCAAGCTGCTCCCGGAGGGGAAGCGCTCCCCGCAGCTGGCCTCCTGGCGCATTGTCCGCACCATGTTGGGCGACGGCTTCCGCGATATGTTCGACACGATCCGCCACCCGGATCTGACGGAAGGACAGGTGCCGCTGATACTGAAACAAATGGATGCAACAGTGACCGACCTGGAACAATAATTTGATGGCAAATTCCCCATGTGGAATGGAAATTCCTCACTGAGCGGAGGGGCAGTGCAGTTCTGCCCCGCAGTCGAAGTGAGAGGAATCATAAACTCTAGAACTTACATCAGCCCTACGCTTCGTCTCCGCTCAGCGCGGAGACTATATTTGGAGGAAAAATGGAATACACCCAACTTGGCCGTACAGGCCTCAAAGTCTCCCGTCTTTGTCTTGGCACGATGAATTTTGGTCCGAAGACCAGTGAGGAGGATTCGTTCGCCATCATGGACAAGGCACTCGAGCTAGGCATCAATTTCTTCGATACCGCCAATGTCTATGGCTGGAAAACCGGCGAAGGCTGGACCGAACAGATCATCGGCCGCTGGTTTGCCCAGGGCGGCGGGAGACGGGAGAAAGTCGTCCTGGCCACCAAGGTCTATGGCCGGATGGGCGACTGGCCAAACCAGACACGGCTTTCAGCATTGAACATCCGCCAGGCTGTGGAAGGATCGCTCAAGCGCCTGCAGACGGACCATATCGATCTCTACCAGATGCATCACATCGACCGCCTCACGCCCTGGGAGGAAATCTGGCAGGCCATGGAAGTGCTTGTCCAGCAGGGGAAGGTCCTGTATGTGGGATCGTCCAACTTTGCGGGCTGGCATATTGCCAAGGCCAATGAGATCGCCAAATCCCGCCACTTCCTGGGGCTGACGAGCGAGCAGTGCCTCTACAATCTGAAGGCCCGTATGGTCGAACTGGATGTGATCCCCGCCTGTGGCGACTACGGCATGGGCGTCATCCCCTGGAGCCCGCTGGCGAGCGGCCTGCTGGCCGGCACCTCCGGAAAAGAAAACACGGGGCGGCGCGGTGAAGAGGGTGTTTCAAAAGAGATGGAGAAATACGCCGATCAGATCCGCCGCTACGAGGAGTTCTGCCAGCAAATGGCAGAAGAGCCCGCGGATGTGGCCCTGGCCTGGCTCCTGGCGAATCCCGTTGTGACCGCGCCGATCATCGGCCCGCGTACCATGGAGCAGTTGACCGGCAGCCTTCGTCCGCTTGAGATCAAGCTCAGCAGGGAACAGATGGACAAATTGGATGAGATCTGGCCGGGTCCCGGCGGTGAATCGCCTGAGGCTTTTGCGTGGTAGCTTGACTTTAGGTAGAGCGAGATGAATCTCGCTCTACGTTTTTATAATCCTACAGGTTTGATCAATGGCATATTTGTGATATTGATAATCTGTAGGATGTCTCTTTCATGGATGCTCCCAGGTATTCCTATCCACCCGGTGTGTTCGCGGCATTTGTCCGTGACGTTCTCCTGTTGCGCCGGCGGGATTTTCACCAGGATGCGCAAGCCTGCATCGTAGGATTGAATCCCCATCTTCGGGTCATTGGAAAAGAAAACATTCCTCAAAGCGGACCGTGTGTGATCACCGTCAATCATTATCACCGGGATGGATTTGGCGCGCAGTGGCTGGCCCTTGCCATCGCCTCGCTCCTTCCTGTTAAGATGCGCTGGATCATCACCGCTGAGTTTACCTATCCGGGGAAATGGTATCAGCGTTTTGGCACGCCTGGCTCTAAGTTCCTGCTTGGGCGGATCGCCTACGTATACGGCTTTACTACCATGCCCCCGATGCCGCCGCGTGCAAAGGATGTCGAAGCCCGTGCCGCATCCGTGCGGGCGGTGTTGGAGTATGTGAAGCGTGCGGAGAGTCCGGTCCTTGGGCTCGCACCGGAGGGATATGACCCGCCCGGAGGGATCTTAACGAGACCAGTTCCGGGCCTGGGAAGGTTCGGAGTGCTGCTGTCCCGGGCGGGATTAAAATTTTGCCCTGTCGGCGCGTATGAGATGGATGCATGTTTCCACATCCATTTTGGGGAAGCTTATGAGTTGGGTGCGCTGCCCGGTTTGTCTCCGGACGAAAAAGACCGCCAGACATCGCAGGTGATCATGGAAAATATTGCCGGGCTTTTGCCCGCCCATTTACGAGGAGAGTTCGCTTGAAAAAGCTCAGCCTGTCACAACTGCTTGTCTTGAATGCCTACTGGCTGGGACTTTCGTTCATGTGGAACGCCCTGCACCCGATCATCCTGCCGGCCGTCCTGCTCAACTACGTTCCTGACGAAAAGAAGAATACCTACCTGGGCCTGCTCACTTTTGCAGGGCTGGTGATTGCCATGCTGGTGCAGCCGCTCTCCGGCGCGCTCTCCGACGGATGGAAATCACGCTTCGGACGCCGGCGCCCGCTGATGGTCTTTGGGACGCTGTTCGACTTTGTCTTTCTTGGCATCCTGGCCTGGATGGGCGGCCTGGGCTGGCTGTTCATCGGCTATATCGGCCTCCAGTTCAGCTCTAACATCGCCCATGGACCCTTGCAGGGACTCCTGCCTGACATCGTTCCGCAAAGTCAATTGGGGGTGGCATCTTCGCTGAAGACCTTCATGGATATGCTTGCCCTGATCGTCGCTTCGCTGCTCGCCGGACGCATGATCGATTCGGAGACCCGGGACCCGACGACCATCATGCTGACCGTGATCCTCCTGCTGGCAGTCACCGCCTCCATCACGATCTTTGGCGTAAAAGAAAAGCCAACCGGCGAGGGAGAGCGTACCGATTGGAAGGCGCTCTCGGCCCAGTTCCATATCAACTTCCGCGAGAACGCCGCCTACTGGTGGCTGGTGCTGGAGCGGGCCCTTTTCCTCCTGGGCATCTACGGCGTACAAGCCTTCGCACAGTATTACCTGCAGGATGTGCTGCGTGTCCCCGACCCTCCCAGGCAGACCGGTGACCTGCTGGCGATCCTGACCATCTCCCTGGTCGTCCTGGTCCTGATCGGCGGCTGGCTGACGGATAAATACGGGGCGAAAAGAATTCTGTATATCGCCACTCTCATTGCCGCCAGCGGGATTTTCCTGATGGTCTTCGCCAAAGACATGCGCAGCCTGTTCGTTTTCGGCAGCCTGCTCGGCGCGGGGCTGGGACTGTTCCTCACCTCGAACTGGGCCCTGGCCAATGCCCTCGTCCCGGAAGCGGAGGCCGGCAAATATCTGGGGCTGACCAACCTGGCGACTGCCGGTTCCGGTGCCCTGGCCCGCCTCGAAGGTCCCATCCTGGACTGGCTGAACCATCTCTGGCCGGGGGCCTGGGTCGGCTACAAGAGCCTTTTCGTTTTTGGCGGGGTGGCCATTTTCCTGAGCCTGTTTATTTTGCGGAAAATCGATGTAAAGCCCCGGGAAAACAGGGAGAACTGCAGGAGCAGTACCCTACATCCTTGTAAACTGTGGTATTCCCGTGGGGTAATCATAGGCTTGGGGTTAAGTACTTTTCCGACCCTTGTGTTAAAAGTAAGAGCGTAAGGTGATTTCTCTTCTCCTCCTTTTTGTGAGAGAACCGCGGTCGGCGTCCGCGGTTCTCGCATTTAAGGGGGACTGTTTTTATTCCTGACAAATTTGTATAGGGGGATTTATTTCATCGCTATTAAAATAGCAGCCAGGAGTACATCGAAGCAAACATGTCACTGGAAATGGATGCCACGGGCAACGATCTAACCTACCGAAGGATCAGCACAGCGCTGGTCCGCCGCAGCCACCATAAAAGATGGCAGATCGCCTGTTTCCGGGATGCGGCCGGCCACCAGCCGGTGATCGATTACATATCCGCCCTGACAAATCTGGATGACCTGCAGCTGATCTTCCAGGTAGTCCAGCATCTAAGCCATGTGGGGCTCGATCTGGTGGATACCAAGATGGTAAAACATATCACTGGTCCCATTTTCGAATTAAGGAAGGACCGGCATAGGATCATGTTTGCGAGGGATATGAAGAGGAGCCGTTTTGTGCTGCTGTCCACGTTTTATAAGGATAGTCAAAAAACACCGCTCGAAGAAATAGAGAAGGCACAAATTTACTGGAATGATTACCTGAGCACAGGGAGCTGTGAAATATTTGCTGTGCTCAGTGAAGAATTTTGAGGTTCGATCCGTAAACAGCCTGTGATACTGTTTCGAAAAACCGGGAGCGGCAACTGCAGGTCTTTCTCCACGCCAAAAGATTTTATGATTGTTTCCATTGCCTGGTTCAACAGGGTTTTGTACGGGGAGATATTGATCGTCCTGGGATTAAATGACTCAAGCAGATCCCAGGCGCGGACGCCCGGTTCGCCAAGCGTATAAATAAATTGCACGATCTGTCCGGGGCGTAAAAATTTCCCGGCCTGTTCCAACTGTGAAGCAGCAATGGCAGCCGGGGAAGGGACTTTGTATTCACTCACTGCGCGGCTGAGCGTCTGGCGGATGAGCAGCTTCTCGGGCGGAATCCTTCCATGGCGCAGATCGTCCATGCGCCGGGCAGCGAGTAAACGTATGCGGTTCGAATATTCCTGTAAATCGTCATTCCCTGGACACTGTGCCAGGATCTTCAGCGCCTCCTGCTGCAATTCTGTAATAAAGACTGGTGTGTCATGACGTCGAAGCTCGATGCCGCGGCATTTGATCTCTCCGCTTTGGAAGATACCGAAATAGCGATTCGCCACCGGCACCTTCTTATTCTGCCGCGAGGGCAGGAAGCAGATCCAGCGGTAGAGCCCATCCAGGGCGAGGGGCAGCTTTGTCCTTTCGTGGATTTCGTCCACAAGCGAATCGAAATCTGATGATTTGTTCAAGCCTTCCTTGTGCACCCACATGCCGTCCACGTACATGTGCAGGACGGTAAAGCCCATGATCCTCGGCGGCCTCCTTGGCCCGCAGGAGCGCTTCCCGGCCGTAAGCGGTCACGGCTTCGTGAGCCTCTATTTTTCCAAAGCGGGCATTCTTATAACCCAGATAACCGAAGCAGGTGACCAGCAGCCACTTATGCGCGGCTGCCTGGGCCTTATACAGCTTGTAACGGGCATCCCACTTTGACATCTCAAGCAGCTCATCCTTGATGGCGGTCCGCTTTTTAAGCAGAGGTTCCAGTGTTCTTGGGATAAGGCCCAGCTCACCTGTCGTCATCGGCAGGCCGGTGTCGGGATCCAGTCTGTCGGGCCGGATGGTTTCCGGCGAGATGTTGAAATTCGCCATGATGCTGGGATACATGGAAATGAAGTCGATCTCGGCCACATCCCTGTGCATTCCGATGGTGGGTTGAAAGACCAGGCCGCCGAGATCGGTGCGGATCAGGTCGAGGATCGATTTCCTGTCCTCGGCCTGCTGTTTGTGCCAGGGGACCAGGATACCATCCTTGAGGGCGGTCACGATCTGCATGCTGGAGATGCCGGTGCCGGGCGAGACCCGGGCCACGGTCTGGACCGGCAGGGCGGTGACGCGTGACAGCTCCCAGATGCCCTCCAGGCTGTAATCATGATACATGACCGCATTGTTGATGTCGATATGCCAGCGCCCGGCCAGGTGGACCTGCTGCCCGCGGTGGATGACCTGTCCATAGGCATGATACGTCCTTGCCTCCCGATGTTTGATGGGCTGGTCCGGGTCGCGGTTGAGAGGAATAACCTGCCGCGCCTCCTTTGCCATTTGCAGGATGCGCGGCAGGAGCCAGGTGTCGCCCCAGGCGGTCAGGATCAGGTCGGGGTCGTGGCGCTTGAGCACGGCCTGCAGACCGACCAGGAAGGCACGCGCAGGCTCCAGGTCCAGGGAGAAGCGGGACCGGGAGGTCTGGATCCAGACCTTGCCCGGGTCGGCGTGGAAGGGATCAACCTCCGGCTCCAGCGTGATGACATTGAGCGGCGGGCGCGGGATATCCAGGTCCCAGGGGGAACTGAGAACCTGAAGGTCGCGGATCTGGTACTGTGGATCAACTTCCACTTCGCAATCGGCCAGTGGATAGGTCCCATGGCGAGCGGCGTGGCGCAAGGAGAGATGAATGTCTGCATCGTAATAGATAAGATCCGGGAATACTTTTGAGACGCGTCCAAACAGGCGCGGCAGGTCAAGGGGCCGGGACAATTCCACCGAAAGGACCGGCAGGACGCCCGAGAAGAGATCCCTGCGTTCCTCGCGGGCCAGGATAGGATTTTCAGGCTGCGACGCCAGCCACTTCCAGGCGAGACGTAATTGGGGCGAGGGACCTGCGATGTAGAACTTTGCGGCAAATCGCTGATAGAGGTGATGCCGCTTGCCATCCTGTCCCAGCAGCCAGAGGGAGAGGCCCGCCATCATCCGCATAAAGGTCCAGCAGCCAGCCGCGCAGTCTATGCATCCCGTTTGTCATGCAGCTCCTCCATGAACTGTCGCAGCCGGATGACCTCCTTGTGTTCCTCGAGCAGCATGCAGAGCAGGATGGTCTCGAAGGGCAGGGCATGCGAGGCATAAGCCGCGGCGGCCAGGTGCTGGCGGGCCGAAGCAAACAGATCGTCCAGCACGAGCTGGTCGCTGCGACGAAGGGCGCGGCGGAATTTGGCAAAGGCTGTTTCCTCTTCGAGGAATGCCTGGGTGATGGAGGCAAGTGTGCGGCCCATGTTCAGAAAAGGGACGGCTGGGTGCTGACAGGATAGGGGATTTCGATGTCGATCCTTTGATCGCCCCGTGAACAAACCCGTTCGAAAAGAAACAGCCGCTCCGTGTGTGACGGCGCCAGGCTGACGATGACCGGCGCGTCCAGCCGCAGGCGGTCCAGCTGGATCAGGCAGCGATCGAGCAGGCGGCTGACCTCGTCGGTGGGGACGTTTTCATCGTGAAAGGTCGCCAGCAGGTCCAGGATGAGATAGGGCTGGTGCAGGGACGGGGTGCTCTCCAGCAGCGCCAGCATCTGGTGGCAGGTGAAAGCCCGGCGCAGAAAGATGCGGTTTGCGGTGGGAATGATGTTGGCGGTGCGCCTGCGCAGCATCCGCATGGTCTGGTAGGCGGGGAAGCGGTTGCCGCCGTCCAGGACGGTGACCGCGCCGCACAGGGCCAGCTCGGCAGTCAGGGCGGCGACCTGCTCCCGGGCCGCGGACGGGGAGCAGATGACGATCATTTTGTTCGGTTTGAGAAGGGGTGGGAGTTTCATGCTATCAAAGTAGCAGTCTTCCGATCAAAAGAAAACTCCCCGATGGCTAGGTTGGCAGGGGAGGGAAGTGGCTAGGTTTGGGCGGGAAATGGCTAGGTCGGGCTGATTTTACTTCCAGGCGCTGAAATCCCATTCCTCCAGCATCTTCTGCAGCTGGGAGCGGCTCTCCAGGCCAAACTTTTCCAGGACGTTGTGCAGGTGGAACTTGACCGTGGCCGGCGTGACGCTCATCCGCGCCGCTGCCTGGCGGTTGGTGCATCCCAGGCAGACCAGCGCGGCAACTTCCTTCTCGCGTGGCGTGAGGGACTCCCACTTTTTCCAAAGCTCGTCCAGGGAGTAGTATTCGGTGAGGCCGGCGGCCATGAGTTCTTGGGCAAGTTGATCTTCTGGACGACCTTCGCGCTCTGCCAAAGTTGACAGGGTAACCTGGAGACTTTCACTGATCTCAAAATAACGAGGGCCGGGATTTGGACGCAAGCCTATCCAGTAGAGCAAACGCTGCCAGATAGACATTAGAAGGTACACTGGAGGGCATGAGCAAAGGACGCAAGCGGCAGCCGTATATGCCTGACACGAAAGACCAGCAGATCAGTGAACTGCAGGAGCAACTGTTGCAAGTGCGGGAAATCGTTCAAAAGCTGCAAAAACAAAACGAACGATTGCAGCAGACTGTGCAGCAGTTGCAGGAAGAGAACGAATATCTGAAGCGGATCGGGAAGCGTCAGGCGACACCGTTCGCGCGGCGGCACTGGGTGGAGAAGCCGAAGCGTCCGGGACGCAAAGCAGGCAAAGGAAAGTTTGTGCATCGAGAATTGCCCAGAGTGGTGAAGATCAGCGAGACGAAGGAAGCGAAACTGCACGGCTGTCCAGATTGTGGTGGGCATCTGCAGGCAATCCGCAAGCAGGAGCAGTTCGTCACCGATATTCCAGTGGTGGAAGTGAAGACGACCCGGTTTGTGACCTACAGCGGCTACTGTGGCACCTGCCACAGGCGGGTACGTTCGCAGCATCCGGAGCAGACTTCGCTGGCCACGGGAGCCGCGGGAGTGATGGTCGGACCGCGGGCCAAGGCGCTGGCCGCCGACCTCAAGCATCGCCTGGGAGTTCTCGTACGGCAAGGTCAGTGAAGTGCTCAACGATGCCTTTGGTCTGTCCGTTAGCCGCAGTGGCTGGTGCCAGGCGGATCAGAAGCTGGCCCGCACCGCCCGGCCAGTGTACGAAGAACTGCTCGAAGCCATTCGGCAGTGCAGCGTCGTGAATGCCGATGAGACCGGCTGGCGGATCGGCACGCTCTCCGCCTGGCTGTGGGTCTTCGCTCATCGTGACCTGACCGTCTACACCATCCGGGCCAACCGCAGCAGCGATGTCGTCCTCGACATGCTCGGTATTCAGTTTGCGGGCATCCTGACCTCCGATGGGTTCCTGGCCTACGATGACCGCCGGTTGAAAGATTGGCTCAAACAGAAATGCCTGAGCCATCTGCTGAAAGACCTCAAGGAAATGGACGAGACCAAAAAGGGACGAGCGCTGCACTTTGCTCGCCAGGCGACCCGCCTGCTGCAGGAAGCCCTGGCCCTCAAAAGGCAAAAGCCTACCTTGCCGCCTCGCACCTTCTCCCGGCAGGCTCGCTCGCTGGAAACACAACTCGATCGCTTGATCGCCAAATCCCGGCGCTTCTCCGACCCGGACAATGCTCGCTTTGCCAAACGCCTGCGCAAGCACCGGCCTCACCTCTTGCGTTTCCTGTACGTCGATGATCTGGAGCCTACCAATAATCTCGCAGAGCGCATGTTGCGTCCGGCGGTCATTACTCGCAAGACCAACGGCTGCAACCGCACCCAGGACGGCGCTACGGCTCATTCCATCCTCGCCAGTGTTCTCGGTCACCTGTCACCAACATTCCATTCCAGTCCTTGACTACCTCGTCCAACTCCAGCAGTTCGGCTCAATGCCACCTTCTCTCCTCGAACGCTAAACAAGTACCAGATTATAATGGAACGTATGTTCTATAGTCAATGTTAGTTGATATTATTGCCCTGCCTGCCCACGGCGGAGTTGCGAGGGCGATGGCCCGCAGCAATCCCAAAGTAAAAGGACTGCCTTCTTTTTGGACAGTCCTTTTTTGCTTATTGAAAGTTTTGCAAACTCATCAGCCCATCAGCAATCCCTCGGCAGCATTTGATGGTTCAGGATCAGGCATCCTGACCATGCGGAACGAGTTCAAGAAGCCGAGCAGGCTGGCGAGGAATGGCACCAGCAGCGCGACCTGCAGGGCGATATTTCTTGCCTCCGTGTTGATGCGCAGGATCTCCGCCTGGACATCGGCCGGCTGGCCGGCCAGCTGCTCCTCGAGCTGGGTGTCGCTCATGATCTCGGCATCTTCCTCCAGGGCCTGCGCCACCTGCTGCTGTTGCACCGGGGTCAGCACCAGGCTGGACTGTGCCATGTTGTGTAAAGGTGAGGCCAGGGCTGCCAGCATGATGGCGCCGGCAAAGGCCAGCCCAAAGGAAAGACCGAACGATCCGGCTGCCGAGTTGACCCCCGCGGCTTCACTGACCCGTTCCTCGGAAATGGGGGACAGGGTGTAGTTGTTGAGCTGGGAAACCAGCAGGCCCAGGCCGGTCCCGGTGATCATCAGCGGGATCACAAAACTCCAGCCGGAATCTGCCCGCGGAATCAATGGGATCAGGAGCAGGACGCCGACCAGACAGGATGCCATATCCGGCCTGGATGACGCGGCTTGGACGTCGCTTGCCGGCCCTGCGTCCCATGAGCAGGGCGACGAAGAAGATGCTGAGCGAGAAAGGCGCAATGGTCAGACCGGTCTGCATGGCGGTGTACTCAAACACCATCTGGAAGTAGATCGGCAGCGCGATCATCATGCCGCCCAGGGCAATATTCTGCAGCATCTGCTCGGAAATACCCAGCCGGAAATATTTGGAGCTGAACAGGTCGGGGTCGAGCAGAGTCGGCTTGTCCTCCTTCTTGCGCCGCACCAGCCAGCGGGCAAAGAGGAACATGGCGACGAGCGCCGATGGCCATCAGCAAACCGACCGCTTCGCCGCCCTCCTGCCAGACCAGGATGCTCAGCACAATACCGCCCATGCCGAGGACCGAGAGGATCGCCCCGACAACATCGATCTGCCTGGGGCCGGTGTAGGGAACATCTTTGACCAGCTTGATATTGAGCAGCACGATCGCAATGATGACGGCTTCGAGAAAGAATCCCACCCGCCAGGACAGGTAGGTGGTGATAAAGCCGCCCAGCAGCGGCCCGACGGCGGCGGCGATCCCGGTTGCCGCGCCGACCAGTGCATAGGCTTTCTTTCGGGCGCGCCTTCGAAATTGCCATGGATCAGCGACTGCATGGCCGGCAGCAGCAGCGATGCGCCCAGCCCGCCGATGATCGCCCAAAAAATAATGATGGGCAGCAGGCTTTGGGTCAACGTCATGGCGATCGCCCCGATCGCATATCCGAGCAGGCCAAGAACATAGGCGCGCTTCCTGCCGATCAGATCGCCGACCTTGCTGCTGATCAAAATGAAGGCAGCCGATACCAGCGCTTCGAGCGCAATGGCCGACTGGACGCCGCTGACCGTCGTGTTCAGATCCTTGACAACCGCCGAAATCGAAACATTCATGATGGAGGTATCGACGACAAGGACGAACATGGCCATGGCCAGCAGGCCGTGCCAGCCTGGTTGTCGTTTTTTCATCCCGGGCTGGGATGACCTCTTCCGTATTGGTAGACATAATGGATCTTCTCCTTGTTTCGCAAATTTTTAAAATTCGGCAGGCTGTATGATTTTGTGATTATACTTATTCAGTCAGCGAGGATTTGCGAAAGGGAAAATCTCAACATATGATGAATATGGAAAAAAGCCTACCCACCCTGCAGGAAATCGAAGCCTTAATCGCCTTCCTGCCGCGGCCTCTATGCGGAAGGCTTTTCGCCGGTGAGAGAATGGAACGGCGGCGAGAAGCAAAAGGACGGCTCGATCACCATGCCATACCCGGACTATGATCCCCTGGTCGAGGAGTTTTACCGTGCGGTGTCCGGCGGGGGCTGGCTGGATTATGAATACAATCCCGAGCAGGCCTATCAGATGATCCAGGATGAAAGCCTGATCAAAACGGCCTCCCTGTCCCAGATCTGCACCATGCTGACCTTCTGCGTGCGCGGCGAGCGCTTTTCGGATGGACACTGGGCCGAAATGATCGAAAAAGGATATATCCGCCGGCTGCTGGAACGGCTGGATGTGATCAAAACGGAACTGTCAAAATGAGGCTGCTGATTGTGGTAAAATTTTGTCCGCGCGGGAGTCGCCAAGTGGTAAGGCATCAGCCTTCCAAGCTGATATCCGCGGGTTCGAATCCCGTCTCCCGCTCTGAGCAGCGGCGTCAGGTGTCAGGTTTTCGGGTGTCACGTGACACTGGAACACTTGACACCTGACACTTAAAAACGGGCCCGTGGCGCAGTGGTTAGCGCAGGAGACTCATAATCCCTTGGTCGCTGGTTCGAATCCAGCCGGGCCCACAAAACGCACAGGAAACCCGTAGAGCCCTTTTTAGGAATGCCTACGGGTTTTTATGTCTTTATCTCCCGTCCACATGCAGGTGACTTTTCTAAACAGGAATGTTCTTTACTCATATAGTGCTTGACCTGTGTCTCTTTGTAGGCTAGAATAACTTATGAGAATATTCATTCTCAAAACTAAATAGATATGAGCATATTACCCCGTCAAGTGCGCATCGTACGGATTGAAAGCGGCGCTCGATGGAGGAAACGGCGCGTACAAATGGGCGCGCCGGGAATACACGGGAGATGCCATGAGCACACAAAGCAAGTTGATACTAAGCCGGCCTCAGCCGATAGACCAGAACGCAGCTGCCGTATACATTGCCTCATTACCTGCTGAAACTGGCAGGAGGACGCAAGCCCAGGCTTTGCGGGTTATAGCTGGGACCTTTGGCGCAGACGTTGACCATCTGAATTGGGGCGCACTTCGCTACCGACATACGGTCGCAATACGTGCCAGGATCGCACAGGTTTACAGCCCGGCCACGGCAAACAAGATGTTATCCGCTTTGCGACAGACGCTTAAGAAGGCGTGGCTATTGGGCCAGATGACAGCGGAGGAATATAACCGCGCTGTTGCGTTAGAGCCTGTTACAGGTAAAACCCTCCCGGCTGGACGCGAGCTATCCACTGGTGAGATCCTCGCACTTATGAACGTGTGCCAGGATGACCATACTCCGGCAGGGATACGCGACGCGGCTATTATCGGCATAATGTATGCGGCAGGAGTTCGACGTGATGAGGTTGTTAAATTGGATGTGTCAGACCTTGACCTCGAAACCGGGATGTTAAGTATCCACGGGAAGCGCAGCAAACAACGAACTGCATACGTCGCGAACGGTGCAATCGTTGCTCTCCATGATTGGATTGGTATTCGTGGACCCAAAGCGGGTGCGCTTTTTGTCGAAGTGAACAAAGGTGGAAGGGTATTAATTGAACGCGAAGAAATGATCGTTAAGCCATTTAGAAAAATTCGCGGCGTGGATGTGCCGAACAAGAAAGCAGGCCAAACGATTTTTCGCGGCGGCGGGTTGACATCCCAGGCCATTTATAACATGCTTAACAAGCGTGCCCAGCAGGCCAGCATAAAGAATTTTTCCCCTCATGACCTCCGCAGAACGTTTATCTCTCACCTGCTGGATGCAGGCGCAGATATCGCCACGGTCAGCAGGATGGCGGGACACGCAAACGTCCAAACAACGGCACGGTATGACCGCCGACCCGAGGAAGCTAAGAAGAAGGCCGCAGAGTTATTGTACGTGCCTTATAAGACACAGGAGGCAGGATGATATGACTTATAAAAACATCAGTTATCCAGTAAGAGTAAGCGATGAAACCATCACGCATTCACAAAGAGAAAGTGCGTATGTTGAAGGTGAACTGGCCTTTGAGATAGGCAAGTGGCGTGTTTGCAACCCGTATACTGCAAGCAGTCCAACACTTGAACAAGTCTGGATGAATGGCTGGGACCACGGCCGAAGAATCAAGAAAAGCGGAAGTTCGCCGGCAGCCAATGGGACCAACCCAAACGGCAGGCTGTAAAAGTTTTATCCGTTTCCTATGAGATACAAAAGGCAGGACAACATGAGCGAGAAGAGCATTACTCTTGAAAAAAGAAACAGTGTATACGCGGAGGGCAGACGCGCCTTCGATGAACATCAGAACCGAGGGTACAATCCGTATGCACCAAGCAATCTGAAGCTTGCCGTAAGCTGGTGGCACGGCTGGGATACAGCGGAGGAGGAATGTGATTGCCAGACAGAGCCGGGTGATCATCCTGTCTTGATCGTGGAGTAGGGATGTCTGAAACTATTAACCCCATGAAAAAACAGGCTGTATATGCCGAAGGTAAGGCCGCCTTTCTGGATGGCAAGCGCCGCGGCTACAACCCGTATGGATGGCGCAACAGGGAACTTGCATCCATTTGGTTGAATGGCTGGGACCAGGCCAGGATGGATGGCGAAGTGAAAGATCGCCGTGTGACCAGCTAGGGCTATCGCTGAAATGAATAAGAGCCCTAAAGTTAGTGCCCATCTGAAAAGGATGCTTGCATATGCCGAGGGCCGACAAGCCTTTGAAGAGAAGAAGTGGCGCGCTTTTAACCCATACAAAGACCTTCACGAAAAATTAGCCTCTGATTGGTGGAATGGCTGGGACCGGGCCGAAGAGGATAGTAATGGGGAAAGAACGCCATTCAAAGAGAGTCCTCCATAGGGAGGAACCTTAAAAAAAACGGTGACACGCCGCCCGCGCTTATACCTGCGGACACATGTGACTTTTCTAGCGCTTGTCTCAATAATCACTTAACTTTTTGTATGGAATTGTAGGCTGAAAATCAAACAAAACGTTAAGTAAATTATCCGTAGGATGCACTATGTAAAACAGGAATGCTATCTCCCCATCCTGTATGTTTACATCCTCATGAAATGCCAGAATATTCCCGGCTGGCATTTGATTTATTGCTGCGAATAATTCAGAGGCAGTAATCAACATGAAAAAATGCCCCTATTGTGCTGTGGAAATACAGGACAAAGCTATTGTATGCCCGTATTGTGGGCGTGATTTAATAAAAACTGTCCCGCTGCACCTGGTAGAAACGCTACGCACCGAGAAACAAGCCGCGTATAAAAGCAGCATAATTCTAATTGTTGTCGCAGGCTGCCTGATTGCGTTCAGCGTACTACTTATTATCTTGATCTGGAATTCCTACTATTAAGGACCACAGGCAGCACGCCCCTGTTGGCAACTTGAAAGAATGGGGTAACTTTTCCGAGCCTTCCGGGTCATGTAACAATCATGCAACAATCAGATTCCACCGACAGGTGTTGAAATAAGCGAAGGCCGTCAACAATGAAAAAATGTCCCTATTGCACCGAATATATACAAGATGAAGCCATAGTATGTCGCCATTGTGGACGTGATCTAATAAAAACTGTCCCGCTGCACCTGGCAGTAGCGCAATACATCCAGGTACAACCCAACGAGAAAAGTAGCGCAATCCTATTTGTTATCGCTGGTCTCGTTATTACATTCGGCGTAGTATTTATTATCTTGCTATGGAATTCCTACTAGCGCGCATGTGACTTTTTCAGTTTGCACTCAAAAGGGCTTTATGGGCCCGGTTATTTGGCAAAATTTGCCTGTTTTAGCCCATGGCGCAGCGGTTAGCGCAGGCGAGTAATCGCCTGGTCGCAGGTTCGAATCCTGCTGGGCTCACCTTTCAATTTGTGATTGAAGATTGATGATTTTAGATTGTGCCGCGCTTAAGTGCGGCATTTTGTGTTAATAATTTATGGTATGCACCTTTATACCCCTCGCGGTCACACACCTGCCTGATTTGCTAGGCAAATCACGGGCGGTGCGTGACCGGGAGCATTATATAATGGGGCATCGTAAAAGGATACCGAATGTCACCACAGAAGATTGGCTATTCACTCATCGGGATCGGCGCTTTCATCGTTTTCTTCATGTTCATTGCAGACGCGATCGGCCTGGGAAAAGGCGGGATCCAGGCAGCCCAGCTGCTGGGGATCGAGCTGGGCGTATTATTGATCGTTCTTGGCTATGCCTTCACCGTTGCTGCCTCAGAGCAGGGGAATTCCTGGGCGGAATGGCGAACCCGCGCCGATCAAATTTTATCCTCCCCAATGACGGCGATCGTGGTAGGGGTGTTGTTAGCCTTCTTCGTCTTTTCGATCGTCCCCATGCTGTTCAACCCGGATTTGCGGTTTCAGTACTTCTACCGCTACCTGCCCGATAAATATCCGATCGGCCTCGATCTGCAGACGCTTCTGGGCCGTGTCCAGACCTGGTTTGCGCTCAAGACTCCCTATCCGGGCGATATTCCCCAGTTTTACCCGCCGCTAACCTATGCGTTCTTTTCCCCCCTGACCATGGTCGATTACCGGACGGCCTATCTCATCATGACCCTGATCACGCTGGTGTCCTACGTGATCCTGACCCTGCTCCTTCCGCTGCGGATGAATCCGAGAGGGAGCCATTCGATTGTGTTCTTTCTCTTTGCGGCCAGCCTGTTTTCCTATGGGCTACAGTTCGAGCTGGAGAGAGGCCAATACAATGTATTGACGTTCCTCTTTATCATGCTCGCGGTTTACATTTTTCATTTCCATTACAGGTTCCGCTACATCGCCTACCTCCTGTTTTCCATTGCCATCCAGCTGAAGGTTTTCCCGGCCATCTTTATCCTGATGTTCATCAAGGACTGGCGGGATTGGAAGGGGAATCTAAAACGCTTCGTGGGGATTGGCCTGTTCAATGTGGCGCTCCTGTTCATCCTGGGCCCGCGGGTCGTGTTTGACTTTACCCGTGCCATCACCCAGCAGGTCGTGACACCTTCCTGGAACTGGAACGGGAATCATTCCATCCAGGCGTTCGTTTTCAACCTGATGAAGGATGGCTATCGCCTGGTCGGGCCGGATGCTCTGGAAAGTCTGCGGCAGTACTCCTCCGTTCTTACCTCGACATTCCTGGCGATCTTTGCCCTCTGCCTGCTCCTGCTGCTGGTGCTCTCCTACCGCCATAATGAGAACGGGCTCAACCCGTATCTATTTCTGGTCTGTACGATCGGGGCCCTTGTCATTCCCACCAGTAACGATTACACCCTGTCGTTCCTGACGGCTCCGGTTGCGCTTCTTTTTGCCGCAGTGGCAGTGGAAAAGTTCAAAGCAAGGTACCTGGCGAGTCTTTTGATCCTGGTTGCAGCCTTTGCCTTTGGATCGACGCTGTTCCCCTTTAAATACAAACCGTATTTTCTGAATAATAATTTCCCGGCGTTATTCCTGATCCTGATTTCAATTGTGGCCCTGTATTTGCTCAGGAAAAGAGATGCGGAATCCGAAATTGCAGTGAGTAACTCATGAGTCCCTACATCGCAACTGTTCTCACCTTTGTCATTGCCGTCGCCTTTTTGCGCCTCATGGACTACATCGCCCAGCGCGGCTGGATCGACAGCCGGACCAGCCGCAAGCTGATCCATATCGGCACCGGTCCGATCTTTGTGCTGTGCTGGCTGATGTACCCGGATGTGTGGATCTCCCGCTGGCTGGCGGCACTGGTGCCCCTGCTGATCACCGTCCAGTTCGCGCTGGTGGGCTTGGGGATCATGAAGGATGAAGCCGCGGTCAAGGCCATGTCCCGGACTGGCGACCGCCGCGAGATCCTGCGCGGTCCGCTGTTTTACGGGATTATGTTCGTCGTCATCACGCTGTTCTACTGGAAGGTTTCGCTGATCGGCATCCCGGCCCTGATGATGCTGTGCGGCGGCGACGGCATTGCCGACATCGTCGGGCGGCGCGTCCGTTCTGCGAAGCTGCCCTGGTCACCTGAAAAAAGCGTGGCCGGCTCGCTGAGCGTGTTTGCCGGCGGATGGTTGATGACCATTTTCGTGTTTTCCGTCTACGTCTGGTTCGGCGCCTTCAGCGGCCCCGTGACCCACTACCTGCTGCCCGTCACCTGGATCGCCCTGGGCGCGGCGTTGGTCGAATCGCTGTCGTTCAAGGATATCGACAACATCACGGTGACTGTGACCTCCCTGCTGATCGGCCACCTGGTGTTTTAGGGAATGTCAGGCCACCCTCATCAGGGCGCTACGCAGCAGGCCTGACCTACAAGCCTTTAAAGAGAAAAGCCTTGCGAAGGGATCCTTCGGGTATGCCCTCAGGACAAGCCTTCGCAAGGCTTCGGCACTACCCTGTTTTCTCTTCGTCATCCTTCTTCAGGATCATCACCCTGAAGCTCTCGGCATATTTCATGCCGTGATCCTTTCCATCCTCCTCGGCCCACTCTGTCATCCACTTGCCTACTTCGTTTGGATCGATCTGGCTGGTGTGCTGTTGCAGCGCCTGGATCTTGATGTCCATGGTGCCGGTGATATCGACCCAGGTATTGGGCTTCTCGGTGCCATGGATGTACAGCCGCCGGACGTCGTGCGGCTCATACCCGTCAGCGAGCAGGTCCGCAAAAATAAGCCGCGAGCCTGCCGACGGAAATACCGCTTCACAGGCAGCCTGGGCCGCGGCGCGGTGATCGGGGTGGTTGAGATACTCGTCGCCGTAAAACCAGCCCTCGGGATTTCCCGTCACAACAGTATCCGGCTTGAACTGGCGGATGACGCGGGTCAGCTCCTTGCGCAGGGCAATGGTCGCCTCGAGCTCCCCGTCTGGGTAGCGCAGGAAGACCGTCTGCCCGATCCCGAGGACGGCGTTCGCGGCGAGTTGTTCCTTTTCACGCAGCTCTGCCAGCTCCTTTTTGTGACTGCCATCCTTGGCGGGGTCGTTCGAACCCGAGTCGCCGCTGGTGACGATCACTGAGATGATCTCGCAGCCTGCCCGCGCCCAGCTGGCAAGCGTGCCGCCGACGCTGAACTCCTGGTCATCCGGGTGGGCATGGATGCTCATTACAATTTTGGGGGTGTATTCATTATTCATAAATTTCTCCTTTATATTTTTCTGCCGATCACCAGCATCTTGTTTTGAATTTTAAATATTTTAAAGAAGACCTTCACAACCGGCAGCAAAAGTTTCACCAGGAACTGCGATTTGAAAAGTTTCCTGAGATAGAACTCGTACGGAAATGACAGCTCGTGGAACTTGTGCAGGTCCATGATCCGCAGGCCCGCCGATTCGAAGAGCTGCCTCATTTCGGCCGTGGAAAAGATCTGCTTGTGGCCGAACAAATGCGAGGAATACATGGCATTTAGAAAGGTGGGATACCGCCCCCGGGTCAGCCGGTAGGTGAGCTCTCCGAAGCGGTGATAGAAGCTGTCCCGGCAGGGCGTGTCGATCAAAAGGAACCCGCCCTGCTTCAAGACATTCACTGCACACTGCAAAGTTTGAAAGGGAAAATTAACGTGCTCGATCACATCCCACAGGCTGACGGCATCGAAGGTATCAGCATATCCCTTTTGCCAGAAGTCGCTTTCGATGGGAACCTTGTAAATCTCAAGGTCGTGCTTTGTCCTGGCATACTGTGCGCGGCTGTCGCTCAGCTCGATGCCCGTGACCCGGGCTCCCCTCTCTTTCAACAGGGAGAGGAACAGCCCGCCGCCGCAGCCGATATCCAGGACCCGGGCGCCAGGGAGGGGGAGATGGCTGGCAAGGATATCAGCCTGGTTCCCGAACTTGTTCAGGTTCGCCTGCAGCTGGGATTCGATATACAAAGACTCGGTCTGCGTCAATTGCGACGCATCGATCCCGGGCGTGATCCGCTCGACCGGGTCGAGATAATCGGTGAAATGGTATCCCTCGGGAGAGACATACACGCTGGCATTCCTGAGCCTGTATTTCAGCCGCGCATGCTCTCCGGCACGGGTTTTTATTTCATCTATGTTCATAAAAAGAGATTGTACCCCGCACATCTCAGGAAAGGGAGGAGAAATGTGAGGGGTTGTACCCCGCACGTCTCAGGAAAGGAAAGAAGAAACGTGCGGGGTTGTACCCCGATGCGCTTGAAACGGATCACCCAACGGTGACGCGGTTGCCGCCGGTCCGCTTGCTTCGATACATTAAGCCATCTGCGCGGCGGACCAGGGAGTCGGCCGTGTCATTGGAATACAGGAGGGTGGCCCCGATCGATGCTGTTACGCTCAGGCTGTGTCCTTCTATGTCGAGGCGCGATGATTCGATCAGGGTAAGGACCTTTTCAGCAGTTGTACATAATGTCATCTCGTCCGAGATATCGTAGAGGATGGCCACGAACTCCTCGCCTCCCCAGCGCCCAATGGTATCCGTGGCGCGCAGTGCCAGGCGGAGGGTGTTGGCCACCATGCACAAGGCCAGGTCCCCAACATCATGCCCATGGGTGTCATTGATCCTTTTGAAGTGATCAATATCCATGAACAGCAGACCTGCCATGTTCTGGCCGTTCTCAAACTCTGTGATGACAGCCCTGACCCGGCCCTCGATATGCTGGCGGTTGCCGATCCGGGTCAATGAGTCCGTGCGGGCGATCCGGTCCAGTTCGCTGAGCCGGCGGCGGGTATTGATCACAGTTGAGTTGTTGCTAAACGATTTCAACCGCCCCAACGATGTTCCCCCCTTCATCCCGCAGGGCAGTGGCCCGCACCATGACCGGGACACGGTGCCCATCGGCGTGATGCAGGTAGACCTCTGCCTCCCTGGGCCGCCCATCCTCCATGACCGCCGCCAGAGGACAGTGGTCATGGCAGAGCTCAACACCGTTGGCAGTCACGTGGTTCAGCAGGTTGTCACGGCAGCGCCGGCCGATGACCTGCCCGGCAGAATAGCCTGAGATGCGTTCCGCCCCCTTGTTCCAGTAGGTAATCATCCGGTCGCGGTCTACGAAATAGACGCCGTCATACAGATTGTCGATAATGTTTTTGTAAAAGTCCGTCTCATACGGCATGGAAGCTCCGATCACAATAAACCCTGCAAGGATAAGGGAAATTAAACATGGGCGTGATTTTACCCGAAAGAAAAAATATCCGAAGCGACAAAAATGTTAGCTTCGGATGTCAATAACCCATGAGATGGCATGTGGTTACGGCTGCGGTGCAGGATTTCCACCGGGCCCTCCGGAGCCGCCTGTGTTGATGTCTGACGCACCCACGGCGATATCTGTCAGGTCCAGGCCGATATTCATTGCGCCGTAAAGCCGATTGTGTGGATGAATACCTGTAACCCTGCGGGAGAGCCATTCGGAAGGAATAATAACGTTATTCGGACTTGTAACCTCTGGATTTCGTGCCCGTCTTGAAAATGAGAGAGAGAACCCCGTGGAAAAACCTTTTGCCCTGATCGTTGAAGATGATCGTGACATTGTTGCCCTGTTCCGGCATGTCATGGACCTGGCTGGCTACCGTACGGAGATCATTCTGAACGGAAAAGTGGCGGCGGATTACCTCGCCCACGCCCGTCCGGATATTGTCCTGCTGGACCTGGGTCTGCCGGGCGTATCCGGCGTCGACATTCTGGTCATGATGCATGCGGACGAGCGCCTGAAGGAAGTGCCGGTGGTCGTGATCACGGCCCATGCGCACCTGGTCGAGAGCCTGCCGGTGCGGCCCACGCTGACCCTGATCAAGCCGGTCAACATCGAGCAAATGAGCAACCTCATCCAACGGATCTGCCCGACGGATAAGACCATGGAGACCCTGCCGTGGGACGTGTTGACCGGCGTATACAACCGTTCGTTCTTCATGGCGCGCCTGGCCTACGCCCTGGAACGCGCCAGGCAGCTCCACGAGACCCAGTTTGCCGTCCTCTACCTGGACCTGGGCCAGTCCAACAAGATCAATTACCTGTTTGGAGGCGAGTACAACAAGCGCGTGCTGCAGGAGTCAGCCTCTTTGCTGAAGACGATCCTCCGTCCGACCGACACGATCGCCAGGTCTGGCGGGGATATTTTCCTGATCCTGATCGAGGATGTGACCAACCATGACACTCCGGTCCGGATTGCCTCGCGTGTCCAGAGCCGCATCCGCAAATACCTGGCGGCCTCCGAGAACGAGCTGCAGGTGCGGGCCAACGTCGGTGTTGTGCTGTGCGGGGAGGAATACGACTCAGTGGAGTCCATCCTGAAGGACGCGGAAGAGGCGCTGGAACTGGCCAAATCGAACCGCAGGAAGATGCTCCAAAGCCTGCGCACGAAGGCGATTGGCGCAGCAACGGATATACCAACTTCGCCCTTCTTGGGCTGACCTTCAACGGGGGAAATCGGCCGCGCCATCCAGCCTCAAAACTGGATGGCGCTTTTTTTATTCATTTCCGCCGACAAGGCTACTGTTTATTAGTTGTAAGACCTATGCCAACGATCATGTCCTCCTGAGGCTTACTTATGTGGGAATGCGCTTTACCTTGGGAAGTAAGACTTTACCGCGGCCCCTTGTCTATGAGTTGTTTGTACATGGCGGCTTCATCTCTTTGCTTCTCACCCAAGAAAAACTTCATACTTTATCGAAAGGTCTCACTCTTTTATGACAACTGGTAGTTCTGCCGGTACCAAACCCCGCGGGCTGGAACGAAAATGGAAGGTGTTGATATCGGTCATGTTCGGCATCTTCATGATCATTCTGGATGCCACGATCGTCAACATTGCCTTCCCCACCCTGCGCCGTGAGTTTGGCGCAACGCTTTCCCAGGCGCAGTGGGTGTTGAGCATTTATGTCCTGTCCCTGGGTGTGACAACGCCCGTATCCGGCTATCTGGCGGACCGGTTCGGGATCAAACGCATGTACCTGTTGGGGCTGGTGATCTTTGTCAGCAGCTCGTTCCTGTGTGGGCTGGCACCCTCGCTTGGATGGCTGATCGCCGCCCGCGCCCTGCAGGGATTTGGCGGCGGTATTTCCCAGCCGCTTGGTCCCGCCCAGCTCTACCGGGCATTCCCTCCCGAGGAGCAGGGGACCGCGCTCGGGTTCTTCGGGATTGCCCTGGTATTCGCGCCGGCTCTCGGTCCGATTTTGGGTGGACTGCTGGTGGATGCCAATCTTTGGCGGATGATCTTCTTCATCAACATCCCGATCGGCATCCTGGGAGTCATCCTGGGCTCGCGTTTCCTGCTCGATTACCAGGCGGAGCGCAAGCCGTCCTTTGACCCATTGGGACTTGTCACGGCGGTGATCGGTTTCGGCTCGGTGCTGTATGCCGCCAGCATCGCCGGCAACATCGGCTGGACGGACCCCAAGACCCTGACCTTCTTTGCCATTGGCATCGCAGCCCTGGCTGCCCATGCCATCATCGAGCTGTACTTTGCGAAGGATCCCATGGCGCAGCTGCGCCTGTTCGGCAGGCCCATCTTTCTGAATGCGTCCCTGGTCGGCTATGTGGCCACGGTGGCATTGTTCGGCGCGGAATTTCTCATGCCGCTCTACCTGCAGGCCTATCGCGGTCTCACGGCGCTGGAGACGGGATTCGTCCTGCTGGCCGTCGCGGTCACCTCCGGGATCGCCACCCCGATTGCGGGACGAATTTATGACAAGATCGGTCCGCGCATGAACCTGGTGGTGGGATTCTCGATCCTGTGCATCAATACCTGGCAGCTCTCGAAGATCCAATCGACCACACCGACCTCCTACATCGTCTTCCTGCTTGCCCTGCGCGGGCTGGCGGTGGGCCTGACGCTGCAGACCTCGTTCGTGGCAGCCTTGAGCAGCGTTCCGCTCAACATATTGCCCCAGGGGTCCTCGCTGTTGAACAGTACCCGCTTTGTGGTGCAGGCTGTTGCCGTGGCGGCGCTGGCAACCATATTCAGTGCCTCGATCTCCCCGGCGATCCGCGCCCAGCAGGATAAATTTCAAAACGCCGAGGGGACTGCCTCTGTCCGGTTCGGGATCTGTGAAACGCCCGGTGTCAAAGCGGAGGAGAATCTGCCGCCCGGTGCCAGCTCACAGCTCTCCTCGTTGTCCGCAGGCATGGCAGCCGCGGCCAGGCAAAAGATCCTGTCACTCCTCAATACAGTCTGCCAGCAAAGCATGCAGGGGTTTGAGAACGCCTACCGGCTGACCTTCTTCTTCTCCATCGGCGCGCTGATCGTCGGTGCCTTCCTGCCCGGCTGGCCCGGCAAGTGGGGAGGCCGCGGCTCCATGCAGCAGGCGCCTGCACCGGGGGGACATTAAGTGAAACACCGTCCCGAAGGTTTGCTTCTGTGGATAATATTCCAGGAACAAAACCTTCGGGACGTTTTGCATAAATAAAGTGGAGTGGAGACCAATAAGTCTCCACTTTTCGATTCTCCATCCGTTCATCCACACAGCACCATTCGATCATCCCACGCAGCCTGAAATTGACCCCTGAATCGCTGGCCCGTTTCTGTAAGGAATTGAAACTCGCCTTCCACAGGCTCTCGATCGTTCACGTGTGTGAAGAATACAGTGCCAGTCAACTGCTCCGGCAATCCAGCGGGAGACGTCAGGATCGCATTCCCCACCTGGCCGGTCTCATCGGGGAACGAAAACGATGTAGGGAACTTGATCTCCGGGGCCTGCCAGATGGAAATATCGAGGCTGTCACCCGGATCCAGGGGAATCTTCACGGTAAACGCCGCACCGTCCCATGGCGCACAATCGCGGTGGATGAAGGCGGGGAATATTTGCGCCGGCTCCTGCTTCCGACCCGGGAAGTTGTACCAGGCGATCCCCAGAAGAAGTATGAGAAGACCAGCAATGATAAAAAAATGGACCCGGGGTTTCATCCTACCCGCAGGACGATGAAATGGTTTACGATGTTCCCCCTTATCTATTTTCCTGCTCCCACCTCTGGATCGCATTCTGCAGGCAGGTCAGCCGGGTCGCTCCGGGACTTTGCCTGCGCTCGTACTCGATCAGCCGCTCCACCACCGAACGGTCGCCGCCGACCTTGCGGAGCAGGTCATCGAACAGGACCGCCTCCTGCATCGCCCCCGTGAACAGTTCTTCGGCCGGATGCTTCTCCCCGCGCAGCCTGCGCATCAGCGAGTCGATCTTGAGCGAGAGCCTGCTCTTCGGCTTGTACCTGGAGCGCTTCTGCGGCTCTGTATCGGGTGGATCGAGCAAATACACCCCGCAGTGGGGACATCTTACCAGCCCGGCATAGATGTACGCGCCGCAGTTGCCGCACTCGGTCTCGTCATCCGCCGGGGGAGGGGTAATACTGGTTGGCATACATGGATTCTAATACAGACTCCTGGAGCGCCAAAGAGCAGCCGGACTTCGGAAGTCTTGGCCCCCGGTTGTTCAACTGGCCTGCTCCCAGGAGCCATAATGCCGGGGCGGCGGACAATACTCGTGCTGCACCCTGTTCCCGGGCAGGTCCCAGGCCTCGACTCGAACCCGTCCCTGGCTGGCAGACTGGTACTCCCAAAAGGAACCGTACACCAGCTGCGCCTCGCCCTGCTCTAAAGTCTTGCCTTCCTCATTCTCATCCAGAACGGTGACGACCACCCTGGCCACCATCACATCATCCCTCACCTCGACACGGATGCACCCATGCCGGTATTGGACGCCATGCAGGACCGGTGGTTTGTGCCAGTCGGCGATAGCGATGTTATAGGCATTTTTGTTGGTACCCTTCTGCTTTTTTGGCATAAATGGGATTTTCCCGGTATGCCACCTTTGCGTATGCCGCTGCCAGTTTCGTCCGGTCCTGCACGTCGAGCTGAGCCTGACTGAACTGTCGGTTGCTAAAATCGGGCTTATGTGCAGATAATGGTACTGCCATCCTTCATCTGGCGGAAGACAACATCGCCAAGCTTGCCGCTCACGCCCCTGAGGAAACCGCTTCTTTTTGCTTTTGCCATTCGTTCATTTCTCCTTCGTTTTCCCAACAATTTGGGGCCTGGCCATATCCAGGCTATATCGTAGCTATATCCAAGCCATATCCGAGCCATAGTGTAGATCCAGTCCACCTTCACTCTGCCTTCATTTGCGGTTCGCTGTTTCCCTGGATTGTAGTTTGTTATTCCTCCCTCAGACCTTGGAGATAACTTACAGTTGATTGCGGCGATGAATCCCTACCCTTGTGGCCGGCTAAATGACCCACAAAAGGCCTGTGGGTGTGCGTCTGCTGTCGTTACCAAATATCAAAAGCGCATTTCCGGGCCCATTCTCGATCGAATTGACATTCACATTGAAGTGCCCAGAGTTGATTATGAAAAACTGACTGGAGATCGAGTTGGAGAGACTTCTGCCTCGATCCAGGCTCGTGTTCAGGCCGCACGTAACATACAAACGAAACGCTTTTCCAGCAATGAATCATCCGATATTGTTTGCAACGCCGATATGCGTGTGGGAGAAATCCGGCAGTTCTGCAAACTTCCTGAGGAAGCTCAAAGCCTGATGCGTGCCGCGATGACCCAGCTCAACCTATCGGCGCGTGCGTATCATCGCATCCTGAAGCTGTCGCGCACGATTGCAGATCTGGCAGGGTGTGATGAGATCCAGTCTGTCCATTTGGCAGAGGCGTTGCAATACAGTCCAAAATTGATGATGGGGTAATGCATAGGGCGTCTATCGCTCACTCAAGTGGAGCTCGAGAGCTGTCTTTCATTGAAACTCCCTCGCCACTTAACTATTGACAAGGCAAACGTTTGCCAATATACTTTGCTTAATGGCAAACGTTTGCCATATAGGTTTATATGGTAATTCATATAAATTCCTAGGAAACTTTTACCAACTCTTCCACTCTATAGAGACATTGCCAAGTATCTTACAAGTAAAATCTCAGGTAGCAAAGAACTGCGTCATATATTTCCTCCAAAGGATTATTTCGACAATGGCTTCTTACCCAACTGGCAACAGCATCCAAGGCCGAAAAGGTGGATTTTCCAAGGGGAAATTAACTCCATACTTCTATATCCTTCCATCTGGTTTGTTTTTGCTTGCTGTGTTGGGTTTCCCAATCATATATAGCGTCTTCATGTCATTTCAAAAATATACACTTGAGACACTCGTTTCGCGGCAGACCCAATTTATAGGGTTTGACAATTATTCTAGTGTTCTTAGAGATCCTGCCTTTGCAGTCGCTTTAAAACATTCTTTGATATTTACCGTCACCTGCATTTTTTTTCAATTTACGATTGGCTTGGGTTTAGCCATCCTATTTAGTAAAGCCTTCCCCATGAGGAACATCATGCGGGGCTTGATGCTAGCGGGATGGCAAATTCCGTCCGTAGTGATAGGTACACTTTTCCTGTTCCTGTTCAATCTGGACTATGGCTTGGTTAATTTTGTTTTGACTTCATTACACATTATCTCGGAGCCGATTGGCTGGGTCGTTCAATCGAACACCGCATTGCCTGCAGTGATCATTGCAAATATTTGGCTTGGGATTCCACTCAATGTTATCTTACTTAGTGCTGGCATTGCCGGGTTGCCAGAGGATGTATATGAAGCGGCGACAGTCGATGGAGCAAACGGGATACAAAAGCTGATTTACATGACGATCCCCTTGTTGCGACCAACTATTCTGGCAGTTTTGATGTTAGGTTTTATCTATACGTTGCGAGTATTTGATCTTATATGGATCATTACGAAAGGAGGCCCTGGGAGCGCCACTGAGGTTTTGCCTACATTTGCGTATCGACTTTCTTTCATTAACTTCAATTTTGGGCGCAGTGCTGCTGTGTCAGTAATCATGCTCATTATTCTTCTTGGGGCTGCAATATTATATTTGTGGGCCATTACAAAGGAGGATAGAGCATGAAAGAAGAGTCGGCTAATCCTTATATGAGTTTTTCTATAAGCCGCGCTCAATTCATCCATTTCGTACGCCATTTGATGCGGACACCCAAGTTTGAGTCCGCTGTTCGATTTTTCATTGGCTGCATCGTAACAGCAATCTATCTCATGCCTTTGTTTTGGATGGTGTCCACCTCGCTGAAGCCCCCGACTGAAATTTTTCAAACTCCCCCGGAACTCATTCCGGCTCATCCCCAGATCGACAGCTATAAATCTGCTCTTGGGCTGCCAACAGATCGACCCGAGTTGTACATTACCGGAGCGCTGTATTTTAAAAATTCTTTTATCATCGCTTCCTTTACGATGCTCCTGACATTGATATTTGCTGTCCCGGCTGCGTATGCTTTATCGCGCTTTAACTTTTCGCGGCAAAACAGCCTTTATGCTATTTTTGATTGTTACTCAAATGCTACCCGCTGTGTTGCTGGTGATGCCGTTATTCGTGCTGTTCAAAATGCTTAGTTTATATAATTCGTACTTAAGTGTGATTTTGGCGGATACTGCCCTGGCACTACCCTTTGCGATCATCATTTTGCGCACTAGTTTTATACAAATTCCAGAAGCTTTGGAAGAAGCTGGCTTAATTGACGGTGCTTCGCGTTTGCAGGTTCTATTGTATATCGTGCTGCCTATAATGAGGGCAAGTCTGGTTGCTGTAGGCGTTTTCTCATTCCTAACAGCCTGGGGTGAATTTGTCTTTGCCTTATCGTTTTTGGCAAAACCTGAGCTGCAACCGATTTCGATTGGTATTTTTCAATTCATTGGCATGTACAAAACTCAGTGGGATACGATGATGGCTTTTTCGACATTAGTTGCAATCCCGGCGGTTGTCGCGTTGCTGATTTTGCAGCGCCAATTCATCGGTGGGATGACATCTGGGTCGGTGAAATAACTCGTGCATCCGGTATTGCTGGCGAAGGAGGTGATGCCTGATTGAAACTGCTTCGGTTCCTGGATCGCTTTTGCTCAAAAACGTTTGAATAAGGAGAAAAGAAACATGCAACTCAATATAAAGTCCCTGGTTTTTATGCTACTCATTGCCGGATTGGTCTTGACCGGCTGCGCTGCCCCTGCGCCTACTGCTGCTCCGGGTAGCGGAGCCCCGGCAACTGAGGCGTCAGTGGCTACCCAAGCACCTACCGAAGCTCCGGCTAAGCCACCAGCTGCTGCCATCCCTGTTGAATTGTGGACCTACTACGGCGATACTGGCCCTGCCGCGGCGTGTGTGAAGACTGCTGCTGAGGATTTCAATGCCGCGCAGTCCCAGTATGTGCTCAATATCCGCAATCTCGCGTTTACCGACTTTAATCAGCAACTTACAACCGCAATTGCCGCGGGCGAAACGCCTGATTTGATCATTGTTGATAATCCTGATAATGCTCGTTATGCAGCGGCTGGCGCTTTGGAGGACCTGACTTCCTATGTAAAAGAGTGGGGGCAAGCGGATCAATATTTGCCAGGTCCATGGAACTCGACTTTGTGGGATGGCAAGAACTATGGCATTCCGCTGGGAAGCAACACCGTTGTTTTGTGGATCAACACTGACATGGCGAAGGCTGCTGGTCTGGATGTCAATAATCCTCCCAAGACCTGGGACGAGTTTGAGACCTGGGCTGCCAAGATGACAGACAAGTCTAAGGGTGTCTACGGAACCGCTTTGCTCGCGAAGAAGGATGAGACCGGCACGTTCCTGTTCCTCCCCTGGGTCCTTCAGAATGGTGGAAGTCTGGATAAATTGGATTCGCCTGAATCGATTGCGGCGCTGACCTTCTGGACTGACCTGGTGAATAAGGGCTATGCTCCCAAATCAGCCGTAACAGATGGCTTCGCTGAAATCTATACTCAATTTACCACTGGCAAGGCAGGCATGATGATTAGCGGCACCTGGAATGTCAACTCCATTCCGAAGGATGCCCCAGATCTGAAATGGATGGTTGCAACCCTGCCCTATTCAAAGCAGCCTGCTTCTTCCTTGGGTGGTGAAAACTGGGCAATGATGGCAAATGGCCAACAGCCAGATGGCGCCTGGGAATTCCTGAAATTCGTTACCGATGTGAATTATGGAACCAAGCTTACTGACTGCATGGGTTATATTCCCAGCCGCAAGGATGTACTTGCACAGGTTGCCGAAAAATCAGCCAACGATCCCACAATGCAGGTTTTTTTGAAGCAGATGGAATCAGCAGCGGCACGCGGTCCCTTGCCCAATTGGTCTGATGTTTCAGCTTTTGTTCAGCAGGCAATGCAGGAAGCATTGAGCGGCCAAAAAAAGCCCGGAACAGGCAATGAAAGATGCTGCAGCACAAATCAAACCGCTACTGCCGCAGCAGTAATGGTGATATAAGATGAGAAGAGCCGCTTTAGAAGAATTTCATCGGTTGAGGCACCAATTGAGAACACTTCTTGAAACGGCTCGAAAAAAATTATACACCAGCGCCAATCACTAGACAGCGAGGGTGGGCGGTGTAATTTAAAATTGCCCACCCTTCCTCTGGGAAGTTCATATGAGTTATGAGAGCCAGGAAATGGGTTGATCGTGCGAAGTAAACCGTTAGACCCCTTCCCTGGATGTGCTACCAATAGGTCTTTATCACTTAACTACCGGATCCATATCTATGCCAGTTACCCTACGTGAAATCGCCAAAGCTGCAGGTTGTTCAGTCTCTACCGTTTCGAGGGCTTTCGCCGGAAGTGAACACCCGGTCAATGCAGAAACGAAGGAACGAATCTTATCTATTGCAAACCAGTTAGGATATCGTCCTAATGTGGCTGCGCGCGGACTGAAAACGGATCATACCTTTACAATAGGACTTGTTGTCTACAACATTGCCAGCCCTTTTACACCAGTTCTAATCCGTGGTATCCAGGAATATCTCAGGCAGCATGACTATTTCAGCATCATTATCAGTACGGATTGGGATCCAGAGCTTGAAAGCGAAGCAGTTCATCAGCTCATCAGCCGATCCATCGACGGGATCATTTTTGTAGAATCCTGGATAGATGAAGCTAATATAACTCTTGATGTGGCGAATAAACCATATGTTTTCGTTTATCGTCTTTTTAATGGGTCATACACGAATTCGGTATTCGCGGACGATCGCCAAGGCGCGCGCTTGGCTGTCGAACATTTAGTCAAACTGGGTCACCGTCGGATTGCGTTTATCAATGGGCCTCGTGACTGGAATTCATCCATAGACCGCCTGGCAGGTTATCGTGATATCCTAGAAAAGTACGAAATCCCGTATGATCCATCCCTGGTTGGAGAAGGCACCTGGGAGGTACAGAGCGGCCATCCAATTGCAAAGAAGTTCGTTGGTATGTCGGATCGACCAACGGCTATTTTTGCTGCAAATGACCTTATGGCTCTGGGTGCAATCTATGCGATTTAAGATGAAGGTTTGAATGTCCCCAAGGATATCGCTATCGTTGGGTACGATGATCGTGAAATCGCCAGCAGTTCCAGACCTACTATTACGACAGTCTGCCCACCCAGTTTTGAGATGGGAAAGTTGGCAGCCAAGTTGATGGTGGAGCGACTTGAAAACCAAATTGAATTAAAAGATCCTATTCGAGTCCAGGGCAAGCTTATCGTACGCGAAGTCTTGTGGGGCTCAACAGGGTGAAATTCCGCTTGATCGTAATGTCAGCCATACAATCCCTCCTGAGTCTTGGTTCGTAAATGGAGAGGAAAGGGTATACAAGAATAATGTGGATTTTTTAGCTGGGTTCACTTGGAGCTGAAGCCGGAATATTCCTTTTCAAGTTGGTTTTCACAAACAATTTCAACCAATCCTGTTAGGTCTCGTCTATAACAGGCAAAGATAGCCTTGCCTTTATTTTTGTTGCGCTGGTAGAGGAGTAGTTTATGTTTTCACTCGATAGGGATAGAAGCCTGGGATTTGGTCCTGTGGATAATTCGAAGAGCTCCCACGCATATTGGGAGACCATGGAGTTTAAAAGTATTTCACTTAATGAAGGCTTTTGGACCAAAAAACTAAATGTAAATAGAGAAACTAGTCTGCGTTTTGGTTTTGAGATGCTGGAAAAGTCCGGTAATTTTGATAACTTGCGCATTGCTGCAGGTCTGATCAAAGGAAATTATCGGGGATATGTATTTATAGATTCAGACATTTACAAATGGTTGGAAGCTGTGGCCTGGGAAGCAGGTAGGGAACCTGATCAAGATTTGCTTTCCATGGCGGATCAGGCGATTGCACTGATCGCGGCTGCCCAGCGCCCCGATGGCTACCTCAATAGTTATGTTCAGACCAGGGAAGCTCCTGTGCCCTGGATGGATTTGGATAATGGACATGAACTTTATTGTGCCGGGCATCTATTCCAGGCGGCCATTGCCTTTCAACGCGCGTTAGGCGATGATCGTTTATTGAATATTGCCTGTCGGTTTGCTGATCACATTTGTTCAATTTTTGGCCCGGATAAAAAACAGGGAGCTTGCGGACATCCGGAAGTGGAAATGGCGCTGGTCGAGTTGTATCGGTTAACCGCCGAGCCCCGGTATTTGGATTTGGCAAAATTCTTCATTGATCAGCGTGGACGAAATATAATGAAAGGTCATCGCTCTTATGGTTCGGAGTATCATCAAGATCATGTACCGATACGCCAGGTTGTTGAAGCATCTGGTCATGCCGTGCGCCAGTTGTATCTGGCTTCGGGTGTAACGGATTTATATTCGGAAACTGGGGAGCAGCCATTATTAGATGCTATGCTACGCCTTTCAAAAGACATTATCGGAACAAAACTTTATATTACGGGAGGATTAGGTTCTCGCTTTGATGGTGAAGCTTTTGGTGATCCTTATGAATTACCTGCCGACCAATGCTACTGCGAAACTTGTGCAGCCATAGCCAGCTTTATGTGGAATTGGAGAATGCTGCTGGTTTCTGGTGACGGTCGTTATGCGGACATCATGGAGAGGGCACTCTATAATAATATCCTGGCCAGCCCAGCCTTGGATGGGAAACACTACTTTTACATCAATCCTCTGCTGATACGGGATGCAAAATATTTGCGTTTTTCCTCAGATCTACCTTCAAAAGAGGATCTCACCTCTAATCAACGCCCTGAATGGCATGATTGTGCATGTTGTCCGCCAAACGTCATGCGACTTTTTTCCTCTCTTGCTCATTATCTTGCTACTCAGGATGCAAAAGGCATTCAAATCCATCATTTTGCACCCGCAGATATTGAATGTGCTTTGACATCAGGACAGCAGGTTAAACTGAATTTGGTGACTGATTATCCTTGGAGGGGACAGATCAAGCTGCAGATTATGGAAACAGGCAATTCTCCGTGGACATTATCCCTACGAATACCTGAATGGAGCCGGCATCCAATTTTATCTATCAATGGAAATGTGGTCAGAACACTGGAGCCTGTGAAGGGATACTTTGTTTTGGCTCGGCCATGGCAGGTGGGAGATTGCATTGAGCTTGAACTGGGAATACGTCCTATGCTCGTCGCACCGAATCCCCGGATCGATGCGATACGCAATTGTTTGGCCATCCAATACGGTCCAATCGTCTATTGTCTTGAAGATCGAGACCAGGAAATAAATGGCCGTTTACTGGATGTGGAGATCGATAAAAACGATCCCCCTGCAACAAGTTGGGATGGTGAGATGTTGGACGGTGTGATGGTTATTAATACGCAAGGTCAATTTGTTGATAATGAATTGTGGCAGGAGCATCTTTACCAACCTGCGATTAACATTCCTACCGCAATTGCTCGTCCGGTTCGTTTGGTCGCCATACCTTATTACGCTTGGGGGAATTGGGGGATTGGCGGTATGCGCGTTTGGATTCCAGAAAAATCATAACAAAGGTGTTAGACATGATTGAATTCATAGACAAGATTGATCGTTTAGTTTGCTGTTTGAAAAATGAAATTTTGGAAATAGAACCGTGGGGTCCGGACGGAATTCGGGTCCGCGGCACAAAGTTGCCTGAAATCAAGCAGGATTGGATCAGCGCACTTCTCCGTCAAGATGAAGTACAGTGCGAGATTGAAATCAGTGAAACAGGGGCCAGCATCCGCAATGGATCGATCATAGCAAAGGTAGACTTATCAGGTCAGTTGAGTTTTGCAAATGCAAAAACTGAAACCCTGCTACTCAGGGAACAGGCAATCCATGCTCTGTCGATCCCTGCAAGGCATTATAAGGATATCCGGGGAGACCTTTTTCACATCGATGTTTGCTTTGAGTCTTTATGATGATGAACATGTTTATGGACTGGGCCAGCACCAACATGGACGCTTAGATCAAAAAGGCTGTGTCATTGAATTGGTCCAGCGAAATACTGAAGTGAGTATTCCGTTCTTGCTTTCGAGCAGAGGTTATGGATTCCTATGGAATAACCCGGCTGTTGGCCGGGTCGAGCTTGGTTATAGCGCGACTCGCTGGGTGGCGGAGTCCGCTCCTCAAATCGATTATTGGATCACAGCAGGTGATAATCCTGCAGAAATCCTCTCTCACTATGCTGATGTTACAGGTCATGCCCCCATGCTCCCCGATTGGGCATCTGGTTTCTGGCAAAGCAAATTACGCTATGCAAGCCAGAAAGAATTGATCTCTGTTGCGGAAGAATATTACCGACGGAAGCTGCCCTTATCGGTGATCGTTATTGACTTTTTCCACTGGACCCGACAAGGTGATTGGCAGTTCAATCCAGAATTCTGGCCGGATCCCGGTGGGATGGTAAAGAGGCTGGAAAGCCTGGGCGTGAAAGTTATGGTATCCATATGGCCGACTGTCAACCGTCTCAGTATGAATTATCCTGAGATGTGGGGCAAGGGATTTATTGTACGCAACAAGAGCGGGACACCTGCACATATGTACTTTGTAGATAATCAGGCAGAAAAAGGTATTTATGTCCATTACTATGATTTTACTCACCCAGGAGCGAGGAAATTTATCTGGGAGAAAGTAAAAGAAGGATATTATCGACATGGGATCAAAATTTTCTGGCTGGATGCCTGCGAACCTGAAATGCTTCCCATGATTCCGGAAAACTTGCGCTTCCATGCGGGCGATGGTGACGCTGTCGCAAACATTTACCCTCATCACCATGTCCAAGCTTTTTATGAAGGAATGAAGATGGAAGGTGAGCAGGATATTATCTTCCTATGCCGCTCTGCCTGGGCGGGCAGCCAACGTTTTGGTGCGGCGATTTGGTCTGGAGATGTTTACTCGACTTTTTCAGCTCTGCGCACCCAACTGAAAGCCGGCTTGAACATGGGGCTGAGCGGAATCCCATGGTGGACCCATGATATTGGTGGGTTTCGAGGGGGCAATCCCACTGACCCGGATTTCCGTGAACTCGTCATACGCTGGTTCCAGTTTGGTACTTTCTCTCCCCTCTTTCGATTGCACGGGCATCGTCTGCCAAATTCAGACGATTTTGGTGGTGCAGATAACGAAGTTTGGTCCTTTGGCGACGAGACATATGAGATACTCAAGCGATACATGTTCATTCGTGAAAAACTCCGACCCTATATTATGGACCAAATGCGTACTGCTCATGAGGAGGGTATCCCCCCGATGCGCCCTCTGTTTTAAACTTTCCAAGCGATTCGTTATGCTATTCCATTGACGATCAATATATGTTCGGGCCGGATCTGCTGGTCGCGCCTATTCTGGATGCACATGCTCAATCTCGGAAAGTATATTTACCAGCTGGTACTATCTGGAAAGATGCCTGGACCGGTCAGCAGTATGGAGGTGGACAGTCTATCAATGTGCCTGTTAGTCTTCAAACAATTCCTCTTTTTCTAAAAGCCGATAGTTCTCTAATTGATATATTTCAACCCCGAAGCTGATTTTGATTTGTGCCTATATCCTCTTAAGTAGAGTGCGGAAAGTCTCTTAATAACAAGATTTGCTCAAGCAGCTGTCCTAGGCGGCGGGACGCCGCCTAGAGCAGATTTTCTAAAAGCACTTTCCGACTTTTACTTAATACATAATGTGCTGACGGAGAATCAAACTACATCTCATTGCTGCTAGAGTTCAGTGTGATTTGTTGTTCGCATAGCAACGTCCTACATCTTACAGGATTGGCGGGTATTCAGCAACAACCTCGCCGTGCGGCGCAGATGTTAGCCGCCGCGCAGGCCGCCTTTGAACAAAATGGTGAGTTCATCGAACCTCTCTATCGCGTTGAGCACGAGCGCGCTACAAACAAGATTCATGAGGTATTGGACGCGCAGGATTTTGCAAAGTTCTCGGAAGAAGGTCGTACCATGACGGTAGACCACGTAGTCGCACTTGCATTGGAGTCAACATATTAGATAAAAAAGCTTCCACCGAAGACATATAGATAGCAGCAAAAATACGTTCAATTGTGTGGACCCAAGCGCCAGAACTTGAGAAGGTTGTGTTTCATGCCTAAAGCAGTCATTTTTTATCGACTTTTTTAAGGGGTAGATCATGGCACAAATTTCAATCCCTCAAATTGGTCTGAGAAATCAACCGTGATTTTATAGGGTATAACCAAGGGTTGATTGTGACCACTTTGTGTTCCATACAAGTTCACTCATTGACTTCATAATATACAAATAGCGGAGACCAGCCTGGTCTCCGCTATTTGTATTGCACGATAATTTCTTGTTAGAGGATCTTGAAACTGACCAGCGATCGCTGCTGTAACGCCTGGGATAATGCGGCCATTCCGCCAGCGGCCGGACCTCCTTGGGCGATATCGGCGAGGCGGTAGCCCGTGGCATCCAGGACTTCCCAGTAGATGATCATCAGCTCATTGCGCAGGTCCGCATCCAGCCAGACCATGCGATGGGCCATCATATCGCCGGTCAGCAGGTATCCTTTATCCTGGAGAAAGTCAACGACATGGGCATAGTCGGATGTGGGACGCGCTTCATAGGCATCTTCAACGTTGAGTGGATAGGTATCCTGGAGAAAGGTAAAACCGTTGAGGCTGAGACTCTCCAGGCCTGAATAATCATAGGTATGGTTGTTATTCTCCAGGTACCCTTCGAACTGGAACCACAACTGCCGCAGGATACGTCTCTCTGCGTCGGCGACCACGAAATGATGCTGTTCCACACGTGCAATCTCATAGAGAATAAAGCTTGTACTGCCGGCGTACTTGAATCCCGGGTCGATCTGGATTGCAATGGCCGGCAGTTTCTCGGAGCGAAGGATGGTATCCTGGCCCGTCCGTTGGATAAATGCCATTGATGGATATACTCCCTTCAAATGAATGGGATAAGATAAATTGGGATTAATTAGCGGATTTGCAAATAAGCTGCGGTCGAATTCATTGGCCATAGGACAATCCTCCCGCGAAAATCGTGGATGATGTACCCAGTATAGCAATAGTTCAATCAGAGTACAATATTATCGACCCCCTACCGCCATCCGGGCACCTTAGCGAAGGCACTACTGCGGAGCAGGTCTCCAAAGCCGATCGAACTTCAGTCGGATTTCAGGGTGACGGCTGGGTGGGGTCCAAATTTCTAATTAGGAGAAATCCATGCCCATCACCCTCGACGGTTCATCCCTTACGATCGAAAAACTCGTTGCAATTGCACGAAATAACGAAAAAGTGGAGCTCGCCCCCGAGGCCCTGGAGCGGATCAAGGTCTGCCGGGCGATGCTGGAGGAGAAGCTGGCCAATAAGGAAGTCATGTACGGCACGAACACCGGCATCGGCGAGTTTTCGGAGACGATGCTCAGCGATGAGCAGGTGAAGGAGTTCCAGAAATATCTCATCTACAACCATGCGGCGGGGATCGGCGAGCCGGCGCCGGTCGAATATGTCCGGGCGGCGCTGGCGGGGCGGATCAATGTCCATGCGCATGGGAATTCCGGCTGCAGACCTGAGATCACTCTGACACTGGTGGAGATGCTGAACAAGGGCGTCACGCCAGTTGTTTGTCAGAAGGGCTCGGTGGGGGCGAGCGGCGACCTGGCCCCCATGGCGCAGGCGGCGCTGCTGCTGATGGGGGAAGGGGAAGCCTTCTATCGAGGGCGAGCGGCTCCCGGGTCACGAAGCGATGGAGCGGGCGGGGATCCCGGTCCCGGGCTTGCAGGCGCGCGATGGGCTGGCGGCGATCAACGGCTCGAACCTGCTGACGGCCATGTCGCGCGCTGCACATCTACGATATGGAGCGCTTCCTCAAGCAGGCCGAGATCGCCGCGGCGATGTCCATCGAGGCGCTGCTCGGGAATCTCAAGCCGTACAACACCAAGCTGCACGAGCTGCGCGGCTTCAGCGGCGCGATCACGTCCGCGCACAATATCATGAAGATGGTCGAAGGGTCCGACCTTGCCGACCGGCAAGATGAAGACCAAGGTCCAGGATGCCTATTCGATGCGCTCCACGCCGCAGGTGATCGGCGCGGCGCGGGATGCGGTGGCCTATGCCCGCTCGCAGGTGGAGATCGAATTGAACGGCGTGGGCGATAACCCGATCTTCGTGCCGGAGCTGAAATTGACGCTGACCGGGCGCGAACTTCCAGGGCACGCCCGTGTCCCTGCCGATGGACATGGCGGGCGTGGCGATCACGATGGTGTGCGTGCTCTCCGAGCGGCGCATGAACCGCCTGACCAACCCGGCCCTCTCGCAGGGACTGCCGGACTTCCTGGCCCACGAGCCCGGCTTCTACTCCGGGATGATGCTCAGCCAGTACACCGCCGACCATTTGATCGTCGAGCAGAAGATTCTTATCTGCGCCGGCCAGCATCCAATCCATCCCGGCCGCCGCGGACCAGGAGGACTTCGTCTCGATGGGCATGAACACCGCCATCAAGAACGGCCAGATCCTGGACAACGCCTACGGCGTGCTGGGGATCGAGTTCATGGCCGCCGCCCAGGCGCTCGACTTCCGCGAGTTTCACCCCGGCAAGGGGACGCAGTGCGCCCGGGAGGTCATCCGCAGGCACGTGGAGCACCTGCACGTGGACCGGCCGCTGTATAACGATCACAACACGATGAAGGCGCTGGTGAAGTCGGGGGAGATCTTGAGTGAAGTGGAGAAGGTGGTGGGGCCTTTAGGATAATATTCGCGCATGAGCGGAGCGAGGGCAGTCGAGCGCAGACGAAGCGCAGTGAAGATGTACATTTGTAATTAAGAGTGCTCCTGGTTGATCAGGATTACTGTACGGCCTGCACTTCGACTGCGGGCTTCGCCCTCCGCTCAGCGCGATGATTGGAGAATAATATGATCCTCAACGAAGTCAAATTCCATTCTGAAATTCTGAATTTGCGCAGCACGATGTACGTCCTGCTGCCGCAGCGCACGCTGGCGGAGAGGCAGAGCAAACGTGCGCCGAAATATCGCACGCTGTATCTGCTGCATGGCCATTCCGATGACCATACGGCCTGGCAGCGCTGGACCTCCATCGAGCGCTATGTGGAAGGGTTGAACCTGGCCGTGGTCATGCCGGCTGTCCATCTGAGTTTTTATACCGATATGGTCTATGGAGGCAGGTATGGGCAATTCATCAGCGAGGAAGTGCCGGCAGTCGTGCACGATATGTTCCCACTCTCCTCAAAGCGCGAGGATACCTTTATCGCCGGACTGTCCATGGGTGGGTATGGCGCGTTCAAGCTGGCACTTAACCTATCCGGAACGGTATGCCGCTGCGGCGTCGCTTTCCGGTGCAGTGGATATCGCTGAAGTCGTGAAGCCGAATGGAGATCCGGCGAATAAAGCCTGGCTGGCGGGAATGCGCAATGTCTTTGGCGACCTGGGGAAGGTACCGGGCAGCCAACATGACCTGTTTGCGCTGGCCAAAAAGGCTGCCAAAGCGACCGGTCAAGCCGCGGTTATATCAATGCTGCGGCACCGAGGATTTCCTCTATGCCGATAACATCCGCTTCCGGGACGCGATCCGCAAGCTGCCGCTGGATCTGACCTATGAAGAAGGACCCGGCGAGCACGTCTGGGCTTACTGGGATAAGATGATCCAGAACGTGCTGGCGTGGATGTTTCCTTAGATCCTGTCGTTGCGAGGAGCCCGTAGGGCGACGAAGCAATCTCCTGGAATTAGCTGTGTACACATTCGAGGAGATTGCTTCGCTTCGCTCGCAACGACATTCGGAAATGGACACCCGGACTCCCATCGTTTTCATATCATCAAATAAACGTTCCGGCTCTGCCAGGTGTCCCATCAGATGCAGGCCCGGACGGCGGATCTGCTCATACTGCATCAGGAGGGCAACGACCGGGATGGCGGTCAGCTCATAGCCGTCCTCATGCTCGATCCGTGCCTGGACCTGGACCGGTCTGCCGTTTAATTGGCCTGCCGCTTCCACTTTGAGCACCACCCGGTAGGGCGGCTTCGACTGTTTGAACTCCCCAGCACATCAACTTTCCCAGCGGGCGGATGCCGCGTTTGGGAGCGATCTTCAGTCCCACCAGGATGATCGGCGTAAGGATCATATCCGTGAGTGGGTTCCAGCCGGCAATATAAAAACCGGAGTCTTTGAGTGTGGGGTACATCTCGGGGAGGCAGCGCAGCTCTTCGAAGAACATGGAATAACAGGTCTTCGAACCGATCCCTTCGCCGAAATCGAATTTGCGCATCTCCCAGCTGTTGGGTTTGGTCCAGGCCCCTTTCTTGTAGACCTGGGCCTGGTAGTGGACAAAGCCTTCCATCAGCTCGTCCACGGCTTCGGTGTATTGCAGGTCCCCCATATTCAGGTAGCCGGCGGTCCGGGCGAACTCGATGCAGTCCAGCTTCGAAGCGGCGAAGCGGATCATGGCAGAGGGCAGGCCGGGGTGAAAGCCTGGCCTCGGTCACAAAGCAGAGCTTCCTTGCAAGGATCTCCTTTTCGTGGGCGCGCAGTGTTTCCAGCTTGCGGTCGGAATACTGCACGTCGAGGTAGTCGACACCCGCATCGAGGGCGGCGCGCACGACTACCGGGGTATGGTGCGTCGTCGGTGCGGCGACCAGCAGCAGGTCTACGCCTTGAAGCGCCTGCCGCAGGGAGGCCGGATCGGTCGCATCCGCCTGTACAGCCGTTACACGGTCGCTGTGGAAGTGACTCCACAAAAGTCCGGGCTTTGTCCAGGTGCCGCCCGGCAATCACGATCCGGTGACCGGTCTGGGCAAGCAGGTGTTTCGTGAGCGGTTTGCCGGTCGCACCATAACCACCAAGGATGAGAATCGTGTTCATCAGGCCTCCAATGCTTGTAATAGTAGTATATTGGAGGGGACGACGAAGTCAAGTGACTGAAATCACACAATGCAGCCACCATTCTACAAGGATGCAAATTCCGGTGCCGGGCTACAATTTTGGAATATGAAGTGTCTCCTGCCTTTGGTTGCATTTCCATTCCTTATTGCCTCCTGCACATTCCCAGCCTCGACAAAAATTATCATGCCCCCGGTCACAAATTGCGGTTCCCGTAGAGTAAATATACGCAATTTGTGACCGAGAGGGGTACAGCTCCCCTCAAACTTCTGTTCCACCCACGGAGACTTCCATGCAACCCACATCTCAACCTGAACCCATGGCCGCAGGGATCACCCTCAACCGCGGCGTCAACCTCGGCAACATGCTTGAAGCCCCTCATGAAGGCGATTGGGGCCTGACCGTCAAGGAAAAATATTTCGATGTGATCAAGGATGCCGGCTTTGACTTTGTCCGTCTGCCAGTGCGCTGGAGCGCACACGCCTCCCAGGAACCGCCGTATACCATCGACCCGGAATTTCTCGGGCGCGTGGACCAGGTCATTAACTGGGCGTTGGAGCAGGACATGGCCATCATCGTGGACTTCCATCACTACGAAGAGATCATGAAGGACCCGGAGAAGAATAAGGATCGTTATCTCGACATCTGGAGGCAGCTTGGCGAACATTACAAGGATTCCCCTTCCAATGTCCTGTTTGAATTGCTCAATGAGCCGTTCGACCAGCTCAACGCCTCCCTCTGGAATGAGTACCTGGCCGGATCCCTGGCGATCGTCCGCGAGACGAACCCGGAGCGGGAAGTGATCGTGGGTCCCGTGGGCTGGAATGCATACGACCAGCTTTCGACCCTGGAACTTCCCAGTGATGAGCACCTGATCGTCACCTTCCATTACTACCTGCCGTTTCACTTCACGCACCAGGGAGCGGAGTGGGTGGATGGCTCCACGCCCTGGCTGGGCACGACCTGGGAGGGGACCGAGGCCGAAAAGGCTGAGATCACAGCTCATTTCGATGAAGCTGCCGGCTGGGCGCAGGAAAGGAACCTCCGCCGTGCTGTTGGGCGAGTTTGGCGCCTATTCCAAGGCTCCCCGGGAACTCGCGCGTCCGCTGGACGGCGTTCGTGAGGAGTGAAGCCTCACGCCACGGATTTGCCTGGGCCTATTGGGAATTTGCTTCGGGCTTCGGCATCTACAACCCGGCCTCGAAAGTCTGGAGGCAGGATCTATTGAACGCGTTGATCCCCCAGGGAAACTGAAGATGAACGATCAAATCCGGAAACTCAAAGGCGCAAACATGGATATTGACCTGGCGACACCTCCGGGAGAGATCTCCTGGGAACAGGATCGCTGTCCATGGAATGAAGCGGAGCAGAGCAAGGAGCACAGGTGCGCGGTCAAGAATGTTTCGATCTGCCGTTATTTCCGCGGGGTGGAATATCTGGATACTCTTTTATGCAGCTATCCAGGTGAAAATCGCAGCCGTTCGAATACTTGTTTAATTTTACTCCAGACGGGCTGAGCTTTGTTTTTCATCCAGCGATCAGCAAATATGAGCACTCCATGCCCGGCGGCATACCCGCTTGCCATGCAGGCGGTGATCAAATATCCGCCTGTGGGCGCTTCCCAGTCAAGCATTTCTCCGGCACAAAATATACCTGGCATGGACCGCAGCATCAAATGTTCATCCAGCAACTCGAACCTCACGCCGCCCGCGCTGCTGATCGCTTCGTCCAATGGGCGCGTTGCCAGCTACTGGGATCGGCAAATTCTTGATGAAGTGGGCGAGGCTTTCCACATTGGCGTAGTCCTCCTTTGAAAGGAACTCGTGCAGCAATCCTGCTTTGACACCCTTTGATTCCAACTGTCCTTTCGAGATGGCTTGCCATGCTGCGCGAGCCACGCGGCTTTGACAATTTCACTACGAGCCACTCATGAGGTCGGTCCGGTGCCAGATCGAGCAGAAATACCGCCCTGCCTTTCGTCTCGATCTCATCCCGCAGCAATGCCGAGGCGGAATAGACCAGGCTGCCCTCCACACCTTCCTTGGTCACAATAAATTCACCCTGCTGCCGGAACGATCCGAAGGAGAGAACCACAGACTTGACCGGCTGGCCTTCGAAGCGTTCCCGAAAATGTTCGCTCCAGCCCACATCGAATCCGCAGTTGGAGGGACGCAGCGGTTCGACCTGTGCCCCGGCCTCTCTCAGCCAGGGGATCCAGGCGCCGTCCGAGCCGAGTCGTGCCCAGCTCCCGCCGCCGAGGGCGAGTACGACCGCATCGGCATTCACTGTTACAACGCCGGTGGGAGACTGGAATATCAGTGCAGTCAAGCCAAAAGCGCCACCGTCCCCGGCGGCTTGCGCAGGAAACCCCATCCATTTGTGACGCAGGTGAAAGGTCACGCCTGAACATCCAACCGCTTGAGCCATGCCCGCAGCAGGGGACTGGCTTTCATCCCCACCGGGAAGACGCGTCGCGACGTCCCGACAAAGGTTTGGATGCCCAGCCCTTCTGCCCAGTCGCGCAGATCATCGGGCCCAAACTTTGTGAGCATGGGCTCGATCTCTGCCCGGCGTTTCCCATAGCGCGAGACAAACTGTTCGAACGGCTCAGCGTGGGTGAGGTTCAACCCGCTTTTCCCTGCCATCAGGAACTTGCGTCCCAGGGATGGCATGGAATCATAAACGTCCACTTTTAGCGAGTCATGTGCGCTGAGGACTTCTGCGGCCATCAGGCCCTGCAGGTCCGCCTCCAATGATTGCCACTGACTTTTGCATGGTTTGATTATAAGAGTTCGCTTTCGGCACGCCAAACCGCTAGATGCCTGTGATAGCGGCAGCGACTGTCACTTCCGAAAATAAAAAGAGCGGACAGTTCAACTGTCCGCCCTTTCTACTGCTCTACGCTCGTTACCCCGCCCAGGGCGTTCATCTTCAATGTCCACGTACTTCCAATGCTGAACTTCTGGAATTCGGAGATCGTATCCGGCGAGTAGGTCTTCTGATCGCCGTCCGTGGTGGAGAAAGTGACCGTCAGATCTTCGGAAGCATCACCCAGGCGCTGGCTGCTCGAAATGTTCGGAGTATCGTAGACTGGCTGAAGGTCGTTCCCATCGAGGCTATAGGTCTGGATGGTCGTCCATTGGTCCACGGTGTAGGAGCAGTATTGCTGGGTCTCCGTGTGGCAGTCCTCCACCACTTCAGAATAGCCGTTGCCTTTGTCGATCGTCTTCTGCTCGCAAACATCCTTGCTTTCATCGTGGCAGGAAACATCATAGGCGTCCGAGGGCGGGCTGCCGGCTTCATTGCTGTGATCCACCGCCTGGATCTCCTGCACTGGCACCGATGTCTGCCAACGGACATCGGTCACCGTGGCCTGGACGGATTTGGTGGGGAGGAAGAATATGACGGCAATGGCAATACAGCAAATGGCAAGGAATCCAATGATGCCACCGATCAACAACCAGTTCGTCTTCCTGGTTTTGGGTTTGGCCGCGCCGGCACCCGGAGCGGCAGACTGCACCTGGGCAGCCCCGGGCAGCGGCGATCCGCAGTTCGAGCAGACCGTATTACTGCCTGCATTCTCATTCCCACAGTGGGGACACTTCACGACTTTCGGCTGTGGTGGCGGCGCCTGCATGAGACGGCCTGCTTCACGGGCCTGCCCTCCGGTTAAGTCCCCGCCGCACTGGGAACAGGCCTTGGCGGTCGCCGGGTTGCGTGTGCCGCAGAAGGGACAGTGGATGTCCGCGCCTGCCTGGGCGGCCTTGATCTGGTTTTCGTCGGTTACAAATTTTTGCTCGGAGGGAAGCTCGAACTTTACATTCTCCGGCTGGGGCGCGCCGCAGTTCTCACAGGTCTTGCTCCCGCCCTTGTTGCGCGTGTTGCAATTTGGGCAGGTCCATTCGTTTTGGATGTATCCAAGGGTTCGTCTGCTCGCCATGCTGGGTGCTCCTTTTCAGTGGGCAGAATTATAAAAGACGAACCCTTCCCTGCAAGGTTAAAATCAAATTACAAATTCGATCATTGACCGATGGCGTCGACCCCCCAGTCGCAAACGGTCTCACGCTGGCTGGGTAGTTGTCCGTTCTCCAGAAAATCATTCACATATTGATCGGGACAGCTGGCCCCACGTCCGTAGATGCCATGGGTGCCTCCGTCCACGTAAATGTGATAACCATCCGCAAGATTTTCAAAGACTGTCTGCCCTTCATGGAAGGGTGTGGCCGGATCCAGGGTAGCGTTGAGAACAAGAGTCGGCACGCCCTCTGCCTTGAGTGGCTCCAGGTTTGCCGGACGGGTGGGCGCGCTCGGCCAAAAAGCACAGGTCAGCCCGAGAGGCAGAATGTCCAGGTCGAGCCGCGGGACAAGCCCGTTTAGTTTCTGACCTTCCTGCATGAGCCTGGCACTTCTTTCCGCAGAGGTGCCGCTGTAGTAGGCATCATCACTGCACCAGACGATGTAATACATCGTATCAGAGAAATCGGGGTCGCCCACATATTTCCCGGTGGCCGGGTCGATGTTGCTGATGCCATAGAAAAGCTTTACCAGCGGCAGGAGATCACCATCCTTCGCTGCGGCAATGGCGAGCATCAAGTCCATCCGGCTGCTGAGACCATAGAGCTGATAGCCCGCTGTGTAATCCAGCATGTGCTCGGTAAAGATGCCTTTTGCCGTCTTTCCCCCGGAGAGAGGAAGCTGATAGGCAATCGGTGCGTCAGCAAGTTTCCGGGCAACTTCATCATACGCAGCCTGGGAGCTGCCGCCCATCCTGGACGAACAGCTCGAGTCCGCATCGCAGGTTTTGAAGACTTCCTGCAGGACCATGTTTGCAGCCTCCCATTGTGAGAATGCGATTTCATCCCCGGAGAGCGTGGTGTCCTGGGTCCCATCCAGGATCAACCCGGAAAGGTGGTCGGCATGAGTGCGGGCATACGTTTGAGCTACCGAGGTTCCATAGCTGACGCCATACAGCATGAATTTATCATCCCCAATTGCCTGGCGGAAAGACTCGATATCCTCGGCAACCTGGTCGGTGGTGAAGAATTTGATCCGGGCCGGATCGATCCCGATCTCGGCGATACATGCATCCACAAAGGATTCGGCGCTTTGGATGGCGGCCTGTTGTTCCCCGGGCGTGTCATAGCCCTCTTCGCCAATGGTATCGTCTGCATTCATGTATTCGAGGAAATAATTCGCGTACGATTTTTTACATTCCAGGGGATTTGAATGCCCCACACCTCGCTGGTCGAAGAAGACAATATCATATTGCTCCAGCACCTGGGCAGGAAAATAATCCGTGGATGCAAAGCTGATCCCTTCTCCGCCGGGTCCGCCAGGGAAGGCCTGCACATACATGCCTTTCCTTTTCCCTGTGGCTAGGCGCCACGGCAAATTCGATATCAATCGTCTCAGAGCTGGCAGGATCAAAATGATCGAGCGGTACTTTTAGATTCACACAAATAAACCCATGGATTCCTTCACAGGGTTTACCGCCCAACTCTTTGAGCAGTCCTGCCATGTCTGTAACTTTGTTCGGTGAAGGTGATGGGGAGAAGGGGACCGGGCTTGCATCCGGCCGGGATATGGACGTAGGTGCGGATGCAGCTTCCCCCTTTGGTTTTTGCAAATTATAAATTGTCTGGCAGGACAGGGAAACGAGACTTAAAAGTTAGAATGAAAAGTACCAGCCGCTTCATGAGTTCCTCCTTTAATGCCGGCTTGCGATGCAGTTAAAATCCATGCCACCGGCGAATTTCCTCGATGCGGGGTTCGCAATCCGGCTCCCGCCTTGGATTTGGATCGTTCACTTCCAACCTGCCTTTGCCTGTCGCTGCAATAAAAACCGCTTCCGACCCGTTGGCGACGTTCAGCGGGTCATAGCCCCCTTCGAGGACAAATACGATTTTTCCATCACAGTATTCCTCCGCCAGCGAGATCATTTTTTTCGCCAGCATCAGATAGCCTGCCGTGGAAAGTCCCAGGGTTGTGAGCGGGTCATTCCAGTATGCGTCGAACCCAACCGAGACGAGCAGCATCTGTGGTTTGAAGGATTGGAGGAAGGGATCGAATAGCCTGCCGGCGATCTGTTCGTAGACCTGGTCCCCGGCAAAGGCAGGCAGCGGGACGTTGACCATCCGCTTTTTGGCGTGCGGCGCATCGTCGATCCAGCCGGTGCCGGGATAGATGCCCCACTGGTGCGTGGATAGGAAGGCCACACGCTCCTCGTTCAGGAACGCGGCCTGTGTGCCGTTGCCGTGATGGGCATCGTAGTCGATGATCGCGACGCGTTCCATCCCGTTGTGCAGGGCTTCGCGCGCGGCGACGGCCACGTTGTTGAAGATGCAAAATCCCATGGCCCGTTCCGGCTCGGCGTGGTGTCCCGGCGGGCGGACGATGGCGTAGGCATTCCCCGCCTCAGCGTTCATCACCGCACGCGTGCAGGTGAGGACTCCGCCGGCTGCCAGCAGGGCGTCCTCAAAGGAAGTCCGGGTTACATATGTGGGCGCATAATCGATGACCGCCGGAGCATCCTCCCGGCAGACTTTTTCGAGGGCCGCGACCAGCCTGGGGTTATGAACCCGGGCGATCTCTCCGCGGGTCGCGGGCACTGTTTCGATCTGTTCTGCATCGAAGGCTGGCAGACGCGGCTGCAGAATATCCAGCCGCGCCGGCTGCTCGGGATGGTCGGGATACATATGGTTAAGGGAAGGAACGAATGTATAAACGGTCTTCATACCAGGATTATATCTCCCACGGTTCGCAGGATATGCCAAAAAAATAAACCGCCGCCTCACTAGCATGGGGGGGGCATGCTAATCGCAGACGGCGGTCAGACACCTAAATACCAATAAAGGGGAGGGCAGGTGTCATTGCGTAATATACAATACTTTACCTGAAATGTCCATATAAAAATTATGGGAATTGCTCAAGAGAAACAGGTTGTTTAAGATGAGACATTTGTACTATGGAGACCTTGCAATTGCCAAACATTATTTCGGCTTCCCCTTTTGGAACAACCTCATCCATTCCTCCACTTCCGCCTCCGAAAGCTTCGTATCCCTGCCTGCCTTGGGAGTTGAGGAGCGCGCGCCCTTCAATTGCGCTGCAAATGAATCGGATGAAATGATCTCGGCCTGTGCCGCCCGGGCATCCGCCTGCACCTGTCTGTCGGAAGTCACCACAGTCCAGTTTTTGGCGCTTTTGCCCAGTGCCTTCAAGCGCTTGCGGATGGCCTCGTCCGCGGAGCTTCCCAATTGTACAAAATGAGCGGTAATGGGGCCCTTTTTGCGCGTCCCTGCCTGTACCGCCGGTAGCGCCGTCAAAATAGACTTCCAGGCCCTTCCTGCGAGTCAGCCGGCAGTATTCCTGCAGGATGGCAACCAGCTCCATTTCATCCTCCATCGAATTGAGCCGCAGGCCCAGCTTGGGGATCAGGTTGTGTCCATCGATCAGGTAGGGCATCTGTCCATTGTACCTGCGCCGGGTGGACTGTCCAGAGCCCGTTTTGCCACCTAAAAGGATATATTTCGTATATGAATCATGGTGCTTATCATTGTGATCTCACCTGTCTGTCTTATAATGAGTAGATAGAAAACGTTCCTCTCTCATTATTGTCTAATATTGTATGCAGGAGAAATGAAATGGCTAACAGAAAATCTGTCGTCCAACAAAAGGGCGGTGTGCTGCAGGAATTCCTCAAACAGGCCAAGCTGGTCGGCCGGCTGATCGGCGATCGCCGGGTCAATGGTTTTCTCAAGTTAATACCCATTGCTTCGCTCGTTTACCTGATCTCACCCATTGACCTGATACCCGGGATGGCCGTCCCGGTGGTTGGCGCCCTGGATGATGCTGCGGTCGTCTGGATCGGCACAGCCCTTTTTATTGAGCTTTGTCCCTCTGAAATAGTCCAGGAGCACAGGGACGCACTGAATGGGTATTCTTCCGGCGATTCGGGCGAAATCATTGATGCTGAATCGAGGGATATCAACAATTAGTATATGAGACGAATCCTCATCCTGTTCTTGCTTCTCTCCCTGACGGCCTGCGGCAATGGACAAAACACTCCGCCTCCTTCCACGCCGGTGCCTGCTTCCGCGACACCGGCGTTGCCTACCCCAACACTGATACCCGGGGCCCCCTCACCAACACAAGTCCCCGCCACACAACCACCTCCCTCAGCAGCAACCTTCCCCGATCCCGGCGCGTATGACTGGCAGCCTGTGGTTACCGGCCTCGAGCGCCCTGTGGACCTGCAGCCGGACGGCTCCGGCCGCCTGTTCGTGATCGAAAAAGTGGGACGTATTCGCATCCTCCAGGATGGACAACTGCAGCCCCAGCCGTTCCTGGATATCAGCGACCGCGTCGGGAGCGATGGGAATGAGCAGGGTTTGCTGGGCCTGGCCTTTCATCCGCAGTATTCGCAGAATGGCCGGTTCTTTGTCAACTACACCAATAAAAATGGTGACACCGTCATCGCACGTTTTCAAGTATCCGGAGATCCCAATGTTGCGGACCCGGGCAGTGAAGTGAAACTGCTTGGCGTCGACCAGCCTTATGCAAATCATAACGGCGGCGTCCTGGTCTTCGGACCGGATGGATATCTTTATGCCGGGCCTTGGGGATGGCGGCTCGCAAGGGGATCCCCAGGGCAATGCACAGAAAACGGACAGGCTGCTCGGCAAGATCCTGCGCCTGGATGTCTCGGGTGACACCTATGCCATCCCGCCCGATAACCCGTTCGGGAATGAGGTCTGGGCCTACGGCCTGCGCAATCCCTGGCGCCTGTCCTTCGATAAAGCGACCGGGGACCTGTATATCGGGGATGTCGGCCAGGATACCTGGGAGGAGATCGATTATCTCCCTGCCGGTTCTCCGGGCGGTGCCAATTTCGGTTGGAATCAACGCGAAGGAGCGCACGATTATAAGGGCAGCGCCTCGCCGGATTTTATTGAACCTGTTGCGGAGTACAGTCACCAGGAGGGCGGCTGCTCGGTCACCGGCGGCTATGTCTACCGCGGCTCCATGCCGGAATGGAATGGGATCTACCTGTACGGCGATTACTGCACCGGGCTGATCTGGGGGCTGATCCATACTGGCAGCAGCTGGCAGAAACAGCAGCTGTTCGACGTGGATTTCACCATCACTTCGTTTGGCCAGGATGAGGCCGGCGAAGTCTACCTGGTGAGCGACGGTGGCGGCATTTATAAGCTGGTAAAGAAATAAATCAGGCAAGTATTATCCACAATAGGCGGTTTGTCATCCAGAAATATGACGCCTGTCACTGGCAGGCGTTTTTTATTTGTCATACAATGACGACGTAATCTGGAGGTGTTAAATGGCGCAGAAAAAGTGGTATGTGAGCAAGGTCCGTTATTGTGAGCATGTCAGGCACGAGATCTCTCTTGAGACCCAGGTGGTGCTTCCTGCGGAGTATTTGCCTGAGCAGCCGCCACGCATCGTCGCCCATCGCTGTTCCAGTGCCATGGAATGCAATGCAGTCAACAAGCCTGCCTGTGCATGGTGCGGAACAAATCCGGATTACCGTCCCTTATAAACTGAGTGGGCAGAGCAATACCGCCTGCTTTGTTGAAAACTCTCTCCTCCCTCTGAGTTGGTCTTTGGCTGCCCCGCGAGCGATCGCGGGGTAAGCCGTTAACAGCCTTGACATGGTTCCGGTTTTGAAGATAATAAAGAGTAACAGGCGACCCCATATAAAGCAATGACAGAGGAAAGTAGACTGGCGAAGGTTGTCAGAGAGGCGCGCGGCACTGGCTGAGACCCGCGCTCAACCGAAACCAGTCGAAGTTCCCTCCCGAGCTGTAAAGGTGAAGAACGTGACATGGTCACGTTTTGTAGTCCGAACCGCAGTCCCAGCGTTACAGGGGAGGCTGATGTTAGTCAGCACAAAGTGTCCCGCGAGCCTTGACATGGCACAGGCGGGAAATTTGGGTGGTACCACGGGAATCCTCCTCCCGTCCCATTGTGGACGGGAGGTTTTGTTCTGTCATTGTGAAAGGACCATAGATCGACGAAACAATCTCCGGCAAATCGGGAGATTGACTTCGAGCTACCGCCATCGCAATGACAGAATAGATTACGGAGGTACAAATGCTGGATCAATTGAATGAGATCGAAAAGACTGCATTGGAATTGCTGGCAGTCGGTCCAGGATCAGGCTGCGCTGGAAGCCTGGCGCGTCGCCCATGTGGGACGCAGCTCACCGTTGATGCAGGTCTTTGCCGGGCTGGGAAAACTCTCCAGGGAGGAGCGGCCTGCCGTCGGCGCGGCGGCGAACCGGGTCAAGGTGGCACTGGAGTCTGCTTTGGCGGAACGCGCTGAGGCGATCAAGAACGCGGCCCTGGCGAAATCCCTCGAGGAGGAACAGCTCGATGTGACCCTGCCCGGCCGCACTGTCCACATGGGACGGCTGCACCCATCCACGCAGCAGCTGCGCCGCGTGCTGGATATCCTGGCGGAGATGGGCTTCCAGGTCTACACCTCGCGCGAGGTGGAAACCGATGAGATGAATTTCCAACTGCTCAACTTCCCGCCCCATCACCCGGCGCGCGAAATGCAGGATACGTTCTTCGTGGAGGCGGGCGATCGCGGCGACAACCCGATCATGCTGCGCACCCAGACCTCGCCCGGACAGATCCGCGCCATGCGTGAGTTCGCCGCGATGAACCCGGACAATCCACCGCCGATCCGCATTGCCCTGCCCGGGATGTGCTTCCGCTATGAGCAGATCACGGCCCGGTCCGAGATCCAGTTCAACCAGGTGGAGGGACTGGTGGTGGGGGAGAACATCACCTTCGCCGACCTGAAGGGAACGCTGATCGACTTTGCCCGGCGCATGTTCGGGCAGAATGTGCGCACGCGCTTCCGAGCCTCCTACTTCCCGTTCACCGAGCCCTCAGCCGAGATGGATGTGGAGTGTTTCCTGTGCGGCGGCAAGGGCTGTGCGGTCTGTAAAAGCTCGGGCTGGCTGGAGATCCTGGGGTCCGGCATGGTCCATCCCATCGTGCTGCAGAACGGCGGCTACGATCCGCGGCGCTATTCCGGCTATGCCTGGGGCATGGGGCCCGAGCGCCAGCTGATGGTGCGCTACCGGATCAACGACATCCGCTATTTCTGGGGCAATGACCTCAGGTTCCTGGAGCAATTCTAGAGAAAGAGAATCAGAGAATAGAGAGCAGTAGTAGAAGGAGTTGAAATGAGTCTTGAAGGATTGAATAGGTTGAAGGTTTGGGTAAGGCAAAGGATTTTGCCGTCTCAGTATATAAAAAGGTATTGCCTTTGCTTCCATGCTGAGGAAAAATGGAATCTGAACCAACAGCTTCGGCGTTCAGCTTAAAGTATTCCTGCCAATATCGCTGAAGGATATGGAAGATTTTACTATCAGGACAATGTTCGATTTTGTTATAATGCCCGCGGATCCTTGGAAGAAGTCCTGAGCCATCTGACTATTGCCTACGAAATGAACTATATCTCCGAAGGATTATACAGAGAACTTGCGAACGATGGCGATGAAGTTGACAGAATGCTCAATGGTTACATTGCTTATCTCAAAAATAGTAAACAGGGAGCAAGAGAACCTGGAGCAAATTCACCGTCCACGCGAAGAGTCGCCTTTACAGGCGACTGAGTCTGGCGAGGATCTCGCAAAGCCTGAAGATCCTGTTCTCTGATCATCTGTTCTCGAATAATCTACTCTCTACTCTCTCGTAATACGGAGCAACTATGAAACTACCTATTTCCTGGTTAAAAGATTACATCGACCTTGACGGTCTGTCCGTCGAAGAAATCGCCCGCAGGCTGACGCTGGCGGGGCTGGAAGTGGATGAGATCCAATACGCGGGGCTGCCCATGCCGACTTATAAGGAAGACGAGCCTCACGAGTTCAGGACCAGCGGCATTGGCTGGGACCGCGATAAGATCGTCGTGGCGGAGATCCGGGAGGTGAACCCGCATCCCAACGCCGACCGGCTGACCCTGCTTGACTTGTACGATGGACAGCAATCCCAGGTGGTGCTGACCGGCGCGCCGAACATCTTCCATTTGAAGGGCACCGGCAAACTCCCCAAGCCGATCAAAGTGGCCTATGCCAAAGAAGGATCGACCATTTACGATGGTCATGCGGACGGCCTGGTGCTGACCACTCTCAAGCGTGCCAAGATCCGCGGCGTGGAGTCGTATTCGATGGTCGCCTCTGAGAAGGAGCTGGGTATTTCGGAGGAGCATTCCGGCATCATCCTCCTGGACGAGGATGCTCCGGTCGGCATGCCGCTCGCCGATTACATGGGCGATGCCGTCCTGGATATCAGCATCCTGCCAAACATGGCCCGCAATGCGAATGTGCTGGGTGTGGCTCGTGAGCTCTCGGCTCTGACGGGACGTCCGCTCAAGCAGCCGGTGATCGAGTACAAGACGGAAGGACAGCCGGTGAATGAGCTTGTCTCGATTGAGATCAGCGAGCCGGAGCTCAACCCGCGCTTTGTGATTGGCCTGATCCGGGATGTGGAGATCAAGCCGAGTCCCTACCAGGTCCAGCGCAGGCTGCGGCTGGCAGGCATCCGGCCGATCAACAACATTGTGGATGCCACCAACTACGCCATGCTGGATATCGGCGAGCCCCTGCATGCCTTCGACTATGATGTGCTGAAGGATCGCGCCGGGAATAAAAATGTCAAGATCATCACCCGCTCTGCCAGGGATGGAGAGCATCTCAAAACGCTGGATGGCGTGGATCGCAAGCTGACCTCTGCCAACGTGCTGGTGTGCGATGAAAAGGGACCGCTGTCGCTGGCGGGTGTCATGGGCGGCTCGGAGAGTGAAGTGTACGATGCGTCCGAAGAGGTCCTGGATGCCAAGGGTCCCGAGATGCAATCGGGTCAGATGTCACCTGGGAAAGCCAGCGCTCGCGGCAACAGCACTACAAACATTCTGCTCGAAGGCGCGGCCTGGAACTTCATCAACATCCGCAAGACGGCCAAACAGCATAATCTGCCTTCGGAAGCCTCGTTCCGTTTTTCGCGTGGCGTGCATCCTGCCATGGCCGAGCAGGGCGTGCGGCGTGGTCTGCAGCTGATGGCGGAATGGTCGGGTGGCAGGGTCGCGCCCGGGCTTGTGGATGAGTATCCGCTCAAGCCGGCCGATCCGACGGTTACGGTCACGCCGAAGGATGTCAGGCGCTTGATCGGCATCGATCTCACTGCGCAGGAAATTGCCGACCTGCTCACGCATCTCGAATTCGAGTGTATTGTGGAGGCCGATTCTGTCCACGCAAAGACCCCGGCGCATCGACTGGATATTGGCGAGGGCATTGTCGGGGTCGCAGATGTCGTCGAGGAGGTGGCGCGCAGCTACGGCTTTGACCGCATCCCGGAAACGCGCATGGCAGATGCCCTCCCACCCCAGATCGGCAACCCCGTCTACGAATGGGAGGAGCGTGTCCGGGATATCCTGGTCACGCTTGGATTGCAGGAGGTCGTCACGTACCGCCTCACTTCTCCTGAACGCGAGAGCCGCCTTGTCAGCCAGGATGAATATGTGGAACTTGCCAATCCCATCGCCCCGGAACGCCGCGTGATGCGGCGGAGCCTGCTGGCCTCGGTTTTGGAAGTTGCCGAGAAAAATAGACGCGCCGAGACGGTCACACTGTTCGAGATCGGCCCCATCTTCGAGCCGGTGAAGAACGACCTCCCTGAAGAACCTCACCGACTGGCTGTGGTGATGACCGGACTCCGCATCCCAACTGCCTGGGATGTGAAGGACTCTCCCGCCCTGGATTTCTTCGACATGAAAGGGCGCATCGAGCTCCTTTTGAGCGAGCTCCATTACAAAAACGTCTCCTACACTGCCACTGACTCTGTCAGCTACCTGCATCCCGGCAAGGCTGCACAGGTGAGGCTCAATGGGCAGGTTGTGGGCGTCTTTGGCGAACTGCATCCTTTGACCAGGGAAAAGTATGAGTTCGGTCCAGCACCTGTCGTGGTGGCCGAGTTTGACCTGGAGACACTGCGCGAGGTGGATCCTGTCTATGGCCTGATTCCCGTGGCCGATGTGCCGCCGGTCCTCGAAGATATCGCCGTGATCGTGGACGAGTCGGTGCCAGCGGAGCGCGTCGAAAGCCTCATCAGACAAACGGGTGGCAGGACCGTGACCCAGGTCCGCCTGTTCGACGTCTACCGCAGTGAACAGATCGGCGCAGGCAAGAAGTCCCTGGCCTACAGTCTCACCTATCAATCTGACAGAACCATGACAGATGCCGACGCTGCCGCAATCCGGACTAAAATCGTGAAGCGCCTGGAATACGAAGTCGGCGCAAAACTAAGGAGCTAGTTTACAGTCGTACACCTGCTTCAAACCTCGTCCAAGGAGAACAACTTCATGAACAACAGGAATACAGGCATCATCGCCACTATCGTTGCAGTCCTGCTTTGCGGCTGCCCGGGATTGTTCCTTTGCTTATTCGGCGCCCTCACAGCAGCCGGACAGGGGACATTCAATGACACAAGTCTCTCGCCTACTGTGGGAATCTCCCTGCTGTGTGTTGCGCTCATCCTGCTGCTCATCCCTGTGGGCGTGGGCATCTTCACCCTCCGGAAGCGGAATGACATTACTCCTCCACCGCCTGCCTCTCCCTTGTAATCACTCACCGTTTGAATCAAAAGCGGCAGCTTCAAAAAGCTGCCGCTTTTTCGTTGCAAGTGATTTACTTCCCTACGTTAATGGTCAGGCTCATCTTACAGAACTCATCGCTCCCAACCCGTAGCGCCCAGGTGGTGGTGTAATTCCCATTCTTGGTGGGAGCGATCATATCTGCTGCCAGGCTGATCTCTTGGCCGGATTTGACACTGCTGTTCAGATCATACCCATCCCGCTTGGCCATGTCAGTTCCGCTATCGTAAACAAAGTCGACACTGTTCTGATCCCATGTCTTAGTGCCAATATTCTTAACTTTCCAGGTGGCGTCAAAATCGGTGTCTTGTTTCATGGTTGTTCCATTAGCCGGGCTGACGCTCAGGATCTGACAGGCATAGGGATCTGAGCTCGAGCCGCTGCTGCCGCCACTTCCACTCCCACTTCCACTCCCGCTACTGCTGATGGATGTAAAAGTGGGAACGACAATCTGTGTTGGCGTGAAGAGGATGAATAGCACTGTGGATGTGGCGGTCGGTGAAGGCGTAAAAGTGGCCTGCGTGGGCGTCATCGAGGGCGTGAAAGTGGCCGTCGGTTGGGCTGCAGCTGTCTGTGTTGACGCAGCATTTGCCGTTAAGACGATGACGGTATTGAGCTCGTTCGGGTCGGTCGTGGGATACGGCGTTATTGCAATTGCCGGCCCGCACGCCAGGATAAATGCGATCGTTGTGAACAGGTACAGGAGCTTTGCTTTACGTGTCAACATATGACCTCTTTCACACCCGAAAAGGATCGGGATGCAGATGTTCCGCTATTTTTCAACAAGGATCGCAGTATAAGGATAGCACACGCCACCTTCGACGATATATACCATGGTGTAGTTACCTGGCTTTTCGGGCGCAACGGCATCGAAATTAACGGAATACTCGGCGTTCGGTTTCAGCTCGGGAAGCTCAATGATCTTGTCAGCCATCAGCTTGTCGCCATTGCTATATTTGAGGTCGAGCCCGGCGTTCAATGTTTTGGTGCCGTTATTATGGATCGTCCACTTGATATCAAACTTCTCGCCGGGTTTGTAACTTGTATTGTCATAAGGCCGGCGGTTGATGGCCTCGCAGGAATATCCCGTATTACTCGTGCTGCTGCCACCACCACCGCCACCAGATGAGGCAGTTGTGGGAAGGGGAAGTGCTGTGGGCGTGTCCAGGGGCGGTACAAGGGTCGGTGTGTCGACAACCACCAGGGTTGCCGTGGGAAGCGGAGTTTCGGTGGCTATTGGCTGCGCTTCGGCAGTGTCCAGGTTCTGGGAGGCAACGGTCAATGCCACCGACGTGGCAATCTGGCTGTTGATCTGGTTGGGGTCGACGGTGGGCGCCGGCGCGGGGGCACACGCTGCCAGCAGGAGCAGGATCGGGATTGTAGTGAAAAGGACCTGCCTCATGGTTTTGTTCATACTATTCTCCTTGGTTGGTTGGATTACTCGGTTGGTTTTGAAGAGCCATCACCGATGCCCAGCGGCTGCCATTTCTTTTCATCCTTCAGACGGTGCTGGATGCCATGGCGGTCGTGGACCTCGTCGAAGCCTTCAGGCTTGATGAACATCTGGTCGCCTTCGAGCAGGCCATGGACGCCCGCCTGGCCGGGTTCCGGGCGCTTCTCGCCTTTGAACTTGGCCGCGTCGCTGGGAAGGTAGTCGGTGGGCTCTTCGTAGGTGGTAACATAGCCTTCAAAGTTGCGCAGGATGATCTTGTGGTCGGACATGCTCAGCAGATAGTTCGGCGCGACGGGAATTTTCCCGCCCCCGCCGGGCGCGTCGACAATGTACTGCGGCACGGCGTAGCCGGAGGTATGGCCGCGCAGGCCTTCCATAATCTCAATTCCCTTGGCAACGGGAGTGCGGAAATGACCCGCGCCTTCGACCAGGTCGCACTGATACAGGTAGTACGGCCGCACACGGATGCGGACCAGGTCCTGCACGAGCTTGCGCTGGATGTGGACGTTGTCGTTCACACCCGCCAGCAGCACGGACTGGTTTCCGAGCGGAATCCCTGCTCTAGTAAGACGGTCACAGGCCTGTTCCAGTTCCAGTGAAATTTCGTTCGAGTGGTTGACGTGGATGTTCAGCCAGAGCGGGTGGAATTTGGCCAGCATGTCACACAATTCCTGGGTGACGCGCATGGGCATAAAGACCGGGACGCGCGAGCCAATGCGGAGGATCTCGATATGCGGGATTTCGCGCAGCCGGGTAAGCAGCTCCTCGAGCACCTTGGGGGCCAGCACGAGCGGGTCACCGCCGGAGAGCAGCACATCGCGCACCTGCGGGGTCCGCTTGAGGTACTCGATCTGCATCTCGAATTCCTTGCGATTGAAGGTCTGACCCGGGTCGCCGACGATGCGCGAGCGGGTGCAGTACCGGCAGTAGGAGGCGCACTGGGTCGTCACGAGCATCAGGACCCGGTCCGGGTAGCGGTGGACCAGCCCTGGTACGGGGGAGTGCCGGTCCTCCGCCAGAGAATCCTCCATCATCGCGGTGAAGGACTGCATCTCCTCGGCCACGGGAATGACCTGCTTGCGGATCGGGTCATCCGGATCGTCTGGATCGATCAGCGAGATGAAGTAGGGGGTGATATCGACACGGAACAGCCCGCTGGTGTTCAATGCTTTTCTTTCAGAATCGGTCAGAGGCAATGACCTTCTCGATCTCCTCGGCCGTATTCAGGCGGTGGCTTAACTGCCAGCGCCAGTCGTTCCATTTTTCATCTGGAACATCGGCATAAATAGGGGCACGTTTTGAAACAAACGGTGTAGGCATGGGAACTTTCCTCCGAATACTAAAGTTAAGTGGGATAAATCAGGTGTTACGCGTAAAGATCCGGACCGGAGGATCGTGGTCGGGTCTGAAAAAGCCTGCAAAATCTTATCTTCATAATGGTATTGTAAGAGGAAACAAAATGCAGGTCAATGACAAATGAGTGGGGGCCAGGTTCCGGTCGCTTGTGAATGAGAGTACATTCCCGGCAAAAGTTGTACAATAGATTCAGGATTATTCAGCCTCCTTCTCCCAACCTGGTGCGCAGCGGAACCAAACTACACCGGATGGTGTACTCGTTATAAGTGACCTCTCCGGAGAGGCTTATTTGGATGAATCCACTTTAGTCCGCCACGCGGCAAACGGTGACGCGGCAGCCTGGGAATCGCTGATGGTAATCCACCAGGAAGCGATCTTCCGGTTCGCCTACCTTCTTCTTGGCGATCCCGACGATGCAGAGGATATCGCCCAGGGAATCCTTCCTGCGCGCCTGGAAATATCTCAGACGTTTTGACACAACACGTCCCCTGCGTCCCTGGCTGTTGAGCATCACCGCCAACCTGGCGCGCAACCGCCGCCGGTCCGCGGGAAGATATTTCGCGGCTCTCCTGCGCGCCTTTCGTGATGAACCAATTTCCGAACCTCCGGAAGATCAAAGCACGCGGAATTTACAGGCCCGCGAGCTGTGGGAGGCAGTTCAGAAGCTGAACGTGCTCGACCAGCAGATCGTCTACCTGCGATACTTCCTCGATCTTCCGGTCACGGAGACTGCGCAGATCCTGCAGGTCGCCGAGGGTACGGTCAAATCGAGGTTGAGCCGCGCCCTCGAAAAATTACGGGACATCATCCGGCAGGATTTCCCTTTCCTATTTGAAGGACGCGAGGCATGAAGGACATGGACTTCGAGACACAACTGCGATCGATCGGCACCGGGATGGAATATCCGCCCACACCGGATATTGCCGGGTCCGTGGCTGCGCGTATTCATGCTCCTCGCCGCAGGCCCATGAACCGGACCCTGGCGCGGTCGCTGGTCCTTGTGCTGGTTCTGCTCGCCAGCCTGCTGTTCATCCCGCCTGTACGTGCTGCCGTGCTCGATTTCATCCAGATCGGCATTGTACGGATCTTTCGTGCCGGGCCAACGCCCGTACCTCAGGAAATTCCATCCACGGTGCTGCCTGTCACTGCAACACCTGTGCCAAACCTGCCGTCCTTAATTCCGCTGCTTGAACAAATGGCGGGTGAGACAACCCTCGAGGATGCACAGCAGACGGCTGAATATCCGATCCTGCTTCCCACGTATCCCACCGGGTTGGGCAAACCAGACCGGGTGTTTGTTCAGGATGCGGACGGCCCCATGACGATCCTGGTGTGGATCGATCACCAGCATCCTGACCGGGTGAAGATGAGCCTGCATTTCATCCCCGAAGGGAGCTGGGCGGTGGATAAATTTTCGCCGCAGGCCGTTGAGGAGACGAGCGTGAATGGCAATCATGCTGTTTGGGCTGTGGGACCCTATCCGATCCTGCTAAAGAATGGGGATATGAAAATCTTACGAATGGTCACGGGTCATGTGTTGATCTGGGAGGAGGGCGGCGTCACATACCGCCTGGAAACCGATTTTTCCATGGAGGAAGCAGTCAGGATTGCCGAATCGCTCGAACCCGTCCCATAGCCATGGAACCGAACCTTCCCAGGCGGTGTAAAGGGAGTAAATACCCGCACTCAAGGAGGTCCGAATGTTGTCCCGATCGCGAATTTCACTCCTGCTCGCCATACTGCTGGCCCTGGTAGTAACCATTCCTGCTTTTGCAGGAGGCTGGGCGGTGATCACACTCGATGAATTGCCTTCCGGGGCTGTCGCAGGCCAGCCGCTGACCGTTGGCTTTACCGTCCGGCAGCACGGCAGGACGTTGATGACCGGCCTGGCACCAAAGATTACTGCCATTCTTGGCGAGGAAAAACTCATTTTCTTTGCGGAAGCTGAGGGCGGGCCGGGCCATTACGCTGCCACCCTGACACTCCCAAAAGAGGGCGATTGGAAATGGGCCATTGAGGCATTTACCATGGATCAGCCCATGCCAGTGATGACCGTTGCCGCGGCTGGGACTGCAGCAGTAAATCCACCTGCGAAAGAAACTGCGCCAGCCTCTCTGCTCACATCCTCCATCGTTCCCCTCAGCATGCTTGTACTTGCTCTGGGAGCACTGGGCGCGGTCATCGGATTTCGCCGCAAGAGCCGGCTCATCATGGCTGTGACTGCCTTCTGCCTGCTGGCAGGAGTTGCATTGCTGGTCGTGGGAGCAGGCGCAGCCTCCGAAGTGGAGGCCCAGGGTAGGGGAGATCTCTCCAGCGACTCTTCGGTTTCACAAGTGGAGCTTGGCAGGCAACTGTTCCTCGCCAAGGGCTGCATTACCTGTCACTCCAACAGCAAAGCCACCCGTTCCTCGGAATATATGACGATTGGAATGGGTGCCCCTGATCTCTCAAATTTTCCGCCAGTCCGGAGGCTCTGCATTTGAGGCTTAAGGATCCAGCCTCCGTGAAATCTGATACAGGGATGCCAAACTTGAACTTGAGTGAACCTGAAATTGAGGCATTGATCGCCTTCATTAATTCGAAATAAATTTGAGGTATACAGGAGGACAGCCCTGAAACGCGGCTGTCCTCTTTTCGTTTAAGCAGATACCGCCTGTCGCACCAACAAGTTTAGTTTGAGATAGAATTTGTAGTTGATAGATCAAAAGAAGTAAAAGAAATCATGCGGCACTCTGTAGCTTGCGATACAATCAGGAATAAACATCAGCAGAGCAGGTGATCTTCATGGAAATTGACTTGAACAAATTGGAAGTGGTCCATAATAATAAAGAGAACCGGTTCGAAACATGGATCGATGGCTATCTTTCCAAGCTGGATTACATCCAGGATGGGAAGAATTTTGTCATTACCCACGTGGGGGTCCACCCTGAATTAAGGGGTCATGGAGTCGCCGGGCGGCTTGTGGAGGTCAGCCTGGCCTATGCCAGGGAAAATTCACTGCGGGTGGTTCCCATGTGCTCCTACGCCGCGGCATTCATCCGCCGCCACCCGGAGTACGCCGAGCTGACCCAGCAGGATCGAAGCGAATGAGCGAGGAAATCCTCTTTCGGCCCGCAGCTCGTGAGGATTTGCCGTCCATCGTCCGCCTGCTTGCGGATGATGAGCTGGGGAGCCGGCGGGAGAAATATGAGGATCCATTGCCGGAGTCTTATTACGCGGCATTTGAGCAGATTGCAAGGGATCCCAACCATCAATTGATCGTGGCGGTATTGGAAGGAAAGGTGATTGGCACCCTTCACCTGATGTTTCTGCCATCCATCAGTTTCCAGGGCGGCCTGCGCGCCCAGGTCGAATCTGTGCGCGTAGATAAGCAACGTAGAAACATGGGAATCGGGAGCAGCATGATGGAATGGACGATCCAACGCGCCAGGGAACGCGGCGCCCATGTCATTCAGCTGACATCCCACCTCTCCCGCAAAGATGCCCACCGGTTCTATGAAAAGCTGGGATTCAAAGGCAGCCATCTCGGGATGAAGTTAGATCTTAAATAAATCCTTTGTGCTCCTTTGTGACACTTTGTGGTAAAAAAAAACGCGCCCTCACGGAACGTGTTTCTATGTGGCGGGGAACAGGATTTGAATACCATCCCCTTATGGGGACCAGCGACGAACAAAACGCGTCCTCACGAACGTGTTTTTGTGTGGCGGGGAGGAGGATTCGAATACCATCCCCTTACGGGGACCTGCGACCGAACAAAAAAACGCGCTCCTCACGGAACGCGTTTTTCATGTGGCGGGGAGGACAGGATTCGAACCTGCGACCGAGGATTTCGCCCCGGTAACCGCTTAGCAGGCGGCCCCATTCGACCACTCTGGCACCTCCCCAAATTCAATTTACGATTTTACGATTGATCGATTTTAGATTGTCAATCATAAATCGTCAAAATCGTCAATCTAAAATCGCAAATCGTCTGGCGGAGGGAGTGGGATTCGAACCCACGTTGGTGTGACCCAAACATGTTTTCAAGACATGCGCCTTCGGCCGCTCGGCCATCCCTCCACAGGGGTCCCGATGTTACTCGGGAGGCGGACGTCATTTTACCATATCTTTTCCCCTAAAAATCTGACATAAGCCGACTAAAAAAGGAATTTTCGCAATGAACAAGCTAAATGACAAAATACCGAATACGCAGATGATTCCCGAAATCAATGACTATTTATTGACCTGGATTGAAGGTTTCCTAATTGACCGAAAAGCAAGAGGGACTAACTGAGAACACATTACTATTCTATACCCGAAAACTGAAACAATTCAACGAATTTGCAGACACTCAAATAGTCACAAGGATTTCTCAAATTGACGCAAACTTTATCCGTCAATATCTTCTCTGGATGGAAACCACAGGGCATAACCAAGGTGGAGTTTTGACTGCATTTCGAGCAGTAAAATCCTTTCTGTTATGGTACGAGGCTGAAACTGATGAAGTAACGGCCATTCACAAAGTAAAACTCAAGAGTCGATATGGATCCACTGGAAGGGGTGTCCTTGGATACTGTAAAACGAATGGTCAAGGCATGTGAACATGGTACTTTTACTGGAGATCGGGATGGGCAGCCATCTTACTTGGATTATTAGATACAGGAGCCAGGGCAAGGGAATTTATCAATCAACTGGGCAGATACGAATCCAGCAACAGGAAATGTTTTGATTAGGACATCTAAAAATAGAAAACCACGGACTGTGTATTTTGGCAAAACTACACGGAAGGCAATACGACGGTATTGAGTTACAGGAATGACGATAATCCTGGTTTGTGGATCACTAGAACGGGTGATAGGCTCACTTACACTGGATTGCGTGAAATAATTCAACGAAGGGCTAAAGACATTGGTATAAAGCCGCCTGCATTACATTCTTTTCGTAGAGGCTTTGCCATCATGATGCTTCAAGCAGGAACGGATATATTCACACTTGCTAGACTGATGGGGCATACAACCATTGACGTACTCAAACACTATCTGAAATTGACTGATATGGATACGGCCGAGGACCCACAGGAGAGCAAGTCCTGTGGATAATTTTTGACCCATAATTCGACTTCAAATACTCAGATCCATCAATTGAGCCTTCTAACCATAAAGGCTTTTTTTGTGTCGTATAATCAAAAAAATAAGATTCTATGTACAATACCTTCGCCAGTCAGGCTGTAGAAGCTGGTTGAAGCAGGGGATGAACCATGCCCAACGGGCAATTTGCTCGAAAATGTCTGCCAATAAAATGGCATCAGGTTTTTGCGGAAGCAATTTTATTGTCTCGGAGGCATAGCGCAACCACGATAGTGAGATTTCAAGTCCAGGATGCTAAACTCGGGTCGGTCTCTCGAAAACGGTGCAACAGGATGGCACTGAAATTGACCATGAAGAAAGACAAGTTAGCTGCATTGGTCACTGCGGTTTCTTTGACATTCATGAAGTCTTCCAGACCCCAATACTGTTTGGCATCCCGAAAATTGAACTCGATTTGAAAGCGCAAGCTATAAAAATCGATGATTTTTTCATGGGCTAACTCCAAATCGGTGCTGAACAGGATAATGTGAGCTTGGCCTGTGTAGAAAGGTTGGTCTTGAGAATCACAACCACATTGAGGAAACGCAAATTCTTTGTTGAGAAGTGGCTTGATAAATTTCCGTACGCAGGCTATCTTCCTGTGTCATTTTTCAGATATTTTTTTTCAGCTTACGCACCTCGATTTTATCGCCATACTTGGGATGGGCCCCGTCCACGATATTTTCCAGTAAAGGGTGCATACAGAGCCGCATCCCAACGCAGTTTAGAAACCAAGTGCAGACCGGTTTGCAAAACCATCCAGGCGCTGGGATAATTTCCAAAATGCCCATCCAGCACCAGATAGGGAATGGAAACACACTGCAGAACCGCCAAAAACGCCTGCAAAACGGGCTGGATCCGCAATAATTCAGCACTCAACTTCGGTTTTTCATTTTCTTATTCTTGCTGCCTTTCGGACGACCCACAGCACGTTTCCCTTCGACAGGCTCAGGGCCGCGTCTTGTTTCGCGGACTTCTCCTTTTTCTCTCCTTCTGTTTTGACCATTTGAACTGACTTGGATCGGATAGGATTGCCGTTCTTGGACATCGATCAATGAAAACACAAAAAAGGATAAACCGGGGATGACCCGTTGTTGCAATCCGGAAAAGAAATACCCAACGCCATGCGTCTCTTTGCCGGCTTTGCCAAACACCACTTCGTCGCCGGCCGCAATATATTCATGACCTGGCTTCCACAACTGGTTCGTGAACAAAATCCACATGATTTGCAGCCAAATCAGTTGACTGTGATACCAGCGTTGGATCGTTCGGTAACCCCACCGCTTTCCGTCCAGCGGGAAATTCCAACATCGTGATCCGACCATTGCTGATCAACATCCCATAGATCACCTGGCTCATCTGTTTCAGAACCGTAGTGGAAACCTTGGGGCAATACTTTGTAAAAGTGCTGACAATCTCTGGCATGGGCTTTCCTGGGCAAGTTGGTGTGGTCGAAGACTTCAACTTTATCCGAAAAGCCCTACTTCGTTACTTCATTTTGGCGAAGGTATTGTTATAAAGAATTGTTTTTAAGTTTTAATTTGAACAGAAAAATGCCCCTACCATTGTTTCTCCAGAGATCTTTAGAAAATATCGATCCTATTTATATTTCTTACAAAGAGTAAGAATTAAAAGTTAAAAATGGTTAACCTCCCGGTTCAATTTTTGTGTTTAAACGCAAAATTTGAAGATTTCTCATGTCCAATGGGATTTTTGTGATAATGTTGACACATTGTTTATTGGAATAAGAATGGGTGAAGTAGGAAGTAATCGGTGTTTTAAATGATGGTGGTGCACAAAAGTTAGAACCAGGAATTCTTACGAGAGCATTCAAGATTTACCCTTGCACCCACTTTCAGTTTCGAGAGCTATGTGCAAGGGTAGCTTATAGAGCCACGTTAGAAAATCGGTGAGTCAAACATATTTTGTATCATGGGTAGCCCTCATGAAGTTGTCCAACTTTCCATTAGGAGGGGTTTCACAGCTAAATATCCACACGGATGGGCATATGGATGTATCTCAGCTTCCTTTCGGTGGAACAAGGTCAAAATCATTGTTTAATCATTGGGACAATGAAGCTTATTCTTCCTATTTATCGCTTTATACTGCAAATTTCTAGAGGAAGTGATGCCTGAAAAAGAAAAAATATTAACATATCTTTATTAACTCCCATGGGAACCCCTCGATTTATGAAATTATGAAGAATATTTCTGAAGAATGCCGTTCGATTGAGCATTTTAAGAAGATCAACCAGACGGCTGGCCGCGACCACTGGCCCAAGGTGTTTAGCGTGATGCTCGCCGGCGGCGGCGTCAAGGGTGGCACGATCTATGGCACGTCGAACGCGACGGCGTCCGAGCCCGAAACGGATGCGGTCGGGCCCGAAGATCTGCCACGACCGTGTATCACCAACTCGGCATCGTCGCCGACAAGGAACTGATGGCCCCCGGCAACCGGCCGATCGAGATCTGCGACAGCGGAAAGGTAATCAAGGGCCTGCTGGCGTAAAAAGCCTTTCATTCTCATTAGCCGGGAGCAAACCTGCTCCTGTAGCGCCGCGAATACGTTTGCAATCATGCACGGGCAGGCGAGACGCCTACCCTACGCGGCATTCCGATGACTCCTGCTACCTTGCTCCTGGCCGCCGCGGCCCTCGCCGGCGACCCGCAAATCAACACGCTGGCCCCCTACGGCATCCAGCGCGCGCACCGAAACCACTTCACCGTCGGGCGGCACCGGCTTGGCGACCGTCAAGGAATGCTGTTCTACACGCCCGGCTTCACGGTCAAAAAGATCGAAGCCGGCAAAGAGGACACGCTCAAAGCGACGATCGCCGTCGCCCCGATTGCCAGCTCGGCATCCACGCCATCCGCCTCCGGTCGCTCGGCGGCGTCAGCAACTTGCGGACGTTTACCGTGGGAAACTTGCCGGAGGTGAAGGAGACCGAGCCGAACAACGACCCCGAGCAGGCGCAGCCGATCCCGCTGAACGTCACGGTCAGCGGCGTCGTGCAGGCGGAGGATATCGATCATTTCGTCGTCGAGCTGAAACAAGGCGACCGGTTGAACGTCGGAGCTCGAAGGATTGCGGCTGGGAACACCACGTTTTTTGATCCGGTGCTATCCATCCTCGACGGCCGATGGCAAAACATGGCCAAAGCGACGATGCGGCCCTTCTCAGCAGGATTGTCTCTGCTCGCTCATTGCTCCGCACGGACGGCAAGTACATCGTTCAGCTTCGCGAAGTGGCTTTCGGCGGCAACGCCGTTGCACGCTATCGCATGCACATCGGCAAGTTTCCGCGGCCGACGGCTGTCTTCCGCCCGGCAGGCAAGCCAGGCGAAACGCTCACGGTTCATTGGATCGGCGATGCCGCTGGGACTTTTGAGCAACAGATCACGCTGCCTGCGAGTGGCAAGTCAGAAGCCGTCGATCGTGGCCCAGCGATCTGCACGGCACAGGCACCCTCACCCAACGTCATCCGCGTGAGCGATCTGCCGTGGACTAACGAGCAGGAGCCGAACGACGAAGTGAAAACCGCTACCGTCGGCGACCGCGTGCCGCTGGCGATGAACGGCATCATCGAGCAGCCGGGCGACGTCGATTTCTTCAAGTTCACGGCCAAGAAGGGGCAGCAGCTCGACGTGCAGTGTCATGCCCGCAAGCCGCTCCGATCGCCGCTCGATGCCCTGCTCAGCAGTCCACAACGCCCAGGGCGGCACGATCGCCAACAACGACGACACCGGCGGCCCGGACAGCTTTGCCCGGGTGGCCATTCCGGCCGACGGCGACTATCTCGTTTCGGTCCGCGACCAGCTCAAAGGGGGCGGCCCGGATTTCGTCTATCGCGTCGAAATCACCGAGACCAAGCCGTCGCTGGTCATGCGCCTGCCCGAGCGGCGGCAATACATTCCGACGACGCTCGTCGTCGCCGCAAGACAACCACAACGCGGTGATGGTCGCCGCCCAGCGGCAGAATTTTAACGGCGAGCTGGCGATCTCGTTCGAGGATCTGCCGCCCGGCATGAAGGCGGAGGTCGTGCCGATGGCTGCCGGCGTGCAAGAGATTCCAGTGCTTTTCACGGCCGCCGCCGACGCAGCCGGCCGCCGGCGCGCTGGTCGGCATCACGGGCAAAACAGTCGATCCGAAGCTGGACGTCGTCGGGCCATCTCGACCAGCGGACGATGCTCGTTCGCGGACAGAACAACATCGATGTGTGGGGCCACAACGCCGATCGGATGGCGACTGTCATCGCTGAGAAGATTCCGTACTCGCTCGAGCTCGTGCCGCCCAAAGCGCCGCTCGTCCGCAACGGCTCGATGAACCTGAAGGTCGTCGCCAAGCGGGCCGAGGGCTTCAAGGATCCGATTTCGCTGCGGATGCTCTACAACCCGCCCGGCGTCGCGTCGTCGGGATCGATCACGATTCCCGAAGGCCAGACCGAAGCGGTGATTCCGCTCACCGCGAACAACGGCGCCGGCCTGGGCAACTGGAAGATCTGCGTCACCGGCCGCAGCGGCACCTCGGGGCGGCGCGGCGGCGGCGGTCAGTTCGGCGGCCGATGACTCGCTGCGCTGCACCACGCAGTTCGCCGATCTGAAGATCGAGGACACAGTACCACAAGTTGTCGTTCGTCAAAGTCCGCCGTCGAGCAGGGCAAAGAAACCGACGTCCGGTGAAGGTGCAGAAGCTGCGCGATTTTGAAGGGACGCGAAGGCCGAGCTGGCCGGCTTGCCCGCGAACACATCGGCCAAGCCGGTCAAGTTCACCAAGGACACGAACGAGTTGGTGTTCAAGGTCGCCGCCGCCAAAGAAGCCAAGCCCGGCCGTTATACGTCGCTCGTTTGCGTGACCAAGATTCCCGTCGCCGGCGACACCGATGACGCACACGTCGGCGGCGGCGAGCTGCGGGTCGATGCGCCGCTGCCGGCCAAGAAGTAAGCAGGACAGGCGTCTCGCCTGTCACGCTCAGAGGCTGCAGCAAGTCAGATGGATGCAGAATGATCGTCGGTGAAAGCATCGTGTCATTGCAAGGATTGGTGGCCATGCTCGTCACGCTCGCTCTGCACGCCGCGGCTGCGCGCCGACGCGCCCAAGTCACCAGCGTCGCGGTCTATCCGCCCGACATCAGCCTGAACACCAAGGCCGACCGCAGCGGTTCATCGTCGTGGCCACGCGCGACGACGGCGTGACGCTCGATGTCACCGGCCAGGCCAGCGATCAAGCTCGCCGATCCCAAGCTCTGCCGGCTCGACGAGAACATGCTCTATCCGGCGGCCGACGGCCAGACGACGCTCGACATCGAATATCAAGGCTTCAAGACAGTCGCGCGACGGTGACCGTGAAGGACGCCGCCGCCGAGCGGCCGATCAGCTTTCAGCTCGACGTGATGCCGGTCTTCATGCGCGGCGGCTGCAACACGGGCAGCTGCCACGGCGCGGCCCGCGGCAAGGACGGCTTCCGCCTGTCGCTGTTCGGCTTCGATCCCGCACGGCGACTATTACCGCATCACCCGCGAGATCGGCGTCCGCCGCATCAACCTGGCCTCGCCGCACGACAGCCTGCTGATCGAAAAGTCGATCGGCGCGGTGCCGCACACCGGCGGCAAGCGGTTCGCCGCCGACAGCGAGTACTACCAGACGCTGCTCCGCTGGCTCGAAGCCGGCGCGCCGAACGACGCCGAGCCGACGCCCGCCGTGCGTCGGCGTCGATCTTTATCCGCCGAGGCCGTGCTCGAAGGCGAAGGGGCCACGCAGCAGTTCATCGCCCGCGCCAGCTACGCCGACGGCACCGACCGCGACGTGACGAACCTGGCCATGTTCCTGACGAACAACGACAACTCGGCCCCGATCACGCCGACGGCCTGGTGACCGCCGCCGCCCGCGGCGAAGCCTTCGTCATGGCCCGCTTCGCGACGCACACCGTCGGCAGCCAGGTGCTGGTGCTGCCCAAGGACCTGCAATACACCGCCGCCGCACGATCGCCGGCAACTACATCGACGAGCTGGTCGACGCCAAGCTGCAAGAAGCTCCGCATGCTGCCCAGCGAGCTCTGCAGCGACGAAGAGTTCCTCCGCCGCGCGACGATCGACATCACCGGCCTGCTGCCGACCGAGGAAGAGTACCACGCCTTCATGGCCGATCCGATCCGCGACAAGCGGGCCAAGCTGATCGATCGCCTGCTGGAGCGCAAGGAGTTCTCCGAAATCTGGGCCATGAAGTGGGCCGAGCTGCTGATGATCAAGATCGACCAACCAGGTCAGCTACAAGTCGATGTTCCTGTATTCCAACTGGCTGACCGAGCAGATCGCCGAGCAACGTGCCGCTCGACCAGATGGTGCACGACTGCTCTCGGCCAGCGGCGGCACGTTCAAGAACCCGGCCACGAACTACTATCAGGTCGAGCGCGACACGCTGAAGACGGCCGAGAACGTGGCCCAGGTCTTCATGGGCATCCGCACGCAGTGCGCCCAGTGCCACAACCATCCGTTCGACCGCTGGACGATGGACGACTACTACAGCTTCGCCGCCTTCTTCGCGCAGATCGGCCGCAAGCAGGGCGAAGACTATCGCGAGACGATCGTCTTCAACCGCGGCGGCGGCGAAGTGAAGCATCCCGTCGGCGGCCGCACGATGCCGCCCAAGTTCCTGGGCGGCGCGACGCCCGACGTCGGCCGGCAAGGACCGCCGCGAAGTGCTGGCCAAATGGCTCGCCTCGCCCGACAATCCGTACTTCGCCACCAGCGTCGCCAACCGCGTCTGGGCCCACTTCTTCGGCATCGGCATCATCGAGCCGGTGGACGACATCCGCGTCAGCAATCCGGCCAGCAATCCCGAGCTGTTCCAGACGCTGGGCGACGAAGCTGACCGAATACAACTACGACTTCAAGCAGCTGGTCCGCGACATCTGCAACTCGCAACGCCTATCAGCGGTCGAGCGAGCGGAACGAGTCGAACGCAGACCGACGAGCAGAACTTCGCCCACGCCAGCGTCCGCCGCATTCCGGCCGAGCAGCTGCTCGACTGCATCAGCCAGGTGACCGAGACGCCACGACAAGTTCCAGGGCCTGCCGCTGGGCGCTCGGGCCGTGCAGATCGCCGACGGCGCAACGCCGCAACTACTTCCTGACCACGTTCGGCCGCGCGCCGCGCGACACGGTCTGTGCCTGCGAAGCCAAGACCGAGCCGACGCTGTCGCAGGCCCTGCACATGCTCAACGGCGACACGATCCAGGGCAAGGTGCAGCAGGGCGGCGTCGTCAAGAAGCTGCTCGACGCCGGCAAGACAGCCGCCGCAGAGTCATCGAGACGCTCTACATCCGCTGCCTCGCGCGCAAGCCGACGCCCGAAGAGACTGAGACGGCTCGCTGCCGGTCGTCACAGCAGCCGCCAATCCCGCAGCAAGGCCTGGAAGACGTCTTCTGGGCCGTGCTCAACTCGCGCGAGTTTTTGTTTAACCACTGAATGCGGATGTCAGCGTCCGTCGTCAATTGGCCTTGCGCAATCAGTCACGATGCTCAATGACAGTGCCGACGACTGACGTTAGCTCGAGGTCAATCATGTCGTTGCGATCTGCCGTGATCTTCGCTTGACTGTCCTCGCTTCGCGGCCTCGCGTCGTCGCTGCCGATTGCTCTGGCCCAAGACGCCAAGCCCGCCGCCGCGCCGCGCCAAAGATCACCTACGACGAGCACGTCCGGCCGATCCTCCGCGAGCATTGCTTCACCTGCCACAGCGCCGACAAGCAGGAAAGCGGCCTGGCGCTGGACAGCTACGCCAAAGCGATGGCCGGCGGCTCCAGCGGCGAGGTCGTGCATCGCCGGGCGACCTGGCGAGCTCGCGGCTGTGGGCGCTGGTGAGCCACGCCGAAGAGCCCAAGATGCCGCCGAAGCAGGACAAGCTGCCGCGGCCAAGCTGGACGTGATCAGCAAGTGGATCGAGCAGGCGCGCCGGAAAACGCCGGCTCGAAGGTCGCCGATCAAGAAGAACCCGCTGGCTGCGGTTGCCGCCGGCGACGCGCCGGCAAGCCGGACGGCCCGCCGCCGATGCCCGAAGGCCTCTGCAAGCAGCCGGTGCTCTATACGCCAGCGGCCGGGCAGATCACGGCCCTGGCCGCCAGCCCCTGGGCGCCGCTGGTCGCCGTGGCCGGGCAAAAGCAGGTCATGCTCTACAACACCGACACGCGGCGAGCTGCTGGGCGTGCTGCCGTTCCCCGAAGGCATTCCGCTACGTGCTGCGGTTCAGCCGCAACGGCAGCGTGCTGCTGGTCGGCGGCGGCCGCGGCGGGCATTCGGGCTGCGTCGTGCTCTTCGACGTGAAGACCGGCAAGCGCATCGCCAAGATCGGCGACGAGCTCGACGCCGTGCTGGCCGCCGACATCAACGCCACGCACACGCTGGTCGCCCTGGGCGGCCCCAGCCGCGTCGTGCGCATCTTCTCGGCGCAAACCGGCGAGCTGCTGCACGAGATTCGCAAGCACACCGACTGGATCTATGCCGTCGAGTTCAGCCCCGACGGCGAGCTGCTGGCCACGGCCGATCGCAGCGGCGGCCTGTTCGTCTGGGAAGCCGAGACGGCCCGCGAGTACCAGAACCTGCGCGGCCACAACGGCGCGGTGTCCGACGTCAGCTGGCGGCGGCGATTCGAACGTGCTGGCCAGCGCCGGCGAAGACAGCACGATCAAGCTCTGGGAGATGAACGAAGGCAAGGCGATCAAATCGTGGAACGCTCACGCCGGCGGCGCGTTTTGCGTGCGCTTCGCCCACGACGGCCGGCTGGTCACGCGCCGGCCGCGACAACACGGTCAAGACCTGGGGCGGCGACGGCGCGGCGCAAAAGTCGTTTCCCGCCTTTGCCGAGCCCGCCTCTGCGGTGCACTTCTCGCACGACGACAAGCCGGTCATCGGCGGCGATTGGCTCGGCAACGTAAAGCTGTGGACCGCTGCCGATGCCAAAGAGGTGAGGTCGCTCGCCGCCAATCCGCCGACGCTCGAAATGCGGCTATCCGGCGCCAAGGCCGATCTGGCGGCCAAGCAGCGAGCTGCCAAAAGTGCCGATAGCGAATTGGCCGCGGCTAAAGCGGTGGCTGCCAAAAAGGCGAAGGCTGCTGACGCGGCCCGCTCCACCGTCGAGTCGCTGGTCGCCGCCAAGAAGGCGCTGGCCGATGCTCCCGCCAATGCCACGCAAGCCGGAATTCCCGACGAGCAGATCAAGGCGGCGGTCGAATCGCTCACTTCGGCTGTTTCCGCGGCTCAGGCAGCCGCGGCCAAAATCGCCAAGGAAAAGTCGGAGGCCGAGTCGCTGCTATCCCAAAAGCAGCAAGCGGCAACCGAGGCGCATTCCGCACGGGAAGCCGCCCAGCGCGCTTTTGCTGCTGCCGAAGCGGACAAAAGGGGATTTGACGAAACTGCGGCCAGGCTGGGGCAAGCTGCACAGCAATCGGAAACTCGCCTAGCCACGTTGACGGCCGAGTTCGCTCAGGCTCAGGCGGAAACGGCCGCGACGGCGGACACTGCGGCGCAAAAAAGCAGCCGTCGCCAAGGAACTGCAGGACCGCATCGCCCAACTCAAGTCCGACCTGGCCAAGGCGGAAGCCGAACAAAAATCTGCACAAGAGTCGGCGGCGACAAAAGCCAAAAATCTAGCCGACGCTCAAGCCTCACTTGGCGATATTCAAGCGGCGACCGAGGCCGCTAAAGCCGAGCAGAAGGCCTTTGCCGAGGCCTACGGCGAAAAATAGCCGTTGCAAAATTGCTGAGACGCGAGTTGGCTTGCTCCCGGCTGCTATGTCAACTCGCATTCAAAATACGACAACGCCCATTCCTGCATGTACCGCACTTGCGTCGGCCGAATGCGATAGACAATGAGCTGCGGGTTGTCGGGCGTGCCGAGAAATTGGCGCATCAGCGGGTTTTGCTGCCAAATCACTTCCAGCAACGGGCGATCGGTGACGACCTCGGCCACGCCCGTCAGCCGAACCTGGTTGTGACCGGCGTCCACATAGCACAGCTCGACCTTGGGATTCGCCGCGATCTCAACCGTCTTGTGATAGAGCCGAAGATTGGCGACATAGACGGTAAAGCCATCGGTCTTAACGGGCGACACGGGCCGCAGCCGCGGCTGATCGCCGTCGATTGTTGCAAGCTGCGGGAAGCGGTCGGCGGCGATGACGGCCAGAGCCAGCGAGCGGGCTTCGGCTGGGTCGATTTGCTTGGGGGTTGGCTTTGTCATTGCTGGCTTGTTAACTCGATCCGTTGCAGATCTCCGCCGGCCGTTTGCTCGATACGCGTCGATACCCTCGGCAAGTCATTCACACCGCGACCATCGCTTTCACGATGCCTGATTCCGGCCGCATATAGTCTGGCATCGCGTCGGGCAATTCGCTTAGCTCGCAGCGGTGCGATATCCACGGCTGCGTGTCGATTCGCCCTTCCTCGATCAGGCCGATGATCCGCGTGAAATCGCCCGGAAGCGCGTTTCGAGAGCAAAGGAGCGTCCCTTCCGGCCGGTGAAAGGCCGCGTGGCGAAAGCGAATCTCTTCGCCCGTGAGACCGACAAACACCAGCCGCCCCCCATGAGCGATCAATTCAAAGGCCGCCGACATCGACTGTGGGCTGCCAGTCGCGTCGATGACCACCTCGGGCAATTCGCCGTCGTTCACTTCCCGCAATTGGTCGGCCAGCCGCTCCGCGGGCCGCAGCACATGTTCAATCTTCATCTGCTGCCGGCAGAATTCCCGCCGAGGCTCGCTGAGATCGAGGACGATTGTCTTCGCTCCGGCCAGCTTGACAAACTCCAGCGTCGCCAGGCCAATCGGCCCCGCGCCGATGGTCAGGCAGGTCTCGCCCGCGGTCAAACCGCTGCGTGCCACGGCATGGCAGCCAATCGCCAGCGTTTCCACCAGAGCGAGTTGTTCAAAGCTCAGCTTCTGCCCCTCATGGAGCTTTCGAGCGGGCACGACGAATTGCGGCCGCATACCACCGTCCGTATGAACGCCGAGAACCTTCAGCCGCTCGCAACAATTCGGGCGGCCCCGACGGCTGGCCAGGCTGGTTGGATCGTTGATGTACGGTTCGACCGAGCAGCGATCGCCCGGCTTTACGTTCGTCACCCCGTCGCCGACGGCTACCACTTCTACGCCGAGCTCGTGGCCCAGGATCCGGGGGTAGGTGACGAAGGGCATCTTGCCCAAGTACGCACTTACATCGGTGCCGCAAATGCCCACGCGATGCACGCGGACCAGCGCCTCGCCGAGTCCGGCGCGGCAGCGTCAGGCAAGTCAACGAGCTGGAATGACTTTGGCTCCTCGAGCCGCAATGCACGCATGTTGTTCTCGCTGCTGGGCGATGCAACTAAACGATACCCGCCCCGCTGGCCAGCAGCCAGACGCGGTGCGCGAAGATCGAACCACCAATCAGCGCCGCGCCGATCGCAGCGGCCAGCACCGCTCCGCTGGCCATATCGAGCGCATCGGCAAGCCCCTGGTTCTGGTCGCGAGTGACTTCACGCGACAGATATTCGATCGCCGTGTTGAACGCTTCGGCAACGATCACCTGAACGACGCACAGTCCGAGGACACAACCTTCCAAGAGCGTGACGCGAACGAGAGCGGCCACGATCGCTACGGCCACGGCCATTGGCACGTGAACGGTAAAGCTCCGCTCGCTTCGCACGGCGAGCGACAATCCCCGCCAGGCGGTGCGAAACTTCTCTGGCCAAGGGCGTGGCATGGCTCGAATCAGATTGCGATCGTAAGCGCCAGTCGGCGACCAAGCGCGAGTCAGGCCGCGTAGCGCCGGGTCGGCCGCCGCTGCCAAGCATAGTGTTGCCGGCAAAGCGGGCTGGCCAGGAGGGCCGCCACTTCTCCATAGTTCTCTACGCGCTCGGCCAGCGACAGCGTGTTCTGCTTTCGCATGATGGTTTGGGGCAGCGCAGCGGGAATGCCCAGGAGCGGACAAATCTGTTCGCCGATCCACCAGGCTGGGTCGAGCGTAAGCTCCTCGTAGCTTAAGAGGACGCTGCGCGCGGGCAACCAGGCATGATCCAGGATGGTGCGGTAGGCCTGGCGGATTTCCTCACAATAGGCGCGGAGCCTCGATGGTCGGACATGAATTTTGGCCTGCTTCGGCTCCTGTCCGTCGAGCAAGTACCATTGCTGGGTGGCAAAGGCCGACTCGCGCGACAGGTACTGCTCGGCGAGCGACTCGCGGTACAGGATGATGTACTTCGCTTCGGGCAGCGCCGCGTGCAGCGCGTCGAGCGAAAGCGACGTTCGGGCAAGTTGATCGAGCATTAGCTTGCAAATGCGAACATCCGAGCGCAGGGCGTGCAACGAGCGGCGAATATGTCGGATCGCGCTATTTGGATTGCACTGGCCCGGGGACAGCCCAAACGCCAATTCGGTGCAGAGCACTTCGGAGTGACACGCAACGCCATCGAAATGGCGCAGGTAATCCATCATCAAATTGCTGCCACAGCGGTGCGTAGCCAGCACAAACACCGGACAGACGACAGGTCACAGGCGGCGGGACGCCCCGTCGCCGTCGTTTGTCATTTGATGTTGATCATGGCCGGAAAACGCCAGATTCCCGAGACGCTGTTCGACGACCTCGGCTTCCGCATGACCTATGAGGCCAAGCGGGTCATCTATGAGGCGCATACCGAGCATCAGCATCTCGTCCTGTTCGAGCACCCCTTCTTCGGCAAGATCCTGATGCTCGATGGCGCGACGCAGGTCACGACTGCGGATGAGTTTGTCTACCACGAGATGATGACCCATGTGCCGATCCTCGCCCACGGCAATGCCAGGGAAGTGCTGATCGTTGGTGGCGGCGACTGCGGTATTGCGGAAGAGGTGCTCAAGCACAACGCGGTCAAGCGCCTCACCCAGGTCGAGATCGACGCGTCCGTGGTCGAGTTCTCCAAAGAGCATTTTCCGGAATTCACCGAGCCCGTGCTCGCTGACAAGCGCTTCGATCTGGTCATTGCCGACGGCATGAAATACGTCGCCAAGACCGATCGTCGTTTCGACGTGATCATCGTCGACTTCACCGATCCCCATGGGCCCGGCAAAGTCCTGTTCAGTCAGAAATTCTACGCCGAATGCAGACGCTGCATGAGCGCTGGCGGGGTTATGGTCACGCAGAACGGCGTTCCGATGTTTCAATCGGATGAACTCACGTCCGCCATCGTCAAGTTTCGCAAGTTGTTCGCCGATGGCTATTGCTATGTCGCGGCGATCCCGACCTATGTCGGCGGCCATATGGCCATGGGTTGGGCCACGAACAATACCAAGATGCGCCAGCTCTCGGTCAAGACCATCGCCGAGCGCTACCGCAAGGCGGGCCGTTTCCAAACCAAATATTGGACCCCGGAGGTGCACGTGGCAGCGTTCGCGTTGCCACGTTTCATTGCCGAGAACGTGGCGAAAGCAAATCGCTTAGCCCGTCGTGCGGGCGCCGAGTTTAGGTCGCGGCCGAACTCGTTCGCGACGTCGAAATTGAGCTCGATCAGCACATTGTTCGGATCGTTTACGAAGATCTGCCGACGCGAGCTGTTCGGCACCTCATTGACACGAAACGATACGCCTTTTTGCGCGAGGTGCCGCTTCATCGCTTCAAAGCCACGACTGCCGAAGGCGACATGGTCGATAACCCCGGAATCCGGGCGCTGCGGCTGATCGGTGGGTGAGATATCGTTGAGGTGCAGCACCGGATGGCCTTCGCTGTAAAGCCACGCGCCTGGGAAGTCGAATGGCGGACGTGGCCCGTTCACGAGACCCAAGATATCTTCATAGAAGCGAACGGTGTCGCCGAGGTTGCGGGTCGAAACATTGTAGTGGTCGAGCACACCGACGCTCATGCTCATTTCGTTTCTCCGTTCTAAGGCTTCTCCTCAAGCCAAGTTTGCGCCGCGGAGCCCGGCCTGACAAGCCGCCATTGCCGCGCCGCCCCGGCCGCGTTTTGGGCAAGATTGCGAGCGATGGAAGAACGCGTCATCATGCTGTCTTGAGACAACTCTGGGTGATTTCATGGCGTTCGATCGCTGCTATTGGCTGCCCGCACTGAAGGTCGCCGTTGCACTGGGCACGCTTGCCGGCACGGCAGAGCTGTCTGGCACCGCCGCAAGAGCCGATTGGGCCCAGGCCTGCGCCCTGGTGCGCGAACCTGGGCGGGCGCGATGGTGGCTGGGACTGCGGCTACTACACGTTCGAGCAATGCATGGCGACGGCCAGGGGATTGGGGGGAAGCTGCGCGCCCAATCCGCGCGCCTTGGCCGCGCCGAAGCCGCCGCCGCGCCGCGTGCGCAGATAGTCAGGGCACCCACGTCACGAGCGTCACTCCGGCGGCCGGATCAAGCGTTTGCGGCACGCCGGGATGCAGTCCATGGCTCGCCAGGACGTCTTCAGGCGTGCGACGGGCCGACAGATCTCGAAAGACGGGGCGACCGCCGGGAAGCCGCGCCTGCGCGACGCGGGTGAGGTGGAAGGCATCATAGCCCGCCTCCCAGAACAGCGCGTAGACATCGGCGCCACCGATGACGGCAAGGGAGCCTGAAGGCGAGCCGAACGCGCTCCAGGCTTCAGCGAGCGAGGCGCCCCTTGGGTTCCACAGGAGGGCGTTGGGGTAAGCCGGCGCGGGCGCCAGGCTGCCCACACGGCTGGTCACGATCAGTCGGCGGCGCCGCGCCGCATCGGGACCGCCTTCGTGTGAGCGGCGCCCATGGACGACGACTGCCGCCCGGTCCAGCCCAGCGTGGAAAAACTCCTGGTCCGCGTCGATCTTGAGTGCCTCCGGCATGTGGCCGGCCGCATCGGCGATCTTGCCATCGGCGGAAATGATGGCGAAGGCCTCGATACGGCTTGGGGCCGGCATGCCGAGCGGCGAGCGCTCAGAATACGGCGAGGTATTTCAACAATGAAATAACGCCGATGATGATCACGATGATGCGCACGATCTGCTTGGCGCGGCCATCGATCGGCAGCATGTTGACGAGGTAAAGGACCAGGATGATGACCAGGAAGGTGATCAGCACGCCAATGATGACGTTCATGCGTATGACCCTTTCAGCATGGAATCTTTTGGCCTGAGATCGGCCAGGAGCAGCAATATCCTATCGGGTTTCCCCGCCGCTGGCACGGGGGGTGCGAAAGTGGTTCGGACGTCAGGACGGCTGACGATGGCCGGTATCTGCTTCGAAAATGCTCTATGAGCGGCCGTTCGGCCTGCGCGGCGGCAACGGGGAAGGAGGCAGGACGCCCATGCGGGCAGCAACCTCCGGCGGCACGCCGTAATCGCGGAGCACGTAACGCATATCGCGGAGCCCGCAAGCCTCGCGCTGCACTGCGAAATGCCAGAGAGCGACACTTGCCTCGCCGACGAGCGCAGCCCGCAATTGCCGCTGTTCTGCTGATGCCGCTTCGCGCGCATGGCTGGCGTCGAACTGTGCGAGCGCAGCGAGCCTGGCTTCGAGGGTCCGTCCCAGTCTGCCAAGCGCCGACGCCTTCTCCTGCGCGAATTCATCTTCGATCAGGTCGATGAAGGAGGGGTTGGTCTTGCGATGGAGCATCGATGAATCCGCTGAGGTGTGTTGGCCCATCATTTACCGGCGACGATCCCCCTGTCGAGTGCAAATCCCGACGAGGAGGGTCGCTTGAAGGCGACACGGGTATCGGCTCATATGTTTCCTGCCGCGGCAATATTGGCGGGCGGCGAGGTGGGAGGAGCGATAATGACAAGGACAAAATTGATTGCGGCCGTGTGCACGCTCGCGATAGCCGTCGGCGCCGGCAGCGACGCCTGGTCGCAGGAGACTTTGAAGGTTGCGATTCCCCAGCGCGGTGCCTGGGACGCGGGCGTCGCCGAACTCGGCCAGCGCGGCGGCATCTTCAAGAAGCACGGGCTCAATCTTGACATCCTCTACGTCCAAGCCGGCCCGGAGTTGATCCAGGCGGTGATCGGCGGCAGCATGGATATCGCGACCGCGGCCGGCGTGTCCGCCGCCGTGGGCACCTTCGCCAAGGGCGCGCCGATCCGCATCATCGGCAGCGAAATGATCGGCGCCCCCGATCTGTATTGGTACGTGCCCGCCAATTCGCCGATCCAGAAGATCGAGGATTTCAACGGCAAGACGGTCGCTTATTCCTTGACCGGTTCGTCGAGCCATGCCGCGCTGCTCGCGCTTATTGCGCAATACAAGCTCACGGCGAAGCCGACATCGACCGGAAATATCGCGTCGACGATCACGCAGACCATGACGGGGCAAGTCGATGTCGGCTTCGGCGCGGCGCCGTTCGGTCTCGACCTCGCGGACGAGGGCAAAATCCGGATCATTGCTACGGGTAACGACGTCGCATCGCTGCGCACCAGGACGGTGCGCGTCAACCTGACCAACGTGAATACACTGCAAAATCGCCGCGATGCGATCACCCGGTTCAATCGCGCCTATCAGGACACGGTCGCGTGGATGTATTCCGACCCGGCCGCGCTCAAGATATATGCCGAATACTCCAATCTGCCCGAGAAGATCGTCTTGCGGGTGCGCGATCTCATTCCGAAGGAAAGCCTGGCGGTCGACCGTGTCGAGGGCATCGATCAGATCATGGCGGACGCGGTGGCAGGAAAGTTCATTCCAGCGCCGCTGACGTCCGAACAGGTGAAGGAACTGGTGCAGATTCCGAAATGAGGTGGCCGTCGGATGGCTGAGCGAAACTCCAGGCGCTCGCCCGTTGGGAGACAAAGCAGTGCTTTCGCGCTGCTCATTTCGTCCGGCGAGACTTCACGAGCCGATAAGGATACCGATCGCGGATATGAGCGTTGAAAAATCTGCCGTGCGATTCAGCCGCGAGGAAAGCACGACAGAGCGGCACGGGCACGCCTTCATAAGCATAGGTCTTGCCGCCCACGAAGGTAACAAAGAGCGTCGCGTCATTCGCCTCATACCAGATACGCAGAACGGCGGAAGAGGCGGTGGCAACCATGTGCTGTCAACGCGGAGCTCAGCTCTGAGTTTCCAACCTTTGGATGCAGGCGCGGCACGTGTCGTGCTCAAGAGCGCGGCGCTGGCGCGCCGCGCTTGGCCGTGAACCGCGGGCCTTTCAGCTCAGTACTTTGTATTTCTTGAACCACGCGATCATCTCTTTCCATGCTTCCTCGGCGGCCTCCTTGCGGTAGCTCGCGCGATAATCGGCATGGAAACCGTGCGGCGCACCCTGATAGACTTTGATCTCGAAAGTCTTTCCCGCGCTCTGCAGCGCGGACTTCATCGCATCCACCTGAGTCAGGGGAATGCCTTGATCCGCCTCGCCATAGAGGCCGAGCACCGGCGCCTGCATCTGGGGCGCAAGCGCGGTCGGGCTCTTAGGCCAGATCGACGCTTGCGTGTCGGGGTCGACGAGCGAGCCGTAGAACGCGACGCCGGCCTTGAGGTCCTTATTGTGGGCGGCGTACTCCCAGACCGTGCGTCCGCCGCGGCAGAAGCCCATGATGCCGAGCCGGTTGGTATCGCCGCCCTGCGACTTGGCCCACGCCGCCGTGGCGTCGAGGTCGGAGAGAAGCTCGGCATCCGGCTTGCTGTTGACGATTGGCATGAGTTTCGGCATCTCGGTGATCTTGGTGAGATCCTCGCCCTTGCGGAAATAATAGTCCGGCGCAATCGCGAACGCGCCGAGCTTGCCAAGTCGCCGCGTGACGTCCCTGATGTATTCGTGCAGTCCGAAAATCTCCATTGCGACCATGATCACGGGCGGATTCTGCACATTGGCGGGGCGGGCGTAGTAAACGGGCATTTCGCCGTCGGCGACCTTGATCTTGGCGTCGCCGGTAGTCAGGCCGTCGGTATCGGTCTGGATGGCATCGGCGCGAACAGGTCCTGCGGCCAGCGTATAGCCGGCGGCGGCCGCGGCCGAAGTGGCGAGGAAGAACCCGCCCCCGCCTCCCACCAAAGCGCCGCAATCGCCAACTGCGGAGCGTGGGCTGCACGAGATCAAACACGACGGCTTCCGCATCATCGCGAGCAAGGAGGGTGCTCGCGTGCGGCTCTACAGCCGCCCCTGGCAACACCTGACGGACCGCTTCCCCCTCATCATCGAAGCACTGGCCAAGCTGCGTTCTCGTTCCTGCATCATCGACGGCGAGGCGGTGTGCTGCGGCGGCGACGGTGTACGTGCAAGCTGGTCGCGGGAGCTACCAAGGAGGGACTCGACCTGCACTCGCACTCGGCGAAACGCGTCTGCATCCAGTACGACAAGTCCCGCTGTCAGCATAAGAAGCCATGGCTGCGCTGGCGCTCCCGACGCTCACTCGGCTGGGTCCCGTTCAATACTGGCCACGTTCAACTGCGCGATGGTGCGTTCGTCTTCCGGGGTGAGCGCTACGAGGTCTGGCTGCATCGTCCGCTGCCGGAGGGCGCAAGAATTGGCGCGGGTTCGTTCTCCCAGGACACCCGAGGGCGCTGGTACATCAACTGCCCAGTCGAGGTCTGTGAAGGCGTATGCTTGCCAGGGTCTTGGCGATGGACTCGCAGGGTCGGCATTGACCTCGGCCTCAAGGACCTAGCGACGTTATCGACTGGCGAGAAGGTGCAGGTGCCGAAGTTCTATCGCAGGAGCGAGCAACGGCTCGCTACTGTACAGCGTGCCCGCAAGACTAAGCGTGCTCGCGCAATTCACGCCAAGATAGCCAACAGGAGGAAGGACTTTCTGCATAAGGCGAGCGCCAAACTCGCCAAGGAATACGGGTTCATCTTCGTCGGAGGTGTAAGCCCGTCGAAACTGGCTCAGACCCGGATGGCGAAGAGTGTGCTCGACGCCGGCTGGTCGCGCTTCAGGGATATGCTGGCGTGGAAGTTGCGGTTGCGCAGCGGTGGCATGCTCCTTGAGGTGTCGGAGCATCTTACTACCCAGACCTGCTCGGAGTGTGGTCGTCTGCCCGCTTCGAGGCCGAGAGGTATCGCGGGTCTTGGAATAAGAGAATGGACCTGCGACGACTGCGGAGCGGTCCACGACCGAGACGTAAACGCCGCAAAGAACATTCTCCGCTGTGGGCTAACAGCGCTTGCTGAAGGAGCCGACCTCTAGGCTGGGAAGCCCCGGCCTTTAGGCCCCGGAGTAGTCACTTCTCGCGGCCTCCGCGCTGGCGTCCTCGTCGCTGGGAAACGGTCGCGGCGGCATCAACTACGACACCAACAACTTGCCTCTAGGCTGGGAAGCCCCGGCCTTCAGGTCCGGGAGTAGTCACATTCGCGCAACAGTTTCTAGAAATCGACGTGTTCCTGGTTTGGCACAAAAGAACGGCTCACGACGGCTCACGAATGAGTGTATAAGGCACATTCGTTCGGGGAAACTTGGTGCGGGGCCTGCCCCCACGCAACTGCTAGGAGCGTTTGCGGGATCACGCAGCAGGTCACACGCCGGGGGGCGAATCATGTTGTCCATCTTAGTTGTGAAACGCCGGAAATCTTGGCTTCTCGTGGCGCCCTTATCGCTGGGCGTATCGGAACCGGCGATTATGAAGCAGCCTCCCCTCGGGTGGTCGCGCGATCCGGTCCACCCGTCCTCAAGACGGAAAAGAACGCCATCTTACGTTATTTCAATCGTGTTCGCGGCGAGTTTCGTGCTGAGCGGATTTGCCGCCTCACCCGCGCAGGCGCAAGTTATTACGGTTCCTCCTGATATTACGGTTCCTCCTGGTTCTATACCCTCAGGCGCCACCCTGCTCGTCGGTGTCAACGGGGGCACGGGCACAGTCAATATTAATCCGACTGGCTCGGTCACGTTGACCGCTTTGGGTATCGGCGGCACTGAGGGTGCCGCCACTATCGTTAGCCCCATGGCTTTGGGAACGGGTACTGTGAACGTGACAGGCCCCAACGCCAACCTTGTAGTCAACAACCAGATCTTCGTTGGCCCTACCTTCGCCGGCCCAAGTGGTCCTGGCTCGGGCACGCTGAACATTACGGGCGGTGGTACAGTAACTCAGGGGATTGGTAGCAATGCGTTCATGGAGATCGGGGGCGGTGCCCTCGGAGGGGTGCCGGGAACCGGTACCGTCCTCGTAAGCGGCGTAGGTTCGACGTTGAGCTTTCCGGACGCCGTTCTCAATGTTGGCCAATTCGGCACGGGAACGTTGACGATTCAAAATGGCGGAGTAGTAAATGGGTTCACAGTGCAGGTGTACGGCCCCAACAGCACGGGGGGAGGAACGCTTAATATTGGCGCGGCGCCCGGCCAGCCTGCAGCCGCGCCTGGCACGCTCACCTTGGATTTTCCCCGAGTGCAACTCCAGGGTTCCAGTTTGACTACCCCCGGTACTGGTATCCCCGGTACTCTCAACTTTAATCACACGTCGAACGACGGCAGCTACGTATTCCTGCCAGCCATTGTAGGTACAACGACGGTTGGCGTGGCAAACAATGGCGTGGTTAACGTCTTTGCTGGCACGACCGTCTACAAGCCCGATCCTGAACCCTTAGCTCAGGGGTCCCCGCCATACGGCGGCCAGACGACCATCTTTAGCGGCGCCACGTGGGCCGCGGGCGCAGTCAATGCGTTCAGTCGAAACTCCAATACCGTTGTGAATAGTGGCGGGACGCTCAACCTGCAAGGCTTTAGTCAGTCGCTGCTCAATGACGGGAATAGCAGGAATCCTTTTCCGACAACCACCGTTACGAACGCGGGACTGGTGCAGCTCGGAGTTCCAGGTGTAACACCTCCAGGCACCACGCTCACTGTCAACAACTACGTGGGCAACGGCGGCATCATGGCCATGAACACTTTCCTGGGGACGGACGGCTCGGCATCGGACAAGCTTGTCATCAATGGCGGCACTGGTACCGGGCAGTCCTCCCTGCGCGTCACCAATGCTGGCGGCGCTGGCGCGCAGACGGTGAGCGACGGCATCCTGGTGGTGCAGGCCGTCAATGGCGCGACCACCACGCCCGCAGCATTTTCACTCAGCGGCGGCAGTGTCACCGCCGGTGCGTTCGACTACTTTTTGTTCAGGGGCGGCGTCTCTCCGGGATCGCAAGATAACTGGTACCTGCGCAATGTGCTACACGACACCGGAGCCGGAGCCGACGCCGGCCGGGGCTGCCTACCCCTGTCCCGGGCGCGCCGCCGATCCCGCTCTTCCAGCCCGGCGTAGCGGTGATGTCAGTCGTGCCGTCCGTCGCGCGATCGCTTGGCTTGCTCACGCTAGGCACCTTCAACGAGCGCCAGGGCGATCAGCTACTCGTGCGGGGCGATTGCAGTCGGGAAACTCAAAATCGCTTATGGAATGCCAAAGAAGTCACGCGCGATGAGAACTGCACTACGAGGATCGGTGCATGGGGCCGTGTGTTCGGCCAAAACACACGCGAACATTTTGCCCAGGGGGCACGGCCGGACTTCGATGGCTCTTTTGCGGGTTTCCAGGCCGGAGCCGATCTGTCGCGGCTGGAGAGCAGCAACGGCCATCGTGACAATATCGGCTTCTACGTTGCCCAGGCGCGTGCATCCGGCAGCGTGCACGGCTCGGTCGATGGCTTCGAAGGCGCCCTTGCCGGTCACGTCGACCTGGATGCCAGCAGCTACGGTGGATATTGGACCCATCTTGGTCCGACCAACTGGTATATCGACACGGTGGTTCAGGGCACCCATTTCAATGGTACTCCGGAATTTGTCCGCGGCGTCAAGACCAGTGTCAACGGAGACGCCTTCACGGGTTCGATTGAGGCCGGCTATCCGATCCCGCTCGCACCGTGGCTGAGTTTCGAGCCGCAGATACAGGGGATTTGGCAGCGCGTCTGGTTGGACCAGACGCTGGTGCCGCTCTCGACCATCTCGTTCGACCGCGCAGACGTGTTCACCGGGCGCGCAGGCGCGCTGTTGCGGGGGACTTTTGGCAGCATCGGGGGGGTATGGCAGCCCTATCTCAAGGGCAACGTGTGGTGGGGCTCCAATGGCTTCGACACCGTCACCTTCAATGGCTTCGGTATCCCGACAGGGCGCAACGGCGGCACCACGCTCGAAGGCGGCGGTGGCGTCACCGGCAAGCTGACCCGCAACGTCAGCGTCTACGGCGATGCCAGTTATCTGACTTCGGTGAGCGGAGAGTCGCACATTGCTCTAAAGGGCAATGTCGGCCTGCGCGTGACGTGGTGAGGCGCGCGGCTGATCTAACCGGTGCTCCGCCGCGCCGCTTCGATAGTTTCACAAATGCAACTGCACATCCCGGCCGGGCGGCTCGCGAATCGAAACCTCCACCGCGACCCGACGGTGGATGAGGTCATGCCGGCATTATTCAGTTCGGACCCGCCGATTTTTAGGCTGCATTGCCACCATACGTCAGCCCATATTCAGGAGGCCGACACTGACAGCGGATGCGTCAAGACAACGGATGCGTCAAGACAACGGTAGATAAGCAATGTGCATATGGCGGGGCTAACTCGACTGTTAGCAAGCGTCAGTGGACAGTCGCAACCACGGGAACGGCGGTCGACAGCTCCGAGTTTCCTGCCTTCGCGAGCCAGGGGCGCGGTGCTGAGCGCCCAGCCCCAGCCGTATGCAGTTCAGCTCAGCACTTTGTATTTCTTGAACCAGGCGATCATTTCCTTCCATGCTTCTTCGGCCGCTTCCTTGCGATAGCTGGCGCGGTAATCGGCATGGAAGCCGTGCGGCGCACCCTGATAGACCTTGATCTCGAACGTCTTGCCAGCGCCTTGCAACGCGGCCTTCATCGCATCTACTTGGGTCAGGGGGATGCCTTGATCCGCTTCGCCATAGAGACCGAGCACCGGCGCCTGCATCTGGGGCGCAAGCGCGGTCGGGCTCTTAGGCCAGATCGACGCTTGCGTGTCGGGGTCGACGAGCGAGCCGTAGAACGCGACGCCCGCCTTGAGGTCCTTGTTGTGGGCGGCGTATTCCCAGACCGTGCGCCCGCCGCGGCAGAAGCCCATGATGCCGAGTTGGTCGGTGTCACCGCCCTGCGACTTGGCCCACGCCGCAGTGGCGTCGAGGTCGGAGAGAAGCTCGGCATCCGGCTTGCTGTTGACGATCGGCATGAGCTTCGGCATTTCGGTGATCTTGGTGAGATCTTCGCCCTTGCGGAAATAATAGTCCGGCGCAATCGCGAACGCGCCGAGCTTGCCAAGTCGCCGCGTGACGTCCCTGATGTATTCGTGCAGTCCGAAAATTTCCATTGCGACCATGATCACGGGCGGATTTTGCACATTGGCGGGGCGGGCGTAGTAGATCGGCATTTCGCCATCGGCGACCTTGACCTT
>CAVVPC010000014.1:0-77732 GCA_963750005.1 uncultured Chloroflexia bacterium
CGCCACCTAAGCAGTCAGATACGACTCCAGGTTGAGCGAGGGGTTCAGTCCGGCGAAAGCAGCGAGTTAGATCCCGCTGAGGGTGCCGTGTACGTCACCGACACGTCGGGAGGATTTGTGTTTCGACCTTCTTGTCCTGATCGGTTCTGAGAAATCGTTACACAGACGCCGACTTCTTTCACCCTCCCGGTAACTGCGCTCTATCTGCGCTCTGTTTGTTGGATTACCACTGCTTTTCATGGTCTTAGGTGTCATCCGCTGACCTGCATGTTGTTGTATGTACGTCTTCACGTGGATTCGATTCCTTCCGCGCTATTTGGACCAGGTGGCACTCACGAGCGCGTCTAGCCGGTCTTGCCGTCCCTTCACCCACTTGGCATAGTGGCGTTCCGTGGTGGTCACGCTCTTGTTGGCCTAGCAGCTTGGACACGTGTTCCAGCGGGAGGCCCTTTGTCAGCAGGTCCACGGCAAACGTGGCGCCGGAGCCGGTGGGACTAATCATGTGGCCCTTGCTACTCACGGCGCGCCGCGTCAAAGACCTCTTTGATCTGCTCACCCATGCGGGTTGCTTGACGGTACTCCGAAGACTCCGCCTTCTGCTTATTCCAGAAGACGTAGGTTGCGTTGCCGTTTAGGACCTCTAGCAACTCTTCCGCTACGTCCTTGGGGATCGGGATATACAGCGGCTCCCCGGTCTTGGTGCGCTCACGAATGCGCTATGCGGTAGAGGGCCTTGCTCTCGTCGAAGTTGAGATCCCTACGTTGCAATGTGGACGCGTCCCGGATGGCAAGGCCGCTCCAGCGCATCAGTTTTATACAAGTGCTTATCTTGCCCTTGGCGTGCTCAAGCAGCTTGTTGTACTCCGCTTCCGTGAGCGGTTCCGTGTCCGGTGCGTCAATCTTGATGGGGGACAGCTTGGGGATGCGGTCTATCCAACCGGCGTTATAGCAGAAGCGGAGGAAGTGGTTTAGGTGCTTCTGTACTTACGGACCGGCTGTACGACGATTTGTAAACCGGCTATCCAGGTAGCGCGAAGGTGCCCACTGGCGAAACGGGATGGTACCGGCCTGTCGACCAACCTGATTTCCGGACAAGTCAGCGTGGTGGCGGCTGGCTCTGCACCGACCAGTACGCCCATTCCAACGCAGGGGGCGGGAACGCCCATGCCCACTCTCACACCGCCGTCAGAACCGGCGACCGTGGGCAGCGCGACGAGTCAGCCCACTCGCCCGCCGCTCGTAACCGGCCTATCGGTTACGACAACACCCGGGCCTGCCAACCTGCCGGCCACGACCACCCCCACCGCCCGCACAGAGCCCATCGACCACGAACCCGCTGCCAGGCAGTGCAGAGGCATCGGCAGCACCGCAACCGACGTCAGCGCTGCCAGGCAGCGCCAGTAGCCAGCCACAAGACCCCGGCCGCAGTTGCTGCAGCCGCCGGGCCAGCGGCCACGCCGGAGGGCATTCGATCGGCCATACGGGTGACGGAACAGCCAGCGGCGCCGGCTGCCAGTTCGTCGGGACCTTCGGCAGCCTTGTTGGTTCTGTCTGGTGCTTTGGGTTTGATCGGGCTAATGGCTATACTCTGGATCGTTCGAAGACGACAGAGTTAACTCGGATTCCGCGTCAAATCCTGAAAACGAGGTAAGTCACTATGACGCATCAAGACCATGTGGGCAAACGCACAGTTCCTGGGCGCGCGCCCTGCCGCCGATCCTCATCGCCAGTGTGATGCTGCTCCTGTTCCTGTCGATCAACGCCACGACCCCGCCTCTGCTCGCCGCGCCGCAGGCGGATGCGCTCGTCCGCATCGACCCGGTGGTGGTGAACACGACCACCACGGCGATCAGTGTGCCGGTGGACATCAGGATTGAAAATGTGAACGGCCTCTACGGGGCCGATGTGCGACTCACCTTCGATCCGGCGCTGCTCGCCGTGCAAGACGCTGATCCCGGGAAAACCGGCATTCAAATTGGGTTAGGGCCATTGCTGACCTCCGGCACATACTTCGTCGTCATTAACGCCGCCGACAACGTCTCAGGGACGATCCGGTTGGCGCTCACCCAACTGAATCCGACGCTGCCGATAACCGGCAGTGGCGTGCTGGCGCGCGTTGTTTTCAAGCCGGTCGGGCCGACCGGCGTAAGTTCGATCCATTTCACGCAGGTCCAGCTGGCCAGCCGGACCGGAAGTGCCATTCCGGCGACGACGCAGGACGGCACGATTAACATCCAACCGGCAGCGGTCGATCTCTCCAAGTCAACCAGCTGGCCAGCGCCCAGACCATCAGCCCAACCGGTCGCCTGACGTATACCATCGTGCTGACCAACTCGGGGTAGTTCGGTCGCCAGCGGCGTTGCATTGACCGACGTCATTCCGATCAGCACCACCTATGTGCCGGGCTCGCTCAGTGGCAGTGGTGCGACCTACAATCTCAGCCAGAACCAGGTCGAGTGGAGCGGGGCCGTGTCCGCGACGGGATCGATCACCGTGAGCTACGCGGTGACCGTCAATGCCACCGGGTTCGCCACGATCGTCAATGCGGCTTACGTTTCCGTCAACAGTATATTGGATCGAGTCTTAACCGTGACCACGCAAGTCACGCCTTCCGGGCTTCCGCTTCAGCGTGTTTTCTTGCCCCTGATCCTCAGCGATTTCTGAGATCCAGCTGCAAACAGCCGTCATACAGGCCGACTCTGCGCGTAGTTGGCCTGTGTTTGTTTGTCAGCCTGCCAAAAATCATCCCCGAAGAATCATTGCGCTTGCAATGCTAAGAGACTTTCCAATAGCTTTAGATCAGTCCTGGTCTTGTGCTATCATTTCTTCACAGGTTGTGACTCGCTTACTCATGGCTCGTTACGCATTACGCTTTGCGCATGGATTCTTTAGACGGCCTCGTCGAACGCATCACCTACTACAATGCCGAGAACGGCTACACCGTCCTCCGCCTCCACGCGCGCGGACTACCCTGATCTCGTCACCGTCGTCGGCACGCTGCCTGAAATCACTCCCGGCGAATCGCTGCGCCTGCAGGGCGAGTGGATCACCAACGCGCAGTACGGCAAACAATTCAAAGCCGAAAAGTGCGAACAAGTTCTGCCCGCCACCATCGAAGGTCTCAAGAAATATCTCGGCTCCGGTCTGATCAAAGGCGTCGGCCCCGTCACCGCCCAGCGCATCGTCAAGCGCTTCGGCCTGGAAACGCTGGACGTGCTCGATCATTCCCCGGAGCGCATCCGCGAGGTGCTGGGCATCGGCCCCAAGCGCGCCGCCGCCATCGCCCGCGCCTGGGACGAGCAGAAATCGATCAAGCAGGTGATGCTGTTCCTGCAGGGCCACGGCGTCAACACCGGCCTCGCCGTCAAAATCTACAAACAGTACGGCGACGCGGCGATCGATCTGGTGCAAGCCGATCCCTATCGGTTGGCGCAGGACATCTACGGCATCGGCTTCAAAACTGCCGACAAGATCGCGCACGATCTGGGTCTGCCGCACGATGCGCCTTCGCGCGTGGCGGCGGGTGTGGTCTACACCCTGAGCAACTTCACCGATCAGGGTCACGTCTTCGCGCCGCAATCCCTGCTGATTCACGATGCCAGCGAACTGCTTGACGTGCCGCTCGATCAAGTGACGACGTCGCTCGATACACTGCTTCAAACCGATCAGATCAAGCGCGAGATCTTCTATCCGATCGCGGGTTCGCTGCCCAAACGGCGGCCGCCGCAACCCGAACAATCGATCGATGAATTTCTGGCCGCCGATCAAGCGGCGCGCACCGCGCCGGTCACTTACACGATCGGCCAACCGAAACCGCCAGCCACTTCCAGCTCCGGCCAGCAAGCGCTGCGCGACGAACCGGCCATCTATCTCACGCCGTTCTATCAGGGCGAAGTCAGCGTCGCCAAACGCCTCAATGCCATCATCGACTCAAAACTCTCGCGCCTGAGCGATCTGCAGCGCATCGATCTGCAAGCGGCGCTGAACGAATTGAGTTCCGTCGTCTCCAATCGCCCCACGGCCCGCCTCAGCGATCAGCAACAGCAGGCCGTGCGTGCCGCGCTGAAAAACAAGGTCACCGTCTTACAGGCGGCCCGGGCACCGGCAAGACCACCACGATGCGCGCCGTGATCGATCTGCTGGAGAAATACCATCACCGTTATGCGCTGGCCTCGCCGACGGGACGTGCCGCCAAACGCTTGAGCCAGGCCACCGATCGATCGGCCAAGACGATCCATCGGTTGCTGGAATATTCGCCGCAGGAAGGCTTCAAGCGCAACGCGCAGAATCCGCTGGAAATCGATCTGCTCGTCGTCGACGAGGCCAGCATGATCGATCTGCTGTTGATGAATCACTTGCTGAAAGCCGTGCCCCTCGACGCGCACCTGCTGCTGGTGGGCGATGTCGATCAGCTGCCCAGCGTGGGCGCGGGCGACGTGCTGCGCGACGTCATCGCTTCCGAGCGCGCCGCCGTCATCCGGCTGGACGTGATCTTCCGGCAGGCCATGCAGTCGCACATCATCACCAACTCGCACCGCATCAATCGCGGGCAGATGCCGCTCACCCCGCAGGAAGCCAACGACTTTTTCTTCTTCGTTAAGGAGGATCCCGACGAGGCGGCAGAGTTGATCGTGGATTTGGTGGCGGCCCGCATCCCCAACAAATTCGGCTTGAAGCCGGCGGACATTCAAGTCCTCTCGCCCATGTATCGCAGCAGCACCGGGGTGACGGCGTTGAACGCTAAGTTGCAAGAGCGGCTCAACCCGCCTTCGCCCAAGAAAGAAGAGCGCAAACTCGCGGGGACGTTGTTCCGCGTGGGCGATCGCGTCATGCAGACGCGCAACAACTACGATAAGGACGTGTACAACGGCGATCTGGGGTACATTACGGGGATCGATCTGGAGAATCAGACGCTGGCCGTGCGGATTGACGATCGGCCGATCGAGTATGAGTGGAGCGAAGCCGACGAGCTCGCCCTGGCTTATGCCGTCAGCGTCCACAAAGCGCAGGGCAGCGAATATCCCGCCATCGTTTTGCCGCTCTTCACGCAGCACTACCTGATGCTGCAGCGCAACTTGCTCTACACGGCCGTCACGCGCGCCAAACAATTGGTCGTGCTGGTGGGAACTCGCCGCGCATTAGCCATGGCCGTCAAGAACAACAAACCCAGCGAGCGCTACTCAGGTTTGAAAGAGCGCCTGATCAACGTGGCGGCAACCTGACCGCTCCATTTCTTCACGCAGCAGGGCAAAGCCTCTCTGGGACGTTTCATGATTTTCTTCTCGGCGTAATGATTCCCTCCGGCCGGTTGCGGTTCTCCAGATCATTTACCCGCTTCGTCAAATCCTGCAGCACCTGCAAGATTTGACCGATGACCTGCTCTTCCGTCAGATCTTCGCCAAACCAACGCTGGATCATTTCGTCGAGCGAATACGTGCCCATGACCTGCCTCCTTCGCGCTGTCAACACGCTACCGTGTAGACCCTGCCTTAAAAGAGCGCAGCCGCGCTGCGCTTCGACAGATCCAAGTATAACACGTTACCGTGTAAACGTCAAGGGGCAAATCAAAAGACCTGGCAGGTTTCGGAGAGCCTGCCAGGTCTTAATTTTTCCTCACCTTGTAGGCGAATCCTGCCCGTTCGGCGATCAAGTTCAGATACTTGGATGTCGAGCGGCGGGGCGCATACACGCCCACCTCCCACTCGCTGATGGTCTGCTGGCGCACGCCCAGCTCCTCTGCCAATTGCTGCTGCGTCAAACCCAGATGCTCGCGCAGGGCCTTGATTTTCGCGGCATCCCAATCGGTTTCGTACACCACGCGCCGTTTGGCCGTCATCGCTTCCATCCTCCGCTGCCTATCAGTCTAGCATGTCTGAAGCGCAGAGGCAAATCAACCAAAACCCCTCGCTTGAATTTCAGGCGAGGGGTCACGGAAAGGATGAGGCTTTAGGCTTGCGGCTTGCGCAGCACGGGAATGAGCAATGCCAGCCCGATGACGATCAAGACCACCGGCCAGAGCTGTCCCAGATCGATATGCAGCAAGTTCTGCAGCAAGAACCAGATGCCGAGGAAGATCAGAATCACCGCGAAGATCAGCGGGCCGTTGCGCGCGCGATTGGCCGTCCCTGGGCCGACTTCCTGCTGTGTTGCGTCTGAACCACATCCTGCGGCGTCGGCGCGCGCCAGCTGCTGATCGGCTGGCACGATGATCCACAAGATGAGATACAGCAGGAATCCGCTGCCGCCCAGAAAAAACAGCAGCAGGAACACCAGCCGCACGATCGTCGGCATCGACGCTGAAATACTTGCCCAGACCGCCGCATACGCCGGCGATCATCTTGATCAGAGCTGCTGCGATACAACTTTTGGTCGCTCATGTTTACGGCTCCTCTTCACCCCCGCCGTGTCTGCGCCGCCCGCCAGCGTTCCACCGCAAATTCGGTGATGCGGGCGATGACTTCTTCGTAGGACAATCCTACCACGTTGGCCGCAATGACCAACAGCGATTCGGAGTTGATGTCGGGATTGGGATTCACGTCGACCACGTAGACCCGATCGTTCCGCATCACGCAGATCGATGCGCGCATAATCGCGGCAGCGCATCGCCCGATAGGCGGCGCGGCACACCCGGCCGATCTTGGCGCGCAGCGGCGGCGTCAGCATGGACGGGCAGACGAAGCCCGCGTTGTGATGCAGCGGTCCATCGTGATCGAACTTCATCTCATACGTGTAGATTCGCTCTTCCCAGCCCGGCGCACGTGCCAAAGGCCAGTTCCACTTCCGGCAGCACTTCCACCCGCCGATTGCCCCATACCGACACCTGGAACTCGCGCCCGGCAATGAATTCTTCCACCACCGCCGGCACGTGATATTTCTCCATAACGTGTTCCAGGCGCTGCTGCAGCTGCTGGACGATCGTGCACCACCGATTGGCGATCGATGCCGTCAGCTGCCATGTTGATTGAGCGGTTTCACGATCGCCGGGAAGATCGACCAATCGAGATCGGCGGCGGGCCGCATCACGCGCCCGCGCGGAATCGAGACTCCGCCTTCACGCAGCACCGCCTGCACGCGACCTTTATCCGCCGACACGCGATGCGACCACGTATCGGCGCCCGTATAGATGTAACCCAACCGATCGAGTTCTTCGGTGACGCCGTCGTAATCCCACGGGCGATCGGCATAACCCTCGCACCAGTTGAAGACAATCCATTCACGCGGATCGAGCCGGTGCGGACGCAGCGCCTCGGTCACGCTGTCATAGACTTCACATCCGTCGTTTCGTAACCAAACTTGCGCAGCGCCTCCAGCGCCGTGCGGCGATCTTCGCTCGGCGTCGAGCTGCATCCTCCGGCGTCCAGTCATTGTCATGATTGTGGAGCACAACGACTTTGGGCTTCATGTGTCAGTTAGTTCCGTTCAGGCCAGCGTTCCAGCGCGCACTCGATAATGCGCGCCGCCATCTGGCCATAAGTCCAGCCGAGCATCTTCGATCCGATCGCGTGATCGGACTCGAAAGTCAGATCGGCATTGGGGTTCACATCCAGCACCACCGGCTCGCCGTGTCGCAAACGCAAATCCACCCGCCCATAATCGCGGCAGCCGCCCAGACGATAGGCCGCCAGCGCCGCCGCTTCCACGCGCTGCTGTGTGGCCGCATTCAACGGCGCCGGGCACAGGAACTTCGTCAGGTAATACGGCAGTTGCTGCTTGTCGAACTTGGCCTCGTTGGTGTAGATCCGATCGTGGATATCGCCGAACAGCGAATAATCGATCTCCATCGCCGGCAGTATCGCCGACATCCCGATTGCCGATCAGCGCGACATGGATCTCGCGCCCGTCGACGAATTCTTCCACCACCGCCGGGCCGCCGAATTCCTCCAGCACCCACTGCACTTGCTGCCGCAGCTCGGCGGGATTCTCCACCAGCGATCGGCGCGATACGCCGAACGAGGAATGCTGATTGGCCGGTTTCACGATGGCCGGAAAGGTCGTCCAGTCGTCGATGTCATCGTCGGTGTACACCCGCCCGATCGGCACCGGCACGCCCGCTGCTTCCAGGCGCTGGCGCACCCGCGCCTTATCCATCGACAAGCGCATGCCGTCGACATCGGCGCCGGTGAAGATGTAGCCGAGCTGTTCCAGTTCGCCCGCGATCTCGGCATCCGTCCACGGCCGATCGATAATACTGCTCGCACCAGTTGAACACCAGCCAGCGATCACGCGGATAACACGACTGGCTGCCCCAGTTCGTTCACCACGCTGTGCCGCACCGTGAACACTTCGGTCTGAAAGCCCTGCTCGATCAAGCCGTTCTGCATACGGGCGATTTCCAGATCGACCTCGGCATAGTCCTCGGCAGTCCACGTGTTGTCTTCATTGCTCAAGATCAGGATGCGCGCAGGTTCGACACGAACAGGCAACGTGCTTCACCTCACGGATCTATGGTGCATTGTAGCAAAGCGGTTCGCGTTTGTGAAGGATTTTCGGTGAAATTTCGGTGAGTTCTCAGCTGATTCAGGCACCGGGCACGGGAGCGGCCTTTCCTTTGGTATAATCTGCTTACGATGCAGCACACCGCGACACCCACTTTCTTCATCCGCGAGATTCCGATCTACGGCGATCTGATCCTGTCGCCGATGGCGGGCTTCAGCGATAAACCCTTCCGCGCGATCTGCCGGGAACTGGGTTCGGCCATGTCGTACACCGAGTTCGTCTCGGCCGACGGCTTAAGCCACAACAATCCCAAGTCGTGGAAGTATTTCGATTACGCGGAAGATGAACGCCCGATCGCGTTTCAGCTCTTCGATCACGATGTCGATCGCTTGGTGACGCAATGCCAGCGCGTCGTCGAACGGCTGCACCCGAGCACGATCGACATCAACATGGGCTGTTCGGTGCAGAAGATCAGTCAGCACGGCGCGGGCGCGGGCTTGCTGCGCACGCCGGAGCGGATTGCCGAGATATTCAAGCGGTTGACTCACAACGCTGCCCGTCCCCGTCACCGGAAAAATCCGGCTGGGCTGGGACGATCAATCGCGCAACTATCTGGAAGTGGCGCACATCCTGGAAGATAACGGAGCCAGCGCCATCGCCGTGCATGGCCGCACCAAGATGCAGGCCTACAAAGGCGAGGCAGATTGGCGGCCCATCGCCGAGATCAAAGCCGCGGTGAAGATTCCCGTCATCGGCAACGGCGATGTGAAGTGCGTGGCCGACATCGATCGGATCAAGGCGCAGACCGGCTGCGACGCCGTGATGATCGGCCGCGCGGCGATCGGCAATCCGTGGATTTTTCAGCGCAAGAATTTCGCCGACGTCACGTTTGCCGAGCGGGCCGCGCTCATCCGCCAGCACCTGGCCGCGATGCTCGAATTACTACGGGCCGCGCCTCGGCATCGTGCTGTTCCGCAAGCACGTGGTCAAGTACATCAAAGGCGTGCCCTACGCCACCGACGTGCGCCTGGCCCTGCTGACGTGCACCACCGCCGACGAATTCATCGATCTGTTCAGCCAGTGGGAAGAGCGCTTACGAGCGCGGGGAATACTACTGGTACCGCCGAGGACGCCGCGTTGTTTGCGGAATTCGAAAGCTGCGTCATCGAACCCGCTGCCTGATTTCACGCATACACGCACCTCATGACCGATCAACCTCGCTACGATCTCTTCGCCGTCTGCCAGCCGGGTTTGGAACAGATCGTAGCCGACGAACTCCGCACGCTGGGCATCGCCAATCCGCGCCCGGTTTTGGGCGGCGTCGAGTTTAGCGGCTTTCTCACGCAGTCTATCGCGTCAATCTCTGGTCGCGCACGACCGAGCGCGTCTTGTTGCGCCTGCGTGAATTCCGCGCGGAGTCGTTCCGCGAACTGCACCACAAAGCGGCGCGCACCGCGTGGGAAGAATTCCTCACGCCCGGCTGCGAGGTGTCGATCCGCGCCACGTGCCGCAAATCGATCTTGATGCATACGGGCGGCGTGGCCGAGCGCATTGCTCAACGGCATCTCCGATCGGTTGGGGCAGCCCTCGCACGTTGGTCACCACCGATGAGGAAAACAAATCCGCGCGGCCCAACTTCATCGTCGTGCGCATCGTCGATGATCGCTGCCAGATCAGTCTCGATACTTCCGGCGCGTTATTACACTTTCGCGGCTATCGGCAGGCCACGGCCAAAGCGCCGCTGCGCGAAACGCTCGCCGCCGCGATGATCCTCTCGTCAGGCTGGACGCCCGATCGATCGCTGCTCGATCCGTTCTGCGGTTCGGGTACAATTCCTATTGAAGCGGCATTGATCGCGCGCAAAATCGCGCCGGGGCGTCAGCCGCAGTTTCGCATTCATGGACTGGCAGAAGTTCGATCGGGCGGAGTGGGACGCGTTGCTCGAGCAAGCGGATAGCACGGCATGCTCGATCACGTCCCGGCGAGCATTCAGGGATCCGATCGGGATGCGGGCGCGATCGAGGCGAGCCGCGCCAACGCCGAGCGAGCGGGCGTGCTGAACGATATCGAGTTCACCGTGCGCGCGATGTCGGCCATCGAACCGATCGGCGCGGGCGACGTGATCACCAATCCGCCGTATGGCCAGCGCGTCGGCGGCGCCGATGCGCACGGTGATGTGCGCAATCTGTACGCGCAGTTGGGCAAGGTGCTGCGCGCCAAATGCGCAGGGCTGGCGCGTGGCGATGTTGAGCAGCGATGTCCATTGGGAATACAGCACGGGCCTGAAATTCCAGCCGATCGCGCGTTTCAACAACGGCGGCATCAAAGTGAGATTGGTGCAGACGAGTCTATAGACCTGACAGGTTTTGACCTGACGGCGATCTGCTGCACCGCAGAGCGTCGCAGAGGCTGTCAAAGTTACCCGTTCTGTCGAATTCTCCGCGCTGCATCTGCGTGCTCGGTGGCGGATAATATGTCGTGAAAACCTGTCAGGTCTTGTGAGGTAATCATGAGCAACAAAGCACTTGTTTGCCGGGCTCGGTCATCGACGAAAACGGCCATCCTTTGGAAATCGACCTCGCTGGGCGATGAGGCGCAGTACGTGCTGGACGATAACGGCTTTCGCCGTCACATCGACGCGGAAGTCGATCGATCGGCAGGTGCTGGCGCAGCTTGCAAGTCACAGATCGAGGCGAACAAAGAAGCGGTGGAAGAGGGCATCATGAAGATGATGGGCAGCGAGGACATCTTCACCAAAGCCGCCATCGACAAATCGATCAAGGATATGGATCAGGTCTTGAAGCAGGGCATTCCCGACGATGCGCGGCAGATGCTGGGGATGATGGGCTTTCGCGTGGTGGTCAACTATCACGGCGAGGTGCTGCGCATCGATCAACCCGGTGTCGGCAGACGATTCGGACGAATGACGCTCTTTCAATATCTCAATCAACACTCGTATCTGTTGATCTGCGCAATCGTGCTGGGCGTCGTGGCGATTGCGCTTTTTCGGCGTCACGCCCGCCGCGCCTGGTTGATCTGGCTGGGCGTGTTGGCAGTGGCCATCGTCGGTTGGTTCGCGCTGCGCACGGGCGAGGGCACACAGTTCAATTCAGTGGAGGATTACGAGGCGGCGCTGCGATCTGGCCAGCCGACCCTGGTCGAGTTCTACTCGGACTACTGAATCGCCTGCTTATCGATCCGGCCTGTCGTGGACAGGCTGCAAGCCGATTGGAAAACCGGGCGAGTGCTGCGCGTGGATATTCTCACCCCGATCGGCCGTGAGTTTGCCCGGCGGCATGATTTTGTCGGCACGCCGACGTTTGTGTTGTTTGATGGTCAGGGCACGGAGATCAAACGCTGGCAACAGCCGCCGTCGTTGAGTGAGTTGGAAGGGTAAGGACGAATCCGGCAGTGCCCAGCGAGATCCGTAAGAGGTTGAATATGTATGAAAAAACACTCTTCGCCGGCTGGGGAGACATGGACTTCAATTCGGCTCGCCTACATCCGCGGTCCCGAAGGCATCATCGTCGGATTGAACGAGCAGCTCAAGTAATAAATCGATAACGGATGTTTTGGGGAATCCGTGACAAAAGAATTTGCCGCCAAAGAATTTAAATAGAACATTTGGTAAAATAAGAACCATGAAAAAGAAAATCACCATCACGCCAGTCCGCGTTGCCGACCTGCTCGCCGAGGGCGAGCGGATGCCGGTCTACGTGCACGTCATCGACCATCCCGATGCGCGTGTGCTGGTCGACACCGGCATGACGGAGCTGCACCCGGCGGTGGCCGATCTTGATCCCCGCCTCCGTCCACTGAGCAAGCAGGACTTCGACCTCGCCGGCATTGACATCGTCGTCAACACACACCTGCACTTCGACCACTGTGGTGGCAACCACCTCTTCGCCGGCAGGCCGATCTACGTCCAGCGTCTGGAGCTCGACGACGCGCGCAGCAAGGACGACTACACGATTCGCGAGTGGGTCGATGCGCCCGGCGTGCGGTACGTGCCGGTCGACGGCGAGCTCGAACTGCTTCCCGGGCTCCGGCTCGTCCCGGCGCCGGGCCACACACGCGGGTCGCAGGTGGTCGTCGTCGAGACTGGCGGGCGTCCGGTCGTCGTCGGCGGCGACGTGGCGGTTTGGTTCGGCGAGCTCGACGAGCCGCACACCGAAGGCCAGCTGCGGGTGCGCGCGCTCGACCCCGAGCTGGTCTGGCTCGCGCACGAGGACGAGCCGTGGCGACCTCGTCATGAGGCTTAATGCTTTTTTAGCCAGGGCAGGGGTGGCATCGCGGCGCGGAAGTTCCATTTAATAACCACTTCGCTTGCGGGGTGGTTATTAAATTTTCCATCTTCATGACAAAATAAAATTGATAGCAGAATTTGCCGCCAAAGAAAACTTGAAATCGTCCTTTCCGCTCCGGTTCAAGGCGAGGCGGGCGGAAGGGGGCGTGGATATTCGTGTCGAATGTGTAACCCCTGATGGTCTCTCTGGCAAGAAAAGAGTTTGGTTTCGTGGTATTTTTCATTTGATTGGCATTCTTGGGGAGAGTCCGTTTGTGAGTAAATTGCGAAAGGCAGAAAGCGCCCAACACAGCGTGCTAGCAACTGTCTTGATTGCAAAGTGCAAATATGCCTTCGAAAATATTTCTGAAAAATCAAGAATATGTGCGGATACATCATCAAAACGCCAAGTTCAAATTCAAAATCGTCTTACAAAAGACTGCCCAAACATCGCGTGCAGCTGGACAGGTGGGGTTACTGCGGCGTTTTCTTAACGCAATTTTCTGGCTTAGTGTTTTCTGGTTCGAAGCGAGGTCCAGCCCGCCCGCCACGCCGCTAACGCAAACCGTTAGGTGGCTCTTAGGCTATTCTCACGGTTTGTTGAAGAAATTTGAATTACAGGTATAAATATGGAGGTCGAATATGGCTAATTTGATTTACGTGGCGAACACGTCACTCGACGGATACACCGAGGACGAGGATGGTAAGTTTGACTGGACAGAGCCAAGTGAGGAATATTTCAGATTTATCACTAACCTCGTACGGGCAACGCGCACTCATCTCTATGGACGGCGAATGTATGAGACCATGATGGTGTGGGAGACTGATCCCAATCTGGCTGCGGAGTCTCCGCTCAGGCGCGACTTCGCTGAGATCTGGCAAGCGGCCAACAAAATCGTGTACTCCAGGACGTTGGAGACTATATCCACTCGCAAAACGCAGCTTGAGCAAACGTTCGATCCGGAAGCGATTCGACAACTGAAAGCGGCCGGCGAACATGACATCCTCATCGGGGGTCCTGAACTCGCCGCCCACGCCTTTCGGGCCGGGTTGATCGACGAGTGTCATTTGTTCCTTATCCCGATTCTCGTGGGAGGCGGAAAATCAGCCCTGCCTGACAAAGTGCGATTGGAGCTCGAGCTTTTGGAGGAACGCCGCTTTCGCAGTGGTGTAGTTTACCTCCGTTATCAAACAAGGCAGGGAAGAGCCACCTACCGATTAACAGCAGTGTCAAGAGGTAAGGCACAAGAAGATAAAAAGAGGTACCGATTAACAGCAGTGTCAAGAGGTAAGCCAGAAAAAGATCAAAACGAGAAGTAAAAATAAAAAGCGGACCGGATGTTGCATGATCCGAGCCGTTTTTTGTTGGATATTTTTGAGATAGGGACAGCCTTCCAGACCCACGCCCGGTTTTTCTTCAGGTGCGGTTGTGTCCAGTCTGCGGAACGAACAGGGTCGGTTACTCGATGTGGTTCAATTCCGGTCGCAGCGTCAGGAGCTCCGCTTCCGAGGCGATCTTGCGTGGATGTTTGGGATCGAGAGCAATGCGAGTGAGGTCGTGTCCAATCCCCAAACGCATCAGGTAATAACGAGTGAATTGCTGGCGGGTCAAGCCATCCCGGGCAGCTTCATCCATCTGCCAGGCCCAGGTCAGATATTTGTAGGCAATGCGTTCGTGGCTGAAGTGGCGGTAGGGTTGGCGTCGGGTCAAGACATACCAGACCAGTTTCAGCAAACGATGAGCCACCGCTGCAATCGCCTGGTTGCGGTGCATGCGCTTGAGCATTTCCTGGAAGCGTGTTTTCCAGACGGGATCGGACTTGACTGCCATTTGGGCTGCTTCCACGAGTGCCCAACGAGTTCCCTGCGTCCTTCCTTGGTGATGCCTTTGCTGACGGTTCTTGGTTCCACTTTGTTCCAGTCCCGGGGTCAGTCCGGAGTAGCTGGCCAGATGTTTGGTGTCTCAAAGCGTTGGATCTCTCCAATGGCTGCCAGTACCGTCATGGCGGTAATCACTCCAAAACCAGGCAACTGCATGAGATAAGTCATGCTTTCTGCCCAGGGTTTCTGGTGACACATCTTGCGCACTTCTTTGCCAATCTTCTCGATCTGTTTTTCGATGTAGGCCAGGTTTTCCATTTCCAGTCCCAATTGGAATTGCTCCAAGGTAGACAAGCTTCTTGTCTTTTTGCCAGGCCGATGGTCTTCTCATTGAAGCGTTTGCCGCGTTCATGCTGCAAATGGTGGCGATGAGCCACACTGTGCATCCGGTTCACGATCTGCGTGTGGGTCTCCACGAACTGCCTGCGCTGAGACAGCAACTGGCGCAATTCTCGAACATGTACCGGCGGTACCCAGACATCTGGGACCAGGTTGGCAGCCAGGAGCCGGGCCAGAATGAGCGTATCTCGAATATCCGTCTTTACTCGTGCTTGGGCGATCTGCTTGACCCTAATGGGATTGGCGACCACCACCCGTTCCACCAACGGTGCCAGCAGATCATACACATGCCAGGCATTCGTGGTGGATTCAATGACCACCTGATCGGTAGAACGCAGATTTTTCTTCAGCCACCCTTCCAGATCTGCGTGCTCCACGCGCACCGGTTGAAGCAGCACTCTTCCTTCTCGATCCACGCCTGCGATGACACAATAATTTTTGTGAATGTCCAATGCAACATACCGTCTCGTGCCTCTTGTACTTCCATCTTCATTCATGCTAGACTCTCCTTGGGTTTGTAGGTTGGGGCGTGGATTTTAGGGCTGTGAGTGATACACACCGATTCGGGTTCTTTTTCATCCCAGACGAGGATCCACCGGGCAACCAAGTAACAACACGAGTTCAGAAGTTTCAGCTTCTCTCTCATAGGCGGCGACGGTTTGCCCTGCATGCTCACACCCCGGAGCATCCCCGGTGAGTTTGTCTCTCCAAGGATACTCCGCCACGCCCCTTCCTGCTACATTCTAGTAACACAGCGTTCCCAGGAGGTCACCCGGAAAGTGGAAAAATGCTTCTTTTTCCTGAAAAATCGCCACTTTTTGCGTCTTCATTGATTAGATGACAAGGCGTTCTTTCATGGAAAATGATCGCCTGCCATCACAGCATTGAAACAAACTTTTATGATACGCGGATCATCATGACACAAACCACCCCCCAGGTAATACATCCCCTTCTCACATCATCTACACGACATGAACAACCTTAGAACCATCTCTAAAATTATCGAACCGCAGACCGCCATCGAAGGGGCAGGCGTCAAGCTGCTGCGCTCGATTGCGCCGCGGGTCAGCAATGAATTCGATCCCTTCCTGCTCTTCGACCATTTCGCCTTCAACGATCCCCTGGAAGGGCCGCTGCGCGGCTTTCCGTACCACCCGCACCGGGGCATCGAGACCGTCACCTACATGCTCGAAGGCGCCACCGCCCACCGCGACAGCCTCGGCAACCAGGGCACGATCGGTCCGGGCGATGTACAGTGGATGAGCTCCGGGCGCGGCATCCTCCACGAGGAGATGCCCCGCCGCGGGCCAAGCGGGAACATCTATGGCTTCCAGCTATGGGTCAACCTGCCCTCACACCTGAAAATGTCCGAGCCGCGTTACCAGGAGGTAACCGCCGCCACGATCCCCACTTATGAAAAGGACGGCGTCCGGATCCGGGTCGTCGCCGGGACAGTGGAGGATGTCAGCGGTCCCGTGACCGATATCGCCGCCTCGCCTCTCTACATGGACGTGGAACTGGCACCCGGCATCGAATGGGAGTTTCCCATCCCGGCCGGGCATACCCTGATTACCTATGTTTTCGAAGGCGAGGGAGTCTTCTCCGGTGAAACGATCAACGCCGTCAGGATGCTCCAGTTCAGCGACGGCGACTGTCTTACCGTCAGGACCGAGAACAGCCCGGTACGCTTTATGCTGATCGCCGGCGCGCCATTCAAGGAGGCAATCGTCCCCTATGGTCCCTTTGTGATGAACACCATCGAAGAGATCCAGGAGACGCTAAAGGAATTGCGGAACGGGACATTCATAAAATAAAAGTAGAGACCGGCAGCCGCCGGTCTCTACTTTTATTGTCAATGTATTCCAATCTCAGACAGGGCTTTTAGCATAATTCCGATCCCAAGCACCGAAACAAACAGGGCACTCAGTACCGGCAAAAAGCCGATGACCTTTCCACTGGAAGGGAAGCGTTGAAAGAGCTTGCCGGCATAGATGAACATCATGCCGATCAAGGTCAGCGCAGCGGCCAGACCCAGGCTGAAAGCCAGCACCAGGATCAGGCCAAAACCAATCTTATTCAAAGCGATCGCTCCCAGTAATACGACCAGCGCGGATGGGCAGGGCAGTAACCCGCCCGAGATGCCAAGCGCCAGCAGGTTGCGCCAGGTGATGTTCTCCGGCGGCAGATGGGAATGATCGGTGTGCGTGTGATCGTGATCATGGCCAGGATGATGATGGTCTTCGTGGGGGTGATCGTGCGGATGGTCGTGCACGTGTGCATGACCACCGGCAAGGACAAATCCATGTGTGTGCAGTGAGTGGGTTGTTTCGAGCTGCATTGTTGGCAGGGTGGATGAGTGCACAGGTTGGAACCTGGAATAGCCGGTTCTCCCCTTCCCCAGCCATCCCCCGATGCCTGAGGATTTAAACCGCTCCCTGAACAAATTCAACCCAATGCCCACAACAAAGAATCCTGAAAGCAGGGTGATCCAGGGGAACATTTTTTCAGGCACGATGTACTGGGCGGCAAAGAGGGTGATCAAGCCAAATGCGAACACACCCAGCGTATGAGTAATCGTTGTGGTCAACCCAAGATACAGGGCATGTTTGATCGTGCCGCGTGAGCCGACCAGATAGGCACCGACAATGGTCTTGCCATGTCCGGGTGTCATGGCATGCATGCCGCCCCAGACGAACGCCACCAGCAGGGCAAACAAAATCGCCGGCAAAGTCAGATTGTCCATGGTAATCAATTGAGTAAACCTGTCGCTCCGGCTGCCGGCCAGGGATGTGATCTGCTGGGTCATCTGCAATGAATGATCTGCCGCGGATGCTGGTGCAGACCCAATCCCCAGGTTCACTTCGCGCTGGTCCAGGGGACTGGAGAGCAGGTCCTGCGGATAGGATGTCAGGCGCTTGCTGATGCTGGTCGTGGCAAAATCTCCGTTCAGTGAGAGGCCATCAGCAGTGACAACGATCTCCCGCCAGCCAATCCGTTCGCTATAAGAGTGATCTGCAAAGGAAAGGCTCGTCATTTGGCCGGAATGTTGGATCGATGCCGTGAAACCACAGGTCAAGCGAAGGGTTGGCAATCCACCCGCGCCGGCCGGGAATTCAACGGAGGAGGATGCGCAGGGTTAAGTCGAGAGCCTTGTTGTTCACGAGCACTTTGAGGTCCGGCCGGAGCGAAGCGCATTTTGTCGGCGTGATACCCTGCTGCCTCGGCAGAATCCGCCTGGCCGTTCCCATTGGCATCGAAGGCTGTGATCTCCTGGAAGGCAGGGATCTCAGCCATATCCAGCACATAATCAATGGAAATTGAGTCCGGGCTCACCTGCAGCCCGGCATAATGATTGATGGTGAAGTTGCCGAGTGGATGGGCAAATGCAGCCGGTACAAATACAAAGGAAATTATCAACGTCAGCAGGCTGATAAATGCGCGTCGAATATTTTTCATTTTGGTTTCTCCAGCTTATTTCGTGGCCGTCTGCTGAATTGACAGTAGGGTTTTCTGCGCCTGTTCGGCATACAAAACAGAAAAATGAGGATTGATCGCCAGCGCTTGTTCCAGATATTGACCCGCCTGCTGGTCATGATGGAGCGCATGGGCGATCATTCCGGCATGAAACAATTTAAGTGCATCTTTTGTTCCGAGCTGTAATGCCTCTGTAGAATATTTCTGAGCTTCTGTGTAGTTCCCTGTTTTATATAAAACCCAAGCCAAAACATCTGCTCCATAGATGCTGGGGCGATTGGCATACGCCTTGCGCGCCATTGTGAGTGTTTCGTCCAGGTTTTGATCATGGTCAGCATTGAACATGGCAATTTCCAAATCCAAATCCACGCCATTCGCCTGGTAAAGTTTTTCGATCGTTGCAACTAATTTGTATTGTTGATCAGCGGCTTTCGTCTGGCCCGTCACCTGATATAGATCGCCAAGCGTAATGACAAAATCTGGCATTGGTATGATGGCAATTGCTTGATTCATCAATTTGATTGCCTGATCCATCTGCCCTTGCGCAGCGCGGACACGACCCAGGCCCACGATTGCGTAGACGTAGCCTGGATACGAAGCAAGGGCTTGATTGTATTGTGCCTCTGCTGCTTCCAGATTCCCGCTATTAAAATAAAGATTACCCAACTGCACGCGAGTCCAGTTCGTGTTCTCAGTGTTCGGCCCACCGGCCTGGACGGCCCGCTGCATTGCCTCGATTGCGCCAGGAACGTCGCCATGCAGTTCGCGCATGTACGAGGCACACGAATAGGAGCTCAGATTGGGACGAAGATCAACCATGGTTTGAAATGTCTCTAATGCCGCATTATAGTTGCCCAATTCGACCTGCGCATCGCCAATGACACCGTAGATCAGCGCAGTCCCGGGACTGATGCGACGGGCCTTCTCGCTCCAGTCGAGCGCCTCATGGAACTGGTGACGAGCCAGGGAGAGAGCGCCCATTTGGATCATCGCTGTGAAATCATCCGGTTTCAATTTCAGGGCCCGGCGCAGCGCTTCCTCCGCTTTTCCGTAATACGTCGGATCTCCCACCTCACGCACCTTTTGCAAGTAGGCAGCACTCAACAGGACATAAGCTTGCTCATCGTCAGGGTTTTGCTTAAGCCGTGTTTGCAGTGATGTCACCTGGTTGTCCGTGCTCATGCTGGACAGATTATCAGCAAGAATTGCGTTGGGAGACGCAGGATCAACGCTCTGCGCCTGGCGAAGGTGCGCCGTGTACGCATATTGCAATCCAAGAAGAATCGCGCCAATGACTGCGATACGGATCCCCAGGTTCGCCAACGGGCGCTGCCACCTTTGAAGATAAATCATCGTTATAAATCCTTTATCTCGTAATGTGTCATTTGCCATTACGCTGGCTCCTCTCTGAGGGAAAGGAGCCAGCGATACATTTGAAGCAACAATCAAACTCTCACGGAATCGGAGGAGTGGTTGTACTGCCAACTGCGTGGTGAGTATGTTCGTAGCCCTGCTGTGGCGTAGCAACGTAGGGGAACGAGCCTAGGAACGGCATATCGTTCTGATTCACGCCGTCACCAATGGCATTGTTCGGCGATTTGTTAGGCACACCGAGCAGGCCACTCACAACCGAACCGTATCCTTGTGCAACCGCGCGCAGTTCGATATCGGTCACATCGTCAGCCAGACGGCGGCCATTCGGGAAACCGCATAGATCGCCAGCCAGCACACCCATTGGATTTGCCTGATCGCTTGGACTTGGGTTCGATGCAAGGCAGGCGCCATTTGCGTTCGGCGTGAGCCCCATATTGAGCCGTAACAGGTCAGCTTTTGTATTACCAGTAAAGTTGAGGTTGGCAAAGTTTGGCACGTTGAGACCAGTCAGCAAGATCGCGACCAAATCTGCGCGGCCGCTCGTATCTATATGGGTGGCAGCATTATTCCCTATCACTGGATACAAAAAGTTGATCAGCCCAGCCAGTTCAGGATCTGTATAATTCGACAGAAACTGCTGGTCTTTGGAGGGATCCTGGGAGTTCCAGTAGTCCTTTTTGCCCAATGGAATGATCACTTCGTTGACCAGGGGGTTACCCAGACGCGAGATCTGAACCCATGAGTCCTTGTTCTTGACTGTGCCATCGCCACCCAGAATGCGGATCTTCTGACGGCTCGCGCTGGCGTAGATGCCGATGATCATTTGGCCGTTGCGCCCTTTGAGCTGGCCGATCGGGATCTGTATCGCAATCGTATGCGTGTTGTAACCGCCCACGCCATCTACACCCGGCGCTGTAGCCAATGGGACGAGATGCGCCCCATTGAACGGCCGCAAGCCGCCAAGGTCAAAGATGGAACCGAGGTCAACAAAGAACGGATCATCACGCTGGCCTGCGAAGACTTTGATGCCGTCTGACAAAGTAGTGACGGCAGACGCTGCAAGCGCTTCGTAGTTGGGGGTCGAGCGGGGTCCAATGTTGACAGGAGGAGTTGGGATATTTTTTCCCAGCACCTTGCCATCATCGCCCTTAACACGAGTAACCGTGTAAGTCTGGCGCACATTCCAGTCGGGGTCGGTCAATGAAGTAATCTGGCCGGTATTGTAAAGGAACGTATTGGGGTTCTGCCTCGACGTCTTGAAGCGGAATTGATAACTAATATCCTCCTTGGCGTCGCCGTTATTGTCGACGTTGATTTCGTAAAGCACACTATCGTCGAAGGCGGCGAAGTTCGGTCCACCGGCTGGCTCTTCAAGCGGGATATAGTTGGCGATGATCGTGACAGTGTTTGGAGCGTCGGGGCTGACAAAGGCGTAGAGATCGGTGTTGTCCGCCGCGGGATCATTGCTGATCAACGGCGCTTCACGGTGGCTGGAGGCGGATACGGCCGAGGGTGCCATTCCAACAACCATTGTGACGACCATTACGCCCATGAACATTGAATAAAGCAACTTACGCATAGTAATCTCCTTGTAAAGATCTATTTGTAAAATCTGACGGTTCAGCTAATTTTGAAAAAGTCATTTGGGTCTAAAGAAATTGGGTAACCTCCTTCCTTTGGGTGATGATCGGATTCCAATTCAGGTATACCTATTTATTCATACGCAGGTGGTTCTATTTTGCATTTATGGAAATAAAAAGAGTGCTGCAAACTTTCCGTTTGCAGCACTCCGTTAAGAATTCCGTAATAAAACCGGTTTTACAAATCGCTCAATACAACGATATCACCCGTGGGTTGCGGGCTCCCACCTTCAGGCTCAACTGAAATCCCCAGGGACTTGAATGAGCTAATTGACTCTTCGGAGGTGATGATCAGCACTCCCTGTCCGTTTGCATCCACAGTCAGCAGGCCCGCGCTGACGGGTGCGTCCACCGATCAACCATACTTGATAGGTCTTGCCAGGTTCTAGCGGAGGCAGCCCGGTCACCACTAAAACGGCAGACTGGCTGGCCGGGTTGGCGATCAACTGTCCCTGTGCCTGCGGCTCCACGTCGGTTCCTTTGAGCGAAACCGTGATCGTATCAGTCGGTGTGCCTTTTGGCAGCTTTTGAATGATTTGATTCAGTGAAGTGGACTGGGCAGCGAGAGCATCATGCAGAGCAGTGACCTGGCGATTTAAACCCACCACCTGAAGGTTCAAAAGAAGGATCCAGATCAGCGCCAGGGCTGCAACCGCAAATCCGAGCGGGCGAAAGAGGGACGCAAAGCGGTTCAGGCGGGGTGACAGGCGTGAGTCTGCACCCGAGGAACTCGCGCGTTCATCCGCAGCGACGCGCGCCAGCAGGGCAGATTTTGTCCGAGGCTTCAGGTTCCACGGGGGGTATACCCTGGGGCAGTACCGATACCGCCTGACTCATTTCCTCGAGCTGTGCGCGCGCTTCCGGGTGCGTTGCCAGATATGCTTCGACCTGCTCACGCTCCTCCTCGGTCAACGCATCGAGCGCATAAAATGGTAACAAATCCTCGATGTGGTTCTCCATGCTATCCTTCGAATCTTCTGCCTTCTCCAATTCTTCTCGCAATTTTTGCAGGGCCAGCCGGGCACGGGTATGGATCGTCCCAAGCGCCTCCCCGGTCGCCTCGGCAATCTCCTGCCGCGTCATGCCATGAAAATAAGCCATCTCGATGATCTGTCTCTGCGCACCTGGCAGGGAGCTTAACGCATTTCGTATCTGCTTATTTTCCAAAGCAGATTGGGCCTGGGAGGCAACATCCATGTCGGGATCGGGTGTCTGGTCCAAATCAGACGCGTCATTGTCATCCCCGGAGTATTGCCTGGGGACGAACATTCCGACGGCGGTAAACATCGATCGCCAGGTTGCGTGCGATCCGAAACAGCCAGCTCGTAAACGAACCGCGTTGAGGTTGAAATGTCTCTGCATTCTTCCAGACGCGCCAGAAGGTTTCCTGCAGCACATCCTCTGCCGCAGTCTCGTTCGCCAACAATCCGGAGAGCAAATCCCAACACCGTGGCAGCCATGACGGTCATAGAGGACCTCAAGCGCCGCGCTGCTGCCTCTGGATACTTGGGTCGCCAGGGATTCGTCACTCAGGCGATGGGTGTCTAGTTCAGATTTGGATCCCAAAAGACTGCTCTCACTTTTAATACGTATGAAAACACAGATTGCATTTGTAAATGGGAGGCGATGAATTTGCACAATTGTACCGCTTCCGGCATAGAATAAGGGGAAAATTGGATGGATAAGGAGAGCAAATATGACCCAGGTACTTTACGGTCCACGGTTGGGAAGGGAAGGGAAGATACGCCTGGGGTGTTCGGCGGCGATCTTCGATGCGCACGGCCGCATCCTGCTCACCAGACGTTCGGATAATGGTCAATGGTGCCTGCCCGGGGGTGCAGTGGAGCCAGGTGAAACAGTGGCTGAGGCATGTGAAAGGGAAGTTTGGGAGGAGACCGGCCTGATCGTCCATGTGAAGCGGCTGGTCGGCATTTACAGCTATCCCGACCAGCTCGTCGTTTACCCGGATGGTAACAAGATCCAGGTCGTGGCACTGCACTTCGAAGTGGAAGTCATGGGCGGCGAAGCCGGGTTGAGCAATGAAACTTCCGATTTTGGGTATTTTACGATTGAAGAAATGGAAGGGTTGGAATTCCTTGGCCGGCATAAGGAACGCATTCTCGATACCCTCGAAAATTACAGGGAGCCATTCATAAAGTAAGATCTGGTGCGTTTCACACTGCGACCCATGCAGATTGGTATCGAGCCGAATCAAATCGTTTTATTTCCCATTTTCACTGGATCCATGGTTCTTTTCTTCGCCGAGCGGATCCAGATCGATCTATCTGCCATCCTGACCATTCTGATCCTCAGCCTGACAGGGATGCTTGAACCGGCGGAGGCCGATCGGGATTCAGCAGCAAACCCGCTATCCTCGTGGTCGTCTTTTATTTTTCCCTGTTCTCTGTGATCGCAGTGATCTACTCTTCAGACTTTTCTCCACCAAACACCGGTGCACTCCGGCAGGATCGTGCTTCGCTTGGCGCGGATCTGCTCTGCCATCTCGGCTCCGAAGAAGAAGCCTGCCAGCTCGGCGGCTTCGTCCACCGATTCGAACCGGTAGTCCGTGCGGATCCATTTATTTTCGAAGCCATGGGCATCCAGCCATTGATAGGTGGACTCGACATGCTCCAGCCGGACGGGCGTCTTCATTTCCAGTGCCCAGCGACTCGAACAGGATGATCGTGCTGCCACTGCGCAGGACGCGCTTCATTTCCGCCAGCCATTTGATCGAGCTCGGCCTGCCCATTGTCCTGGTTCCAGACGGCCAGGTAACTGACGCTCCAGCCGGAGACGGCGAGATCGGCGGAATGATCCGGCACAGGCAATTGGCGGTGGTCGGCCACCTCAACCTGCCAGTTGGAAAGGCCGCTGGCAGCCAGCCTTTCCCGGCAGACACGCAGCATCTCTGCGAGGCATGTCGAAGGCACGGATGGATCCGGCATGCGGCGCCAGCAGCAGTGTGAGCCGGCCTGTCCCGGCGCCCAGGTCCAGGACATCCAATCCGTCCACATTAATAATTTCGTCGATCGCACGCAGGATGTTTCCCTGGTAATCCTCACGCGAAACCAACGCTTCATAACGATCGCCTTCTGATTGATAGATGTTTCTTTGCTGGTCTGACATAATTCTCCAAAAACAGTTCCTGAGGATGAGATGTTCAATATTTGAATGTGATAAGATATTTCATAACCGAATTCAATAGCTTATTGGAGTTAGATTGCAGATGGACAACCTGAAAACCAGTTTGATTTCTGGCTCGGTGAGTGGGATGCGGCCTGGGGAGAACGAAAAGGGAACCAACCGCGTGGAACGCATCCTGGAGGGAAGGATCATCCAGGAGAATTTTTCAGCACCTGATTTTACGGGCATCAGCCTCTCAGCCTATGATCCGGAGCGCAAACTTTGGTGCCAGACCTGGGTGGATAGCAACGGCACCTATCTCGATTTCACCGGCGTGTTTGAGAACGGACAAATGGTCCTGAGGCGGGATGCAATTGTCCGCGGAGAAGCATGCAGGCAAAGAATGGTCTGGTATGACATCCAGGACGATCAATTCCACTGGAACTGGGAGCGTTCTGACGATGGCGGACAGACCTGGCGAGTGCTTTGGCAGATCCACTACACGCGCCGATAATTCAAAACAGTCCTGATATAATCAGCGATCACAATCGGATATACTGGTAGAATGGACAGGCATCCCATTCTCCTGTCTACCTGATTACTGTGTACGCACTTTTATTCCATATCCAGTTTATTCTTACACCATGGCTACACTTTCCCCTTCCGCACAAAAAGTACAGGATAAACTCAACTCGCTCGGATTTGGTTACACAGTAATTGAGCACGCCGGATCCACGCGCACCGCGCAGGAAGCGGCGGACCGCGCCGGGTGCGAGCTGGGCCAGATCGTCAAGTCGCTGATCTTCAAAGGCAGGGATCGGGCAAGCCGATCCTGGTCCTGACCAGCGGCGCGAACCGCGTCGACGAGAAGCGCATCAGCGAATATGCAGGCGAAGCCATCACCCGCCCGGACGCCGATTTCGTGCGGGCTGTAACCGGCTTCGCCATCGGGGGCGTGCCTCCCATCGCCCATCTCCAAAAGATGGAGACTTACATTGATGAGGATTTCCTGCAGTATGAAACCATCTGGGCGGCCGCCGGGACACCCAACGCGATCTTTGAGCTGAAGACAGAGGATTTGCAAAAGATGACGGATGGAAGAGTTGTAACGGTGAAATGAAGGATATTTATAATTATCAGTTCCTGAGTGACAATTTATCGAGCAGCGGAATGCCAACCGCCGGGCAGATGCAGGCCATTGCGGATGAGAACGTCCGGGTGGTGATCAACCTGGCCGCTTGTCACATCCCAGGGGGCGTTGCCCGACGAGGACAAATTGGTCACAGTTCCTGGGGATGAAGTATATTCATATTCCTGTGGAGTGGGGCAATCCGACCAGGGACGATCTGGAAGATTTTTTCCAGGCGATGGATGAGCAGCATGGATGATAAGGTCCATGTCCACTGCCAGGCCAATTACCGGGCATCCGCTTTCATCATGTTGTACCGCGTCCTGCGCCTGGGCTGGAACAAAGCTGATGCGATTCCCGTTATGGAAAAGATGTGGAACCCGGAGGATTTTCCCGTTTGGCAAAAATTTATTGACGATCAATTTGCCAGCCATTCATGAGAAAATCGAACCCTGCAATCCGGATCGCTCTTCCGATCCTCCTTTTTAGCGCGCTTGCCCACACCCGAATTGCATCTCATCCAACAGGTGATATTCGAGGTTCACTCATATGAAGAGGAATGGATGGGATTTGGTCGCCGCGCATCCCGGAACATAACAAAGTTCATCTGTACCAATATCAGACATATAATTATGCAATCTGGAACCACAAGGAGATCTAGTCCGTGAAAGCCAGTAGACTTACCATCACAATCACAGCCATCTTCCTGATGATCCTGAGCATCACAGGATGTAATCTTCCCTCTGGCCAGCCGGTCACACCGAATGCGTATACGGCGGCGGCCTTCACCGTGACAGCACTGGCGGCGACTGAACAGGCCGGTACACCGCAGCCAACGGCAACCCTTTTTGCAACCTTTCCGCCGCCAACCGTTGGCAACACCAATACTTCCGCGCCACCGCCGCCTGCTCAAGTGACTGCCACCCCAGGCGGGCCCGTTTTTGTAACGGACGTGGGCGCCAACTGCCGCTCCGGACCCGGAACCGTATATGACAAAACTGGTTCCTTTGCACAAGGCTCATACATCACCCTTGGTCGGCCATAATACGGATAACAGCTGGTGGCTTGTTCGAACGGGCAATTCCAATTGCTGGATCTCGGCTTCCACGGGACATACGAGCGGTCCATTGGGAAACGTGCCTTTGGTCGCCGCGCCTCCCACACCTGCTGTCATAGCTACCAGCTACCCCTAATGCTGGACCTAAACCAAGCAATCCCATTACCCTGGTGCCGAGCTATCCTACTCACCCAGCTATATAAGCAACACTGTGCAGGTTGCCATCCGCACCACAGATAACGGCAAACGAAACTTCCGGGAATAGATCCTCCTAACCGAACGGCTCGGCCTTAGGCATGCTGATCAAATATTGTCTATGATCATGATCAGGATCAGGAGTCAGATCTTATTTTTGGGATACGTATGATGCGAAGTAGACGGAACATCCGTATCCGGTTTATCGCAAACTCAGCTTAGTCCCCTATAAAATATTGCTATAGGCAATAAACTCATCCTTAATTTAAGTCCGGGATGAGTTTATCCTTTACCCATTTGCAATCAGACATTCTTTGTCGTAAAATCCTGATAGACCACCCTTCGACTGCTGCCATTTTTCACGTAAACTTCATTCCGCGTAGGATGGCAGCGCTCAGGGCAAGACATAAGGAGGCTGAATGGCTACGACTGTATCCAATACTGAGTCACGCCCCATGACTGAGGAGGCGGATTTTCTTCAAATCAAATCCATCGACCACGTACATTTCTATGTAGGCAATGCCAAGCACGCCATGTATTACTGGTGGAAGGCCTACGGGTTCAAGCCTGTGGCCTATTCCGGGCTCGAGACCGGCAACCGTGCTTTTGCTTCGTATGTTCTTGAATCGGGGCAGGCACGGTTTGTTGTTTCTGCAGCCTATGCCCCCACCCACGAGATTGCCGCCCACCAAATGGTACACGGCGACGGAGTAAAGGTCATCGCCCTGGAAGTGGACGATGTCGAAAAGGCCTGGGAGGCGACCACGTCGCGCGGCGGCAAGTCGGCCTGGAGTCCGCGCGAAGAGAAGGATGACTACGGCATCTTCCGCACGTCCGCAATTTATACCTATGGCGAAACCCTGCACGTCTTTGTGGACCGCGGCGATTACAAGGGTGTTTTTGCCCCTACTTACAAACCGATCAACTATGAAGCCGAATTCAGCCGGGCTGGCCGCGATCGACCATATCGTCGGCAACGTGCAGCTCGGCAAGATGAATCACTGGGTCAACTTCTACCACCAGGTGATGGGCTTTCGTCAGCTGATGGCCTTCGATGACAAGGATATCTCCACCGAATATTCCGCCCTGATGTCCAAGGTAATGCAGAATGGCAACGGACGGGTCAAGTTCCCGATCAATGAACCTGCCGAGGGACTGCGCAAGAGCCAGATCGAGGAGTATATCGATTACTACCTCACTCCCGGCGCCCAGCACATTGCCATGATCACCGGTAACATCCTCGAAACCGTGGACAAGCTGCGCTCGCAGCGGCGTGGAATTCCTGCGCGTGCCCGACACTTACTATGAAATGCTCCCCGACCGGGTCGGAAGCATCAAGGAGGATATGAAAGCCATCCACGATCTCGGCATCCTTGTGGACCGGGATGATGAGGGCTACCTGCTCCAAATCTTTACCCGGCCCATCCAGGACCGCCCCACCATGTTCATCGAAGTCATCCAGCGCCACGGCGCCCAGGGATTCGGCAAGGGCAACTTCAAAGCTCTGTTCGAATCCATCGAGATGGAACAGGAACGACGCGGGAATTTATAAAAAGCATCCTGTCATTGCGAGGAGGGCGAAGCCCGACGAAGCAATCTCGTGCTTGAAGAACACACCTCGTAAAGTATTTTTTTGCGTTTACGAGGAGATTGCTTCGGGCTCACGCTCCTCGCAATGACGGATGGAAACAGCTATGAAATTTGCCACCGTCTCCACCCTCCGTGCCTCCTCCCAACCTGCCATTGTCATCGACGACCGGGTTCACACCCTGCCCTATGCGGACATGGACGCGGTCATCGCGGCCGGTGCGGAGAAGGCTGCCAGCAAGGCATCCAGGGAAGCTCTTTCATTTGAGGAAGTCAGTTTCCATACGCCCATTCACCCAGCGACCTTGCGGGATTTCTATGCCTTTGAAACCCATGTCAAAACGGCGAACCGCAACCGCGGGCAGGAAGTGCCGGAAAACTGGTACAAATTTCCTGTCTTTTATTTTTCAAATCCCAACAACAACTACGGTCATGAAGAGGAAATTCCCTGCCCGCCGTATACCCAGGCGCTGGATTATGAGCTCGAGATCGCGGTCGTGATCGGAAAGTCGGGATCAACATCAAGCCTGAGGACGCGCCCAATCATATTTTCGGCTACACCATCTTCAACGATTGGTCAGCCCGTGATCTACAGGTCCAGGAAATGAAGGTGAATTTCGGCCCGGTGAAATCCAAGGATTTCGCCTGTTCGTTCGGTCCTGTAATCCTTACATTGGATGAGCTGACAGATAAAGCAACTGGCCGTCCGGGCGTGTACGATCTGGAAATGACGGCGAGAGTAAACGGCGTGGAAAAGAGCCGGGGAAACTTCAAAGATATCTACTGGTCATTCGGAGACATGATCGCCCGGGCATCCCAATCTGTGATGTTAAGTCCAGGTGACGTGATCGGTTCCGGTACTGTCGGGACAGGTTGTCTTTATGAGCTGACCAAAAACCAGGGACCCTGGCTGAATGTTGGCGATGTGGTCGAGCTGGAGATCGAACGGATCGGGATTTTACGGAACACCATCGCTCCTTCAAGCGTCAATTCATAGCGCATGTGCCATGTATAACTAAACTTTCTCATGATTTTGTACGTAAAACTCAATTCCAGGTTTAGTTATTGATGCGCCACCCTGTAACGAATTCGATGTTTGAAAGGATGGTTATGAAACCCAAGATTTTTGTCCTCTGCATGCTGGCATTCCTGATGGCTTCATGCAATCTTCCCTCCTCTGCCACACCGGCTCAATTTGAAACTCCGGTGATCGTAGCAACGAATACGGTCAGTACAGGCGGCGTTGTTACACTGGATAATGTCAGCTTTACCGCTGCCTTTGGGAGTGGCAAGGGTGCCCAATCTGAAATGGTGTCTGCTGTCACGGATACCAACAACTCGCCCTGGTGGGAAATTGCGCCCGCGCACCTGGAGTTTACCCTCACCGGTTACCAGGTCCAGGATAAAGCGATTGAGCCAAAGATCTTTGTGTATCCGGCCGACGAGTATGCAAAGCTAAACTCCAATGCCGCCGACCAGATCCAAAAGCTGAAGTCTATTCTTGCAGGCGCGCCTCTCTACCAGGGATGCGCTGCCAAGCTGGGTGATGAATGCCGGTCAAATCATGGCAGCCAAGGCGCAGGTTGTCCCGTTTCAAAACGGACGCGGCGTCCGCTTCCTGACCCAGTACGATCAATATCCGGCACCGGTCAATAATCACGAATTGTTTTATCACTTCCAGGGATTGACGGACGATGGCAAGTATTATGTCGTGGCCACACTTCCTGTAACCTCTTCCATTCTGGCAGAGAACGAAAAGCCAGATGCCGCCGTCCCTTCGGGAGGCGTGCCGCCGTCAGCCAGTAGCGGACCCGATCAGGCCTATTATGATGCCGTGACAAAGGCACTGGATGCCATGTACGAAGACTCTTTCAATCCATCGCTCTTCCAGCTGGATGCTTTAATTCAGTCGATTACTGTGACCCCATAAGGAGGTAACATGCCCTTTTATCATAAACTTGGCGAGATCCCTCACAAGCGACATACGCAGTTTCGAAAACCGAACGGCGAGCTGTATCGGGAAGAATTGATGGGATTGGAGGGATTCTCCTCCATCCAGTCCATCCTGTATCACAACTTCCTGCCGCCACGCGTCAAGCAGACCGAGGACCTCGGCTCGCGCCTGCCCGAAACCGTGGACTTCGGTCCCATCCGCCACCGCGCCTTTGCCACTGCCGACGCGCCGCTGGGAACGGATGCCATTTCGTCACGCATCCCGCTACTGACAAACCGGGATGTAATCCTGGGTGTTGCCCGTCCCACGAAAAGCATGGACTATTTCTATCGCAACGCCCAGGCCTATGAGACCTGGTGGGTGCATGAAGGCAGCGGCGTGTTGAAATCCCAGTTTGGAAACCTGAAATTCCGCCAGGGCGATTACATCGTGATCCCCTTTGGGACAACCTGGCAGATGCACATCGATGGCGACGAAGCCCGATTCTTCACGATCGAAAATCCGTCCCAGATCGAGCCACCGAAGCGTTACCGGAATCAATTCGGTCAATTGCTCGAGCACGCTCCCTACAGCGAGCGCGATATCCGGCTGCCGGAAGAGCTGGAAACGCACACGGAACGCGGTGAATTTGAAGTACATATCAAAGTCCGCGACCGGCTTGAGCAAACATATACTGGATTACCATCCCTTTGATGTCGTCGGCTGGGATGGCTATCTCTACCCGTGGATCTTCAACATCGAGGACTTCGAGCCGATCACCGGCCGCGTCCATCAGCCGCCGCCGGTGCACCAGACCTTCGAGGCCCATAACTTCGTCGTTTGCTCGTTCGTCCCACGCCTGTTCGACTACCACCCCGACAGCATCCCCGCGCCGTACAATCACTCGAACGTGAACTCGGACGAGATCATCTACTATGCCGAGGGCAACTTCATGTCCCGCAAGGGCATCGACCGCTGTGATATCAGCATGCACCCCTACGGCCTGCCGCACGGACCGCAGCCCGGGATGACGGAAGCCAGTATAGGTGCGAAAGAAACGAAAGAGCTGGCTGTCATGGTGGATACTTTCTATCCATTAAGCCTGACCACTCATGCGCTCGAAATGGAAAAGCCTGAATATATGTCCACCTGGTTCGAAGGCAGCGGAGAATAAAAAAATCAGTAGGTCACGCTTGCAGCGTGACCTACTTCCTCATGTGATATCAGTCATGAACACTAAAACTTCCAACAACACAAATTCGAAATTCGGCAGGATCAGCAGGCATATCCGCAGGGAGATGAAGCGGCTGCAGGTCCCAGGTGTTTCCATTGGCATATACCATAAAGGCCAGGAGTTTGCGGCCGGCTTCGGTATTACCAGCGTGGAACACCCTCTGCCAGTCACAGTGGATACGCTTTTCCAGACCGGGTCGATCAGCAAGACATTCACGGGGACAGTGATGATGATGCTTGTCGAGCAGGGCAGGCTGGATCTGGATGCGCCGGTAAAAAAATACATCAAGGACTTCAAAGTAAAGGATAAAGAGGTAACCCAAAAGGTCACTGTCAGGCACCTGCTCACTCACATGGGCGGCTGGGTCGGGGATTATTTCAACGACTTCGGCAATGGCGAGGATGCACTGGAGAAGATGGTGAAGGATATTTCCAGACTGCCCCAGATCCAGCCCCTGGGAACGATCTGGTCGTATAACAACACCGGGTTCAATGTCGCTTCACGGATTATTGAAGTTGTTACGAAGAAGCCTTACGAGCAGGCGATGCAGGGGATGCTGCTCGACCCGCTTGGCCTGGATATGACCTTCTTTTATCCAAGCGATATTTTGTTCACGCACCGCTTCGTTGTCGGCCATCAAAAGGTACACGACAAGGTCCAGGTGGCGCGTCCGTGGGCGATCGGCCGGGCAGGCAACGGCGTGGGAGGGGTCGTAAGCACGGTCCGTGACCTGCTCAAATACGCCCGCTTCCAGATGAGCAATGGCAGGAGGGGCATCATCACCGGAAAGAGTCTCAAAGCCATGCGCGTCCCACAGGTGGACGCCGGCGCGCGCGGCATGATGGGCATCACCTGGTTCATCCGGGAGGTTGGCGGTGTAACCGTTTATGCTCACGGCGGCGCGACGAACGGCCAGCAGGCGTATTTCTTCTTCATTCCCGGCGAGGATTTTGCCTGTGCCATCCTGACCAACAGCGACGATGGTGGCATCCTCACGGCCGGCTTGTTCTCAAAAGCATTGAAACTGTATTTCAACGCACAAGCAGACCTGCCAAAACCAATAAAATCCTCTGCCATGGAACTTAAGGAATATGTGGGACGTTATAAGATTGGCACCGAATGTTTTGACTTGAAAGTGAAGGATGGATATTTGATCTATCATCACATCCCCCTGGGCGGCTTTCCCATGCCCGATACTCCTCCCGGGCCTGCCATGCCGCCCATGCGTTTTGCCTTCTATGAGAAGGACAAAGTCCTTGGCCTGGATGAGCCCTACGAGAATGCTCTCGGTGAGTTCTTCCGCGACGAGCAAGGCAGGCTGCAGTTCTTCCGCATCGGTGGACGGGCGCACAAGAAAATCAAATAGTTCTATAATACAAATATGAAACACACATCCAAGGTTAGTCTCGCAGGTTTGGTACTGGTAGTCGCGATCCTGGCGTGCAACATCCCGGGTACAGGCACTTCCCAGACCTCTGACGGTGGAGCAGCAGGCTGGAACCGCCATCGCAGCCACGCTTACTGCACAACCGGGCGATGATGGCAATGCGACTGCCACTGTGACGGCAACCTCGATCACTCCCACGATCATGGCCGGATCCACGGCAACGAGTGCGGCCAAGCCGACGACCACGCCGACCTATTCCACGCCGATGCTGACGGTACTCCAGCAGACCAACTGCCGTGAGGGACCGGGCCAGGACTACCAGGTTATTTTCACCTATCTTGCCAAGGTCAAACTCGAGATCATCGGCCGGTATGAGCCGACTAACTTCTGGCTGGTGAAATCCCCGGAGAGCAAGAGCGGCACCTGCTGGTTGTGGGGCGAATACACGGAAGCGAGCGGCAGCTACTGGGTTGTGCCCACCGTCACGCCCCCACCCACGGCGACTTTGCCTCCGCCTCAGGCGCCTTCGATCACAAAATGGGACTTCTCCTGCAGCGGTGGAAATGTGACATTCAATCTGGAATGGGAGGACCGCGCCACCAACGAGACCGGTTACCGCGTCTTCCGCGACGGGGAGGCGGTCACTGAACTGCCGGCCAACTCCACCTCCTGGACCGATACCACCCCGCTGGAGAACGGCAAAAGCGTGGCGTACTACCTGCAGGTGTATGGACCGAGTGGGACAGTGAATACATCCATTATGAAATTGACGTGTTGAAGTTAACAGAGAAAATAAATGTCCCGGAGATTTTCCGGGACATTTTGATTTACATATCAAATGCGCTTGCCGCAATGGCGTATTGTGTAAGTGTCGACTGCGCTCGGCTTGCACTCGCTCCGCTCTGCGCGGAGCTTTCATTATGCTTCTTCCATCTGTTCCTTGACCTTCTTGGTCTGCTTGCCACGTTCCTCGGTGTTGAGGATGCGCTTGCGGATGCGGTACAATTCGGGCGTAACTTCGAGCAGCTCATCGTCAGACAGGTATTCGATGGCTTCGTCCAAAGACATGCGCCGGGGCGGCGTGAGGCGAATTTCCATATCCCCACCTGCTGAACGGATATTCGTCAGATGTTTTTTCTTGCAGACATTGATCGGCATATCCTGTCCGCGGGCGTTTTCGCCGACGACCATCCCTTCATACACTGCGACGCCCGGGCCGACGAACAGTGAGCCGCGTTCTTCCGCATTCTTCAAGGCGTACGCGGTTGTATCACCCGCCTCCCAGGCAACAAGCGAGCCTGTTGTGCGTGTGGACATCGGTCCCGCCATCTCGTCGTATCCGTGAAAAATGGTATGCATGACACCTGCACCGCGGGTGGATGTGAGAAATTGGTAACGGAAGCCAAGCAGGCCACGCGTTGGGGCAATATAGACCATGCGGGTCATTCCCTGGCCTTCATCATGCATCTCCATCATCCGGCCGCGTCTTACCCCAAGCATTTCCACCACCACACCGACTGTCTCATTGCTGGTCTCGATATGGACTTCTTCGTACGGTTCAAGCAACGCGCCATCATCCGCTTTATGGAAGATGACTTCAGGACGTGAAACCTGGAATTCATATCCTTCGCGTCTCATTGTCTCGATGAGGATCCCCAGATGCAGCTCACCACGACCCGAGACGAGAAAATTTTCAGCCGAGTCAGTTTCCTCCACGCGCAAAGCGACATTCGTGCGCAGTTCATCGAATAGGCGCTCGCGCAGTTTGCGGGAGGTACCCCACGTCCCTTCCAGACCTGCAAAGGGCGCTGTGTTCACTCCAAACGTCATACGGACGGTCGGCTCCTCCACCTTGATGGTCGGCAATGCAATGGGATTAGTGGGGTCGGCAAGTGTCTCACCAATGCCAATACCTTCCAGGCCCGCAAAGGAGACGATGTCACCCGCAATCGCCTGTTCAATCTCGACCTTGTTCAGTCCCTGAAATGTATAGAGATACTTTGCCGATTCAGGAAGGGATCGTCCATCGCGTGTCATACGCGTCAGACGCTGGCCTGCCTTGATCCTGCCGGCAAAGATACGTCCGATGGCTGTCACGCCGCGATAATCGTCATAGCCCAGCATGGTGACAAGGATCTGGAGAGGTGCATCCAGGTCAACTTTCGGAGCGGGGATCTTCTCCAGGATCACATCAAACAGTGGCTGCAGATCGGGGCCCACTTCCGGGGTTAGACCAGCTTTCCCGGCCGTAGCCTGAGCATAGACCACCGGGAAGTCCGCCTGCTCTTCGCTGGCGCCAAGTTCGATGAAGAGGTCAAAGGTTTCGTTGAGGACGCGCGAAGGCTCGGCATCCTTGCGGTCCACCTTGTTGATGACCACGACAGCCTTGTGTCCCATTTGAAGTGCCTTCTTGAGCACGAAGCGGGTCTGCGGCATGGGACCTTCGGCGGCATCCACCAGCAGGAGGACGCCGTCCACCATGTTCATGACGCGTTCCACTTCGCCGCCAAAATCGGCATGGCCTGGGGTATCCACGATGTTGATCTTGATCGGATTGCCGGTGGCGGGATCAAAAAGGGTGATGGCCGTATTTTTGGCCAGGATGGTAATGCCGCGCTCGCGTTCGAGGTCGTTTGAATCCATCACGCGCTCTTCCACGTGCTGGTTGTCGCGGAAGGTATGCGACTGGCGCAGGAGACCATCCACCAGGGTGGTCTTGCCGTGGTCAACGTGGGCAATGATGGCGATATTTCGGAGGTCGGTTCGTTCAGTTAGCATGGTTTTATCGTTCTCTAGTTGAGTAGTTACGTGGTTTGGAAATCACGTAGACAAATAAACAGGTTTTTTGGGCATAAAAATCCTCGACCGGTGGGAGGCCAAGGACTTTGGTTCTCATGCGTGCGGATGCTATTCTATCAGAGACAGGAGCTTTGTGGAAGGGCTTTACTCAGAACGGGCACAGCGAAAACCGATGTCGAACGTGTTGTAATCAGGGGCAAACTTGTTGCGGTGATAGGCGGTGACATCAAACCGCGGCCAGGAGCCGCCGCGCAGCACCCGCGATTGCCCGGAACTGGGCCCCGAGGGATTCTTCGGGGGGGATATTGCGTAATAATTATCGGAATACCAATCCGAAACCCACTCCCAGACATTTCCCGTCATATCGTACACGCCAAACGGACTTACACCTTCCTGATAGGATCCTACTTCGCTGGTACGGTTTACGCATCCCTGATAATTGGCTTTCTGGCAGTCAAGATCCTTTCCCCAGGGATAGGTGTTTTCCCGTCCCGTGCCACGGGCTGCCTTCTCCCATTCTGCTTCTGTTGGGAGACGTGCGCCGCGCCACTCGCAATAGGCTTTTGCCATATTCCAATCCACGAAAATAACCGGAAAATTATCATATTGCGAAACACCATAATAGATCTTATTCGGACTTTCAGCGAAGAAATAGATCTGTTTCGGCGGCTCGCATTTGCCGGCATCTGCACACTCCTTGTATAACTTGTTGGTCACCTCATATTTGTCCATATAGAAGGCATCCAGATATACAAGGTGAACAGGCTGCTCATCCGTTTCGCCTCGATTACTCCCCATCGTAAAGTCACCTGCCGGTATAAGAACCATTTGTGCACCCTGCTCATCGGTCATCTCAGATGCAGGTGTCGCTGGTACAGCGTCCGTGGGTGCTTGTGTATCCGTTGGCACGTCAGTGACCGTCGACGCTTCTGTCGCAGGCACGGATGTGTCTTTGGCCGTAATGGGGATGAGATCAGCTGCATCCGTGACCGTGGGGGTATCCTTAACGGGTCCTGAGTTTCGGTCGGCACATTTACCGAAGCAGGCGCGGAGAGGAACCTGGTGACTGCAAATCCGGCGATCAGAATTGCAAGGATGGAAATTCCGAATATTCCGATCAGTTTCGACCGGCGTTGAGGCGGGGCAGGCCGGGTTTCATCTTTGGCTTTTGCTGCCTCCATTCTTTCATGAGTATCGTGCTCTTCCTGCAGTTTTTTCTCAAGGTCAGCCTTTTCATGAAGCAGCCGTTCTGTTTCTGCTTTGAAGCGCAGCTCCTGTTCAACCTTTTCGCGGCGCAGGTTTGCAGTTGTGGTGGTAGCGCTGGATGCTCCGGATGCTTCGGCAGAAGAATGGTCATCCGCAGCCTTTGGTTTCTGATCCACTGGGACCTGGGATGTACCGGCAGCATCTTTTTGTGGAACGGTGGGCTGTGAGATCAGGGTCCTTAATAGCTCCTTGGCCGATTCAACCCCCTCGTCGAAGCTCTTATCCGTAAAGTCCACGTACTGGAAGCGTCGCAGCCGCAACGGGACATTGCACTTTTCCAGTAAAACCGGTAGAAACCGCTTGCCATTGTCGATGGCATACCCAATCTCATCGAGAACATTATCGGATACGATCGAGGCCTGGGTTATGATGATCATGAAGATTTCGCAGTCGGTCAAGGCCTTTTCCACCTCAACATCCCAGCGTGACCCGGGTGGAATATCCAGCTGGTCCAGCCAAACCGCAAAACCTTCCGATTTCAACTCCCTTGCCAGTTTAACGGCGAAATCCTTGTTGGCTCTTGAATAACTAAGAAATGTTCTGCGCTGTTTTTCCATTCCTCATTACCTCCAAAAGTAACTCCCTCATCTAATAAGATATTATATATAAATCATGTCCAGATTCAAGAGGCAATTCACTTATTTTGGATATAAGCGCTTGGAAGGGCAGGCGAAACACCTGAGGGGAAGCGCCGTAACGGGGTGTATTACGCCCCAAAACGCCCGGCCTGTGGAAGGGCAGGACTGATTCCTTCCGGAAAATCGGCCTCTTTTGCTCTGTGCAATCTCCAGGATGAAATTTTAAGCTTGCCAAGAGATGTTTTGGTAGAGCAATTCTTTTGCATTCAGGATGCAAAATTTCTAGCCGTTATGGTATAATCCGCTATATGCGTTGCTATGAGATACGAACGGACGGACAACGGTTTTGTGTGTATAGGCCTGCGTGGGTTTATCTACGAGGTGTTTTCTATTCACGCGCCTGTTGCCCGACGATAGTTCCATCCCGTTCTGTCATCCCCGCCGTGGCGCTGCAGCGCCACGGCGTTTTTGTTTAAGTTGTAATATTGGAGTCCTCATGATCTCGATTACCGTTTCAAATGCCACCCTGATCCTTGGCGCTCATATCATTTTCCGCGAGCTGAGCTGGGAGATCCAGCACGATCAGAAGATCGGCCTGATCGGCCCGAATGGAGCCGGGAAGTCGTCGCTGTTTAAGTTGATCACCGGCGAGCACACGCCTGAAAAAGGCGGGATGGTGATCAAGGCCAAAGGAGTCACACTGGGATACCTGCCCCAGCAGCCTGAGTTCGATCCGCAGCGGACGGCCATCTCGCTGGCACTTGAAGGGAACCCGCGGCTTCTGGAAGTGGAAGCAGAATTGCAGCGCGTGGAATCCAGGCTCGGCGAGCCGGAAGTGTACAACAACCCCAAAGCGCTGGAACGTGCCTTGGACTTACAGCATAAACTGCTCGAAGAGTTCGAGTCGCTGGGCGGATTGAATTACAGAATCAGCGCGTCCGTGAGCTGCTGCGCGGGCTGGGACTGCCGGACCCCGATTTCGACAAGCCCATCAGCGCGTTGAGCGGCGGACAAAAGAAGTTGATCGGGCTGGCACGCTTGCTGCTGGCGCGTCCATCTGTGCTGCTGCTCGACGAGCCGGATAATCACCTGGATATGCCGGGCAAGGCATTTCTCGAGAAGCTGATCATCGACTATCCGGGCGCGGTGGTCATCATCTCTCATGACCGCTACCTGTTGGATGCCTGTGTGACGCACATCTCCGAAATCGAGGATGGCAGCATCTCCACGTTTATTGGGAACTACACCGAATACATCGTGGACAAGGAGGAGCGGCTGGCCCGCCAGGAGGAGCTGTTCCAGGTCCAGCAGCGTGAGATCGGCCGGCTGGAAATGGCTTTGAAGCGTTACAAACAATGGGTGGTCTTCAACGACAAATTTGCCACCCGCATCCATAACATGGAAGCGCGCATCGAGCGCATTGAAAAGATCGACCGTCCCGTTCTTGAGCGTCGCAAGATGGGACTGGAGCTGAACGGCTGGCGCGGCTCGAACCAGGTGCTGGAGTTTGTGGAGGTGAACAAATCCTTTTCCCACCGCAGCATCCTGGAGGAGATCAATTTCCTGATCCGCCACGGGGAGCGGGTGGGGCTGATCGGCGCAAACGGCGCCGGGAAATCCGTGCTGCTGAGGTTGATCCTCGGGCGTGAGCAGCCGACAAGCGGCGAGATCAAAATCGGTCCGAGTGTCAAAGTTGGTTACTATGCGCAAGAGCATGAGACCCTGGATTTCAACCAGACCGTCATCGACGCGGTGCGGCTGGGCGGTAACATGAGCGAATCGAATGCCGTCTCGCTGCTGATCCGCTACCTGTTCACGTATCAACAGGCCACCCAGAAGATTGGTTCGCTTTCCGGCGGTGAGCGCAGTCGACTGCAGCTGGCATTGCTGGTCCTTTCAGGCGCAAACTTTTTGCTGCTCGACGAGCCGACCAACAACCTGGACATTGCTTCCGCCGAAGTGCTGGAAAACGCCTTGAACGACTTCAACGGGACCGTCCTGGTCATCTCCCACGACCGGTACTTCCTGGACCGGACAGTCAAACGGATCTTTGCCCTGGAAGAGGGAGCCATCGCTGAGACGATCGGCGGGTACAGCGATTACGCAGCAAAGGCGGAAGTCGTTCTCCATGGTGAGAGGCAGGTCAAGGCGTAGAGAGAGGCGAGGCACCGTAGCGAGGATTTTGCCCGCAATTGGGCAATTCCAACGAATCGTATACGGTGCGTCGCTATTCGAAATCCAGGCTTTTGTTCAATGGTATAATCTCCGCCGGTATGTCTCTAGAACCTTCATCCCAAAAATCCCAAATTTGTCCAACCTGCGGAACGCGTCTGAGTGAAAATGCCGCCCGCTGTCTGGTCTGCGGCACAGAGCTGACTGCAAAAGGTGCATCGAAGTCGAAAACCGAGGGCATGGGAGCCAGCCGCATGCCCGAAATCACCCTCAGCCTGCCAATGGCGCTCGGCGCACTGACCGCTGTGCTGCTGATCGGTGCCCTGGTGGTGTATCTCATCCTGAGCTCCGGCGCGACGGGAGCAACCATCTCCCAACCCACGGAAGCTGGTACGGCGACGGCGACCGCCACGATCACACCCACAGAAACCCCAACACTTCCCCCAACGGAAATTCCCAGCGAAACGCCACTGCCACCCTTCGATTACACTGTGCGGGCAGGCGATACTTGCGGCGGCATCGCTGCCTCTTTTAGCATCTCTGTCCAGAGCATCGTTTTATCAAACAACCTGCCGGCGAACTGTATTATTGCAGAGGGGAACGTTCTCAAAATACCCTATCCCACTTCCACGCCGAAGCCGCCCCCGACTGATGTGCCGAATGAGGCTACGCAGACTGCTGTAGCCTGCGAAAAGGTGCAATATACGGTTCAGGCAAACGATACGCTTGGGATCATTGCTGCGAACTATAACGTTCCGCAGGATGCGATCAAATTCTACAACGGACTCTCGTCGGATAATGTCTTTATCGGAACGACGATCATCATTCCTCTCTGTGAGCGCTTCGCCACGCCCGGCCCGACTCCCACCGCCACCCTGCCGGCTCCCTACCCAGCCGCCAACCTGCTCCTGCCTGCCGACGGCGCAGCCTTCACCCTGGCAAACGATGTGGTCACCCTGCAGTGGGCCTCCATCGGGACCCTGCGTGACAAGGAGGCGTATCAGGTCACCATCGAAGATGTAACCTCCGGCCAGGGACGCAGGCTAACTGATTATGTCACCGATACCAAGTACATTGTGCCAACCTCCTTCCGCCCGGAGGACGATCTGGCACATGTCGTCCGCTGGTGGGTTACCACAGTCCGTCAGAATGGCGTGGATGAGCAGGGCGAGCCTCTTTACGAGTCGGCCGGTGCAACCAGTGAGGAACGTGTTTTTAGCTGGACAGGCGTAGCTGTCGCTGGCACGCCCAGTCCGTAATTTGAAAAGGAAAAATTTTTGTCCCCGCCTATATGGGCGGGGATTTTTATTTTTAACCCTTGACAAATTCGGCAAAGTCATTAAAATATGCACATTATTCAATTTTATGAATAATTCAATAATTTGGAGAATTCTATGGCACCCTTTGCAATCGATCTTGAAAAAATTCGGACCCAACGCTCACTGGTCAACCTTGAGCCAACCCTTAATTCTTTTGGAAGTATGTTATTGGTAGCCGCGGAGGAGGATGAACCGGGCATCCATGAATGGGTCTCGAAAACCCGGGCCAGGATGTCTCCTGAGGAAAGAGCGCGGCACAAACTGGTAATCATCGGTCTCCACTATGCCATCCTGCCGCGTAAGACAGGAGCACCGTTTGAAGAGTACCTCAATGAGCTCGAGGCTACCCCCCCATCCCGGATGCGGGAGAGGCTGCTAAAGGCCTATGCGACCATTTGCATCACAAGTAAATCCAAAGAGGATGCAGACAAGCCGGTGGATTGGGACAAGGTGCTCGCTTCCTCGAAAAACTATGTGAATTTTTTACTTCACCGTTTTGGGGACGAGCTGACCGACCAGGAGATGGAGACTCAGGCCTATAACTATGTGATCGACCCGGTGGCAATGAAGCAACTGGTCACCGGTCACATCCGCTGGTTCTGGGAAAACCACCTGCAGGCTGAATGGAACTCGTGTCCGCCCAATGCTGGAGGCGTCTGCAAAGGCGTTCAACCAGGTCGACCTGAGCGGCAGGTCCAGGACTGAGATCGTCCAGTTCATCACCGGGAAGGAGATCAGTGAATCGAAATGGGGCAGCGATTTTCTTGGGGCGAAGGAACTGGTCTTCATCCCCAATGCCCATTTTGGTCCCTACATGAGGGCGACGAAGATCGGCGACAACCTTTACATTAACTTTGGCGCCCATTTACCCGAAGGATCCGATGTTCGTGTTCCCGAGCTGGACCGGGCTGAGATCGTCTCGCGTCTTTCGGCACTCGCCGATGATACGCGGCTGAACATCCTTCAAATGATCGTGGAGAAAGGCGAAATGCGCTCACAGGAGATCATGGAGGCTACCAACCTCAGCCAGCCGAGCGTATCACGCTACCTTACCCAGCTGACTGCAACAGGCTATCTGCAGGAAAGGAGAGAAAGCGGAGCAAAAGTCTACGTGCTCAACCGTGACCGGATTGAGAAAACGCTCAAGGCCGTCCACGCCTTTTTATTGCATAGTGCCGCATAATCTCTTTACTTTTAGCCTGTAAATCCAATCAAAAGTCAATTAGTTATTGAGACAGGCGGCAGGTCGTTCGTGATCGATTTACACATGGAGGTCGAATGAACAACTGGCATACCGAGTTCATGGCTGAATATAATCGTCAGCACATTTTGGAGGAGGCGGAGGAGGTCCGCCTGCAAAATCTGGCAACCCACTACCGGGTATACCGGCCGGGCCTGTTCGAGCAGACAATGTTCCACTTTGCAAACTGGATGATTACCACGGGCAGCCAGCTTCGCAAGCGCTACGAGGTTCCCGCCGTACCGTGCAGTAATTGTCCCACGGGCAACTTCGTTCCCTAACCACCTGCTTCACGATCAAAGCAGAAAGATGGGGGAGAAAACCTGTCCACCGGGACAGTGGAAAACCATCCCAACGCATATTGAGACTTGCAGTCCCTTCGTCTATAGTTCGATGAGCTTTTGCTGAAATCCTGTATAACGTTCCCAAGGCCGCTTTGAAGATTTGATCAGACTACGAAAATCCTCGGGACACTTTCAACAACTCGAATTCGGAGAAGAATGAAAAACTTACTGGAAAAAACAAGAAAGATCTATCGCGAATATCCATCTGCCTTCTGGATATACAACGTGATCATCTTCATCGATCGCCTGGGTGGATTCATGCTCTATCCCTTCTTTGCGCTTTACCTGACGCAGAGATATGGCATTGGCATGTCCACAGTGGGGATTGTGTTTGCGATCTTTTCCATCTCGGGGATGGTGGGAAGCGCCCTGGGCGGGGCGATCGCCGACCGGATGGGACGCAAGACGGTGATCATCTTCAGCCTGCTGCTCTCGTCCTTCAGCGCGCTTGGGATGGGCTTTGCCCCTACACTGGGAATCTTTGTCCTGGTTTCAGTGCTGGTCGGTACACTTGCCAATATCGGCGGTCCGGCCCACGAAGCGGTTGTCGCCGACCTGCTGCCGCCTAGACAAGCGTGCGGAGGGATATGGCATTATCCGCGTGGTCTTCAACGTTGCCGTAATCATTGCGCCGCCGATCGCCGGGCTGCTGATCTCCCGCTCCTACTCTGACCCTGTTCCTCGACGGATGCAGTCATCAGCGTGATCTGCGCAGGGATCGTCTTCTTTGCACTGCCTGAGACAAAACCTCAGGCCCAGGCAAACACCAAGCCGGAAACCATGAAGCAGACCTTTGGCGGTTACCGGCGAGTCTTCCGGGATACACCCTTCCTGGCTTTCATCGGTGTGACCGTGATGATGACGCTCGTCTACATGAACATGAATTCAACTCTCGGCGTCTACCTGCGAGATCAGCATGGGGTGAGCGCAGCACAGTATGGCTGGTTAATCAGCATTAACGCGGTCATCGTTGTCTTTTTCCAGTTCGCGGTGACGCGCCGGCTTGAGAAATACAAACCGCTCTTGATGATGGCAGCCGGTTCGATCCTCTATGCAATTGGTTTTGCCATGTACGGTTTCGTCCCGACCTACGCTCTCTTCATCGTTGCCATGATCATCATCACGATTGGCGAAATGGTTGTGTCACCGTTCCAGCAATCGCTCGTGGCTGGCTTTGCCCCTGAGCAAATGCGCGGCCGCTATATGGCAGTTTCCGGGCTGTCGTGGAGTATTTCCTTCACCATCGGTCCTTACTTTGCGGGTCTGATCCTGGACAGCACCCACCCGAACCTGTTGTGGGCCTTCTGCGGAATTCTCGGAATGCTGGCAGCCATTGGATTCACCGTTCTCAACAGACTACATCCCACTGCAGCTCCGGCCATCGAGCCAGCCGCGGCGGATTAGAATCATTAGTCTTGTGAAGGCTGCTCCTTCTTGATCTTCACAAGGCTTGTGAAATTCTCCTCACTTCTGGGACAGGTCATACGCAGGCCTGTCCCAAACTTTTTAATGGAGGCGCATCCAACCCAGCCGCGAGTGGATCGCGCCTCGACAAGCTTCTTTTCCCCTTGTACAATCCACATGCAGTACAACTCCGAAGGAGTGATATAGGGAAACAAATCATCCCATCCCTCGGGATTGGTGTTTATATCAAATTAGCGAATGGAGAAACCATGGATGTTCGATCCTATAACCGGGATGCATGGAACCGGGAAGTAGAGGGCGGCCAGAGCCGCTGGACACAGCCGGTTGATGCAGACATTATTGCAGGAGCCAGGCGGGGCGAATTTTCGATCCTGCTCACAGAAAACATCCCTGTTCCACTGAGGTGGTTCCCGCCGCTCAAGGACGCGGATGTGCTCTGCCTTGCATCCGGCGGCGGTCAGCAGGGACCGGTCCTGGCTGCAGCCGGGGCGCGGGTGACCGTCTTCGATAACTCGCCTGCCCAATTGAAACAGGACCAGTTCGTGGCAGAAAGGGAGTCGCTTCCCCTCCGCACGCTGGAGGGCGATGCTGCCAACCTGTCGATGTTTGCAGAGGAATCCTTCGACCTGGTCTTCAATCCCTGTTCGACGGTCTTCATGCCGGACGTTCGCGCCGTGTGGAAGGAGTGCTCACCGCGTGCTCCGGCCAGGCGGGATCCTGATGACCGGCTCGATGAATTCTGTCCACTATATTTTCGATCTGTACAAGGCCGATGAAGGCATCCTGGAGGTTGCCCACTCGATCCCCTATTCCGACCTGACGAGCATTCCACAGGAGGATCTTGATGAACATCTCGAAAAAGGATTTCCCGTCGAATTCGGTCACTCGCTGACAGATCTGATCGGCGGGCAGTGCGCAGCGGGCCTGGTCATCACGGACATGTACGAGGATTACATGCTTGATTCTCCGCTGCATAACTATCACCCAAGTTATATTGCGACGCGGGCTGTGAAGCTGCCCGCGCGTTGAAGGACAACAATCTTAAGCCAATGGAGAGAGCAGTGAACAAACTAAAATTATGTGTAGCCGGCGCGACGGGTTGGGCCGGATCGGAACTGTCAAAAGCCATTTTTACCTCTGCTGATATGGAGCTGGTCGCGGCGATTTCCCGGAGCAATGCAGGAAACGCGCTGGGGGAAGTGATCGGCGTGGAAGGCCTTGCCACACCAATTTATGGGACAGCCGGGGAGGCGCTGCTGACCCATCCGGATGTATTTGTGGAATACACCAAATCGGATGTGGCAAAATCTCATATACTGGCAGCGCTCCGGAGCGGCGCACATGTTGTTGTGGGAACATCCGGGTTGGGCAATGAAGAGTACGAAGAGATCGACGTTCTCGCAAAGCAGGTGAACCGCGGAGTTTTGGCTGTTGGGAATTTCGCACTGACAGTTGTCCTGCTTCAGAAGTTTGCCGAGATGGCCGCAAAGTACATCCCCCACTGGGAAATCATTGATTACGCTCATTCCGACAAGAAGGATGCGCCGAGTGGGACAGCCCGTGAACTCGCAAACCGGCTTTCCGGCATTCGGGAGTCGAAACTTGATGTTCCATTGGATCAGGTGGAAGGGGTAAAGGAAACCCGCGGAGCCCGCATGCAGGGCACCCAGGTCCACTCCATCCGGCTGCCCGGGTATGTCATTTCCATCGATGCCATTTTTGGGATGCCAGGCCAGAAATTGATCCTGCGGCATGAATCAGGGACGAGTGCCGAGCCCTATGTGGATGGAGCGCTTCTTGCCATTCGGGAGGTCGGCAAACTTGTGGGAGTCCATCGGGGCCTCGATAGCGTGATGAAATTCTAAACAGAGCTTTGGAGAAACCGGTAAATTCCGAATAAAAAACCAGGCAGCTATTTATGCTCCAGATCCAGGCATAACGCCCAATATTAATTAAGCGTTAATCCACAAAAGTGACCAATTCTTAACTACTTCACTTGGTCGCGAAAGGAGATTACGAAATGGGTATCTTAGCCTGGCTTGTCGTGGGCCTGATCGCGGGCTGGCTGGCCAACACGGTCATGACGAGGCGGCCGCGGAAATCTGGTGACCGACATCATCGTCGGGATCATAGGCGCCATAGTCGGTGGCTTCCTGGCCGGTCAGTTGTTCGGCGTCCCGAACGCGGTGAACGGCATCAATCTTGGCAGCATCGTGGTCGCCTTTCTGGGAGCCATCGTGGCGATCGCGATTGTCCGTGCCCTGCCTGGACGTTCGCCCGTTTAGGCTCCTGGAATAAAATCACTGAATAACAGGTAGGTTGGAAAGGCGGTCTGCTCTACAAGACGGACCGCCTTGATTTTTATTAAAAACTGGGCTGTCTTTTGACAGCCCAGTTTTGATTCAAAAAATTGTACACGCTGTTATATAATGCCCCCGGTCACACACCTGCCCTGGCGGGCGGTGCCAGGGAATTGCGCTTCCCGTAGAGTAAATATACACTATTTGTGACCGAGAGGGGTAAAGATATTTCAGCTACCTTTGACCAACCTGTCCAGTACATCAAGCAGCTTCCCCTGCCAGTCATCGTCCTTGCCGAATGCGGCCCAGTAGGCATTCTTGCCGCCACGTATGCCTGGGCCCAGATCCGGGAGCCGTTCTGCTTCCTTCCCATCCGATGTTGAAGGGAAGCGCAGGATCACCTGTCCGCTCTCCCAGCTGATGGCAGACAGGCCAGCCCGTTCTGCCCGCAACTTGACACGCATCTGGTAGAACAGGTTCGCCACCATCTCAGGCAGCTCACCAAAGCGGTCCTGGAACTCGGAGGTCAGTGCTTCAATCTCGGTCTCATCGCGCAGGTCGGCGATGCGGCGATACAGGCGCAGGCGCAGATCCTGGTCGGGGATGTAACCGGCGGGGATGCCAACTGCCAGCGGCAGGTCCACATTGACAGGCATGGAGATGGGCTGGGTCAGGGAGGTTAGTGCAACTTCGATCTTTTCCTTGTGATCCGCTTTACCATCCCGGCTGGCCGCATCCATTCTTCGGATTTGTCTCACAGCATCTGCCAGCAGCCGGGTATAAAGATGGAAGCCAACTGCCTGGATATGCCCGGACTGCCGGGTACCCAGCAGTTCCCCGGCGCCGCGGATCTCCAGGTCGCGCATGGCGATCGAATAACCGGCGCCGAGTTGGGTGTTCTCGGCGATCACCTCGAGACGCTGCTGCCCCTCAAGCGTGGGCGAAAGCTTCTTGTGGCGGAAGAAATAGGAGTACGCCCGTGCGGCGCCGCGGCCCACGCGGCCGCGCAGCTGGTAGAGCTGGGCCAGGCCGAAGGTGTCGGCGCGGTCCACGATCAGGGTGTTGGCGTTCGGGATGTCCAGCCCGGATTCGATGATCGTCGTCGAGAGCAGGATATCCGTCTCGCCGGCGTTGAAGCGGTGCATGACGGAGGCAAGCTGGGTCTCAGGCATCTGCCCGTGACCCACATCCAGGCGCGCCTCCGGGACCAGCTGGTTCAAGTGCATCTTCATCGCCTCGATCGTGTTGACGCGGTTATGGACAAAGAACACCTGTCCCCCGCGCTCAAGCTCGCGCAGGATCGCCTGGCGAACAAGCTTGGGAGCATAAGGACCCACATGCGTGACGATTGGCAGACGCTCCTCCGGCGGCGTGTTGAGGTTCGAGATGTCGCGGACACCGGTAAGCGCCATATAGAGCGTACGAGGGATCGGCGTGGCGGTGAGAGTCAGCACATCCACTTCGGTGCGCAGTTTCTTGAGATGTTCCTTATGGGTTACGCCAAAGCGCTGTTCTTCATCGATGATCACCAGGCCAAGATCCTTGAAGTGGACGTCGGACGAGATCAGGCGGTGCGTGCCAATGACGATATCGACCTCGCCAATGGAGAGGCGATGCAAAATGGTGCTCTGTTCGCGCGGCGTCCGGAAGCGGGAGAGCATTTCCACGTTGACCGGGAACGCAGCCAGCCTCTGTAGGAAGGTCTCGTAGTGCTGCTGCGCCAGGACGGTCGTCGGCACCAGGATGGCGACCTGCTTGCCATCCATGACTGCCTTGAAGGCAGCCCGCAGAGCCAGCTCGGTCTTGCCATAGCCCACATCGCCGCACAGCAGGCGGTCCATGGGGCGCGTGGACTCCATGTCCTTTTTGATCTCGACCAGGGCCCGGTTCTGATCCTCCGTTTCGACATACGGGAACGAATCCTCCAGCTCCTTTTGCCAGGTGGTGTCGGACTTGAAAGAATAGCCCTTGACGACATTGCGCCGGGCATACAGGTCCAGCATATCCTGGGCGACTTCGATGACGGCCTGCTTGACGCGTCCTTTTTTCTCCTGCCACTCCTGCCCGCCCAAGCGATCCAACGCCGGGATGGCGCCCTCCGCGCCGATATAGCGCGTCAGCCTGTCGGCCTGGTGGACCGGGACGTAAAGCTGTCCGCCACCATCATATTCCACTGCCAGGAACTCGCGGATAAGCCCATCCAGCTCACGCTGCACCAGGCCACCGAAGCGGCCGATGCCGTGGTCGATGTGAACGACATAGTCACCTACCTGCAGGTCGGCATAGACCGACTCAGGGGTTTCGGCAACCGGTCTCTGGCGCATGCGCGGCTGCGGCCGCTCCCAGCCAAAGACTTCCGAATCTGTGATCAGATGGAGGGACTGTCTCGTCGCCTCGCAGTATAAAGCCTTCGGAAAGAGAGGCTTCCGTAAAATCAGGAATGTTTGAGGAGTCAGACGACTCCTCTTCAACAGAGCGCTCCTGCCAGAGCTCATGCAACCGGTTCGACTGGCGGGAGATGACAATGGTTTCCTCTCCTTTTTGGAAGAGGGAAACCAGATAGTCAATGAATTGCTTCAGCCGGCCTCCAAAGCGCTCATCATGACTAAATTGCGAGGACAGGCGATCTTCAGACTCCTCGTCACCCTCCAGCTGCGTGGAATATCCCAGCTCCAAAAACGGACGGGAGTGGAAATTGTCCAACAGGTCGGGCCAGGTGATATACGGCAGAGGGAAATCTGCTGTGAGCGTCTCCTCCTGAATACTTTCATTCCTCAGCTTGACTGCCTGCTCCTCCACTTCGGCCACCATGCTTTCCACGACCGAGAGATCATCGATCAACACGAGCGATTTCTGCGGCAGATAATCCAGCAGGCTGGCAGGCTGCTCATGCAGCAGAGGGATGTGAAACTCGGACAATTCCTCTTCCGATGGAAGACTTACGCCACCGGCCACAATGTATTCGCGCGCCGGCGTTACCAGGATCGAACTCGAGGTTTTCGATGGTCCGCTGGGAAGCAGGGTCGAACTTTCGGACCGACTCGATCTCATCGCCGAAGAAATCCAGGCGTACGGGCAGCTTCTCAGCGGGAGTCCAAAGGTCGAGGAGACCACCGCGACGGGAAAACTGTCCCGGCTCGAGCACAGTGTTGGTGCGCTGGTAGCCAATCTCAGCCAGGTGATGCAGGATCGAATCGGGCTGGACGGTCTGTCCAACGGCAAGCTTCCTGCAGGCTTTCAGGAAATCGCGGCGTGGGAGAGTGCGCGTCATCAGCGAGCGCGCCGAAGTGACAAAGACCGGCGGTACCTCCGGCTTTTGCGCCGAAGGGAGATGATAGGCAGACAGCGCGGTCAGTGTGTGCAGGCGCTCGCGGCGGGTGGTCACGCCCCAGGCGGCCTGCTCATAGAACAGTGGGTTGGGCTCGGCGAAGTGATAACGCGGCGACTTGATCCAGAACCCCAGCTCGTCGAAAAGGGACAGGGAGTGGTCGGCGCGGTCCGTAATGAGCAGGATCGGCCGGTTCAGGTCCTGGTGCAGCGCGGCCAGGACAGGCAGGCGGGCGGCGCGCGGCAGTCCCAGCCCCGGGAGCTGTTTCCTGTCGGCCTGAAGCTGCTTCAGCAATTGCTGATATTGAGGCAGGGAGCGAATTTTATCGAGAAGGATTTCCATAACCTTTATAGCTTACAGATTCGATGGAACCGTTGTATTTATTCATCGCCTTGTTCACGCCATCGACCACAAAATCAAGCGCGGCATTTGCCGCCCGGTCGATGACCTCCGAAAGGGTTTTCATTTCATCGCGCGAGAAATTCTGTAACACATAGGCAGCAGGGTCCATCCTGCCCGGAGGCCGGCCGATGCCAATGCGCAGGCGCGGGAAGTCCTTTGTGCCGAGCTGCTCGATCGTAGAGGCCATGCCGCGCTGTCCGCCAGGGCCCCCCTTGGGACGAATGCGGATGGTGCCAAAGGGGATATCCAGGTCATCATGGGCGATGAGCATGTTTTCGATCGGTATCTTGTAAAAGTTCAACAGTCCCTGGGCGGAATGCCCTGAGAGGTTCATATATGTCTGCGGCTTGGCAAGGATGAGCTTGCGCTCCTGGTATGTCACTGTAGTAACAATCGCCTTGGACTGGACTTTCATCCCACGCGCATCCAGGCGCACGGCGAGCCGGTCGATGAGCATGAAGCCAACATTGTGACGGGTATCCCGGTATTCGCGGCCGGGGTTGCCGAGGCCGATAAGTAAAAATGTGTTGTCAGGTAGCATGTGTCAAGTTCCAGGTGTCAAGTCTCAAGGGTCAGGTTTAGAAACGGCGGATGCGGAGGATCAGGCCCACAAGGGCGAACATGCCGAGGATCACCAGCGCTCCCCGGCCGAAGCTTGAAAAGACGGTGTTCTGATCCAGGGAAACAGGATTAGATGGAAGCGGCGTTGGCGTTGGGCGTGGAAGCTCCGTGGGCGTCGGGGAGGAGGCAAGGAGGAACGGAGTCGGGACAGGAACCGTCTCATCCTCCGGCGTGGAGGTTGGGGCCGGGGTGGGCGTAGGCTGGGCATCATTCTGCACAGTGACAGGGACGGTCACGTCCTGAACTGTGCCGTCGCCCAGGAAGACCCGCAGGCGCAGGATATAGCTCCCGTCAGTGATGGTCGTTGTGTCCCAGGTGTAAAGAGGAGAGTCAAACACAGGCTGGGACAGTGTCTGAAGCGGGAACCAGGTCTCGGTCGGTGCTGAAGCGTAGGAAAAATCCAGCGTGGCAGAGAGAAAGTTCGGGTCGCTCGTCGTGCCGATGATATTCACCTGCCCGCGCAAGGAGTCCCCCGGCTTGGGCGAGGAGATCGCAACAGCCGGCGACTCCTGGGCCGCCAGGAGAAGGAACAGAAATGGTAAAAGGAAGGGCAGTTTTTTCATCAGCCGAACAAGTAAGTTTAACATGAAGCATTGAACGGGTCAAATTCCGCCCGTAAAGAGGAGATGATTGTGTGGCCTGCCCAACAGGAACATTCCACCACGGAGAACATGGTTTTTTAATTCTCTGTGCTGATCAGATGTTTAGCTCAATCCTCAGCCGCACCCTAAAAACTCATCCGTCGGGCAATTGAAATGCCAGTGCCATTCTCCCGGATTTTGAAGTATGGTAAACTTTGGCTGACTTATTAAGGAGAACTTGCATGACAAGAAATCGCGCTGAATTGATGGTCGAACGTCTACGCAATATGCAGGCCGCCGCCCCCGATATCGAGGCTTCAGCGGTCGTCTCCGTGGATGGTCTGATTATGGCTTCCGCCCTGCAGCAGGGTGTGGAAGAGGACCGCGTCTCTGCCATGTCCGCCGCGATGTTGAGCCTTGGGGAACGCATCTCCAATGAGCTTGGGCGCAAGGGGCTTGAGCAGGTCTACATCAAGGGCTATAAGGGCTCGATCGTCTTGACCTCGATCGGCGAAGAAGCAGTTCTCACCGCGCTCGCCCGCCAGGATGCCAAGCTGGGCATGATCTTCCTCGAAATGCGCCGGGCTGCCGAAGACATCTTCAAACTGGTTGGATGAAAACGATAACGAACCAGACCCAACTACAGTACGCAATCCCCGATGGGGAGGGCTTCACCGCCCTCCCCATCTGATTTAACCCTCACCCCGTCCGCTCTTCTGCTGGGAGAGCGGGATTCAATGAAAGGTAAAACATGGCTACAAAATACTTATTTTATACAGGTGGTGTTGTTTCATCGGTTGGCAAGGGTGTGACCGCCGCGGCAACCGGGCTTTTGTTGAAGGAGCGCGGCCTGAAAGTCGCCGTCCAGAAGCTGGACCCGTACATCAACGTGGATCCGGGCACCATGAGCCCCTACCAGCACGGAGAAGTCTATGTCCTGGATGACGGCGCCGAAACAGACCTGGACCTGGGACACTACGAGCGGTTCATCGACATCCGTCTCAGCCGCTCCAGCAACTTCACCAGCGGACAGGTATACGCGGAGATCATCGGCAAGGAGCGCCGCGGCGATTTTCTCGGTGGGACGATCCAGGTGATTCCCCACATCACCAACGAGATCAAGCGCCGGGTGGCGGGGATCGCCAAGGAAACCAAGGCGGATGTAGTGATCGTCGAAGTTGGCGGAACGGTAGGCGACATCGAGTCACAACCATTTTTGGAAGCTCTCCGGCAGCTTCGCAACGAGGTCGGGCGCGAGAATGTGTTCTTCATCCACGTCACCTGGCTGCCCTACATCGGGGCGACCGGCGAGATCAAGACCAAGCCCACCCAGCATTCGGTCGCCGCGCTGCGCTCGATCGGTATCTCACCCAACATGATCATCGCCCGCTCCGACTATCCCATGGATAAGGAACTGTGCGACAAGATCGCCCTGTTCTGCGATGTGGAGAGACCGGCCGTCATCCCCATGACCACCAGCGATGTTCTGTACGAAGTCCCGCTGATGCTGGAGCAGGCCGGCGTTGGGGACTACCTGGTGGAGAAGCTTGGCATGCAGGCCACCAGCAGACCGGACATGAAGCCGTGGGAAAAACTTGTCGAGCGCGTCCGCAGACCAAAGCCGACTGTAAAAGTGGCGCTGGTCGGAAAATACGTGGAATTACAGGACGCCTACATGTCGGTGCGGGAGGCACTCAAGCATGCCGCCCTCCACAACGACGTGGAAGTGCAGATCGGCTGGGTCCATTCGGCTGACCTGGAAAAAGACAAAGGCTGGGACGTGATCCAGGGCTCGGATGCAATCCTAGTCCCGGGTGGTTTCGGTTCACGCGGCATTGAAGGCAAGATCCTGGCGGCGCGTTATGCGCGTGAAAAGAAGATACCCTATCTGGGACTGTGCCTGGGAATGCAGGTCATGTGCATTGACTTTGCGCGCGGCGTTCTTGATCATGAAGATGCCAACTCCTCGGAGTTCGACCGGAGCACAGAGTACCCGATCATCGACCTGATGATCGACCAGCGCTCCATCACCGACATGGGTGGGACGATGCGGCTTGGACTATATCCCTGTGATTTGAAGGAAGGTACAAAGGCTGCCAATGCCTACAGCGTGGACCGGGTCGATGAGCGGCACCGTCACCGCTTTGAGTTCAACAATGCATTCAAAAGAGAGTTCGAGCAGAACGGCATGGTCTTCTCGGGCATGTCACCCGATGGAAAACTGGTGGAGATCGCCGAGATCCAGGACCATCCCTTCATGGTGGGCAGCCAGTTCCACCCCGAATTCCTATCCCGGCCAATGAAGCCGCATCCATTATTCTCGGGGTTCATCCAGGCGGCGAAGGAAAAAAACGGAAAGAAATAAAAGCAAAGCGGATGGTGATGTACCATCCGCTTTGCTTTTCAATCAAGCTACTTCCGTTTCTTTTGATTTTTCTTCCTGTTATCCCTTGGAGGCGGCATGGTCGCAGCCGAGGAAGCCATACCCGCGGCGACCGCCTTTGAATATGGCTCATGTTTTAGATAAGGTTCATGCAAAGTAACCGGCTGCTCTGCGGTCTTTCTCAGACGCAGGTTAAGCATCTCGACGATGACTGAGAAGACCATCGCGAAATAGATGTATCCCTTCGGGATGTGCTGGTGCAGGCCCTCGACGATCAGCGTAAAACCGATCAATAACAGGAAACTCAACGCCAGCATTTTGATGGTCGGATGGCGCTCCACAAAGCTGCTGAGCGGGCCGGAGGTAAATACCATGACAATCGCCGAGATGACCACAGCGGCGATCATGATCGCGACTTCATCCACCATACCGACTGCTGTGATCACGGAATCGAGGGAGAAAACGACATCGAGCAGCATAATCTGAATGATCACACTCCAGAATGCCCCCCGGACTTTTGCAGATGCCTGTCCCTCCTCTCCCTCCAGTTTTTGATGGATCTCATGCACGCTCTTCCAGATCAGGAAAAGGCCGCCGACCAGCAGCACCAGGTCGCGGCCGGAAATCTCAAAGCCATACACGGTAACCAGTGCATCTGTCAGGCCAACAATCCATTTGAGGGACAATAAGAGCATGACCCGGGTGATCACAGCCATCAGGATGCCAGTCGTCCGTGCCCGCGACTGCTGGTCCTTTGGAAGCTTGCCGGCCAGGATCGAGATGAAGATTACATTGTCCACACCCAGGATAAGCTCCAGCGCCACCAGCGTCAGGAACGCGATCCAGGTTTCGGGTTGGGAAATCCAATCCATAAATATAACTCCTTGGGAAGGATACTTCGCCAAAGTATAACCGAACTCCATGGTTCATCGACCTATTATGGTCATGCTATAATCCTGTTTAAACAAATGGCTTCCGTTCCCTTGACCCTTCTTTCCCAGTCGTCCCTGCAGGATTATGTAGACTGCTCCCTGCGCTTCAAGCTCCGCTACCTGGAGCGGCTCTCCTACCCTGCCATGGAGTCGGAGCCTGCGCTCGAGAATGAGCAGCACCAGCAGGAAGGCGAATATTTCCACCGGCTCGTACAGCAGTACCTGATCGGGATCCCGAAGGAGCAGATCACCAAACTGGCCCACTCGGCCAACCTGCAAAGGTGGTGGTCGAATTTCCTCGCAGATCCGCTTCTGCAGGAGTTCCAGGGAGGCGCAGGCCTGTTTACCGAGTCCAACCTTTCGGCGCCGCTGGGCAGCCATCGCCTGGTTGCCAAATACGACTTGATCACTGTCCGCGAAGGGCAGGCAACCATCTACGACTGGAAAACCTATCGCAAGCGGCCGCGCAATGAGTGGCTGGCGGCACGCACGCAGACGCGCGTCTACCGGGCGTTACTGGTACAGGCGGGGGCCCATCTCAACAAAGGCCTGGCCTTACCCCCGGAACAGGTGGAAATGATCTACTGGTTCGCCGATTTCCCCGGCGAGCCGGCCCGGTTCGAGTACAACACCGCCCAATACCAACGGGACTGGGACTGGCTCACCAGGCTGTCGGAAGAGATCGACTCCGCCTCTTCCTACCCGGCAACGGAGGACCGTCAAAAGTGCGTCTTCTGCACCTACCGGTCCTACTGCGAACGCGGCATTCGTGCCGGAGCCTGGGAGGAAGTCGAGACAGAGTCGCAGGCTGAGGAAAATTTCGACCTCAACTTCGAACAGGTCGGGGAGATTGCGTTCTAAAATACTCTCACGCTGAGCGACGAATACCTGCGGGGAACGCAGTCGAAGCGCGGTTTCAATTGAACTCTCGTTTGTGGGCTAATCAAATTGTTTTCCGGGATTGACTTCTTTATAAAGCAGCTGAGCATTCATATTTTTCGCAATTGCTTACATGTAGCGCGCATTTTGTCTGCGCTCACTCCGCTCAGCGCAAAGGGCTATTTGATATAAATCCCCAAATGGTTTCCCACCGGCCTTTCACGGCCAGGGATGTAATTATCGATCGGCGTGTTCAGAATTCTCGGCGTTCCAGCCTGCCCCTCGACGACCAGGGTGGATGACCCGCCTCCGTCCATGCTCATGGCCATATAGGCACCCTGCTTGCGGAGCAGCTCAGCCAGCTCGGCAAAGGTCGCCCCCTGGCTGTAGAAGGGCTGGCGTCCATCCACTACGACAATATAAAGATAGCGCCCATTGCGGTTTATGCCAAGTGCCGTACGCGGATCCAATTCGACATCATCCAGGTCCGGGACCACTTCCCCTTTCACCACAAGCATCCGGTCACCCGAGATCGCACTGTTGAGCCTGTTTGGCCGGTTATTAAAGGATAGGGCGTTCCTGCGGCTGATATACAGCGTGGGCTCGATGCCCACATCCCCCTCATTTTCTCCAAGCCAGTAGACCTTTCCATTCGAGGCGCTAAATCCCAGAGGGGTAATCGGATCGCCAACATGAGGGTAATAATCTGCCACACTGTTCGACCACCACGGGGAGAACCCATCGCCGTTCACTGCGATCTGCACATCGAACTCCTGCAGGAATTGGGAAGTGGTGCGCGCGATTCAGCGGGAGTTTGCCCTTCCGAATCTGGTGGCGTGACCAGGAAGCTGGTGCCATTTTTCTTCGTGTCTATCGTGATGAAGTGGGCGATCATCGGCCGCGGCAGGACACGAACCACCCGCTGGTAGGTGACGCCATTGTATAATTTCTCCTTTACAGGTACCGGTGCAGGACGTCCACGGTCGTACAGGCTGTACCCACCACATAGCACAACAGAATAAATATGACAGAAAGAAGAATGAGCGATCCATTTGAACTTCATGAGATGATTATAAACAAAACCGGGCGGAAATGATCCGCCCGGGATGAGTATCAACTTGCCATACAGTCGCCGACTACGCGACGAGTTCCTGTTCCGCGTTTCTCATGGTTTTAAAGGATTCGATCGCCACCTCCAGCATGGACCTGTCAGGCTCGCGGGTCGTCAGGGACTGTAAGGCCAGGTTCGGCTTGATCAGGAACCGTACGATCGGCGAATCCAGGTGATTGGCCGTCCAGCGGATGTATTCCACTGCGATCCCGGCGATCACCGGGATGAGTAGAACGCGGCTGGCAAGCCTCCAAAACATGGGCAGGGGACCTATAAATGTGAAGACGAGGATGGAGATCAACACAAGGGTCAGCAGGAACGCTGTCCCACAGCGGGCATGAGCCAGCGGATATTGGGCAACGCTCTCGGGTGTCAGCTCGGCTCCTGCCTCAAAGGCGTTGATCGTCTTGTGCTCCGCCCCGTGATAGCCGAACAGGCGCTTTACATCCGGCATGAAGCCGATCGCCCAGATGTATCCAACCAACAGCAAAAGGCGCAGGATCCCTTCCAACAGGTTGTTCAGCCAGGAGTTCCAGCCCAGGTAATGCTCCGCAAGCCCGCCAACCCCCGCGGGAAGTAGAAAGAACACACCAATACCGATCATGAGTGACACGGCGAGTGTGAGATAGAGCGCAGGACCTTCAAGCTTTTCATCTTCCCCAGTCTGGGTATTGGCAGATAGCGTCAGGGCGCGCATGCCCAGCCCAAGCGCATCCCAGAGCAGGATGATACCGCGCAGAAATGGGATTTTTGTGATTCGGGACCGGTAGACCGAGGCGAGGTCTTCCTTGTGAACCACAATGTTCCCATCGGGTCCGCGCATGGCAATGGCAAAGGCCTTCTGCCCGCGCATCATGACACCTTCGATGACTGCCTGCCCCCCATAGGAAATGATCCTGTCTTCCATAAACGTTTTTCTCTCTTTATATACCGCTTGTCACATTAATAACTTTGCATTTGCATGATTTTGCTTGTTGAAATTTCAAAGCAAGTTTAGCAAATTTACGTGGCGCTCTGAAAATTCCCCGCGGTAAGTCCGTAGTGCTTCAGGCTCAACCCGCGGGAAGTGAGCTCAATATCCTGGATTTTAACCGAGATTGTTAAAGAAATGGATGAACGCGTCGATGCCCTTGTACCAGGTCGGCAGGTTTAAATGCTCGTTCGGAGAATGGACGTTGTCACTGGGCAATCCCATACCCACCAGCACCGATTCCACGCCGCAGATCTGCTGGAGCATCGCCACCGCGCCGATCGAGCCGCCTTCACGCCGGTAGAACGGGCGCACCCCCCAGGCCGCCTCCATGGCGTCGTTCATGGCTCTGACACCTGGATTGTCCAGGTCTGCGATCGCGAACGGGCTGCTCGTCAGCTTTTTAACTTCCCATTTCACCGTCTCCGGCGCGTTCGCCTCCATGAACCGGACCAGCTGCTTTTCCACTTCCGAATCGGTCTGGTCAGGGACCAGGCGGCAGGAAATCTTGGCCATGGCTTTGGCAGGCAGCACCGTCTTCGAGCCCGGGCCAGTCCAGCCGGAGAGCAGGCCGTTCACTTCAAGCGTGGGACGTGCCCCTGTGCGTTCGGCCGAGATATATCCCGTCTCACCCCAAAGCGCAGAGACGCCTGTCTCCTTCAAATAATGAGCATCATCGTTCGGCAGGCGGGCAAAGTCGGCACGCTCCTTTTTGCTGATCGGGCGGACGCTGTCATAAAAGCCGGGCAGGGTGATACGTCCCCGTTTGTCGTGCATCTTTGCGATCAGCTCAGCCAAGACCTGGGCTGGATTATGCACCGCGCCGCCATACAGACCTGAATGCAGATCAGCCTTGGGACCGGTAATATTGATCTCAAAATAGGCCAGCCCGCGCAGGCCGTAGGTAATGGTGGGCATATCCGCGCCCATCATGCCGGCATCCGGGTTGAGGGATACATCGGCTTTAAACCGGTCGGCGTGTTTTTTGAGGAACGGCTCGAGATTTTTCGACCCGATCTCCTCCTCGCCTTCGAGCAGGAATTTCACATTGACAGGCAGCTCCCCGCCGCCTTTCATCAGCGATTCGATCGCGTGGAAGGTGGCCAGCGCCTGGCCCTTCATATCGGACGAGCCGCGCCCGAACAGCAGGTCGCCGCGCACCTGCGGCTCAAACGGACCAGACTCCCACAGCTCAATTGGATCCACCGGCTGGACGTCATAATGGCCGTAGACAAGCACTGTCGGTGCGCCGGGTTTGTGGATGAGGTCGCCATAGACGATCGGATGGCCGCCCTCGGTGGGCATGATCTCCACATTGGCGATGCCGAGTTCTTTAAGATGATCTGCCATCCATTCGGCTGCACGCCGGACCTCATGATCGTACAGGGCATCCGTCGAAATGGACGGGATCTTCAGCACTTCGACCAGATCCTCCAGAAAACGATTGCGGTTCTGGTGGGCATAGTCGAGCGCTTGTTGAAGGTTACTCATGATTTCCTCCTGAATTTATGCAAAATGACAGCCAGTTTGCCTGGCTGTACACTTTGTAATATTATGGATTGGGTGTTGGAACATCCGTCTGTTCCAGGGCACGGCGGGTCAGCAGGTACCAATTCGCAAATGTGGATAACCTGTCTGACGGGTCATATAAGGCACCGACCTGCACACCCTCCACCTTGGAATCCACACCGTAGGAATAGACTGGTACATACAGCGGCAGCGCCGGAAGCTCCTTGCTGAATACAACCTGGAAATTGCGATAAAGCCGCTTGCGCAGCTCGGGGTCAGCCGTGACGCGCGCCTGTTCGAGGTATTCGCTGGCAGCGCGGTTATCCCATTGCGAGTAGTTCTGCCCGCTGGTGGCTTCGGCCTGGTGCCAGAATGGATACGGATCCGGGTCGGGGGTGCGCGAAAGGTCCAGGTCCACGAGGGCGGCTTCATAGGCGCGCGAGGCGAGCGATTCCCGGATGAGCTTGTCATAGGGCATGGCCTGCAGGTCCACCTTGACCCCGATCTGTGCCCACTCATCCTGGATGGTCTTGGCGATCCCGGCATGGGTCGGGTCGTCGGGGTGCATCAGTGTAAAGGCGAGTGAGGTTCCCTCTTTCGCACGGACCTCGCCTCCATCCGCCGGGAGTACGTAGCCTTCCGCCTTCAAGAGGTTGATCGCCTCTTCGGGATCGTAGCGGAACTGCTCGAGACCATCATGATACGCCCAGGAATTGGGCAGGATCGGCCCATTGGCGATCATGGCCTGTCCCTGCAGGTATTTATTGATCAGGTAGGGACGGTTGATGGCGAGCATCAGAGCGCGCCGCACCTTTGGATTTTCCAAAAATGGCGTTTCCGTATTCTTGGTGTTGAGCATGACCATTCCCATCTTAGGCAGGCGACTCGTGTAGATGGAAAGGTTCGGCTCCTCCAACGCCCCACCCAGGACATCTGGCGTGATCTGGCTTACGGACAGCACATCACCCTGCCGGTAGGCGTCCATGGCGGCTGCAGAGGTGGGATAGTAGCGGAAGACAACCTGCTCGATATAGGGAGGCTTTCCATAATATTTGGGATTTACGCCCAGCACAACACCCGTTATTTTGCCATCCTCCACCAGCAGCTGATCGAACTTGTACGGTCCGCTGCCTACAGGCTGGATGTTGAAATCGGCATTCGCCATCTGCCCGGCCGGGACAGACTCCAGCAGGTGCTTCGGCAGCACACCAAAAGACAAATAATCCATGAACGGGACAAATGGCTCGGGCAGGGTGAACTTGAGATTCTTGTCGTTCAGCCTGGTGACTTCGATCTTGCTCCACAGGTCCTTGACATCCTGTGGGTACAGAGATCCCTCTCCCTTCATCCGATCGATCGTAAAAATGATATCGTCACTGGAGACAGGCGTTCCATCCTGCCAGACTGCGTCCGAGCGGATCGTGAAGTTATAGACCTTACCATCCTGTGAGACTCCCCAGGCCTCGGCCAGGTCAGCCTGCGGTTGGCCGCTCTCATCAAAGCGGATGAGACCGCTGAAAAGCAGTTTATCCACATCACGGTCGGCCGGGTTGTTCCAGTCGAGCAGGGGATTGAGTCGTCCCAGTGAGCCGACAAGGCCCTCGGTGTAAACGCCTCCCTGCTCGGGCTGTGGAAGGATCGCTCCGGTTATGGAAGGTGATTGCTGGCTCAAGAGCAAAACAGCCACAATCCCCAGTGCAACCACAACAACCAATATCTGCCAGCGTAATTGTTTCATAGAAATTTAGGTTTATCCGTGTTTCTGAACTCTTAAACACAAAGGGCACAAAGGACTCAAAGGTCTTATGCTTTGAGTTCGATTACCCCTTAATAGAATAGGAGCTCAGGCAGCCAGTCCAACAAGTACAACCCTGGACGGTACAGGCTGGAAATACTTCCTTGGCAAAGAGGCCATTATTCCCTGGCGTTTATAGTGTAATTTGTTTTTAGACAAGGTCCCGACAAAAAAAAGAAAGGCGCGTTCACCCCGCAGAACCAGCCGCGCGGACGAACGGCCTTTCAGTTATATATCCAGGACTCAGCCGATGAAGAGCAGCGTCAGGACAAGTATGAAGAACACAGCGCTCAGGATAATGGTAGTCCAGAACAGTGTGCGCTCGACGCCGCGGCGGGCGGTGAATACGCTTCCCGCGTCGGCGCCCGTCAATCCGCCCAGGCCAGCACCCTTGCTTTGCAGGATGACGCTCAGGATGAGCAGGACCGAGATTATAATCAGCGCGATATTTAGATAGGTTACCATGTACAGCGAGCCTCCTTGAATTAAGCGGGAACATTATACCCGCGGGAGGGAGGAACGTCAACTTGAAAAGTTTAACAGAGTACCGCACTCAGCGGTAAGCCTTGCGAAGGTTTCGTGGAAATTGTCTGCATCCGCTGTAAAAATCCTTCGCAAGGCCGTTGTTACGAGGTCACATGCACGAAATCGTCGTTAACCTGCACATGCATACCCGCTACTCGGATGGGACGGGAACCCACAAGGACATCGCCCATGCCGCCATTAAAGCAGGAGTGGATGCCGTCATCGTAACAGACCATAATGTGCTGGTCCAGGGTGTGGAGGGGTATTACCGCGTCGCCCGCAGCCGCGTCCTGTTGCTGGTCGGAGAGGAGATCCACGACCAGGACCGCGACCCGCAGAAGAATCACCTGCTCGTGTTCAACGCCAACCGCGACCTGTCCCACTTAGCAGACGACCCGCAGACTCTCATCAATGGCGTAAATGACGCCGGCGGCCTATCCTTCATTGCCCACCCAAAGGATCCCGAAGCGCCCGCTTTCAAGGAAACAGATATTTCCTGGGAGGCCTGGGATGTTCGCAATTACACCGGCATCGAGCTTTGGAACGGCCTGAGCGAGCTCAAGACTGTGGTCCCCACCAAACTGCATGGCGCCTTCTATGCTTTTTTCCCCCAATTCATCGGCCACTCCCCCATCCTCGAGACCATCCAGCGTTGGGACCAGCTCCTTGCTGATGGGCAGCGCGTCGTCGCCATCGGCGGCTCGGACGCTCACGCCCTCAATATGCACATGGGTCCGGTCCACCGCGTCATCTTCCCGTACGATTTTCACTTCCGTACGGTGAATACGCACGTTTTCCTCCCCACGCCGCTGAGCGGTGACCTGCCCACCGACAGGAAAATGATTTACGAAGCTCTGGCGGATGGGCGCTGTTTTGTCGGCTATGACCTGCCTGCCTCCACGCGCGGGTTTATCTTCAAGGCGAGGGGGCGCGAGCAGTCGGTCATCATGGGTGAGGAGATCAAATCCAAGGGCGGGGTGACTCTGCAGGCGCACCTGCCCCAGCAGGCAGATATCCGCTTGTTCAAGGATGGAAAGGTGATGCAAATCTGGAAAAATACCCAGGCCAGTGCCTGCAGCGTCAGCGAGCCGGGCGTCTACCGGGTGGAAGCCTGGAAGAACTATCTGGGACTTAAACGCGGCTGGGTGTTTAGCAATCCGATCTATGTGAGATAAGATCGCAAAAACAAAGTACCTAAAGGACGCAATGAGATAAGCCGTAGGACAAGAATCCTTTGAGACCTTTGTATTTACAATATGTCAGCCTTCCCATATAAACGCGTAGTAGTGATCGGCGTGACCAGCTCGGGGAAATCCACGCTGGCAGAGACTCTTGCCAGGCGCTTCGACATGGACTTCATCGAGCTGGACGCGTTGCACTGGGAGCCCAACTGGCAGGAGGCCTCGCTGGAGATCTTCCGGGCTCCGCGTGGAAAAAGCAATCCAGGCTGAAAAATGGAGTGTGGCGGGAAACTATCATATTGTCCGGGACCTGATCTGGCCCAAGGCAGAGGCGATCATCTGGCTCGATTATCCGTTTATGACCGTGTTCTGGCAGCTCACCCGGCGCACCTTAAAACGCTGGTGGACCCGGGAAGTGCTCTGGGGCACGAACGTGGAACAGTTTTTAGTCCACTTCAAGCTTTGGTCACAGGATTCGCTGTTTCACTGGCTGTTCAAAACATACTGGCGCAGGAAACGGGAGATCCCAATGTATTTTTCCCAGGCGGAATATTCCCATTTGAAATTGATCCGGTTCACACATCCAAAAGAAACAGAAAAGTGGCTGGAAAGTTTTTAGGTACGAATGGACACAAAATCCCTTCTAACCCGTTTTGACGAAATTGGATATTCCCTCGAAAAAAGCGGACACGCACTGGCTCTGATCGGCCTCGGCTCGGTCGGCCTGGAGCTTGACCGCATCGACGCCTATTCGGACCTGGATTTCTTTGCCATCGTGGAGGCTGGATATAAATCCGCCTATATCCGTTCACTGGAATGGCTGAGTGACGTCCATCCCATTGCTTACAGTTTTCGCAATACGGAGGATGGCTATAAGCTTCTTTTTAAAGATGGAATATTTTGTGAGTTCGCAGTATTCGAGCTCGATGAGCTCAGGAACATCCCTTTTGCACCCGGACGGATTGTCTGGAAACGATCAGACATGCCAGACACCTTGGGAGAGCCAGTCGCAAAAACAACAGTTTCCTCAAAGAGAGATACAGACTGGCTGCTGGGCGAGGCATTGACCAACATCTATATTGGCCTGCAGCGCGAGAAGCGCGGTGAAAAGCTCTCTGCCATGCGCTTTATCCAGGGCTACGCCGTGGACCGGCTGCTGGAGCTGGTCGAATATGTTGAGGTCGCAAATGATGTTCATCTCGACCCGTTTGTCTCCGAGCGGCGTTTTGAACAGCGGTATCCGAATTTGGTTTCGCAACTGCATACCTGGGCGCAAGGGTATGAGGGGAATCGAGAATCAGCACTGGCGATTTTGAGTTTTCTTGAGATGAACTTTGATGTCAATGATGTAATGGCAGGACAGATCCGAGATTTATCTCACTGAACGATGCCTCCGCCGGTCGCCTTGATCCAAGAATAATTACTTCCGCAACCCGATCACCAGTCGGGTTAACCCCAGTACAGCCAGGATCAGGAGTCCCACCGCCACTTCAAACGCCAGGCGCTCAAAGCGGAGAAAGATGCTGAGCAGCGCCAAACCGAGTCCGAGTGCGGCGACAATGCCTACACGCTCCAGGTGGCGGCGCTCCATGCTGCGGGTGTCATCCATGGGAGCGGCATAACCCAGGCGGCGTGAGAAGTCGGATAAATCCCAGCCAACCAGGCCGCCGACGGCGCCCAACACCATCCACACGGTGGGATACCCGAGCCAGACTCCGTAGGCTGCAGCGACAATCATGATGAGCAGTGCAAAGGATGCGAACCAATACCATTTCCGGAAATGCGTAAAGAGCCAGAGGGCGGCCAACAGCAGAAACCAGAGCGAATAGCCGGATGCTCCCGCCTGCCCATACCCGACGGCCAGCGAGGCGTTCCCAGAAGAATACTCAATACCAGTGCGATGGTTGTCATAGAATTCCATTAAACACAAAGGACACAAAGTGCACAAGGTTTACAACCTTAAGACTTCATTGCTTCCTGACCCAGGTTTTACCCGCCCGCAGATCTTTGCCGGGATCGTGTTTGAGGTTACCTCCCAATTGACCTCAGCCAGGCGGGTGCGTGACTGAGCTTTCTCTTGACCAAAAGATCAAACGGCTCCTGTACGTCCCAGTCCAGCACCTGGATGTTGGCGCGCTGCAGTCTCTGCAGCAGAAGAACGCGCTCCAAGTGCAGGACGCGCCCCGCCAGGTCCACATTGGGGTTGGATCTTCCCAGGTAGGAAAGCTCGAACTTGACCGGGTTCGGGCTGACGACCAGCACGTCATATCCCTGGGCGCGCAGCTGGATAAGTGGCTTTAAATCGTCCTCGATCAACGGCGAGACAAAGATGATCTGCGACTCGGGCGGGAACAGGCGTGTCGGGATATTCTCGAGGTCTGAAAACACCTGGCTGTCACCGGTCCTGGCGTTGGCCAGCGCGTGCAGGATCCGCTCGCGCTGGATCCTCCCATAGCCGGGCAGGGTCCAGCCCAGATAGGCGGAATATAACAGCAGCCCGACCCGGTTTCCCTGGTTCAACAGGGCATCCGCGATCGAGGCCGCGGCCTGCACCGAGTGCTCGAACAGGGAGTGGCCGCCGGCAAACTCATTGGTGCGCAGGCGGCCATCGACCATAATACCCACGTCGGCCACACGCTCCTGCTGGTATTCGTTCGAATACAGCAACTCGATGGAACGCGCACTGGCGCGCCAGTTGATGGAGTGCGGCGGGTCGCCAGGCTGGTACTCGCGCACGCCGAAGAACTCCGTCCCGGGGCCGCCGGCGCGGGCGGGGATGGTCCCGGCATAGACGCGCGTCCGGCGTGGGCGGATGGCGATGTGGCGAAGGCGCGTCACAGGCGGGAGGACGAACAGGCGTCCCTTCGCCTCCACCCGGAGCGAGGAGTTTCTGACCGCCAAATGATCGTTGACCCGCGCTGCCCAGCCCCTCGAACACATATCCGCCGCGCGGACCGGAAACGGTATAGGCAAAGGTGTAGGATTCGCCGCCTGCAAGCCTCACCAGATGCCGGCTTGCTTTGTCCCGGACGGCCAACCCGGGCGGCACCAGATCGTCGAGCAGAACCTCTTCAAGGCTTGGCCCATGATTGGTGACGGTCACCGTCACTTCCACATCCTGGTTTGGTGCAGCCCGCTCGATGCTCAGTTGACGTGTCGCTTCCAGCGTGATCTTCTCGGGTGCCTGTAGATACCCGACCAGCAGATAGCTGACCAAAGGCAGAGCCAGGGCGATGAATTCTCCCTGCAGGCTTACAACTCCAGCCAGGAGCAGCGCATATGTGAGAAGACTGAGAAGAAGTGAGCGGGACATATAATTCTCCCTCACCCTGGCCCTCTCCCACAGGGAGAGGGGATGAGGACTCCCTTCCCCCTCCGGGGGAAGGGTTGGGGATGAGGGGCTACCTCACCACCGGCACCGGAGTCTTCTCCAGCGTATCGCGGATGACATCGTCGACCACCTGGCGGGCCATCCAGTATTCGGGCTGCAGGATCACGCGGTGACCCAGCACCGCGACCGCATAGCGCTTGATATCGTCGGGTGTAATGAAATCACGGTTACTGATTGCGGCGTTGGCCCGTGCAATTTTGAGGAAGGCCAGCGACCCGCGCGGGCTTGCCCCCACAGCCACACGGCGGTCGACACGCGTGGCATGGACAATCGTTGCAATATAGTTTTCCAGGTCGGCGTTGACATGCACAGTTTCAACCGCCTCACGCATTTCCAATACCTGTTCCGCCGTGCCGATCTCGCGCAGAACCACTTCATCCTGCCTGCGCTCGCGCCGGCGCTTGAGGATCAGCTTCTCCTCTTCGATGCTCGGATAGCCGACCGTGAGCTTAAGCATGAACCGATCGAGCTGGGCTTCCGGCAGCGGGAAGGTACCTTCGTACTCGATCGGGTTCTGCGTGGCCAGCACAAGGAAAGGATTGGGCAGCGGCAGGGTCTCGCCTTCGATGGTCACCTGCCCTCCTGCATGGCCTCCAGCAGCGCGGACTGGGTCTTCGGCGAGGCGCGGTTGATCTCATCGGCGAGAATGATGTTGGCAAAGACCGGGCCCTTACGAAGCTCGAACGTGTTCTGGGTCCGGTTGAAGATGTAGCCGCCCGTGATGTCACCGGGCAGGAGGTCAGGTGTGAACTGGATGCGCTTGAAGTCCAGCCCAAGGACTTTGGCAAAGCTGCGGGCCACAAGAGTCTTTCCCAGGCCTGGGAAGTCTTCGAGCAGGATGTGCCCGCCTGCGAGCACAGATGACATCATCATTTCAAGCAGGCCGTGCTTACCGACCACGGCACGCTCCACTTCGGCGATCACCTGGCGGCTCAAGGCTGACACATTGGAAATATCTGTCACGGTTTACTCCGGTGCAACATGGATTTTCGACCCACTACCCTTGCCATTTTCCACTTGCGATTCAAGAAACTCAACTGCATTCCGTACTTCATAATCGAGAGGAGTTTTTGGCCGCGCTGCCAGCGGCCGCTTCGGACTGGAGAAATTGGAGAAGGACCCATGCAGGCCGGTCTCCAGGTATTCCTGCAGCTCCCTCGAAGGCTCCCAATCCTCACCCACCAGTGGATTGAAAACCGAGCGCGGCCGGCCTGTCTCGCGGTGGAGCAGGATTTGATAGGCAAGCTTTCCGAGCCGGTTGGCAACCAGCCACTTGAAATACACACCGGTCTTCGCCCGTCCCAGCCAGATCGACAGGTCCTCCACCTGGCCATGCCGGGGCCTGGATTTTGGCGTTTCCCTTTGGACAGGTTTCAGCCGCGGTAGTGCACTAAACACCAGCATTAAAAATAGAATGACGACGATCAACCACCACCAGGCGATCTGCGGCAGGGATCGATACACAATGCCAAGCTGCCACCCAATAAAAGCAGCCGGGATCACAACCGTATTGTAAATTGTCCTCGCAAAGGAAAGGCCAGGATTGCAGCAATGACCGCAATCGCTCCCAGGATCAGCCAGCGCCGCGCCTGAAGCGTCACAGGGTCTCTCCACAGGAACGCAGGATGGCATTAAGACAGTTCACCGCTTCAGTCACATCCTTCGGCGCAGATTTACGATCACCGTAGCGCACCATTTCGAACAAGCCCGTCAGCCTGCGAACGGCGTCCCCGGGCAGCCCGGCCCGTTCGAGTCGCAGGGCAAATTCCTGGGGAGTCATGGCGATCTCACGGCGCAATTTCCGTTTATCGGCTACCACGTCGCTCATCCGCAGGTAGCAGTTGATGATCACATCACTCGTGTCACGGCCGGTGGAAAGATCATTCAGAGAAGTGCGGGCGATGTGGGCGATATCTGCCAGCGGTTTATTGGAATTCAAGGCAGTGTATCGTTTCCAGCCTTTATACAGTACCCACATGACCGCGATCCATATCAGCGCGCACGAGAGACTGACGAGATAGGAGAAGATTGGGGAAACGTGAGGCGGCTGGAATTCCGGCATGGGTGGGGCATTGGCGGCAGCGGCCGGATCGCCTCCCAATTGCTGCCAATCAAAGAGACCCCGGAGCGTTTCGGGATAATTTTTGATCAGTAAGTACATCGCCAGGGCAGCAACTGCCACCCGGATGAACATTTGGTAGAGGCGTTTCCGGCTTTGTGGAGAGAGCAGCAATCCTGCCAGGATGACCAGCACACCCACCAGGCTCCATAGGATAACCTCTTTCCAAAGAGGGACGGAAACCAGGTTCACCTCAGAGTTTCCATCCAGAGAGTCAAAGAAGGGGAATAAATTCACAGGCCCCCGGCTGTAACGCTGGGCATCGCGGAATGAAACATTATCCAGGCTGACAGCCAGTACCGTTAAGGCCCCCAAAGCAAGCGTCGCCAGCAGGATCACCCATACTTTTTTCTGGAAAAAGTTCCTCATGGAGAGGAAATTTTACCATCCCGGCTATAATTGCCAACACCCTCGCAATGACTGTTTTTCCGGAAGACCCCTGTAATGCCGCCCTCCACCCGCAGGCCGCACACGGACTGCGGCTCTTCAACGCGGGCCAGTATTTCGAAGCCCACGAAGCCCTGGAGGAAGCCTGGAACGCCGAAAGCGGAAAAGTCCGTGATCTCTACCGCGGGATCCTGCAGATCGCCGTTACTTATTTACATATCACCCGGGGAAATTACAATGGGGCCCTAAAAGTGTATGGTCGCAGTCAGAAATGGATGCGCGACTGGCCCGAGGTCTGCCGCGGCATCCAGGTGGGCCAGCTGCGCCGGGATGCGCAGGCCGTGATCGATGAAGTCAAAAGATTGGGGATGGAGAGAATTGGGGAATTCGACCGGTCACTGCTCAAGCCTGTGCTGTGGACCGAAAAACGTGTCTACATCTGCGATCGCTGCGGGAGCGAGATGGTCGAGAGGAACTGCAAGGTCACCTGTCCCAACTGCGGCAACCGCTTCGACTGCTCGGATTTGAATATTTACTTTGATTGATAGGACTCCATCGCACTCGCACTCGCATATGCGTGCTGCCGCTCGCGAGAAATTATTCTCCCGCCCTGAACGTCTACACGCTCTCCTCGAAATACGGCAGCAGCTCATAAAATCCCTTGCTCTCCGCCGAATATTTGACACACCAGACTATACCTAATCCTGAAATATCAAACAGAAGATCATTGATGTCGAGATTGTCCCTCTTCCCTTCGACCATCAGGCGGACGGCATCCAAAGATCGTTATATTATGCTCCGGTCAAAAATTGCGCTTCCCGTAGAGTAAATATGCGCAATTCCCTGGCACCACCCGCGCACCCCGGCGAATGATGCCGGGGCAGGTGGCAGGTGTGTGACCGAGAGGGGTATAACATCACGGCTGTATGAGGATGGCACGTGCAGGCGCTCCATCGGAACCGGCAATTTTCAAGGGCAGGCAGTACAGGTCATAGAATCCGCGCATGACATTGCCCAGGTTCAATCCCTCCACGATCACCACCCCGGCCTTGAGCAGTGCCTTGTGGGTCGGCTCCGAGTCACCGAACGGAGCCACGGACAAGTAATCCACACCGACGAGCTGGACGCCGCGCTCCACCAGCCAATCGGCGCCATCCTCGGTGATGGCGACAAACTCCTCCTGGAACTTCGTTTCACCTTTCGCCCACAAGTGGGAATTGCTCGTCCCGAACAGGATGCGCTTCATATCACGGCTGATCTCGGTCCGCTCCAGCACTTCGGCGGTGATCGCATCCACGCCGTCGGGGAGCTGCACCACGTAGCATGGGCCGGTCAGCACGTCCAGCGGGAGGCTCTCGACCGTGCGGCCGTCGTTGAGGAAATGATGGGGCGCGTCCACATGTGTGCCAATGTGGACGCTCGAGCTCATCCGGGTCACGTTGACGTGGGCGCCCGAGTCCATGGCTTCGAACTGTACAAGCTCGATTCCCGGGTCGCCGGGCCAGGTGGGAAGGGACGGGGAAATGGTCAGGGAAATATCGTAGATGGTCATGCTGAAGCTCCTTGTGCACTCCGCTCAACGCGGAGATTTTATGGCGTCGGTGTCGCTGTCGATAACAGCGATGGAATCGACATCGGTGTCAGCGTTGGGGTAACTGTAGCAGTCGGCGTGGGGATATTAGGTACCCAACCGCTGTAATAATAATACTCCTGTAGGAAGCCGGGTTTTTCTGTCTCTGTCATCGGGCGGGGACGTGAGTAATCCTCCATCATCGCAGGGATCAACTCCACGCTGATCAGCTTTCCATCATAGATGACATAGCGGTCAAGGAACACACGCCGGATCCCTTTCGGCATCCAGCTCTGGTCGCCCATCTGGTCAAAGAACATGTTGCCCAGGCCATAATGGATGAAGGCATCCCCATGGAATTCCATCTTCTGGGCGTAATGGGCCTGGCTGCCACTGACAACAGATGCACCAGAGTCAGCCATCAACTGGAAGTCCTTGATCTGCTGCGGACCGGGATAGGCGTCGTAGCTTTCATTCCATTGAAACGTGTCGATGACCACATATCCTTCGGCCTTCAGCTGGTTGATCTTGTGAGTCAGATAGTCGAAATCACAGGGAGCCGCGCCGGGCTTGATATCGGTTGCGGTCGGGAATCGGTTCACATCCGGTTTGTTGCAGCCAATGAAGGCGATCTTGTTCCCGTTGACTTCGAACAGGGCCGGCTTGAGCGAGTCCTGCAGGTCGAGGCCGCCGCCAAAATACGGGAGCCCCTTTTCGTTGTAGATGGCGATCGTCTCGCGCATTCCGGCTGAGCCGCGGTCGGCGAAGTGGTTGCCGGTCAGCTCGACCACGTCCGTGCCGACATCGGTCAGCAGATCGATATATTTTGGATCGCTGCAGAAGACCAGTGCGCCCTGGTCGGGCTTGGGGAATGTACAGCCGGTATAAAAAGGAATCTCATTACTGATGTGCGCAATGTCCGCTTCGCGCATGATGTCACGGATCTTTTCACCAGGATAGGTGACACTCTTTAATTCCATCGTATACGCGGTGGCGCGCACGAGGGCGGTCACGCCTGTCATGATGACCGTCGTCATTTTGGATGGATCGTAATTGGAGGCAGGCTGCGATTGAGCGTCCAGATTTGCGACAAGCGGATATGTCGCAATATCAAACTTTTTTCGGATCGGCGATTGGCCATCAACCGTCAACACTTTCCACTTGGGCTGGAGCGCTTCGAACGGCAGGATGGCCCACGATCCCAGCTCGGACCAGGCTTCCTCAAGCAGGCGGTCAGAGGCGACGACCCGCACCAGTCCAGCGGCAGGTTCGCCCCACAGTGCTTTGAACACATCCAGCGTGGATTGGTCCATCAGCAGAGGATGTCCACTGAAGGCTGCGGGCGCGACCCCTTGCGTCCACGCCAGGTTTAGTTCCTCGGATGTCACGCCATCTGTCACAGTCGGAAATGGAGCGACCAAAGCATATACCTGATGAACTCCATTTTCAGATTGATTGGATTGTGCTGAGATCTTAATGGGAGCACTGGTAGGGGAGGGCGTGGAGTAAATGTTCTAATCTCAACGGAGGACTGAATGATTGCAGTGGCTTGAACTGCAGGAGATTGGGTTTGCCTGTGGCGCACAGGCGGAAAGGATAAAGACTAATATAAATAGCAACAGGCCAGGAAATTATGAGGAGATTGCTTTGCCGGCAACGAACGCCTCCTCGGTACCCGGGCTCGCATTTGTCAGGGCAATGGCAGTGAGACAGTTTTATAGGCATAGCGCCAGATTATACATCCGCTCGAAGCATCAGTTCGCTAAGCGTAAATTCCTTCAAGACCGCCAGGTCAAGGGTTACACCCAGACCGGGACCGGCCGGCACATCGATCGTGCTGTCGGGATTCAGGACAAATCTTTCATTGGTGATATCCCGCCTGTAATAGCGGTCGGAAGCAGAAACATCACCCGGTAAAACGAATCCGGGCAGGGAGGCGATCGCCAGATTTGAAGCGCGCCCCACGCCGGTCTCCAGCATCCCGCCGCACCAGACGGGGACACTGCGCTCATGACAATAATCGTGGATCGCGATCCCCTGGCTCAGGCCGCCTACACGCGCCGGCTTGATGTTGATGATCCGGCAGGCTTCCATTTCAAGGGCATAGCGGGCATGGCGCGGCGTGATCACGCTTTCATCCAGACAGATCGGGGTCTTGAATTCCGCCTGCAATTTACGGTGATCCCAGATATCGTCTTCGAACAGGGGCTGTTCGATCAGCAGCAAATCCAGATCATCAATTGCTTTTAATACACCGGCGGTTTCCAATGTATACGCAGAGTTCGCGTCCACCTGCAGGCGCAGGTCGGGATAAGCCTTCCGGACGGCGGAGGTCTCCTCCACTTCGCGGCCAGGCTTGATCTTGATCTTGACACGGCGATAGCCCTGGCCCAGATAGTAGTCAACGGTCTGGACCAAAGCCTGGGGCGATGGCTGGATGCCGATCGAGAACTCCCACATCCACCTTCCCGCGCTGCCCCCCAAACAGTTCCCTGAGCGATTTGCCGTCGCGTTTGCCGAGCAGGTCCCATAATGCCATCTCCACACCGGCCTTGGCAAGATGATGGCCGCGGATCCCTGCGACGCGTGTTTGAAAATCATTGGCATCGATTACATCCCTGCCCAGGATCAGCGGTGCTACAAAATCCTTGAGGATGTGCCAGGCGGTGCCGGTTGTCTCGTAGTTGTAGCCGGGATCTCTTGTTGCAACACATTCGCCGTATCCCGTGAGCCCATCCGCGTGCAGGGTGATGAGTATGCATTCGCGATCTGTCTCGCGCCCAAACGAGGTTTCAAATGGTGCGACCAGCGGCATGGAGATGTGGTGTAGCGTGATGGATTCGATTTTCATTTGTCTTCCTGAAGGTTCAGTGTATCAGCTGGAACACGAAAGCGTTTGCCTGACCTGTTCAACCACTTTCATATCCGCGGAGGGGATTTTACTCAGGTACACCCAGTTGTTACACAGCAGTTTTTTAAGTCCCGCGTTCGTTTTTTGAGCTGCGCGGGTTAACTCAGACGCCTTCTGCCAGTTCCCGGTTTGAGCAAAGGCTTCGATAAAGGGAATATATTCGGCGCCAAATGCAGGTTCGAAGCCGTTTCGCTGTGCCTCCCTGTACAGTTTGATGGCTGTATCCCAATCCTTCTCCTGGCGGGCGAGATCGCCTTTCTGGAAGTAGTAACACCAGTCATGAGCAGGCTCAGGGCCAAAGATATCGGGGTTGGGAGGTGGGGCTTTCGGGTCAGCAATGATCCGGGCAGGGTTGGAGACGGGCATCAGGATCTCATGTCCATCGTAGATCAGAGGGTCGTAGGCGTACACTTTATCCAGGACACGCAAACAGGAATTCGGCAGCTGATGCAGGATGGCAATGCCATTCGACGTGTTGCCTTTGAACCACAGTCCGCGGAAGTCAAACTGGAATGGATCGTTGGGCTGGTAATCGAAGTCATCCCTGCGGGAGAAAAACCAGTAGGGGAGCGAGCCATCCTCTGTCTTGTAATGATATAAAGTATTAAGCGCAAAGCCTGCATCTGAATGATGAGTGACGAACAGGGAAGGCTGTTCCAATGAGAAAATAGCGGTACCTGGCTGCAGGGCGGGAGCCCGCCAGTAAAGCTGCCAGTAGTAATCGAGCTGGGTGCTCCAATCGTTACGATATACGTTCACCATCCATATTTGTGCAGCAATGGAAAAAACCATCAGGATACTGAGGATGATCTTTTGTCCTGCCGGGCGCACAAACCAAAGCACCAGGGCCATGATCATTAAACAGGCACCCACCAAAGGTGCCAGCGCAAAGCGGTCTGACCAGCCGCCTCCGCTGATATTCTTGCCAATGGCCCAGATCGGAACTGCACCCAGACCGAATGCCACAAAACCAAGAAGAAACATCGCGGCCGGGGATGAGTTTCCAGCTGTTTCTATTTCACGAGTATCGTAAAAGAAAGCAAAGGCAAGCGTAAGCACAATGGCAACGCCAAACGCAAACCAGGCGATCCGGCTTTGAAAGGTAAAGCCCTCAAATTGTAAAATTGAATTGAGCCAGACCTGCAGAGTTGAATAAATCAGATCAACTGTCACCTTGTTGAAAAAACTCAATACTCCCCCAACCAGGGACTCTTCGAAGCCTCCCAACATGGAATGAATATCACTGATACGGCTCGTTGTATGAAAAATGGCTGGAAAATAAACAAACCGGCACCAGAAATAGAAAACAGTAATCACCAGATACGGGAGATAGTATTTGAGAACCCGGCCCAACGTCTGCGATTTTTTTTCATTCTCCCCGGCGAGAAGCAGCCACAATAAAATCGGGCGGATCAATTCCATGGTGCTGAAATATTCCGTTGTGAATAGCTGGGCAAAGGCTGCCAGCCAGGAAAGCGGAAAAAGCAGGTATGCCCATTTCGGACGCTTGATGGCAAGCACCATCAAATAAATGGAAAGTGCAAACAATAAAAACGTCATGATATGGCGGGCTTTTGTGGCAGACTGAGACTGCTGCAAAAAACCGGGGTAGACCAACAGGAGTACGCCCAGCCAATACATATGGTTTTTATAGCGCGGCCATACCAGCATAAGGGCCTGGACAAAAAAAAGGACACCCACCCAGCGGATCAACAAAGTGACAACATGCCAGCCGATCGGCCTGGATCCAAGGAGAAAATAGAGTAAATGATAGGTCCAGGGAAAAGGACGATCATGGGCATAGAAGCGAAACTGGAGGGCTGCATTGAGTTTCGTAAACATCACGATTTCCCAATCCGCCCAGTAATAGCCCAGGGAGCCCAGCACATAACCGTAGGTGATAAACCCTATTAACAACAAAGCCACTGGATAAAACCAGGGCTTTTGGGAAAGCTTCTTTAGTTGGTCAGCGTTGATCATTCAATCTTGACTTCCCCCGGGTCTTCGTTCAATTTCAAGCCGCGCAGGGCATCGTCCATGCTGGTTGCCGCATCCCGGCGCATCCCGGCGGCAGGTGTGCCGCAGTAGGGACAGATGTTCCAGGGCAGCTCCATCAGCCGGCTGCAGTTTTCACAGTTCTTCTTCAGCTTGGTGTGACAGTTCGGGCAGACCTGCCAGTCATCCTTGACGCGCCGCTCGCAGCCGGGACAGAGCGGCAGATCCTCCAAAGCCTGGAGCAATGCTTCCTCTTCGAGGGTCCTCTGGTATTCCTCCTCCAGGGTTCGCGGCGGGCGCAGGATAAGATAGACCAGTACGCCGGGCAGGTTCAAGACCGCGACCAGCAGCGTCGCCAGGATCTGCACCAGCGGGTCGCGCGCCCGGGTGCGGATGTCGCGATAGGTCCAGATGACGAGCGAGATCCAAAGCGCCGCCAGGAACGCGCCGCCAAAACCGGTCAACACAAGGATGATATTGCTGACAAAGGAGGGATCGAAGGTCATGGGTCCTCAGAGGGATATTGTATCCCATCTCCCGCGAAGAGCAAGCGGGATAATAATCAAGGAGTATCGTGATGAAAGTGCCATTCCCCATCCCCCTGGTCCACATAGGAGTGTGTGCCGAGCACTTCGTAAAATGTGATGCCCGGGCGCAGATAGATCAATGAGTTATCCACACCCGTGAGCAGCAATGGCTGGTCTTCGTTTGTGCGATTCCAGCGGGCAGGAACTCCCACCCCATCCCGGAATACATAGGCTTCCCCGGAACCGGTCAGGTCGATGTGGTAGACCTCGTCCTCCTGGTCGTACGTGTTGGCGAAGGTATGGACGGCGAACAGGACCACGACATTCGAGGCATGGACCTGGGCATTCGTCACATGATCCATCAGCGCCTCGTATTCTTCAGGCTTGCCATTGCGACTGTCGTGCGTCTCCTGGTAGCGGAGATACTGTTTTGCAGCCGGGTCATATTGCCAGTAGTTGTAGGAATCGTAGGAATAATAGGTCACGATCCTGCTGGCCTGCAAGTCCGAAAAGGGCGCCAGGTCATTGAAGAACCCGCCGCGGATCATGGGAGGATTGTTATCGAGATGATTGCTGGCAACACAATCCTCCCAGTTGGGTGTGTAAAAGTAGGAGTTGTTATACACTTCGATGTGGCGGGTGGACATCAATTTGAACGGTGTACAGCCTGTCATGCTGGGGACGACAATATATTGGGCAAAATCGCTCTGCTTGAAATAATCGAGCACGCGCGGGTCGGCAAACTTGAAGACCAGGAAGGACTGGTACATGCGCTGGATATTTTCATCGAAAAACCGTCCCGAGCGGACGGGTCCCACCCACTCCGAGTTATTGCCATAAAAGACCGCGATGAAACGAGTCAGCCCGCCTTCGATGTAATATTCGAATACATTGTCTGCCAGCGTTAGTCCTGATTGGGGACGGATGTAGCGCGGGTAGTTCGCCACTTTGATTGCCAGCGGGCGCCGGCTGAGCAAAGCCGGGTCGGAGGGCGGCAGGCCGGTCAATGGGTTGAGGCTGCCCGACAGGGTAAAGGCAGGCGCCGTCACTCCGGCAGGCAGGAATTCCGGGAGGATCACGAATTCGGTTGGCGTCGGCGGCAGAGGTGTGTCGGTGGGAAGATCCAGCGGGGTTGGGGCTGCTTCGGCGTATGGTGAGTCAGAGTTGGTCCGCTTTCGGGTTGGAAAGGCGTTGGCGAGGGAACTCCGGCAGCGAGCGAAACTTCGTTCGAAGCGGGTTGACAGGAGGAGAGAACCAGTACGGCCAGGAAGAGTACGCTTGAGCAGATGCGAGGCATGGGGAGAATTCTACAGCAAAGCGGGGACCTCTGCACACCCCGCTCGTTTCACTGCATCCACCAGGAGACGAGCGGGGCAAACCCCGCCCGCTGCTTTTACCCACAATATGAGACGAGCGGGGCAAACTCCGTTCGCAACATTGCCATTTGCAGGATGCGAAAGGCCGGCGCTGCCCAGGTATAGGCAACTCGTTGTAACGTCCGAATACTGACCCGTTACGTGTAGCGCGTGGGCAGGGTTGTACCGGGCGTGGTATAGCGTACTTCGCCCTCGCGTAGCACCCCCGAAGAGAAACGGAGGGGGCACGGCTTATAGCGCGTCTCGATCACTTCAGTTCCTGTCACTGCCAGGGAGGTGCTCCCCAGGTGATCGCCAAATAGATAGGTGAGTGTATCAGAGTGAAAACATTCAAGCCTTTTCTTCCACACGTGCACTCGTGGCCTATGCAGGTTTGAGCCCTCAACATCGCCTCTCCGGAACATCGATCCACGGTAAACCTCGCATGTCTAAAATCGGCAATTCACATTTACGTAAAGCTCTTTATTTCCCGGCAGTGAATGCCAGACGTTTTAATCCAGTGATTTAAGTCTTTTGTGAACGCCTCCGCCAGCGTGATAAACATACCATGACGATCATTGGGGCTGCCATGCGAAAACTGCTATGTTTGTCCTTGGGCGTCTTGAAATCCGGTGTCCCATTTGACCCCAACTTCCAGGCGGCTGCCAATTTTTCCGCTTGACATTTATGACGGTATCTTCGGTCAATGCCCTCGGCGGGGTCAAAGACCCTCGCCGAGCAGA
>CAVVPC010000015.1:0-219402 GCA_963750005.1 uncultured Chloroflexia bacterium
GTCGGCGATGTCCAGGTCCACTCGGTCCGACTGCCGAGCTTCTCGGTCTCGACCGAGGTCACTTCGGCTCTGCCCGGACGAGCGTCTCGACCATCCGCCACGACGCCGGCGTGGTTGGCGGCGCCGTACGTCGTCCGGGACGCCCTCGCCGTCCCCCGGCTGGTCCGCGGGCGGGTGGGGTCTGACGAGAGGGCTCGATACGCTCCTCCTCGAACGGTCACGCTGAGACCGCGGACGGTCGTCGCGCAGTCGTCACGCTCACCGATCGTCGCAGGGTCCCTATCGGTCTGATCGGCGCCCGAGCAGCCCATAGAAGCCGGCGGTACCGATGAGGCCGCCACGAAGCCGAGCGCCCCGACCGGGCTCTCCATCCCACCTGTCTGGACCCCGGCCGCGGTCGCCACAGCCCGGCGCCGCCGGTGAGCGCGAGCCTCGCCATCCGTCGCGCCCCAGGATCCGACCATGCAGCCAGTCCGACCAGGACGAGCCAGACGCCCATCAGCGCCTGACCCCCTAGGACGCCGGCAGGGTCTCCTCGAAGCGTCATCCGGCCTGAGATCAGCAGCGAGGTGAAGGCCGTCGCGACGACGACACCGACGGATCGAAGCCGGCTCCGAGCATGAGCGGTGCCGATCGCGGGTCGCGGCGGGCGATCCAACGCGATCGGCACGGTCCACGGCAAGGAAGATCGACGTCCAGTCGTTGATCGTCCCCCACGGCTGCCCGACCGTGAAGAACACACCGAGCGTCACCGCTCCGCCGACGGTCAGGACGGCGGCCGCCTGTGCCGCCCGGCGGGCCGACGCCGCCGATATCCAGATGCACCGCACGAGGTGCGCGGCATGGATCCCGTGCTCATCGATCCCTCCTGCCGCCGACGCGACGGCACTTCAGAATGGCTTCGACTCCATCAACCAGGTGATCAGGACGATCCCGGCGATCGCGAGCGATCCACCGATCAACGGCCGTCGATCGCGCAGCAGCCGGTCGAGCGAGACGTCGTCGACCGGTGCCGGACTGGTCCCGGCCTTCAGATCGGCCCTGATGGGCACGCCGAGCCCGCGCCGCACGCCGTTCAGGGGGATCGCGACCAGTGGGGTCATCACCCCCACGATCAGGACGAGCAGGCCGATCGAGACCCAGAGCCACCACTGGCCGTTGAACCACCACGTCCCGGCGACTCCCACCAGCACGCCGCTGACGATCAAGAGGAGCCCGGCCACGCTCATCGGTGTGATCGCGGCGGCGGATAACTCGAGGAGCGGGATGAGCCGGCTCCGGTCGCGTTCCCGACGAACCCGCCACCAGACGCCCATCGAGACGCCATGGATCGCCAGGAAGGCGAAGACGCACAGGACGTGGAGCACGAGGAGCCAGGGATAGACGGCTGCCCAGGTCATCGGACCCTCCCTACTGGACGACGATCGCGCCGACCATGCCGGCGTCTCGGTGGCCGGGCACGCCGCAATAGAACTCGAGTGACCCGGCGCTGCTCGGCTTGACGCCGACGAACGTGGTCGCGCCGGCCGGCAGCGGGACATGGATCCCCAGGGCATCGATGTCGAAGGCGTGGGGGTAGCCGTCCTTGTTCGTGACGAAGACGCCGAGGACCGCACCGGTCGTCGCCACGAGGTCGCCGGAGAACCTGGTGTCCTCGGTCGTGAGCGCCGCGGTGGAGGCGGGCGCTTCGCCCGCGGCGGTCCCTGCGCTGGTCGAGGACGCGCCGACGAAGGCGGTCAGGCAGGCGCCGATGACGAGGCCGGTCAGTGCCGGCGAGGATCGGCCCGGCCCGACCCGACGACGACCAGAGCGACCGGCCGCGGCGGACCTCGAGCCACGCCGTGACGCTGCCGAAGACGATCATGAGCCCGCCCATGAGCGACAGGAGCGTCGTCACGAAGGCGACGGTGTCAGCGGGGTGCGTCAGAGCGTACGGCCCATAGGATCCGCCCGACAGGAGCGCCAGGAGACCCGGCACCATCGCGAGGAGCCAGAACCACGGGCGGCGCGTGCTCCCGGCCCACAGCACAGAGGCGAGGCCGATCACTCCGAACAGGACGATGAACCCCGCGATGACGAGGATGAAATCCGCGGCGTACGGCTGGAAGGCGTACGCGACGAAGACCGCCACGACCGCCGCATATCCGAGACCGACCACCCGCATCGCGATGGTCAACACATCGAGACCCTCCATTCGGCAAGCCAGCAGGCGGGATGCTATATTGGTTGCATCATGAAGTCAATAGAATCAGGAACGACTGAGCGATGCCGCGGAAATACGCCCTCGGAAAGCGTGCCGTCCAGCAGGCGGACACCCGGCGCCGGATCATCGACGGCCGCCCTCGAGCTCACCAGGAGAAGGGCATCGGGGCGACGACGATGCTCGATGTCGCCCGGCGGGCGGACGTCGCGCCGGGCACGGTCGCCAACCATTTCGGATCGGCCGAGGCGCTCGCGACTGAGGTGACGACCCGGATCCTGGCTGACCTGCGCATGCCGACACCGGACCTGTTCGACGGCGTCGAGGCGATGCCCGACCGGATCCGGTTGCTCGATCGGTGAGATCGCCGCGTTCTTCGAGCGCAGGTACCCGTGGTGGCAGGTGTCCCGACGGGAACCCGCCGGCGTCCAGGCGTGGGCCGATGCCGAGGCTCGCTACAACGCGGAACTCGACAGCCCTCGTCCGGGCGGCGCTCGGGCCGCTGGCCGAGGATCGGACGCGGTGGCGATGATCATGGTCATCCTGAACGCGTGGGTCATCGGATCGCTCCAGGCCACCGGCCGAGGCGGCGCCTCGAAACACGCCGAGCACCTGGTGTCAGACCTCCTCGTGGCCTGGCTCCAGACGCGATCGGTCACGAACTGACCGACGGAACCTCTGCGGCGCGACGCGTCCGAGACATCGACATCCGACACTCTTCTGCCAGGGCCCGACACGGAGGAGACCATGCAGACCACGCTCCAGACCGTCCTCGTCGCCCTGGTGGTGATCGAGGCGTTCATCTCGACGGTCGTGGTCCGCGATCCTCAGGTATGCACTCGTCAACAAGCGCCTGCCGATGGTCGCTGGCCTGTTCCGCGCGTTGAGTGGCCCATTCGAGGCGCTCGGCATGGACGCCCTGATCGTCGCCGGCTTGATCTTCGTGTCGATCAGCGCCTTCAAATTCCTGGGCGGCCTGGTGGCTGTGGAACGGCCAGCTCGACGGCGCGGTGCTCCAGCTGGTCCTGCTGGGCGTGAGTGCCGTCTTCTGGTACGGCTTCGCGGTCCCTTATGGACCGGTCCTCGGGATCCCGCAGGTGGTCCTGATCGCGCTGGTCGGGCCAGACCTTCACTAGCCGGTCGAGATCGACCGGAACGAACCTACCCGGTCGCGATCTCGTCGGTGGGTCGGTCCGAACCTGCGCTGTATCGGGGATCGGACGAGCGATAGCCCAATAGCCGTCCGACGATCGCGAGCGGGTTGACCAGGAGGGATTGGATCGCGGGAGACGGACGAGCGAGCCGGACCTCATCGTGGTAGGCGCGCATGAGGACGGCGAGCTGCAGCGGGTTCGGGAGACCCTGCCTGGTGTCGGATCTGCTCATCAGCTGGCTTGCGACCCGAGCTCGCCCGGTCGCTCGACCCCGGCCGCTCGGCTGGTACCCCAGCCGAGCAGAACGCCTGGTGCCTTGTCAGCCGGCCGGTGCCTGTGCACCACCTTCGTTCAGGCTCGCACGCTGACACGCCCGGACCGGAAGCGTCTGCTGGCGATAGCGCCTTGACCATGTAGGTCAGGAGTCGTTAGTCTCAGCAGGAATACAGGTGCGTTCGTGCAACGGCCTCGAATCCGAGGGATGGTGCCCGCCTCAGGCTTCGCCACGGCATCTCTCCGCGTCGCCTTGCTCTGCACTTGTCGATCCTTGTATCGCAGCGAGCATGGAGAGAGGAGGGCCGATGGTGCTGGCGCCAGCCAGCGCGGTCGTCGCGCAGGGCTTGTCGTGGACACTTGTCCGTGGCCGTCATCGATGTCGATCAGTCGGAACGGCTCCTGATGCATCCAAACCTGCGATTCCAAGTCCCGCCGTAGTCGGCCGGGCCGTTCATGAGATGTCGGGGCCTTGAGGCAGATGTCCCTCGATGAACCGCCAGGGCAAGGTTCTGCGGTGACAAACGCCGGTGCAGTCCGGTCAGCACAGGAGGGATCGATCAGGAACATCGGTCACTGAATTGACGAGCTGGCACCTCTGGGGAAGGTGCTGGTATCCGTCTTCGATCTTCACATAGTCCGGGGGTTGGGCCGCATGGTCCAGATAGGGACTAGGAGGAAAATCGAGAGATGGCACGAGTAGGACCCATTAGCCGAGTTCGGGCGGCCGTCGCCGCCACGATCCTGGTCGCGGGCTCGATGTTGGTCGTGGTGCCGATGACCCTCGCCGGGACCGGCATGAGCATCACCCCCAACATCCCGCAGCCGGCCGCGCCAGTGACCCGCGGGGGCAACCAGCGTCGCGTCCCGGTTGTCGATCACCAACTCATCCGACGCGCCCAATGATGTCGGGGTCATCCGGGTCACCAACGCGACCCGACCACCGCCCTCGGAGTCTTCTCCCTGAGCGCGACAGGCACCGGCGACGCCACCACTGTCTGTTCGGGTTCGTCGTGGACCATCACGCACGTGGATAACGCGACGACCACCACTTGGACATTCACGCCGACCACGAACGTCGACCTGACGTCGGCTCTGGGGCCGACGCCCGCCAACAGCAACTGCAAGGTCAACTTCACGGTCAACGTCCTGAACGTGCCCACCCCGAACCCGACGACGTATAGCGCGTCGGTCGCAGGTTTCTGGGACCCCGGCCAGCCGGACCAGCTCGGCGCCAGTGGCAGCGGCCAGGGCGTGACCACCATCAATCCGGCCAGCCCGACCATCTCGACCACGACCAACCCGTCCTCGGGCGGGACCGGAGCCAACCTGAAGGACAGCGCGACCCTGGCCGGCACGAGCAATCTGCTCGGCACCGGGTCGATCACGTTCTACCTGTTCGCCCCCGGCGTGACCTGCGCCACGAACGGCACGGGTGCGGTCCACAGCGAAACGGTCAACAACATCAGCACCAACGGCCCCCACACGACGCCGTTGGGATTTGGCCCGCCGCTCGTGGCCGGCACCTACCAGTGGGTGGCGGTGTTCAGCGGTGACGCCAACAACAGCGCCGCGCACAGCGCCTGCGGCGACGAGCCGGTCGTGATCACGGCCAGCCCGACCATCTCGACCACGACCAACCCGTCCTCGGGCGGGACCGGAGCCAACCTGAAGGACAGCGCGACCCTGGCCGGCACGAGCAATCTGCTCGGCACCGGGTCGATCACGTTCTACCTGTTCGCCCCCGGCGTGACCTGCGCCACGAACGGCACGGGTGCGGTCCACAGCGAAACGGTCAACAACATCAGCACCAACGGCCCCCACACGACGCCGTTGGGATTTGTCCCTGCTGCTCGTGGCCGGCACCTACCAGTGGGTGGCGGTGTTCAGCGGTGACGCCAACAACAGCGCCGCGCACAGCGCCTGCGGCGACGAGCCGGTCGTGATCACGGCCAGCCCGACCATCTCGACCACGACCAACCCGTCCTCGGGGCGGACCGGAGCCAACCTGAAGGACAGCGCGACCCTGGCCGGCACGAGCAATCTGCTCGGCACCGGGTCGATCACGTTCTACCTGTTCGCCCCCGGCGTGACCTGCGCCACGAACGGCACGGGTGCGGTCCACAGCGAAACGGTCAACAACATCAGCACCAACGGCCCCCACACGACGCCGTTGGGATTGGCCCGCCGCTCGTGGCCGGCACCTACCAGTGGGTGGCGGTGTTCAGCGGTGACGCCAACAACAGCGCCGCGCACAGCGCCTGCGGCGACGAAGCCGGTCGTGATCACGGCCAGCCCGACCATCTCGACCACGACCAACCCGTCCTCGGGCGGGACCGGAGCCAACCTGAAGGACAGCGCGACCCTGGCCGGCACGAGCAATCTGCTCGGCACCGGGTCGATCACGTTCTACCTGTTCGCCCCCGGCGTGACCCGCGCCACGAACGGCACGGGTGCGGTCCACAGCGAAACGGTCAACAACATCAGCACCAACGGCCCCCACACGACGCCGTTGGGATTCGGCCCGCCGCTCGTGGCCGGCACCTACCAGTGGGTGGCGGTGTTCAGCGGTGACGCCAACAACAGCGCCGCGCACAGCGCCTGCGGCGACGAGCCGGTCGTGATCTCCGATCCGATCGTCCAAGTCACCAAGACCGCGGATCCGGTCGGGCCGGTCATGTTCCTGCAGCCCCATCGGCTTCAACATCACCGTCGCCAACATCGGGACGGTCACGGCTCATGGCGTGACCCTCAGCGACCCATTGCCGACGACCCCAGCTGGGATCGGCACCTGGACCATCGCCACCGGTCCGACGGCGTCGGGCGGCGCGGTCACCCCGCTCCCTACCTGCAGCATCAGTTCCAACACGCTCACATGCACGGCGGCGGACCTGGCGGTCGGCGCCAGCTACACCCTCCGCGTCACTGCCCCGACGGCGACAACGACCAATGGCACCGCGACCAACACGGCCACGATCCACTCGACCGACGGCAACTGCGTGCCGGGGAACGCCGACCCGCGTTGCAGCTCCACGGCCCACGTCACGATCACTCCGGCGTTCACGGCCAACCTGACGCCGGGCTACTGGAAGAACCACCGCGCGGCCACCACCGCCAACCTGCCCCAGTCCCTGGGCGGCTACCAAGTGACAACGTTCGACGATGCGAAGACCATCCTCTCCGGGATGGGCTGCGGCAACGTCGGCGCACTCAACTGCATGGCCGGCATGCTGCTCGCAGCGAAGCTCAACCTGCAGCAGGGCGGGTCCACCTGCATCCTGCCGGTGGTGACCCAGGCCGACGCACTGCTGGTGACATATTCGTATAGCGGCTTCCAGATGCCGCCATATGCGCTCAGTCCGAGCGTACCGACGGCGGGCCCACACGCTCTCCGACGACGCGGTGGGCGCCGAGCTGGACCGGGCGCAGAACGCCGCCGCCGCGGCGCAGCGGCTCGACGAGCGGCTGATGAGCCGGGCCGACCCGCCCGACAGCCGTCCGGCGATGAACCTCACCCTCCTCACGCCGGCGCTGTCCCGCACCGAGCCGCCGGTCACCGACGGGCTCGAGCGCCGGTCCCGGGTGAGCGCGCAGCTCGCCCAGAGCCTGGTGGGGAACCTCGAGCCCGGCGCGGCGCTGCTGGTGCCGCTGGCGGGCGTGGCCGTGCTCGCCGGCCTCGGATTCGTCCGGGGTGGGCAAGGGGGTCAGCCGGAGCTGCAGCAAGTGCGGCCGGGCGGTGTGCCGCCGCTGCGACCCGGAGCTGGTGGAGAACAGCTACCTCTGTCACCAGTGCGTCAACGTCTACACCCGTCGCGGCAAGGTGGCGCCGATGGCCCGGGTGAACAAGGAGATGGAGGTCCGCCACCACCAGGCGTGGGTGAGCCGCTGGGCGTACGGGCTCGGGCTGCTCTGGTCGGGCGCCGGGCACCTCTTCACCGGGGTTCCGGTGCGCGGTGCGCTGCACGCCTTCGTGTTCGCCTTCGCCATCGGCGTGGCCATCAACCGCGAGGGGCTGCTCCGCACGCCGGGGGCCTCCGCGGGAGCGCTGCTCTGGCTGGTGCTGGCGCTGCTGCTGCTCGCGGCGACCTGGAGCTCCTCGCTCCGCCACCTGGCGAAGGAGAGGAGCTAGCCGATGGCCCTGGCCGGCACGCTCAAGGACTTCGGCATCGCCGACATCCTCCAGCTCATCGCCCAGCAGCAGAAGACGGGCGTCCTGCACCTCCGGAGCAAGGACCAGGAGGTGAAGGTGGGCTTCGTCGACGGGGCCATCGTCTCCGCCGAGAGCGCCACCAAGAAGAAGCGCGACCTCTTCGGCCACCTGCTGGTGGCGGCGGAGCTGATCACCGAGGCCCAGCTCGAGCTGGCGCTCGAGACGCAGAAGCGCTCGCTGCAGCGCCTGGGCGACTGCCTCATCTCCCAGGGCGTCCTCACCAAGGACCAGTACCGGCGGATGGCGCAGCTGCAGTTCAGCGAGACGCTCTACCGGCTCTTCACCTGGAAGAGCGGGACCTACGAGTTCGAGCAGGGCCCCGTCCATCACGACACCCACGACCTGGAGCCGGTGCGCGCCGAGTCGGTGCTGATGGAAGGCTTCCGGATGGTCGACGAGTGGCCGGTCATCCGGAAGCGGATCCCCCGCTACGACCTGGTCTTCGCGCCGGGCAAGTACCTGCCCCCCGAGGGCGGAGCCGGCGGACACCGGGGCCGAGTTCGCCTCCATCGGGACGTCCGAGCGCCGGGTGTTCGCGCTGGTCAACGGCTACCGCGACGTCCGCAAGCTCATCGACCTGTCGTGTCTGGGCGAGTTCGAGACCTGCAAGGCGCTCTGCAACCTGGCGAACCTCGGCCACGCCAACGCCCTGATGCCGGTGGGCGAGCCGGACCTGCCGGAGGACGACATCGACTTCGGCGACCGGGTCCGCGGGGCGCTGGGCCGCCTGGCGGTGAGCATGGTGGTGCTGGCCGGCATCGTGGGGGTCCTGCTCGGGACCCAGCTCAACCCCTGGGCGGTGCGCTCGAGCACCGGGGCGGGCTTCGCCGAGGGGGTGCTCCGCCAGCAGATTGCCCGGGCCCAGGTGAGCCGCATCGAGGGTGCCCTGGCGGTGTACCGGCTGGAGCGGGGGGAGGTCCCGGGCTCGCTGCGAGGCGCTGGTGGACCAGGGGCTTCTGTCCGCCAGCGACGTGCGCTTCCCCTGGGCGGAGGGTTACTACTACCGCCGCGTGGGACCCCAGGAGTTCATCCTCCTGCCGCCCTTGCGCTAGCCTCCCCGATTGCTGCCGCGCCCCCGTCCCGGGCGCACCTGAAAGGAACCGTTGCCCACCGCCTCCCCCCGTGACACCGCGCTCGTGACCACCGCCCGGGTGGACCTCCGGGACAACGACGTCGCCCTCGGCGTCTCCGGCAACCACGCCGAGAACCTCAAGGCCATCGAGCGACGGCTGGGCGTGCGGGTCGGGCAGCGCGGAACCGAGCTCCACCTGTCCGGGCCTGCCGACGCCGTCGCCTCCGCGGTGCGCCTGGTGGAGCAGCTGGAGACGATCCTCCGCGCCGGGCAGCCCGTGGGCCGCGAGGACGTGGAGCAGGGCTTGAAGATGCTCGGCCGGGGCGCCTCGGCGGAGCAGGGCCTCGACACGCTCGTCCTCGGGCCGGTGCTCTCGCGCGGCGGGCCGCCACGTCGCGCCCAAGAGCCTCGGGCAGAAGCGCTACGTCGACGCCATCCGCCGGCACGACATCGTCTTCGGCATCGGCCCGGCCGGGACCGGGAAGACCTACCTGGCGATGGCCATGGCGGTCGCGGCGCTCCAGGCCCGCAGCGTGAAGCGGATCGTCCTCGCCCGTCCGGCGGTGGAGGCGGGCGAGAAGCTGGGCTTCCTCCCCGGGGACCTGGCGGAGAAGGTGAACCCGTACCTCCGGCCGCTCTACGACGCGCTCCACGACATGATGGACGCCGGACCGGGCGACCCAGCTGGTGGAGCAGGGGACGGTGGAGGTCGCGCCGCTGGCCTTCATGCGCGGCCGCACGCTGAACGACGCGTTCGTCATCCTCGACGAGGCGCAGAACACCACCGTCGAGCAGATGAAGATGTTCCTCACCCGGCTCGGGTTCCACAGCAAGGCGGTGGTGACCGGCGACGTCACCCAGGTCGACCTGCCGCAGGGGCGGCTCTCGGGGCTGTCGCACGCGCGCCGGATCCTCGAGGGCGTGGAGGGCATCGCCTTCTGTACCTTCAGCGAGGTGGACGTGGTCCGCCATCCGCTGGTGCAGGAGGTCATCCGGGCCTACGAGCGGGCGGATGCCGAGTCGAAGGTGGAGGCCGGCCCCGGCGGAGACGTCGACGGCGGCGCCGCTGCCCGGCGCCGACCCGAGCTGACGACTCGGGCGCCGCGAGCCGCTCGTCCCGGAAATGGGACGTGGGTTCCCGGAGCTGGCCGGGGAGACGAGCGTCACCGGCCGTTCGACTCGGCAACTGCGAGTCCGAGCCCCGTGGACCGGTGGCACGCCCTTCGCTGAGCAGGACCGCCGCATGAGCCCAGCCCTCGCGCCCGCTCCCCGCCGAGTCCGCGGCCCCTGGCCGGGCATCGGCAAGGACCTCCGGGTGGCCATCCGGCGTCTGCTGAAGGACCGGGGCTTCACCGCCACCGCGGTCGCTCACCCTCGCCCTCGCCACCGGAGCGACGACCGCCGTCTTCACCCTGGTCAGCGCGGTGCTGCTCCGACCCCTGGCGTACCGCGCGCCCGAGCAGCTGGTGCGGATCTACGACGTCCAGCCGGACGTGGCCCGGGCGTCGGTCTCGGTCCCCGACGCCCACGACTGGATCACCCAGTCCCGGAGCCTGAGCGGGCTCGCGCTCTTCGCCCAGACCAACAAGAGCCTCTCCGGTGACGGCGAGCCGCTGAGGGTGTCGACCCAGCGGATGAACGCGGGCGCGCTCCGGGTGCTGGGCCTCCCGCCGCTGCTGGGGCGCGAGTTCGCCGAGGACGAGGACCGGGTCGGCGGGCCCGCGGTGGCGATGCTCGGCGAGCGATTCTGGCGAAAGCACTTCGCCGGCCGTCCGGACATCGTCGGGAGCACCATCCGGCTCGACGGGAGCGACCACACCGTCCTCGGGGTGGTCCGTGAGCAGCCGCACTGGCTGGGGGACTCCGACGTCTGGGTCCCACTGCAGAACGATCCCGCCACCTTGCCCCGGGGGATGCACTTCATGAACGCCATCGGCCGGCTCGCGCCCGGGGTGACGGTCGCCGCCGCACAGAAGGACCTCCTGTCGGTGGTGAAGTCGATCGCCCGCGAGACCCCGGACTACCAGCACCACGGCATCCTGGTGGTCCCCTGGGAGGACGAGCTCCTCGGCGAGGCGCGCACCTCGCTCGGCGCCCTCGGCGCGGTGGTCGGGCTGGTGCTGCTCATCGCCTGCGTGAACCTGGCGAACCTCCTGCTCGCCCGCGGGGCGGCGCGCCGGCGCGAGGTGGCGGTCCGGATGGCGCTCGGGGCCGACCGCTGGCGGGTGGCCCGGGCGCTGCTGGCCGAGGCCGGGGTGCTCTCGGTGGTCGGGACCGGCCTCGGGCTGCTGGTGGGATGGATGGGCGCCTCGGTGCTGCGCGGGGCGCTGCCCATCCGCGCCCCCGCGCTGGCGCACGCCGTGGGGCTCGACGCCCGGGTGCTGGCCTTCTCCGTCGGGCTGTGCGTGCTGACCACCGCGCTGTTCGGCGTCCTGCCCTCGCTCCTGCTCGCCCGGGGCGACATCGCGGCGGTCCGTGGCGAGATGCGGAGCGCGCTCGGCCACCGGACCCAGTGGCTGCAGTCGGGGCTGGTGATCTTCGAGGTCGCGCTCGCCCTCGCTCCGCTGCTCGGTGCGGCGCTGGTGCTGCAGAGCATGGAGCGGCTCCTGCACCAGGACCCGGGGTTCCGAGCCGAGCACGCCGTCGCCTTCCGGGTCCAGCTGCCTCCGGAGCGGTACCGCGATGATGCGTCGAAGCGGGCGATGCTCGCCGCGTTCCTCCCGCGGCTGAGGGCCTTGCCCGGGGTGAGCTACGCCGGCGCGATCAACGACCTTCCCCTGAGCGGCAGCAACACCAACGGGAACTTCTCCATCGAGGGACAGATCTTCGACAAGGCGCACGAGCCGGCGATCGAGTACCGCTTCGCCTCGCCCGGATACGTCGAGGCCATGGGCATCCCGCTCAAGGAGGGACGCTCGCTCGAGGAGTCGGACCGGGCCGGAGCCGAGCCGGTGGCGCTGGTCAACGTCGAGGCGGTGCGGCGCTTCTGGGCGGGGAAGTCGCCGCTCGGCGCGCGGATCCGCCCGGGAGACGCCGAGGAGCAGCTGCCGTGGCGGCGGATCGTCGGCGTGGTGGGGGACGTCCACCACGACGGCCTCGGAGAGAAGCCGCGGCCGGAGATGTACTTCCCGCTCGACCAGGACACCTCCGGCCGGCTGACCTTCGTCCTCCGGAGCCGTGAGGCGCTGGCCCCGATTGCCTCGGCCGCCCGGCGCGAGCTGGCAGCGGTGGACCCGGGTCTCTCGCTGTTCGAGGTGAAGACGCTCGAGGACCGGATCTCGGACTCGGTCGCTGCGCCCCGCTCGGCCGGCGTGCTGCTCGGGCTGTTCGCCGGCCTGGCGGTGGTCCTCGCCGCGGCCGGCGTCTACGGGGTGCTGGCCTTCAGCGTGGCCCAGCGGACGCGGGAGATTGGCATCCGGATGGCCATCGGCGCCTCGGCGCGGTCGGTCCGCTGGTGGGTCCTTCGCCGGGCGCTGACCCTGGCCGGAATCGGCATCGTCGCCGGCCTCGGCGGTGCGCTCCTCCTCGGCCGCTCGCTCCAGCGACTCCTGTTCGAGGTGGCCCCGTCCGATCCTCCGACCGCGTTCGGGGCGGCCGCGATGCTGTCCCTGGTGGCGCTCGCCGCGGCGCTCGTCCCGGCCCACCGGGCCACGCGCGTCGATCCGCAGGAGGCGCTTCGCGCGGAGTGAGGGATTGAGCGCCGAGGTGGCGCGCCGCACGGGTCCGCTGCCACTGCCCACCCGAGAACACACGTCCACTGCTGCGGATGGCCACCGCTGCCTGCTCGGCTGGGCTCGCCGGCTTGTGCGGTGTCGCCCCCGGACCCTAGCGTGCGCCGCTCTTGGACGACGACGCCAAAGGCCGGTGGCGCGCGGACCTTCGCCGGGCCCTGCCCGCGCTGACGCTGCTCGGGGTGGTGTCGGTGCTCGCCGGGCTCCTCGTCGCGCCGGGGTTCGCGGTCCAGACGCTTCCCCAGCTGCGGCCCGAGGACGTGGGGCGGCCCTTCGAGAGCCCCTCGGCGGCAGGGTTCAAGGCCACCCGGGACTACGACCTGCCGGATGCGGCGCTCACCGATCGGCGCCGCCAGGAGGCGCGAGCCGGGGTCCGCCCGGTGTTCGACTTCAACCCCGCGGTGGTGCCCGAGGTCCAGGCATCGGTGCACGACGCGTTCGAGGCGCTGCGGGCGGGCTCGGACGGCTCGAGGCGGCGGCGAAGCCCGCTCCTGGCAAGCGCAAGGCGGAGCCCGTGGACTCCGCGGCCGTGGCGCAGACGCGGCAGACGTTCGAGCAGCGCCTGTTCGACGTGGAGGACGAGGACTGGAAGGCCCTGCTGGAGTCGCGGGCTCCTCCCGAGGTCGAGCGTGCGGTGCTCTCGGTGCTCTCGCGCGGGTTCCTCGCCCCGGTGGTGGGTGCCCGCGAGGACCTCGGGCCCGCCGGGAGCTTCCTCACCATCCGCGATCTGAACGACGGGACCGAGCACCCGAGCGCGGTGGTGGCGCCGGCGGTGCTGGACGTCCGCGAGGCACGCTCGGAGATGGATCGCTGGGCGAGCCTGCCCGGGAATCTCCTCCCGGACGCCCCCCCGCTCCTTCGCCGCGCGACCCTGCGCATCGCCAAGCGCGCCCTCCGGCCCAACCTCACCGCCAACATCGCCGAGACCGAGCGGCGGCGAGCCCTGGCCGCGGCCGGGGTGAAGGACGCGGTCATCCAGATCAAGAAGGGCCAGAAGATCATCGGCGACGGCGAGCTGGTCACGCCGGACCACCTGCGGATGCTCGCCGCGATGCGGGCCCAGACCGACCGCTTCGACGTCTTCGAGGCCAGCGCGGGGACCGCCGCGCTCGTCGCGCTGCTGCTCGCCGGAATCTGGACCTTCCACCGCAGGGCCTTCCGGCGGTTCCGGCCGACCCGGCGCGACGGGCTGCTGCTGGGGGTGCTGCTCCTGCTCTTCCTCGGGGCCTTCCGCCTCGCCGCGGCGGTGGCCGAGGCGCTCCACGACCGCTGGCCAGCGGTCCCGCTCCAGGCGCTCCTGGTGCTGCTGCCGATCGCCGCGGGGGCGATGCTGGTCCGGCTCCTCCTGAACCAGGAGCTGGCGCTCTTCTTCGGGCTCGTCCTCTCGATGCTGGTGGGGGTGATGCTCGGCAACTCCCTCTTCTTCGCCGTCTACGGCCTGCTCGGGAGCCTGGTGGCAGCGACGCAGGTGGCCCGGGCGCGTGACCGGGCCGCGCTGTTCCGGAGCGGGGTGTGGGTGGGCCTGGTGAACGCCGGAGTGGTGCTGGCGTTCGCGCTCGCGGCGGGGAAGGGGCCGGCGCGAGACGCGCTGCTCGTCGCGGGCTTCGCGGGCCTCGGGTCCGCGCTCATCGTCCCGACCCTGGTGCTGGCGCTCACCCCGCTGCTCGAGCTCGGCTTCGGCTACGCCAGCGACCTCAAGCTGCTCGAGCTGGCCAACCTGAACCACCCGGCGCTCAAGGAGCTCATCGTCCAGAGCCCGGGCACGTACCACCACAGCATCATCGTCGGGAGCCTGGTGGAGGCCGCTGCGGAGGCCACCGGCTGCAACCCGCTGCTCGGCAGGACCTGCGCCTACTACCACGACATCGGGAAGGGGAAGAACCCGCTCTACTTCGGCGAGAACCAGAAGGGCGAGAACCCGCACGACTGCCTCGCCCCGGGGATGAGCGCGGTCATCATCAAGCGCCACGTGACCGACGGGCTCGACCTCGCCAAGCGCTACAAGCTGCCGCGTGCGGTGCAGGACGTCATCGCCCAGCACCACGGCACGCGGCTGGTGGGCTACTTCCACCACCGGGCGCTGAAGGAGGCCGAGGGGCGCGAGGGCGCGGTCGAGGACGCGCGTCTTCCGCTATGCCGGGCCCAGGCCGCAGTTCCGCGAGGCGGCGCTGGTCATGCTGGCCGACGCGGTGGAGGCCGCGAGCCGGGCCATGCCCGAGCCCACCACCGAGCGGCTCCAGGCGCTGGTGCAGCGGATCATCACCACCGTCTTCACCGAGGGGCAGCTCGACGAGTGCGACCTCACCCTGCGGGACCTGAACGCCATCGCGCTGTCGTTCCTGCACACGCTCGAGGGCATCTACCACTCGCGGCCGCCGTACCCTCCCGGGGCGCTCGGAGGCTCGCGTCCGCCGTCGCTGGTGGTCGCCGCCGAGACGCGCAGCGTCCAGCGGCGCTCCTGATCAGTCCTCGGCGTCGGGGGGCGGCTCGGTGGCGAGGAGCCGTCGCAGGTAGCGGTCCGGGTCGTTGAGGAAGTCCCGGGTCAGCGCGTAGTGCTCGGTGTCGCGGTAGGCCACGGCCTCGATGCGCTCGCCGTCGAGCCGGAGCAGCCGGGCACCGGGGAAGGCCAGCAGGATGGGGGAGTGCGTCGCAATGACGAATTGCGAGCCGTCCCGGACCAGCCGCTGCATCGCGACGAGCAGGGCGAGCTGTCGCTGTGGGGAAAGCGCCGCCTCGGGCTCGTCGAGCACGTAGAGCCCGTCCGGTCCAAAGCGGTGCTTCACCAGCGCCAGGAACGATTCGCCGTGTGACTGCTCGTGCGGGGATTTGCCACCGTACGCGTCATACGAGCCGCCCGGCTGGCGGGCGATCCGATCGGCCTCCGTCCCCACGTTGTAGAAGCTCTCCGCCCGGAGGAAGTAGCCGGTTCTCGGTCGCCGAGTGCTCCGGACGAGCCGGACGTGACGATGGAGCTCGGATTCCGAGCGGCGGGTGGCGAAGTTGTTGTCCCGGCTGCCTCCCTCGGGGTTGAAACCCGCCGCCACCGCGATGGCCTCAACGAGCGTTGACTTCCCCGAGCCGTTCTCGCCCACGAGGAACGGTGACCTGCGCATCGAGTGGCAGCTCCTCGAGCGACCGGATCGCCGGGAGCTGGAACGGGTACACGTCGAAGCTCGAGACCTCGTCCCGGAGGAGCCGCATCGCGAGCAGGAACGGCTCGTTCGAGCGACGCGACGTCGATCGTCGAGGCATGGACGCCCACAGACGCTAGCATCGGCGCCGATGCACCCAGTGCTCGAACGGTTTCGGAAAGGGCCCAGGCGAAACATTTTCGGACGGTGCCCCCGGGTGAGGTCGCGAGGTCGTCCCGAGCGTCCGAAAAGGTTTCCGCTCGGGACGCTCGGGAAACAGATTCGAGCCTCGCTGGAATCTGTTTCCCGGGTCGAGTTCCCGAAACCGAATCGGACGCTCGGGACGGCCTCGGGACCCCACCCAGGGGCCAGCGTCCGAAAATGTTTCCCGTCAGGTGACTCGGGAAACCGCGGGTGCCCGGACACGCTGGCCCGGTGCGAGCGGCCTTGGCCATGAAGAGTCGCCCCTCTCGCAGCCCGCGCACCCGCGGCGAGCAGGCTCCGCGTCGCCACTCCGCTGCGCCTTCGGGCCGGGCGCTGGTCGACGTGGACGCCGCCATGCCGGCCGGCCGAAAGCATCTGGCCCGTCTCCGCGACCGGGCGAGGGCGTACCTCGCCGAGCTGGCGCTGCAGGACGTGGAACTCTCGGTGCTGCTCACCGACGATGCGGGCATCCAGACCCTGAACCGGAGCTGGCGCCGGAAGAACCGGCCGACCGACGTGCTCAGCTTCCCGGCGGGCGAGCCGCCCCCGGGGACGACCGGACCCCGCCACCTCGGCGATGTCATCCTCTCGCTGGACACCGCGCGGCGGCAGGCCTGCACCCACCGGCGCACGCTGGCCCAGGAGCTGGACCTCTACCTTGCACACGGGCTCCTGCACCTGCTCGGCCATGACCACCACCGGCGGGGGGATGCCCGGCGAATGGCCGAGCTGGAGCGCCGGCTGCTGGGTCGGCCGGGGATGGTCCCCGGTCACGGCGGCGACGTCTGACGCCGGGACGACACGCGGACTCCCGCGGGTTCTGGTAGGAGCCCGCCAAATGTCCGCCGTCGCCCTCCCACCCTCGCCAGCCGCCCCGCGCGGCCTGGCCTCCGTCCCCGCCCGCCGGGAACGGCTCCTCGTGCCGTGGCGACTGGGGGCGCTGGTGCTCACCGGCCTGCTCGGGGCGGCGGCGTTTCCCATTGCCTTCCCCGTCGGCCCGCGGCGCGAGCTGTTCGCCTCGGGTGTGCTCGAGCCGCTGGCCTTCGTCTGCCTCGTCCCGATGCTCCTGGCCATCCGGCGGCTGTCGCCGTGGCGGGCCTTCGCCGCCGGGCTCCTGGCGGGGATGGTCTTCTTCACCGGGGCGTTCTGGTGGGTGAACGTGGCGATGGTGACCTTCGGCGGGATGCCGAACTGGCTCAGCATCCCCGCGCTGGAGCTGCTGGTGGCCTGGTGCGCCTTCCACTGGGCCATCGCCGCTGGCCTGCTGCGCCTCATCGAGCGCGGCCTCGGCTGGAGCATGGGCTGGACGGTGGGCCCGGTGTGGATGGCCACCGAGCTGATGCGGAACTACTTCTGCTCGGGCTTCCCCTGGGCGAACCTCGGCTACACCCAGACCCGGAACCTCTGGTTCCACCAGGTGGCCAGCCTGGGCGGTGTCTACGGCATCGCGCTGGCGGTGGCGGTGGTGAACGGGGCGGTCTACGAGGCCTGGCGGTGGCGGCTCAAGGAAAGGCCGATGCCGCGCACTCTGCTGGCCCTCGCCGCCGCGGTGCTGGTGCTCGGCCATGTCTACGGAGCGTTCCACGTCCGCGCCATGGACCGGGCGGCGGCCGCCGCACCCCGGGTCAAGACCGCGGTGGTGCAGGCCAACGTCGATCAGAAGCTGAAGATGGGGCGGGGGGCTCTCGCGCCGCGACCATCCTCGGCCGGTACCTGCCGCCCACCGCCGCCGCGGACGCGGCCGGGGCCGAGCTCATCGTCTGGCCCGAGGGCAGCTATCCGCTCGCCTTCCCCACCGGGGTGACCCGCCTCACCGACGCCGGGCTTCGCCAGGGTGGCTACCGGGCCGGCCTCCTGGTCGGCGTGGACGTGTTCGACCCCCGGAACCTCCGCAAGGGCAACGAGAACGCCGCCTTCCTGCTCGACCCGTCGCTGGGCATCTCACACCACTACGTGAAGAACCACCTCGTCCCGTTCGGCGAGTACGTCCCGTTGAAGCTCGACGAGGTGCTGGGAATCGGGAACATCGTCGGGGCCAGCTTCGCGCCGGGGAACGACCTCAGCCCGGCGCTGCTCCGCCGCGCGGACGGGCCTCCGGTGCGCCTGGGCATCGAGATCTGCTTCGACGCCATCTTCCCGGAGATCTCCCGCGCCTACACCCGGAACGGGGCGCAGGTGCTGGTGAACATGACCAACGACGCCTGGTACGGCTTCTCCTCGGCCCCGTTCCAGTTCCTCCGGATGGTGGCCACCCGCTCGGTCGAGACCGGGAGGCCGGTGGCGCGCGCGGCGAACACCGGCATCTCGGCGTTCATCGATCCGGTGGGCCGGGTGTTCGACGCCACCGAGGTGGGCATCGTCCCGAGCGACCAGCTGTCGGTCTCCGCCTCGGAGCTGACCGGGCCCGAGTGGCGGATGGCGAGCCTCCCGCTGCTCGAGGGCAGCACGCCGTACGTTGTCATCGGTGACATTCCCGCGTACCTTGCCGCGCTCTTCTCCGGGCTCGCGGGGCTGGTCGCCCTCGTTCGCTTCCGCCTCCGACGCTCCCGCCCCCACTGACGACGACATGCCCATCGACGCGACGGAACGAATCGGCTCCCTGCAGGCGCGCCTGGACGCGCTCCGGGGGCATCTTTGACCTGGACCGCAAGCGTTCGCGCATCGCGCTGATCGATCGGGACGCAGGCCAGCCCGACTTCTGGAACGACCAGGTCAAGGCCCAGGGCCTCCTCAAGGAGAAGAGCGCGCTGGTGGCCCAGGTCGAGGGCTTCGAGCGGGTGGACCGCGCGCTCGACGACGCCCGCACCCTGCTCGAGCTCGCCGCGGAGGCGGGCGACGAGGCGGCGCGCGCCGAGGCCGAGGCCTCGCTCGATCCGGTGGAGCGCGAGGTGGAGCGGCTGGAGCTGCAGCGGATGCTCTCCGGCGAGAACGACCACGCCAACGCCTACATGGAGATCAACGCCGGCGCCGGCGGCACCGAGTCCATGGACTGGGCGGCGATGCTGCTCCGGATGTACACGCGCTACGCGCGAGGCGAAGGGCTGGACGGTGGAGATCAACGACTTCGTGGCCGGCGAGGAGGCGGGCCTGAAGAACGTCTCCATCAAGGTCACCGGCGAGAACGCCTACGGCTACCTCAAGGCGGAGAACGGCGTGCACCGCCTGGTGCGCATCAGCCCCTTCGACGCCAACGCCCGCCGCCAGACCTCGTTCGCCTCGGTGACCGTCTACCCCGAGGTCGACGACGACATCGTCATCGACATCCCGGAGAAGGACGTCCGCGTCGACGTGTACCGGGCGAGCGGGGCCGGCGGCCAGAAGGTCAACAAGACCTCGTCCGCCGTCCGTCTGACCCACATTCCCACCGGCATCACCGTGGCGATGCAGAACGAGCGCAGCCAGCACGCCAACCGCGACATGGCCTGGAAGATCCTCCGCTCCCGGCTCTACGACCTCGAGCTGAAGAAGCGGAACCAGGCCCGCGACGAGGCCGAGGCGCAGAAGAAGGACATCGCCTTCGGCTCGCAGATCCGCAGCTACGTGCTCGCGCCCTACCGGATGGTGAAGGACCTCCGGACCGGGGTGGAGACGGGGAACGTCGACGCGGTGCTGGACGGGGACCTGGACGAATTCATCACCGCCCAGCTGCTGGGCGTGAAGAACCCCAACCGGGCCGTTCCGGAGTAGGAGAGGCCTCCGCACGTGAGCGACGAGACCGAATCGGCGAAGGAGCAGGAGCTCTACAGCCAGCGCCTGGAGAAGGCCGGACGCTGGCGCAGCCCTGGGCTGCAACCCGTTCGGCAACGGGTTCCGTCCGGCCGACCTCGCGGGGGACATCGGCGCGGAAGCACGCGGGCGACACCGCCGAGCAGCTCGAGGCAGCGCCGCGGACCTACTCCATCGCCGGCCGGGTGGTGGCCCTGCGCAGCTTCGGCAAGGCGGCGTTCATCAAGCTCCGCGACCGCAGCGGCGAGACTCCAGGTCCACGTGAAGAAGGACACGCTCGGCGACGCGTTCGAGCGCTTCAAGCTCACCGACCTGGGCGACTTCGTGGGGGTGAAGGGCACGCTGTTCCGGACCAAGACCGGCGAGCTGACCCTCGCCGCGACCGAGTACCTGCCGCTCACCAAGGCGCTCCGGCCGCCGCCGGAGAAGTGGCACGGCCTGGCCGACGTGGAGACGCGCTACCGCCAGCGCTACCTGGACCTGGTCTCGAACCCCGAGGTGAAGGAGGTCTTCCTCCGGCGGACGGCGCTGGTCCGCTACCTCCGCGAGTTCCTCGACGCGCGCGGCTTCGTCGAGGTCGAGACGCCGATGATGCACTCGCTGGTGAGCGGGGCGGCGGCGCGGCCCTTCACCACCCACCACAACGCGCTCGACATCCCGCTCTACCTGCGCATCGCGCCCGAGCTGTACCTCAAGCGCCTGGTGGTCGGCGGCCTCGAGCGGGTCTACGAGATCAACCGCAACTTCCGGAACGAGGGCATCAGCACCCGGCACAACCCCGAGTTCACGATGCTCGAGTTGTACCAGGCCTACGCCACCTACGAGGACATGATGGACCTGCACCGAGGAGATGCTCTCCGGGGCGGCCGAGCGGGTGACCGGGTCGCTCGAAGGTCCCCTACCAGGGGCAGACCATCGACTTCACCCCGCCCTGGCCGCGCCTGCCCATGGCCGAGGCGGTCCGCGCAGGCCTTCCCGGCTCTGTCCCGGTCCGACCTGGAGGACGCCGACCGGCTCCGGGCGGAGGTGGCCCCCCGGCTCACCGAGGCGGAGCGCAAGCACCTGGACGCCCTGGGTCCGCGGGGCGATGCTGGCGGTCGCTCTTCGAGCACGCACGTGGAGGCCCACGCTGGTCCAGCCCACCTTCGTCACCGACTTCCCCACGGAGATCAGCCCTCTGGCCCGGCGAAACGACACCGCGACCCGAAATCGCCGACCGGTTCGAGCTGTTCATCGTCGGGCGGGAGATCGCCAACGGGTTCAGCGAGCTGAACGACCCGCTGGACCAGAAGGGCCGCTTCGAGGCGCAGCTGGAGGCCAAGCGGCGAGGGGTCACCGAGACGATGGACTTCGACGAGGACTACATCCGGGCCCTCGAGCAGGGCATGCCGCCCACCGGCGGGGAGGGCATGGGGGTGGACCGGCTGGCGATGCTCCTCACCGATTCGCCGTCCATCCGCGACGTCATCCTCTTCCCGCTGCTCAAGCCCGAGAAGCGCTGATGGACGAGCCGCTCGCGCTCGGCGTCGCGGCCCCCGCGCCGGCCCGCGCCCGCTGGGTGGTGCGGGGCCTGGGCGCGGCGCTGGTGCTCACCGGTGCGGTCCTGGCCGCGGTGGTGCTGGGCCGGACCGGCGCCTGGGGACCGGTGCTCGCCCGCGTGGCACTCGGCGCGTTCGGCTGGGGCCCGCTCGTGGGGGCGGTCACGGCCGTGTTCGAGGCGCGCCGGGCAGCGGCGTGCCGGGCCCTCGGTCTGGCTGCTCGGGCCCGCCGCTGCAGCGTGGCTCGGCGGCTGGCTGCTGGTGGCGCTCGGAGCGCGCGCGGAGGACCGAGTCCGCGCCGGCGGTCACCGAGGCCGGGAGCACCGCGCTCTCGGCTCCGCTCGCCGGCTGGCGCGACTTCCACCTCTCGACGCTCGTCGCCTACGGGGTGGGGATCCTCGGCGCCGAGCTGGTCCTGGTGCTCGTCCAGACCACCCTGGCCTCGGCCTCGCGGGGCATCGGGTGGGGACCTCCGGCGGCCTTCGGCCTGGCGCTCACCGTCGCCGCGGGGGTGGCGTTCGCCGGCGGGTTCGTCGGGGCGGCGCGGTCGCGGAAGCTGTCGGCGCCCGAGGCGACCATCGCCGTGCTCTACCTCGGCATGCCGCTGCCGGCGCTGCTCACGGTCCTCCCGTCCATCCCGGCGCTGGACGCGACCCTGGGGCCGAGGTTCCGGGAGGTCATCTACCTCGCGAACCTGCTCGGCCGTCCCGAGCTCGGGTACTGGCTGGTCTTCAGCCTGCTGGTGCTGGCGCTCACCCTCGGCATCCTCACCGGCTTCGTGGCCAACGCCTCGGGCCGGCTCGACCTGCGCACCGGGTTCGAGCTGTTCGTCGCCCGCCGGCACGTCCACGTGTTCCGCCCGCGCCTGCTGCTCGGCGCGCTGGCGGTGCTGCTCCTCGGCATCGTCCCGCCGCTCATCATCCTCGGCATCCTCCGGGCGGCGGAGGCGGCGGTGGAGCGGACGCGGATCCGCGTGCTCGGCCGGCGAGATCCCCTGGCCGCGGCGAAGGCCATTCACGAGGCGCAGGAGCGGAGCCAGTCCCCCACCGAGATGATGACCGCGCTCAGCGTCGGCGGGGTCGGGGTGGGGGTGATGGCGCTGATCATCGTCCTCAGCGTGATGAGCGGCTTCGAGGTGGATCTGCAGAAGAAGATCCTCGGGACCAACGCCCACGTGGTGGTCCTCAAGTACGGCGACCCGCAGGCCGGGATGCCCGAGTACCCCGAGGTGATGAAGAAGATCTGCCGGTGTCCCCGGCGTCGTCGGTCAGACCCCGTTCCTCCTCGGCGAGGTGATGGTGGCCAGCGAGGCCAACGTGGACGGGGCGATCATCAAGGGCATCGACCCGGCAGACCACCGGCACGGTGACCGACCTGCCGAAGAACATCCTGCCCGGCGGCGACATCCGCTGGCTCGCGCACCCCGACGACATCCCGGTGCGGCACCCGCTACAAGCTGGACAAGCCGAAGGACGACGACGTCATCCAGACGCCCGAAGGACGCGCCGACGGGGCCAGCCGCTCTGCCGGGCATCCTGCTCGGGCGGGAGCTCGCCTCGAGCCTGCGGGTGCTGGTGGGGGACCGCGGTGCACGGTGGTCTCCCCGCTGGGGGGAGGCTGGGGCCGTCGGGGCCCATCCCCAAGACCAAGGCCTTCCGGGTGGCCGGCATCTTCTACACGGGAATGTTCGAGTACGACTCGAAGTTCGTCTACGTCGGCCTGCAGGCGGCCGAATCCTTCTTCGGCATCCCCGGAGCCACGGGTGTCGAGCTCAAGGTCAAGGACGTGGACGACGCCCGGCGCATCGCCTCGACCGTGCTCAACACGCTGGAGGGCTACCCCTACCGCACCAAGGACTGGGGCGAGATGAACCGGAACCTCTTCTCCGCGCTGCGGCTGGAGAAGCTGGTGATGGGCATCATCCTCTCCATCATCGTGGTGGTCGCCGCGGGGCTCATCGTGGCCACGGTGATCATGCTGGTGCTGGAGAAGCGCAAGGAGATCTCGGTCCTCAAGGCGCTGGGCGTCCCGCACGGCGGGATCGTGAAGATCTTCCTCGCCGAGGGGCTGCAGATTGGCATCGCCGGAGGGCTGCTCGGGCTCTTCTCCGGCCTGGCCTGGTGCCTCTTCATCGAGAAGGTGGGGATCCGGCTCGACCCGGAGGTCTATTACATCCCCTCGTTGCCGGTGAAGATCGAGCCGCTGCAGACGGCGCTCGACCGTGCTCATCGCGGTGCTGGTCACCTACCTCGCGTCCATCTACCCGGCGCTGCAGGCCTCGCGCGTCGAGCCGGTGGAAGGGCTGAAGGCGGAGTAGGGCGTGGCCTTCGTCGAGATCCGCGAGCTGTCGAAGAGCTACTGGCTGCACGGCAAGCGCATCGACGTGCTGCGCGGCCTGTCGCTCGACATCGAGCGCGGCGAGCTGGTCTAGCCTGGTGGGCGCCTCGGGCTCGGGGAAGAGCACCTTCCTCCACGTGCTCGGGACCCTGGACGCGCCGGTGGCCGGGAGCATGGAGGTCGACGGGCGTCGACGTGCTCGGCGCTCGGACGACGCCGACCTGGCCGCGCTTCCGCAACCGCACCATGGGCTTCGTCTTCCAGAGCCACTACCTGCTGCCGGAGTTCACCGCGCTGGAGAACGTGGCCATGCCGGCGCTGGTCCAGCGGATGCGATCGCATCGGCGGCGCTGCGGACGCGCCCGCGGGCTGCTGGAGCGGGTGGGGCTGGGCGCCCGGGTCGATCACCGGCCGGGCGAGCTGTCGGGAGGAGAGGCGCAGCGGGTGGCGCTGGCGCGGGCGCTGGTGCTCGAGCCGGCGCTGCTCCTGGCGGACGAGCCCACCGGCAACCTCGACCCGGTGACCGGCGAGGGCATCCACCAGGTGCTGCGCGAGGTGAACCGGGATCTGGGCATCACGGCCGTGGTGGTGACCCACAACGAAGCGCTGGCTCGCTCGATGCCGCGGAGGCTGCGGCTCACCGGGGGCAAGGTCGAGCCGGCGTAGAGCTTTTCACCATTGTCCCTGTCCTCCTCCCTCCCCTACAGTGCGCGCCCTTCCAACGGCCGCCGGTCCTCGACGAGGTTGAACGTTTCCGCACGCAAGACGACCGCCACCTGGCTCCTGGCCGCCGCCGTGCTCGCGCCTCGTCCTCCCCGCCGGGTCCGCGCGCCCAGGCGGTGGACGGCGGCACAGCGGCGCCGCGCCGAAGCCCCCGGCTGCCGGGGCGCGAGCAGTGGTGCGCCCGGGCCGGCCGGTCAGGAGCAACACGGTCAAGGCCGACGTCCCGGGCAGGGCGACTCGGACGTCATCGTCGAGATCCGGCGTCGAGGGGAACCGCCGGGTCGAGCCCGAGGTCATCAAGCGGGCGCTGAAGAACAAGGTGGGACGACCCTTCGACCCCGCGCTCACCGGCGCGGACGTCCAGTCGCTCTGGAGCCTCGGGCTACTTCCAGGACATCCAGCTGCTCACCCAGCGGCTGCCCGCCGGGGGCATCGTCTACGTGGTCCGGGTGGCGGAGCGCCCGTCGGTCCGCGATCCTGGCGGCTGCAGGGCAACGAGGAGCTCAGCAAGGACGACTTCAAGGACGTCATCGACCTCAAGCCGTACCCGATCCTCGACCTGGACGCGGTCCAGCGGAACGTCAAGAAGATCCAGGAGAAGTACGTCGAGAAGGGCTTCTTCCTCGCCGAGGTGACCTACAAGATCGTCCCCGTCCAGGGCGACGAACCAGGCCGACGTGGTGTTCGTCGATCAACGAGCACGCCAAGGTCATGGTGAAGCAGGTGAACCTCATCGGCGCGGAGAAGGTCTCCGCCGACGAGCTCAAGGCCCTGATGATCACCAAGGAGGGGAACTACCTCGCGTTCCTCACCGGCGAGGGCACCTACCGCGAGGAGGCCTTCCAGCGCGACCTGGCGGTCATCGAGGCCGCCTACTACGACCGCGGCTTCATCAACGTGAAGGTGGAGAAGCCCACCGTCGCGCATCTCGCCCGACAAGCGGCTCATCTACATCTCGGTCAAGATCGACGAGGGCGAGCAGTACCGCATCGCGAGCATCGACTTCTCCGGCGACCTGATCGTCCCCAAGGTGAGGCTGCTACGCGGTGATCGACTCGCGCGACGGCGAGCTCTTCAGCCGGGCCAAGGTCCTCCAGGACGACCAGGCGCTGGCCGACATCTACCAGGACCACGGCTACGCCTACGCCAACATCAACCCCGAGACCAGCGTCAATCCCCAGAAGAGGACCGTCGACCTCGATCTTCGAGGTGGAGAAGGGCGAAGGTCTAGACCATCGAGCGGATCGAGATCACCGGCAACACCAAGACCCGGGACAAGGTCATCCGCCGCGAGCTCCGCGTGTACGAGGGCGAGCTCTTCAGCGGCAGCGGGCTGCGCCGCAGCAAGGAGCGGGTGACGGCGCTCGGCTTCTTCGAGACCGTGGAGATCAACTACAAGCCCGGCCGCGACGACACCCACGTGGTCGTCACGGTCGAGGTGAAGGAGAAGAGCCACCGGCACGCTTCCAGGTGGGCTTCGGCTTCTGCTCGGTGGAGAACTTCATCTTCACCGCGCAGGTCACCCAGAACAACTTCCTCGGGTGGGGCACGACGGTGTCGCTCTCGGCCCAGCTGTCGAGCATCCGCCAGCTGATCCAGCTGTCGTACTACGACCCGTACTTCCTCGACTCGGACTGGCTCTTCTCGTTCGACGTCTACCGGACCCAGATCGACCAGTTCGACTTCACCCGCCAGGCGTTCGGCGGCTCGGCGAGCGTCGGCTACCACATCTAGGAGGACCTCATCGGGACGGTGGGGTACACGCGCGAGTGGGTCGAGGCGAGCCCGGTGGCACCGGCACCGGCCCCAACGCCGGGGTCATCAACACCAACCGGACTCCGCTCTACGGGCGCTTCCGGATCGGCACCCAGGTGACCTCGGCGGTGCGCCTCACCCTGGCGTGGGACAAGCGCGACAACCGGCTCTTCCCGAGCAAGGGCTTCTACCAGTTCGCCTCCGCAGAATTTGCGCCCGAGTGGCTCGGCGGAACGCTGAACTACGCGCGCTACACGCTCTTCTCGCGGTTCTACTTCCCGCTGCCGTTCGGTTCGGTGTTCAAGACCAACCTGACCATCGGCTACATCGCCAACCTGGATGCGGCCCTGCCGCTGCCGGTGTCCGAGCTCTATTACGTGGGTGGTATCAACACCATCCGCGGGTACACGCTGAACTCCATCGCCCCGTACGTCCTGGTTCCGGCGTGCGGACGACCGGACTGCGTCGTCCACCGTCTTCCTGGTGGGCGGAAACAAGGACTTCGTCATCAACTTCGAGCTCGAGTTCCCGATCGTTCCCAAGGTGGGCATCAAGGGCGTGGTCTTCCTCGACGCCGGAAACTCCTACGGGGTGAATTCGGGCTACTTCCAGGACCCCCAGCACTCGCTTCCGCTGGGAATGTTCTGGGCGACGGGGTTCGGAATTCGCTGGTTCTCGCCAGTGGGTCCGCTACGGTTCGAGTGGGGATTCCCTCTGACCCCACGACCAATCGACGAGCCGGTTCTCTTCGAGTTCACCATCGGCAACTCCTTCTAGGAGACAGGCGATGCGCATCGCGGTGCTACGGGAGACCGCACCCGGCGAAGCTCGGGTGTCGCTCGTTCCCGAGGTGGTGCAGCGGCTCGACGAAGGCTGGACACCGGATCACGGTCCAGCGCGGGGCGGGGCTCGCGGCCGGCGTCGACCGACGCGGACTACGAGAAGGCCGGAGCGCAGGTGCTCGAGTCGCGCGCCGAGGCGCTGACCGGCGCCGAGCTGTGGCCGCGGGTGCGGCGGCCCACGGCGGCCGAGCTCCAGGAGGCCCCCGAGGGACTGACCATCGTCTCCATGCTCGGGGTCGAGCCGGCCGAGGCGCTCCTTCCCGCGCTGGCCGCCCGGCGGTTGACGCTGCTCGCGCTCGAGCGGGTCCCTCGCATCACCCGCGCCCAGTCGATGGACGTGCTCTCGTCGCAGAGCCACGGTCGCCGGCTACAAGGCGGTGCTGATCGGCGCGGCGGCGCTGGGCAAGTTCCTGCCGATGCTCACGACCGCCGCCGGCAACATCTCGCCGGCGAAGGTCTTCGTGATCGGCGCGGGCGTCGCCGGACTCCAGGCGATCGCCACCGCGCGGCGCCTCGGGGCGGTGGTCTCGGCGTTCGACGTGCGGCCCGCGGCGCGCGAGCAGGTGCTCAGCCTCGGCGCGACGTTCGTCGCCAACGAGCTCGTGCCACGACGGCCGAGGCGGCCGGCGGCTACGCGCGGGCGCAGACCGCCGAGGAGCGAGGCCGACACGCCGCGCCGCGATGGCGGCGGCCATCCCCAAGGATCGGACCTCGTCGTCACCACCGCCGCAGATCCCGGGCGGCCGGCGCCGGAGCTGATCACGCCGCGATGGTGGCGCACGATGCGGCCGGGCTCGGTGATCGTGGACCTCGCGGCGGAGACCGGCGGCAACTGCGAGCTGACTCGAAGCCCGGCGAGACGGTGGTGGTCGGACGAGGTCACGATCATCGGCGCCGCTCAACTCGCCGGCCACCGTGCCGTTCCACGCCAGCCAGATGTTCGGCCGCAACATCTCGAGCTGCTCGTACAGCACCTCGTCAGAAGGACGGCGCGCTCAGCTCGACCCGAGGACGAGATCACCGGGGCGATGCTGATCGACCCACGAACGGGCAGGTGCCGCGAGGGAGCGGACGGTGATGCAGCAATCATCGAGCTGTACGTGTTCGTGCTCGCCGCGTTCGTCGGCTACCAGGTCATCCCGCGCGTGCCGCCGCTGCTGCACACGCCGCTGATGGCGGCGACGAACGCGATCTCCGGCATCTCGCTGGTCGGCTCGCTGATGCGGCCGGCGCCAACCGGGACACCGTGTCGCGACGATGCTCGGCTTCATCGCCGTCACCGCGGCCACGCATCAACATGGTCGGCGGCTTCCTCATCACCGACCGGATGCTGAAGATGTTCCGCCGCGAGCGAAGCTCGAGCCCGGCAGGCGCGGAGAAGTGCCGGGAAGCCGGGCCCGATGATGCCCGATACTGGTCATCGAGGCGAGCTACCTCGCTCGCGTCGGTCCTGTTCATCCTCGGCCTGCGCAGCCTCACGCACCCGGACAGGCGCGCCGCGGCATGCAGCAGGCGGCGCTCGGCATGGTGTTCGCCATCGTCGGGCACGCTGTTCAACCACGAGATCGTCGACTACCGCTTGATCGCCGCGGCACTGATCCTCGGCACGGTCATCGGCTACCCGATGGGCATGTGGGTGCCGATGACCGCGATGCCGCAGCGAATCGCGCATCAGCCACTGTTCGGCGCGCTCGCCGCCACGCTGGTCGGCGTCGCCGAGTACCATCGGATTCACGCCGGCACGCATGCCGCGCGTCGACGATGGCCGCGCTCGGGTTCGAGGTCCTGTTCGGCGCGATCACCGTGGCCGGAAGCATCATGGCCTTCGGCAAGCTCCAGGAATTGATCACGGCGAAGCCGGTGACCTACCCGGGCCAGAACTCGGTCAACATCGCCGCTCTTCTCGGCATGCGATCGCCTGTTCGTGCTTCCTCGATCGTCGATCCGGCGATCGCGATGGCGTTCTACACGATGATCGGCGCCTGGCGCTCTGTTCGGCATCATCATGGTGATGCCGATCGGCGGCGCGGACATGCCGGTGGTGGTCTCGCTGCTCAACTCGTACGCCGGCCTCGGCGTCGTGCGCGACCGGCTTCGCGCTCGGCAACGACGTGCTGATCATCAGCGGCGCGCTCGACGGCGCGTCGGGCTTCATGCTCTCGATCCTGATGAGCAAGGCGATGAACCGGTCGTTCGCGAACGTGCTGTTCGGCGCGTTCGGCGCGGCGCCGACCGGCGCTGGCCGCGGGCCGTCAGGCCGAGGGCCTGCACCGTGCGCTCGATTCGGTGGAGGACGCGGCGATCCAGCTCGCCTACGCCAGCTGGTGATCGTGGTCCCGGGCTACGGCATGGCGGTCGCGCAGGCCCAGCACGCGGTGCGCGAGCTGGCCGAACTGATCGAGAAGCGCGGCGGCGAAGTGAAGTTCGCCATTCACCCGGTGGCCGGCCGCATGCCGGGCCACATGAACGTGCTGCTCGCCGAGGCGAACGTCCCGTACGACAAGCTGTACGACATGGACGAGATCAACAGCGAGTTCGAGCGGGCCGACGTGGCGCTGGTCATCGGCGCGAACGACGTCGTGAACCCCGCCGCGCGCAACGACAAGTCGAGCCCGATCTACGGCATGCCGATCCTCAACGCCGACCAGGCGAAGAGCGTCATCGTGCTCAAGCGCGGCATGAACGCCGGCTTCGCGGGCATCGAGAACGAGCTGTTCTACGCGCCGAACGACCCATGCTGTTCGGCGACGCCAAGTCGTCGCTGACCCGACTGGTGACCGAGGTGAAGGCGCTCTGACGCGGGGTCCGGGGAGCCGAGGAGCCCGCGGCCGGGGGGAGCGACCGGTCGTCTGGCGAGTGTGGCATCTGCTTGACGGACTGACGGCGTTGCTCCTAGTGTCCGCGCACTTTTTCGACCGCATCGGGAGCGCCCGCCGGGGGGCTCCCGTTCCACTCCGGCCGGCGGTGGTCGTCGGTTCAATCGCCGGAGTTTCCCCGAGGAGTACGCACGTGATGTCGTTCCGTCGCCTGATGGTGGCCCTGGCCGCCGCGATTCCGCTGACCCTCTCCGCCACCGCCCACGCGCAGGCGAAGATTGGCTACGTCAACTTCCAGAAGGCTCTGGGCGAGCTCGAGGAGGCCAAGGCCGCCAAGAGCCGCCTCGAGGCGATGAAGGAGCAGAAGCAGAAGGACCTCGACAAGGCCCAGGACGCGCTGAAGAAGGATCAGGAGACGTTCCAGAAGCAGGCCCCGACGATGACCGAGCAGGCCCGGATGGAGAAGGGCGAGGCGCTGCAGAAGCGCTTCATCGACCTCCAGCAGAGCTTCGAGAAGGGCCGCGCGGAGCTGGCGCAGAAGGAGAACGAGGAGTTCCAGCCCATCGTGCAGAAGATGCGGGCGATCATCACCTCCATCGCGCAGAAGGAGCAGTTCACGATGGTGTTCGACGCCGGCGGCATCGCCTACGCCCCGGACTCGCTCGACCTGACGCCGCAGCTGGTCCGGACTGTACAACGATCAGAACAAGGTCAAGGGCAGCAGCGCCGCGCCGGTCGCCACGCCGGCCAAGAAGAAGTAGGTCGAGGGCGGGGGCGGATGGAACGCTCCCTGGCAGAGCTCGCCGCCCACGTGGGCGGTACCGTCGAGGGGGACGGGCGGCTGCGCATCGGCGGCCTGGCATCCCTCGAGGAGGCCCGCCCGGGCGAGCTCTCGTTCTACGGGAACCCCCGGTACCGGAAGGAGCTCCGCACCACCCGGGCCTCGGCGGTGCTGCTCCCGCCCGGCGAGCCGGCGACCCGCACCGACGTGGCCTGGGTCCGGGTGGGCTCGCCGCACCTGGCCTTCGCCCGGCTGCTGGCGCTCTTCCACGGGGTGCCGAGGCCGGCCGCCGGGCGTGCATCCCCGGGCCGAGGTGCATCCCTCGGCGCGGGTCGATCCGTCGGCGACGGTGATGGCGCTGGCCGTGGTCGAGGCAGGCGCGGTGGTGGGGGCGCGATCGGTGCTCTGGCCCGGCAGCTACCTGGGCGAGGGCTCGCAGCTGGGGGAGGACTGCGTGCTGCAGCCGGGGGCCATCGTCCGCGAGCGGTGCGTGCTCGGACGCCGGGTGATGCTCCAGCCCGGCGTGGTGGTGGGCTCGGACGGTTTCGGCTTCGCCTTCGACCCCGTCCGGGCCCGGCGCACGTCAAGGTGCCGCAGGTCGGGCACGTGCGGATCGAGGACGACGTCGAGGTGGGCGCCGTGCAGCTGCATCGACCGCGGCGACGCTCGGCGAGACGGTCATCGGCCGGGGCACGAAGATCGACAACCTGGTGCAGATCGCCCACAACGTCCGGGTGGGGCCGCTCTCCATCGTCTGCGCGCAGGTGGGCATCTCCGGCTCCACCGAGATCGGCGCCGGGGTGGTGCTCGCCGGCCAGGTGGGCATCGTCGGGCACGTGCGATCGGCGACGGCGCGAAGGTCGCGGCCCAGTCCGGCGTGCCGCACGACGTGCCGCCGGGCGCGACGTTCTCCGGCTCTCCGGCGGTGGACACGGGCGCAGTGGCTGCGCGCAGTCCGCGGCGCTGAAGCAGCTTCCCGGAGCTGCTGCGCGAGGTGCGAGAGCTGCGACGCGCCGGGTGGCCGCGCTCGAGTCGAGGAAGGACGAAGTCCGCCATGATGGACGTGCAGGAGATCCAGAAGCTGCTGCCCCACCGCTACCCGTTCCTGCTGGTGGACCGGGTGTGTCGAGTCGAGCCCGGCAAGACGCTCTGGGCCTACAAGAACGTCACCGTCAACGAGCCGTTCTTCAACGGCCACTTCCCCGGCCACCCGGTGATGCCGGGGGTGCTGATCCTGGAGGCGCTGGCCCAGGCGTGCGCCATCCTCGGCCTACCGAGCGACGGGCTCGACCCGCGCAGAAGGTGACCTATCTGATGGCCATCGACGGCGCGAAGTTCCGCAAGCCCGTCGTGCCGGGCGACCGGCTGGACCTCGAGGTCGAGGTGCTCCAGCACAAGGGCGCGATCGTGGAAGACGCGGGGGGTGGCCAGGTCGACGGCGAGGTGGTGGCCGAGGGCGAGTTCCTCGCCACCGTGGTGGAGAGGGGCGAAGGGGACCGATGAGCGTCCACCCCACGGCCATCGTCGCGCCCGGGGCGCGGCTGCATGCCACGGTCGAGGTCGGCCCCTACGCGGTGATCGGCCCCAAGGTCGAGATCGGCGCCGGGCACCACCGTCGGTCCCCACGCGGTCATCGAGGGCCGCACCACGCTCGGCGAGCGCAACCGGGTCTTCCAGTTCGCCTCGGTGGGCGCCCAGCCGCAGGACCTCAAGTACGCCGGCGAGGACAGCGCGCTGGTGATCGGCGACGAGAACCTGATCCGCGAGTTCACCACCCTCCACATCGGCACCGCCGGCGGCGGCGGGGTGACCCGCATCGGGAACCGGAACCTCTTCATGGCCTACAGCCACGTGGCGCACGACTGCCAGGTGGGCAACGGCTGCGTCTTCGCCAACGGCGCCGACGCTCGGCGGGTCACGTCGAGGTGGGGGACCACGTCATCGTGGGCGGCCTCTCGGCGGTGCACCAGTTCACCCGCATCGGCCAGCACGCCTTCATCGCCGGCGGGGCGATGGTGGTGATGGACATGCCGCCCTACTGCACCGCGCAGGGCGACCGCGCCGAGCTGGTGGGCGTCAACACCATCGGGCTCGCCCGCGCACGGCTTCACCGAGGAGCAGATCGCCCGGGTGAAGGAGGCCTACAAGATCCTCTTCCGCAGCAAGCTGCCGCTCAAGGAGGCCGTGGAGCGAGCTCCGGACCGAGCTCGGGCGACCAGGCCGAGGTCCAGGTGCTGCTCGACCTTCGTCACCACCAGCCAGCGCGGGCTCACCCGCTGAGCGGCGACCGTGGCCGGACGCATCGGGCTCATCGCCGGCAACGGCGCGCTGCCCCGGATGTTCGCCCGGGCCGCGCGCGGTCAGGGGCTCGCGGTCGTCGCGGTCGGCCACGTGGGCGAGACCGACCCGGCGCTGGCCGCGGAGGTCGAGCGGCTCGACTGGGTGAAGGTGGGCCAGGTGGCGCGCATCGAGCGGCTGCTGCGGGAGGCAGGGCGTGTCCGAGGCGGTGCTGGCCGGCGGCTTCTCCCGGATGCGCGCCGTGCCGCAGGCGCGGCCGGACCTGGGCTTCCTGCGGATCGCCGCGCGGCTGCGGAGCTTCCGGGACGACGCGCTGCTCGCGCGGCATCGCCGCCGAGTTCGAGTCGGCGGGCATCCGCATCGTCGCGCCCACCGAGCTGCTCCGGGAGGTCCTCGCGCCCGAGGGGCCACCTCGCCGGGCCCGCCGCTGGACGCCGGGGCAGGAGCGCGACGTGGCGCTGGGCGAGGAGGTGGCGGCGCTCCTGGGCCGGGCCGACGTGGGACAGACGGTGGTGGTGAAGGACGGGCACGTCCTCGCGCTCGAGGCGGTGGAGGGCACCGACGCCTGCATCCGCCGCGGCGCCGAGCTCGGGCGGCCCGGGCGTGGTGGTGGTGAAGCGGAGCAAGCCCGGGCAGGACGAGCGGTTCGACCTGCCGGCGGTGGGCCCGGCCACGCTCGAGGTGCTCCGCGCGGTCGGCGCCCGGGTGCTGGCCGTCGAGGCGGGGAAGACGCTGCTGCTCGAGGGCGACCGGCTGGTCGCGCTGGCGAACGAGAGCGGCATCACGCCGTTGGGACGGACACCGCGGCCGCCGCCACGGTGAGCCGGCACGCTCGCGGCGCGAGCGACCTCTGCAGAGCCCAGGGCGCGCGACTTCGTCGTTCACCCTCGGGCGGACGGGTTGGCCGCGAGGGCGAGGTCTCCGCGCCCAGCAGGAAGCCACACCTTCGGGGGGCCTCGTCTCACCGACAAGAGGGAGAGCCTCACCATGCACGTCCATCGTCCGCTTCTCACCGCCGCCCTGCTCGTCGCCGGGGTGGCGCTGGCCCAGTCCCCGGCCCGACCCCGTCATCGCCCCAGACCACGCCGCCGCCTCCCAAGAGCAGCGGGAGCAGCACCGTGCCACCGGGCCCGAGCGGCACGACCGACACCCGCTCCGGTGCGAATCGGGCAGGGGAGCCGATGACCCCGCCCGTCTCGAATGCGCTCGGCACCACGCCCACCCCGGAGGCAGTGCTGGCCGACCTCCACATGGCGAACGAGTCTGAGGTCGAGCTCGGAAAGATTGCCGAGACAGAGGGCGCAGAACAAGGACGTGAAGGCCTTCGGCAAGCACATGGTCAAGGCCCACACCAAGATGGACAAGGACGCTCAGGCATGGGCGAAGAAGAACCACGTGAGCTTCGGCGCGCCACCGCAAGATCGGCGCAGCAGGCCGAGATGCAGAAGATGCAGGACACCAAGCAGACGCTGCAGACGCTGAGCGGTGCCGAGTTCGACAAGGTCTACATGCAGGTCATGGCCGAGGACCACGCCACCAATCTCCAGAAGGTCACGACCTTCGAGGAGGAGGTCAGCGACAAGAGCCTGAAGAAGCTGCTCGACTCGGCCCGCAAGGAGATACGCCTCCCACAAGAGGGACGCCGACAAGCTGGTCCAGAAGCTCGGCAGCACCGCCTCGCGCTGACCGAACGCGGTCAGGCCGGCGGGGAGAGGCCCACCAGGTCGCGCCCGCCCTCGGCGATGAACTGCACGGCGATCGCCGCGAGCAGCAGCCCCATCACCCGCTGGACGATGGCGACCCCGGACTGCCCGAGGAACCGCTGCACCAGCGCCGCGCCGCGGAGGAGGAAGTAGCTGGCGGCCATGGTGATCACGATGCTCAGGACCACCGCGACCACCGGCATCACTCCGGCGGCGCGGGACATCAGCACCATCACCGTGGCGATGGCGCCGGGGCCGGCGAGCAGCGGGATGGCGAGGGGGACGATGGCGATGTCTTCCTTCTCGGTGGCCTCCTGGGCCTCCTCGGGCGAGGTGCGGGTCTCGGCTGACGGGCGCGGAGCATGTCCAGCGCGGTGATGAGCAGGAGCATCCCGCCGGCGACCCGGAAGGCGCTGCAGGCTGACGCCGAACACCTTGAAGAGAACGTCCCGAACAGGGCGAAGAAGACCAGCAGCGCCCCCGGCGACGACCGAGGCCGCGCGCGGGCCGTGCCGCGGATCTTCTCCGGCGCGTCGCCGTGGGTCATGGCGAGGAAGAGCGGCACCACGCCGATCGGGTCGACCACGAAGAAGACCGCCGAGCAGCGAGACCAGCGAGCGGAGGAGCAGCGACGTCAGCGGTCACCGGATCTTCCACACCATCGCCAGCGCCTCGAGCACGATGCCCCGGGACATCTTGGACTGCCCCACGCGGCGGTCCTCGAACACGATCGGGATCTCGACCACCCGGAAGCCCCGCTTGAGCGCCCGGTAGGTCAGCTCGATCTGGAACCCGTAGCCGGTGCTGGTGACCGTGCGCAGGTCGATGGCCTCGAGCACCTCGCGGCGGAAGCACTTGAAGCCGCCGGTGAGGTCGCGGATCGCCACGCCCGAGGATGGTGCGCGCGTAGAGCGAGCCGCCGCGGCTGATGAGCTGCCGCCCGAGGCCCCAGTTCACCGTCCCGCCGCCGGCGACGTAGCGCGAGCCGAGCACCAGGTCGGCGCCGGCGGAGCCGCGTCGAGCAGCGCGGGCAGGTAGCGCGGGTCGTGGCTGAAGTCGGCGTCCATCTCGAGGACGTAGCGGGTAGCCGCGCTCGCAGCGCCCAGTCGAACGCCGGCGAGGTAGGCCTTGCCCAGCCCCTGCCTTCCCCTCGCGGTGGAGGACGTGCACCCGCGGTGATGCCCGCGGCCAGCGCGTCGGCGAGCTGCGCCCGTGCCGTCGGGGCTGTTGTCGTCGACCACCAGCACGTCCACCCGGGGGTCGCGCGCCAGCACCGCGCGGACGATCGACTCGATGTTCTCGCGCTCGTTGTAGGTGGGGATGCAGACCAGCGCTGGGTTCATCGGGGCAGGGCGCCCGGGTCCTTACCACGCGTCTCCAGGACCTCCAGCACTTCCTCCGCCACGCGCGCGGCAGTGGGCTCGTGGCCGAGCTGGGTCCGGAGCGCGCGGAGGCCCTCGAGCTGCGCCTCGCGCGTCGGCCCCGGGATTCCAGCAGCCGCCGGACCTCCTCGGCCACCGCCTCGGGACGGAGCGCGCCCTGGAGCAGCTCGGGGACGAGCCGCCGTCCGCTGAGGAGGTTGACCAGCGACACGAAGGCCACCTTCACCAGCAGCTTCCCCACCGCCCAGCTGAGGGCCGAGATCCGGTAGACGACCACCATCGGCCGGAGCATCAGCGCCGTCTCCAGCACCGCGGTGCCCGAGGCCACCACCGCACGTCGGCCGCGCCCACCACCTCGGCGGCCGCCCGTCGACGAGCGTGGGCGGAGCCCGCGCGGCGGCAAACGCGCGCTCCAGCGGGCCCGGTCGAGGCCGGGGCGCCACCGGGACGACGATCTGCAGCTCGGGGCGCTCGCGCTGGAGCAGCGCCGCGCTCTCCACCAGGCGGCGGCAGCAGCCGGTGCAGCTCGGACCGGCGGCTCCCGGGGAGCAGGGCCAGGGTGGGGCGGGCGGCGTCGAGCCCGAGCGCGCGCCGGAAGCGCCTCGGGCGCTCCGGGCGGGGGAACCTGCTCCACCACCGGGTTGCCCACGTAGCGCGCGCGGACGCCGTGTCGCCGGTAGAACTCCTCCTCGAACGGGAGGATGCACAGCATCCGGTCCACGTCGCGGGCGATCTGCCGGACGCGGCCCTGCCGCCAGGCCCAGACGGTGGGGCTCACGTAGAACACCACCGGGACGCCGAGCCCGCGGAGCTTGCGCGCGAGCCGCAGGTTGAAGTCCGGCACGTCCACCAGGAGAGCGGCCGCGGGCCGTCGCTCGCGCGCGGCGCGCACCAGGGCCCGGAAACGCGCCAGATGCGGGGGAGCCGGGGCAAGACCTCGACGATGCCCATGACCGAGATTTCGCTGGCGTCGAACAGCCGCTCCAGCCCGGCCGCCTGCGAGGCGCGGGCCGCCCATCCCGAAGGCGCGGAGGTCCGGCCGGCGGCGGCGGAGCTCGGCCAGCACGTCCGCGGCGTGAAGGTCGCCCGAGGCTTCGCCCGCCACCACCATCAGCTCGCCGTTCGCCATGGACGCTCGAAGGCGGGATGGTACACCTCGGGTCCCTGGTGACCACCGCTCCGGAGAACACCGTCGGCCGCCGTTCGGGGTGGCGCGCCCTGTGGCGGCTCGTGCCCTACGCGCGTCCGCACGTGGGGAGGCTCGTGCTCGCCACGCTGGCGATGGCGGTGCTCGCCCTGGCCACGGGCCTGTACGCATTCCTGGTGGGTCCGGCGCTCCGGTTCCTCCTCACCGGCGGGGCCTCGGCGCTGGGACGGGTGGCGAGCTGGGCGCCGGCGCTGGAGTCGGCGGGTCGCGACCGGCTGCTCCTGTCGCTGCCCCTGGTGCTGGTCGCGGTGGCGGTGGTGAAGGGGCTCGCCTACGCCGCGCAGTTCACCTGGACCGGCCAGTTCGGGCAGCGGACGGTGGCCTGGCTCCGGCGGGCGCTCCTCGATGCTCTTCTGCGGCAGTCGCCGGTGCAGCTCGCCGGTCGGATGAGCGGCGACCTCCTGTCGCGCTTCTCGGCCGACGTGAACGCGGTGGAGACCGCGGCCATCTACGCGGTGGGCTCGTGGATCCGCGACGGGCTGCAGATCGTCGTCCTCGCCGGGGTGGCGGTGGCGCTCGACTGGCGACTGTGCCCTGGTGGCGCTGGCGGTGGTTCCGCTGGCGGGGGTGCCGGTCGCGCGGCTCACCCGCTCGGTGCTCCGGCGCACCCGCGAGGGGCAGGTGCGGCTCGGGGGAATGGCGGGGCAGCTGCGCGAGGCGCTCGCCGCGGTGCGCACGGTGCAGGCCTACGGGGTGGAGGCAGGCCGAGGCGGCGCGCTTCACCTCCCGCGCCGATGCCCACGCCGAGACGCTGGCCCGAGCCGCCTGGGCCCGCTCGGCGGTGCCGGCGGTGACCGAGGTGCTGGCGGCGGTCGCGGTGGCCGCGGTGCTGGTGTGGGCCGCCGGGAGCATGGAGGTCGCGCCGGAGCGGCTGCTGTCGTTCCTCGCCGCGCTGATTCTCCTGTACCAGCCGGCGAAGGAGCTGGGCCGGGCCTCGCAGTTCGCGACCCAGGGCGCGGCGGCGGCGGAGACGGCTCCTCGAGGTGCTGGAGACCCCGCCCCTGGTGACCGACGCTCCGGGGGCGAAGCCCGCGCCGCGGCTCGCCCGGGCCGTCCGGCTGGACACGGTGAGCCTCTCCTACGGCGCGCGGCCGGCGCTCTCCCGGCTGGAGCTGGACATCCCGGTGGGCAAGGTGACGGCGCTGGTCGGTCCGAGCGGCGGCGGAAAGAGCACCGTCGCCGCGCTGATCCTGCGGTTCCTCCGCCCCGATGCGGGCCGCATCCTCTGGGACGGGGTGGACGTGGAGGCCTGCACGGTGGCGTCGCTGCGCGCGCAGGTCTCGCTGGTGACGCAGGAGCCGCTCCTGTTCTCGGGGACGGTGCGGGAGAACCTGCTCGCCGTGCGCCCCGAGGCCACCGGGGGCGAGCTGCGCTCGGCGCTCCGGGCGGCACGGGCCGAGGAGTTCGTGATGGCCCTGCCGCGCCAGTGGGACACGCCGCTCGGTGAGCGGGGCGCCCGGCTCAGCGGAGGCCAGCGCCAGCGGCTGGCGCTCGCCCGGGCGGTGCTGCGGGACGCGCGGCTGCTGGTGCTGGACGAGGCGACGAGCAGCCTCGACCCGGAGGGCGAGCGCGAGGTGCAGGCCGCGCTCGAGGCGGTGCTCCCGGGGCGAACGGCGCTGGTCATCGCCCACCGGCTGGACACGGTCTGCCGGGCGGACCGCATCCACGTCGTCGTCGCCGGGCGGGTGGCGGAGGAGGGGACGCACGAGGCGCTGCTCGCGCGCGGCGGCTGGTACGCCGAGGCCTGGGCACTGCAGCACCCGCCGCCGGCGGCGACGGGGACGACCCGTTGAGGCGGCCCAGCATCGTGCTCCGGCCCATCCGGCGCCGGAGGAAGACGCCGGGCTGGATCCGGCTGCTGCGCTGGGCGCTGGGGGCGCTCGGCCTCGACCCTCGGCTGGTTCGCGCTCCTGGCGGTGGTCCGGCCGCTGCCGCTCACCGCGCCGCCGGCGACCCGGGAGCTCCGCGGCTGCCTGGCACGTGCACACCACCCGGAGCGACGGCCGGGGCAGCCCCACCGACGTCGCCCGCGCGGCGCGCTCGGCAGGGCTCGACTTCGTGGTGCTGACCGACCACAACCCGGCCGAGCTGCCCACCCCGGCGCGCGAGGAGGGCGTGCTGCTGGTGCCGGGCGAGGAGTCGAGCACGCCGTTCGGCCACCTCGCGGACGTGGGGAGCCGGCGGGTGCTGAACGATTCGGAGAAGGTGTCGGCGCCGGTGCGCGCGGTGCTGGAGCTGGGAGGCATCGCGGTGCTGGCGCACCCGCTCCACCCCCAGCGGGCGTGGACGGACCTGGCGCAGGCACGCGCGGCGAGCGGGGTCGAGGTGTGGAGCGGCGACTCGGCCTGGGGCGCGCTCCGGCAGCAGCCGCTGACCCGGCTCCTGCCGGCGCTGGGGACGGCGCTGGTGAGCACGGATCGGGCGCTGGTGTACGCGCTGGCCGAGGCCCGGCCGGTGGAGGACTGGCTGCTCGCGCTCGACGGTCCAGCGCCGAAGCTCGCCTTCTGCGGCCCCGATGCGCACGGCTACCCGAGCTATGGCGCGGCGTTCCGCTGGATGTCGGTGCACCTCACCGGCGTCGCCGCGCTGCCCGAGGCGCCGGCAGAGGGCGCGCAGGCGCTGGTCCAGGAGCTGCGCGCCGGGCGCTTCTACTGTGCGGTGGACGCGCTCGCGCCGGCGGCGGGGTTCGCGGTGCTGCCGGCGGACCGGCGGATCTTCCGGGTGGGCGAGGTGCTCGAGGTGCGGCTGCCGCCGGTGCATCCGCCCGGCGTGCAGATCCGGGTGCACGGCCCGGGGCGGATGGTGGACGGCGCGCATCTCCGGCTCGAGGGGCCCGGGCAGGTGCTGGTGGAGGTCCGGGTGGAGACGCCGGGGCTCGGGCTCGGCGACGTGTCCTGGCCCTGGCTGCTCGGCCAGCCGGTGAAGGTGGAGGCGGGCCCGTGAGGCGGGCGCTCTACGTCATCCTGAGCACGCTGGCCTTCCTGCTGCTCTCGCCGCTGCTGCTCCTGGCGCGGAAGACGCGGCACGGCTTGCTGGAGCGCTTCGGCTTCTACCGCCCGGGGACGCTCCCCGAGGGCGGCTGGCCGCGGGTCTGGCTGCACGGGGCGAGCGCGGGCGACCTGCAGGCGCTGGCGCCGATGATCGGCCGGTTCCGCGAGCGCTTCCCCGAGGCGCGGATCTTCCTCACCACCATCACCGACACCGGGCGGGCCATGGCCGAGCAGCGGCTGCGCGAGCAGGTGGACGGCGTGGTGTACGCGCCGTGGGACCTGCCGGGAGCCACGCGGCGGGCGGTGCGGGCGCTCCGGCCGGATCTCCTGGTGCTCGAGTACGCGGAGATCTGGCCGAACCTCATCCAGGCCGCGCGCGCGTCCGGGGCCCGGGTGGTGCTCACCAACGGCCGGCTTCTCGCCGGAGCGGCTCCGGGGCTACCGGACGCTCTTCGCGCTGTTCGGCAATCCGCTGGCGGAGCTGGATCTGCTGCTGATGCGCGAGGACGAGGAGGCCGAGCGGGCGCTGGCGCTCGGCGCGCCGCTGGACCGGGTGTGGGTGACCGGCAACACCAAGTTCGACGGGCTGGCGGTGCCCGCGCCCTCGCCGGAGGACGAGGCGCTCCGCACGGCGCTGGGGATTCCCGCGGACGCGCTGGTGCTGATGGCCGGGAGCACGCACGAGGGCGAGGAGGAGCAGCTGCTCTCCGTGTGGCGGCGGCTGCGCCAGGCGCACCCGGCGCTGCGGCTGGTGCTGGCGCCGCGCTACGTGGACCGGGCCGCGCGGGTGCAGGCGCTGGCCCAGGCGCGCGGCGTCGAGGCCGGAAGGCGGACCGGGGGACCGGCGGGCGCACCGGTGATGGTGCTCGACACCATCGGCGAGCTGGCGCGGGCGTACCGGCTGGCGACGCTGGTGTTCGTCGGCGGCAGCTTCACCGCGCGCGGGGGGCAGAACATCCTCGAGCCCGCGGCGCAGGGCCGGCCGGTGCTCTTCGGGCCGCGGATGGAGAACTTCCGGGACAGCGTGCAGGTGCTGCTCGGGCGGGGGGGCATCCAGGTCGCGGACGCCGAGCAGCTGTACCGGGTGCTGAGCGAGCTGCTCGGCCGGCCGGACGTGCTCGCCAACCTCGGCGTGCTGGCGGCGCAGTCGGTGCGGCAGGTGTCGGGGGCGAGCCAGCGGAACGTCGACCTGGTGGCGAGGCTCCTGTTCGGGGCGGGGAGCCGTCCTGCGGCGCGCCGGGCAGAGGCGGGGGGATGATTCCCGTCGTGCACCTCCACTTCCACCGGAGGCGCACCGGGGTGACCCGCCACGTGGAGGACGTCGCACGGCTGCTGCCCGCGGAGGTGTCGGGCTGGGGGCTGCCGGGCGGGCGTGCGTCGGCTGAGCTGGGCCGAGGTGCGGACGCGAGTGCTACCGCCATGGGGATCATCAATGCCGGAACGGCGATCGGCGCGGTGTGCGCGCCGCCGTTGATCGCGTGGTGCCTGGCCGCACTCAACTGGCGTTGGGTGTTCTTTCTGTCGGGCGCGATCGGTTTGCTGTGGGCGGTCTGGTGGATGCGCGACTATCACTCGCCACAGCGCGTCGTGGTCGCCGAAGTGGCAATCCCCTGGCTGCGGCTACTCGGCTATGTGCAGGTATGGGGCCTGGTGATCGCGAAGTTCCTCAGCGACGCCGCCTGGTATTTCTACCTCTTCTGGCTGCCCAAGTATCTGTACGACGCCCGCGGCTTCGACATCAAGGCGGTGGGTGCTACGCGTGGATTCCGTATGCGGCCGCCGGCGTCGGCTGCCTGGTGGGCGGCTGGCTCTCCAGCTGGCTGCTGGTGCGAGACGCCTCGCTGGACCTCGCCCGTAAGATCGCACTCGGCCTGAGCGCGTCGGTGATGCCGGCGGTGCTGCTGATCCCAGGCGTCCGGTCGCGCTGGCGATCGTTCAGTGTGGCGTTCTTCGGGCAACAATCCTGGTCCACGCTGGTCATGATTCTTCCGACCGACATGTACCCGCGCAACGCGGTGGGCGCCGTCGCGGGCCTCGTCGGCTTTGGCGGCGCGATGGGCGGCGTCGTATTCGGCCAGGTGGTGGGAAACCTCCTCGATCGTGGCTTCGGCTACAGGATCGTATTTACGCTCGCGGGGACATTTCACGTGCTGGCGTTCATCCTGATTGCGTCACATTCCGGTGGTCCATCCGGTGACGATCAGTCCCGGCCCCATTATGAAGATTACCGAAATTCGCACACGCGTTGTGGAGTGGCGGGGCAAGACCGTTCCGCCGCCAGCCGCACTTCTGCACGAACCCGATGGATCTGCTGGATCTGCCCGCCGGATTCGATGGGCAGCCTTCTCGCTTCCACGGCTGGCTGATCGTCGAGATATTCACCGATGACGGGCATGTGGGCATCGGCAACGCGGCGCTCTCGCCGCCGGTGACCAAGCAGGTGATCGACCTGTACCTCAAGCCGCTCCTCATCGGCAAGGATCCCTTCGACAACGAATTTCTGTGGCAGCACATGTACCGGCAGACGATGGCGTTCGGACGCAAAGGCGTCGCCATGGCGGCGATCAGCGCCGTCGATATCGCGCTCTGGGATCTGCTGGGGAAAGCGGCGAAGCAGCCCGTGTTCCGGCTGCTCGGCGGCCGGACCAAGGCACGCATTCCGGTTTACGCCAGCCGGCTGTACAGCCGCCGCTCGACCAGCTCGCCGCGGAAGCGACGGCTACAAGGCAGCAAGGCTATCGCGCGATGAAGCTGCGATTCGGATGGGGGCCCATCGATGGCGCAGCGGGCATGCAGCGCAACGTGGAACTGGTGCGCACCGTGCGCGAGACGATCGGCGACGGGATCGATGTCATGGCCGACGCCTACATGGGCTGGACTCTCGACTATGCGCAAGCGGATGCTGCCGCTGCTCGAACCGTTCCAACTGCGCTGGCTCGAAGAGCCGGTGATTCCGGACGACATCCAGGGCTACGCCGCGCTCAAAGCCGCGGGCCGCATCCCCATCGCCGGCGGCGAGCACGAGCACACGCATCTACGGATTCCGCCAGCTGCTGGAGGCGCGGGCGGTGGACTTACATCCAGTTCGACACCAACCGCGTCGGCGGCATCACACAGGCGCGCAAGGTCGCAGGCGCTGGCCGAGGCGTACCCGGTCCCGGTGATCCCGCACGCCGGCCAGATGCACAATTTTCACGTGGTGATGGCCAGCTTCAATTCGCCGATGGCCGAGTTCTTCCCGATGGTCGACGTGGAGATCGGCAACGAACTGTTCTGGTATATTTTCGACGGCGAACCCAAGCCGGTGAACGGCGCGATCGACCTGCGCGACGATGTTCCCGGCCTGGGCCTCACCATCAGCGAAGACGGCATGAAGAATTTCGCGATCATCGAATAACATGCGTCTCATCCAACTCACAGGCCCGGGGGCCGCCGCCTCGCCATGGTGGACGGCATGGTCCGAATGGCTCCACACTCGTGCAATGGACAAATGACATCAATATGCTCGGCGAGCTCACAAGCCTGGCATCGCGGCTCATGCTGCCGGTTTCGCAAAAACTGGCGGGCGTGTTCTACGACGAGGTGCGAAAACGGATCGAGAAGGAGGAAATTGAAACCGATCACCAGACTGGTGAAAACCATGCGTGATATTTTGTCTGACCTGATGCACTGGCAAAGAGACGAGGATCCTATTGCGCTGTCGATCATGGCAGAAGTGATGGACTCGCATCGAAGAGAGGTATCAGTTGCCGGCTGCGCGTGAAGCGGTTTTACATCCCATAAATCATTGAGGCATATCAATGAAACCAGCTCCGTTTGAATATCATGTCCCTGATTCGATTGATCAATCTGTGATTGCTGCACGAACATGCAGATACAGCCAAAATCCTGGCGGGCGGACAAAGCCTTGTGCCCGCCATGAATTTTCGTATTGTGCAACCCAGATTGATCGACTTGAACCGTATAAATGAGTTGGTTATATTCGCGAAGAGGACAGTGTAATTCATCGGTGCGATGGCACGTGAACGGCATTTGGAATTTGATTCCTCGATTGCAGAACATATTCCCCTATTAACAGAGGCACTCCATACATAGCACACCCGCAAATTAGAAACCGTGGCACGATCGGTGGAAGCATCGTCAACGCTGACCCGGCCGCGGAATTGCCAGTCTTGATGCTGGCAATGGATGCACGATTAAAGGAAAAAAACTTTCGGGTGAACGCTGGATCGATGCCCGGGATTTTTTTGCTGGCATGTTCACCACCGCACTGGAACCTGATGAAATTCTGGTCGAAATCGAATTGCCCTTCATGCGCCGCGCACAGGCTGGTCGTTCATGGAAGTTGCGCCGCGTGCCGGAGATTACGCGTTAATGGGTGTTGCCGTGCTCGTAACGTTGGATGAAAACAGAAAATGTCAGTAAGCAAGACTGGTGTATCTAAATGCAGGTGACGGTCCTGTAGATGCACAGGAAGCAGCTAATTTTTGGCAGGTGAACGATCTGAATGATGAGCTGATCGAATCCGCCGCAGCTCTGGCGAGCGAAAAGGAAATCAATCCGTTCGGGAATCTTCACACATCGCCTGAGTTTCAACGACATTTGGCAGAAGTTCTCACAAAGAAAACATTGAAACAAGCCATTGAACGTGCTGGAGAAATCGAATGACACAATCCATATCGATCACTGTCACGGTCAATGGAAAAGAATACAAGCGCGATGTTGAGCCGCGTTTGTTGCTGAGTGATTTCCTGCGTCACGAACTTGGACTTACAGGTACGCACGTGGGCTGTGAACATGGTGTCTGTGGAGCCTGTACGATCCTGTTCGACGGCGAGTCGTGCGTTCCTGTTTGATGTTTGCCGTTCAGGCAGATGGGCATCGAGATCACAACTGTTGAAGGATTGGCTAAGGATAAGGACAATCTCCATCCCTGCAACAATCCTTTTGGGAGGCGCACGGTTTGCAATGTGGATATTGCACGCCTCGGCATTTTGATGACACTGATCCCTTTTTCAACAAAATCCCAGACCCAACGGAAGATGAAATCCGCCATGCCCTTTCCGGGAACCTATGTCGTTGTACCGGATATCAGCATATTGTGGATGCGGTAAGCTCGCCGCAGAAAAAATGCGCTATGATTCGGAAATTGGTAGCAATGATTTCATCTTCCTTCATAAACGATTTGCATTCGGGTGCCTTGACATTCCCTGAATATCTCGCGCAGGTCGAAGCTCGCTATATGGAACGAGGAGAGCCATCCTTGCAGGCGTTTATCCCGGAGGAAGATCGTTTTAGGCGTTTGCATAAAGATGCGGATACTCTTCTCACTCAGCTATCCCGAATTGAAACGATCGTCCACAATCTGTTTGGAGTATTGGCGGGTGTAAAGGATATTTTTCACGTAGAAGGATTTACAACTCAGGCAGGAAGTCGTTTACCTGCTGAAGTACTTCAAGGCAGGGAAGCTGAAAGTGTAACTCGCACTCAAGGAAGCGGGCGCGTTGATTCTCGGGAAAACGGTCACAACAGAATTTGCCTATTTTTCACCTGGTCCAACGCGCAATCCACACAACCTTGAACATACTCCGGGCGGCTCAAGCAGTGGCTCGGCCGCGGCGGTCGCGGCAGGATTTTGTCATCTCGCTTTGGGCACTCAGACCATTGGCTCGATCATTCGTCCCGCTCCGTTTTGCGGCGTAGTCGGGGTTAAGCCGACATTATGATCGTATTTCCCGCGAAGGTGTGATTCCACTTTCGCCTTCGCTTGACCATGTCGGTTTTTTCGCCGGATGTGACATCGCAATCCAAGTGGCGCCTGTTTTGTACAAGGATTGGAACGAACCAACAAAACCGTTGAGAAGACCACGGCTCGGAATCCCTGAAGGCCCATATCTTGCAAAGTGCATCTGAAGCATGGGCTGTCGCATTTTAACAGATGTGTGCAAATTATTGGAAAAGGCAGGATATGAACTCCAGCATGTACAGGTAATGGCTGATTTTGCAGAAATATTCGTTCCCGGCATGATGTGATCATGTCTGCCGAAGCGCACGAGTCCATGCGCGATGGTTTAAAAATATAAAAAACTATACTCGTCCAAGTTCACCGAGCTTATTGAGCGCGGTCAGAGAAATTACAGATGATCAATTACAAGGATGCTCTTCTGGCCGTGAGAATTTCCGTGCAGAGATGCGAAGAAGCTTCCTTGATCACAACATTGACGTTATGGATTTGTCCTTCCACGGTCGGTCCGGCACCCAAAGGACTGGAAAGTACGGGTGACCCGGTCATGAATCTTCCATGGACACAGGCCGGACTTCCTGCCATCAACCTGCCAGCAGGAAAAAATCAAGAGGTTTACCACTGGGTTTACAAGTCGTTGGCAATTGGTACAAGGATGAATTCTTACTGTTCTGGGCAAAGGATTTGGAAAAGGCGTTATCAACTCTATGGCGTCACAAGAATAGATGTCCGCGTGGTGCCTATTATGACTCGGTTGTGCTGATGCAGACTGCAACGCGGCTTGTTGGATTGCCAGGGGTCGTGGATGCGGGTGTTGTCATGGCAACTCAGGCCAATCGTGACCTGCTTGCGGCGAACAATCTTCTACCCGAAATCCATCTCTCGCCAGCCCGGATGATTTGCTGATTGTAGTCAAAGCTGAGAATGAGAACATCGGCCACTGACGCCATTGGTCAAGTCGATGAATTGCTGCCCGCAGAAACGCCGACTCGTACTGTTCAGCAAGATTTCCGTCCCGCGTAGTTTAAGCGCTGCTGCCAAACAACTGCCGGAATGCAAACTGGGTGTTGATTTCCGTCCCCGGTCGTTATGCGGCAGGAGTTGCGCGCGAAGCGCTTGAACTGGATAAACATGTTTTTCTCTACAGTGATAATGTTTCACTCGAGGACGAAATTCGCTGAAGAAAACTGCGCGGAAAAAGGGCTCTGCTGGTGATGGGTCCGGATTGTGGCACGGCGATCATCAACGGCATCGGACTGGGATTTGCCAACCGCGTCCGCCGCGGATCGATCGGGCTGGTCGGTGCTTCAGGAACGGGACTGCAAGCTGTGACAACTCACATCCATAATCTTGGTGCAGGCATTTCCCACGCCATCGGCACCGGCGGACGGGATCTGAAATCTGATGTTGGCGCGATCACCGCCCATCAGGCACTGGATCTATTAGCACGTGATCCTGAAACCAAAGTGATTGTCTTGATTTCCAAGCCTCCATCCCCAGATGTTGCCACGCACAATTCATCTCCGCTGCAGCAAGGAATAGCCAAACCAGTCATCATTTATTTCATTGGCTATCCTCCACCAGCCAGAAAGATCGGCAATTTGCATTTTGCGATGAGTTTGAGTGAAGCGGCTGAAATTGCAGTCAGCAGATTTCAGATGGATGCCAGGTACAGGTTCATGACGACAGTAAACAGTCATGGCTATCTGCGTGGTTTATTCTCTGGCGGCACACTGGCTTATGAAACATTGCTTGGCTTACAGGCAATTCTTTCTCCGATTTATTCCAATGCTCCGATCACTGCTGACCAAACTCTCAAAGACCCTCTCCACAGTGAAGCACATACCATCATTGATCTGGGCGACGAATTCTTCATGGTTGGACGTCTGCACCCGATGATCGACAATGATCTGCGTATCCGCCGAATGAAGCAGGAAGCTGCCGACCCCGAAGTGGGAATGATTTTATTCGATGTTGTTCTTGGGCGAAGGATCACATCTGGATCCAGCCGGCGAACTGGTTCCTGCTCATTCGAAGAGATTCGCGAGCAAAGAGCAGAAATTGAATTCGTGGCTACTTGTCATTGGCACAGAGGATGACCCACAGAATATTCCGATCGCAGATCGAACAATTGAAGCGATGCTGAGGTGCAGATCGTACTTTCGCACGTGACAGAAGCCGTGGAATCATGTCAGCCTGCGGTTTAGTCATGACGGAAGTAATGAGCATTTCCTCCTGTTAAATCTTGAACAATTAGGAGCAACCTCTTGCCGCGATCAATGTTGGATCTGGAGTCATTTTACGAAAGCCTGATCTCACAGGAGGCACAGGCTGTCCATGTGGAATGGCGCCACCGCCGGCGGGGGCAATGAGAAACTGGCTTCTCTTTTAGCGAGGATGAAAGAAATGAGTATGGATATTGACCACGCCAACCAGACTGCCGTTGAACGAATGATGGAAGCCCGCCCCATCTTGAAGGCTGTTGCCACTGCGCGCGATGTGATCCCCGGCATGAAGGATAATCTGCTCCTGCACGCCGGTCCGCCGATCGAGTGGGAGCGGATGTCAGGTCCGCTGCGGGGAGCGATCATCGGGGCGATGCTGTTCGAAGGGCTGTGCCAGCTCGAGAAGCAGAGGCAGCCGCGATGGTGGAAAGAGGCGAGGTCGAATTCGATTCATGTCACCATCACGGCGCGGTCGGTCCGATGGCTGGAGTCATATCCGCCTCGATGAAAGTCTACGTGGTGGAAAATGCCGAGCACGGAAATAGATCCTTCTCCAATTTGAATGAAGGCTATGGAAAAGTCTTGCGTTATGGCGCTTACAGCGATGACGTGCTGAAGAAATTGCGCTGGATGAATGATGTGCTGGGACCGGCCCTGGCGGATGCACTTGGCGCAATCCAGCGGCATCGATATGCGCGCCTTGATTGCCGAAGCGCTGCATATGGGCGATGAGGGCCACAACCGCAACAAGGCCGGCTCGCTGCTTTATCTAAAATTGATCTCGCCGCTGATTGCAAAGGTCGTGAAGGATGATGCGGTCGAGGCCGGAGATTCTCCAGTTCATCGGCGACAACGCGCTTGAGCGTCTTGAATCCTGTGATGGCGGCCTGCAAGGCGATGACGGATGCAGCCCATGGCGTGGAGGGCAGCACCATTGTCACAACCATGGCCCGCAACGGCACGGACTTTGGCATCCGCGTGAGCGGACTGGGCGAGAAGCAATGGTTCACCGCCCCGGCTGAAATTCCGGTCGGGTTATTTTTCTCCGGCTTCTCACAGGATGACGCCAATCCGGATATTGGCGATAGCGCCATCACCGAGACGGCCGGGATCGGTGGGTTTGCCATGGCGACTGCCCCGGCAATCGTCACTTTCGTGGGCGGCACGCCAAAGGATGCAATGAACGCGACCCTTGAAATGTATGAGATCACCTCTGCCGAAAGCAGATACTTCACCATGCCCGTCGCTTGATTTTCGTGGCACACCCACAGGGATCGACCTTCGCAAGGTCGTCGAACTGGGGATCGCGCCGCGCATCAACACCGGGATCGCGCACAAGAACGCGGGTGTGGGCCAGGTGGGAGCGGGGTTGGTGAGGCCACCGATGAAGATATTTGAAAATGCACTGCTGGCTTTTGCAGAAAAATACGAGATTTATAGAGGAGATATACCATGAAAATCTACGACCTCTCCCAAGATTTGAATCAAGATTGTTCCTTCTGGCCATTCTATCCGCCCTTTGAGGTGAAGTACATCAAGCGCAAATCGGAGCATGGAGTCAATGCCCAGTACATCCAGACATCGAATCACATGGGCACGCATCTCGATGCGCCGCGCCACTTTGTGACCAAGGGCAAGACGATCGACCAGATCCCAATCGAATGGTGTTATGGACCTGGCGTGATCGTTGACCTGAGCGACATGCTGGATGATCTGGGTCTCTTCACGCCCGAAGATATCGAGAAGCGCGCCGATGTGCACGATGGCGATATTCTGTTCATCCATACGGGCTGGCACAGATATTCGTTCTTCAGCGAGGAAGCGGACGAGGAGAAGATATATCCAGCGCCATCCAGGTCCGCATTTCAGCATCTGCGACTGGCTGCTGGAGAAGAAGATCCACATCTGGGGCGTGGACATGATCTCGACCGACCATCCGATGAACCTGCCCATCGGTCGCTTCCTGGGCAAGGGCGGGTTGGAGCACTGGCAGAAAGTGCGCGCGAAGACCGAGAGCCAATTTCGGCGCGGACAAGATGGATGAGCTGTTCCCCGATTCGGCTTACCAGTTGACGCACAATGCCCTGTTCCCGCACGACTGCATCCACGTCGAGAATCTCGGCGGCGACATTGGTTTGAAGGAGCTGCACAACAAGCGCATCACGCTCGGCGTCTTCCCGTGGAAGTTCAAAGGCGGCGAAGCGGCGTTTTGCCGGGCGGTGGCGTGGGCGTAAGCAGTGTCATTGCGAGCGTAATCTGCGAAGCAACCTCGTAGCTATGCGATACTTCGTGACTAGCGACTCTCGCAACGACATGAAATGAGATTTATGACCACTCGATACTTCGGCGAACGGATCAAACGCAACGAAGACCCGCGTCTGCTTACCGGCCAGGGATTGTACGTGGACGATGTGGATCTGCCGAACATGCTCCACGCGGCATTCGTGCGCAGTCCATATGCCCACGCGCGCATCAATAGCATCGATGTTTCACAAGCCCTGCAGCGCGAAGGTGTGGTTGCCATTTACACCGCGAACGACCTGGGCGATTACTGGAAACCCGGTCCCTTGCTCGTCTCGCCGCCGCCGGTCGAAGGATATCATTTTCAATGAACGGACACAGGTTCCGCTTGCCAAGGAAAGGTCAAGTTTGCGGGCGAGCCGATGGTGATGGTGCTGGCCGAGAGCCGCTACATCGCCGAGGATGCGCTGGCTGATATTCGAGTCGACTATGAGCCACTGGAGGCCGTCGTCGATCTTGAAAAGGCCCTGCAGCCTGACAGCACACTCGTCCATGAAGAGATCGGTTCGAATGTTGCTGCCCACGTCGTGCAGACGCAAAGGCGATTATGAATCCGTCAAGGAAGAGGCCGCGCTGATCATCAGGCGCCGGTTCCGCTATGAGCATGGCTGCGCGGCGGCCATCGAGAACCGCGGCATCGTCGCCGAGTGGGACCGGCGCAGCGGGCGGCTGACAGTCTGGGACACGACCCAGGCTCCGGTCGTGATCCGCAACGGGCTGGCGGACATGCTTGGGTCTCTCGGAGCGCCAGGTGCGGGTCATCGCGCCGTTCATCGGCGGCGGCTTTGGTCCGAAGATCATGATGTTCTACCAGGAGGAAGTGCTCGTCCCGTGGGCGGCGATGAAGTTGAACCGCCCCGTCAAATGGATCGAGGATCGGGCCGAAAATTTCGTCGCCACCACGCACGAGCGCGGCCAGATCCACGATGCGGAAATCGCATTCGATAAGGACGGTCATATCCTCGGCGTGCACGATGTCTTTCTGCATGACACGGGTGCGTATGTTCCCTATGGCTTGACCGTGCCGCTCAACAGCCAATGCACACTGCTCGGACCGTACGACATCCAAAACTATTACAGCGAGTTCACGGCGGTCTTCACCAACAAGACGATCGTCACGCCCTATCGCGGCGCGGGACGTCAGCATGGCGTGTTCGTCATCGAGCGCGCATGCTGGACCTTGCCGCAAAAGAACTGAAGATTCGACCGCGCCGAAATCCGCCGCCGCAACTTCATCCCGCCCGATAAGTTCCCCTACAACAACGAGATCATCTATCAGGATTTTGCCCCGCTGGTGTATGACAGCGGCAATTATGAACCGTTGCTGGATCAGGCGATGGAGAAGATCGGCTATCACAAATTCGTCAACGAGATCCAGCCGCAGCTGCGCGCCGAAGGCAAACATGTTGGCATCGGGATCGTCGCCTATGTGGAAGGCACGGGCATCGGACCCTACGAAGGCGCCAAGGTGCAGGTGATGAGCAGTGGACGCGTCTCGGTCGTCACCGGCGTCGGCACGCAGGGACAGGGTCATTTCACGAGTTTTGCCCAGATCGTCGCCGAGCAGCTCGGCGTGGATGTATCAGAATCGATGTCGTCACCGGCGACACCGACCAGTTCTATTGGGGCGCGGGGACATTTGCCAGCCGCGGCGCGGTCGTGGCGGGCAATGCCATCAATGAAGCCGCCAAGGTCGTCCGCAAGAAAATTCTCAAACTGGCATCCGAACACTTCAACGCGCCCGAAGATGAACTGGAACTCGCCGATGGCATGGTGCGGGTGCAGGATATGCCGCGCATGTCGATTTCGTTGGGCGACCTGGCCGGCAAGGCGAACCCGACCCGCGGCGCGGTCAAGCCCGGCACCGAGCCCGGGTCTGGAGGCGACCAGCTATTTCGGTCCGGAAAGAGGCGCCACCGCCAGCGGCATCCACGCCATGATCGTGGAGGTCGATCCCGAGACGATGCAGATCCACATCCAAAAATATCTCGTCGTGCATGACTGCGGGCGGGTCATCAATCCCCTGATCCTCGATGGGCAGATCCATGGCGGCGTGGCGCAGGGCATCGGCAATGCGTTTTACGAGCGGCTGGTCTACGATGAAAATGGGCAACTGCTCAACGGCACGTTCATGGATTATCACCTGCCCACCAGCCTGGATGTGCCGCGCATCGAAACGGGACATGGCGAAACGCTTTCGCCGCTCAACCCGATGGGCGTGAAGGGCGCGGGCGAGGCGGGCGCGATCCCTGTCGGTCCGCTGTTTGCCCAGGCATTGGAAGACGCCTTGCACGATGTGGATTTCGAGATTTTGGAAATTCCGCTGAATTCGAATCGGTTGTGGGAATTGGCGGGTGGAAATAAGAATTTATATTTACACTGAAATTTCCCCTGCGTGTTCACGTTTTGATCCCACGCTTGCATCGTAACAGACAAACTCCAGCAAATTCCCTTCCGGGTCGGGGAAGTACAGCGAGCGAACGTGCAGCCACTCATGTACAGTCGCATTAACCTTCAATCCCAGGCCCTCGAGTCGCATTTTCTCAGATTCGAAATCTTCGAGCGCTATATTGAGCGCAATGTGATGGAGCGTCGTCTCTTGTGAATTCAGCTGTACAGCCTTGTCATCAAGAAACATTGTGTTGGATGCTTCAAAGAGGGCCAGATTCTGTGTATGACCGCCATAGCCCTCTGCGATTTTGAAGAACACAAAACTATCGTCCCGCCTCAGCACTTCGAGTCCCACCACTTCTTCGTAAAACTTGTGCATCGCATCCAGGTCCTTGACGCGGCAGGGACACTTCACCCAATCCTTTGACGCGGCTGGGGCGGTCTGACTTGTTCATGACTTCTCCTCCTGTCCTGGCACAGCTTGATAAAGGATACATTGAAACTTAATAACCATGATTAATACAGGACCACGAAATATGTCACCGGTCTGACGGATCCGTCCCTGAAAGTATGGGTTTTATATCGACGATGGGTGTCCCATCGATGGCCTCCAGCGGCGCAACCTGCAATTTCCCTTCCATGACTTCCAGGACCGATACGCGATGTAAGCCAACAGGGTTGGGACGGTCTGGTGACCGCGTGGCAAACACACCGCTGAGCGGTCTGTTGATGTCGCCGCGTGGATGGACTTGCAGCACGTCACGTTGGGCAAGATGCAGCCAGGTCAACACGATCAGTTCGTCACCAACCGTGATCCCCATCAGTCCCGGCGCTGCGAATGACGTAAGCTCCAGCCAGGCCCTGGGCGCGCCTTCGTCACCTTGCATGGGCGCATCCTCAAGCCGGGTTAACTCGGAACGGACGATCCCTATCGGTTCGATTGTGTAGTCTATCGATCTCATTTGCTACCCTTCCGGAACGACAGCAATTGCATCCATTTCCACCAGAAAATCGGGGTTTGCCAGCCCCGACACAAACATTACGGTAATAGCCGGTGGGTTGGGCCGGCGGCCCCATACACGCTGGAAAACTTCAAATGCAGGCTGGATGGGCTGTCCTTGCACGACATAGATATTCCATTTGATGATGTGCTCCAGCCCGGCACCGCCAGCCTTCAACGCGGCCTGTAGGTTGTTAAAAACCTGTTCCGTCTGCAGCTTGAGATCGTCCTTTCCAACAATGGATCCGGAAGCATCAAGCGCATCTTGTCCACCGATGTATATCGTCCTTACCGGACCCGTGACCGTAATTACATTTGTGAACGCCGGGTTTCTGGATAACCCATCCGGATTTATATGTTGGACTTGTCCATGGGTCGAAGCTGACATGCGTCTACTCCTTGATCTTTTCATTCATCCAATTGTCATGTTCAAATGGCTTTACAGGAAACTTCCCGGTCATCAGGAACATCCTGGTATTGTGCGGGTGGCAGAACAAAGGCCGATCTCAGCCCGCGCAAAAATCCGGAACATTCCGGCATATCTGGAACTCCCTGCCTGGCAAGGCCTTCCCGCTTACATCTGCATTGGGCTCAATAATTGGAAGTAATTTCCGTCCGGATCGGCCAGGGTCGCAATCCAGCCTTCTCCCATTTGATACGGCTCTTTCACGACTGTCCCGCCGAGGGCTTTGATCCGCTCAAACTCTTCCTTGACCTGGGGAGTTTCGAAATTGATCATCACGCGCCCCGGATCTTTTGCATTTCCACCCATCGCAGAGTGGTCCAGGACTCCCAAATACGTGCTTCCCACCTGCCAGCCCCAAAAACCATTCTCCTGATCGACCATATCTGCCGGCTTTCCCAACATCTTTTCATAGAAAGCGGCTGATATCTGGGGTTGTTTCGTTCCAATCATGACCGAATTTAGATTTTAACATCGATACACATCCTTTCCACAGGTAAATCCATATCTTTATTTTGACAGCGAAAACGTTTTGAGCTTACAAATATAGTGTTTCAGTTTTCATTGTAGAATATGTATTCTGTTTTGGCAAGATCGATTTACAATGGATACAATTCCTGCCGCAGGCGCTGCTTCCGGCGCAGATGTGCTGGCAGGGTTTATCGGTACATTTATTTCTTATGCGGAGAGTGAAACAAGAGTATGTCATTCCTAAATGCTTTTACCGAGAACGTTCGTAAATACCCCGACAAAGTGGCGCTGGAATTTATTGACCCGCCGTTTCAACGCCTCACCTATGCGGAGCTGGATGATCTGGTGGATCGCAGCGCGGGTTACCTGCTCAGCCTGGGACTGCAACCAGGTGACCGTGTTGCGATACAACTTTCCAAGTGTCTTGAATTTATACTGCTTCACCTGGCAGCCATCCGCCTGGGGGCCATCTCGTTGCCGCTCAATCTGGCCTATCCACCTGATGAATTGAAATACTTTCTTGAAGACTCTGGTGCAAAGTTATTCTTCTCGCTCAAATCATCCAAAGAGAAAATCCAATCCATTTTGCCAGACCTGCCCGGTTTGCAGGAAAGCATCTTCCTCAACCCTGCCGAACCCGAACAATTCCAATTACAAATTACCAATTACCAATTACCAAACACCAATTAATCCCAATTACCAATTACAAATTCCTCAAAAGCGCCAATACATCAGCCAAGTCCCCCTCCCCGCCCTCCAGCCTGACACCAATACCGCCGTCATCATTTACACCAGCGGCACAACCGGGCGGCCCAAAGGAGCGGAGATTACCCACGGGAACCTGATCTCCAATCTTCAATCCTTGCAGGAGGCCTGGGGCTGGCAGGCGGAGGATGTTCTCCTGCACGTCCTGCCGATTTTTCACGTCCACGGATTATTCGTCGCATTGCATGGCGCGCTGCATGCCGGAGCGACCACTTTAATGATGCGTGAGTTCAATGCACAAAAAACTCTCGAATTGCTTTCGAGTGGACAGTGTACTGTTTTCATGGCGGTCCCCACCATTCACAAACGCCTGCTCGATGTGCCAGACGCCGATCGGTTTGACCTGTCGCCCGTCCGCCTGATCACATCCGGTTCCGATCGTTTACCTGATGACGTCTTCACCGGTTTCCAGAAAACTTTTAGCTATACATTGCTCGAGCGCTACGGGATGACCGAGACGGGCATGAATTGTTCCAATCCGCTGCACGGTGAGCGGCGCATGGGATCGGTGGGAATGCCTCTGCCTGGCGTGGATGTCCGCGTCGTCCAATCGGAAACCGGGGGGGTTCTTCCGACGGGAGAGATCGGGGATGTGCAGCTCCGCGGACCGAATGTGTTTAAAGGATATTGGGGACAACCTGAAAAAACAGCCAAGTCTTTCTCCGCCGACGGCTGGTTCAAGACCGGAGACCTGGGCTTCCTGGACGCGGATGGATACCTGACCCTGTGCGGCCGCTCCAAGGACCTGATCATCAGCGGTGGCTTGAACATCTATCCCCCCGAAGTGGAACGAGTCATCATGGAACATCCGGCGGTGAATGCCTGCGCGGTCATCGGCTGTCCCGACCCGGAATGGGGCGAGAAAGTCACCGCGGTGGTCGTGCTCCATAAACCAGGGTTGGTGACGAGCGATGAATTGATCCGCTTTTGTCGTGAAAAGCTGGCTGCCTATAAATCTCCCAAATCCATCCTCTTCCGGGAGGATCTGCCGCGCAACGCGATGGGCAAGGTGCAAAAGGCAGAGTTAAGAAAGGCAGTCTGTTGAACGTAAACCCGCTTCTTCGCCAGGATTGATCATAGTACAGCGAACGATTTGTTATCCGCAATCAAAGTATGGGTAAAAGGATGATATAAAAATTGCCTCTAGCATGGATTGCCAAAGGCAGGGGCGCCAGATTCTTACGCCGGAACCATATTTGTGTAAGGAAGGCCCCGCGTCTTCTTCCTCCATCACATGCTCTGGACTTCCGGCTCTCCCCCGCCATCCGTGCGGACTGTCATATCCGGGAGAATCGTTCGGAGATCCCTTACACCAATTTCCGTACGATGCCCGGGTCAAACGCCGCTTCACCCCGATGAACCTTGTAAATGGACTGGATCAATTCGCTCGGCTCAGAGTCATTCATTACGTATCCCATGGCACCCGCTTTGATGGCTGGAATAATTTTTTCATCCCAAATAAAACTGGTCATCGCCACTACCCGCGTATGAGGCTGCCGGGCAGTGATTTGGCGGGTGGCCTCAATTCCATCCATGACGGGCAGAAGCAGATCCATCAGGATTACATCCGGTTCGAGCTCTTTGGAAAGGCTGATGGCCTCCAGCCCGTTTTCTGCTTCACCGACAACCTGGATGTCGTCCAATTCTGCCAGGAGGGCTTTGATGCCTCTACGGACAATGGTGTGGTCGTCTACGATTAAAACTTGTATCATATATCTTTCAGGTTTTGTACGACTTGCGAGCCATCGCCGCCTGCAGGTGATCTTCGGGGCGATAAATTGGTCACCTGCGTTCGTGGCCCGGCTGCGAGCCCGAGCTTTGGGAACAGCTATCCTACCAGGATTATGACACACCCCATTTGTGGAAGCATCCCCCAACTGGCCGATCTTTGGATTAAAGTAGGAACAAATTCCCCCGTGTGGTCTTGCAGCCTGACTGCAATAATTACTCTGACATACTACAGTTCGCTCACTCAAAATTGTAAGCTGTTTGGGACAATCAGGTCCCGATACTCAACAATGCTGGCTTATTGAAACGGTCTGGAGAAAAAGGGGCCTGGATTGCCAAACAATCCAATCATCTGTCAGAAAGCTTTGGCACACCACGATTATGGATGTAAGGTGATGCAAAATGACGAGGATCGCCATTTACAGTCTATGTATTTGACCCGGCTAGTCCATATACCACTCAGGAAACGGTGGATACATCTTTTTGGTAAGGTTCTAATGCGGCGGCGAGTTTCTGACGTCGGAAACTCGGAGACATGCCGCAATCACGGGAACGTGGTTGCTTATCCTAACCCTTTGTCCTTGATAAAATCTTCGGCTTTTCTTATCGTACGCGTCTGGGATTTGGTCTGCCTGAGTTCCTCATGCTTCTCTATCGCGGGGTCGATAATCGCTGGTTCCAGCGCTTTGATCGGATCGTCAATTGACTTGTAGGACAACGTATCCAGCACCCAGTTGTACTTCTTTTGCAAATCGACCATCATTTCAAAAGGCTTTTCCCCTTCCTGGATGATCGGCACAAACGGAATTTGATAATCAGGGACTGTCGCCTGTAATTCAAGGGGCGACGACTTCGGGTTGGTCACATCGGCAATCACGAAATACGATAGAAGTCGTACAATTGAGGCGTCGAGAGACGGAAATTCACGCTCCAGAGCAGGCGGTCACCGATGGGCGGAAGATTGTATATAGTGCTGAAAACAGGCATACGTCAATAATTCCCAGCAGGATGTTCGCAACAAATTGTCTACGCACGGAGGATTTTAATGTCCGGAAAAAGAGCCCTATGCTTCAGCCGCCCAGCGAGCAACGCCGATGACACCGGCATTATCACCCAGCATGGATGGGACAACTTCCACCTGATCAACCGGCATCACTGTTACCCGCTCCCGCATCGTCCGACGCATCGGGTCGAGCAGGAGGTCGCCTGCCTGCGAAACACCCCCGCCAATAACAATACGACGCGGTCCGATCGCAACGCAAATCGTGGCGGCTGCAACGCCGAGGGCAAAACCAGCCCGTTCATAAATATCCTTCGCGATTTCGTCTCCCTCATGTGCAGCGCGGGCGATCAATACAGTTGTTATCCGGTTGAGATCGTATTCGCACAGATCGGCGATGCGGGTGGTCAATCCCTGTGAGACTGCCTTCATCCCCAGCGCGGCAATTGCCGGACCTGAGGCGTAGGCCTCGACACAGCCATAATTCCCGCAACCGCAGCGCGGTCCGTTAAAGTCGATGCTCATGTGACCAAGCTCACCCCCAGTACCTCCAATGCCAAGATGAAGCCGGCCATTCAAGACAAGTCCGCCACCGATGCCGGTGCCAATCGCAAAGACCGCCATCGTATCCACACCGCGTCCCGCGCCGAAACGCCATTCGCCATAAGTAATGGAGCGAACATCATTCAGGAGCACGGTTGGCAGGCAGGTAAATTTCGAGATCGTGTCTCCAAGAGGGACATGCGGCCACGTGCCGGGCAGGTTGGGCAGAAAGAGTACTTCACCTTTTTCCAGATCGAGAACACCCGGAACACCGATGCCGATCCCACCAATTTCATCCCGGCCAAGGCCCGCAGTTTGGATCAGTTCCAGAAATAAATCTGCCATCCGTTTCATCACAGCATCATGTCCTTCACGGGCAAGCGTGGGAATGCTTTTTTGTTGCAGCACATCCCCGGTTTCTACGTCCACAATTGCTGCACGCAAATTTGTTCCGCCAAGGTCGCAACCGATGTATTTTTTCATAAACCACCTTTTGTTCAGAAGACAGCTGCATTGTCATAAACTGCCCGGAATCAAAATGATTATAAACTCACCCCTTTCCAACAGGTTGGCGAGGGGTGAGAAAGAAGGAATCCTGCAAAGCTTTAGTGGATATACGGCTTGAGAACATCCCGCGAGAGATAGAAGCCACGCTTTACCAGATCTTCATCGCCTTCAAAGACCCGGTCTTCATGTTCGATGCTGACTACATAATCATAGCGGGCAGCAGTGAGGGCGGCAAAGAATTTTGCCCAATCCATGTCGCCCAGGCCGGGCAGACGCGGCACCTGCCAGCCCATACCCTGGGACAGGACACCGTTATTATACAGGCCTTCACGGTCGATATGCAGATCCTTGGCATGGACATGGAAGATCTTGCTCGGAGAACTCGCGGATCACGCGCTCGTAATCGATCATTTGCAGGATGAGATGGGAGGGATCAAGGTTCAATCCGAAGTTGTCATCCGGGATGATCTCCCACATCTTGCGCCAGATGGCCGGGGTACTGGCCAGGTTGTTGCCGCCGGGCCATTCATCATAGGAGAAGAGCATTGGGCAGTTTTCGATTGCGATCTTCACACCATGATCTTTTGCAAACTTCACAATGGGCGGCCAGATCTTTGCGTAGTCTTCCAGATTTTGCGGAACGGTCTTATTTTTATCCTTACCAACGAAGGTTCCCACAATCGGCACTTCCAGCAACGCAGCGCCTTCGATGACCTTTTTGAGGTGGGCAATGACCGTTTCGCGGTGTTCCGCTTCTGGGTGGAGCGGATTGGGGTAATAGCCGAGCGAGGAGATCGTCAGGCCGCAATCGTCCAGCATGATGCGAATCTCCTTCGCCTTTTCCTTATCCAGGTTATTTACATCGATGTGCGTCACGCCTGCATAGCGGCGAGTCGCTTTTTCGAGCGGCCAGCAGGCGATTTCGATCGCCTCAAAGCCGCTTTCCGCGCCCCATTTGGCGGCCTGTTCCAGCGTGCTGCCGGGTAATGCGGCGGTGAAGAATCCAAGTTTCATTACTGCCTCCTTATAAAAAGCGTCCCGCAGATTTCTTCAAGGCAGGCTTCTCTACGCCTCCCAACTTGCGGAACGATGTATTTGATTATTTAACTTTTACCCAGGCATTCTCCCGTGCACTTTGCTCGATGGCTTCACATAATTGCATCTCATAGTGACCATCAGCAAAGGTCGGGAAGTCGGGTGTTTTATTCAAATCGCCAGCGATGATATAGTCATACACTTTGGCGTACAGCTGCTTAAATGTATCAGGAAAACCTTCATTATGACCGCCGGGATAGGATGTCACTGCCCGCGCTTCAGGAGAGAGGAGCGACGGGTCTTTCAGCAACGTCTGGTTGGGGTCCGGACCGATGACCGATCCATAACTCATTCGGCCTTTCCGAATCCCAGCCCAGCGATGATTTGGATCCGTTGATCTCGTAGTAAAGACGGTTCTTGCGTCCCGACGAAACCTGTGAGACAGTCAGCACGCCGCGCACGCCATTTTCATAATGCAGATATGACCGTGGCGTAATCCTCGGTGTGGATGGGCTGGTCAATGTAATCTTCGGGCGTGAGAAGTTTGCCAGTATAGGTTTCAACAGGCCTGGCCGGTTTCTTGCGGATGGGATGGAAGGTCTTGAAATCGGCATAGACTTCCTCCACATGCAGACCGGTGATGAAGGTCAAGAGATCGAGCCAGTGCGAACCGATATCGCCCACCGCCCGCAGAGTGCCGCCATACTGAGGCTCAAGTCGCCAGTTCCAATCGGTGGGAAGGAGCAGCCAGTCCTGCAAATACGATCCCTGCAGGATGAACAGGTCGCCCAGCTCGCCGCTCTTGCACCATGCTGCGCGCCTGCTGCGCCAGTGGATACATGCGGATATTGAAGTTGACCGCGTTGACGAGTTTCTTCTCTGCAGCAAGTGCGACCAGCTCACCCGATTGCTCGGATGTCATCGCCAGCGGCTTTTCACAGACGACATGTTTGCCCGCCAGCAGGACGGCTTTGGCATGCGGATGATGCAAATGATTGGGCGTGGCAAGATGGACAACATCAATATCTGGATCGGCAAGCATCTCATCCAGCGAGCCATAACAGCGTGGAATGCCAAGCGGCGCAGCCTTCTGTCGGGCAAGTTCCAGTGTTTTCTCTGCCAGTCCCAGTACAGTGATGCCATTGCGGCGCAGGCCTTCGATATGCGCCGGTCCGATGAAGCCAGTTCCAGCCACACCTACGCCAATGCTTTGTTTCGTGAGTTGCTTGGTCATGAGTTATATCCCTTCGGGTGACTAATATGGATTGTTTGAGCGGAATCCGGTTCCGGCGCGTCTGAGAGCTGCGCCTTCCTTCATCCGCTTGAAGTCTTCGAGAATGGTTGCAGTTGCGGTTGCGCCACAGCGGGTCGCACCCGCGTCGATCACATCCAGAAGCGCCGGCAGAGTCCGGACCCCGCCCGCCGCTTTGACCTGTACCCGCTCGCTGACATTGGCGCGCATCAGGCGCAGATCCTCCAGCGTTGCGCCGCCGGCGGAAAAACCGGTGGAGGTCTTCACCCAATCCGCGCCGGCCGCTTCACTGAGTTTGCAGGCGATCACCTTTTCCTCATCGGTCAGGTAGGAATTTTCGAAAATCACCTTGACCCTGACGCCGCGAGCATGGGCCGCATCACATACTGCCTGGATATCATCCCGCACAAAATCATATTTCCCTGAGCGGAGCTGGCCGATGTTAAGCACCATATCCAGCTCCCGGGCACCCTGATCCATCGCCAGCTGTGCTTCAGCAACTTTGATGGCGGTCAGATTGCTTCCGTGAGGAAATCCAATCACCGTGCTGACGATCACATCCGACTCCTCGAAGCGCCTCCTTCGCCAGCAGCACATGACAGGGTTTGACGCAAACAGTGGCAACATGATAACGTGCCGCCAGCTCGCAGCCGGCCAGCACATCGGCTTCAGTCAGCTCAGGGCGCAGGAGGGAATGATCGATTACTTTTGCGAGTTGTTCATAGGTAATTGTCTTACTGGATAATTATGCTAACGGTCCAATTTTCAGCAGCTCCTTCAGTTATATTTAATCAATCTTACATCCATCCAGGATGCGTGATGTTTCTCACAGCTCTTCCTGGACGGCTAGACGATACGAATGATAAAGACCTGCCAGAGGAAACTGGCAGATCTTTATCAACAGAGAAATTATAAATCTAGGTATGCGTTTGTTTCAAGCCGGCCTTTTTCCTTGCGGGTCTTCACCAGGACATCCGTATAAAACTTGTTATAGGTGGCGCAGCCGATGGGTTCCTGCTGGATGAGCAGCTCAAGGCAGTTGTCGCAGGTCGTGCAGTAATTGATCTGGTCTTCCCGCTCCTTCCCGTAGTTTCAACGGCAGCAACGGATCAGCCAGGGACTGGCGACCAATGGCCGATCATATCCACATATCCCCTGGAGATGTTTTGGGCGCCATAAGCCAGCAAGGCGCTATCTTCACTGCTGACAGCCTGCAGCTTGCTTTTGCCCTTTGCCAAACACCGAATAGTTCGATCCAATGACCACTGTCTCCGGATGGAGATTCTCCTTCAGGACCTTTGCAAAATACTGGTGCAGATATGCGAAATATGGATGATCCTTATCCGCCTGGGTGAGGCTGATCGTGATCGACGGGCTGCCTGCCGATTGGATGAAATACTGCGCCCCGCGCTCCTCCAGTCCTTTGACCAGGTCGACCGGCTCGGTCAGATCGATGACCGGTGTATCCGGTCCGGCAGTGCCAAACCCACCCGGGAACCCCTCCCAGACGGAAATCTTGGAGCCGATCAGGAAATTCTCATCTGGAACAACCTTGCGAATACGTTCATAGAGATCAAAGGCAAATTGCCGGCGGTTTTCCCATGGACCGCCATATTTCCATTTGCGGTCGTTGTACGGGCGCAGGATCTGCGAGCCAAGATAGCCATGGCAGAACTTCATGTCGATCCCATCCGCGCCGACATCGTACGTCATCTTGGCAGCCAGGACGAAATCGTCCATGATCTTTTCGAATTCATCCTCGGTGAATACATCCGCATCAAAGCCGGGCAGCGGTTTGACCGAGAGCCGTTTTGAAAAGGCCGGGTTGCTCAATTCACCTGAGTGTGTCAATTGAAAGATGAACAAAGTCTTGGGGTTGACTTCCCGCAGGCGGCGGACAAAATTGGCAAGCGCCTTCTCGTTCTTGGGCATGATGAATAGCTGGTTCATGCGGGAGCGATTCTTATCGGTGATGGTAATCGCTTCGAGACTGACCAAACCCGCCTCGCCCTTGAATAGGTTTTCATAACGGCGGTAGGTCAGGTCGGTTGGATTGCCATCCGCATCTGCATCGTTACATTCCATAGGCTGGATGAAAAAGCGATTCTGACTGGTGCGGGTTCCGATCTTGATCGGGGACAACAGGATTTCACTTTTGTTCATGCTCTTTACCTCATTGGTTTAAGTGATGAATTGGCAAACATTATTGTGACACCGGCAAATTCTCACAGAATTCGATGGTCACACCGTTAGGATCCAGAAACAGCAGTACGCGTGCGCCCAGGTTGGCAAGGTCGCAAGTCGGAAGGGTGATTTCAACGCCTTCCGCCCTTAACAATTTCTCGTGTGCCGCTACATCCTCCACCTGAAAGGCGATATGACGCAATCCGCTGTCAGATTCTCTGATGGATTACGACCTGGTTCCTACCACGGTAATCGAAAAGTTCCAGACGCGAGCCGTTGGGAAGGCTAAAATAGAGGATATCAAACTCACCACAATCGACAGTTTGAAGATGTTTGAATCCGAGAATACGTTCATAGAAGTCCAGTGACTTCTCTCGGTCAACACAGTTTATCGCGATGTGGTCGATGGCTTTGATGTTCAATATTCAATTCCAGGGATGACAAAATGCAGCCCATAGATCAATATGGGCTGCATTTCTATTCCATCTAAAAGATTTCCCGTTCGGAAATTTCGGGAGAGACAAAGATCTTGAAAAGGTTGGGATCCCGGCGCAGTTCATGCAGGGCCCATTCCAGATCCTCCAGCGGCACCTTCATGGAGAACAGCGGCTTGGGATCGATCCGCCCGTTGGCAAGCAGGGTAATGGCATCCGGCCAGTCGTCGCCGATACCCGCGCAAGAGCCGGTGATCTTCTTTTCGCCCAGCACAAATTCAAACGGACGGATGCTCATCACATCCTGCTCGCCGGTGATACCAAAGGCAGACAGAGTGCCACCTTTGCGCAGCATGGCAAATGCCTGCTCATAGGTCTTGGTCGTGCCGACAGCTTCGATCGCGTAATCGACACCACGGCCATCGGTCAGGTCCATGACCGCGGCCACGGGATCAGCCACCTCACGAACATCAATGATGTAATCCGCGCCCATATCTTTTGCAATCTGCAGGCGCTTGGTGTTATCGCCAAGGACAATGACCGGAGCACAGGCACGCAACACCGCCATGCGTGCATGCAGTACGCCGAGTCCACAGCCGACGATTGCCATGCTGCCGCCAATGCGGGCGTTCACTGCCTTTGCGGCATGGATGCAGCAGGAGAGGGGCTCGATGAAGGCACCTTCCTCAAAACTTAAGCTGATCCGGTAGGTGGTGAAGCAGGGATGCTTTTGCCTTCACATATTCAGCATAGGTGCCGTTGGTGTGGATACCCAACTGCGTGAAATTGTTGCAGAGAAGCTGCTCGCCACGGATGCAATAATAGCAATGGCCGCAGGACATATTGATGTCGGCGGTCACCCGGTCGCCTTCTTTGAAACCGTTGCCGTTCCTGCCGACCTGGGCGATGACACCCGAAAATTCGTGCCCTGGGATCATCGGGAGTTTATCAGCCGAATACCAGCCGTTGTAGATACTCCAGTCTGTGCCGCAGATACCGGTGTTCTTGACCTTGACCAGAACTTCGTCATCAGCGATCTCCGGGATGGGGACTTCCCTGATCTCGAAGCACTTGACCGATTCGAGTACGGCTGCCTTCATTGTTTTTGCCATGGGATCTTCTCCTTGATAGTTTATTGTTAGTTGAACAAAACATCGTGTCGTCCCTCATACGGCTTTTCGATCAAGAGGGGCTTGAGATAGGCAATTGTCTTGGTGATGCCATCGTGGCGGCTCATCGTCACATCTTCATGCTCGTAGCTCATCACATAGTCGTAGCCGATCAGCGAGAGCTCGGTGATCACCTTCTTCCACGGAACGGATCCCCAGCCAGGGATGCGGAAGCGGAAACCGCGGCCCAGGCGCTGCCAGTCTCCCTGCGGGATCATGCCGGAACGGCGGACGTTGTGCGCCACGATTTCGCCATCCTTGGCATGGACATGGAAGATATATTTGGCCAGAGAATCGATGAAGTTCTCCACATCGATGCCCAGATAGATGAGATTGGCCGGGTCAAAATTGAACCCGAATTCCTTGCGCCCACCCATCAGTTCAACAGCGCGGAGGGCGGTCTCTATGTTGTAAACCAATTCATTGGGATGAGGCTCATGAGCGAACTTGACACCATATTCTCCAAATTTATCCAGGATCCTGCCCCACCGCTCGACAAATTCCTCCTCCATATCCGACCAGCCCTTGGAATACGGCCAGGGGAAGAACCTTCCAAAGTTTTCGCAGCCGATGAAACCCGTCACAACAGGAACTTCGAGTGCACTGGCAGCCTGGGCGGTCTTGATCATCCGCTCGGTGCCAAATTTGATCTTTTCCTCCTTGGTCCCCGGAAAGATCGCGTCGGTATCCTTTCCGTAGGGGCCAAGAACGATCTGACCTTCCGGATGATTTGCCAGAGCGGAAATGATCAATCCATACGATTTGACCATCTTCTTCAGCTCGGCGGCATTGTTGCCCTTGACGATCTCTTCGATGTCAAGGTGGGGGTTGTTGGCGAAGGCGGGCATTTCCACTGCGCCATAGCCAAGCTCGCAGGCCATTTTGAAAACATCCTCGACCTGCATATCCAGAAACGTAGCTGTGAACAGACCAATTTTCATAGTTGTTTTCCTTTCGGATATAGTTTTTCTGTCTGATCGTTCTGAACAACCGGCTTACTATTAGAATCATGGAATTCCAGGACACCAATAAATACCCGCCCTATAACAATAAGAACTGTAAACGGAAGCTTAATACACCTGCGCCGTGTTAAGTAAAATAAGAAAATCCGGTCTTGTTGACCGTTTTTACAACTGATAAAAGGATAATTCTGTTGTAATCCTGTTATTACAACAAATTATAGAAAACTTCAGATTGGCTGTCAATTGCCTAAACAGGCTTACCTGTAATAAAAACTCCTGTCAAAAATAACATTTATTGCTTTTAAAGCTCGATATTATGCAGAAGTTCACTGATTTTAGACTGGTAGTCGGCAGCCAGATCGAACACCGGTAGCAGTTTTTCATACACCTGGTTGTTTTCCGGGTTCGGCTCGACCAATTCTTCAATTTTATGGATCTCGTCAATTCGATCGAAACTGTCCCACAGACCGCAGCCAACCGCTGCGATTGCGGCGGCCCCAAGAGCGCCCGCATCCTGATCAATATTGGATTTGATGATCCGGGTATTGAACGCATCCGCAAAAATGCTTAAGTAAAACCGGCTTTTGGCTCCGCCTCCCACAAACAGGATCTCATCTTCGATCTGCGTATATTTTCGGAGCAGATCCAGGCGCAGCCGCAGATTCATGGCAATGCCCTCCATGGCCGCGCGGATCAATTCAGGTTTGCCATGTTTGAGATCCAGTCCCAGGTAGGCACCGCGGATATGAACACTTGCATCCTGGGAGGTGCCGCCTGCCAGGCTGGGGTTGAACAACAGCTTATTCGAACCCACCGGCGCTTTTTCGGCGATCTGGTTCATCAAGCCGTAGACATCCTGATTCGTAGAGCCTGCCTCGGCGATCAATTCACTGCAGATGTTTTCCTTGACCCACGAGAAGGAAGTCCCGGCGGAGAAAATGCTCACCGCCGAGGTGAACATTTTTGGTATGACATGGGCAAATACATACGGCCGATACTTGTTGTCCAGAACCGGCTCTTCAGAGGATACGGCGATCCAGGCTGAAGAACCTAACGAAGTGTAGACCCGTCCGGCCCGAATATTTTTGGCACCCAGATGCCATACAGGAATTATCCACGCCACCGCGACCACATCCACATCATGATTCAGTCCCAGGGAACTGGCAACCTCGGGAAGAATTTTTCCAAGAATTTGCGTCGAAGGAACGATGTCCGGCCACAAATTCTCAGGAATTCCACTGGCCTTGATGAACTCCGGATGATATCTCCAACCCTTCAGATCATAGATGCCGGTCCCGGAGGCATAGGAATAGTCTGTTTTTAAGGCACCGGTCAGTTTGAAGTTTATATAATCCTTCGTCCCCAGGATCTTGCACACCTTTCGAAACATTTCCGGTTCATGGTTCCTATACCACATCACCTTGAAGATGGTGTAGCAGGCTGCCGGAAATCCATTGCCTGTGGCCATATACCATTCATCCGGATCGACCCGGCTGGAAGAAATCTTCCACTTCTTTTTGCGCCCGGATATCAGACCAAATAGGAGTTGACTCACGCAGGAGCGTGCCATCCTCATCGACGGGAACTGCACCCAGGCTGTGCCCGGAAATGCCCAGGCAGACAATCTCATTTTTATCCACTCCGCTGGAACTGAGCAGTTTCCTGGTGCTCTCGACAACAGCATTCCACCAGTCCTCCGGGCGCTGCTCGTGCCATCCGACATAGGGATATTCAGTCGAGTAGGGAACAAAAGCACTTGCCAGGCAGTTTCCGTTCACATCGTAGAGCGATGCTTTATTTCCGCCGGTTCCCAGATCAAAGGAAATGATTTTTTTATTCATGGCTCACACTCCAGTCGTTCTTTCAATGGCTAGCCTTCCAGTGCAGATTCCATTTGGAGACACTCTTCGACAATCTTCACACCGCTTTTCAGATTCACACCGAAACGTCGTGCTCCGGCCTTGTACATCTCAAGCAGCGTATCGAGGTTACGAATGCCGCCGGATGCTTTTATCTTGATCTGGTCCCCAACAAACGATCTCACAAGACGTACATCCTCCGGGAGTGTGCCCCGGTCCGCCCATCCGGTGCCGGTTTTTACAAATGTGGCACCGCTGCGCACGCAAATGTCACAGGCCTGGCGGGTCTCCTCAACGTTCAGGCTCATGATCTCGATGATCACTTTCACCGGGAGCGGATGGACCGTCTCGATCACAGCCCGTACATCCGCCTCCACCTCGGCTAAAGCACCTGAGCGAAGTTTGCCAATGTTCATGACCATATCGATCTCATCACAGCCTGCCGCGATCATCTCCTTCGCCTGGAATACTTTGAGGGAAGTCGAATCCGAACCGGAAGGAAAACTTACATTCCCAATCACATGGATATGAGGAGAATCCTTGAGAAGCTGTTTTGTATAGGGAATGAAACACTGCAAAACGGAAACCTGCCCAAATTGGTATTTGAGAGCTGCATCCACCATTTCTTCAATATCCTGTTGATTGGAAGAGGTTCTCACACAGGAAAGATCAATCATCTTGGCAACTTCATTGGCTGTCAGAAACATTTGCTACCAGCCTTTACGGATGTAGAACCGCATTTCAAAGTCCCTAAGTTTTATAAAACCTTTTTAGGACGTTGAGCAACATCAGCAAGTTTTTATTTTCCTCTTACCGAGGAAGCTGCCTCATTGAGCCTGGCGAACAACTCAGGCGTGAGATCAAAGTGCAGGACCTGGGCGACAACCTGTGTCCAGCCGTGCACGAAATAGATCCAGCCATCTTCGACCTTCACATTGCGGCTTTCAACCTGTGCCAGGGATTGGTGCATGAAGTCCAGTTCGCCGCGGTAATTGAATTCCCAGGCGATGCTATTCATGGGGAATTGCCCGTCCCAGGTGATTGGAGATCCCGGTGTATCCTTGCCCATGCCGGTCGCATTGATGATGATGCTGTAAGGCGGAAACTTCTCCATGATCTTATCGTTGACCAGCGGGTCCGCGCTCTGGATATACTCGACTTCGATGTCTGTCTCAAGGGAACCAACCATTTCCCTGGCGTGATCCAGACGACCCTGTGAGCGGTTGACGAAAGTAAATTTTCCGGGGCGATCTTCCTTGTCCTTTTTATTGATTAAGTGCAAAAGGGTTGCCACGCCGGATCCACCGGCGCCGAAGCACAGGACATGCCCACCCGTTTTGCCGAAGTATCCCTTTTCGATGATCGCATCCAGGCTTGCGCCGGAGGTCAGAGGATCCTTTGCATGACCTTCCAGCCGGCCGTCCAATTTTGAGATGCTGGACACTTCGCCGGTAATCACGGCATACGGATCGAGATATTCAAACATATCACGCGCCGCGTTCAATAGATCAATTTTATGAGTAGTGACCAGTGAGCCCAGGGAAAGAGGATCGTATTTGATCTGGGCTACAGCTTGGCGGTACACCTCGGGATCATCATGGATCTTGCAATCCACACCTTCCATGACCACGTCCTCACGGCCGAGAACCTTCATCCACAGCGGAAAAACCTTCATGATCGAAGATTTACCCGTGGTTACGCCAATAAAATAGAACGTGGGCACCGATTTTTTTACGATCGGATACGTCCCTTCAAAAGTTTTTGGATCAGCGTTCATCGATGACTCCTTAGGGATTGAATTTATCCTCGTGCTGTTTTTACGACCTGTACGAACTCTGCAGCTCGCCGTGAAATTTCCTCAAACTTCCCCTCCCTGGCAAGCTGGGGCGGGCAGAGCTCGCTCCCGGCACCGACTGCCACAACTCCGGTTGCAAACCACTCAGCCATATTGGCCGCGTTCACCCCCCCTGTAGGCATCATCGGAATATAGGGGAAGGGTCCTTTGAGCGCCTTGACATACGCCGGACCCCCGACAGAACCGGGGAAAATCTTCACTACATCTGAGCCAAGGCTGTATGCCTGGAATACCTCGGTCGGGGTGAGAGCACCCGCCATCGTCAATAATCCGCTTGCAACCATGCTTTTGACAAGGACCGGTTCGCAAATCGGGCTGACGAGAAAATGCGCACCTGCTTCCCTGGCAGAAGTTGCCTGTTCAGGTTTTGTAAGCGTACCCATTCCAAGGACGATGCTGTCTCCGAACTTTGCAGCGAGTGTTCGAACCACTTCCTCTGCGTTGGGTGTGCTGTAGGTGATCTCAATTCCACAGACACCACCAGCAATCAATGCTTCCACCATTTTGACGGTTAACTCGGGAGACGGGCCGCGAATAACAGCCAGCAAGCCAATTTCTTTTACTTTTTCGAGGATTTCAGTTTTGTTCATGGTTTCTCCAATGTTGTATTCAGAATATGCAGTAGAAGGCAGCGCAATTTTGCACGAAATGCAAGATCTAAATTGAATAAATAACTCCTGCCGATACGAATAAATCAATTTTAGGACAATCTTCCCCTGTAAGAAGCCGTCATGTCAGAAATTTATGCAACCTTGTATAACGGTGTCTCACCTCTCAACACAGCCAGGCAATCCCGCATGGCAAACCAACCCATATTGCTTGTTGCTCCATCTGTCTGGGCTCCAAGATGAGGGGTTGCTATCACCTGCGGTAAAGCCAGCAACGGGTTTTGGGGATCGGGAGGTTCGACTGTAAATGCATCCAGCCCGGCTCCCTTTAGGTGACCACTCTGCAGTGCTTTGAGTAGAGCCGTTTCATCTACAGCCTCGCCGCGTGAGGTGTTGATCAGGAATGAACCTTTTTTCATTTTGCTCAAAAAGTCTTCATTCACCAAACCGCGCGTCCCGGGCAGGAGAGGCAGGTGCAGGCTGACAAAATCCGCCTGACAGATCACTTCGTCCATGGTCGCCAGTTCCACGTGATTTTCTTTTGCAAAGGCAAAATCTGCGTAAGGGTCAAACGCCAGAATTCTGCAATCAAAACCGGCGAGACGGCGGGCAAGCTGTTTGCCGATGGCTCCCAGACCCAATATTCCGATCACCTTGCCTTCCAGGCTGATTCCCGAATAGCGCGGCCATTTTCCCTGGTGGACCGCTTCGACAGCTTCGGGAATCTGGCGCGCCAGTGCCAGCATCGAGTCCAAGGGCAAGCTCGGCGACGGAAACGGAATTTGCGCCAGGGGTATTGGTGACTACGATCCTCCTGGCCTGGGCGGCTGCCAGGTCGACGCTGTCCACGCCTACACCGTAGCGTGCGATTACCTTGAGGCAATCGGCAGCCTCGAGGGCACTCGCATCGATGGCGTCCAATCCTGCAATATATCCATCCACTCCGGGGAGCAGCCGTGCCACCTCCGCTGAGGTGAGCGGCTTCCCGGTCGGGTTGTAGATTACCTCCCCCACCAGAGCTTCCAGTTCGGTCTTGAGTCTGGGATCATTTTTCCCGTAGGAAGTGGGGGTCACAAGCAAACGACATTCCTTAAGATTCATAGGGCCTCTGCTATTTCACACGAGGGTTATCCACGAGTTCAGGTCCATTGGGGCCATCCAAAACCAGCTTTCGGAAACCCTGTCGTTCAATGGTGCCATAATCGTGGCCGGCATTTGCCGGATAAGCAAAGAAGGTGACCAGGTCCTCCTGTCGGGAAGTGCAGACCGAGCGGTGCGCCCAGCGAGGCGGCACGTACAGAACTTTTCCGGGTGCAAGGGCTTCGACGCAGGTATCTCCTTCCGGGTTCTCCATGACCATGTAGCCCTCTCCGCGCACGCAGTAGTAGATCTCAGAGGTCTCCAGGACAGAATGGAAATGTCCCTTCGTCATAAAAAATTCCTTTCCCACCTTTCCAGGATGGACGATGGAGATTCCCATCAACAGCTCGCCCTCAACTTCTGGACGTTTAATCTCATAAACTTCATAAATCAACTGATCCCCGGCGGAAAGCATCTGGTTATAGATTTCCTGGTCCAGGAATTGGCCGCGCAAGGCGGAGAGTCTTCTTTCAATGTGGTTATCCACGCGCGAAGGGATGACCTCAGGCATTGGCAGTACAAAGGTAAAGGGCAAATCAATCATATTGTTCTCCAAATTCGGTTTAATTTAATCCGGCAAGACGTCGGGCAATATTGCCACCCAGCATGTTTTTCCGATCGTTTTCCGGAATTCCTTTTTCATTTAATTTTTCGAGTATTTCACCAGGCAGGCTTCCCAGGCCCGCGCCTCCCCCAATAAAATGATACAGCTCCGACTCTGCCATATCGGTGGCAAGAGCGATCCGGTCCGATAGTCCGGCAGCCACCATGTGCTCCAACAGCGGCCACAGGTTTTCGGCGGGCTTATATTTCGGCCGATAAAAAGTATCGTATTCCAGCAGTACTCCCAGCCGGGCAAGCTCTTTTTGAAGGCCGAAATCAGGTCTTTTATCCATATGGCACAGGACCAGCTGGTTGGGCAATACTCCATGATCGATAAAATAAATGCAGGCTTTCTCCGCCAGGGCACCTTTTTCTGTGTGGATTTCCATAAGTGCCCTGGAATTGCGTGCAGCTGCTGCTGCCCCCTCGAGTGCAGCATGAGGACAATCCGCCCAGGCAGCCTCCACCGCAATCTTGATGAAGCCCGCCTTGATAGGAGAGGCTGTTTCCAGGGTTTCATCGAGTCCCAGTTCCAGCTCGGAACACAGGACTTCACATATCGCCTGTGCGTCAGCTTTCCACAGCCAGTAGTCTGGTGAGTAATATTTTTTTCTGTGAAAACCGGTACAGGCGATGATATGGACCCCGGAGGCTTTTGAAAGAGCCAGCAATTGCTTTGCATTTCTGCCACAGCCCGCCGGCTGACAATCCAACAAAGCTCCGCCGCCTTTTCCACGATACTCAATCAAATCCTTTAGGATGGGCTCAAACTGGTTCAGAACCGGCGCGACCGGATCTGCACAAGGAACAAGGTCTATCCACATATGATTATGAGCGTCAGTGATTCCCAATCGCTCATATTCCACGGGACCTTGAACGGTCTCCACCAAACGCGGAGTGGAGGAAACGGGATTTTCAATCATTTACTTGGTTCCAATACGATCTTTAATGACTTTCGATCCTCGGCTGCGGCAAAAGCAGTCAGCGCATCTTTGAGCGGGAAACGCTGGCTGACCACATCGGAAAGATCGATCAATCCGGAATTTACAATTTGAGCAGCCTGCCAGCAATCCGCAGTGCTACAGGCTGTCGTACCGGTGATCACCAGTTCCTTGTAATGCACCAGGTTGGAGTCAATATGGATTGTTGGGCGGTCTTTGGGAAGGCCCCCAAAAAAGTTGATCCGTCCTCCAATGGCGGCAAGCTCCAGGGAATTTTCCTGAGCGACATGGACAGGCGCGGCGACAATGATCACATCTGCTCCTCGTCCACGGCTTTCCTCTTTCAAAACCATTTGCAGGTTCTCGGAAGCAGGATCGACAACCCGATCCGCCCCCATCCGAAGGACCTGGGTAGCTCGATCAGCAATCGGTTCGCTGACGATCACGCGACCTGCGCCGCGCGCTTTTGCCAATTTTGTGTGCATCACCCCGATCGGTCCTGCACCGACGACCAGTACCACTTCCCCTGGCTTGATATGGAGTGCGTTCTGACCGCGCAAAACGCAGGCAAAGGGCTCCATCAGGGCGGCCACAGCAGGATCTACAGCTTCGCTGACCGGGATGACATTCCCTTGCTGGACAGAATTTGCAGGAATGCGGACGAATTCTGCAAAGCCACCATCCGAAGTCACACCGATCGCATCATAATTCGCACAAAGATTGTTGTTGCCCGTGACACATTGATCGCAATGCCCGCAGCCTGTGTTTGGAGCGCAAAAAACCCGCTGACCAGCCGAATAATTATGAACACCACTCCCTATTTCAGCAATCGTCCCTACGACCTCATGACCAGGAATGCGAATCGTCCCCGGCTGATACATTCGATGATTGCCATGAAAAATACGCAGATCAGTTCCACAAATACTGGCGCTGAGGACCTTGACAAGAATCTCCCCCGCTCCAATTCTCGGAACTACAACATCTTCCAGGCGCAGGTCATTCGGTCCATGATAGACGGCTGCTAACATATGTTCTCGATCCAGCATCAGGTTACTCTCCAAGAATTTCCTTTAGATAAACCGGGCGTTCCTCGAGGAAGGATTTCGTCCCTGCCAGCACACCGGCAACAGCCCATCTACCTTCCGCCCCTCCAACCTGAGGTCGCGTCTCGTTTTGGATACACGAAGCAAAATGTTGTAATTCATTGATGTAAGCCCAGCGGAAGCGCTCCGGCCAGGTCCGAAAGATCGGTGTGATCAGCCCCTGGTCGCGGTTCGAACAAACGACAACAGCCTGGCCCTTCAGTTCGCCGATCTGCATGATCCCTTTGTCGCCAATGATCTCGACCCGCGCATCATATCCATAGCCACACGGGCAGACGCCGGAGATTAACCCAAGTCCCCCGCTCTCGAATTTAATATTGACGAGGACATTGTCATAAAAGTGAGGGATATCAATATTGTTGGCGGCTCCCTTGAGATTGGCGACCTCGGTGTATACCCGCTGCTGGTTGGACCCCATCAGCCAACGTGTGGTATCCCAGTCATGGCTGTTGACTTCGGCCAGCATACCGTTTGAAGTACGCAGATCCCGCGCCCAGGGTGGCGGCAGGCCTGGCCCATGGGTGTTGGATTTCACCATCATCGGCTGGCCGATTTCCCCGGCTTCGATGCGCTGGGCAGCAGCCACAAACTCCGGATCAAACCTGCGCATGAACCCCAGTTGCAGAAGGACCCCGTTCTTCTCCACCGCCTGGATGATTGCGTCGCACTCCTGTAGATTGAGAGCCATGGGTTTCTCGAGAAACACATGTTTTTTGTTTTCCGCGGCCAGTTGCGTCAGCGGCAGGTGCGTGGGAGTAGGCGTTGTAATGACCACGCCTCAAACTCGACATTTTCGAGTGCAGCTTCCAGTGAATCGAACTGGTTGTCAATTCCAAAATCGGCTGCCGTCTCCTGACGAACTTCCGTCATAGGGTCAACAAGGGCAACAATTTTCGCTTCCGGTACATAACTCAAGGCGCGGGAATGATTTTTTCCGACTCGGCCAGCGCCGATCATGCAAATTCGAACAGGTTGTTTCATTGAGACTCCTCAACAATTAAGGGAATTTTCTATTTCCATGCCGAAAAGACTAACCTGCAAAAAAGCTGTTAAGCGACTGCTCCAGCAGGATATATTTTTCGATCAAGGGTAGATAGATCTTGTGATTTTTCTTTGACGGTTTGAGCGGCTTGCCGGTGCGGATGGCAGTCTGCTCGGCATGGGCGGCGAGATCATCGATCAACCCGGCTGCCTTCCCAGCGATCATGGCAGCCCCCCAGGCACCGAATTCGTTCCCTTCCAGCCGTTGGTAGGGGACATTGAGAACATCTGCTTTGATTTGATTCCAGGTCCCGCTTCGGGCGCCTCCGCCCACAACACGAGCTTCCACCAATTCCAGTTCCGGCAGGAGCTCGGTCAGGATCTTCAAATAATAGGCATACTCATAGGCGACGCTTTCCAGGATGGCCCGGCCAAAGTGAGCCTGGCTATGGGACCAGGATACTCCCACCCAGGCGCCGCGCATTTCAGGACTGGCAGGACAGATGCGGCCTCCCAGGTGTGGAGAGAAAAACAGGCCTTCCGCCCCTGGTGCGATTTTTTCGGCTTGAGAAATCATATTGGAATACAGATCCTCGGAAACCGGCAGGGTCTGCCCATGAAAACTATTGAAAAACTGATCGCGGAACCAGCGCAGAGCAAGCCCTCCCCCGCCAATATAAGCAAGCGGATTCCATAACCCAGGAATGACAGAGCGCATGGTGAGCAAAGCGCGATGTTTTGTATCGGCTACAAATTTATCCGTACAACCGGCGAGAACAGCGGCCGTTCCAGCCACATCGAAGAGCATTCCGGCTCGCACGATTCCGGCCCCCAGGGCATTGGCTGCCGTGTCGCCGGCTCCGGCAGCGATCAGGGTGCCGGCTGCCAGGCCAAATTCTCTGGCAGCGTTTTCGGTCACCTCTCCAATTAACGTGGTGGGATCCACGATCCTTGGGAGTTTGTCCATATCCAATCCAAACTGGTCACACAGCTCACTGGACCAGGTTGCACTTTGAGCATCCGAAAACCCTGAGAAATGGATGAATGTCTTATCAATAAAGGCCTGATCCCCTTTGAGTCCGGCAAGCCTGCCTGCCACGTAGGCGGCTGGCATTAAGAACTTTGCAGTTCGGCGGTAATCAGCCTGCTGTTCATGCTTCCACCAGAGCATTTTGGGGCCGTGATCACAGGTGGGCGGACAACCTGTCAGCTGGGTAACACGCTCTCCAGCCTCGGCGTTCATTTGTTCTATGAACGGCTGGCAACGCATATCCAGCCAGGAATCAAAGCGGGCGACTGGCTGGTACTCCTCGTCGATCATTCCTACTCCGGCCATTTGTGAATCAAACGCAAGCGCGGCGATCTCTTTCGGATTTATCCCACTTGACTCAATGCAGGTTCGAACCGTTTGAGCGGCCGAAGTATAAAAATCATCATTCTCCTGTTCAACAACCCCCGGTTTGGGATAGTAAAGGGGAACCTCAACCGATGCTTCCGAGATGAGCTTCCCATCGATCTGATAGAGAGCCGCCTTGGTACTGCTGGTCCCAAGGTCCACTCCGATCAGGTATTTTTTCTGCATTGTGATCTCCAATATTTGTTTAGAAAAACAGGGTGATGCTCTTGATGGATGCTATTGCATCAGGCTATCCCTTGAAATGCGCTCGGTGCATCTGAAAAGTGGTCTCCACTGTCGGGCTGACTTCCATCGGTTTCTCTCAATCGGCGCAGCTCCACTTCGAAACGAGACCTGTCTCCCCGATGAAGGGCGTGATAGTATTCGATCGGCCGGCCGTCTTCAGCAAAACTGATACTGTCCAGCATGACAAGAGGAGCGCCTCGCTCAATATTCAGCAACGAAGCTTCCATGTCACTTGCCTGGACAGCTTCGATATAACGGCGGCCTCTGGCGATAAAAATGCCATGTTCTTTTTCCAGATATTCGTACAGGGACCGGTTGGTTAAATCCACGCTGGCAAGTGCTGGACATATCTCGAAGGGAATATAGGTGGTCACCAGCTGGATCGGTTCTTCATTAATAAATCTCAACCGCAAAATGTCGATCACGTTATCGCCTGGCTTGATTCCCAGGAACTGGGAGACTTTTTCGCCAGCGGGCGTTACATTCTGATGCAAAACCCTTGTCGTCGGTTTTAGCCCCCTCTCCACCATATCCCGGTAAAAGCCGGTCAGTTTCTGTACAAGCCCTTCATTGATCTTTGGCAGGGCAATGAACGTCCCTTTGCCTTTCCGGCGGTTGATCGCACCCTCCAGCTCAAGTTCCTGTAAAGCCTGCCGGACAACAGTCCGGCTGATTCCATAAAGTTCACATAGATCCTGCTCACCTGGGATTTGATCCCCGGGAGCCCAATCTCCCCGCTGGATTTTGTCGCGCAGGATTTCCATTAGTTGAATATAGTAGGGAATGGGGCTATCAAAATTGATTTTCTCGTTCATGAGTGAGTATCCCTTATCTTGACTTCTTGTAATCCTGTTATTACAGCTATTATATAAAGAACAGGTATACCTGTCAATGGAAGGATATATTGGTAGGAAAATATAAGCTGGATGGTTTTTAATCCATCAAATCTTGTCATCCACCCGCATCCTGATTATAATAAATGTTATCCTGTAATGACAAGTGCCTCGATTGCGCTCGCACTGCAGAAAGTGGTCTATATTGATCAGCCAAACACTAACACAATGACACAAATACAAAAAACCAGGAGGCCCAAAATGAAAGTCGGAATTGACAGCTATTGTTACCACCGGTTTTTTGGTGAGGTGTATCCCGATCAGAAACCACCCGCCAAAAGAATGACAATGCAGGATTTTCTCGTTCGCGCCAGGGAACTCAAAGTGGATGGGGTTTCGCTTGAGTCTTGTTTCTTCCCTCCCAAGGCGAACATGGCTTGGTTCAAAGACTTGAAAGCCCAGTTGGACGAATATAAGTTTGATCGTGTCTATGCCTGGGGACATCCCGATGGGCTGGAACGCGGTCAGAACTTTGCCGCCTATGACGAAATGGTTGCCGGCATTCCATACGCAAAAGCCATCGGAGCAGATGTCATGCGGGTGGTCGGAAGCAGCCTGATGTTCCGGCACGAGCCGCATGGCCCTCAGATCAAAGCTCTGGTCAAGATGTTCAAGAAAGCAGTTACGGTTGCCAAGGATTATGATGTGAAACTGGCTGTAGAAAATCATATCGATTTCACATCCGATGAGATCCTCCAGCTCTTGAATGAAGTTGATTCTGAATACTTCGGTTTGAACTTCGATACGGGAAACTTCCTGCGCCTGTTGGATGATCCCATAAAAGGCATGGAAAAGCTTGCGCCTTATGTTCTGGCCACCCACGTCAAAGATCTAATGCCGGACAAGAATGCCCGCCCCACCGATTGGTTTTTCTTTGCAGGAGTTCCAGTTGGCATGGGACTGATTGATAACCAAGCGCTTGCTCACCTGCTTCATAATGCTAATTTCCAGGGTTTTCTGGCAGTAGAAATTGATCACCCGCACACAGATTGGACCGAGCGGGAGGATGAAGCAGTAGCCCTGAGCATCAAGAATTAAAGAATATTGCCGGCGGAAATGGCCGCATACCAGCATATCTTGATGACTCAATGAAAGGAGAGGATCCCTTGAAAAAAGTAAATGTGGCCATCATTGGAACCAAGTTCATGGGCAAGGCTCACAGCAATGCGTGGACGTCAGCTCCCAAATTCTTCAGTGTTGGTCTCCAGCCGATATTGAAGGTCGCCTGTGGACAGGATGAAAAAGGAACAAGCGATTTTGCAAAAAATTGGGGCTGGGAGGAAGTGGAGCGCGACTGGCAAAAAGTTGTGGCTCGTCCGGATGTCGACATCATTGACATCTGCACCCCGACCTATCTGCACAAGGATATTGTGGTCGCAGCAGCCAAAAATGGCAAGCAGATCTTCTGCGAAAAACCTATTGCCCTCAACTATGCCGAAGCCAGGGAAATGTATGAAGCTGCCGAAAAAGCCGGCGTCCTGCATTACCTAAATCACAACTACCGCCGCACGCCGGCAATCGCATTTGCCAAACAGATGATCGATGAAGGCAAGATCGGCCAGATCTTCCACTGGCGCGGAACCTATCTGCAGGACTGGATCACCGATCCGAACTTCCCCCTGACCTGGCATCTGCAGGCAAAATTCGCGGGCGCCGGTCCTCATTATGACCTGAATTCCCATAGCGTGGACCTGGCGCGTTACCTGATCGGCGAAGTGGCGGCCGTTTCTGCGATCTTGAAAACGTTCGTGACCGAGCGTCCCCTGCCCGGGAGGGATGCCGGGACATTCAAATCCGGCACCGGAGCTGCGGAGAAGGGAAAGGTCACCGTCGATGACGCGGCATTCATGGTGGCAGAATTTGAGAACGGCGCCCTGGGCTCCTTTGAGGCAAGTCGCTTTGCCAGCGGCCGCAAGAACTACAACTACTTCGAGATCTACGGAAGCAAAGGCAGCCTGCTCTTCAACCTGGAGCGTATGAACGAACTGCAGTATTTGAACCTGGCGGATCCGGCGGATGAACAGGGCTTCCGGACCATCCTGGTGACCAACTCCACTCATCCCTATATTGGAGGCTGGTGGCCCCCCGGTCACATCATCGGGTATGAACATGAATTTACCCATGCGGTGTTAGACTTCCTGAATGCCCTGGAAAAAGGGACAAAGATCACGCCGAACCTGTATGACGGTATGAAGGATATGCAGGTTCTCGAAGCGGCAATCCTCTCCTCCAACACGGGTCGAAAGGTTTCCGTTTCCGAAGTCCAGTAATGTTTGCGCCCATGTTTGACAGCCGATAGCGAATTGAAATAGAGGGACGGGATCTTGGAAATCCCGTCCCTTTTCTGCATTCCCCAAAACAACTATTCAAATCCTGCTGGAGAAAACAATGAAAGCGAAACTCGTCCCAATTTATTTTAAGAACCGCAGAAGATCCAGACTTTTCCACGCAATTAATGAAGTTACGTGAGCTCCTGGCAGAAGAAGCCGAGATCCTGGAGCCAGTGAAGCTGGGAGCAGAGCTGCCGGAAACGGATGGTGTCATATTCCCGGAAATGCTGGGACAAGCCTACCGTGAGGTGGAGAAAATCCGTCAGCTTCCTCAACCGCTGATGATCGTCACGTCTGAATTTGGCACGGTCTCGATGTGGGATTGGGAAATCAACAGCTACCTGACGGCCAAAGGGATCCGGGTGATCGGGCCGACGGATCTGGAGCACACCAAGAAGGTCTGTCGCGCCTTTGCACTCAGGCGCCAATTAAAGCGTTCCAAGCTGCTTGTATTTCAGGACAACCCGGCCAGCGGTACTGGCAACCAGGATGAAATCTTTAAACGGTTTTACTGGTGGGAGCCGGAATGCATCCAGGCCCTGGAGGAAAAATACGGCGTCCGTGTTATTAAGAAAAGTTTCAAGAAACTGGCAGAGGATGCGAGGGCCATCCCTGATGAACTGGCTCAGGAGGTCTGGGAGCAGCGTAAATCGAATACGCCAGTGGGCAATCTTACCAGCCGGGCCATTCTGAGCGCCGTCAAGACCTACATGGCTGTCAAGAAGGAGCTGGATCAGGATCCGGATATTGTCGCCGTTGGGATCAACTGCTTGAATGAATTCGATGTTCTCGGAGACCACCCCCTGTCTGGCATGGAACTTCCTCTTTGAAGATCAGCGCATGGTCTGGGGCTGCGAGGCTGACCTGGTATCCATGCTCACGAAAGTCCTGATCCACAAAACTCTGGACGTTCCGTTTATGATGACCAACCTGTATCCCTTCACTATGGGAGACGCTGCCTTGAAACACGAGCATATCCCCAACTTCCCGGAGGTCGATGGCGCTCCCGAGAATTATATTCTCGCAGCCCATTGCGGTTATTTAGGCGTGGTTCCGCAGTCTTTTTCAACGGAATGGAAATTGGAAGAGAAAGTGCTTGCGATTGTGGATGACAACGCCTCAGCGATCAATGCCCGGCTCCCGGAAGGCAAAATCACCCTCGTGAAGTTGATGCCGCCCTTCGATCGCTGGTCCATTGTGGAAGGCGATCTGCCGAAATATGCACAATTTGCCAACTCCCACTGTCTCAACGGCGCGGTCATCCGGGTTCCCAATGGGAATCGCCTGGTGAACGATCTGGTTTCGCACCATTACATCATCACCACAGGTCACAACCTGAATGAACTCGAGATGGTCTCCAAGGTATTTGGCCTGGATTGCATCACAATTTAGCTCTGGAAGACAACACGAGCGTTTCTAACTTAGCTTGAATAATGCATTTTATGTGAAACATATAACTAAATAAGTCATATTAAAGTTTATTACAACAAAACATTGACATCTTTGATGGAGTGAATATAATGATGTAATCATGTAATTACTGGTTGGCGTTTTGGGCACCTGTTCAATTTTGGTTTATAACTTATCCTCGGTTATGGATTCACATTATTGGTGAAGCAAGTGGTCTTGTTTCAGAGCAATGTAGATCATCCTGCACACAGAAAAAGAGCCATACACTGTAATGGGAACCATACGCGAAGTTACGCACAGAAAGCCAAGGATAGCTTCCTCTCTGGATGTGCCAGTCTGGCTGGGCCAGGCTGAGTCTTTACCTAACCGGGATTTTATTACCCTATCCGAGAAGATGCTGATTGACCTGGTCCGCAAGCATGGGGACTTTACCAAAGCGGATCTGGCCGTTTACACCGATTTTTCCCGTACGAAGATCACCAGTTGCATCGGTTCCCTGATTAATAAAGAGATCATAGTTACAAACCAGGCTACCGAATACTCGGGCGGCCGGCGTTCAAAAACGTATGGCCTGAACGGGAAGCTGGGTCTGGTTGCGGGAGCGGATATTGGGGCAACCAGCATCGATCTTGGGATCGCGGATTTTTCAGGCAAGCTGCTAGTGCGCTATTCGGAGATTGCTTCCATCAAGGATGGACCGATAAAGGTTCTGGGCCGGGTTTGCTCCCTCCTGGAGAAATTGCTCCTGGAAAATAATCTGAACTCAGCGAAGATCAAGGGCATCGGGATTGGTGTGCCTGGTCCGGTGGATTTCTCTGTAGGAGCGTTGGTCTCACCACCGATCATGCCAGGCTGGGATTGCTATCCAATAATCCAGACTGTGCAACAATGGTTCCCTTCTGCGAATGTTGTCGTTGACAATGATGTTAACGTAATGGCATTGGGTGAGATAAATCAGGGTGCCGGCCGGGGGGTCGACAACCTGATTTTTGTTAAAGATCGGGACGGGAATCGGTGCCGGGATCGTATGTGAAGGAAAGGTCTATCGGGGCTTTAGAGGCTGTGCCGGTGACATCGGCCACATTGGTGTGGATAAGTCCGGTCCTTTGTGTCATTGCGGGAACAGGGGTTGCCTGGAAACAGTGGCTGCCGGACCGGCAATTGCCGAACGCGCATTACTGGCAGCTCAGGCAGGCAAAGGCTCCATACTACTCAGGCATTATGAAGAGAATGGAATGATCCTCCGGGCGGAGGACGTTGGTGATGCGGCAAGAGAAGGAGACGCGACTGCAATCGAGGTGGTTCGTGATAGCGGGCAGTATATCGGGGACGTACTGGCAAGCCTTGTGAATTTCTATGACCCCAGATGATTGTAATCGGCGGCGGTGTCAGCAATTTGGGCAATCTGCTGCTGTCATCGATCCGGCAGGCAGTCCTGCAGCGCTCCACCCCTCTGGCGACCCGTGATCTGCAAATTGTTTTTTCGGAGATCGGTGCAGATGCCGGTGTCCTCGGAGCCGTCAGTCTTGCCACGGAATATATGTTCAGTCTTTCACCGGCGGGTTCGAGTCAAAATCGATGAAGAGGCAGAAATGAAATTTGGAGTCAATACATTCGTTTGGGTTTCACCTTGTACCACAGAGGCGATCAGGGATTTGGCACCAATGGTGCGATCAATGGGCTTCGATATCCTTGAAATCTCTGTCGAGAATCCAGCTCTGATCGATGTAGCTGCCGTAAAGGAAATCCTGGCGAAAAATCAGCTCGACACGGTGATGTGCGGAGCCTTTGGTCTGGATCGCAATCTTTGCAGCACCAACCCTGAATTCCGGGAGAACGCCCGCCAGTACATCCTCTGGCTGATCGACGCGGCCGCCGAACTCGGCGCAGACACTGTTTGTGGTCCGATGTACTCGGCTGTAGGTAAGGATCACCTCGAAGATCCGAATGAGAGACAGGCGGAATGGCAGCGCGCGGTTGCAGGTATTCAGGAATTGGCCGCCATCGCCCAAAAGAAGAACGTCAGGCTTGCGCTGGAAACACTCAACCGGTTTGAGACCGACATGCTCAACATCGTCGATCAGGGCCTGCAATTCATCGAAGAAACAGGAATGAAGAATGTTGGACTCCACCTCGATACGTTTCATATGCATCTGGAAGAGAAGGACAGTGGAAGGGCGATACGCAAAGCGGGCGACAGGATTTTCCATTTCCATGCCTGTGAAAATGATCGCGGTGTTCCTGGAACAGGTCAGGTGCATTGGACAGAGATCAGGCAGGCACTCAAGGACGTAAACTACTCCGGACCGGTCGTGATTGAATCGTTTACCAGTCAGGTAAAAGAGATTGCCCGGGCAGTATGTATCTGGCGGGAGATCGCGCCAAGCCAGGATGCCATTGCAACACAGGGCCTGCGTTTCCTGAAGACCCTCCTGGCTGGCGAAACACCTTTATAAGAGGTAAACATGCTTGAAGAGCTAAAAAACACTCCTAAAGAAGGAAACACTCCAGAAGAACCGCTTCTCGAAGTCAGAAATATCACCAAGCGATTTCCGGGCGTACTGGCATTGAACGATGTTTCTCTTCAATTTTTGCCGGGTGAAGTGCATGCAGTCGTCGGTGAGAATGGCGCCGGAAAATCCACGTTGATGAAGATCATGGCCGGCGCATATTTTCCTGATTCAGGCGAGATTCTCCTGCAGGGAGAACGGGTCTCATTCAATCATCCACAGCAGGCCCAGCTGAAGGGTGTGAGCATCATTTACCAGGAATTCAACCTGCTCCCCGAACGAACCGTGGCGCAGAATATTTTCCTGGGCAGGGAACCCGGAAAGTTTGGCAGCTTGAATGTTGCCGAATTGAACCAGAACGCGGTCTCGGTTCTCAAGCAGGTGGAAGCCGATCAGATGATCAGTCCTACTGCCATGTGCAACTCTCTATCTGTTGCAGAACAGCAGATCGTGGAGATTGCCAAAGCCATCTCCTTCGATTCGAAGGTGCTGATCATGGACGAGCCGACCGCATCCCTGACTTCAACCGAGGTAGGGATCCTGACATCCCTCATCCGGAAACTCAAAGCACGGGGGATGGCAGTCGTTTTTATTTCCCACCGCCTGATCGAGGTCTTCGATATCGCAGAGAAGATCACAGTTCTCAAGGACGGCGAACTGGTCGGGACAGTGATGACCGGGGATACGACTCCCCACGAGGTTGTGCGCATGATGGTCGGGCGCGACCTGGACCACTATTTCCCACCTCTTGGCAAACCTGAGGATTTTGGCGAGGTTGTGCTGCAGATCAAAAATGGCAGCAATGATTTTCTAAAAGATATAAACCTGGAATTGCGCAAAGGTGAAATTTTGTGTGTTGCCGGCCTGCAGGGCTCGGGACGGACGGAGCTGGCGCAGGCACTTTTTGGCGTAGCCCCTTTCAAGACCGGCACGCTGGAGGTCGACGGGAAAGTAAGGAATATCAAGAGCCCGCCGGACGCGATCCGCTTGAAAATGGGTTTCGTCACCGAGGACAGAAAAAGCGAGGGTCTGCTGCAAATGCAACCCATCCGGGACAATATCCTTCTTACAGTGCGCACGCTCCAACCGCTCTTTGGGTCCGATCTTTAAGGACGGTATCCGCAGTTCCAGAAAGCTGGTGCCAACCCTGGCAGAACAGGTGGACCTGCACGCAGATACTTTTGACCGGGAAGCTCAATTCCTGAGCGGTGGTAACCAGCAGAAGGTGGTCCTGTCAAAATGGCTTTCCTCCAAAGCCAACATTTTCATTTTTGACGAACCTACGCGCGGGATCGATGTGGAAGCAAAAGCAGGCATTCACGACATGATACGCGGACTTACCAGGGAAGGGATTGCGGTTCTGATGATTTCATCGGAACTGCCTGAGGTCCTGGGGATGAGCGATCGCATCCTTGTCATGCGTGATGGTCGGATCGCGGGAGAGCTCCCGGCAAGATCCACCGAGCAGGATATCATGCTGATGGCAACAGGCCACGCAAAAGATCAGGATGCAACGAATAATGAATCGGTAGGAAAGGAATAATATGACAACCCCTGCTGCTTCCGAGAGCTCGTTCAAACGAACATTCCGGTCGGTCAATATTCCTCCGGTCTTTTATTTCCTGATCTTTGTCTTCCTCTTCAGTGGGATCCTGGATCATTATCTTTCCGATGGGCAAATATTCAGCAATCCACTGATCATGTTGAATATCGTCGTCAGGTCAGTTGCTCTGGGGATCGTTGCAGTTGGCCAGACCCTGGTGCTGATCGGCGCTTCGATTGATCTTTCCGTTGCTTATACGATCAGCATCACGGCGGTAATGTGCTCCTACATCATGCAGGGTGATACCAGGAATGTCCCCGGCGCCATTGCAGGTGTTTTTCTGATCGGGATTGCGATCGGGCTGACCAACGGATTGATCATCACCAAACTTCGGGTAAATCCTTTCATCGCCACATTGGGAACAAGCCTGATCATCAAAGGCATCATTAATGCCACCTTCTCCAACTATACCGGCAGCGTTCCCCAGGCCTTTGAATACTTTGGGTATGGAACGATCGGGCCGATTCCGGTCTCGATCATCATCCTTTTACTGGTCGTCATAATTGGGTGGTACATCCTTGCCAGAACAAAATTTGGCGCCCACCTGTATGGTGTGGGCGGCAACTCGGAAGTAGCCCGTCTTTCCGGGGTACGGACAGACAGGGTATTGATCGGAGCGCATGTTTTGTGCAGTGTGACCGCGGTACTTGCCGGCATGTTCCTGGTCAGCTTGATGCGATCAGGCGCTCCCTGGGTTGGCCCGAATGGCTTTTATGATCTTAATTCCATTGCCGTGACGGTGATCGGTGGAACTGCGCTTTCCGGAGGCAAAGGCGGTGTCTGGGGAACCCTCGCAGGGGTGCTGATCTTTGGTGTTCTGAGTACTGCGTTCAACCAGTTGGGCGTGAACCCATACTTGAAGATCGTCTTCCAGGGGTTGATTATCGTACTTGCCGTGGCAAGCTATACCGTCCGCTCGAAAAAAGAAGCGGCTTAAGGAGTGGATCGAATGACAGCCTCTACGATTTCTGGACAAGGTTCTTCCACCGGTTTCTTCCGGAAACTATGGGGATGGATCAGGAAGATCCCTCCTGTTTACCCGATTTTCCTGGTGATCTTCATCATCCTGGGCTTTTTAAATCCCAGGGGATATCAGACCATGAACGGCATTATGACCTATTTCCGCCCGGCCTCACCGCTGGCTGTCCTGGCGATTGGCGAGATGGTGGTCCTGGCGCTCGGCGGGTTTGATCTTTCGATTGGTGCGATCGTTACCTTCGTTGTACTGGTGAGTTCAAAATTCCTGGCGAATGACCCTGCCAATGCGCTTCCAGATATATTGATGTTGCTCGCAGTTGGCGTGCTTGTTGGTACGGTGAATGGGCTGGTAGTCAGCTTCCTCAAAGTGCCTTCCTTCATCACGACCCTGGGAATGATGATGGTCGTGCGGGGCGCGGCCCTGTACTATGTTGGTGGGGCACCCCAGGGGTATCTTACCGATAACTGGCGCGCGTTTGGCCGGAACTATATCCAGAACGTGCCATTCTTCACCAGGATCCCATATGCATTAATCGTTCTGATCATTCTGGCAACGATTGCTTACTTTATCTTCCATCGTACAAATTATGGCCGGCAGATCCTTGCGGTTGGTGACAATATGCGGGCCTCACAGCTCTCCGGCGTCCGGGTGAAACTGATCCGCGTCATGACCTTCATTTTCTGTAGCGTTTTTGCGGTCCTCGGTGGGATCATGATCGGTGGGACCGGTGGGGTGAATGTGACCATTGGCGAAGGGATGGAAATGCAGGCGATCGCTGCCTGCGTGATCGGCGGCGTGCTGCTCGGCGGCGGGAAGGGATCCGTATTAAATGTCGTCTTCGGAGCTTTCACACTGCAGGCGATCGTTAACCTTTTGAACCAGCTCGGTTTACCCAAGCCGTATACGGACGCAGTCCAGGGCCTGATCATTATTGGAGTTGTGGCTTACTCAGCCTTGAGCACCATGAAAAAGCGGTAAATGCTCAATTTGGACACTCGCTGGATCCGTTAGTTAAAGTCTTTGTAAAACAAGAACTGTTGACAAAGGAGGTGGTCGCAAAAAATCGTGAACGAGGTCGAGTATCAGTACGTAACTCAACTATGAAGATATTCTGTAAAGGAGAGTAGAAAAAATGAACAAGAAAGTCTATATGCTAGTATCGCTTCTGGTTGGCCTTTCGGTGCTGCTCGCGGCATGCGCCCCCGCCGCACCTGCCGCAACACAGGCCCCTGCCGCCGCTGCCACCGAAGCCCCGGCCTCCGCAGCAACAGAAGCACCTGCCGCCGCCGCGACGGAAGCTCCCGCTGCAGCAGCCAATCCCGGTTTGCAGATGGAATCCGCCAAAGTTGCGGAACAGTTCTACAATGATGCTGATTTTGCAAAATCACAAGAATTGATGAAAGCATCACCGCTCAATCCGAATGATCCAATCTATTTGCAGTACCTGGAAGATTCCTCGACCGACATCAGCAAGTACCCGCAGTATGCCAGCTTTGCCGGCAAGGAACCCCCTTACAACATCTGCTTTTCCAATGCTGGTGTGAATAATCCCTGGCGCGTGACCGGTTATGTGACCATGCGCGAACAGGTTGAAGAGCTGCGCGCGCAGGGCCTGGTGAAGAATTTCTATCATCTCGATGCCCAGGGCGACGATGCCAAACAGATCGCTGACATCCAGGATATCATCAACACCCCTGGAAAATGCGACATCCTCATCGTTGCTTCCAACACCTCTGAAGCCCTGACCCCCATCGTGGAAAAAGCTTGCGAGGTCATGCCGGTGGTCCAGTTTGACCGCTATGCCCAGACCGACTGCCCGGTTGTTTCCGAGCGGCCGATCGGTGGTTATGCCTTCGGTATTTCCGGCGCTGAGAAAGTCGTGAAAGATCTCGGCGAAAAAGGTGGTAACGTGCTCGCCTTCCGCATCCTCCCGGGTGTGGACGTGCTTGAGCAGCGCTGGGGTGCAGCCCGCGACGATCTTTGAACAGAATCCCCAGATCAACGTCATTGGTGTGGAATTCGTTGCCTATGACTCCTTCAAAGCCAGCACCGTCGTGAGTGACTACCTGGCGAAATACGGCACCATTGATGCTGTCTGGATGGACGCTGGCGGTACCGCTGTGACCATCCTCGAAGCCTTCAAGGACAACGGGGCTCCCTATCCGAAAGTGATGATCGGTGAGGACCAGCAGGACTTCCTGGAATATTGGAAGGCAAACGATATCAATGGCCTGGCACCCACCTTCCCGACCTTCCAGTGGCGCACTGCCGTTCTGGCCTCTGTTATGTTCCTGCAGGGCAAGACTGTCCAGCACAACTGGGTTCTGCCCCAACCGGATGTAACCGCTGAAAGCCTGGATAAATATGTCGGCAATGGAATGCCCCCGCTGTACTACGTAATGAGCAGCGCTGAGGATATGACCAACTGGCCGGATGCCTGGAAAGCTCTTGACATCAACAAATATAAGGATGTAATGCCCTAGGCTCCAAACGTTTTCGTCTTAGAAATAGAGCCCGCTCGAGTTTCGGGCGGGCTTATTTTTCAAGCAATGTTCAGTTCCATGAAAGGAGTTCGATAACCATGATCGAAATTGGTTTTCATACAGACGCATTCAATAGCAGCTACTGGAGCTTTGAACAGTCTCTGCAGTGGGCACAGAAAAATGACGTGCATTGGATCGAGTGCGGCATGATCGATGGGGTAAGCTGGATCCACGGACTTGGCTACCAGCCCCATGTCGCCATGTGGGAAGACCCCATGATGTGGCGTGAAAAGGCGGCAAGCTATGGCGTGAAGTTCTCGCAAATTGATGCTGCGTACCCAATGTCTTTACCGAATGGCACCAGCCTCGGTGTCGAATATGTACACAGGACGATCCGCTGGGCATACCTGGCGGGATGCGATCACATCGATACAACAGACGACCGTTTTGCCCCCAAGGGTCTTAGCGACGATGTCGCCCTCGAAATCATGAAGCGCGCCTATCAGCAAATCCTTGAAGTTGCTGAACGCTACAAAATGATCATAGATATCGAACCTCACGGCTACTACACAACCAAGCCCGAGTTCATGGAAAAAATGCTTGCTTTTGCCGACAGCCCATATCTTCGCATGAACATGGATACCGGAAATACCTTCATCGCCGGGCAGGATCCCGTTCTGTTCCTGAAAAAGTTCCAAAATAAAGTCAGCCATGTTCACGTTAAGGACGTCAGTGATACGCTCGCAGCCTCTTTGCGTGGCGAATTAACAGGAATTGCCGTAAGCCAGTGCGCAATTGGAGATGGTGTAAACAGTGATAACATCAGGAAGTGTTTCGATATCCTGGTGGATATTGGTTACAACGGTGTTGTGAGCCTGGAATGTGAAGGTCAGGGCGGGCCGATGATCGAGAAGAGTTTGGCCTTCGTGCGTGAATTAGTGGAAGATGCTAATAAACGTATGGCTGCCAAAGAAGATGCATTGGTATCCTGAAATTTCGGAGGACATATGGGAAAAATTTTTCTGGGCATAAATATGGAGTTTGTCAGGACTCATGACAAGCCATTTGATTGGGGTGTAGCCAAGGCAGCTGAAATTGGCTATCAATACGTTGAACCCATGGTTCACTGGGGACGGGAACTTTTGAGCGAAGCCAGATATTTCCACAGCGTATCCATGTATGACGATCCACGCTGGGCTCGTGACCTATGTGACAAGCATAATATCAAGATGTCGGGACTTTCCACCCACACCCCCCTGTGCAAGCCTGAGATCAGTGTGGAGTATCTAAAACAGGCCATTCGATGGGCATCGGATGCAGGTGCACCTGTGGTGAACACCGATGAAGGTCCCAAACCGGAGTGGACAACAAAGGAAATGGATTACCAATTGATGACTTATACCCTCACAGAAGCATCAATGGTCGCAGAGCGTTATGGCATCAAGATCGGCATCGAACCCCACCAGCAATACAGCAAGTCGCAGGAAGGCCTTGACAGTATTTATGACCTGGTAAAGTCTCCCGCTATCGGCATCAACTACGACACAGGCAACAGCTATCTGGCGGGCACTACCGATACCTATGAATGGCTTACTCATGTAAAAGACCGCCTGGTTCACCTTCATGCCAAAGACATCAGCTTCTCGCAGAGTGGCGAAGAAAAAGGAAAAGTCACAGGAACACCTGTCGGCTGCGCCTGCGGTGATGGCGTCGTGGATTGGAAAAGGGTGATTGACATCGTAAAGACATGCCCATCAGATATTGTCTTCAGCGTGGAGTGTGGAACCGTCCCTGACGCGATTCGGAGCTTTGAGCATCTATGTAAGTTGATCTGACAACAAGGATGGGGATGTCAGACTCCCTGCCGTTCCCATCCCGGGCAGTACAACCCGGGGTTTGGTCTGGAGTTGATAATCACATCATGATGAGTGGATGAAGCGGATAGGTATGAAAATCTATCCGCTTTATCAAAAGTTTGCTGTTACTTATGTCTTGTTTCATGTAAAATTATCGGAAATATACGATCGGGCGTGCGATTCATCCCTGAGGAAACCAGGCCATATTGGAATATGGCATAACAATTGCAGATCTCGTAGTTTCAACACTCGTATATGATTTACACACTGACACTTAACCCGGCTGTTGATCGAGAATATACAGTGCCTTCCTTGGAGTTCGATTCCGTTTCACGGTCAATTGAGTCACGCCTGGATTATGGTGGAAAAGGCTTCAACGTTTCACGCCTACTCAAAGGCATGGGGGCATCCAGTACCGCCGTTGGTTTTCTGGGTGGATATACCGGAAAGTTTCTCGAAAATGGCTTGAAAAGCTTGGACATCGAGACTGATTTCATATGGGTGCCTGGGGAAACGCGTACGAATGTAAGCATCGTGCCCGAGTCGCATGACCACTATATCAAGGTCAATGAGAAAGGTCCGTTGGTTAATGAAACCAAACAAAGGGAACTGCTCGACAAAATTGTCATCGCTGGCAAAGAAAGGCGATTGGTGGGTCCTGGCAGGCAGCCTGCCGCCCGGTATTGGTGATGATTTCTACGCTCAGGTTGTGAACATTCTCCACCAGCATGAAGCGCGGGCAATACTTGATACCAGCGGAGAAGCCCTTCGGCTTGGCTGTACAGGGAAACCCTACCTTGTAAAACCTAACCTTGAGGAAGCAAAAGCTTTGACCGGCTCTCCCGATGAACACACCCAATGAAATCGCTGCAGCGGCTGGGTTGATTTGCAGGCTGGGAGCACAAAATGTTGTTATTTCCATGGGAAAGGCAGGTGCCTTGTTACACAATTTAGAATGCACATGGCTGGCCCACAGTCCAAGGATCAGGGAGAAAAATCCCATCGGAGCGGGTGACTCTATGGTGGGCGGACTTGGTCTGGGCCCTGATGGAGGGATATGATCTGCAAGCAGCCCTTGGCTGGGGTATCGCCAGCGGAGCAGCAACGGCCAGTTTGGATGGAACGGAAGTTGGCTCACGCCCCCTCATCGAAAAGCTGTATGCGCAAGTTCAATATGAAAGAATTGAATTTGTTGAGAAGTAAGGTCAATTGCGCCTTCTTGAAGTGGAAAATTGTGGACAGCTCAAGGGATAGGGATGTACATAATCGGAGGTATCTCATTTTGTTTGGCATGCCAGCAAAGTTTTCTTGCATAGCAGAATCTGTATAATAATGATAGTCCGCAGGTCTTAAATTACTGACAACACAATCCATGGAGGATCCATGCAAGCAGCCTTTTATGAAAGCACTGGCCCGGCGAGCGATGTTCTGTTCGTTGCTGAGCTGCCTACTCCAGTTGCGGGCCCCGGGGAAGTTCGGGTGAAGATAGCCTGGTCTGGAGTGAATCCATCTGACGTCAAATCGCGCGCCCGTCCTCGAAGCGTGCCGATGCCCTTTCCACGAATCATTCCCCATAGCGATGGCGCTGGTCTGATCGACCAGGTCGGGTCAGATGTTCCGTCCACACGCATCGGGGAACGGGTCTGGGTGTGGAATGCCGCCTGGATGCGTCCTTTCGGGACAGCCGCACAGTATGTGGTCCTGCCATCCGAGCAGGCTGTCCCACTGCCCGCAATTACTGACCTTGCTGCCGGAGCGTGTCTCGGCATCCCCGCCTTGACCGCTTATCATGCAGTTACAGCGGATGGAGGCGTGGCAGATAAGAATGTTCTGGTCGCCGGGGGTGCAGGGGCGGTAGGTCACTATGCCATTCAAATGGCAAGGTTAAAAGGCGCCCGTCAGATCATTGCGACCGTGAGCGGTCCAGAAAAGGCTGCACTGGCTCGTGAGGCAGGAGCAGATATCGTCCTCAATTACAGAACTGAAGAACTTTCCATCCGCCATCTCGGATGCCACCCACGGAAAGGGTGTTGACAGAATTGTGGAAGTTGACCTGGCTGCCAACATGGGAATGGATATTTCACTCCTCCGCCCCGAGGGTGAAGTGATCGTCTACGGGAGTGGCAGGCCTGAGATCGGCGTGCCTTTTTCGGCCGCGATCCGAAAGGGCATTCATATGTATTTCTTCATTGTATACAATCTGGAAGCTTCTGTACGTAAAATGCAATCGCAGACCTATCAAAGTTGCTGGAAGGAAATCACTTGATCCATAATATTGCAGTCCGCCTGCCGCTTACGGAGATTGCTGAGGCCCACAATTTGGTAGAGCAGGGTCGGGTGATCGGGAATGTGATTCTGGAGGTCGACTAAACAACAGTGCCTTGAAACCTTCCTACTGAACTCTGTGATTTAATTGCCGGCCAAAAATGGGGCAATAAGCTAAAAATTGCTGTCTCAGGTTGTAACGCGCTCTTCTGAGCCGCGTTTTCCATTGATGATAGAGCCATCTATCCTGAAATATGGCGGGAAAAGGGAAAGTTTATCGGGTTACATTTTTCCTCTTGTCATATTACATTAATCCTAAATGAGTGAAAAATAGTTGACTATGGTCCGTAAATTTGATATTATTTTCATGCAGTGAAAAATATTTCATTTTGGTTCTTGTTTACCAAGAAATTATAAAAAGGCCGCCAAATAGGCCGGAATCGAGGCACACTCATGCCCACACCCCTGCTCCAAATTGCCATGGATTACACTTCTCTGCCCAAAGCGCTGGCAATGGCAACCCTGGTTGCTCCCGAAGTAGACATTATCGAGATTGGTACGCCGCTGTGCAAGGCGGCCGGGCTTGAGGCAATTCGGGCGATGCGGGAAATTTGTCCTGACAAGCTCATTTTAGCCGACTTCAAAACCCCGGATGTTGGCGGACTCGAAGCGACCATGGCTTTTGATGCAGGTGCCGATATGCTGACAGTGATCGGCGGCGCCGCGCTGCCCACAGTGGAACAGGCACTCGCTGTCGCCCGGAAAGAGGGCAAGGAAATGCTCATGGAGCTTACGGGCGTCCGCGATATTCTGGCGAGGGCAACCGAGTGGCGGCGGATCGGCGTTGACCGAATTGTTTACCACCGCGAGTGGGACGCCCAATCCGCTGGCCGCGAGTGGACCGAAGAAGACAAGGATATCATGCGCAAGTTGATGGATATGGGCTACAAGCTCACAGTGACCGGCGGAATGACCATCGATCTTCTTCCTTTCTTCGCCGACCTGCCAGTATCTGTCCTGATCTGCGGACGTCACATCCGCGAGGCGGCTGACCCTCGAGCCATGGCCCGCCAGATGCGCATGGCTCTCGCCGATTTGTGGTCACGCTCTTCCACCAATATTTCCCCTCCCGCACTCCATCTCCCATTTCTGCACTGCCCGAGCTGGCGGCGAAAGCCATCCGCTGGGGCGTAAGCGAAATGGGACTTTCCTTGGTCGTTGACGGACGCGAATGCCCCGGCTGTGATTCGCCCCGCCGTTTTTGTCTGGGTATGCAAACCGAAATCCAGTGCCCCGCTAATTTGCGCTCTGACGATATGGTCCGCGGCCTGGCTCAGGCCGTGAACGCCAACGGAGTATTTGGCCGGATCAATGACAATTCATTTTTTCTTGATCCGTCGAAGTTCAGCGATCTTTCACGCAACCGCGTCATTGACTTATTGAATGCCACCGGAACCGCCCTGCGAAATTTGGGGTACCCGGTCGATATCAACGCCGGCATCAAGGCCGCGCATCAAGTTCTTGGAATATCCTAGGAGGTATGAGCAAATATGACTACCACAAATCTGCAAATGACAGCTTTGGGAATGGTCGAAACAAGGGGACTGGTGGCCTCGATCGAGGCGGCTGATGCGATGTTAAAAACAGCGCATGTAACCCTCACGGGACAGGAAGAGGCTGGCGGGGGCTACACCACGATCTTTGTGCGGGGAGAGATCGGCGCGGTTCGATCCGCGGTGGATGCAGGCGCCGCAGCGGCGAAGCCGCCGGTGAATTGGTGGCGGTGCATGTGATTGCCCGTCCCCAGGCGGCGATTGAACCCCTGCTGCCAAGGGGCGTGCAGGTCATTCATCCGGAAGCCATCTAACAAGAGGAGTAGGCAATGCAAATACGAACCTACCTGCTCATTGACCAGATGCAGCCGCAATACGGGGCGCTGACCGGCAAAACCATGCAAGGCGAAATCCCGGTGGAAGGGATGGCGGAGATCTACATCGAAACCGCGCCGGCCTCCGACATCTATCGCGTAATGGACATCGCCCTCAAGACCACCAACGTGCGGGCTGGGGCGCTGGCGGTTGAACACGAATATGGCTCATTGGAAATTCACTCGAGCCATCAGGAATCCGTACTCGAAGCCGGCCGCTGTGCGCTGGAAACATTGGGGCTTACAGAGAATGACCGGCTGAAGCCCGAGATTCTATCTTCGCTTCTGATCTCGAACGTGGATCCATTTGAGGCGCAGTTGATTAATCGAACCTCTTTTTGGAGGGCTGCTCCTGGCTAATCAGACCCTTTGTGTCTTGGAAGTGCTGCCAGCAGCGTACATCGTCCTGGCGGCAAACGAAGCAGAAAAGGCAGCGAACATCACGCTGGTGAACTACACCCCACGCGGACGTTCCGGACGCCTGTACTTTTCCGGCACGGACGATGAGGTGCGCCAGGCACGTGACGCGGCCGTAAAGGCAATCGAGGCGCTGCCCGGTCGGAAGGCGAAAGGCAGTTAGTCATGCGGATATTCTATACGGGAAGTGATATCGAGGACCTGGCAGCCAGCGGCATTCGGCAGCTGGAGGTTGGTCCAGGGGTGGCACTAACCAATTCGGCCCGGCAACTGGCAGAGGAATTCGGTATCGCCCTGGTTATGCCAGCCGCGGCGCCAGCCAGCAAGGCCACGATGCCAGTTGCGCCCGCAAAGAGCGAGACTTTGCCAGGCAAGCCACGAGGCTGCCAGCACGGACCGTTGTCCGCAGGATCCAGCCACGGCAAGGCCAATGCCAACGGCGGTCATGTGGTGGATCAACTGGTGGACGCGGTAAGCACGCTGAAGAAGCAAGGAGGCTAGGATGCGGATCGCAAAGGTAGTGGGCATGGCAATTGCCACAGTCAAAGACCGACAACTCGAAGGCGGCAAATGTCTGCTCGTGTCCGCCGCCAACTCAGCCGGCAGGGAACAGGGAATCCCGATCGTGGCGCTGGATATGGTGGGCGCGGGCGAAGGCGAATTGGTCATGATCGCGGAAGGCAGTTCGGCTCGTGTCGCAGCCGGAGATGTCAACCGCCCTGTGGATGCGGTGATCGTGGCGATACTCAACTCCCTGCAGCACAACGGCAAGACAACCTACACAAAAAGTTAATCAGGAGATGGCTGATATGGCTCAAGATACAGTGGATGTAATTGGAATTCAGGCGCTGGGGATGATCGAAACCCGCGGGCTGGTGGCAAGCATCGAAGCCGCCGACGCGATGGTGAAGGCCGCAAACGTAACCCTGCTTGCAAAGCGGAAGATTGGCGGGGGCTATGTGACGGTGATGGTCCGCGGTTATGTGGGCTCGGTAAAGACCGCGCTGGCCGCGGGACGTGAAGCGGCGGGACGTGTCGGCGATGTGGTTTCCGTCAGGCTCATCCCAGGACCGCACGTGGAACTCGAAACGATATTGCCGTCAGCGGCAAAGTAAAGGCGGCCGGGGATGAGCGGAGCCGGCCAAGATGACAGTGGCACGCCTGCAGCGTAAAAAGCGCAGCGGCGAGAAGATCACGCTTCTGACAGCCTATGATTTCCCGATGGCGAAATTCATCGATGACGCCGGGGTGGACATGGTACTGGTCAGCGATGCCGTTGGTACAGTGGGGCTGGGCCGTCCGGAAGCGGTTTCGGTCAGCGTGGAAGAGATGATCTATCACACACAGGCGGTGGCACGTGGAGCAGGCAGTGCGATGGTCGTGACAACATTGCCCTTTGGATACATACGAGACCGTCGGACAGACTCGTTGCCACCGGCGTTCGCTTGATGAAGGAAGGTCACGCCGATGCGGTCCACATGGAAGCAGCCGCGGCGGACGCGCCCGAGTTGAAAGCTTTGATCCATGCAGGTGTACCGGTGATGGGACATCTGGGGATCACCAAGCAGAAGATCGTCCGCACCGGGCGCGATTCAGATCCAGGGCCGGACGGCTGCCAGCGCAGCCTCAGCCGTGGCCGACGCTGTGGCGCTGGCGAACGCAGGTGCCTTTGCCTTGATCCTGGAATGTATGCCCGGACCGCCTCGGGCAGATCATCACCCGCAGCCTGGAAATCCCGACCATCGGGATTGGCGCCGGACCAGACTGTGACGGTCAGGCATTGGTGACACAGGACATGCTGGGGATGTTCAAGGAGATGTCGCCGCGATTCCTCAAAGTGTATGTGGACCTGACGCAGATCATTGTGACGGCGCTGACGCAATTTCGCACAGGAAGTTGGAAAGGGGCAATTCCCGGCTCCGGAACACTGTTACGCAATCGATGACGAAGAACTGGGCAAGTTGCTGACCCAGTTGCAGGATAAAGCAATCCAATCGAAACACGAAGAAGGAGGTACTGATCATGGCTGAATCACTCAAAGGAAAAGTGGCGGTCATCACGGGGGTTGGCTCCGGGTTCGGGAAGGCCACGGCGGAGTTGTTCGCCAGGGCAGACCAGGTCGGACCTGGTCCTGATCGACTTCAACGAGAAGGCTCTCGAAGCCACCGCCGAGTGCTGCCGGGCGGCCGGTTCGAAGGTCGTTGCCCTGGCTGGCGACGTGACCAAGGCGCGAGACCTTCGAGCGGCCTCAAGGCAGCGCTCGACAACTTTGGCAAGGTCGATTTCCTCATCAACTACGCCGGCGGCGCGCTCAAAGTGGCGCCCATCGAGGAGATGGACGACGAGATCAACCGCCGCATCATCGACCTGAACCTGACCAGCGCCATCATGAGCTGCCGGACCTTCACCCCGCAGTTCAAGAAGCAGGGTTACGGCAAGATCATCAACGTCTCCAGCGCCTGTGACCGCCGTTCATGGCCGGGCTGGTCGGTCTACTCGGCCGCCAAGGCCGGCGTCAACGCCTTCACCAAGTGCCTGTACACCGAGCTGCGTCCCCACGGCATCGCCGTCATGCTGCTGGTGCCGGGTGGATCCAACACCGGCTTCCAGGCCGCGGCCGCAGGCGTCAACAAGTTCGAGTGGGATGAGGAACTGGCCGTGCGTCCAGAGCACTTCGCCGACATGGTGTACCAGACCTGCGCGCTCACCAAAGGCGGATGCGTCTCCGAGATGCTGGTCTACGGGCTCGCGCAGGATGTCAGTGGATTCTGACGACAGTCGAGATGCTGGAACACGCAAGCCGTGGTTTCACGAATCATGGTCGGTACTGCGACCATGAACGACTCAATGAGACGACTTCTCTAGGTGCAAGGAGGTGGCAGGATCTCATAACAAAATCAGAGGAGACCGATGTCGTGCCAAAACAGTTCGAAATACAAATGCTCATATCGATATGCTAGGTGCGTGACCACTCAACACAATTCCTTTGTTCAGCGACTATCAAGGAGAAACTCAACAATGAAACAGAAACTGTTTGCTCTATTGCTCATGCTGGTCCTCGACCAGCCTCATCTTTTCCGCCACTGTGGCTCTGCCAGCCCCGCTGCCCAGCCACACAAGCCCCCGCGGCGGAAAAGCCGATGAAGATCGCGTTCTTCGTCTCTGACCTCAGCAATGTGTTCCACCAGGCACAGGCTGCCGAAGCGCAGAAGTATGCCAAGGAAAAATACGGCGCTGAAGTGTACGTGTTCGATGGCAAGGCTGACTCAGCCGTCATGACCCAGAACGTCGACCAGATCATGGCCCAGGGCATGGATGCTGCCACCCTGCATATCTGGGACTACGATGCGGTCAAACCTGCCGTGCAGGAAGACCTCGCCAAAGGCATCATCCTGACCTCGTTCTTCAGCCCGTTGGGCGACAGCGGCATTCCGGTTGCCCGCAGTGACGAGGCTGGTATTTCGTTTGCCATGGGTGCCGAGATGGCGACCCAGTGGAAAGCTGCCAATCCCGACAAACCGATCGTCATGGTGCGAGCTGGGCTGGCCGAACCACACCGAAGTCAAGTCCGGCCGTACCGATCCGTGGGTCAAGGGCGTGCTGTCCGTCGACCCGACCGCCACCGACCTCGGCTGTCTGGATGTCAGCAAGGGCACCGATGCAGGCCAAGCAGGTCATGACCGACCTCCTGACCACCCACCCCGAAGTCAACCTGATCTACTCCGAAGCCTCCGGCCAGACCGTCGGCACGATGGCTGCTCTGACCCAGGCCGGACGCGGCAAGTTCGACAACGGCAAGCCGATGACCGAGATCGTCTCCAGCGTCGACTTCGACGAAGTTGAGTATGAAGAGGTCTACGATCCGAACAGCTCGCTCAAGCTGTCCATGGGTCTGCCCCCGATCGAGACCGCCCACGGCCGCATCGACCTGATCATGGACGTCAAGAACGGCAAAGTCAAACCGACCTCCCAGCCTGCCGAAGAGTACTTCTACAAGGCCTACAACGTCTCCTACTTCACCATGCCGCAGGCTGATGCCGCCAAATGGCTCAACACCCAGTTCGGAACCAACGTCCCGAGGCTCCTGCAGCTGCATGCAAGCCGGCGCAAGCCCATAGAAGATCGCGTTCTTCGTCTCTGACCTCAGCAACGTCTTCCACCAGGCACAGGCTGCCGAGGCGCAGAAATATGCCAAGGAGAAATACGGCGCTGAAGTGTACGTGTTCGACGGCAAGGCGGATTCCGCCGTCATGACCCAGAACGTCGACCAGATCCTGGCCCAGGGCATGGATGCTGCCACCCTGCACATCTGGGACTACGATGCGGTCGAAGCCTGCTGTTGAAGAGCAGCTTGAAAAGGGCATCGTCCTGACCTCGTTCTTCAGCCCGCTGGGCGATAGCGGCATTCCGGTTGCCCGCAGTGATGAGGCGGGTATTTCGTTTGCCATGGGTGCCGAGATGGCGACCCAGTGGAAAGCCGCCAACCCCGACAAACCGATCGTCATGGTGGAGCTGGGCTGGCCGAACCACACCGAAGTCAAGTCCGGTCGTACCGATCCGTTCGTGGTCAAGGGCGTGCTGTCCGTCGATCCCGACCGCCACCGACCTCGGCTGTCTGGATGTCAGCAAGGGCACCGATCCAGGCCAAGCAGGTCATGACCGACCTCCTGACCACCCACCCCGAAGTCAACCTGATCTACTCCGAAGCCTCCGGCCAGACCGTCGGCACGATGGCTGCCCTGACCCAGGCCGGCCGCGGCAAGTTCGACAACGGCAAGCCGCTGACCGAGATCGTCTCCAGCGTCGACTTCGATGAAGTCGAGATACAAGCAGGTCTACGATCCCAACAGCTCGCTCAAGCTGTCCATGGGTCTGCCCCCGATCGAGACCTCCCACGGCCGCATCGACCTGATCATGGACGTTGTGAATGGCAAAGTGCAATCCGACCTCACGAGCCCGCCGAAGAGTTCTTCTACAAGGCCTACAACGTCTCCTACTGGACCATGCCCCAGGCGGATGCCGCCAACTTGGCTCAACACCCAGTTCGGAACCAACGTCAAGTAATTCACACGATAAGAAGTATTTGAATTGACGGGGGGAGGGCGAAGTTTCCTCCCGTCAGGTTCAGGAGCCGATCCATGAAACCGACAGAGAATGTGCTGGAGATCAGAGATCTCGTCAAGGATTTCCCAGGTGTACGGGCAGTCAACAATGTCAGTTTCGACATCAAGCGAAACACCGTTCACTGCCTGGTCGGCGAGAACGGTGCGGGAAAATCCACCCTCATCAAGATGCTGACCGGCGCATACCCGCGCACCAGCGGCCAGATCCTTCTGAGCGGTGAAGAGTACACCCCGCAAAGCACCCGCGATGCAAAGCAAAAGGGAATCAGCACCCTCTTCCAGGAACTGAACGTGGTCGACCAGCTCACCGTCGAGGAAAACCTCACACTGGGAATGGAGGATACAACTTCGGTTTCCTGAGGAAGACGGACAAGATCAAGAAGATGGTCAGCGTGATGAACAACATCGAGCCGTCCATCAAGCCGAAGCAGCTGGTCTCGACGCCTGAGCGTGGCGAAAAAACAGATCGTGGAGATCGCCAAGGCGGTCGCGGCCGAGTCCAACATCATCATCATGGATGAGCCGACCGCTGCAATCTCCGAGATGCGAAATCGCACGCTTGTTCACCATCATCAAAAGCCTGCGTGACAACAACGTCACTGTCATCTATATCTCCCACCGCCTCGACGAGATCTTCGAGCTGGGAGATTATGTGACGGTCATGCGGGACGGCAAACATATCGAAACAAAGCCTGTCTCGCAGATCCAGGACCGGTCGGAGCTGATCAAGATGATGATCGGTAAAACAGTATTCGAGCAGTACACCCCGCGGGATGTCGAATGCACGGACACGATCCTCGAGGTCAGGCAGCTCTCCAATCACCGGCTGAACGACATTTCCTTTGACATCCACGCCGGGCGAGATTGCGGGCTTTTACGGATTGGTGGGCGCCGGGAAAACCGAGCTGGCGCGTGCCATCTACGGCGTGGACTCAGTACGAAGGCGAGATCATCTTCAAGGGCAAGAAACTCAAGCCCGCTCCAGACAAGGCAATTGCAGCGGGAATTGCGCTGGTGCCTGAGGAAAGAAGGTCCCAGGGCTTGTTCACCATCCTGACCATCCGAGGCAACGTGCCGGTCATGAACATGGACAAGATCTCCCAGCGGCGGGTTCATCAATGATGCCCAGGAACGGAACGTCACGCTCGAATACGTCGACAAGCTGAAGATCGCCACCAACAGCATCGAGAAGGAGGCCGCCAAGCTCTCCGGAGGCAACCAGCAGAAGGTGGTCCTCTCCAAGTGCCTGTTCGCCGATGCCGATCTGCTCATGCTGGACGAGCCGACCCGCGGCATTGACGTGGGCGCCAAGAGCGAGATCTACAGCCTGATCCGCAAGCTTTCCAGCGAAGGGAAAACCATCATCATCTTCTCTTCAGAGTTGCCCGAGGTGATGAATATCTGCGACAGCATCTACCTGCTGTATGACGGCAGCTTGAAATCGCACCCTGCGAAACAGCTGCGATATCAACAGTGAGACAGATCCTCCACATCGTCACGGGAGGAGAAGTAGACATGGAAATCAAACAATGCACGCAAACCGTTGCTGGGCGGCAGGTTGAGTGATGAGTCGTTCATCACCCTGTTCATGCTCGGCGTGCTCATCGTCGTCTTCGCGATCGCCTGCCACCATCGTGCCGAACTTCTACAAAGCCCAGAACATCGTCAACCTGGTCGACAAACAACTGGTTCGTCATCATCCTGGGCATCGGCGTCACGTTCCTGCTGATCACTGGAAACTTCGACATGTCGGTGGGCGGGGTTATCGCCCTGACCGGCGTGCTCTCCGTGTATTTCTGCCAGGGAGAAAACGTTTCCCAGAACCCGCTGGCCAATGGGCTTGGACTGCCCTATGGCGTTGCCGTTGGACTGGCACTGCTCTGTGCGATGGGTGTCGGTGGGATCAACGCGTTCTTCATCGCCCGGCTGAAGGTCCCTCCATCATCATCACGCTGGGCACAATGATGCTGGCACGCGGCACTGCCCAGGTGATCACGCAGGGTGCGCAGCGCAACACCAGCCTGCCGGATGTCCTTCGGCGTGCTGGGGAGCCTGGGCATCCCGGGCACCTCCATCCGGATCGCGGTGCTGGTCATGATCGTCTTTGTCATCGTCGCATTCATCTTGGAGAGGAAGACGGTGTTTGGGAGGCGCATCTACCTGATCGGCGCAAATCAAGAGGCAGCCCGGCTCTCAGGCATCAACGTGACAAATTATCTCACGCTCCCTCTACATCCTCAGTGCCCTGCTGGCCGGCATTACCGGGATCCTGATGGCCTCCGAATACAAGGCGGGTGTCTCCAGCCGGGCAATGGGTTATGAGTTCGATGCCCTGGTCATCGCCCTTCTGGGAGGCGTCAGCATCGCGGGCGGATTTGGATCGGTCCTGGGGATGTTCCTGGGCGCCATCATCCTGGCCGTTGTGACATCGGCTGCCACCGGGCTGCTGCTATCACCGGACTGGCAATATACCCTCAAGGCAATCGTTACCTTCGTGGCAATCCTTGCGCAGCGATATGCCCTGGATAAAAGGAAAGGCTAAGGGTGCATGGCAATCCATGCAGAGGAGCATGATTGACGTGAATACTACAAAAACAGAAACACTTCGACAAAAGCATGATCGATCGGCAGCCTTGCGCTCGACCATCAAGCAGGTGTACATCTATGTTGTGCTGCTGCTGATCGTGATCCTCTTCAGCGTTATGAAGCTGGACCAGGTCAAGTTTTTTGAGCGGGGCCACTTCCTCAGCCCGGACAGTGTCATCAACCTGATGCGCACCGCCGTGCCCATCCTGACGCTGAGCGGCGCGTTCACGCTCCTGATGATCTCCGGCTACATCGACCTTTCTGTCGGCAGCGCGATGAGCCTGAGCGCCGTGGTGTTCGCCTGGATGGTCCTGAACGGGTTCAACTTCTTCGCCTCAATCATCGTCACCTTGTTCCTGGGAATCGGGATGGGCTTTCTCAACGGCTACCCTGGTCATGAAGCTGCGGATCACGCCTGTGATCGCTACCCTGGTTACGCTGAGCCTGTTCAAAGGCATCGCACTGCTGATCGTGCCGGACGGTCTCTCGGCGATCAAGAGCAGCGCTGATGTGGCGATGCCCGGCTGGATCAATGATTACGCCCGCCACGGAAGTCCTTTTTGGTCTGCCGTGGGCGTTCTGGGTCGCCATCGTCATGATCGCACTGCTGATCGTGCTTCAAAGGAAAACACTCCTTGGCAAGTATGCAGCTGCAATTGGGGGCAATCGCCTGGCTGCCGAGCTCTCCGGCATCAATGCGGTACGTGTGGTCTGGCTGATCTACATCATCGTCGGATTTTTCGCCGCCCTGGCCGGCGTGGCCCGTGCCAGCTACATGTCCCTGGGCGATCCTCTTTCGGGTGACAGCATGGAACTCGCATGCATTATCGCTGTATTGCTGGGAGGCACCGCCTTCTCCGGAGGCGAGGGATCGGTCGCGAAGACGATGGTTGGCGCCATCATCATCATGTGCGTCACAACCGGTCTGATGACCGTCATCCCGGCCTACTGGCAGACCCTGGCCATGGGCACTGTGCTCATCAGCGCTGTTGTCATCAATCACCTCCTGTCACAGGAGAAGGTAAAAGCATAGAAGCGGATTTTCCGCTGGATCATCATTGGAATAACATCATGTTCAAGATGCCTGTTGGTCTCTATGAAAAAGCATTGCCCCCTGCCCTGTCCTGGGAGGAGCGTCTGTCTGCAGCGGGTCAGGCTGGCTATGACTTCGTCGAGATCTCGATCGATGAGAGCGACGAGCGCCTGGCCCGGCTCGACTGGCAGGCATCCGAGAAAGCGGACCTGCGCCGTTCCATTGCCAATACCGGCGTGCAGATCATGACCATGTGCCTGAGCGGTCACCGCAAGTACCCGCTCGGCAGCCATGATCCGAGCATTCGCCGGCAGGGAGAGGAGCTCCTGCGCAAGGCCATTGAGTTCGCCGGGGATGTTGGACTGCGTGTTGTCCAGGTCATGGCTTACGATGTCTTTTACGAGACGAGTGATGCGGAGACTGCGGCGTATTTTGTCGAAGGTCTCGAACGCGGCACCCGCTGGGCAGGCCAGTGCTGGCGTAATGCTGGGTCTAGAAAATTTGGATACACCATTTGTGGATAGCATTCGGAAAGCTCTCGCCATCCTACATCAAATCGATTCACCCTGGCTGCGTCTTTATCCGGATATGGGCAATCTGGCTGCGGCCGGGTATTATGCTCCAGATGAAGTTACCCTGGCGAAAGGACAATTGCTTGGCATTCATGTCAAGGATGCGTTGCCGCGCCCTCATCCGCGGGGTGCCGTTTGGAAAAGGGATCGTCCCCTTCCAGGAAACATTTCAAGCGCTGGTACAAACGGGCTTTTGGGGGCTGCTGGGCGTCGAAATGTGGGGGCAGATGCACGCTGACCAGGATCCCATCGCCTCTATTGCTTCTGCCCGCAGGTACGTAGAGTGCCTGGTGGCCGAAGCGTGGCCACCCGATCAGACACACTATCAAAAAGTAGAAGAGGAAAACAACGTAATGCGTTAGTATTGTTGCGGCCGGGCTTCGGCTACCCTCTGAAGCAGCGGCTTCAACAAAAACTTTCTTTTATAGATAGGTGAAAAAATGGCTTCATACGATACGATCCAACTCATCAATACGATCTTGACCCTCTATTATGTGGAAGAACTTACACAGACAGAAATTGCCCAACGCCTGGGCCTTTCCACTGCCAAGGTAAATCGCCTGCTTGTGCAGGCTCGCGAGCAGGGATATGTAAATATCACCATTCGCACCCCCTTTCAATCCTTATTTGAACTTGAAGACCGCTTGAAAGCTGTCTTTGGACTTAAGGATGTAATTGTTATTCCTTCTCTGGCGGAGAGCAGCAGTTCGCCCCTCCATGCCCTGGGTAGCGCGGCAGCAGACTTTTTGCTGGCACACTTGCGGGATGGCGATGTATTGGCCATCACACCCGGCACAACGGTCCAGGCCGTTGTCCAGGCGATTGAGACCACACGACCTTATAAGATCGAGGTCGTGCCCGCCCTCGGAGCGATCCAGGGCCAAATCGAATCCGACATGAATTATCTGGCTATGGACCTGGGGGAAAGACTGGGCGCCAAGGCATATCAACTCCACGCTCCGGCGTTTGTAGACACACCGGAGCAAGGTGAAGTGCTTCGATCCATGGGACCGGTCAAGGAGATTCTGGATATTGCCCGCCGCGCAAGCGTTGCACTCGTTGGGGTCGGCACAGTGAATGCAGAGGTTTCACGCTTTGTACAGTTCACAGCCTTATCTGCCGAGGATTTGCAGCACATTGCCGGGGAGTGTGGAGGCGTGGGCGAGATTGGAGCCTATGTGTATGATATCGAGGGTCAACCCTGTGCGAAGGAATATGCCGATCGGGTCATCGGGCTGACTTTGGAAGAAATTCAAAAAATTCCTTTTCGAATCGGCGTAGCCGCTACGGCAGTCAAAGCACTCCCGATTTACGGTGCGCTGCGCGGTGGCTACCTCCACGCGCTTGATTACCGATGAGGCAGCTGCACGTGGAATTCTTGCCCTTTTTGAGCAGGACTTTCGAAAAGTATCCTAAGTGAAGATTGGAGATTCATCATGCTATTGGAAAAACTTCGTGAAATTGTCTGGAAATGCAATCTTGAATTGCCAAAGAATGGGCTGGTCAAGATGACGAGCGGCAATGTGAGCGGTCGCGACCCGGAGACAGGCTTGGTCGTCATCAAACCGAGCGGTTACAGCTTCGAAGAGATGACACCCGAGCATATGGTGGTGGTCGACCTGCAGGGAAAAGTCGTGGAAGGGAATCTCAAACCCTCCACCGACACGGACACACACCTGTATGTGTACCAGCGTCGACCCGACGTCTTCGGCATGGTTCACACCCATTCCCCATATGCGAGCACCTTTGCCGTGTTGGGACAGCCCATCCCGGCCTGCCTGACGGCCTCTGCCATGCTCGGCGGTGAAATTCCCCTGGGCGGCTATGCACCGATCGGCGGGGCGGATATTGGACAGGAAATTATCAACAAGATCGGCCGGTCACTGGCGATCGTCATGCAAAATCACGGCGTCTTTACCATCGGCTCATCTCCGCAGCAGGCAACCAAGATGGCCGTTGAAGTCGAGGAAATTGCCAAGATCACCTACCTGGCAATGCTGCGTGGACAGCCCATTCTGCTCACACCCAGCCAGATTGACTATATGGTGGATCTATATCAAAACGATTACGGCCAACGATAACCAGGCCGTCTGATCGCTGGAGGATGACAACATGACCGTATTGAACACAAAAGTTGACAAGTTGGACGTGATCCGGCAGCCAGCGCCTGCTTCATGAGCTGCCCAAGGAAAAGCTGGCCTGGATGCTGCAGCGGATGTGCGAGATCCGTTACTTCGAAGAAAAAGCGGAGGATCTATATATCCGCGGACTGGTCCATGGCACAATGCATCTTTCGATCGGGCAGGAAGCCGGCTCGGTTGGCAGCATTTCAACGTTAAGGCCCGACGACCTGATCATCCATCACCATCGCGGGCATGGACATACGATCGCCAAGGGTGCCGACCTCACGATCATGATGGCAGAGTTCCTTGGTAAGGAAACAGGCTATTGTCGTGGGCGCGGCGGCTCCATGCACATTGCCGATATCCCGGGCGGCAACCTGGGCGCCACCGGTGTGGTCGGCGGCGGGATTCCCACTGCGGTGGGCATCGCACTGGCACTGCAGATGCGCCGCTCGGACCAGATCCTGCTGTCCTACTTTGGGGACGGGGCGACAAACGAGGGCGAATTCCACGAGTCATTGAATATGGCGTCCACCTGGAAACTGCCGGTGGTGTTCATCTGCGATAACAACCAGTACGGCATGTCGATGCACGTATCAAAGGTAATGAACATCGAACATATCTCCACCCGCGCGGCCAGTTATGGCATCCCGGGCAAAACGGTCGACGGCAATGATGTTCTTGCTGTTTATGAAGCGGTACTGGAAGCTGACGAGCACGCCCGCTCCGGACAGGGCCCCTCGCTTGTCGACTGCTTGAGCTACCGCTGGCGCGGACATTCGAAGAGCGACCGGAACCTCTACCGCACGTCCCAGGAAATCGATGAATGGAAACACAAATGTCCCATCCGGCGCTTCAAGAAAGTTTTGGTGGATGCTGCCGTAATGACGGATGACGAAGTTGAGGCGATCGATCAGGCTGCTAAAACGGCAGTCGACCAGGCCGCCGAGGAAGCACTGACCTTCCCCGAGCCATCGCCTGAGAATATGGAAGATGAGGTATATGCGCCATGACAGAACACTACCCGCGAAATTACATACCTGGAAGCCGTCCGCGAGGCAATGGTGCAGGAGATGCGCCAGGATAAAGAGGTCTTTCTCATCGGAGAAGATGTCGGCACCTATGGCGGCGCCTTCGGGGTGAGCAAAGGCATGCTGGAGGAATTTGGCTCCGAACGGGTTCGCGATACTCCCATTTCAGAAGCGGCCATTGCAGGTGCGGCCACAGGCGCGGCACTGATGGGCATGCGGCCGGTGATGGAAGTCATGTTCATGGATTTCCTGACGATCTCGACCAACCAGCTGGTGAACGCGGCTGCCAAGATGCGCTTCATGTTCGGCGGCAAGTGCAGCATCCCGATGGTAATCCGTGCCCCCTCCGGTTCCGGCACCGGCGCCGCTGCGCAGCATTCGCAGAGTCTGGAAGCCTGGTTTGTAAACGTTCCCGGTATCAAAGTAGTGGCGCCTTCCACGCCATACGATGCCAAGGGCTTGTTGATCTCCGCCATTCGCGACAATAACCCGGTCCTGTTCATGGAGCATAAGCTCCTGTATCGAATGAAGGGACCGGTCCCGGAAGAACCGTATAGCATCCCCCTCAAATCGGCGGATGTGAAGCGAGAAGGCCGTGACCTGACGATCGTGGCCTACTCGATCATGGTGCCGCGCGCACTGGAAGCCGCTGAGAAACTGGCAGCCGAAGGCATCGAGATTGAAGTGGTCGACCCGCGCAGCCTGAAACCGCTCGATGAAGAAACGATCATTCGCTCGGTGTCCAAGACGGGCCGGGTATTAATCGCACACGAAGCTCCACTCACCGGTGGCTTTGGAGGCGAGCTGGCTGCCATCATTGCTCAGAGTGAAGCCTTTGACTATCTCGATGCTCCCATCCGGCGAATTGCCGGGAAGAATGTGCCGATCCCCTACAACCGGACCCTGGAAAAGGCTGCTGTGCCTCAGGTGGAGGATATCGTCGCTGCAGCGCGGGCACTGGCGCAGGAAGGGAAGTAGACATGGCAACTGAAGTCATCATGCCCAAAGTGGATATGGTCATGGAAACGGGCACCTTCGTGGAGTGGCTCAAAAAGGAAGGTGAGCACGTCAACAAGGGAGATCCTCTCTTCGTCATCGATACCGATAAAGCGGCCATCGAAATGGAATCCCCCGCGGATGGCATTCTGGCCGGCGTCAAAGCCAAGCTCAACGATGTCATCCCCGTTACAGAAGTAATTGCCTATCTCCTTGCTCCAGGGGAAAAACTGCCTGATAAAAATAAAAAGGTGCCCCCGCCTCAAACCGTCACCATCCTGGCTCCCCCCAGGGGGAGTGACCCGGCAGTAGTCGAGATGGTCGCGGCACTGGCGGCTGAAGAGGGACCGTCAAAAGTACGAGTGACCCCGGTCGCGCGACACCTGGCAGAGAATTTGGGTTTGGATCTGACGAAGATACCGGGTCGAGGCCCGCGTGGACGAATTCACAAGGCCGATGTGCTGGCATTCCAGGAATCCCAGTCTGCCCAGGAGCAGGTCATGCTCCGCAGCGACAGCGGCACTCGCACCCTCCGCCCCTCCTGCGGCTGCGACACTCACTGTCCCGGTCGCCGCGATACCGCTTCCGGATGCCCGCAGAAAACAGGTCATCCCCCTGGCTGGCGCGCGCAAGATCATCTCGGAACGGCTGGCCTACAGCGCGTTCACCGCTCCCCACATCAATCTTTCCCTGAGAGTGGACATGACCGAGGCCATCCGCCTGCGCGAACGTTTGCTGGAACCTCTGAAGGCACAAACCGGTCAGAAGGTTTCCTTTACGGCCATCCTGGCACGCGCGGTTGCAACCGTGCTGCCGCGTCACCCGTATCTCAACGCTTCGCATCTCAGATGGCGAAATCATCCTTTGGGAGGATATCCATCTGGGCATTGCGACCAGCGTGGAAGAGAACCTGATCGTCCCCGTGATCCGTGAAGCACAAAGCCGCAGCCTGGGGCAGATCGTCACTTCCCTGGCGGACCTGACCGAGCGCGCCCGAAACCGGCGGCTGACCCCCAGCGAGATGACAGGCAGTACCTTCACCATCTCGAACCTGGGGATGTATGGCATCGAGTTCTTTACCGCCATCATCAATCCGCCCGAAGCCGCGATCCTGGCAGTCGGCAAGATGGTTGATACGCCGGTCAAGAGCGGAGATGGATTCGAGTTCCGGCCCATGATCCAGCTGACCGCCTGTGCGGATCATCGCATCGTGGATGGCGTGGCTGTCGCCCGCTTCCTGGATGAGCTCAAGGCGACGCTGGAAAATCCATACCTCCTAATCTAAGGTTGATAGCAGAAACGACACGGATCTGAACATCATGCAATCACTCGCAACCATTACTCATCTCATCATCGATATGGATGGTGTCCTCTATACAGGCGACCGGCCCATGCGCTGCCTGCCTGAGTTCTTTGCCTTTCTGCGTGAGCGCCGCATCCCATTTATTCTGGCGACGAACAACTCAACTCGCACGCCTCAGCAATACGTTGACAAACTGGCAGGGATGGGAGTGACCGTATATCCCGAGGATATCCTTGTCTCGGGTCAGGCTACGGCTCGCTTCCTGGCGCGCCAATATCCGCGCGGGACGCGCGTCCACGTCTTCGGCATGCCGGCTCTCAAGCAGGCCATGACGGACGAAGGTTTTACACTGGTTGACGATGACGTTCAACTGGTTGTCGCCAGTATGGACCGGGAAGTCACCTACGAAAAACTAAAACGGGCCACATTGCTGATTCGCGGCGGCGCCCGTTTCATTGCCACGAACCTTGATCCGACCAATCCTTCAGAAGAAGGTCTTATACCCGGTACAGGTGCAATGATCGTTGCCCTCGAAGCTGCGTCCGAGACCAAGGCAACCGCCATCGGCAAGCCGGAGCCAACGATGTATCAACTGGCTATGGAACAAATGGGAGCTTCTCCCAGTACAACGGCCGCCATCGGCGATCGCGTCGATACGGACATTCTTGGCGGGAAACGAGCCGGACTCACTACCATCTGTGTTTTATCCGGCTCGTCAGATCGGGCCGAAGCGGAAGCAATTGGAACAGATTTGATTTTTGAAGATATTGCACATCTTCTGGAGACCTGGAAGCATCTATAACGTCCGGACAGGCATTTGCCCGGAGAAACGGAATAGGGCGTCCAAGGAGGTAGGATAATGGATTATCTCGCGGGCATTGATCTGGGGTCGACAAGTCTCAAGTGCGTGATCTATGATCTGGCTGGGAATGTTGTCGCCAGCAGTACACGGCCAACGGTAACGCTACACCCCCTATCCCGATCATCCGGATTGGACGGTATGGGAGCCGGCGCAAATCTGGGGTGGGACTGCCGCGGCGATGAAGGAAGCGGTTGCCAGGCTGCACGACCCTCGCGACATCAAGGCCGTGGCCGTGACGGGCATGGGCATGGACGGTGTGCCGGTCGACGAGAAGGGAGACTGTCTGTATCCCTTTATCAGCTGGCATGACCCGCGTACGGAACCACAGTTACGTTGGTGGGAGAGCCACATCGGTGCGGAATGGAATTTTCGAGTGGGGGGCAACACCCTATGGCGCTTCAGCACCGCCCTGCGCCTTTTGTGGATGGCAGAACATGAACCCGAAATCCTGGCTCGCACTGACAAGTGGCTCCTGATCGAAGATTTTCTGAATTTCATGCTGTGCGGCCGCCGGGCCACTGATTACAGCATGGCATCCTGTACACTCCTGTTCGATCAGCGCAAGCGGGACTGGTCGGAGGAGATCCTGACCCAGGCTGGCATCGATCGCCGGTTATTGTGTGATGCATATCCCAGTGGCACCCTGCTGGGTGAAGTGACCTCGACAGCAGCCGAAGCGACGGGACTTGCCCGTTGGTACACCTGTTGTGCTGGGTGGGCATGATTATTTGTGCGGTGCGCTTCCGGTAGGCGCCTTCAAGCCCGGTGTGGTTCTGGATGTGACCGGCACCTGGGAAATTGTCCTGGCTGCAATTCCTGCTCCAGTTCTGACTCCTGAGGTGCAAAAGCTGGGAGTGACGGTGGAAACGCACGTCGCACGGGACATGTACACGGTCTGGGGCGGCGCGGTCGCCTCGGATATGCTCGAGTGGTATCGCAAGGAGTATGGCTTTGAGGCCCAACAGCGCGCCCAAAACGAGAGCGGCGTGGATTGGGATTACCTCATGGCAGATGCCAGTGCATCGCCGGCCGGAGCACGAGGTGTCATGTTCCTGCCGCACATGTCTGCTTCCGGTTGTCCCGTGGTGGATGCCCGTTCGTTGGGAGCCTTCGTGGGATTGAGCAGCTTTGCCCGGCACGGCGACATGCTACGATCGATCATCGAGGGACTGGATTACCAGGTCCTTGATATTGTGACCTCTCTCAAGGGCGGCCTGGGGATTTGCCCGGACCGTCTCGTCGTTGTGGGAGGCGCCACGCGCAATTCGTTCTGGATGCAGAACAAGGCGGATATTACCGGCCTGCCGATCGACGTGCCCGAAGTGGAAGAGTCCACACCTCTCGGCGCGGCCATCCTGGCCGGCATCGGAGTGGGTCTCTATCGTAATGAGCAGGATGCCTTCGAGCACGTGTACCGGCCCGGGAAGACCTACCTGCCGGATCCGCAGCTGGCGTGCAAATACGCGGAATGGTATCAAATTTACAAACAGCTTTATCCGGTTCTGAAACCGGTCAACCATCAACTGTACGATCAGTTCAGAGTTTGAGCAAAGGAATCGATACCATGAACGAGATAGAGCATCTTGTATCATCGCAAAATAAGCTGGGAGAAACCCCCATCTGGTCTCCTGAAGAGAATGCCTTGTACTGGGTGGACTGGGGCGGCCAGCCGTCCTGCCGGTTTGAGCCGGCCGGGGACAAGTTCACAACCTTTCCTGTAGTTATGCCGGTGACGGCCCTGGCGCGTCGAACTTCGGGAGGCTTGATCGCGATCTCCTTTCAGGGGATCTATGGTTGGGAGCCACAAAGCAATGATTACAAGCTCATCTACGGGCCGCCCGAACCTGACGACCTGGATATGTGCTACAACGATGCAGCAGTCGATCGACAGGGACGTTTACTGGTGGGAACGGTTAACATGCGGGATCCTTTTCTTCCTGAAGGTTCGCTATATCGCCTGGATCCCGATGGTTCGTTCCATAAGCTTGACACAGGCTACGCCACCGCAAACGGTATCGGAGTCAGCCCGGATGGCAGAACGCTATACGTGACGGACCAGCGCCATCGCCGGATCATGACCTATGACTATGACACAGACCAGGGGACGGTCAGCAATCGCCGCCTTTTTGCCTGCCTGCCAGATGGCGAGGGGATGCCCGATGGCCTGATCGTGGACGCGGAAGGCTTTATCTGGAGTGGGCACTGGGATGGGTGGAAGCTGACGCGCTACGACCCGGATGGCAAAATCGAGCGCCAGATCCGTTTCCCTGTGCAGCATGTCATCTCCTTTGCTTTCGGGGGCAGGGATCTGGATGAGCTCTTTGTCACAACCTCCGCATGGGATTTCGGTGATGAGGAACGAAAGCAGCAGCCCTGGGCCGGTGACCTTCTTCGCATCCATCCCGGTGTGAAGGGTTTAGTTGAACCTGCTTTTGCGGGATAGCACAGTCATAAAGGAGCTTCCATGAAATTCCTAACGATGGCAGAAATCCTGCAGCCGTGCGTCGGCCAGGATTGGGCGATCGGCGCGTACGATACATGCAATCTGGAGATCACCCAGGCGATCGTCGACGCGGCCGCCGCCGACCAGGCACCAGCCATTATTATGATTTATCCGCATCACACGTCCCAGGCGGAATGGCCAACGTTGTGTCGCATCATCGAGGCAGAGGTTGAACGCGCCCACATTCCGGCGGCGCTGGTACTGGACCATGCCAGGACGCTGGACCAGATCGAATGCGCGCTCGAGCTTGGTTTCTCCGGGGTGATGATCGACGCATCCCTGGCGCCGCTGGAGGAAAACATCGCTCTTACCCGACGGGCCGTCGAACTTGCCCATGCGCAGGGTGTCTCGGTGGAGGCGGAGCTGGGACACGTCGGAGATGGCCAGGGTGGTGAGTGAAGAGCTCCAGCAGGTATACCTGACGCGTGTGGATGAGGCCGAGCGTTTTGTAAGGGAAACCGGTGTCGATGCGCTTGCCGTCTCGATCGGGACTTTGCATGGCCTCTATAAGGGCAAACCTCATCTCGACTTCGAACGGATAGCACAGCTTCGCGCAGCCTGTCCGATACCCCTTGTGCTCCATGGTGGATCAGATACACCAGATGAGGACATCCGGCGAGCTGTCGAAATCGGAATCGACAAGATCAACATATGGACCGATGTAAGGATCCCCTTTCTCCAGGCTTTGAAGGAAAAGCTGGACGGCCCGATCCAAAAGGTCGAAGTGCAGGAGGCATTTGCCCCGGCCCGGGCGGCGGCGACGGAAGTCATTCGCCAGAAGAACAGGCTGTTGGGCTCTGCCGGCAAAGCCGCGCAATACGCAAAATAACGTTCACGGAGGCACACCATGGCTCAATATCTTCTGGGTATCGACAACGGCAGTACGGTCTCAAAGGCCGCTCTCTTTGATTTCCATGGCAGGGAAATCGCAACGGCGAGCTGCAAAGCGGATACCGAATATCCACATCTTCGCTGGACCGAACGAAATATGGAAATGCTGTGGCAGAGTACGGCCAGCGCCATTCGCGAAGTACTCGCCAAATCGGGGGCCAGGCCTGAAGAGATCGCCGGAATTGGCAATACTGGCCACGGGAATGGTGTCTACCTGCTGGATAAGCAGGGACAGCCGCTCCGAAACGGGATCCAGTCGATGGACTCGCGCGCGGCTGATATCGTGATGGATTGGAGCCAGAGCGATCTCCACGCCAAGGTATTCCCATACACCATCCAATCCTTCTGGCCAGCCCAGCCGAATGCACTGCTCGCCTGGCTCAAGCAGAATGAGCCACAGAATTATGAGCGCCTTGGCGCGATCCTAATGGTCAAGGACTATATTAAGTATCGTTTGACCGGTGAGGTCACGGCTGATTACACCGACATGAGCGCCACGAGTTTACTGGATGTTCGCAACCGGTGTTATTCGGCTGAGCTCATGGCATTGTATGACCTCTCAGAAGCATTTGACGCCCTGCCGCCTCTTGTCCATAGTCATGAAATAGCCGGCCAGGTAACAGCCACCGCAGCCCGGGAGACCGGACTTGCATGCCGGGACTCCTGTTGTGGGGGGATTATTTGATGTGGATGCAAGTGCAATCGGCGCCGGAGCAATTCAAGTTAATCAGGCCTGCCTGGTCATGGGGAGTTGGAGTATCAATGATGTGATCACCCGGGAACCAATCGTCGACCCGGCTCTGTTCATGACTACCTTATTTGCGTCGGATGGCCTCTTCCTTACAATCGAGGGCAGCGCCACCTCGGCCACGAACCTGGAGTGGTTCGTCAACCAGTGCTGTGGTGATGAACGCGCCGAAGCAAAACGGCGTGGGATCTCTGTCTACGAAGTATGCAATGAGGAGGTCGCCAGTCTGCCTCCGGGAAGTACAAATATTATCTTCCACCCATTCCTATATGGCTCGAACGTGCAGCCGACAGCCCGGGCAGGATTCTATGGTGTGGCTGGCTGGCACACGCGAGCCCACCTTCTTCGTGCTCTCTACGAGGGGGTTGTGTTTGGTCACCTGAGTCATATAGAGAAACTGCGCAAGGCAGGCGGTCAGATCAACACGGCGCGTCTCACCGGCGGCGGCTCACGGAGCCTCGGTCTGGTCACAAATGTTTGCCGATACCCTGCAGGTACCCATGGAAGTCTCCGATGGGAACGAGCTGGGGGCGCGGGGCGCGGCTCTTTCCGCCGGCATCGGCGCGGGGATCTATAGCGATTACGCCGAAGCCACGCAAGAAGCTGTGTCGGTTGTCCGCGTTCATGAACCGATCCCTGCCAACACGCTGCTCTATCTGACGCGCTATGCTGAATATGAGAGGCTGATCAAGGTTATGCACGAGCCGTGGGAAGCGCTGGACAAACTCGACTGATGCAGTATGAAAACCAAGAGCAATGATCAAATGGATTCAGTAGTTGAGCGGATTTTGGTAGAGCTGGGGGACTGTGTGCGCCAGGTCTCAGCCGAAAGCCTGACTCACGCCGGAGCGCTGATAAAGTCTCCTCCCGAATTTTCGTGGCTGGCGCTGGGCGGAGCGGCTTGTGCATGCGTGCTTTTGGAATGCGACTCATGCATCTGGGAAAAACCGTCCATGTGGTGGGTGAGACAACCACGCCAGGCATTGTAGCGACAGATTTATTGGTCCTCGGTTCAGGTTCGGGGCGGACTCCTTCGCTGTTTGTAATGGCTGAACAGGCTCGGCGTCTGGGCGCGCAAGTCCTGCTCTTCACTACCGATGTAGAATCGCCACTTGCCAAGCTATCCAATCTTCAGGTAGTAATTCCCGCCCCATCGTTCAGGGTAATTGATGGAATGCATGACTCTATATCAGTCCAGCCCCTGGGTACATTGTTCGAACAATCCATGCTAATTTTGTGTGACAGTCTCATTCTTGGATTGATGCGGCGAACCAGGGTCAGCGCCGTACAAATGTTTGAACATCACGCTAACCTGGAATAAATAAGGAGATGAGTTCATGGTTGAAATGACATCAGAAGAACGTGTCTTATCCGTGCTGCAGCGTCAGGTGCCGGATCGTGTACCGCATTTCGAGTGGCTGGTAGATCGTCGTGTTCGGGAGGCTCTTTACCCGGAAATTACAGACTACAATGAATTTGCCGTTAAGATGGGCCAGGATGCCGTCATCGTGGATCCAATCTTCAAAAAGGAAAGGGTCGGTCCGCGGCGCTGGCTGAGCGAGTGGGGATACGTCTCCCAGGAAACGGCAGAGGAGCATGGCATCGAAGTGGAATCACCGATCAAGAGCATGGCTGATTTTGAGCGCTACACTCCTCCAGACCCGCATGAGCCCGGACGGTTTTCAGCAATAGAGGCTGCTGTTCAAAAGTACAAGGGGAATAAGGCCGTGATCGTCCACCTGAACGATGTTTTTTCACTTCCACGCTATCTCATGAGCATGCAGGACTTACTCATGGCGATTGTGACCCAACCTGAACTGGTCAGGGCCCTGGTGGATATGTCGGTGACGGTCAACCTTGAGCTGGCAAAGGAAGTTGTTGCCCGCGGGGCGAAGATCGTTTATACCGGCGATGATTACGCCTACAACAAGGGACCGCTCATGTCGCCCAGGCACTTTCGCGAATTCTTTTACCCCGGCCTCTGTCGTGTCATGGGCGGCTACAAGGAACTTGGCCTGTATGTCATCAAACACACGGACGGCAACCTTTGGCCAATCCTGGACATGATCATCAATTCGGGCATCGATTGTCTCGATCCCATCGATCCACAGGCAGGGATGGACCTGGGTGAAGTCAAGGCCAAATATGGGAATCGGGTGGCGCTTAAGGGAAATGTGGATTGTGCCCAGCTGATGACATTTGGCACGCCTGCTGAAGTTGTCGAGGCAACCAAAGAGGCGCTCCGCAAGGGAATGCCCGGCGGCGGTTACATCCTCTCGTCCAGCAACTCCATTCACTCTTCTGTCAAACCTGAGAACTATGTTGCCATGCTCGAGACCTGGCGCGAGTATGGACGCTATTAATCGTTAGCCCGAAAGAATTGAAATGCTCTTATGGCGATTTACATTGATTCGGCTTTGATCGGGGAGGTTGAAGCCGCCCGATCCCTTGGCTGGGTAAAAGGTGTGACCACCAACCCACTTCTACTGGCAAAGGCTGGTGGTGAACCGCGAAAAGTATTGACTTCGCTGGCCCGTCTGGAGTTGGGTCCTTTGTTCTACCAACTTGTTTCTGCGACTGTCGATGGCATGTACAAAGAAATGGAACTCGCGGCAGAAATCGTGGGACCAGCCCTGGTTTTGAAGGTACCTCCAACCCAGAGTGGGTTCCAGTTTGTCAGTCGATGCACGGACTATCCATGCTGCGTCACAGCCGTCTATAGTGCATCGCAGGCTTTGGTTGCAAGTGAAACTGGAGCGAGATTCGTAGCAGTATATGTGAACCGGGCCACGCGCCTGATGGGAAATGGCTTGCAGCTGGTGATGGATGTTGCAAATATTCTAAATCATAGTGGTACAACGATTATCGCAGCCAGTATCAAATCTTCTGAAGAGGCTTGTGAAACATTATCTGCGGGTGCACACCATTTAACGCTGCCTTATAAGGTTTTGACGAGCTTGATAAAGAGTCCGCTCAGTGAGCAAACTCTGGCAGAATTTCAGGCGAACGGTGTGGGTATCACATAATGCAGGCAAGTGAGCAGGAATAATAAAATTGAAAGAGGATAACAACCATGCATGAAAAACTGTCAGCAATTTATGAGGCTATTCTGGACGGCAACATTTCCGGCGCAAAAGATGGCGTACAGGCGGCCCTGCTGGCTGATCTGCAGCCGGAAATCATCCTGAACGACGGGATGATTTCCGCTATGAAGGAAGTAGGCAGGCGCTTTGAAGAAGGTGACTACTATGTACCGGAGATGCTGGTTGCGGCCAGCGCCATGCAGGCTGCGCTCTCCTTGTTGAAGCCGCGACTGGTGGAGAATAATGTCAAATCCGCCGGAAAGGTCGCGATCGGTACTGTCAAAGGCGACCTGCATGATATCGGGAAAAATCTCGTGGCCCTGATGCTGGAAGGCGCCGGGTTTGAAATCCTGGATCTGGGCGTCGACGTCCCACCCGAAAAATTTGTCGAAGCCATCTCTGCGGGTGACGTGAATATTGTTGCGCTCTCCGCGCTGCTTACCACCACCATGCCGAATATGAAGACAACCATAGAGAGCATCGAACAGGCGGGACTGCGCGGCCAGGTAAAGATCATCATTGGCGGCGCCCCGGTTACCCAAGGGTTTGCCAGTCAAATTGGTGCAGATGGATTTTCTGCTGATGCCAGTTCGGCGGCAAATTTGGCACAATCCTTGCTTTTATGTTTGTAATAAATCAGAATGTTCGCGAGTTTTACAGTAATTACCCCGTAAATTAGAGTACCCACTACACTATCACCACCTCTGTCAGCATTGCAATGGTCCGCCGCGAGGGACAGACTGGACCTGCTGACCCGCTGTCAGATTCGCGATTGTACGCACCAGCTTCACGCTTTGCGTACGGTGGCAGGCGCGCCGATACATTGAACCGCGTCATTGCCGCTTGAATCAGACCTGCATTGCATCCTGCAACTTGCAGAATTGCCGGATCTTTCCTACCCGCATATCGCCATTACAAACATTGTCCGAACTGTAACTGGAAAATTGCCTGCCTGGATATTGCGCCCCGCTTGTACATGGGTTGAGATATACACAAATGGAAGCCGTATCACTTTCCGTCGAAGTGCCTTTGAATCATAAATATGTTGCTTCTGCGAATTTGCGATTGAAATTGGGCACCGCGGCCAGTTCGATATATCTGTCCTGCTGAGCGATCTGTTGCGCCAATAAACGCTGACTTTGGGAGATCAAGGCCATGCGCGCACCTGTGCCCGCTGCATTGCCTACCTGTTTAAATCTTTCAAGCGGGAGTGCAGGCAACATGCCAATCGTGATGGCACTATTCACATCGATGAACGTGCCAAATGCTCCGGCAATGTTGACTTGATCGATATCGTCCTCGGACAGTCCCTCGGCGATCACCAGCGCCTGGATACCCAGGCGAATGGCGGCCTTCGCCAGCTGCAATTCACGAACATCCTTTTGAGAGATCGTAATGGGTTCCTGCCCTGCGCGCTCTGCAAGAACAAACTCAGTAGTGCCATTGTGACTTCTGCACCAGTGCATGCGCGCCCATCCTTCCACTTCGATCCAAAATATTGTTCAAACGAAGTTGCGCAACCACATCCAACAAGCCCGATCCGCAGATACCGATCGGAACTTCCCCCCCTATCGTCTGGATCTCCAATCGTTCCGCTGACAACCGAACGTGCTCGATTGCTCCTGGCGCGGCGCGCATCCCGAACTTGACATGTGCACCCTCAAAAGCAGGGCCCGAGGCACACGAGACGCTGGTCATACGTCCTCGGTGATTCAGGCAAATCTCGGTATTCGTTCCAATGTCAATCGCCAGGGTCGTTTTTTTTGCTTCCATAATTCCTGTTGCCAGCAGCATCGCGACATGGTCTGCGCCAACATATCCAGCAACATTAGGCAACAAATGAACATAGGCGCCCGGGGCAATCCTCAGGCCAATCTCGCGAGCTTTGATATCCATTGCGGATCGTATCGAGGGGATATAGGGGGCAAGTCCCAGTTGCTTAACAGGCAAGCGCAGGAACAGGTGATGGATGACCGTATTGCCAACAACTACTGCTTCCACAATATCGGTCGGGTCTGCTTTGATCTCAGCGCAGAGTTCTGCAGCGATTTGGCTCAGAGCTTCCGTAAGTAAACTCTGTAATTTGATCGCGTTTTCAATGGATTTGCTGGAGGCTACAATTCGGGAAATCACATCTTCACCATAGGAAATTTGTGGATTCATCATCCCTTTGGAGGCAAGCGTTCTTCCACTTTCCAAATCCAATAGATAGCCAGCTATTTTAGTCGTACCAATATCCACTGCCAGGCCAAGCCATTTTGTCCCTGGTTCGCCAAGAGCTACAATTTCATCTCCCCTGAGAGCCACACAGCAATTCCAGTTCAGGTCACGCACCTTTTGAGAAAGCACCTGCTGTACTTGAAAATCGATCGTCCCTGCGGAGAGGCCAAGCGAAGCCCAAAGGTTGGAGTCATCTGCAATGGGCGAATCAAGCGTCGGAACAGAAAGATATGCATCCAGCCCTCGGACGGCGGGCTCGGGAACGATATCGACTTCCAAACCCTCGACTTGAGTCCGTTGCGGCGCGGTCAGGGATTCAGGCGGAACATGCAATTTGACATCGCCCAACGGATACGCCTGGCAGGCAAGGCGATATCCCTGCTCGAGCTCACTTTTACCGAGAGAGGCCTGCTCCTCGAGTGTTGGCTTTGTCACCTGCCCGGCGATCACCTGTACTTTGCAGCGCTCGCAGTTGCCGATGCCGCCACAGATGCTGACGAGATCCACATTCAATTGACGGGCACTCTCCAGGAGGGATTGATCGCTGGCACAGGCACCGCGCCGGCCGACAGGTTCAAAGTCAACGTTGAATAATGGCATGGCTCCTCTTTGGCGGATATCTGACCAAGTGAATACAAGTATAACTTGTCTACCGCGGTATAGCTGCTATCGGACTTTCACCTTCCAACTGCTAATAAATCCAAGCAGACAAAAAGGAATCATCATGTATCCTGCCATCACCCAACCCGACCGCTGGACTATCTCACCAAAGAAAATCGGCCCCAGCAACTGTCCAAGATTCTGACCGATCAGCACAACCGCCAGGCCGATGCCTGCCCATTCCATTTTCTGCATGACCTCAGGGGCCGCAGCAAACGTTGCCGTTGGAATGGCTCCTATCAGCAATCCCTGGATCACCATGAAGACGATGATCTGCGAGCCGGTCACTTTAAAGGGAAAGAGGAACAATACAGCCATAGCCAAAAATGGCAGAGCGAAAACCAGGCGGCGTGAGCCAATCCGATCGGATAGCAATCCTGCGGCAGGCGCCGAAAACAAAACCATGAGTGTCGCCAGGCTGGATATAAAGGCAGCCTGTGCCAGTGGATAGCCACGCACTTCGATGAGAAAGGTGGGATAGTATGTAGCGAGAGCAATCAGGGTAAAGTTCATGCAGGCGAATTCCAATGCCAGCAGCCAGATATTCCGATTTGCCAGTGCTTTTCGTAGACTGGGTACCACCTCAGCCTGCGCATTCGTCTGACCCTGTGGCGGCCGTTTAATCAACAGACCGCAGATAACCATCATCAACACTGCAAAGACGGCGCCAATCCACCAGATGGATTGCCAGCCGAACGAGGTGACCATCATAGGCGCCAGGTTGTAGATGATCACCGAGCCGACCGGCACCCAGGTCGCCCAAATTCCCATCGGGGTTCCCTGGCGTTCCGGTGGAAACCACATGGCAATCGTGGCTGGGGCTGTGATCCCCATTAACCCAATCCCCAGGCCTTCTATCATCCGGCTGCCCAGCAGAGCTGCAAAACTGGCCGCGAAGGCTCCGATTGCCGCACCAAGTGCCATGATACCCAGGGAAACCAGTAGAGTGACTTTTGGTCCCCATCGCTGCAACAGGATGCTCGTTGGAAGGGCCAGCACTACTCCGATCAGGGCAATAATCGACATCAGCAATCCTGCCTGGGTCAAATCGATTTGAAATTCCTGCATCAGGTACGGCATGATTGGGGGAATTTTGAACTGGATGAATGGGGCGACAACACTTGCAAAATAGACCACAGCAAGAATAACCCAGGCATAAGGGATGATTGGAGATTTTTCCCGGGCAGAGATGGATTGGGAATTGGTCATGTCGATTCCAGTTTACGGTGAGATGATTATTAAGATTATGGGTTCAAGTATAGGCTTGAACCCATAATCTGCAAACGGGTGGGATTATCTTGGGATTCTCGTCGAAGACTTCCAGGCAGGCTTAGTTCTTGACCGAATCCATGAAGGCGCGCAGCTTTTCGTCGGTGGTATTTTCAAAGTAGCATCCATGGGTCATGATATAGCCTGGTGTATCATCGAATAACTCCACCAGATCTGCACAACAGGCACGAACGTCATCGACTGTACCGGTCGCCATTAGGGAGGCGGCAACATTCCCGGCGATGATGAATTTGTCGCTCAAGACTTCCTTCACCCGGCGCATGTCGGTTTTGTCAAAGTGGCAAACCAGCGATTTTTCGGGCATCTGGGCCAGGTTTTCCAGGCGGTTGTTGTAGGACCCTTCAATGAACAGGTAGCTGGTAATGCCTTCTTCGTACAGTGCCATCATGACCTGTTTCCAGGTGGGCCAGTAGAACTTTTCGAACTGCGCCTGGGACATGAAGGCATCGGCTCCTTTGTGCAGCACGTACATTCCGCAGGGAGCACCGTTCCGATCGCTGGCATTCACAACTGCGTTAATCAGAACCGGCACATAAGCTTCGCAGGCTGCCAACAAATCATTCGGACGGCGGTACATGTCCATCAGGATGCCCTTGGTGCCGCGCAGAGTATCGCCAAGATAGTCAAAGGGCGTCTTGACGATATTGAAACCCATGCCGGGGAATCCGGAGGCGGCGATCATGCCTGCTGTCTGCCCGACAGCCCCTAACATCTTCATCAATTCGTCGCCAGCTTCCATCAAGGTTTTCAACATCGCCTGGAAAGGCGGCAGCCCGAAAGGCAGGATCAGATCTATGATATCGACATTTTCTGAAACCCGCGGGAATTCCGTCAACATTGCCAGCGGTGCAAGCGTAGGCATCACACGCGGCAGGTATTTTTTCATCCAGAAATTGGTGGGGTCGGCGGCGAATTCCTTATATTCATCGCCCAGCATGTATTCGCCTTCAACAGCCTGGATCGTCAGATTATCGGGCAGCTTTTGTCCACCCCAAATGTAGGATTTGTAATCCAGCATATCCATCACTCTACCTGGATAAGGAAGAGGCATTACAGATGTATCTGGTTGAAATTCGTTATGGAATTCCAGAAGAGCCTCTCGCAGTTTCTCGTGGTTGTAAACCATATCTTTGCCGGTGAGCCCTTTGCGGCGCACGACATACTCATTTGCCCCCATGAAAAGATCGGCTATCGGGCGATCATGAGGCTCCATATCGTAGATTTTGCGCAGGCGTTCGATACGTTCCTTGTAGTTTGATTCCGCTTCGGGGCTTGCGAATGGCACTGGAGCATTCTGCCATGCATCCAGGCGCGCTTTTCGTCGTTCAAGTGGGGAAAGTTGATTCCAATTATCGGGTCTGACAAACATGGTTCACACTCCTATGACCAACTCTTGGCGAGGGCGACGGCAGCCATGGCATCCTTGCCGTAGGCGTCTGCACCGGTGTACTGGCGGATATTTTCGTCGATCTGCCCACCGCCGATCATAACTTTGACATCGGCCATTCCGGCATCCTTCAGGGCCTGGACGGTGAACTTCATGGGGTCGAATGCCAGCGTCAGAAAACCGCTCAGGCCAACGATTTTCGCGCCTGTCTGCTTGACCGTCTCTACAAATTTGGCTGGCGGCACATCCACACCCAGGTCGGTCACTTCGAAGCCATTGACATCCAGCATAAAGCCGACGATGTCCTTGGCGATGTCGTGAATGTCGCCCTGGACAGTGCCAAGCACCACTTTGCCAATCTTCTTGGCAGCGCTATTTTGCTGCAAGCGCGGCTTGACAATGGCCGAGATCTGGCCGAGCATCTCGCCTGCCAGGATCAGCTCAGGGATGAAGCAATCCCCGTCCTCAAAGCGCCTGCCGATGATGGTCATCGCTTCCCGGCAGGCATCCAGGATTACAACGGGTTCTGTGCCATTATCCAACAGCTGCTTTGTGAGCTCGATGGCTTCCTCTTCACGCATGTCGGTAATGGCTTGGATCAATTCTTGTGTCATAAGGCTCTCCTTTGATGGTGATTCAAAATGTCTTTGATATTTTTGTTTACAATTTGACAGAAACTACGAGGCTGGTTTCTCGAAAAGCCCTTTCCGTGAGGCGCGGATGAAATTGAGGCAATGTTTATCGCGTCCCAAAATCAATTCACTGGTCAAAATAGCGGCCTGGATCTCGCGGTCAAGCGGGTCGAGGATGGCGCTGTCCAATCCGTTCTGAATCGCCAGGCCCAGGAAGTAGCGGTTGACGAAGGAGCGTCCCGGCAGGCCAAAAGAAATGTTGCTCAGGCCGATCGTCAGGTGTGCTTCAGGATACTGCTCCCGCACGCAGCGCATGGTCTCGAAGGCGACCAGGGCGCTCTGGGTGTTTGTAGAGATGGTCATCGCAAGGGGATCAAAATAAAGATTCGAATCAGGAATTCCCAGGGCACGCGTCTCTTTGATGATTTTCGTAATCACCTCAAAACGTTTTTCGCCCGTCTCAGGGATTTTCTTATCGTCCATGGCCAGGGCGATCACCGGGCAGCCGTGCTCCGCCACGATGGGCAGGATTCCCGTTAATCGCTCCGGTTCGCCGCTGATCGAGTTGATCATGGGCGTTTTGTTGACCGCCTGGATGGCGATCCGCAGCGCTTTCGGGTTGGCACTGTCCAGAGAGAGCGGCGTATCCACTACGGATTGAATGGATTCGATCAACCAGATGAGATCGTCCGGCTCCTTATCAGGATGTGTACCAGCATTTACATCCAGCCAGGTGGATCCAGCGTCCGCCTGCTTCTTGGCCAGGTCTTTGATAAACTCGGCATCGCGTTCGGCAATAGCCTGGGCAACGCGTTTGCGGGTTCCGTTGATTTTTTCACCGATGATCTTCATGTTCACTCTCTTACCAAGAAATTACAAACCCTAAAGGTCTTAAAGACCTTCAGGGTTTATTCGTGAAGTCTGTATATTGGATTGTCTGGCCGGGTTCCACCACCAGGAACTCATCGTCCCAGGGTCCGAAGACCATTTTCTTCACGAGGGCAGGCGATCCATCCAATTCCTCAAAGCGCAGATTGAATTTCTCGGCAGTCCTGCGTGCATAATCCCGGTAACGCTCGATCTCATACTGGCCTGTATTGATGAAGCCCAGTCTTGTATAGTTCTTGAGCATCAAGTGGGTCATCCGTTCAGCCTTCGCCTCCCCAAATTTTTCTACCAGGCGTTGGAATTCTGAAAATGGGCTGTCGCCTACTTCTATCCACCCTTTTGTAAGGTAATAAGTACCTGGCTCTTTGCGAGCCTGTTCCTTATAGGCATTGCAGGAACCCAGGAATATCGCTATACAATCATCGACACGCGGGACGACCAGATGCGCCTTTTCTGCGCGCAAGCCAACCACCGCCATGGAACATAATCCGTATCCAAGCAACAGCACTTCGGCCTGATCGCTGGCCTCATCAATTTTTGCCTGGAGCGCCTTTTTCAACTCAGCGGGTCGTAAATGCAAACCAAAGTCGAGTACATCCGAAGAAACATCGGCAGGTAAAAAGGGCAGCATCTCTTCGATGACTGTTGCACAGGCAATCACCCGGCGGCGAGCTGTATACAGAGAACTCCAATCATGTAAATCAGGAGGATTGTTCATTGTTCCTTGGCAATGAGAATGGTAATGATCAGCCAGCCGTGATAAAATGACATTAATTCCCTAAATTTATACACTTATATAGGGAAGTATTCAAGTGACAAATGTCATCCATGAAAGACGGGTATCGCAATGGCGCAGAGGCCCAAGAGCCAGGTCCTGAAGCAGACCGCATCGATCAACCGAAAATCCTATGAACCGGCCTATTCCCAGCTGGCGAACATCCTGAGGCACAGCATGGCCACTGGGATTTTGCGTCCCGGTGACCAGCTCCCCTCCGAAGCGCAGTTGTGTGAACGATACGATGTCAGCCCAATGACTGTACGTAGGGCGATCAACCTCCTGGTGGACCAGGGGACTGTTGTCGCAGAGCAGGGACGCGGCACATTTGTCAAGCCGGTAGCCATGGGAGCAGCTACGTTCCAGCTCAGAGATCTGCACAATTTATTAATGACTCCGTACACACAACGGTTCATGTGCTCCAGGTCCGGATCGTCGCTGCTGACGAACGCGTCGCCCGCAAGCTCCAGATCTATCCTGGGGACCGTACGATCTACATCCGCCGACTGCTATGTACGGATGACCAGCCTTCGATCTATCACCGTGAATATATGATCTATGATCCCCTCCGCCCCATCGTGGAGGCGGAACTGGAGGTCACGGCGCTGCAAAGATTGTTTAATGGGACGGGCGAAACAATTCTCAAGCGGGGCGATATTAACCTGGAAGCCACAATTCTGAACGATGAAGAAGCAAAAATCCTGCAGGCGCCACAGCCAATGGCCGCCTTCTGTTTTGAACACCTCTTCTATGATTTTGACGATAAGCCCATTAGCTGGGGTTGGTTTATTGGGCGGGCAGACTACCTGCGATTTTCCACGCAGGTTGGCTTACTCATGGACCACAAGGAAAGCTCATGACAATCAATAAGAGTGATCAGAATCTCGTTCAGCTGCTTGCCGACCTGGAGGAGGAGGCCGTTCTGGAAATTGTGAGGAATCGCATGCAGGCTGGTGACGATCTCATGCAGATCCTGGAGGAGTGTAATGAAGGCATGCAGCTTGTTGGAACGCGATATGAACAAGGGGAGTATTACATAGCGGGCTTGATCATGTCTGGCGAAATTTTCCGGGAGGTGGTTGAAATGATCCAGCCACTACTTATACGGAAGACGGATCGAGCATCTTCAGGGCGTATCCTGGTGGGGACTGTTTCAGGTGATATTCATGACATTGGTAAAAACATGCTTGGCATGTTACTCACCTGCTATGGGTTTACTGTGATTGATCTGGGAGTGGATGTTCCCCCTGCCGAGTTTGCTGCAAAAGCGGTGGAGAGCAGGCCGGATATCGTCGGTTTATCCGGCCTCATCACGGCCTCCTTCGAAATGATGAGGGAAACAATCCTGGTTCTGCGTGAACAGGCTGAGAAGCACAAGCTTGCCTTTCCAATTTTGATCGGCGGGGGAATGATCGATGACCAGGTTTGCCAGTATGTGGGTGCAGATTACTGGCAGAAGGATGCAATGGCCGGTGTGCGTCTGTGCCAAAGTTTACTTGCCGACCGCCAGTGATCAACCCCGGTCCTATTTTCCTAATTCTGAGTGTGCCTTATTCGGTCATTTCCCGCAATCTGCGCGAGACACTGCGCAAAACAGCGAAAGAGACGTCCGGCCGTTCGTGCAAAATGCCTTTGAAGGTTTCACCGTCAATTGCCAGTATGCGAACATCCGTTTGGGTGCGAAGCGTCGCCAAACGTGGTGCAGATTCAATGATGGCCATTTCACCCAGGAAATCACCTGAACCACGTTGTGCCAGCACTTGCTCGGTTCCATCTACGGTTCGCAATACCTGTAAATTACCTTCCACGATTACAAACATCATGTTGCCTTCGTCGCCCTGGTGAAAGATCTCACTGTTTTGCGGATACCACTCCTCACGGGCGATCTCTGCCACGAGTTGCAGGTCCTCAGGAGAAAGGTCGGCAAAGATGGGGATTTCACGCAATAACAGTATACGCTCCAGGATGGAAACGGTTTTCAGGGTGTCCATGGACTTCTCCTCGCCAAACTGGGTCAAGGCACCCAGCGCGGCTTCACGCAAAAGAAAATCCGGGCCGGATTTCAATTGCTGTAATAAGGGGATAAACTCGCGCAGGCCAAGTTCAGAGGTAGAGCGGATTGCCAGAACACGAAGCCATGGATCCGCACTTTTCAGCAAAACCGCGATCACATCGGACGGGTTGGATGGTGCGGGCTCTTCTTCAAAAAGAGCGACTACACTTCTTGCAAGTTGTTTATCGCCAATCGTCTCCAGTGCTTCGAGTGCCGCAGCACGGTTTTCAATGCTTGTCCCGTTCATGCTTTTGGCAACAAGCTCCATCGTATGGCTATCGCCAAACAAGCCAACAGTTTTGATCAGCCGCCCTTCATACAATGAGGTCTGCATACGCAGGCAGTCGCGCAGAAAGTTTGCCGCCTGCCCCGTTGGTGGAATACTGACGGATTGATTCTGAAAGGACCGTGCCCGGATGATCTCGCGGCGGGCATACCCGCGCAGTGGGGCAAGCGATTCCGGATTCCCGGGAATGAGCGCATCGAGGGCGGAATCAATGCCGGAGCCATCCGATTCAAAGATTGCAAGCACGAGGGCGCGGCTTTCGTCGCTGCGCCGGCGCAATGTTGCTGCCACCGCGTTCCGCACACCAGCATCGGGATCCCCCAAAAACCCGACCAGCCTTCTGCTAACCGAGTTATCCTTCAGACTTCCAAGCGCGGAGATGGCAGCCCGGCGGATGGCTGCCGATGGATCCTCGAGGAATCTCAGTATGGGTTGAACATCGAATGATGGATTCAAATACGGTCCGATTTCGCCCAGCGCTTCGAGGGCAGAAATGATGAGTTGGGAAATCTGCGACTTCAACCGCGGAGTGCAGATATGCCATGGATTCATCGACGCAGTCCAGTTTTGCCAGAGCGATGATCGCCTTGGTCTGAACTTCCAGGGATGGGTCGTTCGTCACGAGGCCTGAGATCTTTGACATAAGCGCAGGTGATGTGTCTGCCTCCCACTGCGGAAGAACAGTCAACGTTTCCGCACGTACCCTGGCTTCAGGATCATCAAGCAGAGGCAGAATTGCCGCCATCGACGGAGTCGCACGTAACGCTCCCAACGAGGCCACCGCCGAGGCGCGCACCCCAGGCTCGGGATCCGAGAGGAGCCGTGTCAGTGCTGGGATGGCGAGTACGGCTCCCATTCGCCCCAGCATTTCGGCGGCGAGTCGGCGGGTGGTCGCTTTTGAATCCTGCAAGGCACGGAGGCAGACTTCCAAAGCTGCAGGATCGCCCTGAAATCCACTAAACGAAGCTTCATTGGCACTGAAGACCTCCAGGCGACCTGCCTGCAAGGCATCAACAAGGGCTCCTGCATATGCTTTGCGCATCCGCCAGATAAATACGCCGCAGACAAGAGCGAGCGTCGTACCCATTAAAAAAATCTGTTGGACGGTAAATGCCTGCTTCGCAACTACGATGAGCAGGACGCCTGAAAGTACCACACCGATCTGTGAAGGAACGCCGTTGTTGAAAGCAAGCACCTGTCCACGTTTCTGCGAAGGGACAACATTGAACAATGCATTCCAGGCGGTGCCGGCAATGCCCGAAAGGATTACCAGTTGTGCAAATCGCGCAATTACCGCGCCGTTTAAAGTATAGAAACCCGCGAATACTGCAAAGGAAAATATATATGTAAGCGGCATCAGGAATACGCCGTTGATGATGCCGAGCCGGGAGTAGATGCGGCTGGCGAGAAAAAGCGAAACGAGAAATGTCGAGGCAGTGGTGATGCCATTGAAGAGACCAAAGAAACCCGCCATGGCTGCTTCATCTGAAAACGAGGCAGTGACAACCTTATTGAAAGGGAATGCGACTGAGAAGAAAAGCACCGAGAGCAGAACGGATGAATAAGCGATCAAGCGCATCAGGGGCGAGACGCGCACAAAGTCAAATCCTGTCCGCAGGTCGTCCCAAAATCTTCGATTTGTTCTTGAAAAGCCCTTTCCTTGTGAAAGTATCCATTTGCAATGACCCGGGTGAGACCAAGCGCAATGCCCAGCAGGGCTGCAAACAACAGCAGCAGGTTATCCGTGCCAAACTGGCTGGCGATCGCTCCCGTGACTGCATTGCCGAGGACGCTCCCGAGAATCCCGGCGCTGGCGAACAAGGAAAAAAGTCGTTTTGCCTGGCGCGCATCGCAAACCTCCCCTGCGATATTCCAGACGAAGGTGCCAAGGATCATACCCATGCCGCTGATGGTCAGCCATACGACAGGATAGAGAAGTGGAAATGGAAAAAAGATGGCCGCCCGTTCAAGAATCAGCAAGCCGATGAAAGCCGCCATCATCCGTGGAAAGAATCTGGCTTTGTCGAAGCGTCCAAGGGCAGTGGAATAGGCGAGTGTGGTGATAAAAGTCAGGCGCCCCCAGGAAAATATACATGTATGGCAGAAAATCCACGCCGAAGCGGAGCAGGAATAAGGCCGAGGCCGAATTATCGCCCATGGCCTGTCCCGCCTGGATGCAGGCAAAGAGGACCGCGACCAATAACACGAGCCGTCTTTCATCAGCGCGGACACTCAACAACGTAGCAAGCCGATTGAACATCAGATATTAAGAACACCGAGTTGCTGTAAAAGACTTACCCCATCCTCTTCGCCCCAATGTTCCACGATTTTGCCATTTGCAATTCTGGCAATATAAATTCCTGTAAACGAGACCTGCCTGCCTGTCGGCGGAATTCCCATAAAGGTTCCGGTATTCGTGCCGCTCATGGTGATGCGCGCCGCAACTTTATCGCCCTCGGCGAACAAATCGTCAATCCTCGTTTGATAATCAGGAAAGCCTGCCAGCATGATCCGGTGTGCGGCTTTCGCGCCTTCGATGCCGGTTGGAATTCCAGGCATGATCTTCGGCGTGCGCAAATCCTTCGAGAGGACTTCACCCAAAGCCTCCAAATCATTATCGTTGTAGATTTCCTGATAACGACGAACGATTTTTTTGTTCTCTTCGCTGGACATGCTGATTCTCCTCCTCTATGCTTGCATCAATTTCACGACTCGAGGCTGGTTCAAAAACGATTGCTGAGCCCAACCTCATGCAGGGATTCTGCGATCTGCTGAATGATTGCGCGGGCCTCTTTGCGATTTGCTTCTGCTTCTGTTCTGTGTCCCAAGTTTGAATTGGACTTTCGCCAGAGCTCGCTAAAATCACCCAAAGATGAGGTTCGAATCGAGTTTGCTTTGGCCAGCGAGCAGGCCTGTGCTCAGGACCTGAAGCGCTTCGTCAAATCGTCCCAATCCAAATAAGGCATTTCCCTTCCAGTGCAATACTTCAGGAATATCCACCCGCGTGAGAGGAGTACGCTTCGTCCAATAAATCATCGGCCAGCCTGACAGACGCCAATGTCATGATTCATTCCTCTTACATTGCCAGCTCGATATTGGCCAGGCAGACGAAAATGGTATAACGCGCATAGGGGATCGAGATAGGCTGCAAGAAGTGTGTTCCCTGCACATTGGTATCAGCGGACTCCAACATCATCCATGAGCAAATGCATGCGCACTCTTCGCCGCTTGCGGAAACGATCTTCCAGGCAGGTTGTTTGGCATCCGCAATTTGTAAGGACCTGCTCGATCAGCGGACTACCCTTTTTCAATAGCGCCGCAATAGGCATACACCCAGGCCAGTTCCGAGCGCAAGCAGATGCTGCTGGCGATCAACCCGGCCTCATCTGCGAGTTGACATGCTTCTGTTCCGCCAGTTGGATACCGCGTTCCCCAATTGACCGTTTTCAAAATAAACAAATGCCATGAGCATGCGATCATAGGACTGTCCCCACAGATTATCGATCTTTTCTGTAGATCTGCAATGCCTGCCTGGCTGCACTTCAAGCCCGCTCAAATTCACCCGCGTTGAAACGAGCCTCGGCCTCAGAACCCAAACTATCCGCAAGCATCACCTGGTGATCGAGGGACTGCCACAGTTCGCGTGCTTCCTGAATTACTACATACGCTTTTTCGAATTCGCCCCGGCAGGTATACAGACGGCACAAATCGTTCAACACAAACGCCAGTTGCTCACGGTCATCAGACTCACGTGCCAAGCCAGGGCAAGCTCGCCATGTTCCAAGGCCTGATCGAGCCGTTTGGAGAACAAATAGGTAATCATCAGATTCCAATTCAATTTTGCCTGTGTGGCGCGGTCACCGATCTCGCGTGAAATCTCAAGAGCCTGGATCAGCAATTGCTCACTTAGCGCTGAATTATGCAGCGTGTAAAAGATCGAATAGATGGTGGCCTTCGCCATCAGTGCCCTCATCTCGGTACGCCGGTCCCCATGCTCATGACCAAAAGCCTGCATCGCTTCATAGGTGGCCAGAGCCTCTTCAAATTGCCCGCTCAATTCAAGCACCGAGCCCAGTTGAGTGTAGAGATCGAGCATTTGCTCGGAGTTCACCTTGGTACGTTTCGCCACTTCCAGCGCGCGGCTGAAATGCGTTGCAGCTTCAACATTTGCATAGAGACGGGCGGCTTTCGTGCCTGCCAGCAAATCGTACTTGAGCGATCTGTCATCTTCAGCGGCGTAAAAATGATAGGCGATCAGCGGCGCAAATTCATCGATCCGATTTGTGTGAAGCTCTTCCAGTGTTTCTCCGATACGGCGATGGAGTTCGAGGCGCTTCTTGATCAGGATCGATTCATACGCCGCTTCCTGGATCAAAACATGCCTGAACGCATATTCCTCCCGGAACGGTTCAACCAGGCCCGCTTCCTGCAGGTTTTGAATTTGCGTATCGAAACTGCCGTTCAAGCCGGTCAGTTGCTTCAGGACGCGCAGATCAAAGGAACGCCCGATCACCGCGGCGTTTTGCAGGACATGTTTTGACAGATCAGGCAAACGGTCGATGCGGGCGCCGAGCACACCGCGCAATGTATCAGGGAGTGAAACTTTTGTGTCCAAACCCACGGCCCGCCAGTGACCGTTCTCGCGGACGATTTGCCTGGTCTCGATCAGGGAGCGGATCAATTCTTCGATGAAAAACGGATTCCCATCCGCCCGTTCGACGATCAGATCGCGCACATTTTTTGGCAGGTCCTTTACACCCAGCAGATTGGCAAGCAGCGTTTCTGTTTGTTCCTCCTGCAGTGGTGCAAGCAAAATGGAATGATATCGACCTGCGGATTTTTGTTGAATTTTTTGCATCCCCTCCCAGCTGGAAGCGGTTTTATCGGGTCGCGACAGGCAGATGAATAAAACCGGATGGTTATCGGTCAGATCAGCCAGGCTGGACAATAGATTGAGGGAAGCTTCATCGGCCCAATGCAGATCATCGAACACAATGACAAGCGAACCTTCATTGCCAGGCCGCACAGGAATCCGCGCGTGGCGTCCACCATTCTTTGGACAAGCGCTTCGCCCTGAAAGCCCGTTACAACCTGTAAACTATCTTCACTTTCCACTGCCAGAATGGCTTCCAAAAATGGAATATCGCCACCGGGCAATGTGCAGCAATCACAGGCATAGGTTAATTTGTGACGCACTTCGTTGGGAGAATCATCCATGCCCGCTGCAATGGATTGGCGGATGATCTGTCGCCATGGAAAATAACTGACCGAACGCGCATAGGAGAGCGAGTCGCCTTTCAGCCAGTTGATCCCTGGTTCTCCGTTTGATTTTTTCAACTCGGCGATCAAAGTGGACTTCCCAAGCCCCGCCTCCCCAATCACAGAGACAAAGGACCCCGCTCCGCTTTTCAATTGCTCCAGCTGCCGGTTGAGCAAACCCAGCTGCGCCTCCCGGCCGATCAAGGAGGACGTCAGCCCCTGCAGGCCGCGCAAATGACCTGGGACTCTTTTTCACCCCCAGTGGACGATAGGTCCTGACCGGTACAGCTTTGCCTTTCACTTCGACCTCTCCCAATGCTTCGAAGTCAAAGAAGGGTGCAACCAGTTTATAAGTCTCCTCCGAGATTTGAACCGTTCCGGGAACAGCGGTCTGTTCCATGCGGGCCGCCAGGTTGATCGCATCGCCAATGGCCGTGTATTCCATGCGCAGATCCGATCCGATGGCTCCAACGACGACCAGGCCGGTATTAATTCCAACCCGCAGGCCCAATTCAAGTCCATGTTTGCGATGGATCTCCTCCGCGTACGCCTGGATCCCCTGCTGGATTTCCAGCCCGGCCAGCACGGCGCGCTGCGGATCATCCTCATGGGCGATGGGAGCGCCGAAAAAGGCCAGGATGGCATCGCCCATCAAACGCGGCACCGTGCCTTCATATTTGTAGACCGGGCGGATCATGAATTCAAAAATGCCATTCATGATGTCCGTCCAGGTTTCAGGATCCACTTTTTCCGCAGCGGCGGTCGAGCCTTTAACATCGCAGAATAACATGGTGATGACGCGCCGCTCCCCCATCATCGACTCATTCGCACGCGCGGTTTCAAACTTATTCATCAGTTCGCGCGGAATAAATTTATCGAGCGATTGTTTTACTGGTGGAGCTTGATCAATTCCCGCCTTTGCTGCATGAACAATCCCTGCCAGAGACGTTCCGCAGTTCATGCAAAACTTCGCTTCGTCTGGATTACTCTTCTGACAATTGGGACATTTCATCCGATCACAACCTTGGGTCCAACCATACTCCACCGAAATACCGATAAGAATTATCTTATTCTACCGCTTGTCTCATTGTTAAGTAAATTCCTGCTACGGAATTGTATAATGCCCCCGGTCACACACCGGCCACCTGCCTGATTTGCCAGGCAAATCACGGATTTATGCCGGGGTGCGCGGGCCGTGCCAGGGAATTGCGCTTCCCGTAGAGTAAATATGCGCAATTCCCTGGCACCGTCCGTGATTTTGAATTGCTAAGCAATTCATAGCAAATCAGGCAGGTGTGTGACCGAGAGGGGTACAAGATTTATAGTAAAGTCCGGCGGTAAGGGCGAACCGACCCAGATGAGGACCAACGGCAATCCAAATTCGGTCGTGAGGCTGTCTCATGACCAGGTCGCCTTCTCGAATAAAAAGCGCCTGCCATCTGACAGGGGCTTTTTGCAGCGATCGCTAAGCAGATACAGCGATGTATTCTGCCGAATGTGACACCTTACAGGATTGGAAGATTATCTTCCAACATGACCTGGATGGTTGAATTTCTCAAGCTTTTTTAACATAGTGCGCTCCGTTTCCTCGCGGGTTTTTCCGGTTGCCACACAGCGAGGCAGGTACGGATAATTCACATAATATTTTCCGTTTGCATTTTCGATCTGATACAAATCCATACAAAAGTAATTGCCTTCACTATATAGAATATTAAGTTTCAGTCATGCTTAAAAACACTGTGTATAGATCCTGGAGCAATCTCATCGCATGGATAAGCGAGCAATCTAACTCGGTTAGATTTTGTTTTATGTTTATACTGTCTGTGACTGACTTTTCTTACTCCCAAATAACCAGACCTTCGGTCAAGTAAACTCGTCGGTTTGAATGTTAACCCTTACAAAGGGCTGATGAGATTTCACGCGCCATCGACGAGGCGTTATCTCGAAGCCGTCCACGCCGGGCAGAGAACCACCGACCCGGGCGACAAACTCTACCCGACGGAATTCACCGACGAAGTGATCGGACGCGTCGGCGCGCAATTGGAAGTCTGGAAGGAATTGAGGAGATAGGGACACGTCAAGGCGTACAGCAATCCCACCCAGCGGCAGATCGGTGTACTGGTGGTAGGCAGGATCTAGTTGAGAACCAACGTCGCTTCCACTTCTTCTTATTTTTTAATCAAATCTGCTGCGAGGGCGCCGTCTACTGTGCGTATTTTCCGCACTTTGAGAGGATGCGCAGTCTGCTTAAACTGGCTGACTTACACACCATCTATAAAGCTAAAATACTTTTTTAGCAGGTGAACGATCAGCCGGCCAGGAGTTTTGCCTTGGCAGCGGAAAACTCTTCATCTGTCAGCACGCCCGAATTGTGCAATTGGGCGAGCTCATTGAGCTTGGCTGTCAGATCACTCTGGGCAGGCACCTGGGGCGCCGGGGCCGCATACTGCGGCGGGGGCGGCGCCATCTGCTGTTGCTGCTGTGCCTGGCATCGGCCGCGCCCTGCTGGTAGGCCTGATCGTACTGCTGCTGGGCGGCAGCATCCTTCTTGGCATACTTCTTGTCCTGGTGGTGGTGGACTGCACCGGCTGTACCGGCGACGACGGCGGTGGTTGACCGCGACCCGGGCTATGGGTCTTCCGCCCATTCTTCTTCTTCGCATCATGTTGACCTCTTTTCTTTCTTAGGAAGCCGCTTTCGGCTTCGCTTCTGTTTCCGACGGTGTTCCAGCTTCGAGCTTGGCTTCCTCGCTGGCAATCTTTTCCATCGTTTCGACTACGACCTCGTGCGGGATGCGCACGTGCATCACCGACCGCCCATTGGCATTCTCGACCGCCTCCACGAAGTTGATCGCCCACAGGTTCTCGAACAGGATCACGGCGGCCGTGGTGTTGGTCTCCAGCTTCTCGCCGATCATCTCGATGTCTTCCACCTGGATCATGCCGCTGATCTCGGCCTTGAGGGGATCGAAGATCGCCAGGACATTCTTGTCGTGCTCCTGCATCTCCCGGTGGGTGACCTTGCCCTTGGCATCCTTCTGGACGACGATCATGTCGATCACCCGGACGATATCCCGGTTCACCAGGTCCATGATCGCGGGCAGGATTCGCCCTTGAACTGGTTGCCTTTGAACTCGAGTGCTACAAAATCAATTGGACCGTATGTCATTGTTTATCTCCATTCTTCAAATAATTCGGTTTGGTTTGTTAAGATTGTCCGGGCTACTCAACGTTGATCTTGAGCCCGCCCATCATGCCGGCCACGATGTTATAAATAAAGGCAATCACGCGCCGGCCAGGGCTCCACCGGCGCTGCGATGAGTGCCTTCAAAAAGATGAGGCCGAAGGCGGTCAGGGTATAGACCGTCAAATTGCCCAGGTTCATATCGATGAACCAGGATTGGGCACCGAAGATCCAGCCCAGGATCCAATAGTACAGGCCAAAGACGAAAGTCCAGAAGGCCGCCAGGACGGCTCCATAGAGGACGAACGATCCTACATTGACTGATTTGATTGTTTTCATACTCAATTCTCCTTTTGATGTGATGTATGTTCTATGCTGAGGGCTGATTTTCTTCGTCGCCCGTTTCCTCAGGATTGACTTCTTCCGTGGCCACGGCTGAAATTCCTGCACGCAGGGCCCTGTTCGTGACCAGCAAGTTGACCACCTGCGATGAATTTTCTGCGACTGCCAGCTCCTGGATGGCCAATCCCTGGTCTGTCATGACAATGCCCAGGGCAATGTTTTTACCATCGTCCAACCTGGTGGATATTTCATTCGCCAGACCGTTCACGAATTTCCGGATATCAGACTCAGGTACATCCTTATGAAAATCCTTCAGAAAGGCGTCATCGGTGATTACGGCAACGGCAGAAGAGCCCGGTCTTAAAGCAGTGCCAACTTTTTTGAGGTTCGCATCTTTGAACCCGGCATCGGTTTTCGCTATGGCAGCCCCGAGAGCGGCTCCCGCGCCGGCACCCAGGGCAACACCCACCGGGCCCCCAAGAATACCCAGCGTGCCGCCGATCAATGCCCCGACTCCGGCTCCCCCGCCTTTGGGCATATCACCGGTTTCCCGGTAATAGTACATTGCCGCTGGCATCCTGGCGGATCACGGCTGCATTCTCAAAATAGAACCTGCTTCTGCTTTTTGGCCTTTTCCATGTCTTTCAGGGCATCGTCAGCGGCCAGCTCATTGGTAAATGCCAGCACAATAAAGCCAACGGCTGCGTCGCCTTTTTTAGGCACTGAAGCGCTTGCATTTGCCCCTTTTGTTTCTTCTGTCATCATCCACTCTCCTTTCTAATCAATTCCTCTTCTTCAAAGTATAAGACTAAAATAGCCTTTAGCATATATTGCTAAAGGCAAAGGGCGGCGAGTTTCCGGCGTCGGAAACAAACCGGTTACTCGGCGAAACAGGTTTTACCTTGTCGAGAGTATGCCCGCCTCACAGTAGTGTGCTTCAACCTTACAAGTTTGTCATGTCGCGTATTATGAACCATTAGTGTGTTAGACTGAACTCGGCGTTAATAAACAACGTGTTTATCATTTTGGGGGAAACGGCGGATGTCCCGTAGGGAGCATCCATTACTACCCAAGCCCATTTGCTGTGAAACAGCTCGATATAGAAGTAAAGGAGAATAATATGAACAAGAGAGAAATTGTACAATCCCTGATGGATTCCATTCAAAAGGGCGATTTCAAGAATGCCAAGACCCTGCTCGCCGACGATTTTCAATTCAGCGGCCCGGTCCCCCAACCCATCAACCGGGAAGCCTGGCTTGGAATGAGCGCCAGTCTGAAGACCGCCTTCCCAGACCTGGACTATCATTTCACGGTAGTCGGCGCGGATGATGATGTAGTAAAAGCCACTTCACAACTGAGCGGAACCCACCGTGGCGCTTTTGACCTGACGAACATGAAAATGGGCGTCATCCCTGCCACGAACAAAGCCTTTTCTGCCAAGCTTGAAAAGACAAAGATAACCGTCAAAGAGAACAAGATCACTTCCTGGGTTGTTGAGCCCACGCAAGGCGCTGGCCTGGAAGCGATCCTTACGCAGCTTGGCGTCAAAACACCGACTGTTGTGTAGTCTGCTCCGAAATTTGCTCGTGTTTGGAAAGTCAGCCCCGCCTCACAAGGCGGGGCTTTACTTTGGTGAGAATAGCAAACTGCACCAGGCCAAAGGTTTGCCAAGTATATAATTCCGTTGAGGCATAGGTTCTATTGAGACGTCGAGTTTCCGACGTCGGAAACGTCCGTGAGTGCTCCGTTACTCAGCTGAACCTGATGGGTTATCCAACCCTTTGTCGTCGATAAAATCACTCGCCGACCTGATCTTCGGCTCTCTCGCTTTGATGACACTGAGTTCATTATGCTTCTGTATCGCAGGATCAATAATCGCTGGCTTCAGCGCTTTGATAAGCGTTTCTATTGAGCTATAGGATAATGTATCCAGCACCCAGTCATATTTCTTTTGCAAATCAACCATCATTGCAAAGGGACTTTCCCCTTCCTGGATGATTGGCACAAAGGGGATCTGATAATCAGGCAACTGTGCCTGCAAATCGAGCGGGGACGATTTCGGGTTAGTAATATCTGCGATTACAAATAGCGAGAGCCCCGCCAGCGTTTTGATCGTTTCTTTGAAATCCTTATTCGTAGGGCGATCAAAATCGTAAACAATCGGTAACAAGTCGTGTTCCCGCAATTTGTTTCGAAGTGCATCTAATATTGCCTTGCGTTCCGGGATGGAAAAGCGCCCCAGAATGAGGACAGATTTAGATGTGAGGGTATTGATTACATCCCGAATTTCTTCATTATTCAAGATCAAATGGATGAATTGAGCAACTTTGATATTATCAACTGTAATAATTGGAGTTTTCGAAGGCGTAATAACCAAATCTTTTTGTTCTTCAAATTCACCTTTTAGATCCAGAACATTTATGGCGTAGACCAAACTCCCAGAAATTTTTGCCTTATCAATTACTGTCCTGATCAATGATGTTCCGCGGAGATCGGCTCCACTGAGATCAGCCCCACTAAGATTGGCTCGCTTCAGATCGGCTCCCATGAGTATGGCTTCACTGAGATCCGCCCCACTGAGATTGGCCTCCCTGAGATCGGCTTCACTGAGATTGGCTCTGCTAAGATCGGCTGCACTGAGATCAGCTCCCATGAGATGGGCTGCATACAGATGGGCTCCGCCGAGATGGGCCCGACTGAGATAGGCGCCCATGAGACTGGCCCCACTGAGATTGGCATCCTTGAGATTGGCATCCCTGAGATCGGTTTTCCAGAGATTTGCTTGCCTGAGATCCACCCCACTGAGATTGGCTTCCTTGAGATTTGCCCCATTGAGATCGGCTCCAAAGAGGTCAATTTGAAAGCCGGGGTTCTTATCTCGCCACTTATTCCAAACCTCAACACCCTGCTTCAATATTTCCCATTGCTCTGCATTTGCCATTGTTTCTCGCTTTCCGCCGCTGATGGGCGGCGACTAATCCAACGGCGCCAATAAATGCTTCCAAACATAAGTATAAGACAAAAATTGCCTTTAGCATATATTGCTAAAGGCAAGGGCGGCGAGTTTCTGACGTCGGAAACATATCTGTTACTGGGTGAAACAGACTATACCCTTGTCAGGAATGAATATATAGGTGACAATAATTACGCTCCATTCAGGGTGCCCCCCTCACCCTGAGTGGGGCATTTTTATTCCTGTGACCGGCATAACTGCCTCTACAGTTTCTTCATCTGCCACATGCTCTGGACTTCCCACTCTCCCCCACCGTCATCAAAGATAATGTATGAGTGGCGGCGCTTGAACTGGTAAATACCACCTGGATCCAGTTGATATGCACCTGTAACCTTTTTCACCCTAGTGCGTCTTGTCTATAGCTTGATTGTATGCCTCAGGCAAGAGCATTTTTTTATTAAGGAAATCATACTATGTTGTTAGCACCCAAAGAAAAAGGCCAAGGCCTTGTCGAGTACGCGATTATTCTCGCCCTCGTCGCCATCGTCGTGATTGCTGTCATGCGTTTGCTGGGACCCAAGATCGGCAATACCTTCAGCACTATCGCCAGCTCCCTACCAAATTAGGCTCGCAAGAGCAAACTGAAGCCCTGTCTAAAAAAGACAGGGCTTCTTGGCATTTTTTATATGCAGATTGCTGCCTGTAAGTGGTAAACGAAAAGAGAACAAAAGCGTGCTGTGGAAATTTTCAGGAAACTTTATTGGATGGAAGAGTTTTAACACTCTGCGCTGAGAACACGGCTTGCCGTTCATTGTGAAGAAATGCCTTTTACTCTCTTTTGCTTTATATAGGTTTTATAGGTGGTCCCAATGGAAGCTAATGTGACGCTTTTAGCCGATGCAAGAAAGATGGACCCGGATGCACTTATAGAGATCTTTGATCTCTACGCTCCAGCTCTCTATAAATATGCAAATCGCTTGTGCAATAATGCAATTGCGGCAGATCAGATCGTGGGGGATATTTTCGTAAAACTTTTGGAACAGTTGAAAGCTGGTAAAGGTCCTAGCCTCAATCTGCGATCGTATCTGTATGAAATGGCTTATAACCTCATTATTGATGAGGCGCGTCACTCTCATCGGTGGACACCGTTTGACGTGGTTGAAGAAACAAAAGCTACAGGATATTCAGTTTCTGGAAGTGCCGAAGAGCGAGTGTTGCTTGAGGCTGTACTGCAGTCGATCATGAATAATCTCACAGATGATCAACGGCATGTCATTATTTTACGTTTCCTGGAAGGGTTCAGCTTGAAGGAGACCGCGGCGATCATTGGGAGGAAGGTCAACAACGTGAAGGTGATCCAAAATCGTGCGATTGCTGCCCTGCGTGAGGCGCTTGAGTACCAGACAGTGGACACCAATGCCATCTCTCTTACAATCCCTAGCATGTCGCACATCTAAGGGATCTCCCAACCAGGGCGTTTTTTCTTTGTTTGCTGCGTGGCCTACGGGTTGTAAGCTTCCTTGGAAAAAGTGTAGCGAGTTTCTGGCGTCGGAAACAGCTTCGTTATTGGTTGAAACAGGATCTGTCTGACAACCCGCTATAAACCCCATATAAACTATAACAAATCCTTAACATATATGCATCTTTCGTGGATGTACAATAAACACACAGCCTGAGCAATATTTATAGCAAACATAATTTACCAATAGGAGAGACAACATGGATGCTCAACTTTACTGCTCCGCATGCACATGGTTCAGCAAAAGATTTGATCAAAGTTTCTGCCACCTCACGGACTTCGGCAGTAGCGGGTGCAATCGCCGGTGTAGTCCGTGAACACAAACACGCGGAAGTACAGGCAATTGGAGCCGGAGCAGTCAACCAGGCTGTGAAAGCTCTCGTGCTGGCGACCGGTTACCTGAAAGAGGACGGTATTAATGTAGCCTTTATCCCGGAATTCGCGGATGTCACAATTGAAGATAAGGTGAGAACAGCCATCAAGCTGGTCATCGACCCACGGTAGTCATCGAGCCGAACTTATTCTGACGTCGGAAATATCAATACCCGTCAGTAAAACAAACTAAACCCTTGTCAGGTGTTGTGAAGTATATGACAATAATTTTGCTCCATTTAAGGTGCCCCCTCATCAACCTAAGGGGTGAAACCTTATGCCAATCGCCTAGCTCCCATCAATAATTGATCGTTCGAACTCACATTAGAAATGCCATTCACAGAAAGGAGTATCCAGCATGGATTTCAAAGGGAAAGTAGCAGTTGTTACGGGGGCATCTTCTGGGATCGGAAAGAGTGTATCCGAACTCTATGCAAGGGAGGGTGCAGCAGTTGTTCTCTCGGACATAAATCAGGAATTGGGCGAGAAGACAACCGATGGGATCAGCAAGGCGGGAGGCGAAGCCATCTTCGTGCGGGCAGACGTTTCCAAACCTTCCGATTGCGAAGCTTTGGTTAAGGCAGCGCTGGAGAAATATGGCAGGCTGGACTTTGCCTGCAACAACGCAGGCATCGGCGGCGCCCAAAACCTCACCGCAGACTATCCCATCGAAGACTGGGAAAAAACGATATCCGTGAACCTTTCGGGTGTCTTCTATTGCATGAAATATGAAATCCCGGCCATGCTCAAAAATGGCGGTGGATCAATCATCAACATGGCTTCCATCCTCGGACGCGTAGGCTTCACGGGCGCGGTTGGTTACGTGGCGGCAAAACATGGAGTTTTGGGGCTTACCGAGAATGCCGCGATGGAGTACGCCACGCAAGGCATCCGTGTAAACGTTGTTGGACCGGGTTTCATCAGCACGCCCCTGATCCAGGAATTGGAAAACAATCCGGAAATGAACAAGATGCTTGTCTCCCTACACCCCATTGGACGGCTCGGAAAACCCGAAGAGGTGGCAGAACTCGTGATCTGGCTCAGTTCGACGAACGCATCCTTTGTCACGGGAGCATACATCCCGGTTGACGGCGGCTATCTCACTCGCTGACCACCAGCCAGTCATAATTCACACCCCTCATACGGCTCCTGATCGTTTCCTGTGCGTCTTCGATTTATTCCAAACCTCGGCACCCTGCTTCAAAATTGCCAATTGCTCTTCGTTTGCCATTGCTCCTCCCTTCCCCATTGATGGGCGGCGAGTTTCCGACGCCGGAAACTCCATCCCATTCCCTTATTATCAATAACAGCGCTCGCCGCCCTGATCTTCGGCTCCCGTGCCTTGATGAGCCGGAGTTCATTATGTTTTGCTATGGCCATGAACGGATCGAACGGATGCGGGAAGGTGACGATCACCTGTTCGGGTGATCGTCACCTTCGTTCCTATCGTTTACCTCACTTCGATGTAGACATAGAACTGACACAAGGAATTGCCACCCTGACCGACCTCCCAAACCTCTCCATAAACACCTGGCTCGAATGGAGCGATCATCGGCACAGAGAAGTTGTAGGTCCAACCTGGCTCGACAGTGTTTGACAGGTCATAGATGTCGGAGCCCTGGTGCAGGGGGATGTTCGCGGCAGCACCCAGGTATCGCAGGTCGATCTCGGTCTCACCCCACTTGGAGCCGGTGTTGTTCTGCAACACCCAGGTGGTGGTGAAACTCGCTCCAGCTTCAAAGACCGTGCCATCTGACGGGTCTTGTGAGGCGACGCAGCCCCCACTGGATGGCGGTGGAGTTGCCGGCACGGGCGGAGGAGGTGGAGCAGCCACGACCGGGACATTATCCGTATTCTGTGCTATCACCCATTCAGCCGACACCCAGCCCAGTCCATCCGCCGAAACCTCGGTGGGGATCTTTACCTGCCACCAGGCACCGTCGGAACTCTTGCCTGTCACTTGGCCGGTTACCCCGGGAGAGGCGACCGCCAGGACCGTGTAATTGCTCCCCGGACCGCTGCGCACATTCACATAATCAACTGTTGTGGCTATTGCAACGCCGCTCGGCGGTGCCGGTGGGGCGATCGATTTAGGCACAGGGGGTGTTTCAATGGTTTGGACGTCCTCCACATTTGACTCTTGAGTGTAACTACCGCTCAGCCAGCCATAACCTGCACCGATCTTGGCGGGATCGAGACGCACCACCCACCAGGTGCCCTCCTCGTTCTTACCGATCACACGACCTGTTGCACCGGTTCGGGCGAGCCCATAGGCTGGGTAATTCGTGCCCGGGCCGGTGCGCACATACACATTCGCGATGGCGACGGCCTGAGGATCACTTGGACCTGGTGGGACCATTTCGGTTGTGGGTGGCACAGGCGGCGTGGGAAGCACAGAAACGTTATCCGCGTTGCTCACTGTCACCCAGGCGGCATCCACCCAGCCGGTTCCAGTGGGGGCAATTGGAATGCTGATCCCCCACCACAGGCCATCTTCGCTTTTCCCAATTACCTTTGCATTCGTTCCCGCCCGCAAGGTGGAATACAACACGTAATTTGTGCCCGGACCTCCATAGATGGAAACATCATAGAGGGCAGTGGCAGCCGGTTCACCTGCCGCGGGGGTCGGCAAAATTGCCACGGGGATGTTTGGGTCCGGAGTGGGTCCGGGCGGCGGCGGCATCACAGTGGGGGCGCCGGCCGTCAGGTCTGCATAAATTGTTGCCGCGGACTGGGTCTGGACGGCAGCCACATCCTGGGTCGGAGCCGGGGCAGCAGTTGGTGCTGCTGCAGGGGCACAGGAACTCAAAACCAGAACGCCCAGGAGCACCAAACTAAGCATTGTCCCCAGCTTGTTTATTCGATTGTTCTTTTGCATGGTTCACCTCTTTCTCAATATTGGACGCCAGGGAATGACTGATCCCTGACGTTTATAGCCAATTTCGAAATCGGCGATTCAGATTGTAGACATTCACAATACCCGCCCTGGAAAGCACATTGATTGTCAAGCTGCGTCGACTGGCCCCGCCGACTACACTCCCGCGCAAAAGTATAAGACAAAAATTGCCTTTAGCATATATGCTAAAGGCAAGGACGGTGAGTTTCTGACGACGGAAACTATTTAAACTGCCGCATCTGGGGCGACTTTTTCCATAGCCTCGGCTGTTTCACTCAGCAGCTCTGGCGGTACCATGTAAGTCTTAGCTGTGCCTCCGGAGCTGGTCAACTGCGCGCTCGGTTGGTCCGACTTCAGGCTCGTCGCAGGCTACCACGACAGCAACCCTTCCGGCATCGAGTTCAGAGCCAATTGCCTGGACTTCATTGGTGGTCAGGTGGAGTGACTTCTTGAAGAATGAACCGGCGACACCCCCAGCACACCGCCAGTGACCACACCGCCGACCAGGGTAACTCCCCCCGACAACACAGCCGCAGCGATGCCAAGTGCTGCGCCAACCTTGGCGCCTTTGCCCGTTTTTCGCTCCAGGCTGGTTTTAACCTTATCACCTTTCTTGTAAATCTTGCCGATGGCCCCGAGTTTGATCTCGTCGCTGGCCTTGTCCCAGCCCTTCAGCGCTTTGATCGCTTTATCGGCTGCGGCTTCATTCTCGAAGGTAGCTACAATGATCCAATCATTCTGGTTTTCTGACATATCTAATCTCCTATTAGGCTTGTTTTTCAGCATCCTACTACATGCAGGATGTTTCGATAGCGATCAGTAATATGTATCGCTAGAAAGAGTGTAACATAATTCACTTGCAGACGTTTCTCCCAACCGATCGATCTTCAGGCAAACAGACTGGTCTTTTATTATAAGCCCCGGTCACAAATTGCGCATCCCGTAGAGTAAATATGCGCAATTTGTGACCGAGAGGGTATAGAACGTTTATTGAGGAAATGCACGAATGCAAGCATAGGCTGGCAAAGCATGCACTGCCTATTTTGACAAGCGTATAAGACAAGAATTGCCTTTAGCAAATATCGCTAAAGGCAAAGGCGGCGGGTTGCTGATGTTGGAAAGACCCTCGACGAGCAGATTGATTTTGATATAACCGGCAGGCAGTTCAAGGCAAACTCTCACAAGCCAGACCATCATTATCGCTTCCATCAAGCTTGAACACATCACCGAATCCCTGAGAAACGCAATCATTGTAACAAGCCTGAGCGGACGCATGGGTTGAAAAATCCTTACACTCGAGATCAGAACCACCACAATCACATGGCGCATCGCCACTACCACTTCCGCCACCGGATGGAGCAAGAGTAGGAAGTGGGGCTGAGGTTGGTGGGGCATTCCAAAGACCGAGATTTGAAGCCCTTGCATTTTGTTCTGCTTCTCGAAAGGTTGGGATACAGGCGATGTCAGGTGGATAAGAAGCAGTGTTTGCATATCCCTGTGCGACAAGCTCATAATTTATAAATAGATTATCGGCAAGTACATATCGCAAGAGACGATCATATGTATCGGTTTCCGACACGTCTTTTATTAAAGTCACATTTTTCCCGGAAACCAACTGGACGATTTTTTGAAGCTGCTTCGGGACCAAAGTATTCGATCTGGGTTGTGCTTTCTGGCGTGTCCATGCCGATATAACGGATGGTATATGTTTGCCCATCCTGATCCATCCGAACTTTGATCGTGTCGCCATCCACCACATCAATAACTTTTCCGGTTTGAGCTGGGTTGTTTGGGATGCAGGATGCACCAGCAGCAGCTTGAACAACGATAGGGGTTGGCGTAGAAGTATTCCCACAGGCCGAAGAAACGAGCAATAATATTACGATTGCCAGGATAGGTGACGATTTAGGCGTATTCTTCATGGCCTGTCCTCCATAGCGACCTTGATGACACGTTGAACACCCTGGGAATTATAGACCGAATGCTAAGAGTAGCCTATATCGATTACCCGGCTTGTCTGTCACTTAACCCACCCGATACTGAAAATCCAGCGAGTCCTGTCCTGTCATTTGCTATTAAAGAGCGCGATGGTTCATCCATACAAGCCACAGCTCGGCGAAAGTATCCATGCTGTCTTTGAGATCTCCTGTCAATCATCTCGTCGGGGTCGGCCCTCACCAGGGTGCTTCACAAAGACCCTCGACGAGCCAGTAGAGGTCAGGATTGACCGGGCTGAGAGAAATGCGGGTAGAATGGCGGCAGGATTTCGCCCTCGTGTGGCGTTCCCCTAAACTGCCTCCCGGCGATCATTTTGTGCGCATCGTCCATGAAAACGGAGAATCGATTAAATTTGGATTATATACAGATCCTGGAATAAAGCCCGGCGGCTTGAGAATACCCCGGATGAGCAATACTCCGCACTCACTCTATGATGGGCAAGGACCATTTACGAGCCAGATTAAATTCTACGGCATGGAAAGGAATATAATCTCTGTGTTCGGTTAATCACTTTATCGGTTCATTTTCGGGTCCTCGCTTGGAAATACAGGAGTAAGCAGAAAATGAAAAATAAGGAGAGCTCAACCAAGGGCAAACCAGGGCCGCGAATTTCAGACACTGTGGTCGTAGCAATTCTTGGTTTGGTGGGAACTGTGATTGTGGCGCTGATTGGCGTGTGGGGTATCTTTGTGCAGAATAAGCCGCCTTCAGCACCTACGCAAACGGCTCAAGCAGAACCTACGCCTACGATCCAAAAAGAAAATCCCAACTTATTCTCTGAAGTGGTCATTGTGACCGCGCGTCCTGATTGTGGAACCCCCTACGCTTTACCAGGTTATATCGATCCATTCCAGGGATTCGACCAGGCGATGGCCAAGGTCAACGAGGCTTTTAACCGGGGGGATATTTTCCCAAATGTTCCAAGGATCTTCAGTTATCCCGATGGCGAATTTATTCCGGATGGCAAAGTCATCTATCGTGTCACGGTCGAAAGCCAGGCGCCGGTTGATTGGATCAAGGTCGATAAGAAAACAAAGATCACGATCACAGCCAAAAAAATCCCCGAAGATCCTGTAAATACGATCGATTACCAGGAAGGATGCGGCGGCACTGGCGAAGAGCGGGACTTTCATCTCGATCGCAATTTGTTGGAAACCAGGTACCCGTCGTACACCCTGGATGCGGCCTATGAAAATGAGAATGTGGATTACTTTACACTGCAGCCGGGAGAGTTCGAAACGTTCCTTTTCACTCTCCAGTGTGGAGAACCGGGTCTGTACAACGTTCAATTTCGAATCCCAATGGAATATAAAGCTGAGCCGGGATCTGTGAGCGCCGATGGAGGCGAAATTCTCTGTCCGGCCGGGGGAGCACACTGGGATACCTCCCGCCTGATCGGTGGGTTCAAGTGGGATGGCTCACAATATATCCAAGACCAGCCTTGAGAGAGCAGGCTTTCGGTCGATCATCTCTCCAGGCTCGGCATTGGTTTGTGACCAAGCCGAAACGTGGACCAAAGCTCTCCATGCGATCAGTGAGACCTCCGATCAATCATCTCGTCGGGGTCGACCCCCTCCGCTACTCTACGGGGGTGTTCCGCACACTTGCCTGATTTGCTATAATTGCTCAGCAATTCAATCACGGGCGGTGTCGGGGAAGACCCTCGACGAGCTAGTTCGCCGACAACCACGCTGAAGCGCAGCGTGATGGTGCTGTCATCTGATGACCACTGCAGCTACCCTGGTTGCACTTAATACAGCTTTCATCCTGAAGCTGTAAAGTGAATGGAGCCAACCCGTAGTAGAATAAAATCCTGAGAGATATTCGCGACCTGAGCATAAAATGAAAACCTTACTTCTTCTGCGCCACGCCAAATCGAGCTGGAAAGAGACGGAATTGGCTGACCATGACCGCCCCCTCAATAAGCGCGGCAGGCAGACGCCCCGCTTATCGGAGAGTTATTGCAGGCTGAAGACCTCATCCCGGATCTCATCCCTGCTCTTCGGCAGTACGTACACACGATACCGCCCTTCTTGTTGCTGAGGCTTGCTCTTATAAGGGAAAATTAAGCAAATACGCGAGCTCTATCTGGCCGGGCCACAGGCATACGTTGAAGTATTGCGCCAGGTGGCCGATAAACATGAACGCCTGCTTGTCGTGGGACACAACCCTGGGGTGGAGATGCTGATCAAGGCCCTCACAGGCGAAGCGACGGCGATGCCCACAGCCGCGCTGGCAACCATGGAACTGGCCCTCAAGCACTGGAAAGATCTGGATAAAAATACAGAGTGCAAATTGGTCAATGTGTGGCGGCCAAAGGATTTAGCATAGTCCTCCTCCGGATAATTTAATCGACTCAATGCTCGAATGCAGCCTTTATATCCATGTAAAAAGTTAAGCTACACATGTAGAGCATGCGTGAGATAAGCGCAGCAATCCTGTGGACAGGGGGGGTGTCAAGTCCATTGTGTAAACGGAAAACAATCTAGATCGCCAGGCGACCCTCGAAGCGGATCACCAGCTGGTTGAGGATCAGCGGCCAGTTCGGAATGGGCTTGGTCCACTTTTTGAGGATATCGCGGTTGGCCAGGAAAAGCAATTTGCGAGCCGCTTCGGGGGTCGGAAAAATGCTTTTGGCTTTGGTGACCTTGCGCAGCTGGCGGTGGTAGCCTTCGACGGAATTGGTGGTGTAGATCAAGCGCCGGATCTCGGCGGGATAGGCGAAGAAGGTGGACAGATCTTCCCAGTTGTTTTGCCAGGAACGGATGGCGACCGCATATTTGTCGCCCCATTTTTCACTGAGCTGGCGCAAGTTGGCTTCTGCACTTTCGCGGGTGGCTGCCTGGTAGACGGTCTTCAGATCGACCATGAAAGCCTTGCGATCCGTCCAGGTAATATACTTGAGGCTGTTGCGGATTTGGTGAATGATACAGCGCTGGATCTGGGTCTGGGGAAAGACGGCCAGGACAGCCTCCTTGAACCCGCTCAAGCCATCCATGCAGGCAATGAAGATATCCTGCACACCCCGGGTCTGCAGATCGGTGATGACACTCAGCCAAAAATTGGAGCTTTCGCTGCCATTCCCGACCCAGTGTCCCAGAATGTCCCGCTGGCCTTCCAGGTCCACGCCCAGGACCGTATACACGGCAATATTCTCGACTTTCCCTTCCCGGCGGAGCTTGATATGGATCGCATCCAGGTAGACGATCGGGTAGATACCGGCCAGCGAGCGGTTCTGCCAGTCTTCCACCAACCCCCAGACTTTATCGGTGATCGCACTCAGGGTGGTGGGCGAGACATCCACTCCGTACAGCTCTTTCAAGGTCTCCTGAATATCTCGCACCGACATGCCCTTGGCATACATCCCGATGATCTTGTCTTCCAGTTCATTCGTGTTGGCAACTTGCTTTTTCACCACCTGCGGTTCAAATTCACCATTCCGATCCCGCGGCACCTGGATGCTCGTTTCCCCCGCGGACGTGCGCAGTTTCTTCCCATACCGTCCATTCCGGCTGTTGCCGGAGTTGCGGCCTTTGACTTCGTAGGCTTCATACCCCAGATGCTCACTCAACTCCGTTTCCAGCATCTCCTCGATCGTGTGGGCGAATAGTTTGGCAAAGATCCCTTCCTTCCCAAAGAAGTCATCCATCGATTTGGCTTTGCCTAGTTCCCGTTGCACTTCCTCCGCACTCGGCATCACTTCCTGGATGTTCCGGGGCTTGCGCTTCTCTTCCGACATTATGTTTGCTCCATTCTCTCTCGACTAAGGTTCGTCCCTCGTTTACACATAATATCGTACACCCTCTGGACAGGCGGTAGCATGAGTTTCCACTTTACCCCCGAAGTTGTGGATCTGTAGTACAGGCCGGCACAATTCAGGTGAGAACCAAGAGGGTCTCACTTCTTCCGATGCTCCCCTCTCCGCAATCTCTCCAGCTTCTCTGCAATCCTCTCCTTGGCCTTCGCCGTCTCATCCTCATCGATGACCGCCTTCCGCACTTCCCCGTTTTCAATCTCCACCTGGAGCCAGCTCCCTTCCTTACTCTTCTTCGGCAGCTGACCCGCGTGGACATTGACCCGCTCCTGACTTCCTTCCAGGATCAGCACCGCCAAATCCCCTTCAAATCGATCGATCACTGCTTTCATCATTGCACCGTAAATTTTGTTTCCTCAGTAAAAGTATCACACTTCACATAGATCGGCCATGTCCCGTGTAGTTTGGTTCCCACCTTCCAGCTCCACGAAACCATGCCACTCGCATCGGCATTTTTAGGATCCAAACCCCGCCTGACTGGGACCTGATTTATAGTTTACAGTGATGGAACAGCTTGCCCCAGGGGAAGTCTGGCAACAACGTCTACATTTTCTCCTTTCGCAACCGGGCTAGTCACAGACACAATCTCAAGCCCGCTCGCAGGCGCCGAAGTCGCCACGGGCCGAAAAGTAGCCGTAGGTACAGCCGCCAATTCTACCTTTTGGGTCTGCACCTCATATCCCTGGGCCGTACCTTTACCAGCACCGTACCATTGACATTCGTCCCATAGATCGTCGCCCCAACCTGATTGAGAGCCTGAATCGTCTGCGGCGCCGGATGCCCATAAGTGTTATTCACTCCCGCCGAATAGACCGCCACCTCCGGAGCCACCTCCCGCAAAAAAGGCAGGCGTCGATCCACCGCTGGACCCATGATGCCCCAACTTTAAGATATTGGCTCTCAGCGGCATCCCCGAAGCCAAAGCGCCGCTTCCGTATTCGCTCCCGCATCCCCCATCATCAAATAAGTCATTTCGCCCATCCGTGAACCGCAAAACAATCGAATTCTCATTCAAATCCGGATCCGTATGGCAGCTGGATTTAAAACATTGATTTTCAGATTTCCCACTTGAAGCACATCCCCCCGTTTCACTTCCGCATACTCCGCCTGCGCATCGGCGATCGCATCCAGAAAATCCTCATACACTCCGTCGTATGAGCCTGCCCGTTCGTGACAACCTTGAGCACAGGATAAGTCCGCAACACCTGCACCAAACCCCCAATATGATCCGCATGTGGATGCGTCGCAATCATCAGATCGATTTGCTGCACGCCAATACTTTGCAGATATGCGTACAACCCCGGTATCCGTATCTCCCCCGTCAACAAGTATATTTTTCCCCTCTGTCGTTTGGATCAGGATCGCATCCCCCGGCCACATCAATAAAATGAACCCGGAACGGTTGATTTGCTGTGATGGGGAATTCGAGCTTGAATAACTGTTGCTGTCGGCAGGACAGCCGCGGTTTCGGATGGGACACGAACAAAGGGGGAGGTTCCGTGATCGTCGGGGGAAGCGGGGTCTCCGCCACGGCAGGCGGAACCGTACAGCCCGCCAGCAGGAAAAGAGCAAATAGGACCATGGCCTTCTTTAGCATGCCCGCTCCTTGGGATCGTTCAAACTGAGAAAACTGACGGTACCGGTCGGTCTGGAAGTCATCCTGCCGATCCTTTGTGGATGGATATTATGCTGTAGATACTCCTTTTTGAAAAGAGAAATGGAAACCAAAGGCTGTATGGATGCTGTCCAGTTTAAACGCCTGCGGCCCGGGCCGCTGTTATATCGTCGCAACCCGGGCCGTGTGGCCAAAACAAAATCAAAGCTATCTGACCGATACTATACCTCAATCGCAAAGAATTTCACCTTACAACGAGTTTACCGTCATACGCGTTCACCGGGTTTCATCCCCTACCCACGGCATCGTGTTACAGATCAGAATTGCTCTTCTCCCATCGTCTTCCCCACACCGCCCATGCAATCCATCGCAGTAACCTGGACGATCCATGACGTGCCTGGAGCCCAAGAGGCCCATCGTTAAAATGGACCCAGGGAACCGGTCGATCGGATGGCGATCCCACTCTCGTGCAAAAAAAAAATTAAAAAAAAAAAAAAAAAAAAAAAAAAAAAAAAAAAAAAAAAAAAAAAAAAAAAAAAAAAAAAAAAAAAAAAAAAAATAGAATTCAGGTGCACATCTGCCAGGACTTGCCTGGCTTCCATACCCGATCCCGCCTGGAGAGCAAACGATCATGAAGCAGAACTATTACCAGATCCTGGAAGTGGAACCGGATGCATCCGTGGACACATCAAGGAACAGTATCTCTTCCTGGCCCAGGCCTGGCATCCGGATAAATTCTCCCAAGCAGACCAGAAGGCCAGGGCCAGGGAAAAGATCAAAGAGATCAATGCCGCTTACGATACCCTTAAAGGACCCGGCAAAGCGCGCTGAGTACGATCGGAAGCTTCAATCTTCGAAAAAGACAGAACCCAGGCAGCCGCCTCCCCGCAAGCCCAGCCTCGACCGGCGGCGCCACGCCCGGCAGCCGCCCCTCCCAGAAGAAAGGGGCCTGCCCGCTCGAAAGGGTTGTTCGGCAGCCTGGGTGTATTTGGGGAAGTGCCCAGGGGTCCGGCGAACAGATCCGGGGATTCGTTGACGGCCGGGCACACTACCTGGGCGTGGACGAGCTGGTGCATGGCCGCGGTCCAGTACTTTTTGAATGGGGAAAGCAAGGGGATCGTGGATTTCAACTCCCCCCGGCATGTCGAAGCCGCTGTGAATACGGTTGCAGTGCCGAACGGTTACGAGATCCATGTGCTCCGGCTGGCAGCCTACGGAAGCCGGCCCGAGCTGTTTTTCACTCCCAAGGTGCGGACGGCACCCTCGCCGCTGAAGCGCCCGCCTCGGATGGGACCCAAACCGCCCATTTCCTTCCCGGCCATAGTTGCTCAGGGAATGGAGGCTGTCTCATGCCAAGTATCCCCTGAGACGGCAGCTCGAGGGATGGAATCAACCTTAACGCCTGCGGCTCGGACTGCTGTTATATTGTCGCAACCCGGGCCGCATGGCAAAAGTTTTACCCTAACCTCCGATGGCAGGACGCTGTACTCCAATAGTGTCGACAGCGCCGGGCAGATACTGTGCGCCGATGCTGCCTCACCAATTTCTGGCCGCCGTACATCGTCAGCGCAGCACCCACCGCAGGTGAAGGGATCCCGGGCTCGCTGGGAACGGTCACCCGCCCCGATGGCACGCTGCAGCTGACCTTCAACCAGAAGCCGCTTTACACCTTCTACCTCGACCAGGCAGCGGGCGATGCGAAAGGGGATGGCTTCGTCGACCTGGGCGGTATCTGGCATGTGGCTTCCCTCACGGGCGCCACGCCAGAGAACAGCCCGGGCCCGGCACCCACCAGTGGCTCCGGCGGGTACCAAATACTCAGGCAGGTCCGCTGAGGTGAACGCCTCAGCGCAGCCTGCGCAAGCGATATGATCATCGTAAGCCGCCCGGTGGGTCAGCCTGCCGGGCGGTTATCTTACCCTCCTCCCGGCCTCACCCCGCTCCCCGGCATCGATAGTGATTTGCTAAGCAAATCAGGCGGTGTCGTCTACACCGCCATCGTACGGCGGCTCCGCTACCCTACGGGCGCGATATCCGGCAAGCAGGCGGAGGAGAAGTATTGCCCGCCAGGGAGGTCATCGATGAGTACCATTTTCAACCAGGCGTTTATCCAGGTGGAGCAAAGGCTGCTCCCCCGTGGGGGAGGCTAGGATGGGGTTTCTGGCACGAGGAGATTTCCGGTCGGTATTTCGGCGGGGTCGACCCATGTTCATTTGAATTCGCTGCAGACTGGGAAACCAGGATCGACCGGATCAGCTCCGAGAGTTTACTCCCACATAGGTGATCACCAATCTCTGTCCCGCCCGGGTGACCGCCATATACAGCTTGCGGGCGAAGTCCCGGATCAACGCTCCCGCTCAGACTCGGAAAGACGTAGGGACTGTTCCTGCTCGAGCAGCTCCCGTTTCCAGCTTCGTGAATTGGATCGTTCTGACCCTGAACAAACCTGTGAATTAATTCCCACAATTGACATTTCGAATCCAGTTTGTATAATGATTAATAGGTATACCCTTCACGGTCACGAATTGTGCCTTTTTACTCCATGGGAAGCGCAATTCCCTGGCACCGCCCGCGCACCCCGGCATAATGATGCCGGACGATTCGCCAGGCAAATCAGGGCAGGTGGCAGGTGTGTGACCGGGGGCATTATCACGAAAGTCGGACCAATGCCCAAAAGATCCCCGAAAACAGGGTGCGGGCGTCAGGGCCCGCACCCTGTTTTCGGGCTCCTTCAAGATATTTCGTGATCTACTGATTATATATATTCGGAAAAACGGCATGATGTTCATGCATGGACATCCGGCATACCGTTTGGGAAAATATAATACGGACAGGGAGACAGAAAGACATGAAATTTCCAAATCCAGAGATAAAACACCAGCAGGACAGCCGCCTTTCGGACCGTCCCGTTGGATAGGTCAGGCAGGCGACATGCTACAGGAAGAATTTATCGCCCAGACGATCGGCCGGGTTCTTTTTGTTGCTCCCGGCCCTCCATGCAGGGCGGATACGCTGCCCGAAGCGTGTCTGAAGAATGAACGATCGATCATGCAAGATGACCAGCTGGAGGAATCATGGCAACCCAGGAGATCTACAAACTGCTCGACATACTTTCCCAAGGTCCCGGCCAGGGGCAGGCGATGAGACGGTCAGCGAGCTGAACGGGCAACGCCAGGCCGCCCTGCGCGATCTTGTGCTGCGCTGCGAGCTGATCGATGACGAGGTGCTGGACCGGCTGGAGGCAGCTCGTATCGTCGGACGAATATACGACCATACGAATGGCAGCTCAAAGCCATTGTCACCATCTTCAAGAGGGCCCAGACTGGAATGAGCTGGCGAAGAGACTGCTGGACTTGCTGGCGAACGATCGGGAGGAAGTGTGCGAACAGGTGGCCAACGCCCTGGCCGAGTTGGGACCAGCCGGCAAGGATGCTGTGGGAGCGGCGGGAAGCATGCTGTGGAAGCCCTGTGGGCGAGACTGGGTGCTGCAGACTCATCAGCCAACCGTCAGCAATAGTATCGCACGTGCGATTCTCATGATCGAATCAAATGCGATTGATGACAAAAGCTGAAAGGGAGAATCCACTCCTCGCCGAAGCGTTCGACAAGCTGGCAAGCCCCGATCCACAGGCCCGCCGCGCAGGCGTTGCGTTCCTGAAGACGAACGTCGGCTGGCATTTGTTGATGAGGTCGGAAGACAAAGACAAAGTCCAGAAGTTGCTGAGGCTTTTAGTGCAGTTTCTGCGCGCGATCTGCTGGTGGATATCATCAGCCTGATCGTAGACGTGACTCCTGGTTATGCCGAGCTGTTTAGGCTGTTTCAATATCGACATTCCGTCCATCATTTTCGAATCGAAGAAGGTACGCCCCACTACCGGGCAGCCCGTCCCAACCTCCTCCGACTCGTACATCGTTCCTTGGAAGCAGGCCATCTTCCTCGTGGACCCGCGTGTTCGGAACTTTGTCAACGAGAATATTCTGAAGCGAAGGGTCCGGCTGGAGCTGAAGAAAGAAGATGGCACGAAATTGGTATGAGGAGGCTTCAATATCCAGACCGAAGGAAGAACCGGTACTGAAGCAAGGACGAGAAAGTGAAAATCATTGACCGCTCGCCTCATTCGAACTGGTTTCAAATTGAAAAGCAGGATGGCAGTAAAGGTTGGATAGATGCCACAACCGAGTGAAACCCTATCGTGTTCAGTTTGATCGACGAATCCGGACTGGACAAGGATAGCATCCCTGACGTCCTCCGCTGCAGATACAAGATCTTGTCGCTGATGCTGGGAGAGTTGCAGGATAGCGACAAGGACGTCTGTCAAAACATGATTGCCTGGCTGCGAGAGTGTGACCAGTATTTCACTCCACAAGAGCGAATGCTGGTGGCGAACGCCTTGTGGGAGTGCGTCCTGCAACACGGTCAGGGTCTGCGCGCCTATGCGGCCATCGACCTGCGCAACGAAGAAGATGCGATGCAGGAGGCTGTCGAACAACTTGTCTACAGCAACGTCGACGAGAAAATGATCGGAGTGGTCGGCGGCCTGTTGCTCACGGAAGGCGCGAGAGAGTTGGACATACTGTACGAGAAGCCCGCAACACAGGACAAGCCCGAAACACAGAAGGATTACCCGCACAAGTCTCGAATCATGCCTTTCATTCTGGGCGCGCTGGAGAGCACAGAAGAACAGGTGTGCCAGCTTGCCCTGGTCTGGGTCTATCGGAAAGCCAGCGGAGGCAAACCTCACGATGATATTCCTGGTCCGTTTATACGTGACCTTTTGACGCGGATGCGAAGGCTGGCTGACGAATCTCCGTTTCCCAACGTGCGAAGAACGGCTAGAAGCGCGCTGATTCCGATCACGGAGAAGCACAGCACGTTTTTGTTCAAGCAGTTCGACAAGAAGGGTGCCCTGGCCATTGATATCATCAATGAACTGGTCGAGATGAAATCTCCCGCGGTCATGAACTCCCTCATTCGCCAATGGGCGCACTGGATCGCAGAAACCGACAAAGGCCAGCTGGTGGACGCCACCGCTTTACAACTTCGCGACAACAAGTCGGCTGTCCTCCCGCTCGTCGAGCGGTTGCGCGACCCGTTGCGATTCGAGGATCACGAGGAAGTCGCTCTCAAGGTCAAGGCCCTGCGTCAAATGGCGCCAATTTACGCCGATCAGCTTCTGATAAGTACTTGTTGAATCCTAAAGAGAAGGAGTGGTGGAACGAAGAGAAAAAGAGCGGAAGCCAGAGAAGAACCAGCCGAATCGATGACGCAAGGAGGCGACCCTCTGTTGGAAGAATGGATGAAGTCTCTCGTAGACACGGGCGGAAAGTTCAGCGAACTTGACCAAACGGCCAAGGACAATAATTGGAAACCCGAGGAGAAAGCGAAGGAGTTCGCCAAGTTGTTTTGGAGGTCAGAATTGGACCGCCGCAAATTGCTGGTGAAGCGCCGGATCGCCCTGCAACTGGCGGAGATGAGTTCTCCCCGGTTCTTTGAGAGTGGGGAATACAAGGACGGGACAGGCAATCCAACGTATATCGGGATTAAGTCTGAACTGAGAACACACGCCGTTCCTTACCTTGCGCACAAGCTGCCCGGGGAGCCTGACTTGCGAGTACGAGAACACCTGGCCCGCACGCTTGCCAATGTCGGCGAACTCGAGGCGGTAGATGCTCTGGCGCTGGCGATTGTCGCCGAAGACCGCACAAAGGCAAGCCGCCAGGAAGTGCTTGCCGAGTATTACCTCGAGCCGTCAAGGCGACGCAGCGATCAGGCGGCCAAAATTCTGACGGGGGCCGTGAACGAGGCGAAGCACACCATGTGGCTGATTCAAATATTAAGCGTTGCCACCTTCGCCTTAGGCGTCGTCATCGTGGCCGGGGGTTTGTACCTTGCTTTTAACGGACAACCCGGCTCGGCGGAAAAGTTCTTCGGCCTGTTTGCATCCATCGGCGGCATTGCGGGAATCATCACGTTGTTGATCAAGGGCCCGCTAAACGACATCCAGAACTCCATTGCCAATCTGGTGCAATTGGAGACGGCTTTCACCAGCTTTATCTGGGAACTGAATTTGAACAGTACGTATATCCAGAGCCAGTATGTCCAGGAAGGCGTTATTGCCAACGATGTCGTCGCCGCGACCATCGACCGCATGGAAAGTGCCATGAGCACCGCGATGAACGTGATCGCACTGTACACGGAAAAAGGACGTCAACGTGTTTGCCCATATCAACGCCTTATCGCCTGGATCCGGCGGGCCGGGACGAGATCAGGGTGATGGGCCAATATTTAAAGGCGGAAGATGGCCAGAAACAGGATCCCAAGGGCAAGATCATGGTCGCCATCAATCATAAACGCACTGACGCAGCGATCGACCCTGCCTCGTGGGAAAAGGACCATGTCACGCTTCACTCTGAAGGAAGGGGACTTACCATTGATGACAAGGCGAGGGGCCGGTCTGGATCAGCCTGCTCGTCGATGGAGTAGAGACAAATGCCCTGCCCTTCGAGCTGAAGGCCGCGAAGCCTGGGAAACAACAGGGTGGGAATGGCAGCAAGGCACCGCCAGACATACAGGTGACCATGGAACCACCAGCGACAAGAGATAGCGGCATACCAGACGCCCCGGGTAGCACGGCGGCAAAATAAAGGTGAGACCTCCGCTCAAACCCTCGGCGCGGTCGTAGACCCTCTCCGAGCAGGGGCAAACGCTCCTCCCCCCGTGGGGGGCATCTAAGGTTGTCCGCGAAGGCTCGGTGGGGGTTCTTTTCTGCGGATCGTTCACAAAACCGATGCCCAAAAGCTCCGCCTTGTTGTGAAAAAATTCCTAAAATTGACTTTTCTGCCTGCCTTTGTACAATGTCATAAGGTGATTTAGTGGATTGTTATTTTCAAGGAACATTCATTCTACCAGGACATCTTCGCTTATTTCTTCCTCAAGCCGGGTTATTGATGAGAAGCCCTTCCAGCCTTTGTATGGGGAAATCTGAATTTGTGCCATCCAGGGTGTTCGTTCTTTTTCACGTTTGGATATTGCACACGAAGGTCATGCTCTTCCTCACGATGCAGCCCATGACTGTAGTTTGGTCAAGGTATGTCGTTTCGCCCTACCCTTTACAAGATATACATCCATGATCGCAGTATCACCGTTTTTATTCCAAGGAGCGTTCCATGAATACAAGCTCTGCCGAAGCGGATGAGCGTGTCACAGTCAAAGCCGTGTAATTCCGGAAACCCCTCCCTGAGAGGGAACCGGATGACCGGATCGTCAGCGCTGCGATTTATCCGCCGGTTGGTGTTGCCCGGGTCGGCAATAGCCAGGAGGAATTTTTTATCGGGCCGGAGGTGCCCGGACCCACTCCCACAACAGCCGGGTTTTTACCGGGATGCCAGCGGCGCGTTGAAACGCCAGGCGGCGCGTTTCCGAATTTATGGCCTAAATGCAGCCGGGGTGCCGGTGCGTGAGCTGACTGCCGGCGAAGCACTGATCACCTGGCATGTCCACCTGGCAAATCAAAAGTCTGCCTGGTATCAGTTTCAACTGGCCCTGGATATCCCCGAGGTGGCCGGTGCCCGGCCGTCGTGTCTACGCAACGCGGCCGTCGCGGATCGCAGGCGCTTGGCGATCGACCCGGGCGGGGCCGAGATCAGTGGACTGAGCCTGAGGGGGCAGCCCTGCGCGGCCGGTTCATGGGCCTGCAGGTGTACCTGGGTGAGTTACGCACGGATGAGGCCGGGCGGCTCATTGTCCTGGCGGCCATGGCATATCCGCTTCCTACGATGGCAGCCAGGCGGTCACGTTTGCGAATAACGATCGCTGGCATGACGATGTCTCCGATGGTCCGGTGACGGCCCGTGTCCAGTTCGAAGGGACCGTATTAACTGTGCAGCCCGCCTGGGTCATTGTGGCACCGCCGGATTACGCGCCCATGCAAAAATCCGTGCGTACCATGTGGGACCTGATGCGGGATACCGCCATCAAGGCCGGCCTGCTGCCGCAGCCGTCCCTGCCATCCTTCCTGCAGGATATATTGCCGATCTTCCAACGCCTCACCGACCTGCAATGGGTGAATGCAGGTTTTGCTTCGGCATTTGGATTTGGAGGTACCCTATAATTTCTGCCACCTCGGAATGGGCAGGAAAATTATCGGATACGGCGCCCGCCAATCGAGGCATGCGGAAAGCGATCGCCGATCAATTTCCGGGACTTTGCACCGTGATTCCTGGTCTCCCCTGCCGTTCCCCTGGCTGTATGGTGATGCGATGAACATTCCTCCAGCCATGTCACCTCGCCAGCATGCGGCACTCACGGACACACAAATGCGTTTCCTGCAGCAGTGGGCTGCCGGTGAATTTATCCCCGATTACGATCCGGAATATGCACCCCCGGTCAGATCGACCAGGTCCCACCCGGGCAGCAGCCTGATCTGCTCACCCGGGCTGCCATGGAATTCTGCCTGGCCGATGCATTTCATCCCGGCTGCGAAATGCCCTGGCCGATGCGTGCGCCGGGCATGTACATGGCGCCGTTCCGTCTCAAGCATGCCCTTGCCGAATACAATCGAACCCAATTACGGGAGCCAGCTCACCAGTACCATCACCAGCTCTCCCAATGGGCCGCTGAACCGTGGACAGGCACCCGGGAGTATTACACGCTGGATGGCCCTGCCCTGGCAGACCGACGCGGCCAGCTGCCGTTCCGGGTATGACCGCGCATACGATCCATATTTGCCCACATTCTGGCCGGCCCGCGTACCCAACCAGGTGTTGTCCGAGGCGGACTATGATATCGTGATGGATGCCGAACAACGAATTGGGACTGCGCCTGCAGGCTTTTGCCAATCGCGCCAGCTGGTTCGCTCCCCTGGGTTTGGACCAGAGCTAGGCATCAACTGAATTACATGATCCAGCACTTTGGCGAGATGGGTGTGGTGGAAATGCGGGACGGAGTTCCTGGTGATCCTCATTTCCCGGCCAGCATGCAGGTGCAGGATTCCGGCCGGCAGCCGCACAACAGATGCTCACGCCGGGTGCCCAGCAGAAATCACATCGAGCCTGCGGAGGATGACCGATCTAAGCCAGATCGAAAAGGTGCAGCGTTTTTCGCCGGGCACAACATTTTTGTAAACGCCGGAGCGTACTTTGGCTCTCCAATTGCCGGCAGTCGATGTTCTTATTCTCGGTGCAGGACCTGCGGGCTGCACTGCAGCCTTGAACCTGGCGCCTTTTTATCGCACCCTGGTGATCGACCGGGACCCCGTACCCAAACCCCGGCCGGGCGAGTCGCTCCTGCCTGCGGCCAACAATTGCTGGGGCATATGGGCTTGCTCGATGAATTCAGAGGGCAGGGCCACCTGCCTTATTATGGCAATCAATCCCGTTGGGGTTCCGGCATTTAAGGGAAACCGATTTTTTGCGCGACCCCCTTGGGCACGGCTGGCACCTGGATCGCCGTGAATTCGAGACCTGGCTGCGAAAGAAAGCCATCCAGCGCGGTGCGGCTTTGCTTGCACCCGCATGGCTTGCCCACCTGGAACGGGAGGCTCGCCAGGGCTGGAAAATTGTTGTCATGCATGCTGGTCGGCGCATGGACATCCGTGCGCGTGTACTGATCGACGCGGCGGCAGGACACCTGTCATTGCCAGGCGCCTGGGGGCGACCCGTTTCCACCAGGACAATATGATCTGCAGCTGGGTGACGGAAAAGCTGGATCGATCAGGGCCAGCAGGGTGTCAGCTATATCCATTCGGTGCCGAAGGCTGGTGGTACACAGCGCCGACTCCAGGGGGAAGGAGCATCCTCGCCTTTCATACGCGGGCCACCAACGTTGCCACCGCCTGGATGCATTCTGCCCAGTCTCTTTTGGAGCAGGCAGAAAAAATCCCTGACCTGCGAGAAAGAATTTGCTTTGATCGCAGGGAGCCGGGGCAATTGCAGCATGGAATTACCGCCGCTCATTCCGCGCTAACACAACCTGCGGCGGGGAAGGCCTGGCTGGCCGTGGGTGATGCCGCACTCAGTTTTGATCCACTCTCTTCACAGGGAATTTTTGCAACGCCCTCTACACCGGCCTGGCTGCTGCGGAAAGTGTGCATCGTTTCCTACAGGGCGAGATTTCGAGTTTCGCAGAATATCAGGGGCAGCTGAAAACGATCCGCAATCCGTATGAGAGCCATTTACGGGAATGGTACCGATCAGAAAAGAGATGGAGCGAAGAAGAGTTTTGGCAGGGGGTAGATAATTACAACCTTGTCCAACGAACCGGCAGGAGATATTGATGACTGCCGCAGAGTGGCCAAAGGTAAGTATGATTGAGTAGGGTCCGGAGCGAATTCAGGGAGCTTCCTCTTTTAGTGCAGCAGGTCCCTCCTTTTGGTGTCCAGCCCTGCTGATCCACTCCCCTGCCCGAAATCATCCTTATTCGGCAGGACGGCATAATCCACCGCTACAACTCCAAAGCACGCCTGTGGGCAGCCTTTTTTATGGGAGATGGCTGTCCATGAATAGTCACGAAAAATCGAATACCACCTGTACATTCGCGGCCCCAGATCGTACTCGCAGGGTATCCGAGGACGATTTATAGCCCTGTAGCTGCGATCAGGAAAAGACCGGAGACCACCGGTCAAACCCTCGGCGGGGTCGGAAACCCTCGCCGAGCAGGTGCAAAAGCCCTTCCCCTGTGGGGGAGGGGCTGGAGCTTTCAAGGGTAGGTTTTTAGCGGCCAAGGCTCCGGTAAAAAGACACCTAAAGAGATTGGACGTTGGTTAATCAAAGTAGTGAGCACATTAGATAAGACCGCGCGCAAAGCAACTGATCTTTCGTACTTTGCATGAATGAGTTTTTGTTTTGCGGGCAATATGTGTCAAAGGCAAATGGGACATGTCGCAATCTTGAAATTTCGAATTGAGCTCGCCACCCACACTGACGACCCAAAGGGTAGCGACAGATAAAGCCAACCAGAGACGAGCCGCCCGATCCGGATCAGACATGCGTGTGTTTTGCCATTGCCATCCGTCACTTTTCAGGTCTTTGAAACTATCTTCGATCCAACTACGCATACCATACCATTCCGCCGAAGCGTTTGCTGGAGGCAAGTCGGTCAAAATCAGCCAAGGTTCAAGATGTTTTGCACCCCAACAAGCCAAAAGAGTTCCTTCGACTGAGTTGGCCACAAAACAGGTTACCTTTCCTGCCCAGACAGAACCAGGAGCTGGCAGCAATTGAGCCATCGGACGAAAACCAGCTGCTCCTTGCGGACGGTACTGGCTGCGCAGGTTAATGCGTAATAATGGGTGCCATCCACAACTTTGAATGGCTTCATATACCCAACGGGCATACAGACCACGATCTGCGGCAACAATGACCAGCCAATCCCCAGGAGTGCTCCCCTGCAACCCTTTGAATAGCCTCAACCAAGGCTCTTTCCAGGACCCCTTCTGTCCTTCACGCAAAATAGTCCATGCGATCGGAATAGCACAGCCACGATAAACAACACTGATAGAAAGTACCACAAACAACTTTTTCAGTGACGTTGCATCCATAGCCAAGACCAATTTCTGTTCATGTGGCGACCAGAGTGCCAATATCCATTTCAACAACGGCACAAAACTTTGGCTGACTTCCCAGTCAACACGCTTTTTTCCTTGTTTGTCTTTCCTGTCCCAGCACCATTCTCGCAATCTTTGCCTAAAATTACTTTCCTTTTCACCAAAATCACTCGCCAAAGCCATTGCTACACTTGAAAGCCCACAGGTTTTGGCTAACACAATCCCGTAACTCCACATGGCTAACACTGTGATTTGTGTCCCACTCAGATGACCCATGTGTTTCTCAACAATCGAGCACCAGTCGCTAAATGATTTTGTGGTATTAATAGTGCGCCTCTGTTTGTTGGGTGTGTTTGGCGACACTATTTTACCCAACCCTCAGAGGCTACTTTTCAAAAACCTACCCTTGTAAGGAAGGCTGGGGAGGGGGTCTCTGGTACGATACTCACCGATTGGATTTCGACCCGTCCGCTTTCCGGGTTTTCTCAGTTATGACCTGCCTTCTCCATCGTCTGTCCCACCAGCTGGATTGCCATGGCAATTGCCCCCAAAACACCGGAACGATTGCCCAGCGCCGGAGGCAGGATATATTCAGCGATGTCCTCCGCAACCATTGGGGATTGGACATACCCATTCAGCTGCTTCCTGACTTTTTGACGGGTGGCCTCATGAAAGCCTGCGTGCTGGGAAACCCCGCCGCCCAAAATAATTCGCTGCGGCGAATATGCATAGATCAGATCCGCTATGGCGATGGCAATGTATTCCGCCTCCAAATCCCAGGCCGGATGCATACTCCGCTAAATGCTCGGGATTTTGTCCCCAACGTTTCGTCATGGAATATCCGGATGCCAGCCCCTCGAGGCAATCGCCATGATAGGGGCACACCCCCGGAAAGGGATCCCTTTGCCAGTTGTGCGGAAGGGCCAGATGTCCGGCTTCGGCGTGGATCAGGCCATGCAGAGGAGATCCGGCGATGATGACCCCAACGCCTATCCCCGTTCCGACAGTAATATATATGAAAGGATCCAATACGCGTCCATTGGGGATCCAGTACTGCTCGCCAAAGGCGGCGGCATTCACGTCAGTGTCGAATGCGACCGGGGCATTTAATCCGCGCCGAATTTCGCCATATAAGTCCACCTGTCTCCAGCCGGCTTTGGGAGTGGTGGTAATGAAGCCATACGTAGGCGAGCCCGCATGTAAATCAACAGGACCGAAGGTCCCAATTCCTACAGCAGCAAGTTCGCCTCTCCCTGCGTACGGGGCAAAGAAATCAATCGCCGTATTGATGGTCTCATCGGGACCGGTGGTGGAGAAGCGTTTCTCTGCCAGCAAATTTTCCGGATCACTTCCGACGACGCAGACGAACTTGGTCCCACCCGATTTAATTCCGCCAAACAATTGCATGGCACGCCTCTTCAACACGTCATTCATTTTTCCAAATCGCCAGCAGCAGGACGATTACCCGCCCGTCGATGTCAAATAGGCGGGAAAAATGCAGGAGCTCCTGGCAATAACGGGAACGAAAAATCCAGGCTCTGTTTCGTTACGCCTTCACCTTGGCACGGTACGAACTGAGCAGTACCGCCAGGAATACGATGACTGCTTTAACAATGAGCTGGGTGTAAGGGTCGAAATTCAGCAGGGTCATCCCGTTCGAAATCACACCCATAAATATAATCCCGACCAATGTCCCCCAAACCTTGCCGACACCTCCTGTGAAACTGGTACCACCGACGACCACAGCCGCGATAACATCCAGCTCCCAGCCTTTGCCGAAAGTCCAGGTACCCGACATGACCTGGCCGGAAGTCATAAACCCGGATATCACCGCCAAGAGTTGGACCGTGATAAAAGCGATGATCTTGGTCTTGCCCACATCGATGCCGCTCAGCCGCGCTGACTCTGGATTGCCGCCTACGGCGTAGGTCGACGCGGCCGGTGGTGGTGTAACCCATAATGAACCAAACGATCAAGAAACAAACATCAAGATGATGGACAGGAATGGGGATTCCATTCGGTCCTCCAATCTCGACCACCACCCAATTGGTTGATACCAATCCGGGAACTGATTGGCGATCGGGAACCCTCCGGACAGGATGACCGGCCAGACCTTGCAAGGCATATAAGACCAGCCAGGGTGATCGATCAAGGCCGGCATGCCCGTTTTGTGTTGGAAAAAACCATACGATCCAGCCAACGCCAAAGGCCATGCAGGATACACACAGGCATGCCAATGATACAAGCGAGGTTGAGATCCACTCCCGCGGCAGACAAATCCCGGCAGGCAAGTGCAACGATGACTCCGGCCAAGCCGACGGTCGAACCGATGGAAAGGTCGATCAGACCCTGCAATGATGACCATGGTCATCCCGAAGGCAATGACGCCCTTTAAGCGAATTGGCGCGGAAAATGTTCATCCAGTTCGCCCAGGTTAAGAAGCCGTTAGGCCAATGGCGAGGGCAATGATCAGAGAAGGATCAGAAAGACCTCAATGATATGGTCGAGCAAAAAGATGACGATCTCTTCTTCGATTAAAGGTTGATCGGCTGGCAGTGATGCATTGTCCATGTTAATCATTCCCTCTCGTGCAAATTTCGTACAGCTCATTCTGTGGTCAAAGTGTCCGGGTTTACCTCAGCAACGATCTCGCCCTGGCGCATAATCAGGATGCGATGGCAGACTTCCAGCAGCTCTTCCAGTTCGGTGGAAACAAAAATAGAGGAAATGCCCTTGCGGGCCTCTGCCCACATGATTTCAAATATTTGTTGTTTGGCCCCCACATCGACTCCGCGCGATGGTTCATCATAGAGCATGATTTTGGGGCCGGTATTTAACCAGTTCCCAACCACGACTTTTTGTTGATTGCCCCCCGACAGCGATTCGCAGCGGCGCATCGATATCTCCCACTTTTATATCCAATTCCTTGACTTGCTTCTTGGCAAAGGCAATTCCGTTTGCGTTTATTTTCAACCCAGCCATCGGCCGTGATATTCATGCTGGCATAACACAGATTATCCAGAATGGAATGGATCAGCACCAAACCTTGCGTTTTGCGGTTTTCGGGAGTCAAGTCCAACACCGGCTTTTTTCATTTTGATCGGATTTGCCGACTTGATAGGTCTTTCCTTCAATGACCACTTCCCCGCTGTCAACCGGGTCCGCGCCAAAAATTCCACTCAGCAGTTCCGTCCGACCCGAACCAAGCATGCCGGCGATGCCCAACACTTCGCCGCGCTTAAGTTTGAAGTTGACGTTCTGATACCAGCCTGCGCGGCTTAACTCTTTAACTTCCATGATCACTTCATCCCGAACTTGAATGTCTTTCGGGCGGCTTTGAATTTTCACCTTCGCCGAACATCATATTGATAATATCTTTGTGTCCACATCCTTCATTTGCGCCGTCCCGACCAATTTCCCGTCGCGTAGAACCGTGACGGTATCCGCAATCTGACGGAGCTCTTGCAGTTTGTGTGTAATGTAAATGACGATAACGCCCTGATCCCTCAGCGCCCGAATCGCATCAAAAAGATTCTGAACCTCATTTTGAGCCAGGGAGGAGGTCGGCTCATCCAACAGGATGACCTTGGGGTTGAAAACTGAGGGCCTTCGTGATCTCAACCACTTGCGATTGCCACATGCTCAAGCGGGACACTTGTTCATGCGGGTTGATATTCGCTTTCATTTGTTGCAGCAGGCTCGCCCGCCATTTGATAGGTCTTGCGCCAATCGATGGCGTTATTCTTTTTCGGCAAACGGCCCAGGAAGATGTTTTCCGCAACGGATAAACCCGGAACCAGGCTCATTTCCTGATAGACGCGTGACAATCCCTTTCTCATAGGCCTCAGCGGTGGAATTGAAATGGAGTTTCTCATCGTTAAGATAGAACTCTCCTGAGGTGGGTTTTGTGCCCCGGCAAATATTTTCACCAGGGTGGATTTCCCGGATCCATTCTTTCCAACCAGGGCATGCACCCGGCCGCTGTCAAAAGCAAACTGTAATATCGTCAAGCGCACGCGTGCCGGGATAATCTTTGTGATTTGTTCCGTTCGTATTTGGAGAGCACTCATCTTGTTACCTCCAGGCCAGTTCCGATTTTGACAGGAACAGGGATTCTTCCTGAGAAGTCTCCCTGTTCCTATTATCTCTGCCTTATTTTACATGGAATTATTTCAGACCATTCGCTGCGCGCCACTGCTTTGACCGCGGCCGGATCGGTTGTGCTGAGATAGGTTCCGGGAACAACGGTGATCTTCCCGGCATCCGGATTCGGCTGGTCCTGGAGGGTCAGAGCAGAGCGATTCCACGGCCTTGTAACCCTGGGTATACGGATCCTGGGCCACCACGCCGATCAGGATATTGTCGCCGCTCAGCATCATGCTGGTCTGCTGGTCTCCGCCATCATACCCGAAGACGAACACCTTGCCGGCCTTGCCGGCCTGCTTCACGGCGGTGGCCGCACCAATCGTGCTGCCATCGTTGCGGAAAAGATGACGTTGATCTCCGGGTGGGCGGTCAGCATGTCACTGACCTTGGCCAAAGCGTCGTCCTGGAGGTGGGAACTGACCGCGGCCACTTTGTTGTACTTCACGCCGGCCTCGTCCAAGCCGGCGAAGAAACCACTCCAGCGCGCCTGCGACTGCTCTTTGACTTGATCGTCGAAGTCCACCTGGCCGATATTCACATCGACCTTTGATGTTGTCCTTGATGAATTTGGCCGCATTGGTTCCCACGATCTTGCCGTTGGTGGCGTCGTCCGAGGTGTAGCCGCCTGCCAGGAAGGAGGGGTCGCCCTTGAGGTTCATGTTGGTGATGGCGACCTTGATGCCCTTGGAGGCGGCATCCTTCAGGTTGGGGATGGAGGCATCCTGGCTCAAGGGCGCGATGGCGATACCATTCACGCCCTGCGCGATGTAGGTCTGGATCAATTCGGCTTCTTTGGCCTGGTCGTTGTCGGTGTTGGCCGTCACAACCTTGATCCCGCATTTGGCGCCGGCATCGGTGTAGCCCTTGACCATGGTCTTCATGAACTGGTCATCCTGGAATACCACACCGGCGACGGTCAGATTGCCCGCGCGGGTGCCGCGGGTTAGGACTGTGATTTCAGCTCAGTCCATTAGCCTTACGCCAGGTGTTGACTCCGGCCGGATCGGTTGAGCCGAGATAGGCCCGGGCACAACCGTGATCTTGCCGGCATCCGGATTCGGCTGGCCCTGGAGGGTCAAGCAGAGCGATTCCACGGCCTTGTAACCCTGGGTATACGGATCCTGGAGCCAAGACCGACTCAAGATGTTGTCGCCGCTCAGCATCATGCTGGTCTGCTGGTCTCCGCCATCATACCCGAAGACGAACACCTTGCCGGCCTTGCCGGCCTGCTTCACGGCCATGGCCGCACCAATCGTGCTGCCATCGTTGGCGGAAAAGATGACATTGATCTCCGGATGGGCGGTCAGCATGTCGCTGACCTTGGCCAAAGCGTCGTCCTGGAGGTGCGAACTGACCGTCGGCCACTTTGTTGTACTTCACGCCGGCCTCGTCCAAGCCGGCGAAGAAACCACTCCAGCGCGCCTTGCGACTGTTCTTTGACTTGATCGTCGAAGTCCACCTGGCCGATATTCACATCGACCGTTGATGTTGTCCTTGATGAATTTGGCCGCATTGGTTCCCACGATCTTGCCGTTGGTGGCATCATCCGAGGTGTAGCCGCCTGCCAGCAAGGAGGGGTCGCCCTTGAGGTTCATGTTGGTGATGGCGACCTTGATGTCCTTGGAGGCGGCATCCTTCAGGTTCGGGATGGAGGCATCCTGGCTCAAGGGAGCGATGGCGATCCCTTCACGCCCTGCGCGATGTAGGTCTGGATCAATTCGGCTTCTTTGGCCTGGTCGTTGTCGGTGTTGGCCGTCACAACCTTGATCCCGCATTTGGCGCCGGCATCGGTATAGCCCTTGACCATGGTCTTCATGAACTGGTCATCCTGGAATACCACACCTGCCACCGTCAGTTCCTTGGATCCTGTAGACGCCGAGGATTCCGTAGCTTGCGGTGCGCCGCAGGCCGTTAACAACATCGCCAGGACAACGAGGATCCCGAGGGCTGCAAAAATTCGTTTGTTGTTCATTATCTTCTCCTTGAATTAGGTACAAATCAGATGGTCTTAAATTTTGGACAGGGTATTGAAATATATGATCTTTTCAGCTCCTTCCGGGTAAGTTCAAGGCGGATTTATAGCTATTCGAACAATTTCCCACAAATAAATGTTTACAAATTACCAATTATTGATTTCTACCCTCCTATAACAGTAAAATCAACTTGTACTTGTGCATATTAGCACAATTATAAGTAGATGTCAAGCGTAAATGTTTGATTCTTGTTCGTCTTTGTTTGACATTTAACATTCTTCGGGTATAATGCTTTTATTGACCAGTTTAAACCAAGGACGAATACATGAATGCCACTTCCCGTCTTGATAAGATTGTTTCATTAGTTGATGAGCATAGCTTTCTTACCGTGAACGACCTCAGCCGGCTGTGCGATGTGTCAGAGATGACGGTCCGCCGGGATCTTGATCTGCTTCAAAAGCAGAATCGCATACTGCGGACTTTCGGTGGAGCTGTCTCAGTACGAACCAAATCCACTTCTGCCGATGGAGCGGTACCTCCCCATGACCAGAGAGCCGAAGTTTTATTAGTAGATCAGGTGGATGTATTAATCGGTACTTCCGTCAACCCCTATTACGATAACCTTCTGATCGACAGGGCCTCAAAAAAGGATATTGCCATTATCGCCGAGTCCATAGAGATGCCCAATCAGCGCACTGTCGTGGCAGTTGACAACTACCAGGGCGGATTTGACCTGGGCTGCTGGACTGGAAAGTATCTTAAGCAGCATGGTGTCAAGAAAGTTAACTTGCTGGACCTGACTTTTCATCAACCAAACACACAGAATCGAAGTCGTGGCTTCGCTGACGGGCTTGGCAAAATCAATCCTCAATTCGAAACCACCCTATCCATCAATGCACAATCCCGGTACGCCACTGCCTATCAACTCTCGAAGGATGCTTTGATTGTCCATCCACAGATCAACACAATCTTCGCCATCAATGACACGACTGCCTGGGGGGCGATCAATGCCTGCAGTGACCTGAACATCGACTCCAGCCAGATGACCATCGTTACATTTGGGTTGGAAGGGGAAACGCTGAAAAATGAGCTGATGAAGAAGGACAGTTACTGCAAGGCAGGGCTGGCCATGTTCCCTGAAATTGTCAGTCTCACCTGCATCGAGGCCGCGATCGCTGCCTTCAACCACCAGCCCCAGGCCGACAAATACACCACTCCTCATGTAATCTTAACCGCTGAGACACTGCCCAAATACTACAAGCGGAATGCAGTTTCCTGGGAATTGGATTGGGAAACTGTTCGAACCAATTTGAAGATCCCGATTAAGATTGAACGGGAGAAACCAAACCCTGAGACAAAACTACCGAAGCAAATTGGCTTGATTGTTCCTTTCCTCGAGCACGAATGGTATAAGCATTTGACTGCCTCCCTCAAGGAATATTCAGAACAGTATGGGATTGGATTACAGATTATCGATGCCGACCAGAATGTTCGTGATGAAGTGGATCTGCGCCGCCGGCAAATTGCGATTAAAGCAGCTGCTCTTGTAAATCCCGGTGATGTCGTATTGATAGATGGGGGACCGATCGCTCCCTACCTGGCCAAGGAATTGAAACAAAAGAGGGAAATCACAGTCATTACCAATTCGGTATTCGTGTTTGATACATTGAACGGGACCCCAAACATCACCCTCATATCCACCGGTGGGGCCGTACGTTATAGTACCCAAATGCTCGTGGGACCAATCGCCGAGGGAGCCTTAAAGGAATTGCGGGCAGACAAGTTGTTCCTGATGGTCAGCGGCATTTCGCTTGACTTTGGCCTGTCCCATCACACCATCTCTGAAGTCACCATGAAACAGGCGATGATCCGTTCCGCGCATGAGGTGATCCTGCTGGCAGATCATACGGCCTTTGGAGCCGAAGCTGGAATTCAGGTTGCGCCTCTCAAGGCGGTTCATAAACTCATCACAGATGATGCCCTGCCGCCCAGTACCCGCCTGGATATTTCGAAGGCAGGCATCCTGATTACGCTTGCATAAGAAACAAATTAAGGATGAATTTGGGAGTTGATAAGCCGGACGGTGAAATGACAATTCATTTCACCGTCCATTACATAAGTCCCAGCCAGGAGCGCCTCAACATTGCCCCACCGCATGGGACGCTCCGAAGTATGTTTTTTACCAGGTGATGCCCCATCTACCCGGTAGATCCACCTCCCGGCAACTTGTACACTTTAATCGGGGACGTTTTCCGATGAAGTCACAATGCATTGTCGGGTAATGGGAGTCTCCTGACCTGTCAGGGGGGACCAGACACTAACCGAGACGGTGACCATCCCAGGCTCGGAGGGCGCAACCAGGATGGCATTCTTTCCCGGAAGAACGGTAGCAATACCTCCATAGTCCACGTCCCAGCTAACGACGGCAGCTGGTGGAGGGCACCCTCAAGCGCAAGGGGCATTTCCTCAGCGACCACGATACTGCAATCTTCCGGCAGGATGGTCAGGTCATTGGTTCTGGTTGTGACAGGTCCCGAGGCGGCAATCAATGGAAGTACGAGCGAAATAATTACGAAGAGGGCAATTTTGAAAAACATAATCCTGTTCCTATCCATGTTGAGATGTTTGTTGTTATCGGCAGGACGAAATGACAGACTACAGGGTACACCTGCAGGGCAGGGAGGCTTTACAGAAAAGAAAGCTGACAGCTTGCAGAGTCGATAGGAACCTTTGGGCGGGAATGCGATATCAAAGGAGCAAGTAGAGAGGGCTGGGATCTCAAAAAAAAGGGGAACCCGGAGCGGCACACCTGGATATACTATGAGGCATATGATTATTCTGGAGACGAAAAGACTGATCCTGCGGCAATTCCATATCCTCGATGGGCAGGCCATGGATCTTGTCTTTGGCGACCCGGAAGTCATGCGCTTCGGACCAGGTGTACAGACCCGGAAATGGGTCCGTGATTGGATCCAAGGCTGCCTGGAATCCTATCAAAGGCTGGGTTTTGGCCCCTGGGCGGTTGTGGAAAGATCCAGCAGTGCGGTCATTGGCTACAGCGGCTTGTTCCATTTTCCGGACCTGGCAGGACAACCCGAAATTGAGGCCGGTTATCGTCTGGCGCGGCCTTTTTGGGGTCAAGGCTTTGCCACCGAGGCAGTACTGGCCATCCGGGAGTACGCCTTCGGCATTCTCTGCCTGCCCCGCCTGATCGCCCTGATCGACCCGCAGAACATTGCATCGATCCACGTGGCCGAAAAAGCCGGGATGCATTACGAGAAGCAGGTGATGCTCGAGGGGTATACTCATCCAGATCATGTTTACTCGATTCGGAACCCGGCTCTCAAAGATGCGTGAGGATTACGTCGTGCCCCACCGTCATGATTGAGACCTGAACGTTACCGTTTCCAGTTAATAATAAACTTTTGAATGCCATAGTAGGCAAAATTCAAAAGTTAAGGCTAAATATTTATGGGCACCGTGTAAAATAAAATGGGCTTTGGAAAATTCCCAAAGCCCATTGGGCGGACAAATTACATAGTGCCACATAACTTACTTTACTTTACTTTATGTTTGAATTTCAGCCTGCGAAACCATCTGAAAAGTAAAGTTACGCATGTAGACCATGTGTGAGACCGGCGATAAGAGCTACTGTTAGCACAGCCTGATAACCCTTTTTCTTCACGGCGGCAATGATCTGCTCGTCGCTGAGCCGGGTCTCGTCATAGACGACCACCATTTCCAGGCGGTGATAACTGGCATTGATCTCCTTGACGCCGTCGAGGCTATCCTCCAGCGATTTGAGCTTCATGGCACAGTTACTGCAGGACATGTCGGGGACTTTGAATGTTTTTTTGATCATGATTTTCCTCGGTCAATCGTCTTATTCAAACAGGATCTGCCCGGTGTACATGCCCATCGAGCAGGTGAAGTAGAGTTTGCTCCCTTTGGCCTGGGCCGGGATGGATACCTGGACGGTACCTGTATCAGGAAGAAGCTGGTAGAAGTTCAGTCCCGGGATGACAAAGTCGCGCGAGCAGGAATAGGTTTTGTTCGTCACGAGATTCAGGGTGACGTCCTGCCCGGCGGGCGCTTTGAGGGTCCGTGGGAAGTAGCCGCTGTTCTCCACCTGCAGGAGAAGCTCTCCGTTCGCCGCGACGGGGACAGCGGCACCCGTTTGAGAGGCGGAAGCCTCCGCTGACGGGAACAGGTTGCGGGTCATGTTTTGAGCCGAAAATGGCGAACCGAGAATGTTCAATCCGCCGTTTACCGTCACCAATCCAAGGACCAAAACCACGGCAGCCACGAAGCGCATGAAGTATTTTTCCATTCGTGAGCCGAGCTCGGTTGTCAGATAGGCAACCACGAAGAAGACCGGGCTGGTCCCAAGCGTGAATGCAAACATCAGCGCGGCGCCCATGACAGCACTTCCCGTTCCCAGCGCGGCCGCCATCATCGCCTGCGTCACTCCACAGGGAATGAAGACCGTCAGAAAGCCGAGAAAGAGAGGCGTTAAGGTATCCGTCCCCTTGGCTGTTCTCCGGACGTAGCGTTTGATAAATTTGGGCGGTTCGAAGGAAAAATAACGGAAAATCGGGTGCACGTTGAACATGCGCAGCGCATTGCCCACCATGAATGTCCCAATGGCGATCATCATGATGGCACGGGTTGTCGGGCTCAGCGAGAGGTACGAGCCAAGCAGACCCAGAAGCGCACCCAGTAACGTATAAGCGACGATCTTCGCAGCCAGGAAAAGCAGGATGGGCAGGGCCGCATTGGAACGAACAGGTGCCTGCAGCTTATTTTTTTTGCCGGGTTTTCCCTGCACAGCCTGCTGGGTGTAATCCTGTTCGATCTGATGGGCGAGGGTGCCCGCCAGCAGACCTCCCTGGACCGCAATGCAGCTCAACCCGCCGGTGGTCAATCCGGTGACGAATGCAACGAAGAGCTGGCTCATGGCTGCCGAATTACCGGCAAGTTCGATGGCGGCGGGATTGGCCTGGACGACAGCCAGCCCGACGGCCACGGCGATGAACACAATCCCAATCATGATGATGATAACCGGATCGATCGGTGTTTTTTGTTTTCTGGACATTCAACCTCGACGACAAGAGTTTTCGATGAAATCTGAACCGGGCAAACGCAGGGAACCTGTGAAATCCCTTCGCAGGGGTTTATATTTTCTTACTTCGCAATCTCAAGCTGTTCGACACCACAAAGACACTGCTGAACGCCATCGCACCGGCCGCGAGCATGGGGTTCAAATATCCGAGCGCAGCCGCCGGTATGAGCACCACGTTGTAGAAGAATGCCCAGAATAGATTTTGTTTGATGGTGCCCAGTGTCTTGCGTGAAAGCCGGATCGTCCGCGCCACACCACGCAGGTCGCCGCTCATCAGGGTCACCGGGGCCGCGGCCATGGCCACGTCGGTGCCTGTGCCGATCGCCAGGCCCACATCCGCCTGGGCAAGGGCCGGCGCATCATTCACGCCGTCTCCCACCATGGCAACAACTTTCTCTCCCGACTGCAGCTTCTTTACTTCAGCCGACTTTCCTTCAGGCAGTACTTCCGCCAGGACTGTATCCACGCCGACCTGCCTGGCAATGGCTTCGGCAGTCTTCTGGTTGTCACCTGTGATCATGGCAACATTCAGGCCCATGCGATGCAGATCTTCGATGGCTTCCTTCGAGCTGTCCTTGATCGTGTCGGCAACGGCGATCACGCCAGCCGCACAGTCATCGACGGCAACCAGCATGGCCGTCTTGGCCTCCGATTGGAGCCGGGCGATTTCAGGCTCGAAATTCCCCAGGGAAATCCCGTGGGCGTCGAACATGCGCCTGTTCCCCACCAGCACTCTTCTGCCATCCACCTCAGCCTGCACACCGTGACCTGCCTCGGCTTTGAATCCGGCAGGCTCGGCCAGCGTTAATCCGCGCGTGGTTGCCTCGGCCCAGATCGCCTCTCCAAGGGGATGCTCACTCCCCCTCTCCACGGATGCGGCCAGGCGGAGGAGTTCGTCACAAGTAAGCCGTAATTGGGGATTGGTAAGGATGTCGGTGACAGCGGGTTGTCCTTTGGTGATCGTTCCAGTCTTATCCAGAACCACCACAGAGACTTTCCCGGCACGCTCCAGCGCTTCACTGTTGCGAAAGAGGATGCCTGCCTCCGCACCTTTGCCGGTACCGACCATGATGGCGGTAGGCGTGGCCAGCCCCATCGCACACGGACAGGCGATCACCAGTACCGCAACCATGTTCATCATAGCGCGGGTGAAATTATCGACATCGGAAGTGAGCGGCAGCGGCGGGCCAAAGAAATACCAGCCCACAAAGGTCAGCAGGGCGATCCCGATCACGATCGGAACAAAAATGGCCGAGACCTGGTCCGCCAGTTTCTGGATGGGGGCCTTGCTGCCCTGCGCATCCTCCACCAGCTTGATGATCTGTGCCAGGGCGGTCTCGCGGCCCACCTTGGTCGCTTCGAATTTGAGCATGCCCAGCTTGTTCAGGGTCGCGCCGATCACTGCATCGCCCGGTTTCTTTTCGACAGGCAGCGATTCGCCGGTAAGCATCGATTCGTCGATGGCGCTGCGTCCTTCGATCACCACACCATCCACCGGGATCTTCTCTCCCGGCTTGACGATCACCACATCGCCCACGCGGACGTCGTCGACAGGCACTTCCACTTCGAGTTCCTCACGGACGACGCGGGCAGTCTTGGCGCGCAGTCCCATCAGCTTCTTGATCGCTTCCGAGGTGCGGCCTTTGGCGCGGGCCTCCAGATATTTTCCCAGCCGGATCAGGGTAATGATGACTGCAGCCGTCTCATAATAGACATGTCCCTCGATCCAGCCGAATGTAACCGGCAGGGAATAGAGGAAGGCAGCCGAGGAGCCCATCACAATGAGCACATCCATGTTGGCGGACTTGTTTCGCAGTGCCTTGTACGCGCCAACATAATATTGCCAGCCCACATAGAACTGGACCGGGATTGCCATTGCCAGCATGAACCAGCTTGTCCATGGTGCGGGCGTTCGGCCCATATCGCCCATTCCAGCAATGGAAGTGGTATAGCAAAAATCCGGCAATAGACCAAAGTCAAGCGCCATGGTGAACAGGAACAGTGGGATGGTAAAGATCAAGCCAATGACCAGCAGGCGTCATTGCTCGTTGATCTCATGCTCGCGCGCCATGGCTTCTGCATCCTCTGCCTCTCCCCCCAGCTCCACAGCTTCGAACCCGGCAGCCGCGACTGCGCGGCGAAGCTCGGCTTGAGTGACGATCGTCGGGACATATGTCACGCGGGCCTTTTCACTGGCGTAGGTCACTTTCGCATCGAGCACACCTTCCTGGCTGGAGAGTGCCTTTTCAAGACGGCGCGCGTCATTATCATCCGAGAGGCGCTTGATGATCAGGTCAGCCTCCCCGGTGGCGACGCCATACCCGGCGCGATTGACCCGGGCGATGACATCGGTGAGCTGCAGCTTATCAGGCTCAAAATCCACTGTGGCGCGCTCGGAGGACAGGTTCACGACCGCGCTCTGGACGCCATCCAGTTTCTTAAGATTGCGCTCAACCGTGGCAACACAGTTGGCGCAGGTCATGCCTGTGATCGGGAGAGTTAACTGTTTGGTATCACTCATGCAAAACCTTTTCAAATTCACACCTGGTGTTTACAGGAGCCAGGCGTGAAACGCAAAACTATAGAGTGATCAAGCCTTCGGCAGGATAGTTGATCTCCGCCAAAAGGGCCTTGATCGTGTCCTCGCTGGCCGGGGCGTCAAAGCTGATGACGACTTTCCTGCTGGCTTCGTCAGCCTTCACCGACTGAACGCCCTTCAATTCTCCAACTTCCATTTCGATCGTGTGGGTGCAGTGGCCGCAGTGGATGGCAGGGACGGAATAGGTTACGGTAGTCATGACTTGTTTCTCCTAGAATGGATATATTGTTTGGGCAGCGTGGGATAACTTTCGGCGCTACACCTTTGTGGACATTTCAAAAACTTCAGTAATTTCCTTAAGGACACGCTCGCGTTCCTTCCTGTCATTGCCCTGGATGGCGGTAATGACACAGGAATTGAGATGGTCCTCCAGGATCTTCGAGCTGACCTTGTTCAAAGCCGCTTCGACGGCCTGGATCTGGCGGATGACGTCGATACAGTAGGCATCCTCCTCCACCATGCGGATCACGCCCCGCAAGTGCCCCTCGACGGTCTTTAACCTTCGGATTGTGCTATTGCTATCGTTTTCCATAATTACCTCTTTCCTAGAGATAAAGTCAGATCGTCGTATCTTACCCCCCCCGGGGGGATGGGTATACTCCTAATCATAACTGCCCACCTCCCTACAGTCAACGAGCAGATGTCATTGATATACATGAAGTTTGTCATATTTGTACAATTCTATTCCCTCAAAATGAAAAAGAGCCTGCGGAAATCGCAGGCTCCTTTTTTTACTGGCTCATCAACTCTTGATACAGGTCCTGGGCAAATGTGAGCAATAATTGCTGCGATGCCTGATCCATGTTCTGCTGCGTTCCAGTCCCATACAGGGTCAATTTCACAGACATGGCATCTGCCACTCCTTTCGGATCAGAGGCGTCGATTTTGATCTCGCCATACTTTGAGATCCATTCATTCATCGTGGCAATCTCAGTTGGTGAGAGAAGTTCGCTGAGACTCTTTTCAACCATCTCACCGCCCTTGCAATTGCTGCCCTGCACCTCTCCGGAAAGATAGATCGTCAGGTTGTCACAGAAGCCGGCAATACCACCGTTGCGGGACCAGGTCAGCGCCACGGTGGCCGGTACGACGACTGTTCCATCCTGGTTGGTATGATATTCCACCTGTTTCCCATTCGCTTCAAGGATCACGCGAAAGCCAGGTGTAACCACCTGTGCACATGCAATCCCTTCCGTGGTGACGCCCAAACAACTATCGGGCCAGTCCACAGCCTCCGTGGAAACAATCTTGATCTGGTCGGGGGTCAGGCCCAGGTTTTTGGAGAGGGCTGAAATTGCCGCCCGCTGTGCAGGGATAAGATCGACATTGATGTGCGTGGGCTGCTCTTCAACGGTTGGCGGGAAGATCAGTTGCCTGTGCCTGCGGCGAACAGGCGCTGAGCAACAGAAGCAAAACAAAAACACTTAGTAAAACCTTCTTCATTTTCACTCCTTTACGCTTATAGACGTCCGCAATATCAATTTGTTCCGAAAAACTGTATAATCAACAATTGAGATATTCCTTACTGCCTGTAATAAATTTGTTTATTGAAGGAATTTGCATATTGAAATTCTTACATCATTTTAAGAAAATCGCGTGGTACTCTGTAATTATAACGATCGCGGGGCTTTTGATTACATCCTGTTCATTTCCCAGTCGAGCTACAGCCACACCCAGCATTCCCATCGATGACGCAGTCTCGACCACATTGGCCTCCCTTGCCACCAGACCCCCCCTGCCGACCGTCATCCCAACAGCCACACCATTTGATCTGAAGGGATTGTTCTGTGAATATCAGTTCTGCATCGGCCACCCCCAGGACATGGCTTTTTACGATGTCAACGCACAGCAAAACATCGGGTCACCCAGCACCTATAGCGCCGGCATTCTGGCCTCCTACAACGCCAACCTTTTTCTTCAGATGATGTGGCAGATCTCCCCCGGCACAGCAGATCCAACATTCATTCTCAACCTTGTTCTTGACCCCCAAACAGATGCCCGCACAGGCAATCAGGAAGTAAAATTGATCCGCAATATGAATGTCATCTATACACCGATCACCTCCACAGCTTCACCGTCCCTGCCGCATGGCGGTGCTGCAGCCTGGACCTGCGGCGACCGCGTCTTCGCCTGGAAGGCCTACACCCCCGACGAGGCGTCAGCAGCCGGCCTGTTCGAGGAAGCGTTGACCCGTTTTAACTGCAACCAATGATCCGCTCACTTGCCACACCCCGCGGGACGATCGTCATTCGCGAAGCAAATGTAGCGGATGCAGCCAGCTTCCGTGATCTGCGTCTCGAGGCGCTGCAGAACAGTCCGATTGCTTTTTCCGCAGACTACCAAAGAAATCTCAATCATCCTTCCAAATATTGGGAGGACTTGCTGACACCGCATCCGGATGAATCGACCATGTTCCTTGGGGAATTTGAAGGCCGGCTGATCGCAATGACAGGTGTGATGCGCGGCAACTCGCCCAAATCCCGGCACAGCGCCTGGATCTGGGGTGTCTACGTCACTCCTGAATGGAGAGGCCTGCGTATTGCTGAAGAGATCATCCACTCCTGCACCGACTGGGCAAATGCAGGGAACGTTGTCCTGGTTAAGCTGGGCGTCGCCTCCGTCAACCAGCCGGCAATCCGCTGCTACGAGCGCTGCGGGTTCAAAGTCTACGGGACGGAACCGCGGGCTGTATTCGTGGATGGCAGGTACTTACGACGAATATCTGATGTTCAAGTCACTGGATGGCTCTTAACTTATAAAGGAGAAACGATGACCACGGAAGCCGAATTTCTCGCCCTCAAGTCGCAGGTTAACGAACTGGAGGAAAGATTGCAGTTTCTTTATCGCAGACTGAACATCGACTATCTCGATCCGAACTCGGATCCGGCGCTTGCACCTCAGGTCCAGGATGCATTGCGACGCGGTAACAAAATCGAAGCGATAAAGATTTATCGGGAGCTGACCGGGGTGGGACTTGCCGAAGCCAAACAGGCAATCGATCGTGCAGAACAGTTTATAAAGTAGGGATTACAGTCCACGCTTCTTCGCATCATTCCAAAACACATCCATCTCTTCGAGAGATAGTTCTGATAAATTCCGCTCCTGACGTTTTGCACCCTGTTCCACATACGCAAAGCGCTTTTTGAATTTCAAATTTGTCCCCCGCAAGGCAAATTCCGCGTCAACAGCTTTCCAGCGGGCCACATTGACCAGCGCAAAAAACAGGTCTCCAATTTCAGCGGCCAGCTCAAAATCGGTCTCGGCATTCTTGATCTCTTCGATCTCCTCCCGCACTTTGTCCAGCACGCCTTCGATCTCGGGCCAGTCAAATCCCACGCGGGCAGCGCGGTCCTGGTATTCCTGGGCCTGGCTCAGGGCAGGCAGGGCGGCAGGCACCCCATCCAGGAGGCCCTTCTCCACCTTTTTGTCGCTTCTTTCCTTTTCCTTCAACTTTTCCCAGTTGGCCAGAACACCCTGGACTCCATCCAGTTCCACATCGCCAAACACATGGGGATGACGCCGCACGATTTTGGAATGGATCCCCTGAATCACCTGATTGACGTTGAATTGACTTTCTTCGTTGGCAATCTGAGCATGCAGCACGATCTGTAATAACAGGTCGCCAAACTCCTCCTGCATATCGGCAAAATCACCTAAATCGATGGCTGTAATTGCCTCGTAAGTCTCCTCCAGCAAGTGTTTGCGCAATGACTCATGGGTCTGTTCCCGATCCCACGGACACCCATTCGGCGCACGCAGATGGGCAACAATCTCGGCAAAGGATTCAAAGGAGGTCCCCTCACCCAGCGACGGGACATACAGGCAGGCATCTGCTGGAATCATCTTTCACATCCAGCGCTTCGAGCTGAGTGGTCATGGAATTTCCGCCTGCCACAAGAAACACATCGTGTGTTCTTGGATAAGTCGTCAATAATACAATCTTTAATTGCGAGGCAATCGCCTGCGAGTTGATATTCGTAAAAAGAACCGGCATATCGGGTGGATAAGGCGGAACATGCGCAGTTGGCAAGCGTCCCTGCCTCGAGCAGGATCAGCTTCGAGGGCGGAGTGATCCGAAGGGTATCGAAAACAGAGTTTACGAGAGAAAAATCCATAAAGTCTCCTGAGTGACTGTTAATTCGTGGCAGAGATCCAACCTGCTTCTTGGATAGGACACTGCGAAACCGGCCGTTCCAATCCGTAAGAAACAAAAGGTCTCCGTGTCATCCACGAAATCTGCGTCCCAAAACACATCAAGTTAAAACGAAAAACGTAATCCGTGGATTGTATCCTACGAATTACGCATTTCGCATGAAATTTGATTTGAACAGAATTAGCGTTTGGTGTAGGTCGGCGCCTTGCGTGCCTTCTTGAGGCCCGGCTTCTTGCGTTCCTTCACACGGGCATCGCGGGTAAGCAGCCCGTTCTTGCGAAGCGGAGAAGTCCAGTCACCGTTGATCAGGACAAGGGCGCGGGCCACGCCAAGACGAACAGCTTCCGTCTGACCGGTAACGCCGCCGCCGTTCACCTTCACGGTGATGTCATACTTCTTCGCATCCTGGCCGACCGCGTCGAACGAGCGCATAATGTCGTTCAGGTCGCCAATGCGGGGGAAGTAGACAGCGGCTTCCTTCTCATTCACAATGAAACTACCGGAGCCATCCATCAGGCGAACACGAGCGGTGCTTTCCTTGCGGCGGCCTACTGCTTCATAATACTGTGCCATAATTTCTTCCTCTTTCGTTATACCAATGGCTCGGGATGATTCGAGCTGTGCGGGTGGTTCGGTCCGGCGTAGATCTTCAAACGCTTGAGCAGCGAGCGTCCCATGCGGTTGTGCGGGAGCATGCCCCACACCGCAGCGCGCAGCACACGATCGGGATGCTGGTCGAGCTGGTCACGCAGGGAGATGGACTTGTAGCCACCGGGATAGTTGGAATGGCGGTGATACATCTTGGTTTCCAGCTTGGTGCTGGTCTTCGTGCCGGTCACCGTCACTTTTTCTGCATTGATGACCACAACATAATCACCCATCTCCACACCAGGTGTGAAGGTCGGCTTATGTTTGCCAAGCAGGACGTGTGCAATCCGTGTGGCGATCCGCCCGAGGTTCTTGCCATCGGCGTCCACGAGCACCCATTTTCGTTCGATTTCACTAGCCTTCGGATAGTACGACTTGTACACTTTCTGATTCTCCGTTTCTTTTCTTAATGACCAATTGACTCTGTGGATGGATAGGTTACTTCGACGAGGGTGAGCCCATGTGCGGGAGCCAGTCCTGAAGGGATCTCGCTTCGCTTCCCAGCCGGTACCGGTTCTGCTAAAGAACGGGCAACCGCCTCACCGGAAAGTTTTCCCTGCGCAACCGCCACCTGGACGAACACCAGCCTGCGCACCATGCGATACAAAAATGCGTCGGCCTGTACTTCGAACTGCCATCCATCGCTTTCGACCTGCGTCCACTGGGCTTTCATCACGGTCCGCACGGTTGTGCCTTTGGGAGTGGTCGGGGAACCGAAGGCTGAAAAATCGTGCTTTCCGAGGAAAAGCCTTGCGGCAGCTGCAAGAAGATCAGGATTGATTTCAGGCCACACCCGCCAGGCAAAGCGCTCGCGGATGGGGTGTCGCAGAGGCTGGCAGAACAAACTGTAGCGGTAGCACCGGGAACTGGCATCAAAACGCGGATGGAATTTTGGACCAGCCATCTGTGCTTGATGAACAGCCAAATCGGAGGGTAGAGCGGCGTTCAGTGCGCGGAGCAGGTCATCATCCGGGTGCGACCAGTGGAGGTCAACCGAAGCAACCTGTCCTGTTGCATGAACGCCGGTGTCCGTCCGCCCGGATAATATCACCGAGCGTCCCGTCCATCCCAGCTTTGTCAGGGCCTTTTCGAGCTCGCCCTGTACCGTTCGTTTGCTCGCCTGCCGCTGGCTTCCGAAAAATTCCGTGCCGTCGTAGGCAAGAGTCAATTGGTAACGTGCCATTGTTTGTCCATCCAGCAGTTCGATTTGTCTGGCAAATCGTGCTGGATGAGCGGATCTTATTCTTCAACCAGTTCCAAAATCACCATTTCAGCCGAATCACCCATGCGGGGTCCGAGCTTCAAAACGCGGGTATAACCACCGGGTCGATTCGCAAAGCGGGGGGCGATCTCATCGAAAAGGCGGCTGATCACCTGGTTATCGCCAAGCTTGGCGGTCACCAGGCGGCGTGCATGCACCTTTTCGGCATCGCTTTTATCGGCGCTGTTGCGTGCGATGGTGATGAGACGCTCGGCATCCCCACGGATCGCGGCAGCCTTGGTCTTGGTGGTATGGATACGCTCGTGCGTAAAAAATTGCTTGATCAGGTTTCGACGCAGCGCCAGACGGGCACCGGACGACCTACCAAGTCTGTATCCTGATATTTGATGTCGCATTGCTAATTACTCCACAGAACTTGTTTCGTCTTTCATGTAGCCCTTTTCGCGCATCTTCTGGCGCAGCTCATCGAGACTCTTCTCGCCAAAATTGCGGATGGACATGACCGCCGTCTCGCCTTTTTCAAGCAGATCGAGGACATCACCAACGGTGGTAATGCCGGTCCGCTTAAGGGAGTTGAAGACACGTACTGACAGGTCGAGTGCTTCAACAGGTGTGTCGGCCAGCTCACTTGTCAGGCGGCTTCCGCCAACTTCCTTTTCCATCGGGATGGTCAGGGTCTCTTCGCTCACACCGGCGATGAAGCGCAGGTGATCGATGACCAGCTTGGCGGCAGTGCTCAGGGCACGCTCAGGTGAGATCGTCCCATCGGTCCAGATCTCGAGGACGAGCTTGTCATAGTTCGTGCTCTGGCCCACACGGGCAGAGGTCACTTCCCAGTTCACGCGTTTGACCGGGCTGTAGATGGCATCGATCGGCAGTTCGCCGATGGGCATATGCCCGCTGCGCTCATTGGCCGGGGAATAGCCGCGGCCGCGCTCGACTGTGAATTCCAAATCGAGCTTGGTCTTTGGGTTATCCACGGTGAACAGGTACAACTCAGGGTTGACCACTTCCACTTCGGCCGGCGTAATGATGTCGGCTGCAGTAACGGTCCCCTCGCCGCGTACTTCAAGATGCATGCGGGTGGTGTCGACACCATCCAGCTTCAGGCGTATCTGCTTGACCTGCAGCGTTACCTGGATGACATCCTCACGGACGCCGGGGATTTCACTGAACTCATGTAACACATCCGCAATCCGGATGGAGGATACGGCTGCTCCCTCCAGAGAGGAGAGCAGGACACGCCGCAGCGCATTACCAAGCGTCACACCATAACCACGCTCAAGAGGGCTGATAACAAATTTGCCGTAGTTCCGAGCCTCAGCCTCGCGCTCGATTTTCGGCATAACCATATTCGTGATACTCGTCACGGTTCACCTCTCCCTGTATAAAAACAGAAGAAAACTTCACCGATGGAAAATCCACCGGCACAAGCAAACAACTACTACCGTGAGTAGTATTCTACGATCAGTTGTTCGTTCAGACTGCCATCGATTTCAGCACGCTCGGGAAGACGCTGGATGGCGCCTGAAAGCTGACTCGTGTCGCGATTCAACCAGCTCGGTGAGGTGCGGGCCCCGGCAAGATCGCCAAGTGCCTTGAAATATTCCAGGCTGCGGGAGCCATCGCGGACCGCGATCACATCGCCTTCACGCAGAAGCATGGAGGGAACATCGGTGCGGCGGCCATTGACTACGAAGTGACCATGGGTCACAAGCAGACGGGCTTCCGGACGGCTGGAGGCAAAACCCAAACGATAGACAACATTGTCCAGTCGTGATTTCGAGAATTTGCAGCAGATTTAAACCGGTTAACCCCCGGCGCTGGTTGGCAACTTCATAGTAACGGCGGAACTGGCGTTCCAGAATGCCGTATACACGGCGGGCGCGCTGCTTGGCACGCAACTGGCGCAAGTAGTCAGACTCGCGTCCGGTGCGGTTACCGCCGCCACTGCGGCTCCCTGTGCGGCCATGCTGGCCAGGAGCGAAGTTACGCCGTTCAATGGCGCACTTGGGTGTGTAGCAGCGCTCGCCTTTTAAGATAAAGTTTTTCGCCTTCGCGCCGGCAGAGTTTACAAACCGGACCAAGATTTTTAGACATAGATTACTTTCCTCTAAATCAAATTACACGCGGCGCTTTTTCGGCGGACGACAGCCGTTGTGCGGAACAGGTGTAATATCAGAAATCGAACGGACTTTCAGTCCCATTGCCTGGACGGCGCGGATCGCGTTTTCACGTCCCGGCCCGGGACCCTTGACGAAGAGATCCACTTCCTGGATCCCCAGCTGCTGGGCGGCTTTGATGGCCTGCTCCGCTGCAAGGCGTGCAGCGAACGGCGTGCTCTTGCGGGAGCCTTTGAAACCGGCGGAACCCGCACTGCCCCATGCAACCGTATTGCCTTCCGTGTCGGTCACGGTGACGATGGTGTTATTGAACGAGGCGAAGATATGCACCTGTCCGGAAGACAGGTTGCGCCTGGCTTTCTTTGCGCCGGCACTCCGGCGTGTGGAACGTACACTTTGAGCCATAATCTCTTAACCTCTTATTTCTTCGCACCACGGCGGCGTCCGCGCCCGGCAACGGTTTTCTTGGTACCCTTGCGGGTACGGGAATTTGTTCTTGTTCGTTGACCACGAACAGGCAAATTACGACGATGACGCATGCCGCGGTAAGACCCGATCTCAATCAGGCGCTTGATGCTCATTTGCACTTCGCGGCGTAAATCACCTTCGACTTTGTAATTTTTACTAATGAACTCGCGGATCGCCTGCACATCCGCCTCTGACAGGTCCTTGATCCTGATGTCAGGATTGACCTTGGTCTGAGCCAGAATTTGCTGCGCGCGAGTAGGCCCAATGCCATACAGATAGGTCAGGCCAATTTCAACCCGCTTGTTGCGGGGCAGATCGACACCTTCAATTCTCGCCATAGTTCAACTATCCCTGTCGCTGTTTATGCTTTGGATTTTCGCAGATAATGTATACTCTGCCTTTGCGCCTTACGATTTTGCATTTGGCGCAGCGTTTCCGTACTGACGGTGAAACCTTCATGACAAAACTCCTTACCAACTTACTTTTACTTACTAGATAGCCAAGTTTTTAATTATACTCGTTCGTGTTTCTTTCGTCTAGATTACACGAATTCAAAACGGATTACGGGACAGTCAGGAGTAGAGGTTCTCCTTCGGTAACAGCCACGGAGTGCTCAAAATGGGCTGTCAATGATCCGTCTGCGGACACCACGGTCCATTGGTCCGGCAGGACACGGGTCTCTGGGGTTCCAACCAGCACCATGGGCTCGATTGCGATGGTCATCCCCGCTTTAAGGGGCAGACCCGAACCCGCTTTGCCGTAATTGGGAACCTGAGGTCCCTCGTGCATCTGCTTGCCAACACCGTGGCCTGTATATTCCCTGGTTACATGGAAGCCACGGCTCTCCACGTAATTCTGTATCGCCGCTGAAACATCACCCGTGCGATTGCCTATCCGCATCTTATCGATGCCGGCTTTTAGCGCACCTTCCGTCACGTCCAGCAGTTCCTGCGCCTTCGGTGATATTTCGCCAACGCCGGCCGAAAAAGCCGAGTCGGCAACCCACCCTCGTATACAGTCCCGCAGTCGATCGAGGCGATATCACCTGCCTTGAGCTTCCGGTTCTTGCTGGGAATCCCATGGACAAGCTCCTGATTGATGCTGACCGTGATCGAGGTGGGAAATGGCGGGTGGCCATATCCCTTGAACGGCGATACGCATCCATGTTTCCGAAGCACTTCCTCAGCAGCCGCGTTGAGGTCGGCAGTGGAAACACCGGGTTTTAAAAGTTCTTTTACTGCTGCCAGCACTGTGGCATTGATCCGGCCGGCTTCCCGCATGATCTGGAGTTCGGCCGGGCTTTTAAGATGTATTTGACGAGCCCAACTCATAAATTCTACTTTTTCAAGGCCTGGAGCAGGTCTTCGTTCACCTGCTCGATGGCTTGTGTCCCATCGATTTCCACCAGCTTGCCGTGGTCACGATAGTAGTTGATCAAGGGTGAGGTCTGCTCCAGATACACATCGATCCTTCGTTTGACCGTCTCAGCCTTGTCGTCATCTCGTTGATAAAGTTCGGATCCATCGAAGTCACACTTTCCATGTTCCTTCTCAGGATTGAATTTTTCGTTGAAGACATGACCATTGGCACGGCATGTCCAGCGTGCGCTCAGCCTGTCAACGAGGATATCCTCTTCCGCTGTGATGAACGGGACTGCATCCACATGCCCATTGAATTCATGCAGCATGTTTTCCAGTGCATCGGCCTGGGCCGGTGTGCGAGGAAACCCGTCCAAAATGGCGCCCGATTTACAATCCGGGCGGGAGAGGCGCTCACGGATCATGGCGACCGTCACATCATCCGGGACCAGTTCGCCCCTGGTCATATAAGTCTGGGCGAGCTTGCCCAGTTCCGTCTGATTCTTAATGTTCTCACGAAAGAGATCCCCGGAGGAAATATGTGCCAGTCCGCTTCTTTCGGACAAAATCTTAGCTTGCGTTCCTTTCCCAACACCGGGCGGTCCAAGTAAGACAATGAAGGTCGCCATATACCTGCTCTTTTCTCTAGCTGATGAGTAGTTTTTCCTGATAACCGTGCAGCTTCAGTTCAGCCTCAATGTTCATGAAGGTATCGCGGACGACACCCACAACGATGAGCAGGCCCGAGGATGAAACCAGGAACAGACCCGCCGATTGTTGTGCTCCCGGGAGAAGGAGTTGAAGGACGAACGGCATGATCGCAACGCCTCCCAAAAGCAATGCACCGGGTAAAGTGATCCGGCTCTGGATGCGGCTCAAGTATTTTTGTGTTGCCGTGCCGCTATGCACACCCGGGATCTGGGCACCGGAGCGCTTCAGGTTGTCACCATAGTTCTGCTGCTCAAAAATCACCGTGGTGTAGAAATAGGTAAAAGCAACCACCATGATAAAGTACAAGGTCCAATATCCCCAGGAATCTGCACCGGAGGTGGGATTGAAGAACTGGACCATGTTTTGAGCAAAGCTCGCCACCCATGGAATGCTGGAGTTCACGAAGTAACTCGCAATAATCCCTGGGAACTGCAGGATCGCGCTGGCAAAGATCAATGGGATCATGCCGGCCAGGTTTACCATCAACGGCAGGAAAGGCTGGGGCATTCTCGCCACTTTGCCACGGCTCATGGCATAGAAGATCTGGCTCTTATGCGGGTACATGATGGGCACATTCCGGCGTCCCTGCTGTACATAGACGATTGCCAGCACTGTTCCAACAATGATCACAGCCATGGCAGTCAATAAGATCCAGCGATTCTGTTCGTCCAGCCACAAGGCATAGAGGTTGCGCGGGATCTGGGAAACAATGCCTGCAAAAATGATCAGGGAAAGTCCCTGGCCACGGATACCAAACTCAGAGATCAATTCTCCAAGCCAGATCGCAAACATCGTCCCGGCAGTCATCACTACGACGGTTGTAACGGATGCCAGCCACATCCCCTGGGTGAAACCGAAGGGAATGATCGGCGTGGCCGAAAGGGAATTGAAAATGTTGATCTGGCCAATTGCCGAAAGCATTGCCATCGGAACCGTCAGATAGATCGTCCATTTCTCCATCCACTTGCGGCCTTCACGCTGGTCCTCCTGCATCCTGCGCTGCAGGGAGGGAATAATTGGGACAAGCAGCTGCAGGATGATCTGGGCGGTAATGTATGGATACACACCCATCGCCAGAATGGAGAAATTTTTAACAGTTCCGCCGGAAAGCAGATTCAGAAAATCCCAGGAAACCTGCACCGTTCGTTTGAAGAAGGACTCGAGAGCAGCAGTATTAACACCGGGCACCGGTATGACGGCTGCAACGCGGAAGAGCATCAGGAGACCCAGAGTGATCAATAACTTTTTCCGGATATCCTCTGACCGCCACAGGAAGCGCCAGGCTGATTGTTTCTTTTCAGGCATCTTTGAGTGTTCCTTTTATTGGAAACTAGCCGATCAGCTCGACGCTGCCGCCAGCCTCTTCAATCTTGGCCTTGGCGCCGGCACTGACACGATGGGCGCTTACTTTGAGCGCGACCTTCATTTCACCGCGTCCGAGAATGACAACCGGGTTGCGTGGGTCGCGCAGCAAACGGGCGCTCTCCAGCGTTTCAGGTGTAACTTCCGCATTCGCCTGGAAGGATTCGGTCAAGCTGGTCCAGATTGACTTCATTATATTCAACCTGGTTGCGTGGCGTAAATCCCTGGCCGCGCATGAACGGCAGGCGGCGATAGAATGGCAGGTTGCCACCCTGGCGATAAAGGTGTCCACCTTCCCCGGAGCGTGAGCCCTGACCCTTGGTTCCGCGCCCGGCGGTCTTACCCTGCCCGGCGGAGATGCCGCGGCCTACGCGTTTTCGTTCTTTTTGGAGCCCGGATTGGGCACGAGATCGTGTAGTTTCATCGTTCTATCCTGCTTCTTCGACCTTGAGCAAATGGACGACCTTGCGGATCATCCCGCGCAGTGCAGGAGTGTCATTATGCTCGATCGTCTGGTGCATTCGGCGAAGACCGAGTGCGAGCACTGTCTGCTTCTGGTCCTTGGTATACCCAATCGGACTGCGGACCAGTGTCACAAACACGGTCTTGTTTTCATTCTTGCTGTTAGGCATTCTGCTTCCTCCGCTCCCAGAAGGGCAACAGGTCGCTGACACTCTTGCCGCGGCGGGCCGCCTCCACCTGGGGTGACTTGAACTGCTCGAGAGCATCGAAGGTTGCCTGGACCACGTTCAGGACATTGGCGCTGCCCTGGGACTTGGTCAAAATATCACGCACGCCGGCCACTTCCAGCACGGCACGCACGCCACCTGCTGCGATCACGCCCGTTCCAGGGGAAGCAGGCTTGAGCATGACACGGGCGCCACCCACCTTCCCCAACACTTCATGCGGGAATGGTCGTGCCGGCCAGATTCACAACATGCATATTCTTGCGGGCGCGCTCCGATGCCTTGCGCATCGCGTCGGGCACGGCATTGGCCTTGCCAACGCCCATGCCGATGGTGCCATGCTTGTCGCCGACAACCACCGTCACACGGAACTGGAAGCGACGGCCGCCTTTTACGACTTTGGCGACACGCGCAATCTCGATGACGCGCTCTTCGAACTGGTCCTGCGCTTCGAAATTCTGTTGTTCAGTTTTTTCGAATTCCGCCATTTTCTTCTCCATCAGCCTAGAACTTGCAGGCCGCCTTCACGTGCGCCATCTGCAAGCGCCTTGACGCGCCCAATATAGCGAAAACCACCACGATCGAACACAACAGTCTGGATGCCTTTATCCTTGGCGCGCTCAGCCACTGCCTTACCGATCGCCTTTGCCTGTTCGGATTTCTTCATGCCCTTCAGTTTTTCGCGCAGATCGCGATCCACCGTGGATGCCGAGACCAGTGTCTGGCCGGCATTGATCGTCAATCACCTGGGCATAGATCCCAAAGTACTGCGGAACACGTTCAACCGCGGACGTTCAGCGGTTCCCGCCAAATTTTTACGTACGCGCGAATGACGGCGCGCGCGTGCAATAGAACGAGAATTGGCTGCCATGGCTTACTTGGCTCCTTTCCCGGCCTTACCGGCTTTTCGGCGAACCTTTTCGCCACGATAACGAATGCCCTTGCCATGATACGGCTCAGGCGGGCGGACGCCTGCGGATTTCGGCCGCAGTCTGGCCCACAACTTCATTGTCATAACCCAGCACTTTGATGATGCGGGTCTTCAGTTCGACTTCGAAGGAAATCCCGGCCGGGGGTTCCATCTTTACAGGATGTGAATAACCCACGAACAAGGCCAGGTCCTTTCCCTGTATTTCGGCGCGGTAGCCCACGCCTTCCACTGCAACGCCCGCTCAAAACCAGTGCTCACACCGTGGATCATGTTGCAATGACAGCGCGGGTGGTGCCGTGCAGGGCGCGCTCTGTGGCGTTATCAGACTTGCGTTTGATAACGACCTGTCCATCTTCCAGCGCAATATCCATCAGCGAGGAAAATGAACGGTTGAGTTCGCCTTTCGGCCCTTTCACGCGGACGTCCGAACCCTGTACATTAACCTGTACGCCATTCGGAACAACCACTGGTAATCGTCCAATGCGAGACACTCAGTACCTCCTGCCTTCTACCAAACTTTGCAAAGGATCTCGCCACCCACGCCCAATTGACGGGCACGTGCACCGGTCATGACGCCCTTGGGGGTCGAAAGGATGGCAACGCCAATTCCCGAGAGCACCCAGGGGATATCCTGCTTTTTGGTGTAGATACGTCGTCCAGGTTTGCTGACGCGCTCGATCCGGATAATACCGGGCGGCGCTCGCGGCGCTCACCCACATACTTAATTTTTAAGCGCAGCACTTTCTGAGGCGAATTCTCAGCGTCGGCCACTTCGAAGCCTTCGAGAAAACCTTCATCCTTCAGGATCTTGGCAATCTCGATCTTGAGTCTTCGAACTGGGGCATAGCGACCAGGTCGATGACCAGCCATCACGGCATTGCGGATGCGGGTCAGCATATCAGCGATAGGATCCATAACAGTCATGCTATTCCTCCACCCGGTTACCAGGAAGACTTAACCACGCCGGGGATCTTGCCCTGCAGGGCCAACTCACGAAAACAAATTCGGCACAAACCAAAACGACGGATATATCCACGCGGGCGGCCGCAGCGGACGCAGCGATTGCGTACCTGGCTGGGATATTCCCGGCGAGCTTCACGATATTGCATAGCTTTCTTTGCCATAGATTTACGCTTCCTTCTTGCTGAACGGCATGCCCAGCAGCTGCAGCAGAGCGCGTGCCTGATCATCGTCTTTGGCGGTCGTCACGATCGTGACTTCCATGCCGCGCAGTTTGTCAATTTTGTCGTACTCGATCTCGGGGAAGACCAGCTGGTCGCGCAGACCCAGCGTGTAGTTCCCGCGTCCATCAAAGGCATTGGCCGAAACACCGCGGAAATCGCGCACGCGCGGCAGGGCAGTGTTCAGCAGGCGATCCAGGAATGCCCACATGCGATCGCCGCGCAGGGTGACCTTGGTCCCGATCAGGCGGCCTTCGCGCAGCTTGAAGTTCGCGATGCTCTTGCGCGCCTTGGTCATGCACCGGCTTCTGGCCCGTGACGATCGTCAGATCGGATACGGCGGCTTCCATGGCCTTGGGGTTATCCAGCGCCTCGCCCATGCCGATATTGACCACGACCTTCTCGATGCGCGGCACCTGCATGACATTCTTCAGGTCAAACGCCTTCCGCAGCGCCGGGACAACCTCGTTGTTATACTTTTCTTGCATTCTATTCATTGCTTAGCTCTCCGCGGCCTAGTCGATCAAGAGCCTGGCAATTTTTGCAGACCCGGTGGGCGCCGTCCTCATCGCGTTGAACCGCAACACGCGTCGGCTCGCCGCACTTCGGGCAGACCAGCATCACATTCGAAATGTCCACGGGCCCTCGAACTGGATCCGGCCCGGGTTGATGTTGCGACCGGCCTGCGTCTGGACCTGTTTCTGATGCTTGGTGCGGATGTTCACACCCTGGACCACAACACGGCGGTCATCCAGAAAGACGCTGATCACCTCACCGCGCTTGCCTTTATCTTCGAGGCGGCCACTGATGACTTCGACGGTATCGCCTTTGCGAATCTTGACTTTCATACCTGATTACTCCTCCGCCTACAGCACTTCCGGGGCCAGTGAAACGATCTTCATAAAGCCTTTTTCACGAGCTCGCTGGCAACAGGGCCAAAAATACGAGTGCCTCTGGGGTTTTGGCCATCGGCATCCAGAATGACTGCGGCGTTGTCATCGAAGCGGATGTAGGAGCCATCTTCGCGCCGCCATTCCTTCGAGCAGCGGACAATGACAGCCGCGCACTTTCTCGCTCTTCTTGACGCCGCCCTGCGGCGTCGCGGTTTTACCGTAGCAACCACAACATCACCGATACTGCCATACCTGCGGGTCGAACCGCCAAGCACGTGAATGACGAGCAATTCGCGGGCGCCGCTGAATTATCGGCAACCTTGAGACGTGATTTCATGCTGGATCATGCTTACTCCTCCACTCCTGTCACATCTCGCGTTCCCAGGTCAGCGACGCCGGTATCGGCACGTCCTGATTTCCTTGCTTTCACAACACTCTCCACCACCCAGCGCTTCTCACGCGAGAGCGGGCGGCTTTCCACGATCTGGACCCGGTCGCCGATCTGGCAGCCGATCTCATCATGGGCCTTGACCCGCTTGCTGGAGTGAACAACCTTTCGATAGAGCGGGTGGCGGAAAGACGCGAGTGATCTCCACCACGACCGTCTTGGTCATTTTGTTGCTGGTGACGACACCAGTCATGCGACGACGATTATTCATGCTTCACCTTCTGCAGTTTCAGCCGAGGGCTCGCGCTCACTGCAGGATGGTCTGCATGCGGGCGATGTCCCGGCGCAAGATGCGCAGACGGCTGGTATCGGTCAAGCTGGCCGGTCACCGCCTGGAAGCGGAGTTTCATCAGCTCTTCGCGGGAATCCGTCAGCTTGGCCTCAATTTCACCTGGTTGCAGGTCACGCAGTTTCTGGCTTTTACAGGTTTCATGCCTGCTCTCCTGCATCGTGACGGGCAACGATCTTGGTCTTGATCGAGAACTTGTACTGGGCGTTCTTCAGCGCCTGGAGCGCGTTATCTGCGTCCAGACCGCCGACCTCGAACATGATCCGCCCGGGCTTCACGACAGCCACGTAATATTCAACATTGCCCTTACCGGAACCCATGCGGGTTTCGGGTGGCTTGTGGGTATACGGCTTGGCCGGAAAAATGCGGATCCAGACCTTGCCGCGGCGCTTCATCTCGCGCACGATGGTCGCGGCGGGCAGCTTCGATCTGGCGGGCGGTCACCCAGCCTGGTTCCAAAGCCTGCAGGCCGTACTCACCGAAGCTAACTTCGGCCCCGCGCAGGGCTTTGCCCCGTCATCCGGCCGCGCATTTGCTTTGCGCCACTTCACACGTTTTGGCATCAACATATCACTACCTCTTCCAAGCGACAACTCATTCGTTCAGCGGCTATTCGCTCACGTACACGCCTTCAGTTGCCTCCACTTTTTCTTCGGTCTCAGGGACGGCTTCGCCCTTGTAGACCCACACTTTGACGCCAATCCGGCCATAGGTGGTGCGGGCTTCGGCCCTGGCAAAATCAATGTTTGCGCGCAGCGTCTGCAGAGGCACACGGCCATCGCGCAGCCAGACATCGCGGGCCATTTCCGCGCCGCCCAGGCGGCCGCCGACCATCGATCTTGATGCCCTGCGCACCCTGGCGCATCGCCTGCTGGATGGCGCGCTTCATGGCACGGCGATAGGCAATGCGCCGTCTCGAGCTGGTCCGCCACATTGCGCGCAACCAGACAGCGCATCGGTATCTGGAGAGGAGATCTCCTTGATATCCAGATCGACCTTCTTGCCGACCAGAGTCTGCAGCGCCTGGCGGATCTTCTTCACGCCTTCGCCTTTGCGACCAATCAGGATGCCAGGCTTGGCGGTATGAATCGCCACACGGATCTTGCCGGGATGGCGTTCGACTTCGATGCGGGAGATGCCAGCTTTGCCGTTCTTGATCGTATCCGGCAGATCCTTGCGGAGCTTGCGTACATCGGTATCTTTCATGGCGCCACCCTTGGAGGCGGTACCCATCAACAAGCTGCGGATGGCAAAATCCTGATGCAGCTGCTGTACGATATTGTGCGCCCTCGGCAAACCAGCGGCCCTGCCAGCCGTGATTAATACCAAGGCGAAAACCAATCGGATGAACTTTACGACCCATAATTTCTCCTTGCTCTCCTGGTTACGAACCGCGCTCGCGCAGGACAACAGTCACGTGGGAAGTGCGGCGCAGTACCGGCTTGAAACGGCCCCGCGCACCAAACCGGCGCCATTTGCGCGTGGGAGCTTCGTCCGCAAAGATCGTGGCAACATACAGGTCGTCGCGGCTGACACCAAAGTTCTCTTCCGCATTGGCGACAGCAGAGGCCAGCAACTTGCGAACCGGCAGCGCAGCAGCTTTGTTGGGCATGAAGCGAAGGATTTCCAGGGCCTCGTTGGCATCCTTGCCGCGCACCATGTCAATGATCAGGCGCACCTTCTGGGCAGACATGGGCAGGAAGCGCAGGTGAGCTTGATATCATGCCATGGCTACTACGCTCCTCGCCTACGGCGCGGCTTTTTCAGCAGCCATGATGGCCGCGGAACGTGCGCGTGGGGGCGAATTCGCCCAGGCGGTGACCGACCATGTTTTCGGTGATATAGATCGGCACATGGCGGCGTCCATCATGGACGGCAATGGTATGTCCAACCATCTGGGGGAAGATGACGCTGGCCCGGCTCCAGGTGCGAAGGACTTTCTTCTCGCCGCTCTGGTTCATCGCTTCAATTTTCTTCAGCAGTTTAGGCTCGATGAACGGACCCTTTTTCAACGATCTTGACATATATCCTACCTCGCTCACATTCGGCCCTAGCGGTTCTTCTTGCTGCGGCGGCGCACAATATACTGGTCGGTCTTCTTATTCCGGCGGGTCTTGTATCCCAGGGTTGGCTTGCCCCACGGAGCTCTTCGGGCCGGCCATACCGATCGGCTGGCGACCTTCGCCACCACCATGCGGATGGTCGCGAGGGGACATCGCTGAGCCACGCACGGTCGGGCGGATGCCCATGTGGCGCTTGCGTCCAGCTTTGCCCAGCTTGACATTGCCGTGATCGAGGTTGCCGACCTGGCCGATGGTCGCATAACAGACCTGGCGGATCAGGCGAACTTCGCCGGACGGCATGCGGATCTGGGCAAAATCGCCTTCCTTCGCCAGCAACTGTGCCGCGCCACCGGCTGAGCGGACCAGCTGCCCGCCCTTGCCTTCGTTGACTTCGATATTATGGATCAAGGTGCCGACCGGGATGTTGGAAATCGGCAGAGCATTTCCGGAGCGGATTTCGGCTCCTGCGCCGGACATGACCGTGTCGCCGACCTTGAGGCCCAGCGGGGCGACGATGTAGCGCTTCTCGCCATCAGCGTAGTACAGCAGGGCAAGGCGGGCGGTGCGGTTCGGGTCATATTCGATCGCCGCCACCTTGGCGGGGATGTCGCGCTTGTCGCGCTTGAAATCCACCAGGCGGATGAAGCGCCGGTGTCCGCCGCCGCGATGGCGGACGGTAACACGTCCATAGGCGTTGCGGCCACCGCTCTTGCGCAGAGGCACGATCAGCGAGCGCTCAGGTGTGGACTTGGTAATTTCTTCAAAGGTATAACCGGTCATCCCGCGGGTGCCGGGGGTTACCGGTTTGTATTTCTTTACGGCCATTACTGCACCCCTTCAAACATCTCAAGGGTCTGTCCCTGCAGCCAGGGTGACAACGGCCTTCTTATAACCGGACCTGCGCACAAGAAGCCGGCGGCTGCGGGGCCGGCGACCGCGCTTGGCGGAGGTATTGATGATATTCACGCTGCACGACCTTGACATCATAGAGCGACTCGATCGCATCCTTGACCTGCGTCGCGCGTGGCATTGTCCGCGACAACAAAGGAGTACTGATTCAACTTGCCGGACTGGTAATTGGATTTCTCGGTGACCAGCGGGCGGCGAAGGATATCATAAATCGTGGTCATTCTGTCTCTCCTATCCCAAGCTGCGCCACCAGGGCATCGAGAGCCTTGACCGGCAGAACAACTTGTCAAAACCGAACAGGTCACGGATATTCAGATAGCCGGCGAGCAAAACCTTGGCGTTCGGCGAGGTTATTCGGCCGAGCGCATGACCACATCATAGTCGCTGTCTTTTTCGGCAGACACCAGGAGAGCGGTGGATGTCACCCACCAAGCTGTCCGAGGGCCTGGGCCATCAGCTTGGTCTTCGGCTCGGAGAGGTTGAACTCATCCACCACCACGATACCGGCTTCAGCGGCCTTGACGGACAACGCGGAGCGCATGGCAGCCTGGCGCATTTTCTTGCGGCATCTGCTGGGTCGTATTTGCGGGGATGAGGCGTGTGAATGCGACCGCCACCCACCCATTGCGCGGCGCGGCGTGGAACCCTGGCGGGCGCGGCCGGTGCCTTTTTGCTTCCAGGGTTTGCGCGCCGCCACCGGCAACCTCGTGGCGGATTTTGGTCTCGATGCGTGCCAAGGCGGGCATTCGCCATCTGGCGGACATAAGCCTGGTGCATCAGATCCACATTAATCGGGGCTTCGAAGATCGGCCGAGGGAAGTTCCACCTGGCGCATCTTTTTACCCTCCATGTTGAGGACATCTACTTTCATGATTACCTGGCTCCCATTATCGCGCAGCAGCCTACTGCTTGCGCGCCTCCTTGATCACGACCAGGCCACCCTTCGACCGGGCACGGCACCATGAATGCCGAGCAGGTTGCGCTCAATATCCACCAGAACAACCTTCAGGTTCTGAGCAGTGACGCGGTCATTGCCCATGTGGCCTGCGCTCCGCGCGCACCTTTGTAGACACGACCCGGCGTGGTACCAGAGCCGCGGGAACCCGGAGCGCGATGGCGATCAGATTGGCCATGCGTCTTCTTGCCGCCGCTGAAATGGTAGCGTTTGACAGCACCGGCAAAACCTTTGCCTTTGCTGGTCCCGATCACATCCACATGCTCGCCCACGGCGAAGACGTCCACCTTGAGCTTATCGCCCACATTGACGTCAGGTGTCCTTGGTGCGGAATTCACGCAGGAAACGTCACGGGGGACAGCCCGTTTGCCTTCAAGATGACCCAACTCACCGCCAGTCAGGTTCTTGGGATGAATTTCGCCGAAACCCAGCTGAACCGCCGAGTACCCATCGTTTTCGGGAAGGCGAACCTGGGTAACGTAACATGGCCCAGCTTCGATGAGGGTGACAGGATACGCCACGCCTTTCTCATCGAAAATCTGGGTCATGCCGATTTTCTTTCCAATAAGCCCTTTACATGCTCGGTTTTCTCCTTACAAAGAAATTTAGTCGAGACTGTCAGCCTGGGCTTCGGCTGCATCATCTCCGGGCAGCACAGTCAAACGGTCTGCCGCGACACATCGTGTTTTTGGTCTCCCGGTCAACGCCGTTCTTGCGCTGCCAAATTCAGAGAGTAGAGCCTAACTCTTGCGCGTCTCTGGTCTCCAGTAACGACTAGACTAGATTTTGATCTCGATATCGACACCTGCGGGCAAATTCAGCCGCATCAGCATGTCAATCGTTTTTGAATCCGGATCCAGCACATCGATCAAACGATTGTGAGTGCGGATCTCGAAATGCTCGTGCGAGTCCTTGTCGATGAAAGTCGAGCGCCGTATTGTAAACCGTTCTTTCTTGGTTGGCAAGGGCACTGGACCAACAACATGCGCGCCACTGCGTTCGGCAGTCTCGACGATGCGCTTGGCAGACTGATCCAGAACACGATGATCGTAGGCTTTAAGCCGGATGCGGATTTTTTGCTTTGCCATGCCTGCACCTATTCCAGGATTTTGGTGACGACACCCGCGCCGACGGTGAGACCGCCTTCACGGATGGCGAACTTGGAACCCTGCTCCAGAGCCACCGGCACGATCAACTCCACCGTCAGGTTGACATCATCCCCAGGCATCACCATCTCCACCCCTTCCGGCAGGGTGATGTTGCCGGTCACATCCATCGTCCGGATGTAGAACTGCGGCCGGTAGCCACTGAAGAACGCCTTGTGCCGCCCCCCCTCTTCCTTCTTCAGCACGTACACCTGCGCCAGAAACTTCTTGTGCGGCGTGACACTGCCCGGCTTGGCCAGCACCTGCCCGCGCTCCACATCTTCCCGCTCGATGCCGCGCAGCAGGATCCCGGCGTTGTCGCCCGCCATCACTTCATCCAGCTCCTTGTGGAACATTTCCGTCCCCGTGATGACCGAAGTCTTCGTCTCGCGCAACCCAACGATCTCCACCGGGTCCCCCATCTTGGCATCGCCCACGGTCCACGCGACCCGTCACCACCGTCCCGCGTCCCTTGATCGAGAACACATCTTCCATCGCCATCATGAACGGCTTGTCCGTGTCACGCTTCGGCTCCGGGATGTACTCATCCACCACCCGCAGCAACTCCCGGATGCACTCATATTCCGGCGCATTCGGGTCGGTGCTCGGTGCTGTCCAACGCTTCCAGCGCACTCCCGCGCACGATCGGGGTCGTGTCCCCGGGAAACCGTAGCTCGTCAGCAGCTCCCGCAGCTCCAGCTCCACCAGCTCCAGCAGCTCCGGATCGTTCATCTGGTCCACTTTGTTCAGAAACACCACGATGCTCGGCACTTCCACCTGCCGCGCCAGCAAGCACGTGCTCGCGCGTCTGCGGCATCGGCCCATCCGGCGCCGCCACCACCAGGATCGCCCCATCCACCTGCGCCGCTCCCGTGATCATGTTCTTGATGTAGTCCCGGTGTCCCGGCATGTCCACGTGCGCATAGTGCCGCTTGTCCGTCTGGTATTCCACATGCGCAATGTTGATCGTGATCCCGCGCGCTTTTTCCTCCGGCGCATTGTCGATCTGATCGTACGCCCGGAATTCCGCCTGCCCCAGACATCTGCGATACTTTCGTGATCGCCGCCGTCAACGTCGTCTTCCCGTGGTCGATGTGCCCCATCGTCCCCACATTCAAATGCGGCTTGCTCCGATCAAATTTCTGCCTTCGCCATTGATAAATCTCCTTCTGATAATGAACAAGCGAGATGTGTTCTATTTCTTCAAAATTTCCTGCGCCACAGTTTCGCTAACCGGCGCATAGTGGTCAAATTCCATCGAGAAAACACCGCGTCCCTGTGTTGCAGAGCGAAGCTCTGTTGCATACCCGAACATTTCGGCCAGGGGCACCATCGCCACGACCGCCTGCGCATTCCCCGGGCGCATTTCCATGCCCTGGATCAGGCCACGGCGGCTGTTGATCTGTCCCATGACATCGCCCAGGATATTCCTCGGGAACCACCACTTCAACCTTCATGATCGGCTCGAGCAGAACCGGAGCGCCGCGCTGGACACCTTCCTTGAAGCCCATGATGGCGGCCAACTTGAAAGCCATTTCGTTCGAATCGACCTCATGGAAGGACCCATCAAACAAGCGTAACTTTCATGTCGGTGACTGGATAACCAGCCAACACACCCCTTCCGAGGCTTCCTGAAGCCCTTTTCAATCGGCGGAATGAATTCCTTCGGGATCGAGCCGCCAATGATCTTGTTTTCGAAGACGATACCCTGACCCACGCTCACCCGGCTCCAAGGAGATGACCACATGACCATATTGACCGCGTCCGCCCGATTGCTTGGCATACTTGTAATTCGACTTCTTGTCACCGGCGGGTGATCGATTCGCGATAGGCAACCCGCGGCGCTGCCCACATTGGCCTGCACCTTGAATTCGCGCAACCATGCGGTCAACGAGAACGTCGAGATGAAGCTCGCCCATCCCCGAGATAATGGTCTGCCCGGTATTTTCGTCCGAGCGACACGGAAGGTCGGGTCTTCTTCGGACAGCTTGCGCAGGGCCTCGCCCATCTTTTCCTGATCGGCGGTAGCTCTTGGGCTCGATGGCAACGGAGATGACCGGCTCCGGGAAGGAGATGTTTTCCAGCACGATGTCTTTCGTGTCGCACAGGGTATCGCCGGTGAAGCATTCCTTGAAACCGAGAACGGCGCCGATATCGCCTGCCACGGACTTCGGTCATATCTTCGCGGTGATCGGCGTGCATGCGGATCAGACGTCCGATGCGCTCTTGCTTGCCCTTGGTGGAGTTGTGGACCAGTCTGTCCCTGGCTGGACCATGCCGGAATAGACGCGGACATAGGCCAGGCGGCCCACATACGGATCGGTCACGATCTTGAACACCAGCGCGCCAAGGGGCCGTTATCCTCGGCAGGAAGCTCGATCTACATTATCGGATTCATCGGGATCTGATGCCCTTCACCGCCGGAATATCCGCCGGGGAGGGCAGGTAATCGATCACCGCATCCAGAAGGACCTGGACACCCTTGTTCTTCAAGGAAGAACCAGCAGAAACCGGGATAGCCTGGTTCGCAAGCACAGCCCTTGCGCAAGGCTACCTTCAATTCATCGATCGCTGATCTCCTCGCGCTTCAAGGAACTTCATGGTCAGGTCATCGTCAAGTCTCGGCGATCTTTTCCACCATGTGCTTGCGCGGCTTCGTCAGCCTGTTCCTGCAGATTCCTCCGGAATTTCCGACGATCCTTTGGCTCTTTGCCAAGATCATCCTCCCAGTAGATGGCCTTCATCGTCAGCAGGTCAACCACACCCTTGAAACGTAGCCTCGAAGCCGATCGGCATCTGCATCGGGATCGGGTTGGCGCCCAGCCGCTCTTTAATGGATTCAATCGTGCGCTCATAGGAAGCGCCGACCCGGTCCATCTTGTTGACAAAACAAATGCGCGGAACGCCATAGCGGTCGGCCTGACGCCAGACGGTTTCGCTTTGCGGCTCCACGCCCTGGACAGCATCGAAGACGACGACGCCGCCATCCAAAACACGCAGCGAGCGCTGGACTTCAGCGGTAAAGTCAATATGCCCGGGAGTATCGATCAGGTTGAACTGGTAGCCCTTCCATTCGGCGGAAACAGCCGCAGAAACAATGGTAATACCACGCTCGCGCTCCTGGACCATCCAGTCGGTGACGGTCGTGCCTTCATCGACGGAGCCGATGCGGTGCGTCTTACCGGTATAGAACATAATACGCTCGGTAGTTGTCGTTTTACCAGCGTCAATGTGGGCGATGATCCCGATATTTCGATATTTCTCGAGCGGATACTCACGGGCCATTCTTAAACGTTACCTTTACTAATCCTCTGAAATTTAAATCTAAACACGATAATGCGAGAAGGCGCGGTTGGCCTCGGCCATTTTGTGGGTTTCGTCACGCTTGCGGATGGCCGCACCCTGTTTCGTTGAAGGCATCGATCAATTCGCTGGCCAGCTTTTCGGCGAAGGATTTGCCGGAGCGGTCACGGGCCGCAGACAAAATCCAGCGGATCGCCAGGGTAGTGCGGCGGTCCCGGAGACTTCCATAGGCACCTGGTAGGTGGCGCCACCCACACGGCGGGGGCGAACTTCCATCACAGGGGCCAACATTTTTCAAGCGCACCATCAAAGACATCCATCGGATTTTTGCCGGTGCGCTCCTGCGATCATATCCATGGCATCATAGATCAAGCCGAGTGGCGATGCTTTTCTTGCCGCGCTTCATCACATGCTGGACCAGGGTCTGGACGATGGACGCTGTTATAGCGAATGTCGGGAAGGATTTCCCGCTTTTCGGGTTTTGCTCTACGCATGCTTGATTACTCCATCTAACGATTACTTCGGGCGCTTCGCGCCGTATTTTGATCGGCCCTGCTTACGATTGGCAACGCCGGTCGTATCCAGTGAACCACGAACAATGTGATAGCGAACGCCTGGCAGGTCTTTCACACGACCGCCACGGACGAGCACCACGGAGTGCTCCTGCAGCTGGTGACCTTCACCAGGGATATACGCAGTAACTTCGATGCCATTGGTCAGGCGCACGCGGGCGATCTTGCGCAGAGCCGAGTTCGGCTTCTTGGGTGTCATGGTGCGCACGACAGTGCAAACGCCACGTTTCTGCGGCGCGCCCTTGTCCTGGCGGACACGGCGCTGCTTGTACGAGTTCAGCGTGAATTGCAGAGCCGGGGCTTTGCTTTTTACTTTCTTGTTTTTGCGTCCCTTGCGGACCATTTGATTGATTGTCGGCACAATCGGCCTCCGAATTATTAACTTTCGTTCACAATGATTTTGCCAAGAAATGAGGCCATCACAAACTTTCCTGATGGCCTCACTTTAGTGCCATGCCTTGTAGCGGGATTATTGCCGCTTATTATTTTGGCAACGGACGGCGATTTTATCACTGCACATTGCTTATCGTCAAGGATTACTGCTTGGTTATCAGATTATTGCCAATGCCCAAGCAAGCACCGGTATCCATCTTCGGCGGATGTTGTTTCTCTTCATCCTTGCCAAACTTCACCACGTCGCCGCCTTCGTTGATCGCTTCCACCGCCAGGCCAAGGATTGCAGTTCCTTGACCAGCACGCGGAAGGATGCAGGGATGCTCGGTTCCTCGATCGGCTCACCTTTGACGATGGCCTCATAGGTATTGACGCGGCCCTGGACATCGTCCGATTTGACGGTCAGCATTTCCTGGAGGGTGTACGCGGCGCCATAGGCTTCCAGCGCCCATACTTCCATCTCACCAAAGCGCTGTCCACCGAACTGGGCCTTACCGCCAAGCGGCTGCTGTGTGACCAGACTGTATGGGCCCGTGGAGCGGGCATGGACCTTGTCTTCCACCAGGTGATGCAGCTTGAGGATGGTCATCACACCGACAGTCACCGGCTGATCATAGGGACGCCGGTCTTGCCATCCCGCAGCATCTGCTTGCCCAGGGTCGGCATGGGATGCCCGGTCTGGATGCCATCACTTCCTGGGCGACTTCCGTGAGCACGTGCTTCGGCGATGCGGCCTACATGACCTTCACTTTCGATCCAAAGGCGCAGACAGGCGCTCACAGCGCCACGTCATACTGGTTACGGATGTGACGGATCCAGGCATTTTCCGGATGGAAGATCGTCTCGGGATCGTATCCCGTTCGCGCAGCCATTCAGAGGCGGTGGCAAACCGGGCATAGTCCGGGTCGCTCAAGTCGTAGGGATCATATCCACGCCCGCCCAGCCAGTCCTCGAGATAGAGGCGCCGTACTTCATCATCATCCTGAATGGACTCAGGATCGTACTCCTGCTGCTTGCATCCATTCCCAGGCAGCGACAGCCGACTTCCTTCCAGGCCTCGATCGACGATCCAGGCGCGGGCGAGTTCGGCTTCGATTTCGGCTTCCGTCGCCCCATCGAACACAGGGGTGACGGCGCGATAGCCCAGGCGCTTGGCCGCCCAGCCGAGATGGACTTCCAGTACCTGGCCGATATTCATACGACCGGGAACGCCCAGCGGGTTCAAAATGATATCCACCGGGGTGCCATCTTCCAGGAAAGGCATGTCCTCAACCGGCACAACCTTCGAGACGACACCCTTGTTGCCATGACGGCCTGCCATCTTGTCGCCCGCGGTCAGCTTGCGGCGCTGGGCAACCGAGACACGGACCATCATGTCCACGCCGGCGGAAAGGTCGGAATTCTCTTCGCGGGTAAAGACTTTTACATCGACAACCTTGCCGCGCTCGCCATGAGGCATGCGCAGCGAGGTGTCCTTCACATCACGTGATTTCTCACCGAAGATCGCCCGCAGCAGGCGCTCCTCCGGCGTAAGTTCCTTTTCACCCTTGGGCGTGATCTTGCCCACCAGGATATCGTTCGGGCCAACTTCGGCGCCGATGCGGATGATCCCGTTCTCGTCCAGATCCTTGATGGCATCTTCGCCGACATTGGGGATATCGCGGGTGATTTCCTCGGGGCCCAGCTTGGTATCGCGGGCTTCCACTTCGTACTTCTCGATGTGGACCGAGGTGAAGCGATCTTCCTGGACGAGCCGCTCGGAGATCAGGATCGCGTCTTCGAAGTTGCCGCCTTCCCAGGAGAGGAAGGCCACGACCACATTCTGGCCGAGGGCCAGCTGTCCGCTTTCGGTGGAGGAGGAATCGGCGATGATATCGCCCTTCTTGATCTATCTGTCCCTTTACGACGGCGGGACGCTGGTCGATGCAGGTGCTCTGGTTGGAGCGCTGATACTTGCGCAGCTGATAGTATGCGGATGCCGCCTCTTTTCCTTGACCGTGATTGATTGCCGGTAACAGACGTACATCTCCGCCATCGGCCTCAGCGACCACGACCTGACCGGAGTCAAGCGCGGCATGATATTCCATGCCCGTGGAGACAAGCGGGATCTCAGGCCGGACCAGTGGAACTGCCTGGGCCATCATGTTCGAGCCCATCAGGGCGCGGTTGGCATCGTCATGCTCGAGGAACGGGATCAGGGCGGCGCTGATGCCCACGACCTGGTGCGGGGCGACATCCATGAAATCGACTGGTCTCGGAGGTCGAGAACATGAAGCCGGAGTGATAGCGGCAGGAGATGCGGTCGCGGACGAATTCCTTATTCTCAGTTCAAAGGCGCGTTTGCCTGGGCAATCACGAACTTATCCTCTGCATCTGCAGAAAGATAATCAATATTGATCCGAGACATATGGAACGATGCTGCAGGATTTCGCGGTCTTGGCAGATCCGCTTCAGCATTTTGGCATCGATCATGCGTTCGCCGCTCTTGAACGAGCACTTCTCCGCGACTTCGGATCGGTGACGTTCTCGCGCAGGGTGCGGCCCTCCGAGACGCTCATCGTCGGCCTGCATGGTCTTGAAGACCTTGCGATAGGGCGTTTCGATGAAGCCATATTCATTTACACGTGCAAAGGAAGCCAGACGGCCGATCAGACCGATGTTCGGACCTTCCGGGGTCTCGATTGGGCAGATACGGCCATAATGCGAGTGGTGCACATCGCGCACGTCGAAGCCGGCGCGCTCGCGGCGCAGACCACCCGGTCCCAGTGCGGAGAGCGTGCGCTTGTGGCGCAGTTCGGCCAGCGGGTTGGTCTGGTCCATGAACTGCGAAAGCTGGCGAGGAACCAAAGAACTCACGCAGGGCCGCCACGACCGGGCGGATATTGACCAGCGTCACCGGGGACAGCTGCTCCTGGTCACGGATGGACATGCGTTCCTTGATGACCCGCTCCATGCGGCGCAGGCCGATGCGCAGCTTGTTCTGGATCAGCTCGCCCACCGTCTTGACGCGGCGGTTGCCGAGGTGATCGATATCATCGGCGGCTCGACACCGTTGTTGATCTGGATCATGCGCCGCAGCAGGCGGATGACATCCGATCTTGGTCACGGTGCGATGCGGGATCGGGACGTTCAGGTCCAGTTTCTGGTTCAGCTTGTAGCGACCCACCCGCTCGAGATCATAATGGCGCTGGTCGAACAACTGCTCCTCCAGGAACTGGCGGGCGTTATCCAGCGTGGCCGGGTCGCCCGGGCGCATCTTTTTGAAGAATTCGATCAGGGCCGCTTCGGCGATGGTCTGATGACCGGCAAGATCCCATTCGGCTCCTGCTTGAGCGTGGAGGCAATAAAGAGGCGTTCCGGGTTATTATCCACATCCTGGAAGAGGGACAGGATTTCCTCGTCCGATGCCGGTCTTCAGCGGGCAATCCTTGATGCCATCGTCGACGGCGGCCAGGGCGCGCAGGAAAACCGTGATCGGCACGGTGCGCTTGCGGTTGAACTTGAGAATGATGTAATCCGATCTTGCGGGTCTCGAATTCCATCCACGCGCCGCGGTCAGGGATCAGCTTGGACATGGCCAGCAGGCGGCCGGTGGCGCGATCGGTGGGGGCCTCGAAGTAAACGCCCGGCGAGCGGATCAGCTGCGAGACGACGACGCGCTCGGTGCCATTGATGATGAACGTGCCCTTGTCGGTCATCTCGGGGAAGTCGCCGAGGAAGATATCCTGCTTGATCGGCTCGGGGACATCCGGCCCTGCCAGCAGCACGGAGACATAAAGCGGGCTGGCGATAGGTCAGGTCGCGCTCGACACATTCCTCGATGGAATGCTTGGGCTCGCCAAACCAGTATTTCAGGCCCCACTGCTTCGATTCCGGGCTCCGGCTTGGGAAATATAGCTTCATGCCCTTGTTATAGGATTCGATGGGAGAGACCTCATGGAAGAGATCGCCCAGGCCTTCGCGCTTGAGGCGCTCGAACGAGTCAAGCTGGACTTCAATCAGATTGGGTAGTTTGATGTTGACTGGGATACGCGCATAACTCTTGCGGGGTAAAGTAGAAGACATCCGGTTTACTCCTAACCTTGGGTATGTGCGCCGTTACGAACTACCGCGTCCCCTCCCTGAATTTCGTTCTTGCCAGGTAACAGATGCAATTCAAATCCGAGGGATCGAACAGAAAGCGGTATACACACGAATACATCCCGCGACATTTGGCGGGATAGCAAACTGTGATTATATATGAAGATTGGCCCATTTGCAAGGGGTTTTTGGTTTTTCCTCCCTGTTTCTTATTCCATGTATCACTGGATTTTATCACACTCCCCTGCTTTCGCAACCTACAATAGTACTACGGGGTTTTGAATATAGAATTAGTAAATCCAATCACTCGGAGGCAGCATGGCAACAGCACAGGCAATCGGTGAACGACAAGCGGGAAATCTTCGGCTGGGCAATGTACGACTGGGCGAACTCAGCCTTCAGCACAACAGTTGTGGTCGCATTTCTTGGACCATACCTGACAGCCATTACCAAGGCGGCCGCGGATGCAGAGGGCAATATGCACCTGCTCAATTATCCAATCCGTTTAGACTCGTATCTTCCGTATCCTGATTTCTGCGTCAGTTTTGCTTCAAGTTGCTATTTTTACCTCTTACTTGGTGCACTGGCTGATTATTCACACATGCGAAAACAGCTCATGCGCATATTTGCTTTCATTGGGGCCATCTCAACGATCCTAATGTTTTTTATTACCCCCGGTGGACATTGGTTTGCAGGCCTGCTCTTCCTGGTAGCCAATGTTGCGTTCGGTGCCGGCATTGTTTTTTACAACTCCTATCTTCCAACATCGCCAGCGAAGATCAACGGGATCGCCGTCTCCTCCTACGGCTGGGCGATGGGCTACCTGGGCGGTGGACTTCTGCTTGCTTTGAACCTGGCATTCTTTCTCTTTAGTGAAAGCTCGGCCTGGACAGTGGAATGGTCGCCGGATCAGTCTGGCGTCGGCCGGTGTATGGTGGCTGGGTTTCTCGCTAATTACATTTTCCCGTCTGCAACCGCGGCATGCCGCCCGTCCGTTCCCGGAGGGTGAAAACTATTTTTCGATCGCATTTACGCAGCTTAGTCATTTGATGGAGGTTCCCCGCAACCTCATTACCGTTTTGATGATGCTGCCACTGCTGATCCCCGTTGCTGTTATTTTTAGGCTTACCCATCTGGCTCGTACTTGCTCCTGCACTGGGACCCTATTTTAGTCCTCATCCTTTTTATCGTTCGCAAGCATCGAACACTTCCTGAGAGGATGAAATTCCTGACTGGCTTATTTGTTGTATAACGACGGTATACAGACTGTCATAAGCGTCGCTGCGATTTTTGCCGCCCAGGAATTAGGGATGGAAACCACTCAATTGATCCTGGTGATCCTCATGATTCAATTCGTAGCCTTCCTGGGAGCACTGGGTTTCAACCGGGTTGCCGGCTGGATAGGCACGAAACAGACCATCATACTAAGTTTGGTTATTTGGTGTGGGACTACAATTTATGCCCTTTTTGGCATGAAGAGCACAGCCAGTCTCCTTGGAATCGAACAGCGACAACTGGAATTTTGGGTATTGGCCTTCGTCATTGCCCTCATCCTGGGTGGCAGTCAAGCTCTTAGCCGCAGTCTTTTCTCGCTGATGATCCCGAAGGGCCAGGAGGCTGAGTTTTACTCGTTTTATGAAATCAGTGAGCGCGGGACATCCTGGATGGGGACATTTACGTTTGGAATTGTCAATCAGGTTACCCGTAGTATGCGCTGGGGTATTTTTTCGGTAGTTATATTCTTTGGACTAGGCTTAATAATTCTTTTATTTGTAAATGTGAAAAAGGCAATGGAACAAGCCAAACAGTAGTAGAAAGGCCGAAACTCATCGCTTCGATTTCGATTTCTCAAAAGACCTGCCAAATCTTGATGATTTGGCAGGTCTTTATTTTATAGCTTCGGCAGCACGATGGACTGCTGCCTCTGGTATTTCCCCTTCTTATCTGCATACGATATTTCACACTCCTCGTCCGCTTCAAAGAACAGGACCTGGGCCAGGCCTTCATTGGCGTAGATCTTGGCGGGCAGAGGCGTGGTATTGGAGATCTCCAGGGTCACAAATCCCTCCCACTCCGGCTCGAACGGCGTCACGTTGACGATGATCCCGCAGCGGGCATAAGTGGACTTTCCCAGACAGATCGTCAGCACCTTGCGCGGGATGCGGAAATATTCCACAGTGCGCGCCAGGGCAAATGAGTTGGGCGGGATGGTGCACACATCGCCGATGTAATCCACCATGGACTTGGTGTCGAAGTTCTTCGGATCCACAGTGGCGGAGAAGACATTGGTGAAGATCTTGAATTCATCCGCCACACGGACGTCGTATCCGTAGGAGGAAACGCCGTACGAGACAACTCCCTCGCGGACCTGTTTTTCTTCGAACGGCTCGATCATGCGGTGTTCGTGTGCCATCTTGCGGATCCAGTGGTCAGGTTTGAGTCCCATTTTCTCTCCAGTTTGAGTTTTTAGACGACAGGCAAAATACCTTATTTCACAGTGATCACAGCCTGGGTCAATTTTCCGGATTCTACTTCAACCCAGCGCTCATACGTATATCCGTTATATAACAGCATGATCCGATACCATCCGGCAGGCAGGTCACCGATCCCGGCATTCTCTTCGCCTTTGAGCATTTTTTTATCATAGGTGGTTTCATAATAGACAAGATCTGCAGGTTCGTTTTTATCGGCGTGATGCTCAAGGTTATATTTTGCTTTTTTTACAAGTTTGCCACCCTGATCCATAATGGAAAGCTGCAAAGCGCCCATGGGTGAACCTGCTTCGTCCGAATTCGGGACCAGCCAGAGCTCGGGATTTTCCGTGGAAGACTGGTCCTCCACATCTCCGCGGCGGACTTCAAGTGAAGGTGGCTGCCAATGGCAACGCCAGTCTGGCCCACTTCACCAATCTGGTCTCCAGCTGCAACCGTTTGTCCCTGCTCGACCAGGATCTTGGAGAGATGAGCATACAGAGTATAGAGACCGTCTGGATGTTCGATCACCACCAGATTGCCGTAATAATTACTCCAGGGACTGTAGACCGGCTTGTTGTCCAGAGCCGGCAAAGATCACCTTCCCCTCCCCGGCAGCATATATGGGTGTGCCAAACTTGTTGAGGAACTCTACGCCAGTGTGCGGATCACGCTTCCCGTTGGCAGTGGAACCGTAGCGGTAGGTAATATCTACAAATGTGTTTGCGGGAGAGTGAATGGGCCGTTGAAAGAGCAAATGACCGTCATCAATGCAGAAATCCGCGGCGGAGGGAATACAGGGTATAGGGGTGAAGGTAGGCGTTGGGGGGAAGGGGGAAGGGGTTAAAGGTGGACGGAAGAAGGGTGAAGGTCGGCGAGGGGATATTGAGGGTAGGTGAAGTTGTGGGAAGACGATCAATACTTTGATTGGAGGTGCATGATAGAAGGAGAAAGAGAAGAAAAAAGGATAATTGCTTCATGGAATTATGGAGTCCACCAGCTTGCTGGTGGGTTGTAAGGTTACACTAAATTTCCGGATGCTATACTTCAATTCATGAATGAGGCGTACAAAGTATATCCTAATAACCCACCACACTATTTCATTCCCAACGCGATGTACATGATCACGGGGGCCATCTTACACAATCAACACTTGCTAATCGAGGAAAGAAAAAAACAATTTATCCTAGAAACCTTGTTGGAACGATCAAGCCTACTTGGTTGGGATATGCAAGCCTGGGCCATCTTGAACAATCATTACCACTTTATCGCCCAGGCGCCTGAAAACGTAAATACCTTGTCAAAACTTGTACGGCAGGTACACTCCATAACTGCACTTCAACTGAATAATTGGGATGGAACTCATGGAAGGCAGGTCTGGTTTAACTATTGGGATACGTGTTTGACCTATGAAAAGTCTTTTCTTGCCAGGCTACATTACGTTCATATAAATCCGGTCAAGCACGGACTCGTTGAAAATGCGGTGGATTATCCATACTGTAGTTATAAGTGGTTTATTGAGCAAGGGGGAGATGAACTAAAGAAACTCGTTTACGATCAGCCCATTGACACAATTAACGTAGTCGATGATTTTTAGATTATGGAGTCAAGCGGCTTGCCGCTTGCTAATCCAGGAGCAAGCTCCTGGACTCCATAGTTAAATCCCTCCGCGTTCGGTCATGGCCTGGCGGATTTCTTTTTCCAGATTGTCGGCTTTGGCTTCCAACTCCTTCATTTCAGCCAGCATCTTCTCTCCCGCCGATTTATCTTCCAATGAATTAATGTTGATGCGTACGTTGTAGCCTGCGGCGGTCAGGGCGGCGCGGCACATGGCGAAGCCGGACATGGCATCGCTCATGGCGTTGGCATTTCCCTTTTTGACACATTTCAGGGCCAGTTCCATGACCTTGACCGCCTGTCCTGAGACATGCAGTGGAATGTGGGCAGCATTCAAGGTGGCCTTGACGATCGCCGTTGAGCGCGACGCTTTTTCCTCGTCCGTTTCCCTGGGGAGTTTGAACGTTCCCATCAACGCTTCGAACGCGGAGGCATCATCGTCCACAGCCTGGGTGAGTTCCTTGCGCAGGTTTTCGGCCACAACACGGACCGCCTGCATTTCGGCTTCCACGTCGGCGTATTTCTTTTTGCCGATCGTCAGGCCCGCGACCATGGCCACCAGTCCCGCGCCCATTGCGCCGGCGTAGGCAGCGGCGGAGCCGCCCCCGGGAGTCGGCGTCGGGGCTGCCAATTCCTCGATAAATGAGGGTGCGCTTTCGGCCGGGGTGGATGCGTGCGACTCGAACAGCCGGGCTTCCAGGATCTGGGCTTTGTCGAACTGATCGAGCTGCATGTACCAGACGGCGGCATCCGTCAGAGCATCCTGCGGGATAAGCCCCACCAGCTCACTATGATGGATCCTCACTCCATATCGCTCCGCTTCGCGGCGGATCATTTCCACAACGCGCGCCATCGGCGTCTCACGGAAGTTGGTGAGATTCATCGAGACCTGGGCACGTCCCTCGACGAGCAGACCCAGCCCTTTGACATAACGAAACCCGCCCGAGGACTGGCGGACAGCTTTGGCAATTTTCTTGGCAATGTCGACATCGCTGGTGGTGAGATAGACGTTGAAGGCAATGAGCGGATTGCGCGCGCCGATGACGGTGGCTCCCGCAGTCCCGAGCTTTGCAGGTCCAAAATCGGGTTTGCGCTCGGGATTGGATTCGATCTCAGCTTTGAGACCCTCATACTGTCCGCGGCGGATGTTCTCGAGGTTGGTGCGCTCGGGACGGGTCGCCGCCGTTTCGTACAAATAGACCGGGATGCCGAGCTCACTGCCGACTCGTTCCGCCACCTGCTTCGCGATCGCCACACACTCCTCCATCGTTGCATCCGAAAGGGGGACAAAGGGACAGACATCCGTGGCGCCGATGCGGGGATGCTCGCCGGTGTGCTGGTCCAGGTTGATCAGCTCGGCGGCGGTCTTGATGGCGCGGAAGGCAGCCTCCTCCACGGCAAAGGCCGGGCCGGCGAAAGTGACCACGGTCCGGTTATGGTCCATGTCGGAGGAGCAGTCCAGCAGGCGGGCGCCTTCGACCGATTTAATGGCAGCGACGATCTGGTCGATCACTTCAGGGCGCCGCGCTTCGGAAAAATTCGGGATACATTCAATGAGTTGGGTCATGATTAGGGGAATTTGAAATTTGAGATCAGAGAGTAGAGAGTAGGGAATTTAGAATTGTTGAAGTGATTATAAAGGGGGAAGATATGAACGAACAGAGGAAAAGGGAACTCAAACCCGTGGTTTTCCGTTATGGTATGGGACGAGTATGTTGTTAAGAGAACCATAAATCACTCTTCCAGTTGGAGTAGGAAGTCCTATAATCGTACAGCATTTATCCGCATACCAAGATTCCCACGATCGAAATTCTCAGAGGAGAACAAATGGAAATCAGCCTTGCTGAAGAGCATGCGTATTACTTTGTCCCGCAAATATCCCTGGATGACGCCCGGGAGCGGATCGAAAAGAAAAAGACAACTCTTGTCGCCGGTACGTTCGGGAATTTGCTTTCGCGCCCCAACCCGGCCGAGATCCAGATTGTCTCGGTGGAGAACCGCCTGGAGCCGTACTGGATGGTCAATGCCTCCAGTCACACGGCCTACGACCGCCAGCAGGTCTACACCGTCCCGATCAAGGGCGAGGAAGTGCGTGAAGTCACCGTATTGGGACAAAAGCTGCGGCTGAATTCGAGTTCCAAAAACAATCCTTCCTTCACTCTCAACGGCGTGGAACATTGTGTCGAGGAAAATGAGGTGACCCGTTTTTTCAACGGTATCTCCGGTCAAAAGGCAGATATGAACCGCTACGAGCCTCTCACCAAGACCGAGATCACCGACCTGGATCATTTCGCGCCTGCCGGGACCCTGGTCGTCCCGCCCCAGATGAAGGCAAGTGCCATCATCCGCCAGGTGCTGGGAGAGGTCATCCAGCCGGTTCTCAAGGCCCAGGTCATCCACGTGGAGCGTGTGGATATCAGGACGCTCGAGCTCAACTTCCGCCCCGTCTATGCCTTTGAATATGAATGGGCCAGTAAAGGGAAAAGGGTCGTGGTCGAGTTCGATGCCCTGCTGGGAGACAGTCGCAGCGGCGGCCGGAAATGGGCGGACCAGATCAAGGGGATCATCACCCACGACCTGTTCTTCGATGTGACTGCCGATGCGGTCGGGATGCTGGTTCCGGGCGGGGGCATTGCCGTCAAGCTTGTCAAGGCAGTGGTGGTGGACCGGGTGAAGAAATAATCCAGGCATTTCATCGGGCAACGAAAACCGGATCAGTCACGGGATTGATGCGGTTTTTTATATCAGATCAGAAATCGTGTATGATGGGCACAACAACCGAGGGAGCTGAGATTCCGTGCATTCCACTGTTTCAGTTCAAGGACAGACGACCCCGTCACACGCGCGGATACTCCACTCGAAACAGCAACCTTGAACGCGAATCTGGCCACCCCGGGCAGTTCATGGTCGTGGACGGAGGCAGCTGTCTCCGGGAACATAAGGGACTGTAATGGCAGGCTATGGAGAAATGAATTTGAAAACCTTCGAAACCGAGCGATTGATCCTGCGGCCTATGATGGAAAAGGATGCTGATTTCATCCTGGAGCTCCTAAATGATCCATCCTTTATCCGAAATATTGGCGATCGCAAGGTAAGAACCCGGGAAGGCGCAAAGGCGTACATTACGGATGGTCCGGTTGCAAGCTACGCAAAAAACGGATTCGGCCTGTATCTTGTCGAGCTGAAGGAGAGCAGCAAATCCATGGGCATGTGCGGCTTGATCCGGCGCAATACGCTGAAGGATGTGGATATCGGTTATGCCTTCCTGCCGAAATTCTGGTCGAAGGGATATGCATTCGAGGCGGCGCTGGCAATGAAGCAGTACGCGCAGGAAGAGATCGGTTTGAAGCGCCTGGTTGCAGTGGTCGACCCGGAAAATCTCCCCTCCATTCACCTTCTGGAAAAACTTGGGATGAGATTCGAGAGAATGGTCAGGCTATCCGCCGACGATATTGAATTAAAGTTATTCTCAGTAGAGCTTTAAAATTTCGGAGGTGGAATTATGCATCTGGATATCGCAGCTTGCCGTTTGCACAATCAACATCTATCCCACAATCATTCCCATCAAGCCGCTGACGTCGTGCGCCGCCTGGGCGCGGTCCAGGCCCAGGATTTTGCCGGGGCGAAATGGGCGATCGGCCTGCGCTCGGACGGACTCGCGGACCCGGATGTGCAGCGGGCCTTTGACGACGGCTCGATCCTGCGCACCCATCTGTTGAGGCCCACCTGGCATTTTGTAGCGCCGGAAGATATCCGCTGGATGCTGGCTCTTACCGCGCCACGGGTCAGGGCGCAGATCGCCTACTATGGACCGCCAGTTGGAACTTGACAGGACCATTTTCAAGAAAAGCAATGCCGCATTGATCAAGGTATTACAGGGCGGAAAACAATTGACCCGCGCCGAGATTGAACCGGCCTTCCAAAGGGCGCGCATTCCGGCCGGGGGTCAGCGGCTGGGTCACATCCTGATGCACGCCGAGCTGGACGCGGTCATCTGCAGCGGTCCCCGGAAAGGCAAACAGTTTACCTACGCCCTGCTGGAGGAGCGCGTTCCTGTGGCCAAAGCCATGAGGCGCGGGATGAGTCCCTGGCTGAGCTTGTAAAGAGATACTTCTTCACCCGCGGCCCGGCCACACTCAAGGATTTTTGTGTATGGTCCGGATTAACGATCGCAGATGCCAGAACCGGCATGGAAATGGTCAAGTCTCAATTCGAGACGGAGATCATCGATAACCAGACCTATTATTTTGCCGAAACCGAACCCTTCAACCGGGAAAAATCGCCTAAAGCCTACCTGCTTCCCAATTACGACGAGTATTTCATCGGGTTTAAAGACCGCAGTGCGATCCAGAAATTTATCAGGCAGGCTGGGATCATGAAGGATGATCCGGCACTCCTGGCAAATATCATCATCCTGGATGGTCAGGTAATCGGCGGCTGGAGTCGAACGCTAAAAAAAGACGGGGTCATTGTGGAAGCCAGATTAATTACGATGCTGACAGAGGAGGAAATCCGGGCCGTTGCCCAGGCAGCCGAACAGCTCGGAGAATTTCTCGGGCTCCCAGTCGCTTTCACCCACAAGGAGAGCAGCGTTGGAGAGAGGCAGACTCTGAAGCTTTTAGCCTCGGAAGGTCCTGCCAACTGCCAGCTTCAATCAGAACAGGCCCATCTGAAGCTATACAAGATCTTGCCTGAACAGCAGATCATTTCCGAAATCTTATCGGCCTTCCAGCTTGTAGAGGATGGCGCCGGCTTGCCATAACTGGACAATACACGTACGAATTCACGAAATCTGTCACATGCCTCTCGCGTAGGAAGGGTGCTACACTGGGTATAGATCACTCAAAAGGAGATTCCATGTACTATCCCCCCGAACCTTTTCGCATCAAAGTAATTGAATCCATTCGGCTGATCCCGCCTGAGGAACGCGAGGCACGGCTCGTGGAGGCCGGGCTACAACGTCTTCCAGCTGCGGGCGGAGGATATCTTCATCGATCTGCTGACCGACTCAGGCACCGGGGCGATGAGCCAGGAGCAGTGGGCGTCGCTGATGCGCGGCGACGAATCATATGCGGGTGCGCGCTCGTTCCAGCGGCTCAAAGCGGCGGTGGAGGATGTATTCGGTTTCAAATACTTTGTCCCCGCCCACCAGGGGCGCGCCGCCGAGAACATCCTGACGGCGGTGCTGGTCAAGGCGGGACAATACGTCCCGAGCAACATGCACTTCGACACCACCGACGCCAATATCCGCGCCCGCGGCGGGCGGCCGGCGAACCTGGTCATCGACGAGGCCTTCGACCCGGCAAACCTGCATCCCTTCAAGGGCAACATGGACATCGGCAAGCTGCGGGCATTTATCGAAAAGATCGGCGCGGCCAATATCCCGTTCGGGATGATGACGGTCACGAACAACGCCGGCGGCGGGCAGCCCGTCTCGATGGAGAACCTCAAGGCTGTGGCGGAGGTCTACCACGAGTACGGGATCCCGTTCTTCATCGACGCGGCGCGCTACGCCGAGAACTGTTACTTTATCAAGCTGCGCGAGCCCGGCTATGAGCTGCAAACCGGTCAAGGAGATCGCCCGCGAGATGTTCTGCCTACGCCGACGGCATGTGCATGTCTGCCAAGAAGGATGCCATCGTCAACATGGGCGGGTTGCTGTGCATGAACGATGAAAAGATCTTCGAGAACGTCAAGAATGAGTTGATCCTGCGGGAGGGCTTCCCCACCTACGGCGGCCTGGCCGGCCGTGACCTGGATGCGATGGCCATCGGTCTATATGAAGGCCTGGATGAAAGCTATCTCGCCTATCGCATCGCCCAGACCGCCTACCTGGCGAGCGCGCATCAACGAAGCAGGCATTCCCACGATCCAGCCCGCCGGCGGCCATGCCGTGTACATGGACGGGCAGGCTGTTTTCCCGCACATCCCCAATTATGAATTCCCGGCGCTGGCCCTGGCCGTGGAGCTGTACCGCGAAGGCGCCATCCGCGGCTCGCGAGATCGGCTCGGTCATGTTCGCCTGTCTCGACCCGGATACCGGGATCTGGCACTACCCCAAGCTCGAGCTGCTGCGCCTGGCCATCCCCCGGCGGACGTACACCCAGAGCCACCTGGATTATGTTGTTGACGTACTGACCAGGATCAAATCACGGGCCGGCTCGGTTTGCGGCTACAAGTTCACGTATGCCCCTGAACTGCTGAGGCATTTCACAGCAAGGTTCGAGCCTTTACATGTACCTGTCGCTGCAGATTAAAATGCAAAGGACCTCCGTGTGGGAGGTCCTTTCTGTCTTACGAGGAATACTGGCTCAGCTTTGGAAGCGACTGCAAATACAGCCAGAGCGCTTTCAGTTCTTCATCAGTGAATTTGGTATAGAATTTCCATGGCATCAATTCCGGATCCAGGTCATGACCGCCCGGGGTCTTTCCCGTTCGAATCGTGTTGATGAATTGCTCCTCCGTCCAGAAGCCAAGCTCACCGCCCGGGGTCAGGTTGGGGGAAATCTTTTTGATGGTCGGGTCGGGAAATGGACCGCCATTTAATTGCTGCCCGTGGCAGATGTGGCAGTCATTTGTATTGACCAGGTATTCGCCATAGGCAGCCGTGGCCGCGCGGGCAGGTGCGGTTACATGAACTTCATGACTGACCGACTCTGCGGGCAGTTTGCCAAGCAGGCCGGCCCCAAACATGACCTTCGCCAGCGGGGTGAAATTTCTTTCCCGGGTGGGATGGTCCACGGGCGAAATCGTTTTCAGGTAGGCAATGATCGCGGCAAGATCTTCATCGCTCAGATGGGCCGTGGAGGTCACTGCCGTCATAAAGATCGGCCTGCCTTCACGATCAATGCCGTGGCGAATTGCCCGAACATAATCCTCCGTTGTGAACTCGCTTCCAATCCCGCCTTTGCCTGCGGTCAGGTTGACAGAGTCGATTGTTCCCAGGGGCGGCGCATTGAACCAATTGTCGATGCCGCTTAGATCACTGCCATGGCATCCGGCGCACAAAACTTCGGCGCGATGTTTCCCAAATTCGATGCTTGCAGCGTCCGTAGGCAGGGTAAGGTTGGTAGGGGGAATATCATAAACCTTATCCAGTCGTGCACCGCCAGAGAAGTATAAAAACACACCCACAATAAGCAGCAGACCGACCAATGAAGCCAGCACGATCCCAATCCATTTCAATACTTTTTTCATTTTGTCCTCTCCTCTCCTTGTTCTCCTGGCAATTAAGTATAAACGAGAAAGACCCTGTAACTGCTATAAAAGCTGCATAAAATTCGGGATGCTCACCTCATAAAGAACGGGACCCGCTTGTGAAAGCAGATCCCGTTTTCGTTATTCTACTCTTGAATTCTTTTATTCGTGCGTGAGAGATTTTCCGCACCTGC
>CAVVPC010000016.1:0-7777 GCA_963750005.1 uncultured Chloroflexia bacterium
TTATAGGGGCATTGGTGCATGAAAAGGTAGACAAAAGAGGCGTGAGAAAGTAACTTTGGGTTTATGCCTAAACTCACAAAGAAATCCTCACGCCCAAAGCGATTATATCGTGTCCGGAACTGGCCGGAATATGAAAAAGCCCTGGTCCAACGGGGTTCGCTCACCTTCTGGCTGGCAGACGATTTTGAAAAGGTCTGGTTGTATGCAGGAGAAAAACAGCGAGGCAGCCAATTTGATTACAGTGAGCAGGCGATCGAGATCATGTTGACGATCAAGGAAGTGTTTCATCTGAGCAATCGTGGCGTGGAAGGATTTGTGCGTTCGGTGTTTGGGATGCTGAACCTGCATTTGCCTGTCCCGGATCATACGACCCTGTCGAAACGCGGGAAGAGCTTCAAGGTGAAATTGCCCAGGAACAGCCATGGTCCTCTAAATCTGGTTTTGGATAGCACGGGCTTGAAGATCTATGGGGAAGGGGAATGGAAGGTGCGCAAACATGGGTATTCCAAGCATCGGACCTGGCGCAAACTGCATGTGGGTGCCAATCCCGACAACGGGGAGATCCAGGTGGCAGTACTGACCGGCAACAGCACCAGTGATGCGGCTGTTGTGAAGGAGATGTTGGCACAAATCGAGCAAACCCTGCTTTCCTGTGCTGCGGATGGAGCGTACGACAAACGCAAAGTCTATGAGGCACTCAATGCACATTCGCCGCAGGTAGAGATTTTGATCCCGCCACGCAAGAATGCCCATATCTGGCAGCATGGCAACTCCAAGGAAGAACGTCTCAAGCGAGATGAAAACTTGCGTTACATTCGCAAGCATGGACGACAGCAGTGGAAGGAGGAGTTTGGCTACCATATCCGTTCTTTGGCAGAAACCATTATGTTCCGCTTGAAAACCATTTTCGGTGACAAGCTTTCTGCGCGCCTGCTGGAAACCCAGACCACGCAGGCTCTCATTCGTTGTCTGGCACTCAACCGCATGACCCATCTCGGCATGCCGGAAAGTTATCGCATTGCGTAATTCTTGCTCTCCAAGGGAAGGATTGCGCCCATTCCTCGATTTATGCACCAAAGCCATTTATAGGTGTAACATGGGGGAGCTTTCGAACATCGCGTAAAACATCGAATAAGAATATTGACGAGGCAACAACATGAAACAATCTGTTACACAAATTCTGGATTTCTTTAGAAAACATAAATACGGGAAATTAAGCATGGTCCTGTTGGTGATCGCAGTCCTGATTACCGGCGCAAGCCTGCTGCGTTCCAGAACCAATGGCAAGCCGGTCCCACTGAGCGACGTGGCGGCAGACATCTCAGCCGGGCGTGTAAAACGGGTGGAAAACTCTCCGGGCAGCGGATTGGTGACTCTCTATTACAATAACGGCACACAGCATACCACCCTCCGCGACACCGCCGCCCCCTTTCTGGAACAGATGCGCCTCCTTGGGGTGAATGAAGAAGAGCTTGCAAATCTCAAGTATGAAATCAAAGAACCCGATGCCCTCACCGGAGGACGGGGTGTAGATATCCTGATGAGCCTGGTCATGATGGGCCTGATCGGCTACGGCATCACCCGCGTCACCGGCGGCATGATGGCGGGTCGCAAGAAATATACCGAGGGCGACATCCCAAACGTCAAGTTCAAGGATGTGGCCGGCATCGATGAGACCCGCGAAGAGCTGGAGGATATCGTCAGCTTCCTCAAGGACAATGCCCAGTACCGGGAGATGGGTGCCCGCATGCCGCGCGGGGTCCTGCTGGTCGGTGACCCGGGCACAGGCAAGACCCTGCTGGCCAGAGCGATTGCCGGCGAGGCCGGTGTGCCGTTCTTCAGCACGGCAGGCTCCGAGTTCGTGGAGATGTTTGTGGGTGTCGGTGCAAGCCGGGTTCGCTCCCTGTTCAAGAAGGCCCGTTCCAAGGCGCCCTGCATCATCTTCATCGACGAGATCGATGCAGCCGGCCGCAAGCGCAATTCCAGCGGCGGCGGCGGCGAGATGGAGCAGGACCAGACCCTCAACCAGCTGCTGGTCGAAATGGATGGCTTCACCGGCGCGGAAGGCATCATCGTTCTGGGTGCCACCAACCGAGTCGACGTGCTCGACCCGGCCCTGACCCGCTCCGGACGCTTCGACCGCCACGTTACCGTCCCGCGCCCGGATGTCAAGGGCCGTCTGGATATCCTGAAGATCCACGTGGACGGACGGCGAATTGCCTCGGATGTGAACCTGATGGATATCGCCAAGTCCACCCCCGGCCTGGTCGGCGCCGACCTGGCCAGCATCGTCAACGAAGCGGCGATTCTGGCTGTCCGTAACGGGCATCTGGAAATCAGCATTACAGGACTTCCAGGATGCGGTGGAGAAAAACCTGATTGGCAGCGTCCAGCAGAAGGGCCGGGTCATGAGCCAGGAGGAGCGGCGCACGATCGCCTACCATGAAGCCGGCCACGCGGTCGTCATGCACTGCACCGAGCACTCTGACCCGGTCTACAAGATCACGATCATCCCGCGCGGACAGATGGGCGGCTTCACCATGTCCCTGCCCGAACAGGACAGCCTGCTGATGTCGCGCAACCAGCTGTTGGCCCAGATCACCGGCCTGATGGGCGGCCGCGTGGCCGAGGAAATCTTCTGCGGCGATATCACCAGCGGCGCCTCCAACGATCTCAAGGTAGCCACACATCTCGCCGAGGAAATGGTCATGCGCCTGGGGATGAGCGTCACCGGTTTGCGTGTGTTCAACAAGGCCGAAGGCGTCGAAGCGCTCGCCGCGCCCCACGCCGGGCAAAAAACCTTCGAAGCCATGGACCAGGCCATCAACCTGATCCTCGAAGAATGCTACGCTGAAGCCAAGCGGATCATCGTCGAAAAACGGGATGCCATGGAACGTGTAACCCAATTCCTTCTGCAGCAGGAGACCCTGACACGCGAAGAGTTTGTCGCCTTGATCTAACAAATTACACCGTCCCGAAGGTTGAATTTACGATACGCATCGTAAGCATCTGAAAACCTTCGGGACGCTTTTCAAGAAAACATCCGGGCAGATACCTGGATGTTTTTTGTTGCATAACAATGTCTGGCGTTACTCGAGCTGATCGATCACAGAACGGACAACCTGAGCGCTGTGCCGCAGTGCCTCAGTTTCGGTTTCGCTTAACTGGGGGAAAAAAGTCTGGATGATCCCCTCCCCGCCCACCAGATTCGGGAGCGATACAGTAACATCCTTCACGCCAACGACATCCGGCATTGGCGTACAAACCGTCAGGATCGAGCGCTCATCCCCCAGGATGACTTCCGTGATGCGGGCAATGGCACTGCCGATGCCGTAGTAGGTCGCACCCTTGCCTTCGATGATGTGATAGGCTGCCCGGCGCACTTTTTCATCGACCGCGGCGTAATCATCTTCGCAGATGGACATCTCCAGCCCGGTGCAGAATTCCGGCAGTGGTATGCCTCCCACTGATACCAGCGACCATGGCAGCACTTCCAAGTCGCCGTGTTCGCCGAGAACATAGGCGTGGATATGTTGTAAATCCACATTGAGTTTCCGCCCAACCAGGGACCGGAAACGTGCCGTGTCCAGCGTCGTCCCTGAACCGATCACGCGGCTGGACGGGACTCCCACCTCGCCGGCATAGCGTGCCGCCAGGTGGGTCATGATATCGACCGGGTTGGTGGCGATCAGGAGGACAGCGTCCGGCGCATGTTCCAGGATCCGGGGAATGACCTGTTTGAAGACCTGCGCATTCCGGCCCAGCAGCTCCAGCCGCGTCTCTCCCGGTTTCTGTCCCACCCCGGCAGATACGACCACCACCCGGCAGCCGGCCAGGTCCGCATAATCGCCCGCAGTAACTTCCAGCGGATGAGCGAACGGTACGGCGTGCTGGATATCGTCCGCTTCGGCCTCTGCCCGGGCACGATTCATATCGACCAGCACCACCCGGCGTCCCACACCGCGCATAACCAGCGCGTACGCAGCAGTCGCGCCGACAAATCCACTTCCCACAATTCCTGTTTTCATGTTCTCTCCTCAAATGTTAAATGGAATTAATAATGATCAATCATCCGCCCGGGATGCCCATGCCTCGATCTCCACTCGGAACATGGGAGTCGCCAGTGCAGCGACAAATATAAGTGTGCTGCAGGGCTGGTGTCCCTGCAGTCTGGCTGTCACAACCTCGCGCCGCCTGGCCGTGTCCATTTCCCCGACAAGATAATAGTTAAGCTTGACGATATCCTCCACATTCATGTTCGCAGCTCGAAGGTTGTGAAGGATGTTTTCAAAGGCAAGATCCATCTGCTCGATTGGATCAGCAGGCACCGTTCCATCTGGGCGCATGCCAACCTGGCCGGAAATGACCAGCAGGCGTTCGCCACCTCGTATCTCGATTTGATGAGTGTACGAGCCAACCGGTTGATGCACATCAGGGGGATTTCGGAATTCCTTCATCACTCCATCCTTTTATTGAAATCAAAACAAAATGACCAAAGTTCTTGCCTGGAATGTTTATTATATAATGACAGACACTTTATGAAACCCAGGATTTCCTATACAATCTGGTTCAGCCAGCGGACAGGCAGCACACTCTTGAGCAAGGCTTTGGAAGCAACCGGCATTGCAGGCCGGCCCGGTGAATGGCTGAAACGGCGGAGCTGACCTGCTGAATGAATTTAATTAATCCGGCCATGCGGAGGTTGAGAAGAATTATGGAATCCAGGGAGGACAAAGAATGGAATTTTCGGTATCAAACCCTAGCCGCTCCTGGCAAGAACATCCGATTATATCTCCGAAAAATGGGGTAGCGTTTTCGCAAAGAGCGCCAGGCAGGCTGGACGAATTCAGGGTGGTAATTAATATTGTTTCCAGACCAGCCTCAATACTTCACTGATGATCAGCACAGCGGCATAGATCCATGCCAGGTTTACCAGGCCGCTCGCATACAAAGCTACTGCGCCTGAGCCCAACAAAATAATGTCCATGACAGTAAAAGGCACGCCGCTCAAACGACGCGACGATCTTGGCGCCATGAAGACACCCCAGATCAAGGCAATCAAAACGGGCAAGCCAATTCCAAAAAGGATTTTCAGCGCCCAGCCGGAATGGGTCGTAAATCCCCAGTATCCAACCGAAGCCAGCATGCACAGTTCCAGCAGGAACCGGACCGTTAAATTAATTCCCTTTAAAATATTCATCCTTTATTTCCCTTATTGCTTTAGATCCTTTAATCCGGCTGTCATTGCATTCACCAGCTGGCGAAAGCTTTCGTCGCAGTCCTGGGGCAGGCCAAATCCGCCTGCCACCTCCAGCGTGGCAAACCCGTGGACCATGCTTCGGAAGGCGCGCACGGCATGGATGGCAGCCTCGCCCTGCAATCCAAGGGAGGCGACGACAGCAAGTGCTATTTTGAGCGTGCGCTCCTCTTCGCGTATCAGGTCCCGGTCGGGCGTTTCCTGTGTTCCGGATGCCCTTAATGTGGCCGTATACAGGCCGGGGTTTTCCTTCACGTATGAACGGAATGCCTGAGCTACCTCCATGAAAAGCTCCGGGCCGCTTTTGCCGATCGCGGCTTCCCCCAGCCGGTTTGCAAGCTGCCTGGCATTCAGAACAGCCAGATCCTTCTGCAGACCCGGCAAACCATCAACATGGTTATAGAGCGATGGAGGTCGGATGCCCAGCTCACCCGCCAGACGGTTGAGAGTAAGGGCATCCGGTCCTTCGGTATTCAGCAGTTCCACAGCAGCCTGAATGACAGCAGTCCTGGTCAAACGGGTTTTATGTTGCATCTTGTCTCACATTTCTATCCAGGCAGCGATTGGATGAACTCGAGCATCAACGGGCCGGCCACCTCAGGCATTTCCGCGTGTGGATAATGACCGGCATTCTCGATCATCGTATATTTTGTCTTCAGATTTTCAGCGATCCATTTTGCTTCCGACTCCGGATCTTTGAAATCGGGATCCTTGCTTCCCATCAATACCAGCGATGGCCGATTCACCAGAGGAAGGCGATCCTGTGAAGCTCTCTTGGATGCCCGCAACATATGTGTCAGGCCATCCAGCCGCCCATGCTGTTTCAGATTTTCCCGGAGTGAGATTGAATAGTCCGCAAAATCCGCCGGCTTGCAGGTTGGATACAAGGTGGAATAATATTTCACCCACATGGCCGGTCCCCATGGACGGGCAAACATCAGTGCGAACAACGTTTCCAGGAACCAATTCCCATCTCCGCGTACGAATGGGCCTACAAGGATCATCCCACGGATCAGCTCAGGCGCTTCTGTCGCAGCCCAGACTGCCGCACCTGCTGCCATGGAGGTCCCGACAATGACCGCTGGAGCTGCGTTCAGTTCACGAACCAGTGCCAGGATGTCCTTTCCGACGCCCACGACCGAAAAGTCATCCCAATCGGTGGAGGATTCACCCATCCCGCGCACATCCATGCTCACTGCCCGATATCCAGCCGAGACTAGCTGGGGAATCAGGTAGCGATACTCGCCGCGCACGTCGCCCATGGATGGAACGCAGACGACAAGCCGCCCCTGGCCTTGATCATCATAAGCGATCCTGCCTTTCTCCTGCTCAAAATATTTGGTATTCATAAACAATCTCCTATTTGCTAATTATATTAGTATAATAACTAACATGATTAGTTTTGTCAAGAGAGAGGAGAAATCATCTTCTAGTACCTTCATCCCCTGCCCATCAGTGAAATACCATATAATGATTGCGGGTTTCGGATCACTTTGCAGTTCGCCCTAACGGGCTAAAAATCCATGAACATAATATCCAGCGCCGAACAAATCATCCCCATTGCATGTCCATCCATTCAGTATCGCCTCCGAAAGGAATTACTCGGGGAGTCGCCAAACCTGACCAGGATGTATGACCTTCAGGGTCAAATCCTCGCACAGGAAATGGTCAGGAAAGTGGCAGCTTCGCAGGGAGCTGATGGCTGGCTGGCGTGGAACTTCCACGGCTATGACAGCATGGAGTCTGGCATCCGCCTGTTGTGTGAGAGCGGAGTGGAGAACACCCAGCCTGTCCTTGCACGTGCTCTGGTCGCTTTGGAGAGTAGTGCGGATCACCTGGAGCGCGGCTTTGGCAAGGTGGGCAAAATTCTCGACGATCTTGGCTTCGGAGGTGCCGGGACCATTCGAGCATGGCTTTTTGCTCTGGCAGGAAAGGAAGATCATGCGCATGTGAATGATCAGATACAACTTGCATTGGATACTTTTAGGTTGGCCGCCCAAGCTGGTTCACTGGAAGACATTTACGTGCGAGACAAGGGCCGGCTTACCTTTCGTAATGGCATACTCTGGCCAGGCATTTACCATCTGCGCCTGTTAGCCTGGACTCAAAACTGGCGAACGCCCGGGAATGTTACGATGATGGCAGAGAGTATTCAAAATATTGTACGGCTCTCCCCCATCCCTGACATACATGTCAAATACAAATCACAAATTATTGCACCCGCCCTCTTTCTGCATGCATCATTTCAACCCGGATATGAACCAGTTATCCAACCAGGAATGGATGCAATGGTTCCACCGCATGGAATTACTGTCACGGTTGGGGGTAATAGTCAGATCCCGGAGCTGAAGCATCAAGTTCAAGCCCTGGAAAAAATCCTTGTGGAAAACCATGGGCTATTTACAGAAAAGCTAAATCATTCCTATTATCAGAAATGGGGTGCCTACACAGGACTGGCACTGGAAAGGGATTGGCGCACCACGCAGCGCAGGATCACCGATTTGACTTTTAGAAGTTTAC
>CAVVPC010000017.1:0-22920 GCA_963750005.1 uncultured Chloroflexia bacterium
GTGAACATAGGCTCCCTGCACCTCTCCAGCTTATCCCCACAGAAGAGGGGCTTCATGCTTTTAAATCGTGAATGTTTGCCTGGAAACACAAAACTTCAAAAACCTTTTGCTCGGCGCGGGTCTGCGTCCTTCCCTAGTCCTGGATACCAGACGAAAAGCCTCCTATGAATACCCGGCGGCAATTCGTTTACGCCAGCACCGCAGTGGGTTTTTATGCAGTGCAGGTGAGGATCTCGCCTGACCGTCCTGATCCTTTCGGAATCATCTGTTGAATTGTTCCTGAAAATCCTTGTATGGTTCAATCCCAATTTACTTTTGTCCCAAGTATGTGCTGGCATCTGAATGAATGACAATTCCATTCGCCTTGAGCAATCTCTGTTCCTGTTGCTTGACCTCCCGGGCAATCTGCAGACGGTCGGCTTGAAGCGGAAATTGGGCGGTGAATTCGGGCGAGCCAAACAACCGGCTGTCCTGAACAGCATCGAACGAATGAGCGGGTAAAAAATCCAGCGCTCCTATTTTTCCGAGATCGACCCGATAATGTATGAAGACCTGGGACTCCAAATCGCCAAAGTCGATGCCGACAGGATTTGCACCCAGCTCAAACAGGATCCGGCAGAACCACGGTTCGAACAGGGCTGTGTAGCCTTTGCTTGGGCGTCCAAACATCTTCCCGCCAAAGGGCGTGTCGATGAAAAGAGATGGAGGCGCCTTGCTTGAATTTGAACCGCAGGCGATATCAAAACTTTTTTGTCTCGAAGGTCGGATATTCTTTCAAATGAATTTGACAGTCTTCCAAATATTTGCTGGATAATTTCCTCGACACCCGGTTCCCTGGTGATCTTCCCGATCAAGTGATAACGAGTATCAAGCGCCTGGATTGTGTTCGCAATCAGGAGATAATCTTCCTCATCCTTCCAGTCGCGATTCAATTGCGATATGAGCTGGTCCTGCCTGTTGTTACCTGAATTTACTTTCATGAGTTCAAACCGGTTGCCTGTCCATCCGAATCAATTTCCACATACGCTCTTCTGATGTGAAATCAAGATATCTCACCAAGTTTCTAAATCGAAGTGTCGGGCTGAAAATAGGGCGGCAGGTCAATTTCCCTGCTGGGAGAACGCGTGATATCGATGCCACACATTTGGCTACCCACGATCAGAGTTGGCTAGCACAATTACCTGGTCCAGATCGAAAAAGAGATCAGCTTTGATTTCTCAGGATTTATACGGACCCCAAAGGATTGCTCGGCCTGACTGGCTTCAGACACCAATCGGTATCCGATGGCTGTCTCACCTTTTCGCAGCGCCGACGCAACGACAGCATGAAAATTCACCTGGCTGTTCGGGCGGATATAGTCTGCGATCGGTTTGATACATATTTGTTTCTGATTTGCCGTGAGGAGCTGAACAAATACCGAAGCAATATCCCTGTTCTCGGCCAGCTGTGTCATTGCCAGGGCGATCAGCTGATCACCAATGATCACATCCTCGGCGCTGGTCACCTTGACCAATTCTCGATTGCGAGGATCCATGATCTCTGAGACAATCGACAGTTTCCTGCCCGATTTCCCGGAAATGGTTCTCAGGTGAAGAAGAGCGATCATCGTTGCCGCATCGCTGATCTGAATGTCGGGGCTGTCTGTTGGGTTGAGGATCATCACCAGCCGGGAGCCTTAAGAATCCAGCAACCTCTTCCAGGGTGGGGCGATCGGCAGGGTTTCCCTGTTCAAAGGTAATCTGCATCAACTCGTATTTTGCCCCACTGCACTCGGATCGCATTTGCTCCACGGGCAGGGGTGCGAGGACCGTGATGTGCGACTCGCTGTTCGTATAGTGGCTTATTTCCTCCAGGATCATCGGAGCCCGTCAATTCCATCCGAGGATCAGGAGACGGTCCAACGACATGGGCAGCGTCGAAATAGGATAAGCTCTCAAGGTATACGCCCGGATTGGTTGAGGCTGACAGCCGGATCGCATCGTCATCATCGGCAATGGCGATCACCCTGTCGGCGGGCTGGATGATGGTGCTGGCCGGTGGGTTCAACAAGGCGGCTCCATCCCGTGACTGCAGTCCAATCAGGGTGGCGGTTTCGAAACGAGACAGTGCCTCTCCATAGGTGCAGGAGACCAGGGCAGGTATTTCTGCGAAATAAATGGCAGCGTTCTCAAAGCTAAAAAGTTCGCTGTAGACCGCCGCCAAACCCGATTGGCGGCACGTCTGGGCGATGACCAGTGAGATCAGGCGATCCACCATGAAAATCTGGGCTTCATTGCCGCCGATCGTTTGGAAGATTTCCAAATTCGTAGGGCGCTGGACGACGGCTACCATATGATAGGGATGGACATGCTCCTCCCGGTTGTTAGTCAAAGCCAGCAGGGTCTTTGCAGACGACAGATCCGGGTATTGACCGCCCGATGAAAGGATCATGATCGCCCGGGCTGCTTCGGGACTGACAATCTCCAGATCGTCGGGGTCAAGGGGATTCCCGCTGCGGCAAACGATCCGCGTACGCGCGGATTGGGCACCTTGGTGTGGATTTCCTCCTCCATTTCAAGTTTGTCCCGATCGGCTAGCACCGCGATGCAGGCGCTCCGGGGTACATCACGATCGGCTCTTGGGTTCCGGCTCTTCCTGGACAGGTTCCGGTTGGCCAGTGCAAGCTCATTGATGATCGTAAAAACCTGGGGAGACCAACCCAGAATGATCGTGTGTCCGGTCTCCAGCACCCGCGAGCGCCCACGGCGCAGCTCAGCAAACCGTCCTTCCAAACCGGTGGCCAGGATCCCGATCAAGGCGCTGGTAATGAAAATGCCTCCCAGGGTAACCAGGAAACCAACCGTACGGGTGGACCATCCAAAATCACCTGCCACGTTGCCGGTATCGATGGTGTGCATGGTCACCTGCCAGACTGCCTCGGCCAGACCCATCCCCGTTGTGTTTCCAACCTGCCATAATTCGAGCAGGATCAGAATCGCTGCAGCTGCAAGAATCATGCCTAGCGTTGCAGCGAACAAGGCGGCGACGAGGGCAATCGTTCCCCGGGACATGAAATTGTCGAAACGGTAACGAACACGATCAACAAAGGTGACTCTCATTGAGATCCTCCGTGTAGCGTTGACCTCAGCTTCTACCAGAAATTGGGTGCCAGAGGTTCGCCCGGCTTAGCAAGTATTATACAGGCAATATAACAACATCCGGCCTTATGGTGCCTGCTCGGCAAAGGTTTTAGCGCAGCATCCTGTAAGGGCCAACCCCGCCGAGATCTTGAAAACCCCCTCCCAGCTTTCCCCGATAAAGTAGACACAAAAAAATGCCCATATCCAGTAGACTCGGAAGACCAGGAGCAGGATCATGGACGAAAAGAAAACACAGTATCGGACATAACAGAAGAATTCAAGTTGGAAGCTCCCAGCTCGGCCTCCATGGGATACTCCTGGCCGCCCACTTCGCAAACCGGGTCCTTTCCGTAAAAGTGGCCCAATATGCTCTCTGGTTTGGCGTGCCTTTCTTTTTTCGGCCGGGGAACGCTGGAGACCAGAAGATTCCCATCTGGCAGGCAACGGAAGACGATATACAGGGCTACGGCAACTGGCGGCGCGCTACCAGCGAAACACCTCTTCGTAGCGGCATCCACATTGCCGGCCATAGAATTCATCCAGGAGACGAGAGAACCGAGTAGGGAAGAACTCACCTAAAACGGGAAATAAATAATGGATGTTCACCTTGTGAAAATCATCCCAATATTGACTTGAGCAAATCGGATATCTATAATCTTATTAATTGTTTTCTATATATTTGTATTGGGAATCTCAAAGGTAGGAAAACGTCTGTAAGACCTCATCAACAAATATATAAGTTGTTGTACTTAACGGTTCAATCGATCCTGCCACCGGGACTTTCAAATTTATCTTCAATTGGATCGCTTTATCGCTCTCTCTATGGTCTGCACCATTGGAGATGAGCTGGAGTTAGTGGGAGAATTATGAATCCTTTTTTGTTGCTATTTTTCCTGGTACTAGTCCTCGTACTTGGTTTCAGTGTGGCGATCATGAATGATGTGTTCCTTTATTTATGCCATCGCAAGGGTTATCCCAACCCGATCTCCAAGTTCCTGATCATCCTGCCGCTCTGGCTGGGTTTTTTGGGTTCCCTGGGAGTGATGATCTATGGTCTTATTCAGGACGAACCCGCGGCTGGCTATTTTTTTCTCTTTGCTTTGTTGGCGATCTTGCTTCAGGCAGTGGGAATTGGTCTGTCCTACCTCGTGTTGAAACTGCTGCCGAAACGTAGATTTCGCTTGAGCGGTTCGAACCGGTCGAAAATTCCATTTGCAGGTCTTGGGTATGCGATCGCGACATTGGGTGGGATCACGGCTCTGCTCCTATTGCTACGCTATGGGATGAGCGCATCCCAGGCGTTGAGCTGTGGAACGATACTTACGCTCATGGTGGGATGGATGTTCTACCTGGCTCGCCGGGCACAAACACCCACGGCCGAGGATGCCATGCTGCGCGATAAGCGGCCTCCCTTTTTGTATCTACGCTCCTTCGACCAGGAAGGTAACACTTTTGCTTATGTCTCCCGGGCGGATGCGGAGAAATACTGCGAGGTGACCAGTTATTCCCGGGCGGTCGCTTTCAACCTGACCCTCGAACAGTTCCTTGCCCGCGAGATCGATCACAAGATTGCCCCCTTGATCGCCCTTGGGAACCCAACCGATTACCTCCCACCCGAAGGCGCGGCTCGTACCTATGCCGGCGATAAAGGCTGGCAGGAGTACTTTATCGATCTCTCCAGCCGTTCGGCAGCGATCCTGATGCAGATGGGCAACTCCGATCACTTGAATTGGGAACTGGTTTCACTCCGCCAGCGGGGTTTTCAGAACAAGCTGTTCGTGGTAACGCCACCGCCGCCGACGATGGGCCAGGCAGGTCAATCCCTGTTTTTCATAATCCATATTTCAAACCGGCTCAAAGGACTCCAGCCGGCTTCCTGGGACAAATTCGCCGCCAACCTGGAAAAGGCTGGCTACCTCACGGATGGGCAGGATCCGGGACCGGGGGCAGTGGTAGCGTTCACCTCCGACTGCCGGGCCATCCCCCTTATCTCCGGTGTGAAGACACCGTCAGAGTTTGTGGATGCCATTTGTCACCGGCTATCGGATTCTCTTGACGTGTGGCCCGCCTCAAATAATCAGGAGCAGGCTCAAAACAATTAACTGTCCTCATACGAAACAGGGCGGCGCGAAAAATATGGGTTGGCCCCGCAAGACTTGAGAATGGCAAAGGGACGGTTCCAACCTAGAGTGTTCCTCAACTTTCAATGGTAAGGTGTATGACCCAGGCATAGCTGTACGTATCCGTGTGTGCCAGGCCCTGCAGGGTATGTTCGCCCGGCGTCAGGTTGGTCAGCACGATATCCCAGGCTGTAAACTCCCTGAATACTTCGGGCAGGGGCGAAGGCTTCTTCGGCATGACAGGCGCGACCCCTTGATACGTTCCGAAAGCCTCCAGATCCAGGGGCCGATCGTCCAGGGAAAGATCCCAGCGAAGAGCAGACCACTCGATTCCCTTGGGTTCATCACCGGCCGGGAAGAGAAGATTGCCGATGGCCAGACTTGGAAGCACAGGCAGTTCGCAGTCGTAAGTGATGACATTGCTTTCCTGCTCTGAAGTGCTGCAAAATGCCCACAAGGGTGGCGCGTCTTGTGCGCCGGTGGTCAGGTGCATGCCGGCGATCGCGTCTCCGGGCTGGAGCATCCCGCCCGGTGGGGAGGGTTCCACCGCCTGGCAGGCGGCCAGGACCAAAAGTAATCCGGCATATAGGAATGGGGAAAAACGAATTCTGTGCATGAGAACCTCCTGTGAGCAGCAGACTAAAACTCCAGATGGACCTGCGTGGCGGCACTCAATTGCTACGGCATGTATGCTCATGCTGCCGCCTTCGAGTGCGCTTTCAATTGAAAGCCTGCACCGGGGACGGCGCAGTTGGCACAGGGACCGGTACAACAGAGGGTTCGCTCGTTTGCTCCGGGTGGGGTGCCGGCGTTTCCGTTGCAATGGATGGAGCTCCCGTGGGGGAAGGCGTGGGAACCGGAACGGCAATGAGGGCATTTGAGCTTTGTGAGATGGCTGCCTGGCCAGTGGGGTCGGCATGGGAGGCTGAGATCCCCCTCACCAGAATGAAGATCCCCAGCACGAGCAAAGCGCTCAGGACCAGGATCATGCCGGATACGGGCAGGCGTCGAACTCGAATGGCATCGGAATGGCTCAGGGAGAGGGTGGACATGGCAAACTCCTTTTTGTATAAATACTCCTAAGAAATTGCTTTCAATGGACATGGGAAATCCGGGGATATCAAATTCTGTTCTTGAAAGCTGACCAAATTGTGACAGAGCAGCGTCCTCTCAGCATCTCTCTACCAGCCGGAGGTTTTGAGACGATTAAAAGACGCACAGGCAGTACTGTTCCGGGTAGGGAAGTGCTATACTGGAATTCATCTCGCTTTAGCATGTATTGCATCTTTTTAGATGTAGTGGAGGAAATCATGCTGCAGATACGGCTTCTGGGTCAATTCGATGTTCGCCTGGATGGGAAGCGGATCCTGCTCCCCTCCCGGGCCGGCCAGTCCTTGATCGCCTATTTTGCGCTGACGGCCGGAACGCCCATCGCCGGGAAAAATTGGCCGGCACCTTTTGGCCCGATAGCCGGAGGAGACCGCCCGCAAGAACCTGCGCCAGGAGCTCTGGCGCATCCGCAAGGCGATCTCTCCCAGAAATCAGAGGGGAATGATATTCTGCTGGCGGAAGAGTTCACCATCTCCTTCAACCCGCACGCCGACTACTGGCTGGATGTCGCCCACTTCGAAAAGCCCTGCCCGGATGACGAATCGCTGGCCTCCAGCCTGGCTCTCTACCAGGGGGAGCTCCTGCCCGGTTTTTATGACGAGTGGATCCTATTGGAGCGGGAGCGCATCCGGTCCGTTTTCGATAACAAAATGGATCAATTGCTTGCCCACCTGATCGCCGCCGAGCGCTGGACGGCCGCGCAGGAGCAGGCCGAACGCTGGCTGGCGCTGGGCAGCAGCCTGGAGCCGGCCCACCGTGCCCTGATGCTGGTCCATGGGGCGCGCGGCGATATGGCAAAAGTAAGCTCCATCTATCAGCAATGCATGGCAGCCCTGGACGAGCAGCTCGGATTGGAACCGTCCGCCGAGACGCGCGCTCTGTATGATGGCCTGCTCAAAGGAGCACAGGTCTCCTCCCGCCCCAAAACGTTGCAGATGGCCGGTACAGTGACCTTTCTCTTCACCGATATCGAGGGCTCGACGGATCTCCTCGATCAATTGCGGGAAGGATATGCGGACATCCTGGCAGACCATCACCGACTCATGCGCCCTCGCCATCCAGAAATGGAACGGGCAGGAAGTGGATACCCAGGGGGATGCCTTCTTTGTCACCTTTGCCCGTTCCCTGGAGGCCCTCCAGTGCGCCGCGGAGGCCCAGCGCCTGTTCCCGCCCACCCCTGGCCGAGTGACCGGCCCGTCCGGGTGCGCATGGGGCTGCATACCGGGGAGCCTCTGATCGCCTCGACCGGTTATGTCGGGATGGACGTCCATCGAGCTGCCCGCATCGGCGACGCCGCCCACGGGGGCCAGGTGTTACTGTCGCAGACCACCCGTGAGCTGGTCATGCAGGACTTGCCGGCCGGGTTGAGCATCCGCGACCTGGGCGAGCACCGACTCAAGGATTTGAAGTATCCCACCCCGATCTATCAGCTGCTGATCGAAGGCCTGCCCCAGGACTTCCCTGCGCTGCGGACAAAGTTCACCGGCACGGAAGCCCCGACGCCCGGCCTGCCGCCTTTCAAAGGCCTGCAGTATTTCGAGGAAGCCGATTCGGAGCTTTTCTTTGGCGAGAGCTGCTCACCGCCAAACTCGTGGGGCGTTTACGCCAGACCCAATTCCTGTCAGTCATGATCGGCGCCTCGGGCAGCGGGAAATCCTCCCTGGTGCGGGCCGGAGTGATCCCTGCCCTCAGGAAGGGACGGACCCTGCTCGATGGCAGCCAGCCGCCGGAAGGCAGCGAGAACTGGCATGTACACGTCATCACCCCGACTGCCCATCCCATCGAAGCGCTCGCCCTCGAGCTGACCCGCAACTCCGAATCGGTCACGGCAGCAGCCACACTGATGGATGATATGCTGCAGGATTCGCGCAGCCTGGCGCTTTATCTCGCCCGCCAGTACCCAAAGGAACATATTTTGCTCGTCCTGGATCAGTTCGAAGAGCTGTTCACCCTCTGCCGGGATGAGTTCGAGCGGGAAGCGTTCATCGACAACCTATTGGGCACCATTCAGCCGGGCGGGGAGCGCATCACACTGATCCTCACATTACGCGCCGACTTTTATGCCCACCTGGCCCAGTATCCCGAGCTGCGCGACGCCGTGGCCCAGCAGCAGGAATACATCGGTCCCATGACGATGGAGGAACTGCGCCGGGCGATCGAGGAACCTGCCAGGCGCGCCCACTGGGAATTCGAACCCGGGCTGGTTGACCTGATCCTGCGCGATGTCGGCGAGGAGCCCGGTGCGCTGCCGCTGCTTTCGCATGCCCTGCTGGAGACCTGGAAGCGCCGCGCCGGGCATACGCTCACGCTCAAGGGCTATGCCGATGCAGGCGGCGTGCGCGGCGCCATTGCCCACACGGCGGAGACCCTCTATCAAAGCCTCTCTGCAGAGGAACAGGCGATCGCCCGGGATATCTTCCTGCGTCTCACCGAACTGGGCGAAGGGACCGAAGATACCCGCCGGCGGGCATCCTTCGACGAGCTGGTCTCGCACGCCGAGGACCGAAGAAGTACGCCTGTGCTGAACGCCCTGGCGGATGCACGCCTGGTGACCCTCAGCGAAGACACGGCCGAGGTGGCCCATGAGGCCTTGATCCGTGAATGGCCCACGCTGCGGGAATGGCTCAACCAGGACCGGGAAGGCCTGAAGCTGCACCGCCGCCTGACGGAAGCTGCCTATGAATGGGAGCTGCTTGGACGGGACCCGGGCGCTTTCTATCGCGGCGCACACCTGGCGCAGGCTCGCGAATGGGCTGCCTTGCATCCACGCCGACTTAAACGCCGGAGAAAAAGCATTCCTGGAGGCTTCGGACCAGTTCGAGCAAAATGAGATGCTGGAACGGGAAGCCCAGCAGCAGCGGGAGCTCGAAGCTGCCCAGAAACTGGCCGAGACCGAACAGGCCCGCGCGGAAGACCAGAATCACTCCGCCAACCGGCTGCGGATGCGCAACCGGATCATCACCACCGTCGGCCTGGTTGCAGTCATCCTGGCTTTGGTGGCAGGACTGTTTGGCGTGTGCAATCGAAATCATAACCTGGGCGCCGCCCAGGCGGCGAACACGCAGACAGCGGCAAATGCTGCCAGCGGCCGATGCGAATTTCCAACAGGCCGAAAGTGAGCGTTTAGGCGCAGAGGGAATCGCCCTCGTGCAAAGCCCCGGCGGTAATCCCGAAACGACTGCGCTGCTGGCAATACACGGTTTAAGGATGGTTTACTCGCCTCAGGCGGACACAGCACTGCAGCAGGCTCTTCCCCGGCTGTATGCCCGGCATGTCTTTGATCCGACAACTAGAAGGGGTGGTCTATATTCGATCGACATCTCCCCGACGGCAAAACGTTGCTGACGAACGATCTCGTGCTGCGGGATGCCGAAACCGGCAAGATCGACAGGTATCTCACGATCCAGTCAGATCCAACCCCATGGGGCAACCATGTCGCCTTCTCACCGGATGGCAAATGGGTGCTGGCGACCAATTACCGGGATCATACGGTCCGAATGTGGGATGCCAAAACCGGGAAAGAACTCCGGACCTTCAACGGTCACACCGAAATAGTCCTGGATATCGCCTTCTCTCCAGACGGCAAATGGGTGCTGACGGGCAGTATCGATCAAACGGCCCGCTTATGGGAGGCGGCACAGGAAAGAAGTGCGCGTCTTCAGACGGGCATACGGACAGATCCATTCCGTGGCCTTCTCGCCCGATGGAAAACAGGTACTCACCGCCAGCCTTGACACGACCGCCCGCCTCTGGGACGTAGCGACGGGGGAAACCCTGCACATTTTCAAGGTCCACGACAGTAATTTGTTTTGGGCGGCGTTCTCTCCTGATGGCAAATTGATTCTCACTGGTGGTGGCGACCGGATCGCCAGGTTGTGGGATGCCGAGACAGGCCAGGAGGTACGGCAGTTCAAGGGCCATTCCGGCGGCATTCGCTCGGCGCTCTTCTCCTCCAACGGCAAATGGGTGCTGACCGCCAGCGACGATATGACCGCCCGGCTGTGGGATGCCGGGACCGGCGAGCTGCTGCGTGTCTTTAGCGGCCACACAAATGGCATAGGAAAGGCGGTCTTCTCGCCCGATCAAAAGTCCGTGTACACCGCCAGTTGGGATGGCACGATCCGCAAGTGGGACCTGGGCCAGGACGAACGGGTCTTTGATTTGCCGGTTTTGAACAGCTTTGGGCTCTTCGCCGCGGATGGCAGTCTGAAACTGATAGCCGGTTACGAAGGCAGGCTGGCTTGGCTGGCAGACGCCCGTACAGGCCGCCAGCTGGTTCGCTTCAGCGGCCATACAGCAGATATCACTTCCTTCGATGTATCAAAGGATAAAAGGTACTTCCTTACCAGCAGCCTGGACCAGACGATCCGCTTATGGGATGCGCAAACAGGTCAGGAATTACGTGACTTGCCCACCCAGACCGATTGGGTAAATGTTGCTTTTTCGGACGATGGTAAATTCATACTCTCCTGGAGCTGGTCAGAGAGCGGCGACAAGAAGCTTCGCCTGTGGGAAACTGCCTCCGGCAAACAGGTGCGAATTTTTCAACTCGATCTTCCGGCATGGCTTGCCAGGGTCTCTCCGGATGACAAGACGGTGGTGATTGGGACATCCGATAATTCCATCAGCCTGTGGGATATCGCAACCGGTAAAAAAACCAATAGCGAGGCAATCGACGAGGCCATGTATGATATTCGCATTTCCCCGGATGGCGAGTTCATTGTTACCGCAGGGATGGACAAAAGGGTCCGGTTCCTGAAATTGGCCAGCAATCAATTCCTGCGGAGCTTCAATCATCCCGACACCGTCAACAGCATTTTATATTCACCGGATGGAAAGTATATCTGGAGCGGCAGTATCGATGGCAAGGTCAGGCAGTGGGACGTTGCTACAGGCCAGTTGGTGCGGGTCTTCAGCGGTCCGAGAGGCTAAAGCAGAGTCGATGATATCTCCCCGGACGGCACAAATTTTGATCGAGTACGCTGATCAGACGGTACATTTGTTTGACACCGAGTATCATGATACGATCCGTTACGCCTGTTCCCGTCTGCTGCGTGATCTGACGGGGACGAGCTGATTGCTTATGGCAACATCGAGTGCCTCGCCCACCTGTCCAAAGCCCTGAATGGATTTCCTCCCAGCTTCCCCCACGGGGGGAGTGGCCCATTCTTTTAAATCGTGAAGGTTTGTCTGGAAACATAAAGCTTCAAGACCCTGCTCAGTGTGGGTCTCTGCCCTATCCTTGTTTCAGATATCAACCGCACAGCCATCCACGAATGGACACGAAATCACAAATACATGTCTGTAATTCGTATACGCCCGTACCGCACTGCGATCCTGGCACGGCTCATGAGTGTACTTGTATTGTTGTGCTGTGTTCGTGGAACAGTTCTTCCTAATAAACAAAAACAGCGGAAAACTCTAGGCGGCATAGTAGTTATCTTCCATTGCCTACATAACCTTCCTATATGTTACGTCGAAGTCGTGTTCCCAGGTCGAGCCGTTACTGGATTTCTCCCAGTGAGCTGTGATGGTGTTGCCATCATCACTGACTTTCCCTTCAAATCGCTGTGAAAAATCGGGTGAATTCCTCCACATCTTCCATGTACCATCCAAAAAACTCATCTCATACACCCTTGAAACCTTTCGATTGTCATAGTAGAGCACGACGTAGTTAGGTGTTGATGCATCTCGACTGATGAGCCAAATAGCATCTGGTGTGCCCAGTGGCCGGCTGCCCATGTACATAACGAGAAAAGCGCCCTCCTCCAACCACTCAACTGAGGCATGCCCTGTCACGGTCTCTGATGAACTAGGAAGAAAAGATGCATTTGCCAATTCCATCTTCCAATCACCAACTAATATTTCAAGCTCTTGGAGGGCAGGGTTTGGATTTTGTGAAACATTCTTTTTCATCTCAGTTTCTCCAGAATCTGTTCCGTCAATAAGCATATTGAAAAAAACGATGGCGCCTGTATCGTGTGACACCGCCCAATGGCTGGCGGCCTGCCCTGGGGGGTTGTCGGGGTACTGGCGTGTGGGCGGGCGAGGATTTTGTTTGGAGCAGCCCCATTAAGGGTCCCAATTACTAATGAATGGAGTGTACCCATGCGCCGAAAGATATATATTGCATTGGCGATGGCTAGACTGCGAACTGAGTTGAATTGATCGAAATTGTGTTCGGCATGAGGTAATTCGGCATAGATGACCGGGTTTTTCGAAACGCTTCGGAGCTTTTGTAGCAAATACTCGTGTGCCGACAACAGGCACCAGGCTATCGTGGTCGCCATGTATCAACAGGAAAGGTGGTGCGTCCTTTTTTACATAGGTAATCGGTGCTTCCTCGCGTGGTCCATAAAAAAATTGGCCGTAAAGAGCGACTACAGCATCAACCGAGCCAGGTTCGAGACCAATCATAGTTGCAGAGTGATCTCCGGACGACCCCCCGCCGATCATGATAAAGCCGAGTTCGCCGCCATATTCTCCGCCATGTGCCTTGGTCCAGGCAACAACCTGTCTGATGTCATTTACTTGATCATCGAAACTGGCATTTGGCTGCAAGCGATAGTTTGCGCTTATGCATACCCAGCCGTGCTTCGCAAGGTGGTACAACACTGGCAGAGCATCGTTATCTTTCCTGCCTGTTAGAAGACGCGCCGCCGTGAAGATGTATAAAGATCAGGCTGTGTGTTGACCTGGATTTTTTATGGTAAACATCCAAAGTATGATATCGGCCGGCATTGCCATATGAAATATTGCGGATATGTTGAACACCAGCGCTGCGGATAAAAAACGGTCCCAGTAGCGCCCTGACTGAAAAGTTCTTATCCAAACGTTTGGCAAGCTTGCGGTCAAGCCTGTCGCTCCAGTCACGGCCCAATCCTTCTGTTAAGGCCCGCCTGATAGCCGGGGCAGTCTGTAATGATAAATAAAATAAAACAATCAAACCTATGGCAGCTGCCAGAGTAAATCCGAACGCTATCCAACCTCCGGGAGAATAAATATCACCTTCACTTATCGCCAGTGCGCTGGATGCCACTAAGAACAGTGCTGCAAATAGCGGTAGTTCGTTCACTACAGCTGCAATTACCCACCAAAACTTGAAGGGTCTGGGCCAGGAAGGAGGCGCAACAACGAAATAAACGTTTAACAAAACCAACAAGGCAGGGATAAGGTAACCCATTGGTATAGAGATCATACGGTTTTCCCCCAGTGTAAGGCAAAACCATCAGACCATGTCTTCGTTGTTCGTGTTTTCATACCTTTTATTTCACTAACTCTTCCATCGGGGACGCCCAACGACTGGCGTTCGCCGCTTGGGTTGGGCCGGGATAACGCCACTTTGCCGGAACCAACTTGAAGCCACGAAAAAGGCTTGAAAACGCGGCGCGTTACCAAGTCGGCTGGACGCATTGTTCGGCGGGGTTGTAACATGGAAAACTACTCTTTGAGCGGATCGTCTTTGGTGAATTGTTTAGAACCTGCCCTGTGAAATCAAGGATCCCAAAGCAGCCTGGACCCGGCGATTTATGACTAAGAACTGTATGGCGGCGCTCCTGCCGGTCGATATTCCAGAAGCAGGACACGCCCATCCAGGACCTTGCTCGAGAGCAGGTCGAAGCCTATGTCTGGCAGCCCTTCAAAGGTGGGTTCAATGCCTGTTTGCGGGAGAACCAGGGGGCAGACGACAAGTTTGAAGCGGTCCACCAGGCCAGCGACGAGCAGTTGCCGGACCAGCGACAGGCTGCCCAGCGTTCGCAACTCGGGACCGTCCGTACTCTTCAGTTCACGCACAAAGCCCACCAAGTCCTCACGGATGAGTTTCAGCCCCGGCCAGTCTGTTGCCTCCAGGGTAAACGAGAACAGCCAGCCTGGTGTTGTCGTCGTCCTTTTCCAGCCTTCGTCCCGCACCTCGGCGGGTAGTCCATTCAGCATCACGTAGGTCTTGCGTCCGATGAGCATCCGATGTGGAAGGGCCGTATTGGTCTTGATCCAGTCGGCAAAATCGGGGCCAAAATAGCCATAATAAGCGGGTGAACGCTGACCTCGGGCAAAGCCGTCGAGACTGACGATCAGTTCACAAACAAGCTCAGTCATGTGTTCTCTCCTTGGTTGTGCAACCCTTAACCAGACGAACAGCGACCTGGCATTCGACAGTGCAGGGAAAATTCTTTTTGTATTTTTTCTAACGATAAAACGTTAGACCTGTCACCAGGCAATTGCCTTGGTCATTTCCATCTGTGTGCCTAACAGCATGCGGGCCTGCCCCGACGGCTGGGAAGAAAAAAGCTTGAAAAAGCGGACACAAAGCGCCTAACTTTGGAATTGCGGAACTGATTGAGCGCAACGAAAGCCGATCGCTTCCATTCTTGCACAAGGCACTCCTCAACTGTGCCAACCAGAGCAATTGAGGAGTGCTTTATGCAAACTGGGATTTTATACCCGTCGTAAGCATCATAGGGATGTAGAAGATTGTTTTTCGGTAATGTTTATCCTCTCGAATAAAGGATCTCTTCCACGATGATCATGCAAAACTAAACAAATTCCACAAAACTCTTGTCACCGCCAATTCGGATGTCCACACGTTTTGCGGCAGTCTCGTAATTTGCCGACTGGTAATGTTGCTCGCTTTCCAGCATGGGGAAGCGGGCAAGGTTGCCCTCAACAGTCCCCACGACGATTTCATTTTGAATGGTGGCCGCCACATCCGCTGGAACATGAATCATGAGCTTTGCCGTTATGGCATCAATGTTTACAGTTGTGTGTCCTTCACGATCTGGCAGGGAGATGTGCGTGAGAGCTTGATTTCACTCTTATCTTCAGGTCTGTGATTTGCAGCGCCCCAAGCTCGAGTGTCAATTCTCCAGCATATGTCTCGATTTCGAGGCTGAGGGGAATCTGATCGCTCAGATGGAGAGTCCAATCGAGCACGTTTTCTGGTCCCCAGGACCAGGGATACTGGTAGCTTACAAGGCCGCGCCGTTCAAGATCCCGCAATTGGATGGTCGTTGCATCTTCTGAGCGATCCACGTGACTTTCCAGGCCGCCGCCAAAGACTCCGTCGAGCAGGATATTCCTCCCTGCCCTGGAATCGATTTGCAAATGACCTTCCCGATGCTGGATGTGAACACGGGCGCGTTTTACACCATCCAGTGGAAATGTGGTTTGCTGCATCCTGGCCACCTGCTGCCAGGAAAGCCAGTCCGTGGTGAAAAGCAGGAGGAATAATCCGACCCAGAACAGATAGGTGATCCATATATTCCAAAGCGCCAGCGGAATGGATAGCGCAAAAATGACCGCGCTGAGGTTCAGACGACGACCGATGCTCTTGACCACTCGTGGATCAAGTGTCGGATTGATCAAATCCCGCCGACTGGCATGCCGCCACAACCACAAAGTGGTGAGCTGGATCAATGCAACATCCAGGGCAAAACAGGTGATCGCGAGAAAGGCAGTTGGATATCGGCCAAGTAACGCCGCGCTAGCTGGCAGTAAGGCAACAAAGAGCAGGCAGAAGAGATTAAACCAGACCAGCAATCCATCCCCGCGTTTGATCTGTTTGAGCATCCGCTGATGAGCACCCCAGGCTCCCCCGATGACCACGAAGCTGATCAAATAAACCATGAATTTTGGGGCGAGCTCGAGTAGATTATTCGGCAGATCGCCAATCGAAACACCTTCTGGTAGCCGAAGATCGAATGCCAGCAGAGTGAGAGCAATCGCGAAGACTCCATCGCTGAGATTGTTTAAGCGATTCATTTCGACAAGCGATTCAGCTGAGTTGGATTTTGGGGAGGATTCTGAATTTTTCCATCTTATCCATAGTGTATCCTAATGTGAATAGGCACAGAGTGGACTTATAACAGGCTCATTCTTTTTGTGAAACAAAGCGAACGAAAAGATTTGACGCATTTTTCGAGGCTTCCTGGTAACGTTCTGAGAACACTGTTTTGGGCGGCATTACTGTTTCTCAACGACAATAATTTTGCTCCCTCATACCTCTCTTATATCACTGGCAATATCAGCCAGGTTGTCCCTAAACTGATGTCCACGTCCATCGAATTCGCGAATGATTGCTTGTGGAAGTCGGGCAGCATAGAGCGCCAGATGGGCAAATGGCACAATTTCATCGTCATGGCTGTGATACAAGAAAATGCGAGGAATGCTTGAGAGCTTTTTGGGGAATTCTTGTGGCAGAGTTAATGCATCGTAGTTCCAATTCTCATCACCACCAAAGTACGGTATGGCTATCAAAAACAGCCCCGCAATCAATATATTCACACGCTCCTCTGACAGGAACTTCAACAGGATGGACCCGCCGACGGAATGCCCTACCAGGATGACTTTCTTCTTAAGACTGGCCAACTCTGCTGCGATTTGAGCTTTCCAATCCAAATAACCTGCGTTCTCTTCAAGAGGCATGGTTGGATAGCGCACATCATATGTAGAACCGAGCTCTTTTGAACGATTTCGCTAGTAAAGCATCTGCTTCATACGCGCCTTGTCCACCGCCACGGATAAAGAGAACAATTTTCTGCATGCATCTTTCTCCTTAGAGAGTGTTCTTAAGTGGTCGGGTAAGATAGGAGAATGACCAAATTCACCCAAACCTACCCGACCGACCTCAAGTATACCGAATGGTTACTGATTACGGATTACTTTCCAACCAATCATTTAGGACGGCCCCGCAAGTGGGAAATGTGGCAAATTCTGAATGCGATCCTGTATGTCGTTCGAACTGGCTGTCAATGGCGAATGCTGCCGACCAACCTACCGCCCTGGCAGACGGTATATGGCTACTTTCGGCGCTGGAAGAAAAATGGCTTGTGGGAGCGCATCAATGAAGCATTGGTCAGGACAGTGCGTGTCAAAAATGGGCGCAAACCAGAACCAAGCGCAGGCATACTGGACAGCCAGAGCGTCAAAACATCCGAAGGAGGCGAACAGCGAGGCATAGACGTCCATAAGCAGACGCCTGGGCGAAAACGGCACATTCTGACTGATACTTTGGGTCTCCTGCTCATTGTTTTGGTCCACAGTGCGAGTATTCAGGATGGCGCAGGCGGCTATCAATTACTTCAGAAATTGTTCACGACCATCAAACACAGTATCCATAATCGTTGGTGTCGGCTGAAACTGCTCTGGGCAGATGCTGCTTATGCCTATATAGTGGAAAACGTCCGCAAAAATTTCGGCTGGAAATTGGAGATCGTTCGCCGCTCAGACAAAGCCAAAGGCTTTGAAGTATTGCCTCGTCGCTGGATTGTGGAACGCACTTTTGGTTGGCTGGGACGCTATCGCCGTCTTTCTCGTGATTTCGAGCATACCGTTTCTTCCAGTGAATCTGTCGTTTACATCGCCAGCATCCGTCGTATGTTGAAATTGGCAACAAATTGACTTAAGAAACGCTCTCTAAGGGCTTCATTATTCAAGATCAATATCTCATCAATTCTGTCAGCCGGTCCCAGTCCACAATCTTGAGTGGCGTGAAGCCAATGCTCCGTTTCGTTGGCTGACCCTTGGGCGATGATCAGGTAATGAATATATTCCGCACCGTGGTGCCTAGCATGTCCTTCCGCAATATTTGCTCCAACTGAAGTGGCTGACCGAAACAGCTGCCGTGCTATTTCCTGCGCCTGCATGGCGTTTGGCCAGCTCCTAATCAAAACATCCAGTGCCTTAACAACCTGACGAGCTTTTTGGTAAAAGATGAGATCCTGATAGCTACTCATACTCTTAACTCAAACCCTTATCCCTTCTCCCTTATACTTCCCATAATTGATCGGATGGCTCATATGCTGCGCGACTTCCAGCCGCGTATGCGTTTCTGCGCCAAGCTTTTCCCAATACTCACTCCGATCCTTCACCCCGTAGACCCATTCCTCGAGATAGTGTTTGGTTGCTTCAGCCGATTCACTAACCCTGTCCCAGGCGAGATAGAATTCGTTATCACGGTCATAATATCCCTGTGCGTAGGAGGGATGGCAGGCAAACGGGACATGGCAGACCGCGCTGACCACGATCCCGGGGATCATCGTCCGGTTCGGGTCTGAGCGGATGACCGATTCGTCCACGATTTCCTCGGTGGTGAGAATGACTTTCTTCGCGGCGAAGGCGGCCTCCTTCTGCTCGCCGATGATTCCCCACAGGTGGGCATTTCCGTTGTCGTCGGCGCGCTGCACGTGGACAATAGCCACATCCGGGTTGAGTGCCGGGACCACGATCACATCCTTGCCGCCGTACGGATCGGGTATACGCCTGATATTCGGATTGGCTTTTTCCAGGTCGGTCGCGGCGGTCTGGTTCATAGGCAGGAAGGGCAGTCCCGAGGCGCGGCCTGTAAACGGGTAATCATCCCGAAGTGGGAGTATTCCTCCCATTCCAGCCTGCCCTGCTCGATCGCCGACCGGACGATGCGCAGCGAGCCGACGCCCGGGTTGCCCATGTATGAAAAGATTACCTTGCGCGCACACCCGGCTGCGACCATCTGATCGTAAATGAGATCCGGCGTGGCCCGCGCAAGGGTAAGATCTTTTTTGCCCTGCCGGATCATCTCGTGACCAGCCGCAAAAGGGATCAGGTGGGTGAACCCCGCCGCGTAGACCGTATCCCCATCATTGACATACATGGCAATGGCTTCAGAGAGTGAGAGTAGTTTGCTCATGCTGATTACTATCCCTTGTCTTTTTTGGATTTTGGCATCAGGGTTGAGAAACTGAAGCGATCGTTGGGTCAAAAGCAATTCCTGTACTGGGTACGGAACAGAACACCGACAATCAGCAGAACGAGCCCCCAGCAAAAATAGCTGAATGCTACCTTTTGTGCAGCCTCTGAGAGGATGAAGAGCAGGACCAGCCCGAACCCCACCATCAGGAAGAATGTTCCCACACGATAGATCAGCTCGCGGTAACTGTACCACATGGATCCTGGCTCTCCGGAAAGTTGCATGGTCCTATACTGGCTTTTTGGCTGAGAAGAAGGTCCTGCGAAATGGATAAAAAACAGGCGACTGTGGCAGAGCTTGATGCATTTTGCCTCAAATGGCCATTACGAATTCATCCTTGTGCCCACCGAGCCGCTCGAAATAAGGGACGCAGACCGTGCCAGAAATCCATTCTACCACTGCGTCCGAAATGGCAGAACGTGGGCGTACCTTTTCGAAGGCAAGAATGTCTTCGGCTCCGCAATCGAACAGGAGCTGTGCATACTGATCGATGGATAGCACAGGTGTGTAACGAACAAATCCGCCCAGGCAGGACCTGAAAGGCTCTCGCCTGCGGTCTCGCGGATGATCTGGTGTGAGATATGGTTGTGGTTGGATGGCACCTGCACGGCGATCTGTCCGCCCGGTCTGAGCCTGCCATACAGGTATGAAATCAGCTCTGCATGTTATCAGACCATTGGAGCGTGGCATTGCTAAAGATTAGATCCCATTCATCGGTCAATTGAGCCTGGTCGCCCTGCACAAACCGGAGGCCTGGTCCTGAATATGTGGCGGCCCGCGCAGCGTCCAGCCGTTGTTGGGGGAAAAATCGAGCCCGGTTACGTCACTGCCCGGGAGCGAATCGGCAAGTTGGCGGGTGAGCTCCCCTGTGCCGCTTCCCAGGTCCACGACTTTAAGGTTTGGTCGCACGCCAACGAATGCAAGCAGATCATAAAATGGCACGGAACGCTGGGCTTGAAACTTGTGATATTGGTTCGGATCCCACGGCATAATTCTTCACCAGGTATAAAAATTCAGATAAACACGGATTTGTGGATAGGTATCCATTCATCTGTGTTTATCTGTGGATAAAACAAACCCTTCCCCATTTCAGGGAAGGGTCCTGCATTTACTTGCGAACCTTCTTAGTTGCGTTCTTAACTGTCTTATTGACAGCCTTCTTTACCGGACCTTTTTTGGCAGCTGCCTTGCCGTTTGCCTTGACCGGTTTTACCAGCGTGTGGATCTGCTCGTGCATGTACAGCGGGACATAGTAATAGCCCCCGCCGTTCTTGCCCGTCGAGCCGGAGCCCTTCCAGCCGCCGAACGGCTGGAAGCCCGGCCAGGCGCCGGTCGTGGCGCCCTGCGGGCGGTTGGCATAGGTGACGCCCGCCTCGATGTTGTCGAAGAACCAGTCGGTTTCGCTTCGGTGCCATAGAAGCCGGCGGTCAGGCCGTAGTCGACGTTGTTGGCCATCGTTCATGGCTTCGTTGAGGTTGTTGACCTTGCCGATCGTGGTGATGGGCAGGAACATCTCCTCCTGCCACAGGCGATGCTCGAACGGCAGGTCGGCAACCAGCGTCGGCTCGCAGAAATAGCCTTTGCCCAACTCGCCTTCGGTCAGCACCTTGCCGCCGGTCAGGAAATTGCCCCGGCCTGCGAGAGCTCTTCGGTGAAGTTCTTGAAGTCGTGGTAGGAGCTCTTGTTGATCACCGGCCCCAGGATAGACCTTGCGCTCGGTCGGGTCGCCGATGACCAGGCTTTCGGTCAGGTCCTTGAGCTTGCCCGACCAACGTCATCGTACACGGGCTCTTCGACGATACACGCGGCTGGCAGCCGAGCATTTCTGCCCCTGCAGACCGAAGGCCGAGCGGAGAATGCCGGTCGCGGCGTCTCCAGGTCGGCATGGCGCGAGACGATGGCCGGGTTCTTGCCGCCCAGCTCCAGGATGATCGGGCGGACGTAGTTGCCGTGGCGAAATCCTGGTAGATGCTGCATGCCGACGTCAAACGAGCCGGTGAAGGTGACGCCATCCACAAGCGGGTTGTCGACCAGCGCCTGCCCGAGGGTGCGCCGGGCCCGTCACGTAATTGAACACGCCGTCCGGCAGGCCGGCATCGCGGAAGCAATCGGCCAGCAGGCGGACGATCCAGGGCGTATCGGTGGCGGGCTTGATCACGACGGTATTGCCGGCCACCAGGGCCGCGCCGGCAGGGCCGCCCGTCAGCGCGAACGGGAAGTTGAACGGGCTGATCACCAGCCAGACGCCATAGGGCCGCAGGACGGAGACGTTGGTGGCATTGTAGTCCGGCCAGCGGGTCCCTGCCCATCGTCACGATGTAGCCGTTGTTCGCTTCCATCTGGTCGCAGGCGTAGTAGATCAGGTCGGCGGTTTCCTGCACGTCGCCCAGGGCCTCCATGCGGTTCTTGCCGACTTCCATCGACAGGGCCGCGCCCATATCGAACAGCCGCTCCTCGATCAGTGCGGCGCGCCTTGCGCAGAATCTTGACGCGCTCCTGCCAGGGCGTGTGGCTCCAGCCCGGGAAGGCCTTGCGGGCGGCCTCGATGCGCCATCTGGGCGTGTTTTGCGTTGCCCTTCTGGACCACGGCCAGCAGCCTTTCGGTGTTGATGGGGGTGTGGTCTTCGAATTTCCCGTCGGCGAAAACGTCTTTGCCATCGATCAGCAGGGCGTATTCCTGGCCAAGGTTGGCTTTCAATTTGGCCAGCGCCCATCAAAGTGTGCAGCTCCTCGGGCGGATTGAACATCGTCGCGTAAGTGAGTTTGAAGTCTGCCATCCGGAAACCTCCTGAACGTGTAAAAGAATATTTGGTTACTAGAGCGAATTCCGTATTGATTTGCGAGAAAGAATCGGATAGACTTTTGGTCATGAAACCTTATTCCCAAGACTTACGAAAGCGAGCCATCGCAGCCTTAGAAGCTGGGAAGACCCAAGCAGAAGTTGCGGCGCAATTTAGCATCCATAAATCGACGCTGGAAAAGTGGTGGTATCGTTGGCGGGACAGCGGAAGTTGTGCCGCCTTGGCAGGCGCGGTAGGTCGCAAACGAAAGCTGGAAGCGGCTGAAGAATTCCTGCGGGCTGAAATCAAGAAGCAACCAGATGTCACGTTGGCCGAGTTATGTGAGCGGGTACTGAAAGCCAAAGGCTTAGAAGCGAGCCCGAGCATGGTGTGCCGGGAATTGCAGATCTTGCACTTGCCGCTAAAAAAAAGTCGATCCACGACAGCCAACGCGAGACACCGCGTGTAGAAGCCTTGCGGCAGGATTTCCAAAACCAATTCGTGGACACTTTGGGTGACTTGGTGAAACGTCTGAAATTCCTGGATGAAAGTGGGGCGCATTTGGGCTTGACGCGTTTGTCTGGTCGCGCCGCACCCGGGCAACGGGTTGTAGAAGCCACGACTGGCTATTCGGGCCCCCATTACACCTTCCTTGCCACGCTGGGGTGGCAGGAAGTCACGGCCCCTTGGATTTTGGAAGGCCCGATCAACAGCGTCGCCTTTGAAGCCTATGTGCGCTCGCAGTTGCTCCCCAGCTTGCGCCAGGGCGATATCCTGTTGATGGATAACTTGTCGGCCCATACTGGAGAAACCATTCGTCAACTGATTGAAGCGCAGGGAGCACGTCTGCAATTCCTGCCGCCCTATTCGCCAGACCTTAACCCGATCGAATTGTGTTGGTCGAAAGTTAAGGCTGCTTTGCGAACGGCCAAGGCTCGCACCTTGGACGCCTTGGTGGAGGCCGTAGCCCAGGCCTTGCGCTCGATCTCGTTCACTGACATTCAAAACTGGTTCGCTCATTGTGGTTATGTCTTATCGTAAACTATTCGGGAATTCGCTCTAATTTT
>CAVVPC010000018.1:0-68412 GCA_963750005.1 uncultured Chloroflexia bacterium
AGGAATACCTGCTCGGCGTATGTCTCTGCTTGGCAAGGGTCTGTAATCCTGCCGAGATAGACCGGAAGTCTCTCTCGTCGCCAACCCACGACTCCCCGCCTCCCCGACGCTTCGTCTCCGTTCGGCGCGGCTACTGGGGATTGTGCGTTTACTCTTATACGTGGCCTGCATCCAAAACGAAAGGACGGTGAACCGCCCTCCACGATCCGCCCGCAGGGCTTCTGCCATGGAGCACGGGGATCGATCCCCTGGGCAGGTGCGATTTCAGCCCAATGTAATTTCTTTCAAAAACGCAAGGCAATGGCAAAATTATCAAGTTTGCAAAGTGGACCATGTATCCACGAGGTACTCCAGGCGTCCTGTCGGGAATCTTGATCAAGGAGAATATATTATGGCTTTCAAGAATATGGAAAAAGGACAGGCGCTTATTTTGATCGCATTCGCAGCCATTGGCTGTTCGCATTTGCTGCCCTGGCGATCGATGGATCCATGGCATTTTCGGATCAGCGCCATGCTCAAAACGCAGCCGATACATCCGTACTGGCTGCCGCGTGGCAAAGATCCGGGGAAATAATTGGAATACGACTGTGAGTATGGCTCGAACCCGGGCGAGTAGTAATGGCTATAACAATGATCGCGCTACCAATGTAGTAGACGTGAATTTGTGCAATGATGCAAATGCTGCTGCAGGCTGCTCTTCCAGCGGGTGCCAGGCCAGAAGAATACATCGAGGGGACCACGATTACTTCGACTGTGCCAACGTACTTTGCAAAGGTGATCGGGAGACAGGAAGTCATTAATCATGTCAAGGCAGTCGCTCATGCTGTTCCCGGCTACAGAAAATCCGCCTATGGCGGCAATGCACTTGTAGCACTCAACAAGGATGACTGTCCGGCATTTGATTACGGAGGAGGGCAACGACGACCGTCACCGGCAGTGGAATTCTGTCAATTCACGGTGTGATGGTACTCACCTATAATGCATCGAATCAGGCGCTCAACTCAAGTTCCAACAATACAACCTTAATCGTTCGATGCTTTAATATAGTGGGGGGTGCGACAGTTCGACCGAGTTCGTTGATCAGCACTGGAGGATGCGCAAGCGCGACCAACAATTCCTCTTCGTTTTATCCCCGAAGCCTTTGGCGGCTTTATCATAGAATGAACATTCCCTGTGGACCTACGGCGACTTATACAGCAACAACGCTCAACCGGGGCAGCTACACGGGTGCATTCCCACCTGGAAGCCAGACGATCATGAACCCGGGGATTTATTGTATCACCGCAGGCAATCAAGGCTTTAGCCTCTCAGGCGGACAAACCCTGACTGGCAGCAACGTCCTCATTTATATGAAAAGCGGAAACGTGAACTGGACGTCGGGTGGCGTTCAACTTTCAGCAATGCAGGGCGTCAATCCTGAATATGACGGCTTATTGCTTTACCTTGCGCAGGGAAATTGCTCGGATGTATCGATCACCGGTAATGGGACTTCTCGTTACGTTGGCACGATCCTGACTCCCTGCTCGCAAGTCAAACTTGCTGGCGGTTCAAGTACTGGCAACCAGAACATACTTGAAAATCAGATTATCGCCGATCAGATACAGCTAACTGGCAGCAATACTCTTAACATTAACTACAATGCCCAGCAACAATGGCAGCCTCCTGTTCCCCCGGCCATTGAAATGAACCAGTAATGGGAAAACAGGTCAAAAGAAAATTAATAGTAGGACCTAAAGAAATAAGCAAAAAGCAAATCATCTGGTTTTGTTCTGAGTGGGCTTGTAGTCCTTGAACTACAAGCCCACTTGCATATGTAGCAATAAGCGCTTTTCAAGCGGATGTTAGTGCTCAATCGATTGCCACGGAAAGTTTTCGAGCGCTTCGATGTGAGAAAGCCTGCCTGTCCTGATCCTTTCGGAATCATCTGTTGAATTGTTCCTAAAGAATCTTGTATGGTTCAATCCCAATTTACTTTTGTCTCAATAATGCGCTGGCATCTGAATGAATGACAATACCATCTGCCTTGAGCAGCCTCCGTTCCTGCTGCTTGACCTCCCGGGCGATCTGCAGACGGTCGGCTTGAACCGGAAATTGGGCGGTGAATTCGGGCGAGCCAAACAACCGGCTGTCCTGAACAGCATCGAACGAATGAGCGGGTAAAAAATCCAGCGCCCCTATTTTTCCGAGATCGACCCGATAATGATGAAGACCTCGGACTCCAAATCGCCAAAGTCGATGCCGACAGGATTTGCACCCAGCTCAAACAGGATCCGGCAGAACCACGGTTCGAACAGGGCTGAGTAGCCTTTGCTTGGCGCGTCCAATCGTCTTCCCGCCAAAGGGCGTGTCGATGAAAAGAGAGGGGTGCCTTGCTTGAATTTGAACCGCAGGCAATATCCAAAACTTTTTTGTCTCGAATGTCGGATACTCTTTCAAATGAATTTGACAGCCTTCCTATTTCTTCGACACCTAGGGCAATCGCATCTAATGAGAAAATAAGGTAAAAATGGCTATCTTGGAGGATGTAGGCATGCCGAAGAAGCCATTAGAAGCGATCGAAGAGCATTTTAGCAAAGTGAGCGATCCACGTGTAGATCGGACAAAAGAGCATAAACTAATTGACATCATTGCGATTGCCATTTGCGCAGTGATTTGTGGAGCAGAAGGCTGGGTAGATATCGAACTGTTTGGCAAGAGCAAGTTGCCATGGCTGAAGACCTTTCTGGAATTGCCGAATGGCATTCCCTCGCATGACACGTTTGGGCGGGTCTTTGCGAGGATCGATGCCCAGCAGTTTCAATTGGCATTTTATGAATGGGTCTGGGCAGTCAATGATATCATTCAAGGGCAAATCATCAATATCGATGGCAAGCAGTTGCGGTGGCTCGAAAGACAAGAGTGTTGGGCAAACGAGCGATTTACATGGTGAGTGCCTGGGCAGAAGAAAATGAGCTGGTGTTGGGACAGCGCAAGGTAGACGAAAAGTCGAATGAAATCACGGCCATCCCGGAATTACTCAAGATTCTGGCACTGTCGGGCTGTATTGTGACGATCGATGCCATGGGCACCCAAACCAACATCGCCCAAACCAATTGTGGAAGCCGAGGCTGACTATGTCTTGAGTGTCAAAGAGAACCAGGGCCACCTCTATGAAGATATTTCGGTCTTATTTGGAGTCGATCAAGCCACAAAATTTCAAATATGCTTCATTTGAGTATGCTCAGACCACCAACAAAGATCATGGCCGGATTGAAGTGCGGGAATGTTGGAGCACCTCCAACCCGCGATTATCTCAACCTGATCCGTGGGCGGCGAAAATTGGATTGGGCTGCAAAAGCATTGCCATGGTCGTTGGCACACGGATCATCGACGGCAAGGAAACCAAGACGGTGCGCTTCTACATCTCCAGTTTGCCTCGAATGCGCGAACGCCTTCTCCACATTGTGCGCAAACACTGGTCCATCGAAAATGATTTGCACTGGGTCCTGGATGTGGCTTTGCATGAAGATCACAGTCGGGTCCGCAAAGATCAAGCTCCCGAAAATTTGGCGGTCCTTCGCCATATTGCTCTCAATCTGCTCAAACAGGAGAAAACAGCTAAAGGTGGTATCCATGCCAAGCAACTCCAAGCCGGCTGGAAACGAAGACTATCTCCTCAAGGTCCTTTCTGCAGGCAATTAAGATGCGATTGCCCTACTTCGACACCCGGTCTCCCTGTGATTTTCCCGATCAAGTGATAACGAGTGTCAAGCGCCTGGATCGTGTTCGCAATCAGGAGATGATCTTCCTCATCCTTCCATAAGCGATCCAATTGCGATATAAGCTGGTCCTGCCTGTTGTTACCTGAATTTACTTTCATGAATTCAAACCGGTTGCCTGTCCATCCGAATTAATTTCCACAAATGCTCTTCTGATGTGAATTCAAGATATCTCTCACAAGATACTGAATTGAAGTGTCGGGCTGTAAATAGGGCGGCAGGTCAATTTCCCTGCTGGGAGGACGTGTGATATCGATGTCACACGTATTGGCTACCCACGATCAGAGTCGGCAAGCACAATTACCTGGTCCAGATCGGAAAAAGGGATCAGCTTTGATTTCTCAGGATTTATATGGACCCCAAAGGATTGCTCGGCCTGGCTGGCTTCAGACACCAATCGGTATCCGATGGCTGTCTCACCTTTTCGCAGCGCGGACGCAACGACAGCATGAAAATTCACCTGGCTGTTCGGCGGATATAGTCTGCGATCGGTTTGATACTTATTTGTTTCTGATTTGCCGTGAAGGAGCTGAACAAATACCGAAGCAATATCCCTGTTCTCGGCCAGCTGTGTCATTGCCAGAGCGATCAGCTGATCGCCAATGATCACATCCTCGGCGCTGGTCACCTTGACCAATTCTCGATTGCGGGGATCCATGATCTCTGAGACAATCGAAGTTTCCTGCCCGATTTCCCGGAAATGGTTCTCAGGTGAAGAAGAGCGATCATCGTTGCCGCATCGCTGATCTGAATGTCGGGGCTGTCTGTCGGGTTGAGGATCATCACCAGCCGGGAGCCTGAGTCCAGCAGCCTCTCCAGGGTGGGGCGATCGGCAGGGTTTCCCTGTTCAAAGGCAATCTGCATGGACTCGTATTTTGCCCCGCTGCACTCGGATTTCATTTGCTCCACGGGCAGGGGCGCGAGGACCGTGATGTGCGACTCGCTGCTCGTATAGTGGCTTATTTCCTCCAGGATCATCGGAGCGCGGCGGTTCCATCCGAGGATCAGGAGACGGTCCAACGGCACGGGCGGCGTCGAAATATCGGAAAAGCTCTCAAGGTATACGCCTGGATTGGTCGAGGCCGACAGCCGGATCGCATCGTCATCATCGGCAATGGCGATCACCCTGTCGGCGGGCTGGATGATGGTGCTGGCCGGTGGGTTCAGCAGGGCGGCTCCATCCCGTGACTGCAGGCCAATCAGGGTGGCGGTTTCGAAACGAGACAGTGCCTCTCCATAGGTGCAGGAGACCAGGGCAGGTATTTCTGCGAAATAAATGGCAGCGTTCTCAAAGCTAAAAAGTTCGCTGTAGACCGCCGCCAAGCCGGATTGGCGGCACGTCTGGGCAATGACCAGTGAGATCAGGCGATCCACCATGAAAATCTGGGCTTCATCGCCGCCGATCGTTTGGAAGATTTCCAAATTCGTAGGGCGCTGGACGACGGCTACCATATGATAGGGATGGACATGCTCCTCCCGGTTGTGAGTCAAAGCCAGCAGGGTTTTTGCAGACGACAGATCCGGGTATTGACCGCCCGATGAAAGGATCACGATCGCCCGGGCTGCTTCGGGACTGACAATCTCCAGATCGTCGGGGTCGAGTGGATTCGCCGCTGCGGCAAACGATCCGTGTGCCGTGCGTATCGGGTACCTTGGTGTGGATTTCCTCCTCCATTTCAAGTTTGTCCCGATCGGCCAGGACCGCGATGCATGCGCTTCGGGGTACATCACGATTGGCTTTGTGTTCCGGCCCTTCCTGGACAGGTTCCGGTTGGCCAGTGCAAGCTCATTGATGATCGTAAAGACCTGGGGGACCAACCCAGAATGATCGTGTGTCCGGTCTCCAGCACCCGCGAGCGCCCACGGCGCAGCTCAGCAAACCGTCCTTCCAAACCGGTGGCCAGGATCCCGATCAAGGCGCTGGTAATGAAAATGCCTCCCAGGGTAACCAGGAAACCAACCGTACGGGTGGACCATCCGGAATCACCTGCCACATTGCCGGTATCGATGGTGTGCATGGTCACCTGCCAGACTGCCTCGGCCAGACCCATCCCCGTTGTGTTTCCAACCCGCCATAATTCGAGCAGGATCAGGATCGCTGCGGCGGCAAGAATCACGCCCAGCGTTGCAGCGAACAAGGCGGCGACGAGGGCAATCGTTCCCCTGGACATGAAATTGTCGAAACGGTAACGAACTCGATCAACAAAGGTGACTCTCATTGGGATCCTCCGTGTAATGTTGACCTCAGCTTCTACTAGAGATTGGGTGCCAGAGGTTCGCCCGACTTAGCAAGTATTATACAGGCAGTATAACAACATCCGGCCGCATGGCGCCTGCTCGGCGAAGGTTATTAGCGCAGCATCCTGTAAGGGCCAACCCCGCCGAGATCTTGACCAGCCAAACCCCCTCCCAGCTTCCCCCTATAAAGTAAACATAAACCAATTTCCATATCCAGTGGAATCTGGAAGAACAGGAGCAGGGTCATGGACGAAAGAAAACACGGTATCGGACATACACAGAAGAATACAAGTTCGAAGCTCCCAACTCAGGCATAGATGGGATCCTCCCGGCCGCCCACTTCGCAAAACGTATTCTTTCCGTAAAAGTGGCCAAGTAGGCGCTCTGGTTGGCTGCTCCAACCTAGAGTGTCCCTCTACTTCTAATGGTAAGGTGTATGACCCAGGCATAGCTGTACGTATCCGTGCGTGCCTGGCCCTGCAGGGTATGTTCGCCCGGCATCAGGTTGGTGAGCACGATATCCCAGGCTGTAAACTCCCTGAATACTTCGGGCAGGGGCGAAGCTTCTTCGGCATGATAGGCACGACCCCTTGATACGTTCCGAAAGCCTCCAGATCCAGGGGCCGATCGTCCAGGGAAAGATCCCAGCGAAGAGCAGACCACTCGATCCCCTTGGAGCTCATCACCGGCCGAGAAGGGAAGATTGCCGATCGCCAGACTTGAAGCACAGGCAGTGCGCACTCGTAAGTTCTGACATTGCTTTCCTGCTCCTGAAGTGCTGCAAAATGCCCACAGGGGCTGTGCGTGTCTGTGCGCCGGTGGTCAGGTGCATGCCGGCGATCGTGTCTCCGGGCCGTACAGCCTGCCCGGTGGCGAGGGTTCCACCGCCTGGCAGGCGGCCAGGACCAAAAGTAATCCGGCATATAGGAATGGGAAAAAACGAATTCTGTGCATGAGAACCTCCTTGTGAGCAGCCGACTAAAACTCCAGATGGACCTACATGGCGGCACGCAATTTCCATGGCAGGCACGCTCCAGGCCGCCGCCTTCGAGTGCGCTTTCAATTGGAAAGCCTGGCGCCGGGGACGGCGCAGTTGGTACAGGGACCGGTACAACGGATCGCTCCGCTCGTTCCACCAGGATCGAGGGCCCGGCGTTTCCCCTGTAACCAATTGAATCTTCACCATGGGGGAAGGCGAGGGACGGCACGGCGATGGGGGTAATTGCGCTTTGTGAGACCGCTGCCTGGCCAGTAGGACCGCAGTGGATACTGATATCGCATCACCAGAATGAGGCGATCCCGAGCAAGACCAAAGAGCTTAGGATCAGGATCATGCCGGATACGGGTAGGCGTCGAACACGAATGGATCGGAATGGTCAGAGAAATGGTGGACATGGAAAACTCCTTTTCGTGTAAATGTTCCTAAGAAAATCCTCGCTTTCTCTGGACAGGGGAGACCCGGGTGAATGACGTCCTGTTAGCTGGAAGACTGACCAGACGTTCTGAAAGAGGGTGAGCAGTCTTCCCCACGGAAGTGCTATAGAGCCCTGTTTCGAATTGAGATCGATTAGAAGCCGCAAAGGCAATAATGTTCCAGGTATGGGGTCTAAACTGGCATGCATGCAAAGCTTTATCGTGCATTGAGACAGTATTGTAAGTAGTGGAGGACATCATGTTCAATTCGACTCCTTGGTCAATGTGATGTCCGGCTTGATGGCAAGCGTGTCCTGATTCCCTCGCGCTCTGGCCAGTCGCTCTTCGCCTATCTTGCATGACAACCGGAACCGCGCATCGCCGTGAAAAACTGGCCGGCACGTTCTGGCCCGATACCTCGGATGAGACTGCCCGCAAGAATCTGCGCCAGGAGCTGTGGCGAATCCGCAAAGCCATCGCCGCACACCAATCCAACGCGCAGGATTATCTGCTCGCCGATGAGTTCACGATTGCCTTTAACCCGCATTGAGTATTGGCTCGATGTTACCCAAATGCAGAAACCTGACCCGATCTCCAATCGCTCACCTTAATCTTCTCTCTATCATGGCGAGCTCTTGCCAGGTTTCTATGATGATTGGATTGTGCTGGAGCGTGAGCGCCTTCAGATCCGTCTTCGACACCAACATGGAGCAGCTGCTGCTCAGCTGATGCGTGCCGAACGCTGGTTCGCCGTGCAGGAACAGGCCGAGCGCTGGCTTGCGCTGGGCAGCACGGAACCGGCGTATCGTGCGCTGATGCTGGCCCATGGCGCGCGCGGCGACATGGCCAAAGTCAGTTCGATCTACCAGCGCTGTATCGATGAGCTGGATGAACAATTTGGGACTCGAACCTTCCGCTGAGACGCGCGCACTCTATGATGGCTTGCTCAAGGGCGCGCAGCTTTCCGCGCGCCCGACCGCAATCCAGCTCTCCGGCACCGTAACCTTTCTCTTCACCGATATCGAAGGGTCAACCGATCTCCTCGATCAGTTGGGCGAGCAGTTCGCAACGGCGCTGGCAGAGCATCACGCGATTCTGCGCGCCGCGATTCAGAAATGGAACGGAACCGAAGTGGATACACAGGGCGATGCCTTCTTTATCACCTTCGCCCGCGCCTTGGATGCCGTGCAGTGCGCCGCCGAGGCGCAGCGCGCCGCTCGCCGCTCACGCCTGGCCGCCTGGACCGCCCCGTGCGTGTGAGAATGGGTTTGCACACCGGCGAACCGTTGATTGCTTCCACCGGCTATGTGGGCATGGATGTGCATCGCGCCGCGCGGATTGGCGATGCGGCGCATGGTGGGCAGGTGTTGATCTCGCAGACAACACGTGAATTGGTCGTGCGCGACCTGCCCAGGGCTTAACCATTCGTGACCTGGGCGAATATCGCCTCAAGGATTTGAAGTTCCCGACGCCGATCTATCAGCTGAGCATTGAAGGATTGCCCCTGATTTCCCAGCGCTCAGAACCAAGTTCAACGGCACTGAAGCGCCTACTCCCGGCGAGCCGCCGTTCAAAGGGTTGCTCTATTTTGATGAAGCGGATTCGGATCTCTTCTTTGGGCGCGAGCTGCTGACGGCACAGATTAGTGAACCGATTACGCGAGACCACGTTTCTTTCCGTCATTATCGGCGCCTCCGGCAGTGGTAAATCGTCGCTGGTACGCGCAGGATTGATCCCGGCGCTCAAAAACGGGCGGGCGCTCCTGGATGGCATCCAGCCACCGGAAGGCAGTGCGGATTGGCAGGTTCACGTTCTCACGCCCACGGCGCACCCACTCCAGGCGCTGGCGACTGAACTCACGCGTGAGACGGAATCGGTCAGCGCGGCAGCGACACTCATCGATGACCTGATGCAGGATCCGCGCAGCCTGATGCTGTATCTTGCGCGCCAACATCCGAAGCGGCATACCTTGCTGGTGCTCGATCAGTTTGAAGAGCTGTTCACCCTCTGTCGAGATGAGTTCGAGCGTGAAGCGTTGATTGATAATCTGCTCACGGCGCTGAATCAGAGCGAAGGTACTATTACGCTGATTCTGACCTTACGCGCGGATTTTTACGCGCATCTGGCGCACTACCCCGAGCTGCGCGATGCGGTGGCAAAACAGCAGGAATATATCGGGCCGATGACGACGGATGAATTGCGGCGCGCGATCGAGGAACCTGCCAGGCGTGGGCATTGGGCCTTCGAACCTGGACTGGTGGATTTGATCCTGCGGGATATCGGCGATGAGCCAGGCGCCTTGCCACTGCTTTCGCACGCGCTGCTCGAAACCTGGAAGCGCCGCGCCGGGCACACGCTGACCCTCAAAGGCTACGCCGATGCAGGTGGCGTGCGTGGAGCAATCGCCCATACGGCGGAGAGTGTCTACCAAAGCTTTCAGCGGAAGAACAGGCGATTGCACGCGATATCTTCCTGCGGCTCACAGAGTTAGGCGAAGGAACCGAGGATACGCGGCGACGGGCATCGTTTGATGAGCTGCTGTCAGATGCAGAACAGGCTGGCGACGTGCGCGGAACGCTCAACTTGCTGGCTGATGCGCGACTGGTTACCTTAGGCGAGGATACCGCCGAGGTCGCGCACGAGGCGTTGATCCGTGAATGGCCCACCTTGCGCGAGTGGCTGAATCAGGATCGCGAAAGCCTGCGCCTGCATCGCCATCTCACCGAAACGGCGCATGAATGGGAATTGCTCGGACGTGATACGGGCGCGTTATATCGCGGGGCGCACCTGGCGCAGGCGCACGAGTGGGCCGTCCTGCATCCACGCGCATTGAATGTCGGAGAAAAGTCTTTTTTGGAGGCTTCCAGTCAATTCGAAATCAGGATGAGGATTATTAGAACGTGAAGCGTGGGGCAGTTGGCGGGAACTCGAAGCTGCACAGGGAAATTAGCAGAGACCGAACGAGCGCGGCGGCAGAGATCAGACTCGAACTCTGCGAACCGATTGCGGACACGGAATTGCCTCATTACCACTGTCGAGGCTCGATTGCGCTGATCTTGGCAATGGTAGCTGGAACTGTTTGGCGTGCAATCGAACCAGCAACGCGCTGCAGCGCTGAAAGCCCAGGTCGGGGATGCGGAAGGGGCGATTTGCAGGCGGAGGCCCAGCGGCTGGCGGCTGAAGGCAAACCGTTTTATTGTCAGGCGGTGGTAACCCCGTACTTTATCGCCCTGCTCAGCCTGCGATCCATGAATACGCAATATACTTCCCAGGGGGATGGCGTCCTTGATTCGTAGCCTCTCCAGGTTGAATTATCCTGAGCATATCTGATTGTTGGCCCTCAAGCATACGATTACTGGTATAGCAATTTCCCCCGGATGGGAAGTATCTGGTCGTCGGTGGAGACGATCCTATCATTCCTGTTTATATGCCCATGAAAACAGGAAAGCAAATACGTCAGTTTGTGGGTCAACCGAGGCTGTGCAAAATGTGGCGTACTCACCTGATGGTAAATATATTGTTACCGCAAGTCCCGATAAAAGGGCACGAGTTTGGGATGCTGCAACGGGTCAGGAGGTGCGGGCCAGTTCACCTGGCAGACAGACACAATAGGAAGCGTAGCGTTTTCACCCGATGGGAGATATGTGCTTAGCAGGCGTGCGGCGCGAAATACGGGATGTCGCAACGGATCAGGAGGTGCGCCAATTTATTGGCGTCGGGCACGGTCGAAGTGTAGCGTTCTCCCATGATGGCAAAACATTCTGACCGGGAATGATGATGGAAGCGCACAACTATGGGATGCACAAACAGGTCGGGAATTGCATCGTTTCACTGGAACAAAAGTACTATAATTGCTAGTTCGTTTCTCACCGGATGATAAATTTGTACTCACAGGCAGCGAAGATGCAACAGCGCGCCTATGGGATGCACAACCGGCAAAGAACTGCAAAGATTTACCGGACATACTAACAAGGTCAATAGTTTAGCTTTTTCTCCAGATGGCAAGTACTGTGGTTACCGCTTCCAGTGATGGCACGGCGCGATTATGGGATATAACAACCGGGCAGGAATTAGAACTATTTCCTTCTTCCACGCGTCTGTGAATGATTTGGTATTCTTGCCCGATGGCAAGTCAATCTGGGCTGTCAGTAATGATGGAATTGCACTATTTTGGAATATCAGACCAAAAGCCGAATTACCTTTTTTTCAGTGCTGGCAAGATAGTGAATGGTTTGCATTTTCATCCGATGGGAAATTCATCCTCACCGGTGATTTCGAGGAGTTGCCAGGTTATGGAATGCCAGTACGGGTCAGTTACTCCGCGAGTTTATAGGTCACACAGATGTGATCAACTATGGAGTTGCTTTTTCCCCGGACGGCAAGAAAGTAGTCACCAGTAGTTGGGACAAAACAGTGCGGATATGGGATATTACGACAGGCCAAGACTTCATCGATTTATGGGACATACAATCGGCGTCAACAGCGTGGCTTTTTCGCCAGATGGTAAATACATTCTTACGGCAGGGCTTGATGGCGCGCGAATTTGGGATCCTGAAACTGGCCAGGAAGTACGCCAATTTAGCGAGGGCGACCAACTTATCGGGGCGGTTTTCTCTCCGGATGGAAAATATATCGCAACTGCTAAAGGCTCAGATAATGGTACAGAGCTTTGGGATGCGATAACCGGTAAAATGCTTCCTCGCTTTACAGGCACTTAGGCGCCGTAGCAAGTGTAGCATTCTCGCCAGATGGCAAATACCTGCTTAGTACCGATTTCGAAGGCATCGCATGGCTTTGGGATGTTAAACAGGGAAGATGGTGCGCCAGTTTGTGGGCCATGCCGATGTGATCCGGCTGGGGCGAGCTACTCGCCAGATGGTAAAGATTTAGCCACGGCAAGCTATGATGGCACAGCTCGACTATGGGATGTCCGAACCGGTCAGGAACTTCGCCGGTTCGCTGGCCATACTCCGTGAGGAAAATGGTCCTCAGATGGGAAATTTATTCTCACCGGTAGCGATGATGGCACCGCCAGCCTCTGGGATGTGGATTACCACACCACGATGGAATATCTCTGCAGGGTCCTCTTACGCGATTTCACGGATGACGAGCGCACGCAATATAACATCAAAGATCAGACGCCAACCTGCCCGAAGCCTTGAATGGAACCCCTCCCGGCCTACATTACCTTCCTATACGTTACGTCGAAGTCGTGTTCCCAGGTCGAGCCGTCGCTGGATTTCTCCCAGTGGGCTGTGATGATATTGCCATCATCACTGAATTTTCCTTCAAATCGCTGAGAAAAATCTGGTGAATTCCTCCACATTTTCCAGATACCATCCGAAAAACTCATTTCATAAATTCTTGAAACTTTTCGAGTGTCATAGTAGAGCACGGCGTAGTTAGGTGTTGATCCATCTCGACTGATGAGCCAAATTGCATCTGGTGTGCCCGGTGGTTTGCTGCCCATATACATCACGAGAAAAGCGCCCTCCTCCAACCACTCAAATGAGACATGCCCGGTTACGGTATCTGAAGAACTGGGAAGAAAAGATGCATTGGACAATACCATATCCCAGTCACCAACGAATATTTCAAGTTGTTTGAGGGCAGGGTTTGGATTAGGTGAAATATTATTTGTCATCTCGTTTGCTCCATAATTTGTTCAGTCAATAAGCATACTGAAATAAACGATAGGGCTTGTATCTGGTGACACGGCCCAACGGCTGGCGGCCTGCCCCGGCCGGGTATGCCCCGGCTGCTGCTCGCCGGGGTTGCCGGGGTACTGGCGTGTGGGCGGGCGTGGATTTTGTTTGGCGTCAGTCCCATTAACAGGGTCCCAATTTCTAACGAATGGAGTGTACCCATGTGCCGAAGGATTTATTGCATTGGCGATGGCTAGACTGCGAACTGAGTTGAATTGATCGAAATTGTGTTCGGCATGAGGTAATTCGGCATAGATGACCGGTTTTTTCGAACGCTTCGGAGCTTTTGAGCAAATTCTCGTGTGCCGACAACAGGCACCAGGCTATCGTGGTCGCCATGTATCAACAGGAAAGGTGGTGCGTCTTTTTTTACATACGTAATCGGTGCTTCCTCGTGCGGTCGATAAAAAAATTGGCCATAGAGAGCGACTACAGCATCAACCTGAGCCAGGTTCAAGACCAATCATAGCTGCAAGGTGACCGCCTGACGACCCTCCGCCGATCATTATAAAGCCGGGATCGCCGCCATATTCTTCGCCATGTGCCTTGGTCCAGGCAACAACTTGTCTGATGTCATTTACTTGATCATCGAAACTGGCATTTGGCTGCAAGCGATAGTTTGCACTTATGCATACCCAGTCCTGTGCTTTGCAAGGTGGTACAACACTGGCAGAGCATCGTTATCTTTCCTGCCTGTTCGAAGCGCGCCGCCGTGAAGATGTATAAAGATAAGGCTGTGTGTTGGCCTGGGATTTTTTATGGTAAACATCCAAAGTGTGATATCGGCCGGCATTGCCATATGAAATATTGCGGATATGTTGAACGCTGGCGCTGCGGATAAAAAACGGTCCCAGTAGTGCCCTGTCTGAAAAGTTCTTATCCAAACGTTTGGCAAGCTTGCGGTCAAGCCTGTCGCTCCAGTCACGGCCCTGTATCTTTTGTGTTAAGGCCCGCCTGATAGCCGGGGGCAGTCTGCAATGATAAATAAAATAAAACAATCAAACCTATGGCAATCCGCCACATTAAATCCGAACGCTATCCAACCTCCGGGAGAATAAATATCACCTTCACTTATCGCCAGTGCGCTGGATGCCACTAAGAACAGTGCAGCAAATAGCGGTAGCTCGTTCACTACAGTCGCAATTACCCACCAAACCAGGGGTTGGGCCAGGAAGGAGGCGCAACAACGAAATAAACACTTAACAAAACCAACAGGGCAGGGATAAGGTAACCCATTGGTATGGAAGATCATACGGTTTTCCCCCAGTGTAAGGCAAAACCCTCAGACCATGTCTTCTTTGTTCGAGTTTTCATATCTTTTATTTCACTAACTCTTCCATCGGGACGCCCAACGGCTGGACGCATTGTTCGGCGGGGTTGTGACATACAAAACTATCCTTTGAGCGGATCGTCTTTGGTGAATTGTTTTAGAACCTTCCCTTTGAAATGAAGGATCCCAAGGAGCCTGGACCCGGCGATTTGCGACTAAGCGCTGTACGGCGGTGCCCCTGCCGGTCGATATTCCAGAAGCAGGACGCGCCCATCCAGGATCCTGGTCGAGAGCAGGTCGAAGCCCGATGTCTGGCAGCCCTTCAAAGGTCGGCTCAATGCCGGTTTGCGCGAGAACCAAGGGGCAGACGACGAGTTTGAGGCGATCCACCAAGCCAGCCGCGAGCAGTTGCCGAACCAGCGACAGGCTGCCCAGGGTTCGCAACTCGGAACCGTCAGTACGCTTCAGTTCACGCACAAAGCCCACCAAATCATCGTGGACGATTTTCAGCCCCGGCCAGTCTGTCGCCTCCAAGGTACGCGAGAACAGCCAGCCCGGCGTTGTCGTCGTCTTTCCATCCTTCGTCTCGCACCTCGGCCGGCAGTCCATTCAGCATCTCGTAGGTTCGGCGTCCGATGAGCATCCGATGCGGAACGGCCGTGTTGGTCTTGATCCAGTCGGCAAAATCGGGACCAAAATAGCCATAATAAGCGGGTGAACGCTGACCTCGGGCAAAGCCGTCGAGCTGACGATGAGTTCACAAACAAGTTCAGTCATGTGCTCTCTCCTTGGTTGCAACCCTTAACTAGACGAACAGCGACCTGGCATCCGACAGCGCAGGGAAAATTCTTTTTGTATTTTTTCTAACGATAAAACGTTAGACCTGTCACCAGGCAATTGCCTTGGTCATTTCCATCTGTGTGCCTAACAACATGCGGACCTGCCCCGGCGGTGGGGAAGAAAAAATTTTGAAAACGCGGACGCAAAGCGCCTAACTTTGTAACTGCGGAACTGATTTAGCGCATCGAAAGCCGGTCAGGTCCAATCTTGCATAAGGCACTCCTCAATTGCGCCAACCAGAGTAATTGAGGAGTGCTTTATGCAAACTGGGATTTTCATCCCTGTCGTAAGCATTATAGGGATGTTGAAGATTATTTTTCGGTCATGTTATCCTCTCGAATAAAGGATCTCTTCCACGATGATCATGCAAAACTAAACAAATTCCACAGAACTCTTGTCACCGCCGACTCGGATGTCCACACGTTTTGCGGCAGTCTCGTAATTTGCCGACTGGTAATGGTGCTCGCTTTCCAGCAGGGGAAGCGGGCAAGGTTGCCCTCAACAGTCCCCATCACGATTTCATTTTGAATGCTGGCCGCCACATCCGGTGGAACACGAATTATGAGCTTTGCCGTTATGGCATCAATGTTTACAGTTGTGTATCCTTCACGATCTGGCAGGGAGATGTGTGTGAGCTTGATTTCACTCTTATCTTCAGGTCTGTGATTTGCAGCGCCCCAAGCTCGAGTGTCAACTCTCCAGCATATGTCTCGATTTCGAGGCTGAGGGGAACCTGATCGCTTAGATGGAGAGTCCAATCAAGCACGTTTTCTGGTCCCCAGGACCAGGGATACTGGTAGCTTACAAGGCCGCGCCGTTCAAGATCCCGCAATTGGATGGTTGTTGTATCTTCTGAGCGATCCACGTGACTTTCCAGGCCGCCGCCAAAGGCTCCGTCAAGCAGGTTATTCCTCCCTGCCCCGGAATCGATTTGCAAATGACCTTCCCGATGCCGGATGTGAACACGGGCGCGTTTTACACCATCCAGTGGAAATGTGGTTTGCTGCATCCGGGCCACCTGCTGCCAGGAAAGCCAGTCCGTGGTGAAAAGCAGGAGGAATAATCCGACCCAGAACAAATAGGTGATCCATATATTCCAAAGCGCCAGCGGAATGGATAGCGCAAAAATGACCGCGCTGAGGTTCGACGACGACCGATGCTCTTGACCACGCGTGGATCAAGCGTCGGATTGATCAGATCCCGCCGACTGGCATGTCGCCACAACCACAAAGTGGTCAGTTGGATCAATGCAACATCCAGGGCAAAACAGGTGATCGCGAGAAAGGCAGTTGGATATCGGCCAAGTAACGCCGCACTGGCTGGCAGTAAGGCAACAAAGAGCAGGCAGAAGAGATTAAACCAGACCAGCAATCCATCCCCGCGTTTGATCTGTTTGAGCATCCGCTGATGAGCACCCCAGGCTCCCCCGATGACCACGAAACTGATCAAGTAAACCATGAATTTTGGGGCGAGCTCGAGTAGATTATTCGGCAGATCGCCAATCAAAACACCTTCTGGTAGCCGAAGATCGAATGCCAGCAGAGTGAGAGCAATCGCGAAACTCCATCGCTGAGATTGTTTAAGCGATTCATTTCGACAAGCGATTTAGCTGAGTTGGAATTTGGGGAGGATTCTAATTTTTCCATCTTATCCATAGTGTATCCTAATGTGAATAGGCACAGAGTGGACTTATAACAGGCTCATTCTTTTTTGTGAAACAAAGCGAACGAAAAGATTTGACGCATTTTTCGAGGCTTCCTGGTAACGTTCTGAGAACACTGTTTTGGGCGGCATTACTGTTTCTCAACGACAATAATTTTGCTCCCTCATACCTCTCTTATATCACTGGCAATATCAGCCAGGTTGTCCCTAAACTGATGTCCACGTCCATCGAATTCGCGAATGATTGCTTGTGGAAGTCGGGCAGCATAGAGCGCCAGATGGGCAAATGGCACAATTTCATCGTCATGGCTGTGATACAAGAAAATGCGAGGAATGCTTGAGAGCTTTTTGGGGAATTCTTGTGGCAGAGTTAATGCATCGTAGTTCCAATTCTCATCACCACCAAAGTACGGTATGGCTATCAAAAACAGCCCCGCAATCAATATATTCACACGCTCCTCTGACAGGAACTTCAACAGGATGGACCCGCCGACGGAATGCCCTACCAGGATGACTTTCTCCTTAAGACTGGCCAACTCTGCTGCGATTTGAGCTTTCCAATCCAAATAACCTGCGTTCTCTTCAAGAGGGCATGGTTGGATAGCGCACATCATATGTAGAACCGAGCTCTTCTTGCAACGATTCCGCTAGTAAAGCATCTGCTTCATACGCGCCTTGTCCACCGCCACGGATAAAGAGAACAATTTTCTGCATGCATCTTTCTCCTTAGAGGAAATGGATCACTCTTTAATTCTATCGATCAGCGCCGCCCAATTAGAGCCTTAATTGATTATATCAACGGAATAGCTTATGTATTGGAAATGTCATAAATGCCATGTGCTTATGGTGTTGTCCACCTAAACTGCGGAAAAGTAACGATTTGGTCACTATACATTCAGGAAAACATCACCACCCACGTCCTCAACCGCGGCGGCCTGGCAGTCAAAAGCCCCCTGGATAATTAAATATTGCTCCAGCCACCGTGTACATTCCGGCAGTTACTTAAGCCCATCTCCGTGGATAAAAACCCAATAAGAAATAGATCAGTTGTCAAAACGGATTTGAGAAGTTAACGAAGACATCCTGATATCTTTTCCTGGACATCATGAAGTCTCCACCGACACATCATGAAGTCTCTGACAGGACTACATGATGTCTTTGGGTTTGTGTCCTGAGACATTTGGCAACTCATCAGTATATCTTTGGTAAGTGATGCAGAGGAGTTTACAAAGTTCTCTGCATGTTTGGGAAACTTGTCAGCACAGCTTTTTGAACCTGGCGGCGACCAGTACCTGTTGGAACAGCGTGCCCGGCATAAAGCGAGGGATCAATTTGGTGATCTGTTCCCCCCTACCTTCTCGGGGGTATCTTCTACCCATCACTCACCACGCACTCATTACCACCTACGACTCCCCTCATCCCTTGCCCCTCATCCCCCTTTCCCTTTATACTGCAACCCATGCCCAAATTCTTTACCCTCCCGCAAGCCAATGAAGCGTTGACCATCATCCGTCCGCTCATGGATGAAGTCCAGGCCATCCGCCAGAGGATCCTGGAAAAGCAGCCCGAAACCTGGAGTGCCATCGAAAAATCGGTTGGCAACGGCGGCAACCGCACCCTGAGCCACATGGTCCAGGATTTTGAAAGACTGGATGCGCTCGTCCACCGTATTCTCGAGACGGGTGTCCAGATCAAGGATATCAACACCGGCCTGCTGGATTTTTCCGCCCTGAAGGAGGGGCGGGAAGTCTATCTGTGCTGGCAGTATGGGGAGGGGGAGATCGCCTTCTGGCACGAAGTGGATGCCGGCTATGCCGGCCGCCAGCCGATCGAAAGTTTTTGAATTTAGACCCTAAAGGTTTTATTATTGAAGGAAAAAGGGTTCTGGTTTTGAAGGCAGCTGCATCGAACTGGAACACCGTTAAAGTAGAAACCTTTAGGGTCTCTTGTGGCAAGGAGATTCATGAACAGAGGCATCCTAAAAGGGATTGGCGCCTATGTGCTCTGGGGATTCTTTCCCTCTACTGGAAGATGCTCCACCAGGTGCCCGCCCTGCAGGTGATCGGGAACCGCATCGTCTGGTCGTTCCTGCTCCTGGTCGCCGTCCTGCTCTTCACCCGCCAATGGACCGATTTCCACCTGGCCGCGTTCCTACCTAAAATCATCGGGATCTATTCCATTGCTGCCGTCCTGCTGACGATCAACTGGCTGGTCTACGTCTGGGGCGTCAATTCGGGTTTTACCATCGAGACCAGCCTGGGTTATTTCATCAACCCGCTGATCAGCGTTTTGCTGGGCGTCCTCATCCTGCACGAACGGCTTCGTCCCACCCAGTGGATTGCGATTGGCATTGCGGCGGCCGGCGTGGCCTACCTCACCTCCGTCTATGGCCGTCTGCCGTGGATCGCCCTCGTCCTGGCCTTCTCCTTCGGCTTCTACGGCCTGGTCAAAAAAATTGCCCCCCTGGGGGCACTCCATGGGCTTACACTTGAAACAGGCATTGTCTTTCCGGCCGCCCTGGTCTACCTTCTGGTAGTCGGGATGCGGGGCACAGGTGCGTTCCTACAGGATGGTACATTGACAACCCTACTGCTCATCGGCGCAGGCCCGGTCACGACCGTTCCGCTCCTGTTGTTTGCCTCAGCCGCCAGGGAAATCCCGCTCACCATCATCGGCCTGCTGCAGTATATTGCTCCCACGCTTCAATTTATGATCGGTGTGTTCATCTTCAAGGAGCCGTTCAGCCTGTCGCTCCTGTTCGGCTTTAGCATCATCTGGCTGGCGCTCATCATCTTCTGGGTGGAAAACTTCCTTTCCCACCGTGCGCCGCCGGTCGAGCCCATCCCCGAATTGGGTGAGGGCTAGCGGAGTTGGGCAGGTTTTTAACCTGCCGAACGAAATATTTCAAAAAACTGTTCGGCTGCACTATAAAGACGCTTTGTGAAATCTAACAGGGAGCATCCATGAAACTTCTATTCATCGGCGGGACGGGGCTGATCAGCTCTGCCTGCTCGGACCTGGCAATCGCCCGTGGGCACGAGCTGTTCATTTTGAACCGTTCTGTTTCGAAGAAATATCCGCTGCCTGAAGGATCGACCCTTCTACAGGCCGATATCCATACGGATGAAGCACGTCTCGCCACGCTCCTGGCAGGTCACCGTTTCGACGCGGTGGTGGACTTCATTGCCTATACCGTGGAAGATATCGAACGCGGCCTGCGCCTGTTCAACGGGAAAACGGAACAGTTTGTATTCATCAGCTCGGCTTCGGCCTACCAGAAGCCCGTCCGGAATTACCTGATCACCGAGGAGACTCCGCTCGAAAATCCCTACTGGGAATATTCGCAGAACAAGATCGCCTGTGAAAGCAGGCTGGTGCAGGCCCATCGTGAAGAGGGATTTCCAGTGACGATCATCCGTCCCTCGCTCACTTACGGCCCGACCCAAATTCCCTTTGCCGTAGGCAGCTGGCAGCACCCGTGGACGGTCATCGACCGGATGAAGCGCGGGAAGAAGGTTATTGTCCCGGGGGATGGCACCTCGCTCTGGGTCCTGACCTGGAACGGGGACTTTGCCAGGGGACTGGTCGGCCTGTTGGGGAATCCGAAAACGATCGGCGAAGCGTTCCAGATCACTTCGGATGAAGTCCTCAGCTGGGATCAAATTTATAATGAAGCCTACCGGGCCCTCGGCGTGGCACCGAATGTGATCCATATCTCCTCCGACTTGATCGCCCAATACTGGCCGGATGCCTATGGGAGCCTGGTCGGCGATAAATCCAACAGCGTGGTTTTTGATAACAGCAAGATCAAGCGCTTTGTGCCCGATTTCAAATGCGAAGTGGACTGGTCGGAAGGCTTGCGGCGTGCCCTGGCCTGGTTCCAGGCGCATCCGGAATATCAAACCAGCGATCATGAGCTTGACACTCTCTTTGACAGCATCATCGGGTCGTACGGACGTGCCTTCCCCATATAACGGTTTGACTGGACGGACAGCATGTTATACTCCGCGCACCATGGGTAAATAACATGAAAACCGGACCTGCACGCCAGGTGCTCCAGTCCTTCTTCGGGTTGGAGCGTCGCGAAACGATTACCCGATTTCTGTACGCCATCATCAGTAGCGTGATCGTCATTGATTCGGTCATCATCCTGATTCGTTGGTGGGATACTGGCTCGCTTGCCAGTAACACATCGCGGTCATTGCTCATACTGCTCCTCCTGCAGCTTGTCCTGCTCGTCCTGCTGTGGCGCGGGCATGTTAACCTGGCAGCGTTCGGCCTGGTGATCGGTTCCTGGGTGGTTGTAACCTACCTGATCTGGAGCGCAGACGGGGTTCGCGACGTTGCGTTATATCTGTATTTCGTCATCCTTCTGGTCGCGGCTTTGATCACCAACTGGCGGGTGATCATCGTCCTCGCCATCCTGAGCATTGGTTCCATCTGGATTTTTGCAATTGCCGAACTGCAGGGGCTGCGGACACCTCATATGGATGCCCCGCTGAGCGTGGCCAGGGACCTGACAGCCATTTTTATTCTCCTGGTGATCCTGATTTACCTGGTCGTAAACAGTGTCGCCCGCTCGCTCGATGCCGTCCGGGAGGGGGAGAAAAAATTTCGGAAAATTTTCCAGGTCAGCCCGGTTTCGATTTCCATATCGACCCTGGACGATGGCAGGCTTGTCGATGCGAACGAGGCTTTTTTTGCGTTGACCGGTCATGAACGGGACTCTGCCATTGGAAGATCGACGGTGAAACTGGGCCTCTGGCAGGGTGATGATGAGTATGCCGGTTTCACCGCCCGGCTGCTGGAGCAAAAGTCGCTGCAGAATCCCGCCTACAGGTTCACAAGTATGATGGGTCAGGAACGGACAGCGCTCGCCTTTTACGAGCTGATCGAGCTGGAAAATCGGCCGGCTGTCCTATCCATGTTGTATGATGTCAGCGAGCAGAGGGCTGCCCAGATGGCGCTGCTGGCCAGTGAGCGGAAATACCGCAACTTTGTGGAGCAGAGCATCGAGGGGATCTGGTACCTGGCTTTCGACCAGCCCATCCCGACCCATTTGCCTGCCGAAGAGCAGGTGAAGCTCATCTACGAGCGGGGTTCTATTGCAGAGTGCAATGACGTTTTTGCCCAAATGTACGGCTACCACAGCGGTGATGAGCTTCAGGGCTCTCATTTGCTCGACATGCAAACTGGCAAAAGCCTTGATCCCATCAGTTATCAGGCAACCTTGAAGCTTGTCCAGGAGAATTACCGCTCCGGAAACCTCGAGACGATGGAGACCGACCGGCATGGGCAAACTGTTTATTTCCTGAACAATACTGTCGGCGTGATCCAGGAGGATTGCCTAATCGGTTTGTGGGGAACAAAGCTGGATATCTCGGTTCTTAAGAACACGGAGGCAGCTTTACGCCATAGCGAAGCACGCCAGCGCGCCCTGCTCAACGCCATCCCCGATATGATCTTCGAGTTCGGCCGGGATGGCAGGATCCTGCAATTCATACCGTCGGCCATCAATGCGCCTCTCATTCCGCCCGAAGAGTTTATTGGCAAAACCATCACGGAGGTCCTGCCCTCGCTCTCCGATCAGACCTTCTTTGCGATCGGCCGCGCCCTGGAGTCCGGTGATGTCAATGCGTTTGAGTATAAGCTCCTACAGGATGGAAAAACGAAGACATTTGAAGCCCGTATCACTCCCCTCGGGCCCGATACCGTGCTGGCGATGGTGCGGGAAGTGTCCCTCCAGAAATGGATCGAGGAGGAGCGCGAAAAGCTCATCGTTGAGCTCGAGGAGAAGAACGCCGAGCTGGAGCGCTTTACCTATACCGTTTCCCACGACCTGAAGTCCCCGCTGATCACCATCCGGGGTTTCCTGGGTTTTATCCAGGAGGACAGCCGCAAGGGCAATCTCACCCGGCTGGACGCCGATATCCAGCGCATCACGGCCGCCACCGAAAAAATGCAGGCACTCTTAAATGATCTGCTTGAGCTGTCCCGCGTCGGCAGGCTGATGAATGAGCCGAAGGATATTGATTTCAATGACCTGGTGAAGGAGACCCTCGAACTTGTACACGGCCGCATTTCGCAGTCCGAAGTGTCTGTCAGTATTGCAGGCGATCTCCCACATGTCCGGGGCGATTACGATCGCCTGCTGGAGGTACTGCAAAACCTGATCGATAATGCCTGCAAATTCATGGGCGATCAGGACTCTCCGCGCATCGAGATCGGGCAGCAGGGATTTGAAAGGGACATGCCGATATTTTACGTGCGGGATAATGGGATCGGGATCCAGCCGCAATTCCATGACAATATCTTCGGCCTGTTCAACAAGCTGGATGTTCACACCGAGGGGACAGGGGTTGGCCTTACCCTGGTCAAGCGGATCATCGAATTCCACGGCGGCCGGATCTGGGTCGAGAGTGAACCCGGCAGGGGAACGACTTTCTTCTTTACACTTCCAAAGGGCGAAATGATCGCGGGCTGAAATTCCAGAAACTCCTTGAAATTGTTACCAAGGATACATAGTAAATTGGATATAATTTATCCAAAACAATACAAAGGAGTCAACAATGAATTTTGCAATGTGGCGCAAAGCGCTCAACGTAATCCCGGATGTTTCGAAATCGGAATGGGATGCCCTGGATGTGATCTCGAAGTGGCTGATCTCCACCCGGGCTGCCGTTCTCGTCATGACCTTTATCTCAGCAGCTCTTGCGGGACTTTTCGCCTGGCGCGACGGCGCGTTCAGCTTCCTGCCGTGGCTCGCCCTGACGCTGGGCCTGATCCTTGCTCATGCCTCGAATAATATCTTCAACGACTATACCGACTATGTGCGCGGCGTGGACAAGGATAACTACTATCGTAATATCTATGGTGCCCAGCCCGTCGCCAGCGGTCTGATGACGAAACGCCAGCACCTGACATATTTTCTGGTCACCCTCCTGGCTGCGCTGTTTTTTGGCTTGAGCCTGTTGGTCTACACGGGTTTTAGCACCACCACCTGGGTTCTGATCGGTCTCGGGGCATTCTTCCTTTTATTCTATACCTGGCCTCTCAAGGGTCTGGCTTTGGGTGAGCTTGCAGTCCTGATCGTGTGGGGTCCCTTGATGATCGGCGGCGGATATTACGTCCTGACCCAGGTCTGGAGCTGGAATGTTGTCGTTGCCAGCCTTCCCTATGTGCTCGGGGTGACCACTGTCATTTTTGGCAAGCATATCGACAAGCTCGATATGGATACGGCCAAGGGCATTCATACCCTTCCAGTGGTGATCGGAGAAAAGGCCTCCCGTTATGCCGTACTGGCGATGATGATTGCCCCCTACATTTTCACAGTGTACCTGATCGCCATCAAGTTCTTTACCCCCGTCATGCTGATCGTCTTCCTGGCGCTTCCTGCCTTCCTCCAGATCTACCCAAAATTTCTACAGCCCAAGCCTGAGACTCGTCCCGAGGGCCAGATCGGCTGGCCCCTGTACTTTGTGGGCTACGCGTTCTTCAACAACCGCAAGTTTGGCGCCCTCTTCATGTTCGGCCTGCTGCTGGATACAGCACTGCGCCTGATGCCTTACACCCAGAACTTCTGGCGCTAACCGGTTTTTTTACAATATCAAGATGACAGCCAGTCGAAAGGCTGGCTGTTCTATTTTTCAGGGCCACATAATTTGCTTAACTTTACATTTGGATTCCAACCTGCTATTTCATGTATCCGGTTGAGGTATTAATGAGACATGTGGCACTGGCGTGTATGAATTTCTTCCTCTGAGTAAACAAGACAGATTGTATCCAATTTCACAAGTAGGTAGTATAATTGTTTGCATCAGGCAAGGAGTTTATTGATTTGTCCGGAAATGATCCGCTCAGTTTGTTGAACTTACAGCGGGAAGAGATACGCACCGACCCTTATCCTTTCTACGAACAACTCCGCAATCAAGACCCGGTCCATTGGGATGAGGAAATGGGTTTCTGGGTTCTTACCCGTTACTCGGACATCGAGTCTCTCTACACCGATGAACGGTTCTCCCGCGCCCAGGGATTGATGCGCGGCTTTCAACGCTTATCGGAAACCGACCGGGAGATTGCCGGGCCTGTCTATCATTCCTTTTCAAAAACAGTCTTCTATGCTGACCCACCCTATCATACACACCTCCGCAGTTTGATGAACCATGCCTTCACACCCCGGCGTGTGGAGCGCCTGCGTGCCCCGATCCAAAAGATCGTGGATCAATTGCTCGACGCCGCACAAAGCAGGAATGAAATGGATGTAGTTCAGGACCTGGCTTATCCCCTGCCTGTGATGGTCATCGCCGAGCTGCTGGGTCTTCCCGCCGAAGACCGTGACCGTTTCAAAAAATGGTCCGATGACCTGTTTGCCATTCTCGGCACGGTCCGTCCCAAGTCTCATCACCTTCTCGAACGCGCTGCCCAAAGCCTGGACGAAATGTCAGAGTATGTGAAGGAATTGAGCCTGGACCGCAGGCAGGATCCACAGGACGATTTACTGACTGCGCTGCTCTCCGTCTCCGAGGACGATGGATCCATGGATGCTGATCACCAGCATGGCTTTCTTCCGGTCCACGGCAGGGAAGGAGAGATTCGTGAGCACAAGGCTGCCTCCGCGCTGACAGGTGAGGAGCTGGTTGCCAATGTCAATATACTTCTCAGCACAGGACATGAAACGACAACTCACCTGCTCGGGAACGGACTCCTTGCCCTCCTGCGGAATCCGGATCAAATGCAGAGATTAAAAGACGAGCCTGCCCTGCTTTCAAAGTCCATCGAGGAAATGCTTCGTTACGATAACCCAGTTCAAATTACCTATCGTTCCGTACTAGAAGATACAGAAATACGCGGCAGGGCGATCCGCAAGGGAGACCTGGTCAACACGATCATCGGTTCCGCCAACCGCGACCCGGAACGATTTTCGAACCCCGACCGGTTCGACATCACCCGCAGTGAAGGACGTCATGTCGGGTTTGGGGTGGGCATTCATTTTTGTATCGGTGCACCGCTGGTGAGGCTGGAGGCGGAGATCCTTTTTGAAACCATCCTGCGCCGCTTTCCCAGACTCGCCCTCGCGACGGAAAGCCTGGAATGGCAGGAACATCCCATTTTCCGCGGGCTGAAATCCTTGCCGGTACATCTTTAATTCGGTAATCCCTTTCGAATTTGTTCTTCCGTAAAGAACGTTTTTGGCGCCAGGTCATTGGGTAGCGGAATGCTTTCCAATGTCGGTGAGCTGATCCCATCGGCAAGCATCTGGACCTGCGCCTTCGTGATCAAAGGTTTTGACATGAACCGTTCCGAAAACCATGCCAGCATACGCTGGAAGACGACCGGAAAAGGTAAAACGATGAGAAAGGGTTTGTCCATCGCCCGCGAGATCCGCCGGGCGGCCTGGCTGAAGGGGAATTCCTCGGGTCCGATCACCGCAACAGTCTGGCGGGCAAAGCGGTCTTCCTCCAGCAGGCAAACCCGGATGATGGAAACAAGGTCCTCAACGGCAACCAGCCGCACCGTCTTCTCTTTGAATCCAACCGTGGCAAAGACGGGCATTTTGCGAAACAGGTTGCTGAGGTTGTTAAGCAAATGATCTCCCGGGCCATACACAAGCCCGGCTTTGAGGATCGTGAAGTTCAATTTCGACGAACGGACGATCTCTTCGCCTTCCCATTTTGTCGTGTGATAGGCGGAGCGCACGGACGGGCGGACGTTCAAATAACTGAGCAGGACAAATTTTTTTACGCCGATGTTCTCCGCAGCCTTTACAGCGGAACGGGTTCCCTCCACATGTAGCTGGCGAAAGCTCTGTTTGCTGTCCTCGACGCTGGTCCCGGCACAGTGCGCAACGGCATCGCAGCCCCGGAAAATTTCCTGCAGCCGATCGGTTTCATTGATATTCAACGAAACAAATCTTGCCCCTTCGATGGGACGGGTGCTGCGAGAGTATTGTCCGCGGGCAATGACAATCACCTCATGCCCGTGTTCGATCAGGTCACTCGCCAGATGCCTTCCAATAAAACCGGTTCCACCGGTGATTGCAATTTTCATCTTTATTATTCCTACGACCAGAAGCCCGGAATATTCATGCGCAGGAGGATATCCAGGAGGATGCCGAGGATATACAACCCGCCGAATAAACGGATGTGCCGCAGTTGGGGCGTGGAAAACCAGCGCGGCCAGAGGGCAAAACCTGGAGGGGCCGCTTTAGGCCGCGGCTGGCTAAGCAGCTTGATGACATTCCAGCCGCGCACGGCCGCCAGGAAGACCAGCAATACCGTCGGCGAAAAGAAGCGGACGCCAAATACCAGGTAAAGCACAAGTGCATACGAAAGCAGAACCGTGAAGATGTTAACCATTCGAGCCGCCGGTTCACCCAGTCGCACCGGGAGAGAGCCAACCCCTTTCTTTTTGTCCGCTTCGATCTTGTCGATGTGTTTGCCCCAGTTGAAACTGCCGAAACCAAACCCGAAGGCCATCCCTGCCATTACGATCAATGGCAGGTTCGCTGGTATTTCACCTGCTAGAATACAGTAAATCCCCGGGATCAAAACCATTCCCCAGTTGATAAAGATCAGGATTTCGCCCAATCCCCAGTATTTGAGGGGCCAGGCATAGGTTGGAAGAATGATGATTCCGAAGAGGAACAATCCGATGACAATGGGGGAGAAGCCGGTGTAGAACAGGACGAAGATTCCGCATAAAACCGCAATGAGACCGGCGCCGAAGAACCAGCGTCTCCAATCCTGTTTGGTCCAGAACTTGTGCACCAGCGGATGAATCCCGTACTGCGAGCGATAATAATTATCCTCGTCGATGCCGCGGGTGTAGTCAATGTAATCATTGACCAGGTTCTCAGCCGAATGGGCGAAATAAATTCCCAAGGTCATTGCCAGCCAGGGAATCAAATGGAAATAACCGTCTCGAAAGGCGAGCAGACCGGCGATCACGCCTGCCATCAGGGTAAGCTGGGTAACTGTGGCGCGCGTTGCTATCAACCACTTGGCAATAATGTCCAGGTCATCCCAGTCTTTCTTCTCACTCATTTTGACGGGCTTCTGCAGGGCCGTCAGCCAGATTCGTGAATTGATGCTCATGGGTCTCCACCTCCGGTATACTTTTGATACAGGACATTCCAGCCTGCAACGGATCCGATCCCAAGGCAGGCAAACAAGCCGAGTTGAAAAAACAAGTCCGGGACAAAGCCGGGCCGGGTCAGTGACCTGGCGTTCACTTTTTTCAGCATGAAAAGGATTTTCGGGACGTTCACCAGTCCCCTTTTGTCGTAGTCACAGTCGAGGGTTAAGCCGGCAAAACATTGCATTGTCTTGTAATGATCGAGCCCAGGCTTGTATTCAACAATGCAGACCAGAGATTCAGCCTTGTCATTGAATGCAATGTGTCGTGTGCCGCGCGGGACAATAACAGTATCTCCGGCCCTGCTCATGCACTCCCGACCGTTGATCCTGGCGCGCATCTCACCGCTCTGGAGATGGAAAATCTCATCCTGGTTGACATGCACATGCTCAAAGGGGACGTATCCGCCCGGATGCACGGTCCACTCCATGGTGAAGGCATCTTCGTTGAAGGAAATACAGCGGAAGGTCTCGCGAGTGACCGGGTTGGTAAAAGGCTGATACAGGTCGATGCCCACGGGGCTTGCCGGGGCGCTACTTGCTGCCATTCAACTCCCGTTTCAAGTTTGCAAGTGTTTCCCGGGCATGGATCCGCCCGATCAATCCTGCAATGGGTTTCAAGAGGATTGCCCAGCCCGTTGGGTCCAGCTCCAGCCAGAATTTGATCCGGGTGCCCTGCCCGGACGGGCTGAGAATATAACCATCCTTGAACTGGACAGGTCCCATTGTGCCCTTCATTGCAAGGCTGTGGTCCGGCTCATGCTCTATGATCTCATAGGGGACTTCGATTCTTATTATCCCAAAATAGCTGAGCAAACCCCTTACCGTTGTACCAACCTGCCCGAAGGGACCATTGGAGGTTTGCTTGAACTCTGCCATGTTGGGTATGAAGCGGGCGTGATTATCGGGCACGCTCATGAAATCAAAAACATCCGCGACTGATTTTGAAACCTGCATGCTTGAACTCAATTCGAGCCATTCCAACTCCTTGGCATTGACTTTAATTCGCAGCCTTGTCGCCGCGCAGGAATGCAAGATCGCCGAAGAACGTCCAAAAATTACCCAAGATCTGCGTTTTCAGGCCGGGTTCTCCAAAAAAACCTGGCAGGCTGCCTTCGATGTTGTCGTTCGCTTCTTCGAACCTGTGCAGAAAGGGTCCGAGTATTTTTCCATACAATGTGACCGGCTTGCCAAAATCCACAATATGCAGCTGCCCACCGGGCTTTAGTATGCGGAATACCTCGCGGGCGGTCCGTTTCTTGTCTGGCGTTTTCAAATGGTGGATCATGATACTCGACATGACGCGGTCGAATGACTCGTCTGGAAAGGGGAGGGTGTAGGTCATTCCCACTTCGAATTTGACCGGCGCATTTTCCCTGGTAGATTTATAGCGCGCCACCTTGAGCATTTCGGGGTCGGCATCCAGACCGGTAACCGCGGTACTGGGAAACCTGTGTTTGACCATGATTGCCAATGTGCCGGTTCCACAGCCCAGGTCTAAAACGTTTTGACCCGCCCGGATATCTGCCTGGTCGATCAGGATGCTTTTATAGCGTATATCCCGGACGATATATTTTTGGATGAAATCATAAAATGGAGTCAGGAATTTGTAACTTAACGCGGGAATATAGTCTTCATTTACATCTGACATGGATCTCTCTCCAGTCCTGTCGGTAGTTCGATTGTACCAAAGACAACTGGCAGGCGTTCCACTGACAGCTGTTTCGGTGCTAATATGACCGATTGTATCTCATTTCACAAATAATAGTATAATTTCTCAAGAGAGTTTAACCACAGGCGAAAGCCTGTAGATCAAATCCATTCAGAAGGAGAAGTATGAACATCAACTTTCCAATGTGGCGCAAGGCGTCCTGGCAGCTGATCAAAATGGAGGACAAGAAGGAGTGGGACTCACTCGATGTCGTGTCCAAGTGGCTGATCGCCACACGCTCCGCAGTGACGCTGGTCACCGTCTATTCCTGTGTGATCGCCGGCCTGCTTGCCTGGCGCGGCGGCAATTTTTCGTGGATTCCCTTCATCGTCCTGACCCTGGGCCTCTTCATTGCCCACGGCACGAACAACATTCTCAACGATTACACCGATTATTCGCGTGGTCTGGATAAGGGCAACTATTTCCGGACTCAATATGGGGTCCATCCGCTGGCACAGGGGTTTTTCACCAAGTCCCAACAGATCCGGTGGTTCCTGGTCAGCGGATTTCTGGCGACCCTGGCTGGCATCTATGCGTTGGTCCAAACCAGCTTCGACCCGGTGGTGATTGGCCTGTTTGCCCTGGGTGCCGTGGTGCTCCTGCTCTATACCTATCCGTTCAAATACTGGGGACTGGGTGAGCTCGCCATCTTCCTGATCTGGGGTCCCATCATGATTGGCGGGGTCTATTACACCATGTCGCTGATCACAAATGGCAGCACCCAGTACATCTGGAACGTGGTATTGGCCGGCATCCCGTACGGGCTGGGCGTGGCGAGCATCAACATTGCCAAGCACATCGACAAACGGGACGATGACAAAGCCAGGGGCGTTGGCACTTTCCCGGTGCGCGTGGGAGAAGCCACCGCCCGGCGCGTGGACCAGATCGCGATCGTTCTCATCTACGTCATCATCGTCTACCTGGTCTTTGTGCCGCGTTATTTCACCCCGTCATGCTGATCGTTTTCCTGGCGTTCAGGCATGCGCTCACTGCAATCAAAATGCTAAACCAACCCAAGCCCGCCCAGCCGCCTGCGGGCTACAATTTTTGGCCCACCTGGTTCTCCGCAGTGGCCTTCTATCATAACCGCCAGTTCGGCGGCTGGCTGATCCTCGGCCTGATCGTTGATACCCTGTTACACGTCATTCCCTATACTGCTGATCTCATCCAGCGGTACTGGCCGCCGATGTAAGGACGACATCCCGGTCACCCCTGCGATATATCTACATCCTTGATTTCCAACCATGCGGGTTCGGGGTTTTCCAAAACTCCGAACCCGATTTTTCCTTCGGGGGTGAATGCGGCGTATTGATTATCGATCCAGATGACGAGGCCCAGGGGACCGTTTGGACTCACAGCCGACTCAAACACGAGTGCATCGTCCACTTCAAAAGACACCCGCTCCTCGCGCCAATCGATGCTATAACTGTGCCATTGGGTGGGATCTACTTTTTGGAGTCCAGGAGTTCGCTCCTGGATCTGGCGGCGAGCCGTCCGACTCCATAATTGCAATCCATCCTCACCTATGACCTCTCCCAACATACGCCGTGTTGACTTCCGGGAAAAGGGGAGTGCCAGCCCTGCCGGGATCAGCAGCGGATGAAACTTCGGCGAGCGAAAGGTCTGGGCAAGGAATCCATTTGCTGCTATCCCGCGCTGAGCGGAGCCGCCGAACTTTGGCGGCGTAGTCGAAGCGTAATTTTCAGTTGAACTCCTACTACCAAATAGAGATTTAGTTTGCGGCATCCCCTTCGCCTGCGCTTCGCTCCGCTCAGGGAGGGGTTGCTCTTTGAACGACAAATAATTCTCCTCCGATGCGCCGAAAAACCAGGCTGCATTCGGAAGCGCCGGCAAGTGGAATGGACTGCCTCCAAACCCAAGCGACAACCCGAATGGATCGTTCCAGAACCCAAATCCCCACGTCCCTGGAATGCCATCGCTCGAAGTTCTGGCGGAAAGATGTAAGCTGAGTGGCTCGCGGAGGGGGAATTTACTCCTTTTGAGCTTCGTGTAATCATCAACCTGGGCAAGACGGTATTGGTCTGATCCACCCGGGAGAACAGATAATAAATAATGTGCCGTGTCGCCTGAAATCACTTCGACACTCGCAGCCCTGGTATGATGCGAAATTACAGAGTGCCGCATAAATATCCAAACTTCAATGTGTAAGCCATTTCCTTCCAAGAGTAAACACACCAATGGCCACCCAGACAGCATTGAGACCCGTTGTTGCATACGCGCCCAGAGAATACGTGTAAATGACAAGCAGAAGGCCTGCGATGATATTCATGCCCTGGTATAGGAGCGCATCGCCGGCGGTCTTTTTTAAGGAGACCAGTGCATAGGCGACCAGATATAAAACCGAACCGGTCCAGCCAAGGATATTGATGAGAATATTTACAGGCATGGGGAAAGTTGCCCGGAGCTCTTTGCTCTACCGTGAGGCGTCCATGAGCAGTTTAGCCGTTTTTACCGCTCCGATCGCGTCCTCACTGTAGCCATCGGCGCCGATCTTTTTCACCCAATCCGAGGTGACAGGAGCGCCGCCGATCATCACTTTGGTTTGCGTACGCATGCCCTTTTTATCCAGCGCTTCGATGACTTCCTTTTGCCGGACCATGGTGGTGGTTAGAAGCGCGCTCAGCCCGATGATATCGGCCTGGACTTCCTCTGCTTTCTGCATGATCGTTTCAGCCGGTACGTTGACGCCCAGGTCGTAGACTTCAAAGCCGGACGCAGTCAGCATGGTCCCGACCAGTGATTTGCCGATCTCGTGGATATCGCCTTCGACAGTTGCCAGGATCACCTTGCCGAGGATCTCCCGTGTGGCGCCTCTCTTTCAGTTCCGGCTCCAGCACGGCGATGGCGGCTTTCATGGCTTCGCCCGCCATGACGAGCTCAGGCAGGAACACATCGCCGCACGCAAATGTGTCACCCACCTGGCGGACGCCCACCACGTAACCTCTGGTGATGGCCTCGAGCGGATCCATCCCGGCCTCGATGGATTGTCTGGCGAGATCGGCAGCGATCTCAAATTCCCCGTCGATGATGCTTTGTGCCATGGCTTGAAACAGTTCTTCGGACATAGAAGCCTCCTTATGAATTATGTGATTTGTTGAACGGCAGTCGCAAGTATCTGTTCCACTTTTTTCGGGCGTTGGAATTCAGGCCCGGCTTGCCAGGTTTCGCCCATTGTTCCCGAGGATGGCGTTTTCTATTTTGATTCGCCGATTTTTTCAGTTACCTTGTACGGATCGAGCGCGTCTCTCAGGCCATCCCCGATATAGTTTACCGATATGATCGTCAGAAAGATCATTAATCCGGGAAAGATCGCCAGCCACGGATACCTGGTGAAGTTTTCCTGGGCGTTACTGAGCAGGTTGCCCCAGGAGGGGGTGGGCGGCTGGATGCCAAACCCGAGGAAACTCAAACCGGATTCTTCGATAATTGCATATCCCAATTCCAGTGTCGCCTCCACAATGATCGGTCCCATGCAATTCGGCAGGATATGACGGTTGATGATCCGGCGGTCGGACCCGCCCAGGGCACGGGTGGCAGATACAAAATCCATTTCGCGCAGGGTCAGGAAGCTGGCACGCACGAGGCGGGCGAAGGTCATCCAGGAGAGGATCCCAATGACCAGCGCGATCGTCAGGACATTGTTGCTTTCAAAGAGCGGCGCATCCACTTCGCGCAGTATGGCGCTGAGCAGGATCAGGACAAGCAGAACAGGCAGCGACAGGAAGGCATCCGTAATACGCATCAGGACGTTGTCGAGATTGCCGCCGTAATAACCGGCGATCGCACCCGTGGGAACGCCAATCGAAATGGCGATGATCACCACGAGCACCCCGACGGTCAATGAGACACGTCCGCCATACAGGACGCGGGTGAACAGGTCGCGGCCAAGTGCATCTGTGCCCATGGGGTGGGCGAGCGAGGGCGGCTCCAGCCGTTCGGTCATCGAGGGAGTCTCGGGATCATACGGCGACAGGGGCGCCAGCAATACCATCAGGATGATGCACCCAAGGACGATAACCCCTGCGATCGCTCCCGGATGTCTGCGGAAGCGCTTCCAGGTGATGGAAGAAAGGCTTACATCGGAGGCGGTGATGTTTGAAAGGTTCTGTGGTTTCGATGTATCTGTGATGGTGTCAGCCATGATTCACTCGTAACGGACCCGCGGATCGAGGTAGCCATACAATAAATCTGCGACGAGGTTCGAGAGGATAATGAACGCGGCGCTGATGATCAAAATTGCCATGAGCACCGGGTAGTCGCGCTGCTGGGCGGCTGTGTAATACAGCCTGCCCATGCCAGGCCAGGCGAAGATTGTTTCCACAAAGACTGCACCGCTAAATAAGATCGGCAGGTCCAGTGCCAGCATGGTGACGACGGGGATCAAGGCGTTGCGGAGGGCATGCTTATACAGCACCATGCGGTTGGGAAGTCCCTTGGCACGGGCGGTGCGGAGATAATCCTTGTGGACCACATCCAGCATGCTGGAGCGGAGGAAGCGCGAGTACCAGGCGATCCATCCCAGCGCGCCGGTAATGACCGGCAGAAGCAAGTGTGACGTCCGGTCGCCGAGCTGGAAGCCGGCGGTGTTAATGGATTGGATACCGCCGGGAGGCAGCAAAGGTTCGCCGGTAAATGGATTCTTGAGCCAGGCATAAAAGATCAGGATCAGGATCATCCCCAGCCAGAATTCCGGAATGGCCTGCCCGGCAAATGCCAGGGTGGTGAAGGTAATATCGAATTTGGAGTACTGGCGCAGGGCGGAAATGATCCCGATCGGAATGGCAAGCAGCAGGGCCGCCAGCATGGTGACGGACATCAGGTAAATGGTATTGGAAAGCCGCTGGCCGATCTCGATCAGGACCGGTTGGCGCGTGCGGAAGGAGAAGCCAAAGTCGCCCCGCAGGATGCCCAACCGTGCTCCATGGGCGTCATTCATCCCATCCCCGTTCGTGTCCACTTCCATCCAGTCGTTGCCCACCAGCCAGATGAGATACTGGGTGGGCAGCGGCTTGTCCAGGCCGAACTGCCGTTTAAGCTGCTCCACTTTTTCCGGGCTGATGTGACGGTTCCGCCCCTGGCCTGCCAGCGGACCACCCGGCGCGAGATTGACCAGTGTGAAGAGGATGACGCTGAGAAGAAAGAGCAATCCTATGGTCTGGATCAGGCGCCGGGTGATGTATGAAGTCATTTGCGGTTTCTTATTTGCTGAGCGTCCAGTCGGCCGCGTTCCAGGTCACAATGTCATTGGTTGTCGATTGGACTCCCTGCAAACGGGTGGAGTGTGCATCGGCATTGGTGGCTGTAAAGAGCAGTGCTTCAGGCAGCTGATCTTCGAGAATTTGGCCCATCTGGCAGAAGAGATCCTTTCGTTGTGCCTCGTCCAGGGTATAGGCCTGATTGAGCAGTGTATCGAATTCCTCGTTGGACCATCTCCCATAATTGTATCCATTATCGGGAACGGCGGCATCTGAGGAGTAGTAGGACTGCAGAAAGTCGGTGGGATCCGTCCCGGAATAGCCATCATCCCAGATGTCCATGTCGAAGTTGCCGTTTTGCTCGATGCCTCCATCCGTTGTGGACGCCCAGAGCACACTGCCTTCCACCACGCTTTGATTTAGCTTTATGCCGATCTGTTTGAGCTCATCAGCAATGTATTGCTGGGTCAGGGTCAGGGCATCTCCGTATTCGGCGTAGGTGATGAATTCCATTTCCATTTTGTAGCCATCCGGAGCACCGGTAGTGCAGCCGTTACATTCCCGGATCCCATCCCCATCGGTGTCGGTCCAGCCTGCAGATTCCAGTAATGCCTTGGCGCCTTCCGGATCGAACTTGGGCCTTGGGATCTCGCACTGGTAGGGAGGCCGGAAGAATTCCGTCCAGGCTGGCTTGGCATAACCTGAGGAAGAATTCCTTGGATATGGTGTCCACATCGATCGCCATGCGAATGGCGCGGCGGACATTCACGTCTGAGAGGATCGGGTGCGGTGTTGCAACGGGATCGGTTGTGCCTTTTGCCGCCAGGTTAAAAAGAGACGCATCACCCAGCGGTTGTATGGGCTCTGGCTGACCGCCACGTTCGGTTTCCCCTGCAGGTCTGCGATCATGGGTTCGGTCGTCCACATATCCAGGTCTGCATCGCCATTTGTCAGCATGGTCTTGCGAACGGCTTGATCCGGCACAATGCGGACCGTGATATTGTCGATGGCCGGTTTGCCCTTCTGGTAGAATTTCTCATTCCTGACGAAAGTCAGGTGATCGCCATTGACCCATTCCTTCAAAACATAGGGGCCGTCGCTCAACGGGTTGCGTGCACAGTCCCAGGCTGAGAATCCCTGTCCGGCGTCGCAATAATGGGCCGGCCAGACGACAACCTGCTCGCCGCCAAGCTGGGTAAGATAGCCAGGATAAATGGCGTTATAGTGGATCGTGAAGGTGTAATCGTCAACTTTCTCAACGCTGTCCACATAGTCAATGCCCGGGATCCAGGCGCCCTTGTCAGGATCCATGATGGCATTCAGGGTGAAGATCGCGTCGTCAGCAGTGACGGGTGTTCCATCCGCCCATTGGACATCCTGGCGCATTTTCCAGGTCACGTCCATGGTCCCATCCGCTTCATTGTCCACGACACCGCCATTTTCATGCGTGGGAAGCTCGGCCGCCAGCTCCGGGAATACATTGCCATTGGGATCGACATCCGCCAGGCCGAGCATGACCAGCTCCATCACCAGATAGTCATAGCCTGTGTCCGCGATGACCGGGTTAAAGGACGGCGGATCCTCGGCGATGACAACGACAATCCCTTCATTCTCCGTAGCCTTGACGGCTGGCGAACATCCGGCCATGTTGAAAACTACCAGTCCTGAAATAAGGACTGGGAGGGCTTTCCTGAGCGTGGAGAACATAATCTCCTCCTTTTCGTAACCAAAGCGAACGGTTTATTTTCTAGATAAATTCTTGCAAATTTAGGCCTTATTGTAAAACATTTTTTGCGGGTAAAATATTTTCCATGAGAACCGTATTTTGGGAAAACAATCAATTGAAAATGATCGACCAGCGCATCCTGCCAGGCCGCTTCGAGATCGTTGCGTATTCGGACCACAAGTCTGTCGCCAAAGCGATCACGGATATGGTCGTACGCGGCGCTCCTGCGATCGGAGCCGCGGCGGCATTCGGGCTTGCGCTTGCGGGCTATGAATCCGTTTGCGGCCTCAAGCCGTGACCTGCTTGCCGATTTACAAGCCGCCGCCAGCACCTTGAAAGCCGCGCGCCCGACGGCAGTCAATCTCGCCTGGGCTGTGGATCGTATTATGGCTAAGGCGATGATCCCTGGAGAGAAAAGTGCCGATGAGCTTCGCCAGCTTGTTTTGGAAGAAGCCCAGCGCATCGCCGACGAAGACGTGGAGATCAACAAGCGCATGGCGGAACACGGCGCGGCCTTGATCGATGATGGCGATACGATCATCCATCACTGCAATACCGGCGCCCTGGCCACTGTCGACTGGGGCACTGCACTCGGTGTCATTCGCACGGCCCACGAACAGGGCAAAAAGATCCATGTGCTTGTCGACGAAACCCGCCCGCGATTGCAGGGTGCCCGCCTTACTGCCTGGGAGCTGGAGCAGTATGGCATTCCTTATGAGATCATCAGCGATAACATGTCGGGTTACTTCCTGAAGGCGGGCATGGCGCAGAAGGTCTTCTTCGGCGCGGACCGCGTCGCAGCGAATGGGGACGTGGCCAACAAGATCGGCACGTACATGCTGGCGCTGGCGGCGCACGATAACGGTGTGCCTGCGTATTCGGTTGTTCCCACTTCGACCATCGATCTTTCCCTGGCACATGGCGACCTGATCCCCATCGAAGAGCGCGACCCGGACGAAGTACTTGGGCTTGAATTCCACGGCGAACGCGTCGCACCGGTCGAAGCGGAGGCGCGCAACATCGCTTTCGATGTCACCCCTCACCGCTTGATCACCGGCATTGTCACCGAGAACGGGATCGTTTCTCCTCCTTTTAAGATCAATTTGAGAAAGGCTGTATTGGGAAAATAGATTACGCTCTTTCCGCCTGCTGAAATGGTTTTATTTCTAGACAATCCAGTCATGACATGATAAACTTTTGCGGCTGAATTGGCGTGGCGCCTTGCGCCACGCCTTTTACTGCGAATACCATAAGTTATTGCCTGATTTGCCATGAAATGCTGTGAATTGCCACGAATTGCCAAGCGAATTGCCAAGCAATTCGAATTCGTATTCGATTTCAAAATTCAAAAATCACGAAGGCAGCCGGGGTTGCAAGGAGCCGCAAAGCGGAAACGTGGCAATCTCCTTGCCAGATATATGTTGCTGGACAAACCTGCCAGGCAATAACATGAGGAAATTAATGGACATTCTGATCACCGGTTCTGTTGCATATGATTATTTGATGACCTTCCCGGGATATTTCAAGGAACAAATCCTTCCTGAGCGGCTGGCATCCATCAGCCTTTCCTTCCTCGTGGACTCCATGTCGAAGCAGCGCGGCGGCATTGCACCGAACATCGCCTATACGATGGCCTTGCTGGGCGCAAGACCGCGCGTCATGGCGACTGTTGGCGAGGACTTTGAGGAATACCGCGCCTGGCTGGAAGCGAAAGGTGTGGACACAGCGCTGATGTGTGTCGTTCCCGGTGTGTTCACGGCTTCCTTCTTTGCGACGACGGACAGAGCCTCCGCGCAAATTGCAACCTTTTATCCGGGCGCGATGGGATATGCCTCCAACCAGTCGCTCAAGGACCTGGCGGGCAAACCGGACCTGGTCATCGTCTCCCCGAACGCGCCGGACGCGATGATGAAGTTCCCGGCCGAGTGCCGCGAGCTGGGCATCCGCTACCTGTATGATCCCAGCCAGCAGGTCCTCCGCCTCGAGGGGAGCGAGCTGGCCCGGGATATGGAGGGCGCCCACTTCCTGTTCTGCAACGATTACGAGTTTGGGCTGATCTCCAAGAAGACGGGCTGGAGTCTCGATCAAGTCCTGAAGCACGTGAACATTTTGGTGATCACCCGCGGCAAAGATGGTGCGGACCTGTATTCGGGTGATGATAGTGTCCATATCCCGACTGTCCCGGAGGATCAGATCGTTGACCCGACGGGGGTGGGCGATGCCTTCCGCGGCGGATTCCTGGCAGGATATTCACTCGGCTATGACTGGAAATTATGCGGTGAGATCGGCTCGCTTGCCGCGGTCTACTGCCTCGAGCAGCGCGGCCCGCAGAGCCATGGGTATACACGGAGGCAGTTCGTTGACCGCTTCCGGAAACATTTTGACGATGGTGGAAAACTGGACGAACTTATTTAGAATTTCCATTGGTTGAGTAGTGGCACTGACGGTGGTGCCACGTACACTTGCACCAGCACGCGAGTGCAGGTGTCGAAACCAGCAAGCAAAAGTAATCTTAAAATAACAAGTTCACAAGAAATGTAAGGTTGAATCGGAAGCAGTTGTGACCATCAGCTAAAACCAAACTTAAATAAAAATCTAAACATGAAAGGGGTGGTCTCGATACAGGCTCTGCCCACTCGACCACCGAGGCATGACAAAAAGGAGCAACATGAATAATTACGATATCAAAGACATCAACCAGGCCGAAGGCGGCCGCCGCCGCATGGATTGGGCCGAACTTGAGATGCCTGTCCTGCGCCAGATCCGCGAGCGCTTCAAGAAGGAGAAGCCACTCAAGGGACTGCGCGTCTCGGCCTGTCTGCACGTGACGACCGAGACCGCCAACCTGATGCGTACCCTGCAGGAAGGCGGCGCGGACATCGTCCTGACTGCCTCCAACCCGCTTTCCACCCAGGATGACGTGGCCGCCGCGCTGGTCAACCAGTACGAGATCCCCACTTTTGCGATCAAAGGCGAGGACAACGTCACTTATTACAAGCACATCCGCGCCGCCCTCGAGCACCGGCCGCAAATGACCATGGACGATGGCGCCGACCTGGTCTCGTCCCTGTTCTTCATCGAGATGGGCCGCTTCGAGAAGCTCGAGCCCTCCCTCGCCTCCTGGGCGCGTGGGCTTTCCGACGAAGAGCGCAGTGAGCTGCTCAAGGGAGTGATCGGCGGCACTGAAGAGACCACCACCGGTGTGATCCGCCTCAAGGCGATGGAAACCGATAAAATATTGAAATTCCCCGTCATCGCAGTCAACGATGCTTTGACCAAGCACCTGTTCGATAACCGCTATGGCACAGGTCAATCCACCCTTGACGGCATCATTCGGGCGACAAACGTCCTGCTGGCTGGGAAGAATTTCGTCGTGGCCGGCTACGGCTGGTGCGGCCGCGGTCTCGCCTCCCGCGCCCGCGGCATGGGCGCGCTGGTGATCGTTACTGAAGTGGATCCGATGAAGGCGCTCGAAGCGGTCATGGATGGTTTCCAGGTGATGTCGATGGCCGAAGCGGCCAAGATCGGCGATTTCTTCTGCACCGTTACGGGCGATATCAACGTCGTCGACGGACCCCACTTTGAAGTGATGAAGAACGGCGCCATCGTGGCCAACTCCGGTCACTTCAATGTGGAGATCAACATCCCTGCGCTGCAGAAGATGAGCGTGGGCGAGCCGAGCCTCGTCCGCCCGTTCGTGGACCAGTACACCACCAAGGATGGCCGCAAGATCAACATCCTCGGCGAAGGCCGCCTGATCAACCTGGCCTCCGCCGAAGGCCATCCCGCCTCCGTCATGGACATGTCCTTCGCCAACCAGGCGCTCTCCGCTGAATACATGGCCAAGAATGCCGACAAGCTGGAGAAGAAGGTCTACTCTGTTCCGGCTGATATTGATAATGAAATCGCCCGCCTCAAGCTCGAAGCCATGGGCGTGAAGATCGATATCCTCACCCCCGAACAGGTGAAGTACCTGGGCTCCTGGGAAGAGGGAACGTAGGCAGTGGTCGGTGAATAGTAATCAGTGAGTCAGTGGGACCTCAGAGTTTTCCAAATACTCTGAGGTCCTTGTTTATTACTGGCCGACCACTGGGCAGGGAATGAGGGACGAGCCGCCGTAAGTGCTCGGGAGTGGCGCGGCGATCGAGCAGGCCGTCGCTTACAAAGGCGAGAAGTTGTTCAAATTGCGCCTTGGTGATCCCCTAAGGGAGTTTGAAGTGGCCTTCGTAAGGATATTTTGCAGTTTGGACATCGTCTCTGAAATTCACTTGGCCCGTGATACCTGCAAAATCTCCGGTGCCACTCACCAGCGGGTGTTCGCAGTGCCCGTGGATCTCAGAACCATCCGCTGCGTACTTGGCGGTGAACTTATACGTCGTGCTGAAAGTACCGCATGTCGTTCCGTCGGCCAAGCAGCCAACGAAGGTTTCCGTGCCCCGCTCCTGGTAGGCCCCGTTCGCCGGGTCGTGAGTGACCTCCAACGTGTCGGTGTACCAACAGCCGACGAGGCCCCCTGCCATTTTGATGGGGGGATAGTATGGACTCGGGCGGTCGGGGCATTCGGCGGTGCTGACGAACACGCCTACCCCCGAGATCTGCGTGTTACCCGCTGCACTCGCCGGGGCGGCAGCCACTGACGAAACGCTGACGAATAACATCAATACGACCAGAATGTAAACGGTGAGTTTGCGAGAAGTGAACATGGTTTTCTCCTTATCAAGAGTTGTAATAAAAGGGATGTGATACACTACGACCGGCGCGTGAACCGAGTGAGACGCTATGGCGCAAGGCGCTGTGGGACGGCTCTGGACACTGCGTCGCCTGAGGAGATACCGGCTGACTTGGCGGAAAGCGGTATCTCCTCGTTTTTTCAATGCTCAAATCAGATGAGGTAATGCGGCGGAGCACGGATCATTTGGCACTCCTCTTGCCATGAATAGATCGTAGTTTGTCAACCTCGGTAGGGCAGGCAATGGAATTAACCTGCACCAGATGACGCCTTATCCGATGCTGCACGTCGCGAGCGTGCCAGGCGGGAGCTCCTCGACAATTACAATTATTGTCCCGGACACTGCTCTACATGCAGATATTTCTGACATTCTGCCTTCGTCAACGAGCGCGTAATGCGCGTTTAAGGCGCTGACGGTGAGTTCTGGTTCTGCGGACAAGTGGGTTCATTATCTGTAATCCCATACTGTGCTCGCTCGTCGTCGGTGAAAGTCGCGCAGGTGAGAGCAAAGATAGGCCATGGTCGTGTGATAATCCACGATCCCAGAGGCGGGCGGTGCCATCGTCACCGCCGGTGAGGAGATACTTCCCATCAGGAGAGAAAACTACATTTTCCACAGCGGAGGTGTGGCCGATAAAACGGCGAAGTTCCTGGCCAGTTTGGACATCCCATAGACGAGCGGTATCATCAGAGCTGGCAGTGGCTATATATTTACCATCTGGTGAGAAACTCGCGCTATAGATCAGAGCAGTATGGCCCACAAATTGGCGCACCATCTTCCCAGTTTGAACATCCCATAAGCGATACAGTGCCGTTCGCGATCAGCACTCAGCAGGTATTTGCCATCAGGCGAGATGGCTAGGCCGCACGTTGTGCGCCGCTGGTGCTTTAAAGCGACGAAGCATGTGACCGGTCGCCGCATCCCAAAGCTGCTGTATCATCATCCAGGGCACTGCGCAGTTACAATATATTTTCCATCCGGAGAGAAAGCTGCACGGAACAGCTCCTTGGCCGTGATGAATTGGCGTACTTCCTGGCCGGTCTCAGGCATCCCAGAGACGGGCGCCATCATGCCCTGCGTAAGGAGGTATTTGCCATCTGGTGAAAAAGCCACATCGTTGACCTCGGCCTGTATGGCCCGTAAATCGATACAGTTCCTGGCCCGTCCCGATATCCCAGATCCGCACTGTTGGTCCCAACTGCTGGTGACAACTTACTTGCCGTCCGGGGAAAAGGCGACTCCATAGTTGATCACATCTGTGTGACCGATAAACTCGCGGAGTAATCTCACCCGTACTGGCATTCCACAACTTGGCGACTCCTCCACCTCCTTCATCATCACCAGTGAGGATGAATTTTCCATCGGGTGAAAATGCCAACGCCATTCACAACGTTGCCAGTCATTAAAAACAGAGGAATTGGGCTCCTGGTTGGATGCTCCACAAGTCGGGCGATTCCATCACTACTGACAGCCCAGATTGATTTGCCGTCGGGCGAGAATACCACATCATTCACAGACGTCGAAGTTGAAACCGTCGCTACTTCCTGCCCGGTCTGTTAGTATCCCAAACTCGCGCCGTGCCATCGCCGGAAGCGGTAGCCACATACTTGCCATCTGGAGAAAAAGCTGCACTATTGACAATAGTTCGTATGGGTAAATCGTTGCAGTTCCTTGCCAGTTCTAGCATCCCACAGGCGCCTGTTTCATCCTGGCTGCCTGTGAGTAAAAATTTATCATCCGGTGAGAAACGAACATGCATGTACCAAACTCTTTGTGGCCGGTGAAATGCTCGTACTTCCTGACCTGTTTGGCGTCCCATAACTGTACCTTCCATCGTCGTTACCGGTAAGCAATGGACTTGCCATCATGGGAGAACGCTACATCTTTGGACGATGCCCGATCTTGGGAATAAACTGGCCCACTTCCTGACCCGTCTCGATCATCCCAGATGCGTGCCGGTGAACCGCTCAGCACATATCTTCCCATCGTGTGAAAACGCCTACGCCTGCCAACGTATCTGTATCCCAGGTGAATTTGCGTACCTTCCTGACCTGTGGCCGCATCCCAAACTCGTGCCGTTTTATCCCACTTCCTGTAACGATATATTTTCCATCCGGTGAATAGTTGCATTGTACACAGCACCGGTGTGACCCACAAACTGGCGTATTTCCTTTCCTGTTTTCACATCATAAACTTGACGCTACCTTCTCGCTCTGCCGACGACTAAATACTTCCCATCCGGTGAAATTGCCAGGCATATCCGCACTCTGGGACCAGCGATGATTTGCTCCGGATAATCCAATCTCGCCGCTGCGACCAGGGCACCATCCCCCTGGGGAGTATATTGAGTATTCATCGATCGCAGGCTGAGCAGGGCGATCAGTTCGGGATTACCGCCGCCTGACAACAAACGGTTTGCCTCCAAGGCCAGCCGCTGCGCCTCCGCCTGTTTAAAGTTGGATTCGGCAATAGCTTGCTGCGTAGCACGGATCTGCGACTTGACGACCGCGGTTGCCTGCGCATTCTCGGCTGCCACGCGTGTTCGTTGGCAACCCCAAATTTGTTTGTGCCTGTTGGGCATTCTTTTGGCATTCGCCGCATTGAGATTCGACTGCCTGCTGAACGAGAAGGCTGCCATGGCAAGAAGAAGGGCGATGACACCCACGGCTGTGATCACCCGGTTGCGGGTCCGCATGCGGGAGGCAGATTGTCTTTCGGTCTCGGCCAGCTTTTGGGCGGCTTCCAGCTCCCGCTTCTGCTGTGCTTCCCGTTCAGAGAGCTCACGTTGCTCCAGCGCATTGGAGGCATCGACAAAGGCTTTTTCTGCCGCATTCAAAGCACCTGGATTGAGCGCTGCCCACTCGCGGGCCTGCGCCAAATGTGCACCCCTGTACAACATCCCTTCGTCGCGTTCCAGGAATTCCCATTCACGGGCTGCTTCTGTCAGACGGCGGTGTAACTGCAGCCCTTCACGGTCTTCATTCAGCCAATTCCTGAGCGTCGGCCATTCCCGGATCAAGGCCTCATGGGCGACCTCGGCGGTTTCTTCGCTCAAGGTGATCAAGCCTCGCATCTGCCAGCAAATTGAGGACTTTACGGACTTCCTCCTTCGTTTCGGGATCTGACATCAATTCGTCGAAGGAGGCCCGACGGCGGGTGTCTTCCGTCCCTTCGCCCAGCTCAGTCAGGCGGACGAAGATGTCTCGGGCGATCGTCTGCTCCTCTGCGGACAGGCTTTGGTACACACTCTCAGCGGTATGGGCGATGGCGCCATGGACACCGCCTGCATCCGCATATCCTTTGAGTGTCAGGGTGTGGCCGGCACGCCGCTTCCAGGTTTCGAGCAGCGCATGGGAGAGGAGAGGCAATGCGCCAGGCTCATCGCCAACATCCCGCAGGATGAGGTCGACCAGACCTGGCTCGAAGGCCCAGTGTCCCAGCCGGGCAGGCTCCTCGATGGCGCGGCGCAGCTCCTCCATGGACATTGGACCGATATATTCCTGATGTCTTGCAACCTGATCGCGCAGCTCGGGATATTGGGCAAGGTGGGCGTAAAAGTCTGCCCGCAGCGTAAGGACAAGAGTGAAATATCGGCCGACAGGTCGATGGCGGTGAGCAGGTTATCGATAAAAGCTTCCCGCTCGAATTCGTCCCGGCAGAGAGTGAACAGCTCTTCGAACTGGTCGATGACCAGCAATGTTTGTGGCCTGGCATTCTTCCGTTTTAGGAAGAGCGAGAGGCTGCGCGGATCCTGCATCAGATCGTCGATGAGGGTCGCGGCCGCGGTGACCGATTCCGTCTCCCGTGTGAGTTCCGTTGCCAGTGCAGTGAGCGGATTGGCGGTGGGTGTAATCACATGGACTTGCCAGCCTCGCCTGTTTGAGCGCCGGGATCAGCCCTGCCCGCACCAGGGATGACTTTCCGCTGCCCGAGGCGCCGATAATGACCGAGAGAAAGCGCGACTCTCGCAGGCGATCCATCAATTTTTCTGTGAGCAGCTCGCGCCCGAAGAAGAGATCACAATCCGCTTCATCGAAATACTGCAAGCCTTTGAAGGGCGGCTCGCCAGGGGTGGGCGCTTCTGTCCCGGAGAATTTCGTCCGGAATGGGCGGGAAATCGAAGGGTAAGCCATCGATGACAAGTTGATAGATGGGGGTTGGGAATTTCAGATCCTTGAGACGATGCTCGCCCAGGTCACGGATGGTCAAACCTGGCGGCAGTTCTTGCTCCACCAGCTCCCGCGTGGTTTGTGAGAGCAAGTACCTGCCCGCCATGGGCGGCATCCCCGATCCGGGCGGCGCGGTGGACATCCATGCCGACATAGCCGGTCGAGGCGATCAGCGGCTCACCGGTATGCAAGCCCATCCGCACACGTACCGGTTTTTCCTCAGGCCATTGCTGTGCGGAAAAGGCGCGCTGCGCCTCTGCGGCGCACTGGATCGCATCCATCGCCCGGGTAAAGGTGACGAAAAATGCATCGCCCTGCGTATCGACTTCCTTGCCATTCCACTTCTGGATGGCGCGCCGCATGATCTTGTGATGGATTACCAGCACGGACGCATATTGGTCCCCCAGATTGTCCAGCAGGTTGGTGGACCCTTCGATATCCGTGAACAGGAAAGTAACCGTCCCGGATGGCTGCGCAACCGGACGGACTAGCTTTATGCGAGCCTTTGATCAAACCTTCATACAGGGCGTGTGTTTCAGGAGAAGGCTCTACGTCCGAACTGATCCTTCAGTTCAGTGAGACAGCGTTGGTATGTGGAACTGACCTTGGCCATATCCCCGCGGGCACCATAGGCAAGCATCAGGGCCCGGAATGCCGGTTCCGGGGTATTTCCCAGCGCCAGCCAGCGTTCGGCCTGTTCCTGGACCGCCGTCCAGCGCTCGGATTCGATGAGCCGGTCGAGAAGCTGGCCCATCCGGATATCGAAGAGGGATTGGATGCGCTCGCGTTCCAGCACGATCCAGTCCTCATAAAAGCCGGGCAGGAGCTCCCCCTGGTAGAGCGAAAGACTGCTGGTGAGGGATTCCAGGTCGGTGTCCGGTTTTTCCAGCTGGGCGACATCCAGCCAATAGGCGGAATTCCGATTGAAGCCAACTGTATATTCATCGGCAAGGAGATAATCCCTCTGCAACATTTGATCCTCCGGACAGGGCTTTCCGGATCCGCCAAAGCTCCTGGCGGAGGTTTTTGCGCCCGTTTTCCTCCGGTGTATCCGGCCAGAAGATGCCAGCCAGTTTTTCGCGGCGGTGGGAAGTCCCTGCGGTCAGCGCAAGATATGCAAACAGGGATTGGGCGACGCGGGAGGTGATTGCGATTCGTCTTTTATCCAGACGGATATCGAATTGTCCAAGAAGCCGGATCTGAAGCATTTTTCCTCCTTACCACTAAGCAAATCCACGGATCGACGCTGTTTGAATTTTTTTCAGTATAGCAGTTTTACTGTCCGAATTCTACATTTTTGCGTCTCGTTTGCGTCTCAAGATTTTCTCAGGTAAATAAAAGTTTCAACTCTCGTCAGGATGAATGGTAACGAATTCAGTCCAGAAATAATAAAGCGCCTCGTGATCATCTGGATCGCGAGGCGCTTTAGGTTGGATACATTATTATCCAGGGCTGGTTTTTCCGTCTTCACCTTCCGGGAAAAGATAACGGGCGGGTTCCGCTCAAAGGCCTCCTTGCAGCCCTCCGAACAGAAGTAGTAGATCTCACCGTCCAATTCGGTCCTGGCCGGCGCCGTATCGATATTGATCTGCATGCCGCAAACGGGGTCTTCTATCATTCCAAGCATGGGGGCTCCTTTCGTTCCATACTCCGGTTAACGTCATCACCACCCACTTGTTATATATAATGCCCCGGTCACACATGCAGGGAATTGCGCTTCCCGTAGAGTAAATATGCGCAATTTGTGACCGAGAGGGGTATAGTTAAACCCCTCTCACTTTCAAGCCCCTTTGTGGGTTTCATCGGGTCGTTTGGCAGAATAGAAGCGGATTAATAAGACTCCCACGAGCAGGGCCGGGATGACGATCAGGCCCGCTTCGGGACCAAACACGCCTCCGGTCCACAATTCGGGACCGTGGACCTGGATCCGCATCAACGGGTAGATATCCAGGCCTGAGACGGGGAAGCCGAACACCACTCCCTCGAAGAAGTTCCAGCCAAGGTGCATGCCGATCGGGAGCCAGAGCTGCCGTGTGCGGACGTAGGCATATGCGAAAAACAGACCTGCCAGAAATATTCCCAGGGTGCTGGCCCAGTTTGCACCCGGGTTGAAAATGTGCAGTACGCCGAAAATCGCCGAGGAGAGCAGGACACCCCAAAATAGATTGAGTCCGCTGGCGATCGTTTGCAGCTGATAGCCGCGGCACAAAAGCTCCTCGGTCCAGCCGACCAGGATGAAAATTATGAAGAATAACAAAGTGTTTTTTAGGACCAGGCCGATGGGATCGAACTGCCAGGCAAACCCCTGGAAGGTGACCCAGCCGAGCCCGGACATGATCAGGTAGATCAAGCCCATTTGCAGGAGGGTGATCAGGATCCCGGCAAGAATATCGATCAGTGTCCAGGTATTAAGCTTGAGCCCCAGACTTTCAATGGACCGTTTGTCGAGGAAACGCCTTGCCAGGAATACCGAAACCGTGACGGCAAATGCCTCGGCCACCACGCCCAGTAACAAGTACTCTGGCGGGAGCCTCGCAAGCTTATTGAGCAAGGATGGATCAGCGACGAGCAGTACAATACCCAGGCAAATGCTGAGACATCCCCCTAAAAACAAGAGCAGGATGGTTTGCAGCAGGAGGCGCCAGCCGGCCCGCAGGCGCGGCTCATCGGGCGAAAGGAATATATTGTTGAGAATGGAACGGTTTTGAGGAGGTTGGGTAGGATCCATGCGAATCGCTCGATCAGGGAATTTTATAAATGGAGTAGACCTTGTCTGGCGTCTGGGCTACAAGTTCCAGCTGCCCCAGTGTCTCTTGAAGAGTGTTCTGAACGGCCGGAGGAAACTTGCCTGAGGCGGATGCAATCATGAAGTCGAGCCCTCTTTCATAAACGAGTACATGTGTATAATGTTCTGCCTTCCACTGGAGTAGGATGGCGCCGGGTGTTTGGTGGAGGTACACGTCGTGGGCGAAGTTGCTGACGATCGCATCTGGATGAGTGGAGCGCGGCAGCCCGTAGGTGCGCGGCTCGAAGAGACTGTAGACATTCGCTTCCGTGGGCAGTTCATCCATAAGAGCCATGAGGGCGGCATAGGAAGGATTGATCCGCTCGATGTAGCGCTCGCGGCTCTGGGCACCGACAGCCACTGCGAGCGGATTCCGCTGCAGAACAAAAATTGTGTTATCGATGAGTGTCAGGGTGATGACGATGGCGACCAATGCATTAAAAAGAAAACTAATCCTGAGCCTGGATGTGTCGAACGCTTTCAGAGAATCCCAGGCGAGGGCAGAAGGAATGGCGAACGGGATCAAGGCAGGGAGGAGCAGGCGCGCCTGCCAGAGAGCGGACGAGTTAATGACACCCACCGTCCAGGCAATAAAGCTGAGCGTGCAGAAAACGCCGATCGCAAGCAGCGATCCTCCCTCGCCGGATTCCCCACGCGTGCGAGTGAGCAGGACCCAGATCGTAAACGGAGCAAGGATCAGGAGCAGGGGTCCCATCCGCCCATCAAAGAAATTTGCGTCCCGGTAGCCGAGCAGTGTATTGACCGGGAGCAATACAAGCTGGGCAGCATTCCATCCAATCCCCGTGCCTGCATCTGCGAACCAGCCGGCAAGAAAACTGTCCCAGAAACGGCCGCCAAAGGCGAACGGATAGAAAGGATTCCCCATCAGAATGACATTACGCCCATAGTAGGGAAGAGCTGTGAGAATGGCAATTGCACTGAACTGCAGGGCGTTCGTAAGCGACCTTCTCCATGGGCGATTGAGCACAAGCAACAGGCCGCAGGTGAGCGGCACGACAAAGGATGTGTATTTTACGCTCATCGCAAAGCCGGACACGACCGCCATGAGCATGAGCCAGGCACCTGTTTTCGTGAGGCGAAATTTCGTGAATGCATACAGCGCAGCCATCGCGTAGTAAATGAGGGCCATGTCCGCATATGCCCAGGAGGCGAGCATGGGCAGGGCAGGCATGGCTGCCAGCAATAAAAGTGCCTTGCGGGAGGTTTCTGCGTTCCAGACTTTGAGTGTCCAGTACCAGAGCAAAAGCGCAGCCAGCACCGCCCACGCCAGATGGATCATCTGCGCGGCCCGCTCGCTTCCCATTCCAAGCGCCCAGAGGTAGACATTTTCGGTCAGGTTGGGGAACCAGAATTGGGGAGCCGCATTTACGGCGTGTAACCCGCCTTCCTGTAAGACCCATGCAGGCTGGGCAAGGTGGTAGAACAGCGCGTCGAATGCTTCGAAAGGCGGCACAAAGGTCAGCAGGAACGAAAAGGTTAGGGGAAGGACCAGAGCGATCCTTGTGAAAAACCCATATTGGCTGAATGAGAGATTTAGGGTCGAGGCAAGTAAGGCGGTATCTGCCAGCAGCTTTTGGAGGTCATTACGAAAGAGAAAATACAGAGCAAGGGCGATTTGGAATATCGTCAGTATGTTTTTATCTGCCAGTTGTAACGCGGCAAACAACAAGCCGAGCAGGCCGAGAATGCCAAGTCCAGTTCCCCAGCCGAGCAAAAGCTGGTCGATCGGGTCGCCGCGATCGAACCGCAGCAAATGAAGAACTCTCCTTCCAAGCCCATACGCATTGAAGAGCAGGATCGCGGCGACAAGTATTGTCCATAGAGTATCCAACAGACCTGCGAAGATGTTCAGCAGGCCTGGCTTTTGGACAACATAGTAGATGACGATGAGTGCGCCTGTCCATAAAAGGAACAGGGCGCCAATGTACTTTTTCAACTATCCTGCGCCTTTGAGATAAATCCCGGTGGGGTCAAGCTCTTCACGCAGGATCCGAAGCTCGTTTTCGGTGACCAGCTCGGTGGTCCTGAGTTCTGTTGCGACCTTCAAATCCCAGCCGGTGTTTTCCCTGGCCTGTTCCACGGTTTTGCCGGGGTGGAGGGCGGTCAGGATCATTTCGCCGGATTCATCCGGTTCCATAACTCCAATGTCGGTGACAACGGCCAGCATCCCGCCGCCGCGCAGGCCTGCTTTTTGACGGTCCCCGTTACCGTTGATAAACCCGGCAGATGTCATGAACTCCACTTTTTCAGGGAAGCGCCGCTTCTGGTGAGGCGTCATGATATAACAGCGGTTTGCCCAGGCGGCAATCTCCTGCGACCCGCCCGAGCCGGGCAGGCGGACCTTGGGATGGTCATATCCGCCGATCACGGTCGCGTTGATGTTGCCATATTTGTCGATCTGGGCGCCGCCCATGAAACCCACATCCACGTTGCCGCGCTGGAGATAGTTGGCAAAAATGTCGTACATGCTCACCACCGAAAGCGACCCGCTGACCAGGGTGGGGTCGCCGATCGAGAGCGGCAGGCGGGCAGGCTCGGCGCCGATCACTCCTGCCTCGTAGATCATCACCAGGTTGGGCGCGTGCGTTCGCTTTGCAAGGTTGCAGGCCAGATTGGGCTGACCCACGCCGACAAAGACCACATCGCCATCACGCAGCAGGCGCGCTGCATTGATGATCATCAGCTCTGCGGAGGAATATTTGATTTCGCTCATAGGACCTCTTTGAAAAATGTTTGCATGATTTCGAAAACTTCCTTCGGCCGTTCCAGCGGGAAAAGGTGCGTGGACTTTCCCACCACTTCGATCCTTGCATTTGGTTGTTTCTGTTTTACCAGCTTTGCCGCGTCATCCAGAAAAGTGTCCGTTTCATCGCCACGAATGTAGAGGGTGGGTATGCGGAGGCTCTGCAGGTTATTCCAGATATCGAAATCCTGAAGGCTGGTGAAATAAATCCTCGATTCCCATTCAGGAGAGTAGACCAATTCGTACCCGTTCTCCGTCTGGCGCGTAATCCCTTCAATGTAAATCCGCAGGTTTTCATCGCTGAGGTAGCGGAATATATCCTTACCCCGATAACCCTTGAACACGGCATCCAGATCGCTAAATGTGCGCCGGCGCTTCTGGGCGAGCTGGATCCAGGTAATGGATGCTGGATCCTTGGCTCGCTGGACTCTCCATTCCACAAGCCGCTGCGGTACGAAGAGAACCGGGTCGAGCAGGACCAGCGCCCGAAATTTTCTCGGGTAGCGCAGCGCGGCGCGCAGGGTGACGATTGCGCCGATGGAGTGACCCACCCCGATCACAGGCTCAGGTGCTGCCTGGGTGGCGGCTCCAAATGAATAAGTGGACAGAAATACACGCAGGTCTTCCGAAAAGGAATACCAGTCATCGATCTCTTCAGGTCTGGTCTCATCCCAAAGGGGACGGAGCAGCATTCCGAAGACATGATATTCGTTTCTTAAGAGTTCGAACAAAGGCTTGTAGCAGGCGGGCGGGTACCCGTTGGCATGGAGGAAGTGGAGGGGTAGACCGGCGCCTCCGAGGTCGAAATGGGGGCTGCGGGATAAGGGATAGGGGGTGCTGGTCATTGATCAGAATAGGGAATGAGGGGATGAGGGGGTAGGGGCTAGTCGTTGTTGGGTTGTTCCGTGTCTATCAAGTAATCGGGTTGGTCATCTCGTACGCTTTTTGTTCCCTGTTTTGCACGAATTGTATTTATGGTGCTGGTTATCATCCTGAGGGTTCATTATTCCAGATCAATATCTCATCAATTCTGTCAGCCGGTCCCAGTCCACAATCTTGAGCGGTGTGAAGCCAATGCTCCGTTTCGTTGGCTGATCCCTAGGCGATGATCAGGTAATGAATATATTCAGTGCCTTGATGCCTGCCATGCCCTTCCGCAATATTCGCACCAACCGAAGCGGCTGACCGGAACATTTGCCGCGATATTTCCTGCGCCTGTATTGTTTTCGGCCAGCTCTTTATCAAAGCATCCACTGCCTTAACGATCTGACGAGCTTTCTGGTAAAAGATGAGTTCCTGGTAACTACTCATATCCTTAACTCTTAACCCTTTTCCCCAGTCCCTTATCCCCTAGTATTTCCCATAATTGATCGGTTGGCTCATATGCTGGGCGACTTCCAGTCGCTTATGCGTTTCTGTGCCCAGTTTTTCCCAGTATTCATTCCGATCTTTCACCCCGTAGACCCATTCCTCCAGATATTGTTTCGTTGCCTCAGCCGATTCACTGACCTTGTCCCAGGCGAGATAGAACTCGTTATCGCGGTCATAATATCCCTGTGCGTAGGAGGGATGGCAGGCAAACGGGACATGGCAGACCGCGCTGACCACGATCCCGGGGATCATCGTCCGGTTCGGGTCTGAGCGGATGACCGATTTATCCACGATTTCCTCGGCGGTGAGAATGACTTTTTTGGCAGCGAAGGCAGCCTCCTTCTGCTCGCCGATGATGCCCCATAGGTGGGCATTTCCGTTGTCGTCGGCGCGCTGGACGTGGACAATGGCCACATCCGGGTTGAGCGCCGGGACCACGATCACATCCTTGCCCCCGTACGGATCGGGTATGCGCCTGATATTCGGATTGGCTTTTTCCAGGTCGGCCGCGGCGGTCTGGTTCATGGGCAGGAAGGGCAGTCCCGAGGCGCCGGCCTGTAAACGGGTGATCATCCCGAAGTGGGAGTATTCCTCCCATTCCAGTCGGCCCTGCTCGATCGCCGACCGGACGATGCGCAGCGAGCCCACGCCCGGGTTGCCCATGTATGAAAAGATCACCTTGCGCGCACACCCGGCTGCGACCATCTGGTCGTAAATCAGATCCGGCGTGGCCCGCGCAAGGGTAAGATCTTTTTTGCCCTGCCGGATCATCTCATGACCAGCCGCAAAAGGGATCAGGTGGGTGAACCCCGCCGCATAAATCGTATCCCCATCATTGACATACATGGCAATGGCTTCAGAGAGTGAGAGTAGTTTGCTCATGCTGATTACTTTCCCTTGTCTTTTTTTGATTTTGGCATCAGCCTCTTAAGAAAACTGAAGCGATCGTTGGGTGGAAAGGACTTCCTGTACTGGGTACGGAATAGAACACCGACGATCAGCAGAACGAGCCCCCAGCAAAAATAGCTGAATGCGACCTTTTGTGCAGCCTCCGAGAGGATGAAGAGCAGGACCAGCCCGAACCCCACCATCAGGAAGAATGTTCCCACACGATAGATCAGCTCGCGGTAACTGTACCACATGGATCCTGGCTCTCCGGAAAGTTGCATGGTCCTATACTGGCTTTTTGGCTGAGAAGAAGGTCCTGCGAAATGGATAAAAAACAGGCGACTGTGGCAGAGCTTGATGCATTTTGCCTCGAATGGCCCTTACGAATTCATCCTTGTGCCCAGCGAGCCGCTCGAAATAAGGGACGCAGACCGTGCCAGAAATCCATTCTACCACTGCGTCCGAATCGGCCAGAACGTGGGCGTAGACCTTTTCGAAGGCAAGAATGTCTTCGGCTCCGCAATCGAACAGGAGCTGTGCATACTGATCGATGGATAGCACAGGCGTGTAACGAACAAATCCGCCCAGGAGAGACCTGAAAGGCTCCTCGCCTGCAGTCTCGCGGATGATCTGGTGTGAGATATGGTTGTGATTGGATGGCACCTGCACGGCGATCTGGCCTCCGGGTGCCAGCCTGCTCATAAAGAGATGGAATTAGGCTTGGCATGATTCTCAGACCATTGCAGTGCGGCATTGCTGATGATCAGGTCCCATTGCACCGGTCAACTGTGCCTGGTCACCCTGCACAAACCGGAGGCCAGGTCCTGAATATGAGGCGGCCCGCGCAGCGTCCAGCATTTGTGGGGAAGAGTCGAGCCCGGTTACGTCACTGCCCGGGAGCGAATCGGCAAGTTGCCGGGTGAGCTCCCCTGTGCCGCTTCCCAGGTCAACGACTTTAAGGTTTGGTCGCACGCCGACGAGCGCCAGCAGATCAAAAAATGGCGCCGAACGCTGGGCTTGAAACTTGTGATATTGGTTCGGATCCCAAGGCATAATTCTTCACCACGTATAAAAATTCAGATAAACACCGATTTGTGGATAGGTTCCCATTCATCTGTGTTTATCTGTGGATAAAACAAACCCTTCCCTATTTCAGGGAAGGGTCCTGCATTTACTTGCGAACCTTCTTAGATACTTTCTTAACTGCCTTATTGACGGCCTTCTTTACCGGACCTTTTTTGGCGGCTGCCTTGCCGTTTGCCTTGACCGGTTTAACCAGCGTGCGGATCTGTTCATGCATGTACAACTGGACATAGTAATAGCCCCCGCCGTTCTTGCCGGTCGAACCGGATGCTTTCCAGCCGCCGAACGGTTGGAAGCCTGGCCAGGCGCCGGTGGTGGCACCCTGCGGACGGTTGGCATAGGTCACGCCCGCTTCGATGTTATCGAAGAACCAGTCGGTTTCCTTCTGGGAGCCGTAGAAGCCTGCGGTCAGACCATAGTTGACGCTATTGGCGATCTTCATGGCCTCCTCGAGATTGTTGACCTTGCCGATGGTCGTGATGGGCAGGAACATCTCGTATTGCCACAGGCGATGCTCGAACGGCAGATCGGTGACAAATGTGGGCTCGCAGAAATAGCCTTTGTCGAAGATCCCGCCGGCCTTCACATTGCCACCGGTCAGGAAACTGCCTCCGGCATCGTGGATCTCTTCCGTGAAGTTCTTGAAGTCGTTGTAGGAGCTCTGGTTGATGACAGGTCCCCAATTGGTATTGCGCTCGGTCGGGTCGCCGATGACCATGGCTTCGGTCTTGGCCTTGAGCTTGTTCACCAGCGCATCATAGACTGGCTCCTCAACGATGACACGGGAGGCCGCCGAGCATTTCTGCCCCTGCAGACCGAATGCCGAGCGGACAATGCCGGTCGCGGCGTCCTCGAGATTGGCATTGCGTGAGACGATGGCCGGGTTCTTGCCGCCCAGCTCCAGGATGATCGGGCGGATATAGTTGCGGTTGGCGAAGTCGCGGTACATGCGCATGCCCACGTCGAAGGAACCGGTGAAGGTGGCGCCATCCACTTTGGGGTTCTCGACGAGCGCCTGTCCGATGGTGGAGCCGGGTCCGGTCACGAAGTTCACGACCCCATCCGGGAAGCCGGCGTCGCGCAGGCATTCGGCGTAGAGCCGGACGATCCAGGCCGTATCGGTGGCCGGCTTGATAACGACCGTATTTCCGGCCGCCAGGGCCGCACCCGCAGGGCCGCCTGTCAATGCAAAGGGGAAGTTGAAGGGGCTGACCACCAGCCATACGCCATAAGGACGCAGGACGGATACATTGGTGGAGTTGAATCCGCCCAGGGGGTCCCTGCCCATCGGCTTGATGAAGCCGTCGTTCTCCTCCACCATCTGGGCCGACCAGTACATCAGATCCGCCGTCTCCTGCACATCACCCAGCGAATTCCATGCGGTTCTTGCCGACCTCGAGCGCCATGGCAGCACCCAGCTCGAAGATGCGCTTTTCGATGTTTGCAGCAGCCTTGCGCACGAGCTGAACGCGCTTCTGCCAGGGTGTGTGACTCCAGGCCGGGAACGCCTTGCGGGCGGCCTCGATGGCCATGTTGGCGTGTGAGGCATCACCCTTTTGAACAACCGCCAGCACCCAGTCCGTGTTGACGGGTGAGCGGTCCTCGTATTTGTTGTCGGCAAATACGTCTCTGCCATCGATGATCATTCCATATTCCTTGCCGAGGTTGGCTTTGAGCTTGGTAACTGCCTTGTCAAAACCCTTGTGCATTTCCTCGGGCGGATTGAACATCGTGGAGTAAGTGAGTTTAAATCCTGCCATACAGCCTCCTGAACGTGTAAAAGAATATTTGGTTGACTAATTTTATAGTTTTGCTGCTGAACAACCATCAACTGCAAAATCATGGTGCTGAAAATCAAACCTAGTATAGCGTAGGATTTTTATACAGTCAAAGTTAAGGTCCCCAATATGGTCATATGGGTTTGTTAATAGTCTGGTAAGAATTTTAGGTTATAAAGGGACTGAGATACATATTGACGAACAGCCATATGAAAAAAATCCGCTTCTTCCCAACTCTTCTCTGGATCGCTGTTTTACTGGCTGCGTGCGCCCCGGCGGCTTCACAGACTGCAGCTGGGCCCAGCCCAACTTTCCAGGCTGGCGCGCCCACCCCGGACTCCTCCGCACAGGCCACGATTGGGTCGCCGGCGCTGGTTCCCTCACCGTTCCCCGTTGCCACCTCGCGTGGCCCGGAGCTGCATGCCACGGACCCAACGACTGTCAGCCTGGCTTCAGGCGGGCTGCAGCTGGTGGAATTTTTCCGTTTCACCTGAGTTACCTGCCGCTCGATGGCGCCCATGGTCCATGGGCTCGAAGCAAAATATTTCGGCAGGATCCAATTCTCCTTTCTCGACGCGGATGATCCTCAAACTTTCGATTTCCAACGCAGCCTGGGCTTTTACTCCCAGCCGGAACTTTATCTGCTGGATGCGAATGGGAAAATGCTTGAAAAGTGGGTGGGCTATACAAGCCAGGAGGAGCTGGAAACAGCCTTTACTCGACACCTGGAGTAATGAAAATTCCGCAATCCAACCCGGGCTGCGGAATTTTGTCTTTAGGGTGGTACCAATGGAGAAGGAATACCTCCAGTGGGTTGGCCATTTATAGCTTGCGGAGTGTCCGTCGGCGGCGGCTCAGGCGTATCTGTTGGAGGGGGGATGGGGGTATCGGTCGGCGGCTCAGGCGTATCTGTTGGAGGGGGGATGGGGGTATCGGTCGGCGGTGGCGTATCGGTTGGAGGGAATGGGTGTATTGGTAGGGCTGGGTAACAAAATCCTGGTCGGTGTTCGGGATGGAACGCGAGTGGAAGTGGCAGAAAACCTTCCCTCCCGTGTTCGCGTGGGGGGGAGTGGAGTCCAGGTCACGAAATGCCTGGTCGGGGTAACGGAGGCGATGGCAGTAGGAGAAGGAGCGGTCTGTGTGAATGTAGGAGTGGGCGTTGGGATGTATTCAGAGATCCCCACCTCAGTCAGCGCCGCCGCAGTATTGATGGGATTGGAAAAGGCAGAGTCAACAATATCCTGGGCCTCGATATCAGAAGCACCAGGTGTTATGGGATTTGCCAGGGCTGCTGCAGAGACGATGCAGATCAGGCTGAACCCAATCACACCTGCCGCAAGGACGGTCAACGGCCCCGAATACTCACGAACTTTCACTCTTGTTTCTCTCCACCTTCGCCGGATAAAGGGTGGTTTTGCTTCTGCAACGGAAAATCATGTCTTTGGTGGGCGTAAGGTTCTCTCTCGCTTCCAAGTATAGCACCGTCCGAATTCCCTGTTTTACGCAGGTATAATCAAAAAATGTCAACTCTGATTCAAACTACGGTCTTCGTTGCAGGCCTTCTGATTGTACTTCTCACCCTCTCATCGGCTTTATCCACTTTTGTCCTGCCGCGTGCCGCCCGCAGCCAGCTGAACCGGATCGTATTTGGGCTCCTGCGGCGGCTGTTCGATTTCAGCCTCCATTTTGCCAGGACCTACCCGCGCAAGGATGCGATCATGGCCTATTACGCGCCCATCGGTCTGATGCTCCTTGTCCCGACCTGGTATGTGTTGATCATGCTGGGTTACGGAGCCATGTACTGGGCGTTAGGGATGGGACCCTATTCCTCCACGATCCGCCTGAGTGGTTTATCTCTTCTCACGCTAGGTTTTGAGTCAAACCGTGTTTTCCTGGTGAACCTGCTCGAGTTTTCCGGAGTCCATGCTGGGGTTAATCCTGGTCGCCCTGCTGATTGCTTATCTACCGACCTCTACGCGGCCTTCTCCCGGCGGGAGCAGGTCGTCAATATGCTGGAAGTGCGGGCGGGAAGCCCTCCTTCCGCGCTGGAGATGCTGCTTCGTTTCAACCGCAACCAGGGGCTGGAAAAATTGGCGGAGTATTGGAATGTATGGGAGGCCTGGTTTGCTGACGTGGAGGAAAGTCATACCACCCTGCCGGCCTTGATCTTCTTCCGCTCCCCGCGTGCGGAGAACTCCTGGGTGACGGCTGCCGGCGCGGTCCTGGACGCGGCTGCAATTACATTGTCGTCAATCGATATCCCATATGAGATCTCCGCCGCCCTCTCCATCCGTGCCGGATTCCTGGCCTTTCGCAGGATCGCCAACTACTTCGACATCCCCAATCCCCAGGAACCGCATTACCCCGACGTTCCCATCTGTGTGGATCGTGCCGAGTTTGATGAAGTTCTCGATAAGCTGGCCGAGGCCGGTCTGCCCCTAAAAGGGGACCGCGAACAGGCCTGGCACGACTTTGCCGGCTGGCGGGTCAACTATGACCGGGCGCTGATCCTGCTCTGCGGCCTGGTGATGGCGCCCCAGGCGCCCTGGTCCAGCGACCGGGCTCCGGAGTTTCACTCAACGCCCATGATGATCCTGAAAAAGAACAAACTGCATGCCGACAAGGAAGCCGCGTGACAGTCATAACACTCACCACCGATTTTGGACTTCGCAGCGGATTTGCAGGTGTCATGCAGGGGGTGATTTATGGCCTGGCACCACAAGTGAGAATTGTCGATATTACTCATTTTGTCCCGCCACAGGATATCCGGGAAGGTGCGTATACGCTGTGGCGCGCCGTGCCATTCTTTTCAAAAGGGACCATTCATGTGTATGTCGTCGATCCAGGAGTGGGTACGAAGCGACGTCCGCTGGCAGCGCAGCTTGGGGATCATTTTTTTGTAGGCCCCGATAATGGACTATTGACCCCGCTGATCGAGACTGCGGAGCGGGACCGGCAGCAGATGGAGTTTATCCATCTGGACCGGCCTCAATTCTGGCAGTCCAGGATCAGCCGCACATTTCATGGACGGGATATCTTTGCCCCTGTTGCCGCTCATCTGGCAAATGGAGTCTCGCTGCACGAGCTGGGGACTCCGTTCATTGACCCTGTCCGCCTGGAGCTGAGAAATCCACAGAAGACGGAGGCAGGTTGGACCGCCCATATCACTTCGATTGACACCTTCGGGAATCTGACCACCGACCTGCCCCTTTCCGCGCTTTCCAATCCGGCCAATGTGTTGTTCCGCCTGCGGGGCGCCGAAGTGAGCGGCATTGCAGATTCCTATGGGCATAAGCAGGCGGGCGAGCTGATCGCTGTGGTTGACAGCGAGGATTTTATTGAGCTTGCCATTGTGAATGGGAATGCTGCCCGGAAACTGGGTGCAAAAGCCGGCGATCTGGTCGAAGTGATTTTAAGTGTAAAATAGCACCGTCATGTCTGCTTCCCCACTCATTGTTGAAAATCTGTCATTCCGCTATCGCCGTCGTGAGGATTGGGCAATCGAGAATGTTTCCTTCGAAGTACAGCCCGGGCAGGTGCTGCTCATTGCCGGGGCAAGCGGATGTGGGAAGACCACCTTGATGCGCTGCATCAATGGGCTGATTCCGAACACATACAGCGGTGAGATGACGGGGGACATCCGCTTGTTTGGCACATCGGTGAAGGAAATGACGATGGCTCAGATCTCGCAAAAAGTGGGGACACTATTGCAGGATCCTGAGCGCCAGATCCTGGGCAGTTACGTTTTGAATGAAGTTGCCTTCGGGTTGGAAAGCCTGGGGCTGCCGCGCGAAGAGATCACGCCGCGTGTTGAAAAAGCACTCGATCGCCTAAATATTTTGCACCTGCGGGACCGTGAAACCTTTGGCACCTCCGGCGGGGAGAAACAGAAGATCGCCCTGGCCGGTGTGCTGGCCATGGAACCCAGGATCCTGCTGCTCGATGAGCCGCTGGCCAGTCTCGATCCTGTCTCCGCACACGAGGCCCTGGATGCATTTCGCCAGCTTGCGGATGAGGGCTACTCGGTGATGATCGTCGAGCACCGGGTGGAGGATGTGCTTGCCATCCATCCGGAACGGGTCATGTATATGGACCAGGGCAGGGTCGCCTATCTCGGTGATGCAGACGGCCTGATGCAGGTTGTGGACTATACGCGTATCAAGCTTCCCGCCCAGGTGGTGATGGAGCGTGCCCGTGAACATGGGGAGGAAAAGTTTTTTGAGCCGGCTACCAGGCCGGAAGCCGATCAACATGAGGCTTTGGTCCGCTTTGAAAATGTTCACTTTAAGTACAGGGGGGATTTTCCTGAAGTCCTTAAAGGGGTTAATTTCGACATCAATAAGGGGGATGTGGTCGCCATTCTGGGCCACAACGGTTCCGGGAAGACCACGCTTGTCAAACATGCCCTGGGACTGTTGAAACCCACGCAGGGCCGTGTAATGCTCGAGGTCGGGATACCCATCAGATCAGCGTTGCCCAGGCTGCCCATACGGTCGGATATGTATTCCAGAGTCCCACCCAGATGTTATTTGCGCCTACGGTAAAAGAGGAGCTTGCCTTCGGCCCGAGGAACCTGAAGATCCCCGAGAATCAGATCGAGCAGAACGTTCAGTGGGCGATCGAGACCGTGCACCTGCCGGAGGAGATGCAGACGCCGCCCCTAGCCCTTTCCTTTGGACAGCAAAAGAGAATTTCGATCGCCGCGATCCTGGCCATGCGTTCCCGGATTTTGATGATGGATGAGCCGACGGCCGGGCAGGATTATTGGAACTACATGGCTTTCATGGATGGCATTCTCCAGATGCCGGACTTTGATTCCATTTTATTCATTACGCACGATGTGGATCTTGCCGTTGTGTACGCCAACCGCGTGCTGCTCGTCTATGGCGGCGAGCTGGTGGCAGACGGCACCCCTTTCGATGTGCTGGGAGACGAAGCGCTGTTACGCAGTTCCCGGGTCCTGCCGACCTCACTGCTGCGTGCCAACATCGATGCTTATCCCCGCCTCGGCAGGTTCCACCGCGCCGAAACTCTTGGCCGGTTCCTGAGTCAATACCCATGAACGTTCTTGCGGAAAGCAATATTCCGTAAGCAAAATTCACCTTATTCTTCAAGGAGGAAGAAATGGAAAAGAGATCGCTTTGGAAATTTGGAACCCGTGAAGTGGTATACGCGGCCATCGGCGCGGCCTTATATGCCGTACTGAGTATTGCCACCAATTTCCTGCAACTGCCAAGTGCAGGAAACGTATCTTTCCGTCCTGCCGTTGCAATTCCGCTGTTCTTCGGTATCGCCTTCGGGCCAATTGTTGGATTTATCGCCGGTTTCCTGGGCAATATGATCAGTGACCTAATTTCCGGTTATGGCTTCTGGGTCTGGTGGGATATCGGAAATGGTTTGATGGGTTCGGTCGCCGGCTTGATGGCATTTTCCTTTACCAGCTTCAAAGCCCGCTCCACCCTGCTCAAGGCGGAACTCTACGTTATTCTTGGCGTGTTAGTGGGAATGGCGGTGGCCTCGATATCGGAGATGTGGGTTTCAGGCGCCGACATCCAGACGGTGATCTACGGAAACTTTCTCCCGTCTGCTATCGCAAATCTTGTGAACGGGCTGATCCTGGTGCCCATCCTGATGATCGCCTACGACACGGTGGTATCACGCTCGGGAAGGTAAGCTTCGAATGACCGTTGAGTGCAGGTTCCTGACCTGCACTCAACTTGAACTATGCTTGTCACCTGGTCCTATCGTTTTCGGAATAGTTTGATGGAGTCTTTTGATCCACGCGCCCGCTGGATCTTCTCCCTCCTGTTCCTTTTTACTGCCACCCTGTTCTGGATGCGCGTTTTCTTGCCGTTCTTTTCGTCCTGGCGTTCCTCTGTATTTTTCGCAAAGGTGCCATGGAGTGAAACGCGGCGTGCCTGGAGCTTCGTTGGATTTTTGCTGCTGGTTATGATCGTGGTCAATACCATCCTGACAGGCGGCGGGGCAGGGGGAGTGGTTCCGGAGGGTGGGCAGTTGGTCTGGCCGAACGGCATTTCCATCCCTTTTACCGATTGGGTCATCCATTTTGGATTAACCTATGAGCGGTTGTGGTTTGCGTTTTGCCAGGTCCTGCGCATCGGGGGCATTTCCGCTGTGTTTGTCATCATCCCCTTTTCCATGGATCCACGCTTATATGGGGTAACTTTCCGGGGGCTGGGCTTTCCTGATAAATTTGCCTATTCCATGGAGCTTGCCTTTCGCTATGTGCCAACCATTGCGCGCGATTTTGGCGTCACGGTCGATGCGCAGCGGGCGCGCGGCTATGAAGTGGAAAGCAGTGGCGGCATCTTCAAGCAACTGCTCCGCACGGCTCCCCTGATCGTGCCCGTGACGATGAACTCCATCCTTACCGGAGAGGACGTTGCCAATGCCATGGACCTGCGCTGCTTCGGACAGGGACAAGCGCACCTGGCTGACGAAGCTCCAGTATCACCGGCGGGATTATCTGCTGATTGCTTTTAGTGTGCTTTTATGGGTGACGGCTCTTGTAATTGTTTACTGGTTCGGGGTGGGAAGCTTCTGGGTTCCGGATTGGTGGTTAATCTGGCAGGTGCATGACAGACAAACAACAGCCCGGGCATTAAGGCCCGGGCTACTTACATGTTATGAATGTTGTCCCGGGAAGATTTCTCCTGCCCTCGATCGACACGTTGAGATGATTCTCCTGCGGGGGGAAGGTGCAGGTGGCATAATCGGTGAAGGCGCAGGGCGGGCTGTAGGCCTTGTTGAAATCAAGGAATGTCCTGCCCTTGATGTGAGAATCGGCATAATGATAGCGGCCGGAGGGATAGGTCGGATTGCCGTTGGTCCGGTCCATGAATTGGACGAAGAGACGCCGGTCGGGCAGCTCCTCGACGATCAGCTCATGCGTCTGCCCGTTCAGCTCGAAGGAGACAAATCCCTGCATGGGCTCATCCAGGACGGCGCCGAGGATGTCGGGCATCTTCACAACCCTGGGGATCTCATAACGGGTATAGATGGCAGGGACGCGCAATTCCGGTTTGACGGTATACCATTGCCGGCTCGGAAAGGTCCGCCGTGCCTCGCGCCGGTTATCCCAGACACGGATGCCCACTCCCTTCGAGCGCCGGACCACAACCATGCGGATATCGTCAAAGGTGATAAAGCTGGGCACATCATCCTGGTCTGCATCCAGCAGGACATTCCGGCCCGGCGTGCCATTGACTTCGACAGTCGTGCCGTCCTCGACATCCAGGGTGACATTATTGCCATCGAACTCAAAAGTGCCGAGCCTTGCAGGGAAACGCTGCGGCAGCAGGATATCTGCGCCGCAGTCGGAGCCAATCTCATTTGTCCCCTTGCGAAGCCAGTATAAGCCGGCCAGTGCCAGCCAGCCATTTTCACGGCGCAGGTTGGCATCCATCTCCTGCCGCCATTTCATGATGCCCTGTATGTATTCTTCGTTGTTCATAAGAGGCATTATACCTGAGGGAAATATTTAAAAATTTACAGTTTTGTTACGTTCTTCCGGTGGGATTTAAGGAGAGCGCTTCAGTCCTTATAGATTTCCCCCGCTTCCACCCGGAAGGGAATGTGGTTTTGCACGGGTGCAAACAGGCAGGTGGCATACGGGGTGAATGCGCAGGGTGGACTATAGGCGAAATTGAAATCCAGGATGACTTTGCCGCTCCTGGACCGGCTCGGTGTACAGGTACCGGCTGGGAGGGTAGGTCTCCCGGCCGCTGGTCAGGTCCTTGAACTTTAGAAACAGTTTGTCGTCCCTGACCTTTGTAACGTCGAGCTTGTATTTTTTGCCATCAAAGGTGAAGGAAATGTAACCATCCAGGCGATCCTCGACGGTGTCGCCAAAGACGTCCGGCTGGCCGGAGGCTCTGGGCTCAGCGTAGGCTGTGTAGCGCGCCTTGAAGCGGAAGTCTTTGTTGATCGGGAACCATTTCAAGGGTGGCAGGGCGAAGCGTTCCTCCCGTGTATTGTCCCAGACACGGATGGCATACCTGCCGGCATGCTCATGCAGCGCCAGACGGATTTTGTTCCAGGTGATGAAACTCGGATGTTCGTCCTGGGTCGATTTCAGGAGGGCTTTCCCTGCCAGCCTGCCATTGATCTCAACCGGCACCCCCTCCGTCGCCTGGAAACGGACCGTTTTACCTTTCTTCTCGATCACCCCCAGGAAGGTGGGTGCACTCTCAGGCAGGCTGACTTCACAAAGCGGGTTCGATCCGATCAGGTTGCGGCCCTCCTTGAGCCAGTGCAATCCTGCCAGCGCCAGCCAGCCATTCTCACGGACAAGAGCATCATACTTCCTTGCCCGCCATTGGAGAACCTCATTTTCGTAAGTTGTGTTGTCCATTGAAGTTAATTATACATGGCTTCCTGAACAAAAGTGTGCAATTATCAGCAGGGTCATAACCTGATATCTACAACAATACGCCGTCTCTGATTTGAGCAAAAACACCCCGCCACACGAACTCCTGTCCAGGCAGCGGGGCATCCTCCATTCTCTACTATCGAATATCTAATCTCTCTTCTCTACTCCTCCAGCGTACTCACATCCCCTTCCGGCAGCCCCTGGGCGCGCGCCTTCGACACACGCGGCGCATGATCTTGCCGGAGCGGGTCTTGGGAAGCTTGTCCACGAAGGTGACATCTTCGGGGCGGGCAATCGGTCCCATGTGGGTTGCGACATGCTGGCGCAGCTCTTCTGCCAGGTCCGGTGACGGGACAAAGCCGTTCGCAGCAGGACGAAGGTGTGAATGCCCTGTCCCTTGAGCTTCATGCGGCAGGCCGATAGCCGCCGCTTCTGCCACAGCCGGATGGCTGACAAGGGCCAATTCCACTTCCGCCGTGCCGAGCCGGTGACCGCTGACCTTGATCACATCGTCCACGCGGCCGATGATCCAGAAGTAGCCATCCTTGTCGCGCTTGGCGGAGTCGCCGGTCATGTATTTGCCAGGGTGCTTTGACCAGTACTGGCTGACGTAGCGATCCGGGTCGCCATAGATCGTGCGCAGCATGGCCGGCCAGGGATTCTTCAGCACCAGATAGCCCTCATTTCCGTCCGGGACCGGGTTCCCCTGTTCGTCCACGATCTCGGCTTCCTGCCCGAAGAACGGGCGCGTGCCCGAGCCGGGTTTGAGCGGGACGGTGGGGGTGGGGGTGATCATGAACATGCCGGTCTCAGTCTGCCACCAGGTGTCCATGATCGGGCATTTCTCCTTGCCGATGACGCGGTAGTACCACTTCCAGGCCTCCGGGTTGATCGGCTCGCCGACCGAGCCCAGCAGCCGCAGGGAGGACAGATCGTGCTTGTTGGGCCAGGCTTCGCCAAAGCGCATCAGCCCGCGGATGGCGGTGGGCGCCGTGTACAGGATCGTGATCCCATACTTTTCGACACACTGCCACCAGCGGTTCGGATACGGGAACATCGGTCCGCCTTCGAACATGAACGAAGTGGCGCCGTTGAGCAGCGGACCATAGACAATGTACGAGTGACCGGTCACCCAGCCGGGGTCGGCCGCGCACCACCAGCGGTCCTCATCTTTGATGTCGAACACATATTTGAGGGTGGCATACGTGCCAACCATGTAGCCGCCATGGGTGTGCAGGATGGCTTTGGGCTTGCCGGTTGAGCCGGACGTATACAGAATATAGAGTGGGTCTTCGGCGTCCATCACTTCGGTGGCACATTTCCCGTTGGCAATGGGGAGCGCCAGCAATTCGTGATACCAATGATCGCGGCTTAATTCCATTGGGACCTCGTGCCCGATCCGTTTGACAACGATCACGTTCTCGACGGATGGGCAGCGTTTGATGGCCTCATCCACAGTGCGTTTGAGCTCGACGACTTTGCCGTTGTTGTAACTGCCATCCATGGTGATGACGAGTTTCGATTGACTGTCATCGATCCGCCCCTGAAGCGAATCGACCGAGAAGCCGCCGAATACCACCGAATGGATCGCCCCGATCTTGGCGCAGGCCAGCATGGCAAATACGATCTCGGGTACACGGCCCATGTAAATGGTGACGCGGTCCCCTTTTTTGATGCCCATGGCTTTGATGATGTTTGCCATCCGGCTGACTTCCCGGTTCATCGCATAGTAGGAATAGGTCTGATGCAGCCTGCCATCTTCGCTTTCCCAGATCAAGGCAAGCTTATTCTTGTGATACGTCTTGAGATGCCGGTCGATGCAGTTGTGGACAATGTTGACCTTGGCCCCGGTGAACCACTTGAAGAAGGGCTTGTTCGAATCGTCCAGCACCTTGTCCCATTTCTGGAACCATTCGAGCTCGTTGGCCTCCGCCTCCCAAAAGCCCAGTGGGTCCTGGCGGGCCTTTTCCGCCATGGCATCCCAATCCTTGAGAATGGCCTGCTCGCCACCTCCTGCGAGGGATAATAGACCTCCCCTTCCAGCTCCGTCACGTCTCCATTAGCCTTTGTCACCATAAACAGCCTCCTTCTGCCGAACGATTTGGATATATTTGCGTTATTCTACCGCTTGTCTCCTGATTAAGTAAACTTTTTGTATGTACTTTGGTTGAATTCAAATGACTTGCGAGGGCAGTTTCATTGGGCCTCCTCAGCAGGGGGAAGGGCGAAATATTATTTTTGCCTTTAGAGGGATCCAAATTATCAAATTTTCCGGTCAGGGATTAGAATTGGCCTAATTCACCCAAGCAGAACGGAGGAGCATGGACATTAATACTTTCTATGCTGTCACAGCGGCCACCTGTTTTACCCTGGTTGGTCTGTGGTGGTCGGTGGTCAAGTCCAAGCCGGAGTGGCTGGCGAATGAAGCGGCCCGCCGCCTGGCGGGAGGAGTTTACGCTTCGTTTCTGATCCCGGGCTTGATGAGCCTGGCTGCCCAGATCGGCGGGACGACTGCCATCATCTGGCAGGCTGTCTTCATTATCGCTGCGGGAGCGGGGATTGTTTTCTCAAGCCGGCTGATCGGTCTCACCCGTGCGGCAAATCCGAAGGGCGCCTTCAGTAAAAATAGCTGGACGGTTCCCACATTGTACGGCCTGGTGCTTTTCTTTGCCCTCTTTCCGGGCCTGGCCAGGCTGATCGGACTTGCGCCACTCCAGTTGGAAGCGCTGCTTTTGTGCGGACTGATCCTGATCGCCCATGCCCTGGCCTGGGAATTTTTGACGGTTCCGCCGGAAAAACCATAAGCCCTGCGATGGCTTTCCCACAGGATCAGGAGCTCTTCTGCAAATATTTCAAAAACAATTTTAGAGAAGATGACCATGACTATCGAAATCCGCCCTGGAACGTGCGAGGACTTGTTTGGTGCTTTTGTTGTGTTTCGACTTGCTCTGCACCGTCTCAACCAAAGTTTGGAATTGGCTTCTCCTAAAGACAAACCAAATCCTGAAAGCTTTTCAGCACACTTTGAGATCTTCCGGGTTTACACCGAACATCTTGCTCAAACTGCCGACCAATTCTGGGTGGCAGAGGAGGGAGGCGAGATCATCGGTTTTTCTCGGTCGATCCTGCGGGATGGCATACGGCAATTATCTGAACTTTTCGTACACCCTGAAAAGCAATCCCGGGGAGTTGGAAAACGTTTGCTTAAAATCGGCATTTCTCTTCGATGGCGTAAACAATCGAGTGATTATCGCCTCTCCTGACGTGCGTGCTGTTACCAGATACCTAAAGTCGGGGGTGAAGATCCGCTTCTCGATCTATGATTGGGGACGCAAACCAGAGATCGTTCCATTTGAAACTGATCTGGCAATTGAGCCGTTCGGTGCTTCCCCTGAGAATTTGACAATTCTTAACGCAATCGATCGAACTATTCTGGGATATACACGGGAAGTGGACCATATTTGGTTAAGCCAAAACCGATATGGTCATTTCTATCGCGCAGCGGAAAAGTCGTCGGTTATAGTTACCTGAGTAACCGGGCCGGGCCAATTGCGATGCTTCATAACAACGACTTTCACACTGCACTGGCGCATGTGGAAAGCGAAATGACAAAATAAGTAGACGATGTGTTCGACGAATTCTTCGTTACAATCCCCATGATAAACACAGCTAGCGGTTGAATACGTACTCAAGCGTGGCTGCCATGCAACTCCATTTATGGAGCATTTCATGAGTGATAAACCCCTGGGTCATTATGAAAATTACATTTTCATGGATCCGC
>CAVVPC010000019.1:0-19422 GCA_963750005.1 uncultured Chloroflexia bacterium
TCCTCGACACCCGGTTCCCTGGTGATCTTCCCGATCAAGTGATAACGAGTGTCAAGCGCCTGGATTGCGTTCGCAATCAGGAGATGATCTTCCTCATCCTTCCATAAGCGATTCAATTGCGATATAAGCTGGTCCTGCCTGTTGTTACCTGAATTTACTTTCATGAATTCAAACCGGTTGCCTGTCCATCCGAATCAATTTCCCTGCTGCGATGGAACGATCGTCTACATCGATGTCACACGTGTTGGCGTACCCACGATCAGAGTTGGCAAGCACAATTACCTGGTCCAGATCGGAAAAAAGGATCAGCTTTGATTTCTCAGGATTTATATGGACCCCAAAGGATTGCCCGGCCTGGCTGCCTTCAGACACCAATCGGTATCCGATGGCTGTCTCACCTTTTCGCAGCGCCGACGCAACGACGGCATGAAAATTTACCTGGCTGTTTGGTTGGATATAGTCTGCGATTGGTTTGATGCTTATTTGTTTCTGATTTGCCGTGAGGAGCTGAACAAATACCGAAGCAATATCCCTGTTCTCGGCCAGCTGTGTCATTGCCAGAGCAATCAGTGATCACCAATGATCACATCCTCGGCGCTGGTCACCTTGACCAATTCTCGATTGCGGGGGATCCATCATCTCTGAGACAATCGACAATTTCCTGACCGATTTCCCGGAAATGGTACTCGTGAAGAAGAGCGATCATCGTTGCCGCATCGCTGATCTGAATGTCGGGGCTGTCTGTCGGGTTGAGGATCATCACCAGCCGGGAGCCTAAGTCCAGCAGCCTCTCCAGGGTGGGGCGATCGGCAGGGTTTCCCTGTTCAAAGACAATCTGCATCGACTCGTATTTTGCCCCGCTGCACTCGGATTTCATTTGCTCCACGGGCAGGGGTGCGAGGACCGTGATGTGCGACTCGCTGTTCGTATAGTGGCTTATTTCCTCCAGGATCATCGGAGCCCGTCGATTCCATCCGAGGATCAGGAGACGGTCCAACGACATAGGCGGCGTCGGAATACGGATAAGCTCTCAAGGTATACGCCTGGATTGGTTGAGGCTGACAGCCGGATCGCATCGTCATAATCGGCAATGGCGATCACCCTGTCGGCGGGCTGGATGATGGTGCTGGCCGGTGGGTTCAACAAGGCGGCTCCATCCCGTGACTGCAGGCCAATCAGGGTGGCGGTTTGGAAACAAGAGCGTGCCTCTCCATAGGTGCACGAGACCAGGGCAGGTATTTCTGCGAAATAAATGGCAGCGTTCTCAAAGCTAAAAAGTTCGCTGTAGACCGCCGCCAAACCCGATTGGCGGCACGTCTGGGCGATGACCAGTGAGATCAGGCGATCCACCATGAAAATCTGGGCTTCATTGCCGCCGATCGTTTGGAAGATTTCCAAATTCGTAGGGCGCTGGACGACGGCTACCATATGATAGGGATGGACATGCTCCTCCCGGTTGTAAGTCAAAGCCAGCAGGGTCTTTGCAGACGACAGATCCGGGTATTGACCGCCCGATGAAAGGATCATGATCGCCCGGGCTGCTTCGGGGCTGACAATCTCCAGATCGTCGGGGTCGAGGGGATTCCCGCTGCGGCAAACGATCCGTGTCCGCGCGTATTGGGCACCTTGGTGTGGATTTCCTCCTCCATTTCAATTTTGTCCCGATCGGCTAGCACCGCGATGCAGGCGCTTCGGGGTACATCACGATTGGCTCTTGTGTTCCGGCCCTTCCTGGACAGGTTCCGGTTGGCCAGGGCAAGCTCATTGATGATCGTAAAAACCTGGGGAGACCAACCCAGAATGATCGTGTGTCCGGTCTCCAGCACCCGCGAGCGCCCACGGCGCAGCTCAGCAAACCGTCCTTCCAAACCGGTGGCCAGGATCCCGATCAAGGCGCTGGTAATGAAAATGCCTCCCAGGGTAACCAGGAAACCAACCGTACGGGTGGTATCGAAATCACCTGCCACGTTGCCGGTATCGATGGTGTGCATGGTCACCTGCCAGACTGCCTCGGCCAGACCCATCCCCGTTGTGTTTCCAACCCGCCATAATTCGAGCAGGATCCAAAATCGCTGCAGCTGCAGTATATGCCTTAGCGTTGCAGCGAACAAGGCGGCGACGAGGGCAATCGTTCCCCGGGACATGAAATTGTCGAAACGGTAACGAACACGATCAACAAAGGTGACTCTCATTGAGATCCTCCGTGTAGCTTTGACCTCAGCTTCTACCAGAAATTGGGTGCCAGGTTCCCCAGCTTAGCAAGTATTATACAGGCAATATAACAACATCCGGCCTCATGGCGATTGCTTGGCGAGGAGACCCCTCCCAGCCTCCACGGGTGGAGGGGCCAATACTTTTAAATCGTGAAGGCTTGCCTGGAAACATAAAGCTTCAAGAGACTGCTCAGTGTGGGTCTCCGCCCTATCCTTGTTTCAGATATCAACCGCACAGCCATCCACGAATGGACACGAAATCACGAATACATGTCTGTAATTCGTATACGCCCGCACCGCACTGCGATCCCTGGCACAGCTCATGAGTGTACTTGTATTGCTGTGCGGTGTTCGTGGTGCGTATTCCGGAGTAAGGTGGCCAGTAAATCCGGACCAAGCCGTCCACGGAATCCGGGGCATGTCGTCCACCGAATCTGGTTCATGCCGTCCACTATTGGGAAGTGAGCGGGATCAGGAGAAGGGGGAGTAACGCTGGATAAATCCAATCGAATGTGGCATGCTACCTGTCTCAGGATTTGTTCAAGGAGGCAGGCATGACACAGGAAAGGTTGTCCATGCGGAAGATTAAAGAAGTTCTGCGTCTGAAGTGGCTGTGCGGGTTGTCCAACCGGGCGATTGCGCGCAGCTGCCGGATCTCACACAGCACAGTGAGCGACTATCTAAAACGAGCCAGTGCCGCCGGGCTGCAGTGGCGCTTGCCGGAGGAGCTGGATGAGGTGAGTCTGTACCAGCGTCTGTTTCCGGAAGAAGAGGTAGCCAGGAGAAAAGGGACCCAGCCAATACCAGATTGGGAACAGGTGCGGAAAGAGCTGAAGAAGCGCAGTGTGACACTGCGCCTGTTGTGGGTGGAATATCGGGAAGCATACCCGGACGGGTATGGGTATAGCCAGTACTGCGAGTTGTACGGGCGGTATGTCAGCAAGCTGGATCCGCCCATGCGTCTCAATCACAAAGCTGGAGAAAAGCTGTTCGTGGATTATGCGGGCGACACAATCCCGGTGAGCGACCCCGCCGACCCGGATCTGCATTGTGCGCAGATTTTCGTGGCGGTGTGGGGCGCCAGCAACTACACGTATGCCGAGGCGCAGCCCAGCCAGGAGCTGGTCCACTGGATTGGGGGACATGTGCGAGCCTTCGCCTTTTTCGGGGGTGTCCCGCAGATCGTGGTACCAGACAATCTCGCCCAGGGTGTGAAACATGCCAACTGGTATGAGCCTGACCTCAATCCCACCTACCTGGAATTGGCACAGCATTATGACGTGGCCGTGCTGCCTGCCCGGGTCCGCAAGCCGCGTGACAAAGCCAAGGTGGAAGTGGGCGTGCAGGTGGTGGAACGCTGGATCCTGGCCCGCTTGCGCAACCAGACGTTTTTCAGCCTGGCCAGCTTGAACCGCGCCATCGCCGAACTGCTGGTGGAATTGAATAACAAACGGATGGAGCACCTGGAGAAATCCAGGAAACAGCTATTCGAAGAACTGGACCAGCCTGCCCTGCGGCCTCTGCCCCAGCAGCCCTATGAATATGCCACCTGGAAAACAGCCCGGGTGAACATTGACTACCATGTGGAATTCGAAAAGCATTTCTATTCGGTGCCCTTTGAGCTGATCCACCAGGAAGTACAGATCCGTGCCAGTGAGCACTGCATTGAGATCTTCCACAAGAGTAAGGCTGGGGCCATCGCCACACATCCGCGCAACCGCACGCCGGGTCGCTACTCCACCCAGACCGCTCATATGCCCTCCAACCACCAGCAAATTCTGGAATGGACGCCCGAGCGCCTGCTCCAGTGGGCGGGCAATGTAGGACCCCAGACCCAACAGTTGATCCAGTCCCTGCTGGTCTCCCGCCAACACCCCGAACAAGCTTTTCGTTCCTGCCTGGGCATCCTGCACCTCGCCTACCAGTACGAGCGCGACCAGATGGAGATGGCCTGCCAGTTGGCACACCAGGCGAAAACGCTGAACTACCAGGGCGTGAAGGGCTTCCTCGAACATCTGCCCCCTGGGGAAAACAAATCCGTCCTTCTCCACGAGAACATTCGTGGCAATTCCTATTACCAGTGAGGTTCCCATGCTGCTCCAACCTCTGCTCGATAAATTGTCCCAGCTGCGCCTGCCTGCTTTCCGCGAAGGTCTCCAACAACAACTCGGCAATCCGCAGTATGCTGAACTCGCTTTTGAAGAACGCCTGGCTTTGCTGGTGGATCTCGAATGTACCCGGCGCCAGGATCGCCGCCTTCACCGGCAAGAAAAACAGGCAGCCTTTCCCTTCCCTGCCTGCCTCGAAGATCTCGATCTATCCCCTGCACGGGGCCTCGACCGCCGCACGGTCCTCGAACTGGCCCAGAGTCATTGGATTGACCACCATCTCAACTTGTTAGTTGCGGGTCCCACCGGCTCAGGCAAGTCCTTCCTCAGTTGCGCCCTCGGCCTGTCTGCCTGCCGCGCCAATTACTCCGTTCGCTATTTCCGCACCTCCCGCCTCCTGGCGCAACTCGCACTGTCCCACCTGGATGGCTCCTACACCTCCCTGCTCCAATCCCTGATGAAGTTCAACCTGCTGATCCTCGATGACTGGATGCGGGATCCCGTTTCCGCAGCAGAAGCTCGTGATCTGCTTGAAGTTGTGGATGATCGTTTCGGTCGCGCCTCTCTCCTCCTGGCTTCGCAGCTCCCTGTATCCGATTGGTTTTCCCAATTCGCCACGCCCACACATGCGGATGCCATTCTCGACCGCATCATTCATAACGCCTACCGCCTCTCCTTGACCGGAGAGTCGCAGCGACGGTTGCGATCTCATGTCACCATGCCGTCCACTTGATTTATAATCCCTTCACCAGCGTTGCTCCACTCAACCGCTGGACGGCATGAACCGGATTCTGTGGACGATTTCACCGGAATACGCATCATGATCTCATCCTGGTCTTCATAACCAGAATCGAAAGTTCCAGGTGCGGTACAAATCTGGCGTACGGGTATAAATTTCGCCCCGCGCAATTTATACCCACCAAATAGAGACTAAACCATTAAGAAACGAGTTGACACCCCCACCCATAGGGGTGTTTTCGTTTAAAACATTCCCGTAAACGATCACTCCACTTTTTGCTGTCTACCGACAGCTTTTCAAGTCCCAGAACCTACCTGCCTTATACTGATCCAGTTCACACATTTCCTATAGGTCAGGTTGCCCACAATGAATTGTTCAACTTTTCTCAATCACAATACTTGGGGAATACATTTCAACTTCGATGGACACGTTGCTTCTCCACCAGTTTCCTAATCGGCTCGTTCACATACCAACTCTCTTCTGAAACAGTGGATGGCATTTTTGACTCTGGAAAACCAAATCGAACTTGCATCTGACCAGACACAGGATCTCTTTGATTTTTTGAGTACACACAAGAAGTCCCTAGAGTACATTGCCATCCGCGATCATGAAGAGGCGGAGGATGCATTAAGGACTGTTTTTCGCCTGATCGCAGTCTACGGCAGAAAAGTTCGAGAAGGAAAGAAGGACCTTAAACCAGTTGCGATCACAAAACCGAATATCCTCCCCACCTCCGTCCCACGCGGCAGCTACTTCACCGTTTATCAAGCCGCCCAGATCTGTGGCGCCACATCCAAACAGATCAGAGCCTGGATCAGAAAAGGGAAACTGGAAGCACTCGACCTGCCGGGATTAGGGTGCATCATTAGAATCTGAGAAACTGCACCAATTCCTTTACAAAAAGGCTCTTGATGTGCAAACGAGTTGACTATTGCCATTCATTGATGTTGCTGCGATGATTTCATACCCGTAGAAGGGTAAACAATTGGCAGGTCTGGTAGTCTGCCTCACTCTGAATTCTCCAATGCCATGAAAATTTCAGTCGCCTGAAACACGCGGTTTCGAGCATAACCAGTCGTTTCGTGCAGGACCTTAGCATCCACCAGTTTGTCTACATACCGCTTGGCAGCCATGTAGGGCATGTCGAACGCCTCCTGGAGTTGCTTGATGGTCAGGATAGGACGCGAGAAGATGAAATCGATGATCTGCGCCATACGTGCCGAGTTTCGATCTGTTTGGACCAGTGCTTCATACCTGGCGCGAATGTTTTGCAGTCTCGTCATTCGGAATACGCTATCTTGTGATTGAACGCTGATCCCTCGCAAAAAGAATCGCAGCCACTCTTCCCACTTGCCGCGTTGGGAAACTTCCAACAGTCGGTCATAATATTCCTGGCGATAGTGTTCAAAGTACGCACTCAGGTTCAACAGAGGCTGCGACAGTACACGCCACTCATGGAACAACAGGCCCATAAGCAAACGTCCTATCCTTCCGTTTCCATCCAGAAAAGGATGAATCGCTTCGAACTGATAATGGATCATACCAGCTCGTGCCAGAGCTGGTATATCAGTCTCGGCATGGATGAACATTTCCAGATCGTTCAGGGCAGTCTGCATTTCGTCGGTGGGCGGCGGTACATACGTCGCTGTTTCGATGGTGCTACCAGCAGGACCAATCCAGTTCTGGCTTTTGCGGAATTGGCCTGGGGTCAGGTTGCCACCACGTACATTTTGCATTAATCGGGCATGAATCTCCCGGATCAATCTCAGACTAACCGGCAGTGTATTCAAGCGCTCCAAGCCATAGTCAAGTGCCAATACATAATTGTGTACTTCCCGAACATCATTGGTTGATTCCAGGAAGGATAGCTGCGCGGACTCATAATTGTATAAATCGACAAGGGACGCACGTGTGCCTTCGATGCGAGACGAGAGTACGGCTTCACGGCGCATGAAGGGTTAAATCAGCAGGCGTGGGAAGGGAAAGTTACCTGCAAGCGTGGTAAGCCTGCTCAGTTCGCGGTCTGCATCAGATAGGGCTAAGACCAGTGAAGTAGTCCATTCGATTTGTGGGGGAAGTAGAGCGGGAATAAAGGTCCAGTATCCTGTCTGAGTTCGGATGACTCGACCGACCTTGGGATCACGAAAATCATTTGGATTCATAGGAATACCTGGCAATCTGAGGTGATGTTAATACAGTTTACCATATCACCACTTGAAATCAAAAGTGTTAATAAGGTTTTTTGCACCATTACCATCATACACACCCGTTTTTCCCGATTACCGAAACGTACGCCCCACATATCACCTACAACTGTTTCTTTGAATTGATACTGGATCATGACAGCCCGTGCATAGTTCTGCCTGCTGGCTGATACAGTTTTAGGTTCGGCAAAACTTCTTGATATGAAATTGCCTCCCTGCACACTTTCCAGCAATTTCGCATGGATCTCACGAACCCAACGCATGCCGACAGAAAGCGTTTTCAGCACCTCCAACATCCAATCTATGATCGAGTGTAAGAACATAATTATGTACTTCACGAAAATTGAGAGAACCGATTCGCCATTTGTCCGCAGGAATGCTACGCTTGTCTTAAATTTTCGCCAAGTGTCTTGACAAACCGTCCCCACATCAGTAAAATTAGAACATGCGTTCTAAAATTTCGACATCTGGTCGTATTACCATCCTGCTTGGTAAACATCAGGCTGCAACGGGTGAGCGCATGTCTCCGCGCAAACTGGCAGAGAAAGCAGGTGTGCCGAAAGATTTCGTCTACCGCCTCGAATTCAGGTGCCGCCCGCCACGTAGACCTTGACGCACTGGCTCGCCTGTGCGCTACCCTCAATTGCGAGTTGCAGGATATTCTCGTTTGGGAGTTAGACCGTGCCAAATCCGTTTGACATCCTCCCGCCCCACATCTTCAACATCTTCACCACGCAGGGGTTCGCCACCCTCCAGCGCCACTACATGGCGATCCTCATTCGCATTTACAGCCTCGCAGAATTCAACCGCTTCGGTCTGGCGCGGGAAACGGTCATCGCAGAGATTGTTGATTATCTGCGGGAGGCGGGCGCGAATGCGGAAGATGAGATAAAGGTTGAGATGGCGAGCCAGGCTGCAGGCGAGGTTGATCCGGATTCGACGGTAAATCCCAGGCCTGAGCATACATCCGCGTCCTACCTGATCCGTCGACTCGCCAAATCAGGCTGGATCGAACGCGAGCAACACGCCGACTATTCCGAGACCATCATCCTGCCCGATTATGCCTTTACCCTCCTGGAAGCCCTGCGCTCCATCCAGGAACAAAAGCCGCGTGAATTCAAGGGGCAACTCTACGCCGCGCACCAGCTCATTACGTCTGCTACAACTCACAAAGACTTTTCCCCCACTCTTGCCGTCTCGCAGACCTACGAAAACATCCGCCAGGTTGTGCGTGGACTAAACGAACTGAACCAAAACATCCGCCGCTATGTGGAACGAGCCACAAAGCAAATGGATGTTGTCGATCTTCTGCGCCTGCAATTCAATGATTACACCCAAACACTTGGTCCAGCCTACCACGCTTTGAAAACCTCCGACCACGTTTCCCGTTACCGTCGCGACATCGTTAACCAAATTCGGGAATGGCTCGTGGATGATGACTGGCTCTCCCGCACTGCCGAAGAACTTGCGGCGCAAAGCCGCCTCTCGCCCGCCCAAGCTGAGCACGAAATCACACAGTCCCTGTTATTTATCGTTCACCAGCTCGAAGGGCTGGACCCGCTCCTTGCCGACATCGATGCGCGTCACGCACAATATCTCCGCACCTCCTTCCGTCAAATCCGCTATAAGCTGGGCAACGCCGACGGCAGTTTCAAAGACCAGCTCGTCTCACTGGCACAAAACCTGTCTGCCCTGCGCGCCGATGGGCTGGATGAACTCCCCGAAGACGCGCCAGGTCTGCGTCAAATGCCGGTGCGGGTCCCCGATCTGAAAAGCTTCTTCACCCCGCCCCAGCGACGCGCCCCCTTCACTCCAAACTCCATTATTATGCCTGTCCTTCACCCCGATGACTTTGCCGCTCTTCATGCCCTGACCATGCAGGATGTGGTCCAAGCCTTCTCGCCAGAAAAGGTCAACCGCAAAGTCCTCGGCTTCTTCAACGGTCACAAACGCATGTCCATTTCTGAAATTCCGGTACGTGACGACCTGCACTGGCTCACTACCATCATCGCCTACGCCCATCACCCCGAAGTCAGTTACGGGCTTGAAGTTATGGAAGGAGAAGCGGTGAAGGTTGGGCAGTATAAAGTTGTTCCTTTCGATTTAGTCAAACTCTAACTCGAGTTGCGTAAACAGGTAAACACCTAGACACGTAAAAAAATGGACACGCAAACACTATGGTATCAATCCAAGATAATTTGCTCGCCGAAATCCCTGAAAAATCGCGCCGTGACTTCCCGCGCATCGTCAATCGCCTGCTTGGACAAACCTTTCTCTATCAGGATGTGGACGGTGACAAGGATGATTATTACTTTGTCCATCGCCACCGCGCCGTGTTTGAATCCGTTCTGGCGTTGACAGGTTTCAACCTTCTGCACGACGATTATCACCGTATTTTTCAAGTCGTCTCCGAATACAGTTACAGCCGCGCCCGCTATAAATTGGACGAATCACTGATGATCGTCGTTCTCCGCAAATTATACGAAGACAAGACCGAGCATCTCAGCCTCGCCAGCGATCCTGTTGTTACCATCGGTGAATTGCGTGAAGAGTACCGTACCATTACGGGCAAGGAACGCGACCTTGGCATAGGGCAATATGAAACCCTCCTGCGCCGGTTGCGCGCCATCGGACTCATTGACACCATTGACGGACGCAGCATAGATGTGCGCGACGCCGAGGCCCGCCTGCGGCTGCGTGGTTCCGTTCGGCTCATTCTCCCTGTCCAATCCGCCACCGAACTGGAAGCGTGGCTGAGGAAGTATCGGGTGGGGGAAGTTGAATCGGAAAATGAAGAGGAGTAAAACATCATGAAACTTCTCACACGCATCCGTCTCATCAATTGGCATCTCTTTGAAAACACCACCATTGATTGCCAGGGAACAACTTATTTTATCGGTATCAACGGCGCGGGGAAATCCACTGTGCTGGATGCCGTGCAGTTTGCCCTCGTGGGCGGGCAGCGAGATGTGAGATTCAACCAGGCGGCTCTCAGCGGCGGCAAACGGACTCTCGCCAGCTATGTTCGCGGCGAACTCGGCACGGAAGGGCAGCGTTACCTGCGCGGCGACGCGACAGGCGTGGTCGCCCTCGAATTCAAAAACCCCGATGGAACATTCTTTGCGCACGGCGCGGTGATTGACGCCTACGAAGACGGGCGTAATCCCGACATAATGTATTTCATCGTCCACAACGCCGCACTCAACGATAACTGGTTCTTCAAAGCCCCGGGGCAACTCTTTGACACACGTGCCTTCAAACGCCATCTCGAGAATTTCGCCCTGCCATGCCACAGCCAGCGCCCACGTCTTCACCCGCCTCGAAGATTACCGCGTCCACCTGCTCAACCGCCTCGGTCAACTCAAAGACACCTTCCCCGCCAAGATCGTCAAGGGACTTGCCTTTAGCCCGCTCACCGATATCCGTTCCTTCGTCCATAACTACCTGCTCGACGAAAATCTGCTCGATGTCAAAACCCTGCAGGCCCAGCTCGAAACCCTTCGCCATTTCGAATCGCTTGCCGCGGACGTTCGCGAGCGCATTGACTCCCTCACTCGCATCGAGGACCTAGATAAGGAGCGCATTGCCAATCGCCGCCGCCGGATCACCAATACCTATGTTGCCCGCCGCGCCCAGGCAGATGTTTATTTGGATGAACTGAGAGAGCGCCGCCTCGAACTCGATTCCGCCAAACTGGAATTTCAGCGTGACGAGATTCAGCGCGACAACCTCAGCCGCAGCCTGCGCTTTGCTCAATCGGCCTTGACGGATGCTGAGATCGCCCTCCGCACCGACCAAACCGCCCAGCGCGAAAAAGAACTGCGCGACAAAATCGCCTCCCTCACTGCCGAACAAACTCTCCTTACTCAGCGCCAAACCGACTTCGACCATGCCCTCGCGGCTGAACTCACCGACGCCAGGAAACTCAAGAAATTCCTCATTGCCGATAAACTTGAAATTCCATCTGCACTCGAAACTTTCATCAGGGAAAAAGTAGACAGGTTCACAAGTACAAACGTAGACACGGAACATATCATCCCGAAGCAAAGCGGAGTGGACGTAATACGGAACACACAGGAATCTCTCACAACACTTGGCGAAACCTACTCCCGCGAACAAACCCTCCTCAACGAACAGGCAACTCAACTAAAAACAGAAGCTGCCAAACTCGATAGATGAAATCCGCAAACTCCGCACAGGAGACCGCGAAACCAGTTATGAAGCCGAATCTCCCAACGCTGCCCGCCTGCGCCGTATGCTGCGCGCAGAACTCGGACTCGGGGCAAATGAAGTCCTCTACCTTTGCGATGTACTCCAAATCCCCAATCCCGAATGGCAAAACGCCGTTGAAGGTCTGCTCGGATTCAACCGCTTTACCTTGCTTGTCCCACCCGCTCATTATGACGCCGCCATGCAGCTCTACCGCAAACACAAAGATACCATTCACGGCGCGACGCTGCTGGACACGGAAGCCATCCTTCAACAAAGGACGGAAACAAGTACACCGGTAAATAAGTACATAGGAAAACAAGCAAACAACGGAACACGCAAGACGCATCACGACACTCTCTCTTCCGAAGTCTCCACCTCAAACCCTGCCGCTCGCGCCTACGTAGACTTGCTGCTCGGCCATTACACCAAATGCGAGACCGTTGAACAACTCCGCAATTTCCGCACCGCCATCACCCAGGAATGCTTCGTCCGCCGCAACTTCACCGACAGCCACCTCAATCCGCAGGTGTACAAACGCTGGTTCATCGGCGAACACGCTGCCCCGCGGCAGATCGAACAACGCGAAAGTCGCATCGACGAAATTGCAAACGAATTGAAGACTCTCAATAAACGCGAATCTGCCCTGCGCGAACGTCTCGCCCTCACCCGCGACAAAATCCGCCCACTGGTCGAACTCGAAACCGCGCTTCCCACCCTCAGCCAACTCGCACCTTTGGAAGTAGAACTTGCCGCCTTTAACAAGGAACTCGCCGCGCTCGACTCTCAGACTGTCGAAAGCCTTAAAAGCGAAGTGCAGAAATATCAACGTGAGCGCGATCAATTGCAAGATGAAGTTTTAAGTCTTACGAAGAAGTTGGGAAGTCTCGAAGAGAAGATCAAACAAATCGAAGCGGAAGCGATTCCAGGCCTGGAAAGAAGCGCAGACGAATCCATCCGAAGTGCAGAGTCCTTCATCATTCAGGAAAATGCCGACGATGAGACAAAGTCTGATGTCCAAAGGGAATACGAACGCCGCCGTGAACGTCAGCCGCTTGAAGTGATCCTGCAAAACGCCGGTCGTTACGAAAACGACTATCAGACTGCCGAACAGCGCTCGCGTGACCGCCTGCGCGAAACCAAACAAGCCTACTCTTTGCGCTACGACTTCGGCACCGACGATATGGATGATGCAGCCCGCTACACGGTTGAAAAAGAAAAGCTTGTCCATTCAGAGTTGCCCAATTACGAAAGCCAGATTGCCCACCAACGCGGGCTTGCTGAACAGGAACTCGTTGAAAACTTCATCCACCGTCTGCGCGAACAGATCGAAGATGCCCGCCAGCAGCTCGCTTTTCTCAATGGCACACTTGCCAACCTGCGCTTCGGCGGCGAACGCTTTGAATTCATCAACCAGCCCTCGCCTGCCCTGCGCCAGGTCTTTGACATGGTGATGGACAGCCAGCAGATCATGGGCGATTCTCTTTTCGATTCAGACTTTCGCCAGAAACATCAACAAGGCTGGGATTTGCTCTTCGAGCGTCTCACCAGCGCGCACGATAACGAAAATGCCGAACTGCGCGAACTCCAGGACTACCGCAACTACCTGCAATACGATATCCGCATTCACTACCCCAATGGCGACCGCGCCCTTTTGAGCCAGATCAATGCCAAGAAAAGCGGCGGCGAGACCACCACGCCCTTTTACGTGGCAATGGCGGCTTCATTCGCCCAGGCATATCGCCTGAATCAAGCGCGCCCATCCGATACCATTCGACTGGCTCTCTTCGACGAGGCATTTGGCAAAATGGATACCGCTCGCACTGCATCTGCCCTGCACTTCATGCGCGAAGCGGGCTTGCAAGTCCTCCTTGCCACCCCGCCCGACAAATCAGGCTCGCTCCTTCCTTACGTGGATAGTGTCTGCACCGTTGTCCGCAAAAACAATTCCTCCTTCGTCATCGGCATTGACAAGAGTGAGATGATGGAAAAACTGGAAGGCCAGTGAGTAGTAATCAGTGAACAGTGATCAGTATTCAGTATTGCGTGTTTTGCGGGTTAGGTGAATGGGAGTGTTTTTTACCCCTTCGCCTGATGTGAGTGTCTTGCTGAATGCCCTGCTCGACATCCTCGAACGCCGCCGAAAACAATATCAGGATACTGAGAACGAAATCGAAGGGACAGAACACGCAACGCGTTCCATCAAGATAACTCTTGCCGACATTCCCCTGCCATATTATTTTTCACAAGCAAATCCTGAACCGCGGCTCAGCGCCAATGAGCAGCTCATCCAGCTCGAAAGAAACGGACTGCTGCAGCTCACCTGGATCCCAGGTGAAACAGGACATTTGCTGCAATCCATAGCCCTCCCCAAAACGAAACACAGAACGAGCAACACCGAGCTTTTTCATCTTCTCGCACGGACACCCATCGCCAATAATCGCGCCCGCCTCGAAAATCTTCTCTTCGCCGACAAATTCCGCTTTCAAGGTGATTGGCGAGACCCGCGATTTCCTACATCCTGAACCAACTCAAAGCCGAAAAATCACCCGCCCCATTCAGCCTTACCGATTCGAATCTGAACCTCGACGTGCTCACCGTTTTACAGGCGTTACCTGCACTGACAGCGGAGACTCCCTATCGCGTGTTCAGTGTGCGCGTCTTCAATGACACCAAACGTTTCGAAGCCATCAAAAGTCACATCGTCAGTCTCGCCCGCCTTGGCAACCCCGAATGGAAACGCATCTCCACCGAAGAAGTCCTGCGCGAATTGAACCTCGTTGCCAACCCAAACTACATCCACCTTTCTGGAAACTGGCAGATCACGACCGGGAATGGCGAGATACTCAACCTGAGTGGTTTCACCCCCTCCATTGGTTTCCCTGCTGCCCAAACCTCCACCCTGCAATCCGTGCGCGCCGAATCCGTTCTCTGCATCGAAAACCTCACCACCTTCCATCAACAAGTAGACAGGTACATAGGTAAACACGTAAACTACGGAGCACGCAACAAGCATCATGCAGTTATTTGTACCTACGGCAATCCATCTCCCGCCATCCGCCGCATCCTCCGCCTTCTTCCCAAAACCACTCCTATTTATCTCTGGTCAGATTTGGATTACGGCGGCTTTAACATCCTGAGCCAGTTGCGTCGAACGGTTGACGAAGAGATACAACCGTATTTGATGGATATTGACACAATTGAGGCCAGCATCCCTCGCGCCCGCCCTCTGACTACCTCGGATAAAAATAACCTCAAACGCCTGTCTCTGCACCCCGAATTGCGCGATGTCCGTCCAGTCATCGAGCACATGCTCAAGCGTGGCGTGAAACTGGAACAGGAAGGTGTGGAGGGATTTTAATGGGCCTCAGCAGTGACAATTATCGGTAAAGCACGAAACATATAAAGGCTGTCAGCTTTTTTATAACGAAACGTGATTTTCTGGTTAGCATAATCCAACTTGATGAAGACTGGGGATGAGTAAAGGTGCCTCTGAAGCCGGAAGAATAAAGGGCATCACAATTCCACAAACAGCTGTCCAGCGGGGTATAAATCTGGCATATGGCTATAAATTTCGTAGACGAACGTAGGCGGCGAAGATGTGAATGAAGCGTCCTCCGGAAACGGAGGGCGCTTCTTGTTATAAGTAGCAATAGCAGATTAGGCCCCTATCGCGGGGTAGGTTTTATAATCGATATATGGCTGCGCAAATCTTGGCCACAAAACTGTTTATTCCCCCACCTCGGTCTAAAATTGTCCTACGCCCGCGGCTGGTTGATCGGCTGAATGCAGGCTTGCCTGGCAAACTGACTCTCATCTCTGCCCCCGCCGGCTTTGGTAAAACCACGCTGGTCAGCGAATGGGTTGCCGGTTGCGGGCGACCGGTTGCCTGGCTGTCGCTGGACGAAGGGGATAATGACCCCACACGCTTTCTGACTTACCTCGTCGCTGCTTTGCAGACGATTGCGGCCGAATATTGGAGCAGGGGCGTTGGGTATGCTCCAATCGCCTCAGCCGCCGTCCACCGAATCGATTCTGACAGCCCTGCTCAATGAAATCGCCACCATCCCGGATAATTTCGTCCTCGTCCTGGACGACTATCATGTTGATTGATTCCAAACCGGTAGACCACGCCCTCGCCTTTCTGCTCGAGCACCTGCCGCCGCAGATGCACCTGGTTATCACCACCCGTGAGGATCCACCGCTGCCCCTGGCCCGCTTACGCGCCCGGGGTCAATTGACCGAACTGCGCGCCGCCGATTTGCGCTTTACCCCTGCCGAAGCCGCCGAATTTCTCAACCAGGTGATGGGCCTCAACCTCTCGGCGGAAGACATCGCCGCGCTGGAAACCCGCACCGAAGGCTGGATCGCCGGTCTGCAATTGGCCGCACTCTCCATGCAAGGCCGGGAAGACATCGCCAGTTTTATCCAAGCTTTCACCGGCAGCCATCGTTTTGTGCTGGACTATCTGGTCGAAGAAGTTCTTCAGCGCCAGCCTGAACATATCCGCAGCTTCTTACTGCAAACCGCTATTCTCGACAGGTTTTGTGCTCCTCTGTGCAATGCTGTCACTGAGCGGGAAGATGGCAAGGAAATGCTGGATGTCCTGGAACGCAGCAACCTGTTCCTCATTCCGCTTGATGATCAGCGCCAGTGGTATCGCTATCACCACCTTTTCGCCGAAGTTCTGCAAACACACTTGATGGAGGCGCAGCCTGATCGGGTAACTGCCCTGCATCGGCGGGCGAGCGAGTGGTATGAGCAGAACGGTCTGCGATCCGATGCCATCCGCCATGCGCTGGCTGCCAAAGACTTCGAGCGTGCAGCAGGACTGATCGAACTGGCATGGCCGGCAGACAGAGGATGGAAGTATCCAGCCCGCTACATGGCTTGGCTGGGTGAAGACGCTGCCGGAAGAGTTGGTCCGCGCCCGGCCTGTGCTCAATGTTTGGTATGCCTATGCATTATTGGGTAGTGGTGAGCTGGAAGCCGCGGAGGCCCGATTTAAGGACGCTGAACAATGGTTGGAACCAGCAAATACCATGAAAGTGCAATGGAAACCCCATCGTTGAGATGGATTGTTGTAGACCAAGAACAACTTAAATCTCTACCGGCGACAATTGCTGTCGGCCGCGCCTATATCGCTCAGGCGCTCGGCAATATTCCGGATACGGTCAGGTATGCCAGCCAGGTACTTGAGCTCATGCCCGAAGGCAGATCACTTTCAGGCACGGACAGGCATCCATGCTCCTGGGGATGACCTACTGGGCAAGTGGGAACCTGGAAGCTGCGGACCGGGTCTTCGCCGAATACACCATGAAACTGCGGACAGCCGGAAACATCCCGGATGCAATCAGCACGACCGCTGTTCTGGCTGATATCAGGCTGGCATTGGGACGTCTCCACGAGGCAATCAGTACAGTCGAGCAGTGTTTGCAGTTTGTAATGGATCAGGGTGAACCAATTCCTCTCGATACAGCTGACCTGCATCGGGGATTGAGTGAGCTGTATCTTGAACAGGGAAATCTGGAGGCTGCCGCGCACCATTTACAGAGAGGCAAGGAACTGGGGGAAAAAGCGGAATTACCTGTTTTGCGATACCGTTTGTGTATTGCCCAGGCTCGGCTCAATGAAGCACAGGGTGACATGGATGGGGCTCTCGCAATGTTGGATGAAGCGGAACGCCTGTATATCAGAACACCCTTGCCGGACTTCTGTCCCATATCTGCCATGAAAGCCCGGATATGGGTTGCGCAGGGTAGGTTGGCCAAAGCTCTGGAGTGGGCACGTGAACAAGGATCTATCCGCTTGACGATGATCTCTGCTTACCTGCGCGAGTTTGAGCACATCACTCTGGCCAGGGTGCTCATAGCCCAATATCAGAACGATCGGATGGATGACTCTATTCACGCAGCCATGCGACTTCTGGATCGCCTGCTGCAAGCGGCGGAAGAAGGTAGGCGGATGGGCAGCGTGATCGAGATACTGGTGTTGCAGGCACTCGCTCACCAGGCACAGGGCAACATCACGCCTGCTCTCGTGCCATTGGAGCGCGCGCTAACCTTGGCCGAGCCGGAGGGCTATGTCCGCATATTTGTGGACAAAGGCAAACCAATGGCGGAGTTGTTGACAAGAATTGCAAAGAAAGATGGAACACTCCCCGTAAAGGAGTATATTTTCAAATTGCTTGCTGCTTTTGAAATACGCAAAGAGATTTCATCCATCTGCATAACATCCCTGTGAAAGAAAACAATCTCCATTTCTTGCGAAGCAAGCACTGAGTTCGCAACCTTTGATCGAGCCGCTGAGCGAACATGAGCTGGAAGTGCTCAAGCTGCTCAGAACCGAATTGAGCGGCCCGGAAATTGCCCGTCAACTCATGGTGTCTTTGAGCACCATACGAACCCATACCCAACACATTTACGCCAAGCTGGGGGTGAACAATCGCCGGGCTGCCGTCCGCCGCGCCGAAGAACTCGGCTTGTTGTAAAAATCACTCAATTAGCAACCTCCGGTACCAGCAGGCGGTTCTAACTCCCTGCCGGTACTTTTTTATTTTCCTCCAGCCCTCAGATCAATAAATCATCACCTAAATCATCACATGTAATGATGACGCCTCATCATATTTTCCATTATCTTTTAATCGCAACAAAGAATGGATGCAAACCTTAGAAATTCATCCAAACCGAGAAAATTGCATGAGGCACTGCATGAGTGAAACACACGCTTTACCTGAATACCATGACAGGTCTGGACTTTACGAAATTCGCCTCAAGGGACATCTTGATGACCGTGGGCCGACCGGTTTGAAGGTTTGACCATCACGCTGGAAGACGACGGCGATACCCTTCTAACCGGCCCGGTGATCGATCAAGCTGCGTTACATGGCCTGCTCAAAAAAGTGCGTGATTTGGGCATGCCCATTGGTCTCGGTCAGTCTTGTCGACCTGGCCCGTCAGACGGGCCAGATGTCAAACCATAGATCAGGCGTGGATAGCTTGTTTGCGCCAAAATCAATCACTAACAAGGAGAATAAAAATGAATACATACAGAATGAATGCAGTAATGGCAGGCGCCCTCTACTTCCTGGGCACGGTCTTTGGGGTTTTGGGCGGAATCATTGGCGGTAAAGTGCTTACCTCGCTCATTACCAGCAAACCGCTTGCCGAAGTGGATATGCTGGGCCTCGTTGCCGACAATACGTCCCGGCTCACCGGGGGCGCACTTCTTACCCTTATGATGGGGATCTCGCTGGTGGCGATGACGGTTTTCCTCTACCCGGTCTTTAGAAAAGACAGTGAAGAGCTGGCGATGGGCATGGTCCTTTTCCGCGGTGCGCTGGAGGGAGTTTGCTATTTGGTTTCGACCCTCGCCATCTTAACCCTTGTCGCGCTTGGAAATGCATACATTCCCACCGGGGCTGATTCGGCTGCTTTGCAGTCCATGGGCCAGGTCTTGTATCAATTCCTGGATCTCTTCGCCCCGGTCAGTTCCATCATTTTTCTCATTGGGGCTACATGTTTATACGTTTCCTTCTACCGCACCCGGCTGATCCCCCGCTGGTTGGCGGTCTGGGGCTTGATCGGCGTGGTGTTCGCTCTGACTTCTGCCCTGTTGCATTTCTTTCACGTGGATACTGGCTATGAGTTTTATATGGAAATGGTGATAGCACCACAGGAAATCGTAATGGCGGTATGGCTGATCATCAAGGGATTTAATCCATCGGCGATCGGTACCCTGTCAGCTAAGACAGAGGATGAACCTAACGGCTCATCCCTGCGGATGTTACCCACTGCTTAATATCACCCAGAAAGAGAGGCTCTCTACTCGTAGGAGTGGAGAACCTCTCATAGTTATGGCAGTGTGAACTACCATGTAATACCAGGAGAAAGCAAAGACTAACGAGAAAAATGAAAGCGATTGGAGATGAAAAATGCCGCCCGTCCGAT
>CAVVPC010000020.1:0-15940 GCA_963750005.1 uncultured Chloroflexia bacterium
GGGAAAGTGAGTTTCGGTCTGCATTTACCGCAGCGTCGCCCATCCTTATCAGCATGCCTGGCTATATATCCCACCAATTACAGCATTGCCTTGAGCGGCAGAACCGTTTTATTTTGCTGGTCAACTGGGAAAGCCTGGAAGCGCATACTGTCGGTTTTCGCGGCTCCGAACGTTATCAGGAATGGAAAAAACTTTTACACCATTTTTATGATCCGTTTCCCACAGTCGAGCATTATGAATTAATACAAAGTCATCCAGGGTAGAGAGATTTACAATTGGAATGTATCGCTTCTGTTTTCAGTGAACAGTTTGTAAGTATTGTCTGCAATCTCAATCGTTTTACCCGGCTCGAAATTACTTGTAAACCATCCAGGGATCTTCCCGGTCGGCTCCGCCTTCGTCGGTCAATAAAATTTGCTCACAAATCACGACCAAATCTTCAATCACCCGCTCATAGCGATAGTATGCCAGCGCGGCAGAGTTGATGTCCGTTTTGCCATAGCCTTTATAGAACAGTGTCTTCTTCCCGTTCGCTCTTCCAGATTTCATCGATCCCACCACCGATGAACATCAGGTCGCGTTCCTTAGGTGCAAGGATGGGATCGTCCCAATCCACAATATAAAGCTCGCCCGTATCGCTGATCAGGATGTTGCCGCCATGAATGTCCGAGTGACATAAAACCAGCTCCGCGGGCTGGATCCTGAAGTTGTAAAGCAAGCTGTTCGGCCTGTTCAATGAGACGACTGATCTCCATTTTCTTGAATTTTATAGAATTCTGCCAGTTTCGCTGCCGTCGCATCGGTAAATGTGGTGATTTTCCACTTTCACCTGAAATGATCTCATATCTTCACGCCAAACCGGAGAGAATGTTTCTTTCCGGATGCGGCCCTCGTCTGGCGGAAGCTGTGCAGTGTGAATTCCTTTGAGGGCTGCGCCAAGGATCTGCCTGTGTTGGTCCGTCAGTTCTCTTTCAAAGCCATCCTTTCCTTCAATGAAGGGATACAGGATCAGCTTGTATTCGCCAAAGTCCGCCCAGTGCTGTCCCGATTTGGTTTCAAAAGGGACAAGGATTTCCTGAATCCCATTCTTTGAGAAAGAGTGGAACAAGTACAATCACTTCCTTAAATTTTTTTCTTAACTTCAGGAAATATGCTTTTACCATCGTCTGGCGAACACTCGATAAACAGCTGTCCTTAAATCTGCGCCGATGGGGAGGAAGGTCAATTCAGCGACGCGCAGTCCGTATTCCTCCTGCAAGCGGGAAATAATTGATTCGTCAGGGATTTCAGGTTTTTCAAGCATGTTGTTTGTTGCTCCAGCCTGTAGATTGTACTCATAAAAAAACTCCCTCCTGAAGAGGAAGCTTTTTCGTCATTATTCCTTTGGATGTTCTGTCAGCGAGAACCAGTTTCCGCAGCCGTCTTTGAACAGGGCTTCCACCCCGTAAAACTCCTTTGTGGGCGGCTTGATGAACTCGATTCCCCTGGCTTTCAGGTCTTCATACGTCTTCTGACAATTGTCCGCCTCCCAAACACCGCCGCTCATTGCGTCCTTATCGAGCAGGGCGCGCACATGGGGAATCATGTCTTGCTGAGAACATCGGCTCGGCGGGTTCCGATAGGACGATTTCCACATCTGGTTGGCCCGGCGGGCTGACGGTCAGCCAGCGGAACCCATTCTCCATTGTCATGTCAGTACGGACTTTAAACCCGAGTTTATTCACGTACACATCGTACGCCTGCGTTTGGTCACGGACCATCAACCCAATATGGGAAAGTTTTGTAATCATGGTGCACCTTCTACACTAGGATTACTTGGGTGGTTCCACCAAAATCAGCTGATTGCCCTCCGAGTCCCGAATCATCGCGTAGGTTCCCCAGGGCTGGGGATCCGGTTCCTGGGTGAAGGTTACACCCTTTGCTTTGAGATCAGCGGCGAGTGCATTCATGTCCTGAACATTGAACGCCATTGCCTGCGATTTCCCGACGGTCTGGCGGTAGTGTTCCCAGTTTTCATCCGGCAAATAGAGCACTACTTCTGTCTCCGCTCCCTTTGGCGCGACAGAAACCCAGCGGTTGGTCGCGCCCGGATATAAAGGTGCATCCTGGCGGAGTTCAAATCCAAGTATGCGCGTATAAAAGTCCTTGGCGCGGTCCTGATCGCTCACAAACAGTGATACATTTCCAACACGGTTAATCATGGGACTGCCTCCTGTAAAGTTGATTTGCAGTTATCTTAGCACAAATGTTCTATGATCGCTTCTTGAAAATTGCTCTTTGTGCATGGAAAGGTTGAGAATTTCAGCTGCATTGAAAAAAGCCTCAATACATTTATTCTTCCTGCTTGGAAACCGGGATGCCATGCATGATCACATAACAATTGGGAATAAATTTAAGTGGATTTCTGCGCATCTCCCAGGCCCGCGCCCGATAGATCGAAGGGGACCAGCCGACAATCTTGTGAAACAACGTGCTGAATGACCCCAAACTTTCAAAGCCAACCTCGAAACAAATTTCAGTGACCGTGAGCCCGCTTTCGGCGAGTAATTCCCTGGCGCGTTCGACGCGTTTGCGGGTCAGATATTCGTGAGGCGTGGCATGAAAGGCGCGGCGAAAGGCACGCAAAAAATGATAACGCGAAAAGTTTGCAGTTCGGGCGAGTTCGTCCAAATCCAGCGGCTGGGCGTACTGCTCGTCAATGAGTTGCCGCGCCCGCCACAGCGCTTCATCAGAGTCAGATCGTGCCATGGAAGACGAAATTATACCGGAACTCTCTGGAATTCGATTCCAGCATTGAATCAGGCTCTGACCAGGCTTTCTCATCTGCGTTCAAGAACCGGGACGGTCAGAATCACCTGTGTCCCTTTTCCTGGCTCGGATTTGATCTCCAGGTGTCCCCCAAATAGACTTATCTGGTAGCGAATACTGGGGAGACCAAAGCTCAATTGCAGGTCCTCCTCCCCTGGTTCTCTGCTCAACTCCTGCCCGGATAGATTAAACTGGGAATCCTTTGCCATCGTCGCGTACTTCGATCTTTAGATCCGCGCCCAACCACTCCAATGCAACCACTGCCCGGCTGGCAGCGGAATGCTTAACAACATTAAAGAGCAGCTCACGGACACAGTTGAACAGGAACACATGCAGGACTTCATCCTGAATGGCAAAGGGCTCGTCTGCCTGAACTTCGATGGGCAGGCCATACCGTTGACGCATCTGGCCGGCCAGCCAGCTGATGGCATGCGACAAACCCTCATTCTGCAGGATCGGCGGGCTGAGGTCGATGCTGAGATGGCGGGTGATCTCCAGGACTTCACTCAGTTCCTTTTCTATGCCGGACAATTCATCCTGCGCAGCTACATTTTCCTTCTCGAGTTCATAACGCAGGAAGGTTAGCTGCATCTGGATGGCATAGATGCGCTGCTGCAGGTCATCATGCAGGATATGGGAAATCCGGTGGCGCTCACGCTGGACCGACCTGGTCGTGTCTGATGCGAGGCGGCGCACTTCTGCCGTTTTTTCCTGCACTTTCTGCTCCAGGGATTCGTTGAGCAGCTGCAGTTGTTTTTCGCTCTCGCGCAGCGCCATCTCCGCCTGCTTGCGCTCGGTGATCTCAACCGCCAGGACGAGACCTCCTGCTTCGCCGCCGATCTCGATTTTCACGATTGAGAAAAGAGTGTCCAGGACCCTGCCGGATTTGTGACGGATCTGGATCTCCAAATTCCGAACGACACCCTTTTCCCGCAGTTCCTGCACCCATGCCCCGCGTTTCCGCCGGGTTGACAAACAGGTTCAACTCAATAGCAGTATGTTGAATAAACTCATCGCGTGAATAGCCAGTTAAGCCAAGAAAGGCATCATTGACATCAATGGAGCACCCGTCTGAAATCCGGAAAATGTTGATGCCTACCGGGCTGGCATAAAATGCCTTGGAGAAGCGCTCTTCGCTCTCCCGTAGTGCATCCTCAGCATGTTTACGCTCGGTGATATCCGTCCCATGAACTGTGATCCCCTCTTCGGAAGGGAAGGCGGTCATCCTGTACCAGGCATTGGTATATTTCCCCGGGATCTCAAAGCGCCGTACCTCTCTTTTTTCCATGGCGGCGCGTAAATTCTCTTCATAAATGGTTCCCAGGTGTTTGGGAAACAGCTCCCAGATATTGTTGCCAACGAAATCTTCCGGTTCTTTTCCAATGCGGGAGGTGAACGTCCTGCTGGTAAAGATAAAAACCCAGTTACGGTCCAGTACATAGAAATCATCCTGAATGCTTGCCAGGATCTCGTTCAGTCTTTGATTGCTCCGCCGGAGCTGTTCCTCCTTCTCGCGAGCCTGTACCGAGGCAGAGATGTCGCGATAGACGGCCAGGTATCCGCCGATCTTCCCATCCGAATCAAAAACGGCGCGGGCTGTATATTGAACTGGAAAAGAGGAGCCATTCTTACGACAGGCGCTCAATTCCCCTCGCAGCGTTTCGCCGCGCTTCAATCTTGCCTGTCTCTGTTTTTTATCCTCCTGCTGCAGCGGCATGTCGATCGGCCAGAAGAGCTCGGCCGGCGTTTTCCCAAGCGCTTCCTGTAATGGCCACCCAAACATCTTCTCGGCCGCCGGGTTCCAGGACATGATCCGTTCCTGCAGGTCAAACGTAGCCACTGCATCAAAAGCAATCTGTAAAAAAACAGCCTGGGATGCAGGGTCCTGTAAACTGGTCAAACTGCGGAGTAGCGAGGATTCAATCCCATCACCTGTATCCATATACGAGATCCTTCACGATGTTGTTTACTGTTTAAGTTATGATAAGACAATATTGTCCTGGTAATTATACACTTCGCATGTGAGTGTGATCTGCACATTGGTTTAGAGGATCATGAGTGCTTGTTCGAATTTCCTGCCTTGATCGCCAATCCGGCGACCACACTGGTAAAGACATTCGATTCTTTCACCTTTTCCCTGCCGAAGATGCGGACCAGCATTTCGGTAAACAATGGGATGCCGGATGACCCGCCTGTTTTCACAACAGCATCGATACTGCCAGGCGCAAGACCCGACCGGGCAATGGTATCGAGCAGGACCTTTTCCACATCGACCAGATAAGGATAAATATCCGTTTCGAACTGGTGACGGGTATAGAGCTCCCAGAGGGCAATATCCTTGTCCTCCAGAGTGATGATCGTTGCTCCATTAGCGGAAAGAGCGATCTTGCCCGCCTCCACCCGGTTGTAAAAGGTGAATGCCAGGTCATTGTAGATCAGCCCCTCCAGCGCCTTCAACTGGACTGGCGAAACGCCTGCCTGGATGGCTTTCTCGAGGATATTCCTGTTGATGGGTGTACCAAGTTCGGGGAGCGCCATCCAATCGGGAATGGCGTGGATCATTTCCATGATCTCCGGGTGATGTTTGACGCGTCCATATCCGAAATGCGACAGCATGCGCTTCTCGATGATGGCCCGGTCGAAATCGCTCCCTGCAATGTCCACGCCGCCGCTGGCATAGACTTCCCGTTTGTGAGGATCGCCCAGGCGCATCACGGCGATGTCGAGCGTCCCGCCGCCGAAGTCGAAGATGACCACATTCTGCGGCCGGGTCATGGTTTGCTCGTAATCCAGGGCTGCTGCGATTGGCTCGAGCTCAAAATCGACCTGCTTAAAGCCGGCTTCATGCGCTGCCTGGCCCAGGGTCTCCTGTGCTTTATGATCCTGTTCAGGGGAACTGGAAAACTTCACCGGGCGTCCCAGGGTGACGGCGTCAATCGATTCTCCCAGTGCAGCCTTCGGCACGCTCCTTCAACAGGCTGAGATAAGTCTTTGCCAGGTCCCCAACCGTGTAGTAGCGCTCGAAGATCTGCGTGCCGGCGTATCCGTCCTTGCGGAGGGCAGTCTTCAGATACTGCAGCAGACGCCCGGGTTTGAGCTCATCCACATAGACGTAAATATCGCGCACATAGAACATGTCTGCGCCGCGCACTTCGATCTCTCCCGCCCACTGCTTCACATAGCGCCGCTGGCGGTTGACGTTGTCACGGTAGTAGTGTTCCACTGCCTCCTGTCCGATCAAGGCACGGTAATCGCGGGTGATATACAACACAGTCTTGATCACTTCAGGCAGTACATTCTTTGGGTCGACAGGCAGCAGATGGACCTGCCCTCCATCGTAGATTGCGACTCCCGAGTTGGATGTCCCAAAATCAATGCCCACTTTGACGCTCATGCTGTCACGCCTTTCCACGCCTCGGCAGGGATCACGCCGATGGACACGACTTCGCCAGTCAAGCCGTCGGCTTCGATCGAGCCGGAGCCGGTCACGGATTCCGCCAAATGGATTTTGAGATTCCCTTTCGAGTCCAGGACCACGATCCGGTCCGCATCCCGGACCGAGGCGGCGCCGATAAAGCGGACTCCCTGCTCGAGCCGCGCCGGCGAGATCAGCGCCTGTCCCTTCGCCAGCGGAGACCTGGATAGTTCCAGGCTGGCCTGCTCCCGATGGATGACCTTGCCAGTTTGCGTGAAAAAGAGCATGGACTCTTCGGGGTGCGGCACAAAGGAGGCGATCACATAATCGCTGGCGGTCAGCTTGATGCGATCCTCGGCGCTGTAGGGGAGCTCGTTCACATCCAGTCCGAGCAGCTTGCCCTCGAAAGTGACAAAGGCGAAGATATCCTTCTTCTGCGAGAGGCGCACATCGAAGGGCTGGTCTGATTTTTGCAGCGTGCCCTTGCCGAGATAATGATTGCCCAGGATGGACTGCGCCATGGATGTCATCGTTTTCTTGATGCAGCCGCGCCGGCTGACCTGCAGGAAGAACTCTGACAGCGGCAGCTCTGAGATGGGCATCACACAGGCCAGCCATTCTCCGGCACGCGGCTCATCGGGCAGCGCGGCGTTCGCCCACATCCATTCACCGCCGATTTCGACGGTGGAAATCTCCTCGACTGCACAGGTGCTGACCCGTCCCGAAGTGAAGAGCAGCATCACTTCCTCGTTTGAAGGAACGACGAGCAAGCACGGCTGTTCACTGTTCTGGAGGGTCTCGTCTGCAATGCGGCCGAGGGTCTGGAGGTCCGAAGTGAGCTCGATGCGAAGGATCCGCCCATAGGCGTTGTAGACCAGCAGGCTCAGTGTGGAAGGTGCGGCCGACTGGGCCGGAAGCTCCGCCAGATCCATTCCTTCGCTGCCGAAACGCCGCTTGAGCAGGTCCAGCTGGTACTCGAGGTGGGCGATGCGTTTCTGATACTCCTCGACGCGCGTGCCCATTCTGCAGGGCGATATTTTCTGCCAGCAGCTCTTCATTGCGCTCGGTCAGCTCGATAAGACGCCTGGATACCAGCCTGACGATTGTCACCGCCGACTCGGGCCGGGTCTCGGCTTCCTTCATCCATTCATCAATCTTATTAGAAAAGGAGGACATTTAGGTTCCTTTAGACCATTCCGTGTAGCTCACGGGGAAATAATTATAACCTGACTGTGATAGGGATTTCCCTTAAAGTTTATAGGCTCTCTAGGAATTACCGTGGTGGTGGCTACATATGGCGGGTATCACGGCAACTCCTAATGAACCAAATTTTCCTTGTCAGAGCAGCTCGTCTTACAACTAAACCATGGAACCATCCATTTGTGGCCAAAACCGCTCCCGGAAAGCTGCCCGCGAGCGTTACAACCGCCTGAGCCGCTGGTATGCCCTCCTGGCAGGCAGTGTCGAAAGGAAGTACCACAACCAGGGATTGGAGAAATTATCGGCCTGACCAGGGGAAAGGATTTTCGCCCAGGAAAACATCCCCTTGACGGTTCCATGGCAAAGGCATAGAATTGCGCCCAATATGCTTAAGACAGCCCGCTGGTTTGCATTTTATTTTTATTACGGTTTCCGGAGCCCGGTTGCCGTTGGTGGCGCTTAAGTAGACAGAACAAATCTGTTGATGCAAAAGAGCGAGACCACACGGTCCCGCTCTTTTATTTTCCTCTCCTCCCCCCTCTCCCTCCTGACCTCCTCTAGGGATGGGAGAGGGGCAAGGAGGAAGAGCTCAGGAGCAACTCATGCCGATCCGTGGAATTCGTGGAGCAATAACGGTAACTGCCGACCAACCCGATCTCATCCTTCAGGCAACACGTGAATTGCTTGAAGAGATCCTTGAAGAGAATAAGGAGATGCACCCTGAAGATGTGGCCAGCGCCCTCTTCACGGTGACAGATGATCTTGTCTCCACCTTTCCTGCACAGGCTGCCCGCCAGATGGGCTGGAGCCTCGTCCCCATGCTTTGTGCCCGTGAAATCCCTGTCCCGGGCAGCCTGCCACGAGTAATCCGGGTACTTGTGCACTGGAATACCGATGTTGCTCAGAACGAAATCACCCATGTATATTTACGCGATGCAGTCAAGCTGCGACCCGACCTGGTGGCCGCGCAATAAGACTATTGACCTTCAACCTTTGACCTCTAAAGTATTCTGGAGAATTTATCATGATGATCATAATGAAAACCAACGCCACACCCCAACAGGTGGAAGCCGTAATCGCCTCTGTCAAGTCGGCGGGATTGAACGTACACCTGTCACAAGGGGTGGAAGCTACCATCATCGGTGCGATCGGTGAGACGCACAGCATTCCAACCGAGCTCTTCGAAGTGCTGGATGGAGTTGAAGCAGTACAAAGAATCACACAACCGTACAAGCTGGCCTCGCGCCAGTTCCATCCCGAGAACACGGTCGTGCCTGTGGATGGATTCACGGTTGGCGGCGAGGAGATCGCGGTCATTGCGGGACCTTGTGCGGTGGAGAGTCGCTCCCAGATCCTCGAAACGGCCATCGCCGTGAAGGAGGCGGGCGCATCCGCTTTGCGTGGAGGAGTCTTCAAGCCGCGCACGTCGCCCTATTCCTTCCAGGGGTTGGGGGAGGAAGGGTTGGAGATGCTGGCCGAAGCGCGCGAAAAAACGGGACTGCCGATTGTCGTGGAGATCATGTCGCAGGTGCAGCTGGATCTGATGGTCAAATACGTCGATGTGCTGCAGGTGGGCGCCCGCAACATGCAGAACTTCAACCTGCTGCGGGCCGTCGGCGAGACCCGTACGGCGGTCCTTCTCAAACGCGGCCTCTCCGCCACGATTGAAGAGCTGCTGATGTCTGCCGAATATATTCTGGCCGGGGGAAACCAGCGCGTAATGCTGTGCGAGCGTGGCATCCGCACCTTTGAGACGGCCACACGGAACACAACCGATATCAATGCCATTCCTGTCCTGAAAAACCTAACTCATCTGCCTGTCATTCTCGATCCATCGCATGCAACCGGCCATGCGAATTATGTGGCGGCGATCGCGCGTGCCGGGATCGCCGCGGGTGCCGATGGATTGATTGTGGAAGTCCATCCTGACCCTGCCCATGCAGTCTCGGATGGCAAGCAATCGCTCAAGCCGGAGGCGTTTGCCGGGATGGTGAAACAGGTCGGGCAGATCGCCCAGGTGATGGGCAGAAGCCTCGCTTCCGTGCATGGAGCCTATCAAAAAGGCTGGGCATAAGGGTACTTCTATTCCCCTGCAGTTTCACTGCGAGGGAAGTGCGTAGAGACTACTGAAAACATAAAAAAGGAAAACAGTCATCATGATGATCATTATGCGCCCGGGCGCTTCCCGGGAACAGATCGATACAGTTATTGCCGAAATCGAAAAACAAAAGTTGACTTCGCATCCCATCTTTGGGGTCGAGCAGACGATCATCGGCGCAGTAGGAGATGGTCACTATGTTGCCAAGGAAATTTTCGAAGCCCTGCCAGGCGTGATGGAAGTCCAGCGCATCTCCAAGCCCTACAAGCTGGCTTCACGCCAGTTCCATGAGCAGGATTCTGATCTTCCCACTGGATGGTTTTACCATTGGCGGCACTGAAGTTCCCATTATTGCGGGGCCTTGTTCCGTGGAATCTCGCGAGCAGATCCTTGAAATCGCACAGGCAGTGAAGGAAGTGGGCGCAAATGCCCTGCGCGGTGGTGTCTTCAAGCCGCGCACTTCGCCGTATGCCTTTCAGGGCCTTGGCGAAGAGGGACTCGAATATATGGCGGAAGCGCGGGAGAAAACCGGCCTGCCCATCGTTGTCGAAGTGATGGCCGTTTCACAGATCCCGATGATGGAAAAGTATGTGGATGTTTTCCAACTGGGGGCGCGCAACATGCAGAACTTCAATCTCCTGCGCGCCATTGGCGAAACCAGGACGCCTGTCCTTTTCAAGCGCGGCATGTCTGCCACCATCGAGGAGATGCTGATGGCGAGCGAATACATCCTCAGCGGCGGCAACACGCGTGTCATTCTTTGCGAGCGCGGCATCCGTACCTTTGAGACGGCCACCCGCAATACAACTGACATCAACGCCATTCCCGTTCTCAAAAAGCTTACACATCTTCCGGTTGTTATCGACCCATCGCATTCCACCGGCGATTCCGCCTTTGTCTCCTCCATAGCAAAAGCGGGAATTGCTGCAGGTGCGGATGGCGTCATTGTTGAGGTACATAATGATCCTGCCCATGCCATCTCGGATGGCAAGCAGTCCCTCACACCGGAAGCTTTTGCCAAAATGGTGAAACAGGTCAAGGCAGTCGCGGAAGCAGTGGAACGTCGCCTGGTTGCGTCCCCTCTCCCCTGGGAGAGGGCTAGGGTGAGGGATGCCTCAGCCTGACTTTAACCTCGCCCAATCCCGGATCGCAATCATTGGATTGGGATTGATGGGCGGCTCGCTGGCCCTGGGACTGCGCGGCAAGTGCGCTGCACTGTACGGGATCGACCCGCATCCTGCCACCCTTGCGCTGGCCCGGTCCCAACACATCGTGGACGAGGCTGATAGCGACCCTGCCAGCCTGCTTCCCAAAGCGGATATGGTTATCCTGTCCGCACCTGTCCCCTCGATTTTGGACTCTGCTTGAGCACCTGCCTTCCTATACCCCGAACCCCTGTATCGTCCTAGACCTGGGCTCGACCAAGCGCCTGGTCGTAGATGCCATGTCCCGCCTGCCCGAGCGGTTCGACCCCATCGGTGGACATCCCATCTGCGGCAGGGAAAAACTCTCCCTGGCCAACGCCGAGCGGACCCTCTACTATTCCGCCCCTTTCCTGCTGACCCCTCTGGAAAGGACCACTCCGCGAGCCATCTCTGCAGCCCATCAGATCATTGAGGCTCTTGGCGCAAAACCCAAAATTCTTGATGCTGTGGAACATGACCGCATCCTGGCATCCACCAGCCATTTGCCATTCCTGATTGCCTCTGCGCTTGCGCTTGCCACTCCACAGGAGGTCGCATCTTTCGTGGGGCCTGGCTTCCGTTCCACCAGCAGGCTGGCGGGCACGCCCTCGTCCATGATGCTGGGCATCCTGCAGACCAACCGTGAAAATATATTGACAATGCTGCGGGGCATGCAGAGCCAGCTTACAGAGATCGAATCCGTTTTGTCCTCCGGTGACTTTTGAAACTCGACTCCCTATTGAATGAAGCCCAGCGAAAGTATCAGGCGTTCACCCAATGAATTCCTCGCTTGAGATCAACCCCATCGTCCATCCGCTGGATGCCACCGTTCGCGTGCCCGGCTCCAAGTCCCTGACCAACCGCGCCCTGCTGATCGCTTCCCTGGCGGACGGGATAACTCGTCTGACCAACGCGTTGTTCTCCGACGACTCTCGTTACTTTGCCCGTGCATTGCAGACTCTGGGCTTCGATGTGCAGCTGGATGAAACCAATCATGAGATGAGAGTCACCGGCCTGGGGGGGAACATTCCCTCTCAACAAGCTGAGCTCTTCATCGGCAACGCCGGGACGGCCGCACGCTTTCTCTCCGCATTTCTTACGCTTGGCAATGGCGAATACATCCTCGACGGCGATGCCCGCATGCGGGAAAGACCGATTGGCGATTTAATCGCCGCTCTGGCACAATTGGGTGCGAGCATAAGCCCCCTCTCCCCGCGGGAGACGGCTGGGAGTGAGGCAGAAATCTCAGCTTTGTCCTCCTGTAAAAATAATAGCCTCCGGTTTGCCTGGAGGGAAAACGAAAATCGCAGGCAACATCTCCTCCCAATTTCTCTCAGCGCTTTTTAATGGTGGCCCCTTATGCTAATTCGCCCATTCAAGTTGAGGTTGTTACCGAATTGAACTCCAGGCCGTACGTGGATATGACCCTGGCCGTGATGCGGGATTTTGGCATCGAAGTCCAACGGGAAAATTACCGGTCTTTCTCCATTCCGGTGACCAAATACAAATTACCAATCTCCAGTTATGCAATCGAATCCGATGCCTCTGCCGCTTCCTATTTCTTTGCCGCACCAGCCATCTGCGGAGGCACAGTGCGTGTAGAAAACATGTCGCGTGCATCCAAACAGGGCGATATTGCCTTTCTCGAGATCCTGCAGCAGATGGGCTGTACTGTAAAAGAAGCCGATCATAGTCTGCAGGTCACCGGTTGCTCCAGCTTGCGAGGTGTGGATGTGGATATGGGCGACATTCCGGATACCGCCCAAACACTTGCCGCGATCGCCCCTTTCGCCTCCTCCCCGACCCGCATCCGCGGCATCGCCTCTGCCCGGGTCAAGGAGACCGACCGTGTCCATGCCACCTGTACGGAACTCACTCGTCTCGGCGTCAGGTCGAGGAGCATGAAGACGGCATGACGATCCATCCATGCAAGGCATTCAAGCCTGCAACCATCCAGACCTACAATGACCATCGCATGGCCATGGCATTCTCCCTAATCGGACTGCGCGTTCCGGGAATCACGATCCAGAACCCGGACTGTGTGTCCAAAACCTTTCCCAATTATTTTGAAGTACTGGACTCCCTGCGATGATCAAACTGGGCCTGATCGGTTATCCTGTTGGCCATAGTCTTTCCCCAAAGATCCACAACGCGGCCCTCAAGGCCTGCGGCCTGGAAGGTGACTATTCCTTGTTCCCCATCCTTCCGGATGACATGCAGGCTTTGAAGGCTTTGCTGGAGAGGGTCCGTTCGGGGGAGATGACCGGGCTCAATGTCACCATCCCGCATAAACAAAATGTGATCCCATTCCTGGATGAGCTCACGCCAGCCGCCAAATCCATTGGTGCGGTCAATATCATTTATATGCGAGGGGAAAGATTGATCGGCGACAACACCGATGCCCCCGGATTTTTGCTGGATTTGAAGAAATTTCTAACCACGGTCTCCCACGGGGATGATAAGACACAGACTCCCGGAGATAAAATTGCCCTGATACTTGGCGCAGGTGGCTCAGCCCGTTCGGTGGTTTATGCGTTGTGTAATGACGGCTGGCAGGTTACCATTGCTGCCCGCCGTATCGAGCAGGCACAACAACTTGCCGACTCACTCACGAATGATCAATCCCCAATTACCATATTCGAGTTCTCTCATCTGGAAGCCAATCTCCAATCTCTAATCTCGAAGATCTCTCTCATCGTTAACACCACTCCTCTCGGTATGACCCCAAATGTTGACCAATCCCCACTGCCGGAGAATGCAGCTCTTTCAAAGCAAACGAAAATTTACGACCTGATCTACAATCCGCGCGAGACGAAACTTGTGCGGGACGCGCGTGCGCAGGGGCTGCAGGCAACGACGGGTTTGGGCATGCTCATCGAGCAAGCCGCGCTAGGATTTGAATTGTGGACCGGGATCGAACTACCCGGCGAGATATTTCGAAATGCTGCCGAATAATATTGGAGAACACAATGCCTCTACGCTTTCTCACCGCCGGTGAATCCCACGGTCCCTCGCTCACTGCCATCCTGGATGGCATGCCCGCGGGTTTCTCCCTCCCAACTGACATCATCGACCGGGAGCTGGCACGGCGTCAGAAAGGTTATGGTTCCGGTGGTCGGATGAAGATCGAAAAGGATACCGTCCTGATCCTGGGCGGGGTCATGGCGGGTGAGACCACTGGCGGGCCGATCGCCTTGCTCGTCGAAAACGAGGACCATGTCAAATGGAAGGGCAAAGCCATCGAGCCGATGACCGCGCCGCGCCCGGGCCATGCGGACTTGACCGGCGCAGTCAAATATGGGTATAATGATTTACGCCCTGCACTTGAACGTGCGTCTGCCCGGGAAACGACAATGCGCGTCGCGGCCGGGGCAGTGTGTAAGCATTTCCTTGCGCAATTTGGCATCATCGTTGGCGGTTACGTTTCTTCCATCGGCGAAGTCGAGGCGAATTTTGGTGACATGCCTTACGAAGAACGTTTCGTCCGCGCCGAAGAATCCGATGTGCGCTGCCCGGTCGAGTCATCTGCGAGCAGAATGCGGGCGGAGATCGAAAAAACGATCCATGGCAAAAATACACTGGGCGGCGTGCTGGAAATTGTCGCCTTGAATGTTCCGGTTGGCCTGGGAAGTTTCGTCCAATGGGACAGGCGCCTCGAAGCCAGACTGGCGATGGCAGTGATGAGCGTCCAGGCAATCAAAGGTGTGGAAGTCGGGGATGCGTTTGACAATGCCAAAACGCTCGGGAACACTGGCGCATGACCCAATGACTTTGGATGCGTCAAAAGTCGAGATGGTCGAAGGATGACGTCTGTCGAATCGGGCGGGAGGGACGGAGGGCGGGATCTCCAATGGACAGCCGATCATCATCCGCGCCGCGATGAAGCCGATAGCCACGACTCTTACTCCCCAGCCAACAGTGGATCTTGCAGCCGGAGAGAACGCTCCCACCCGCTATGAGCGCTCCGATTTCTGTCCCGTCCCGCGCGCCGTGCCGATCCTGGAAGCGATGGTCGCCTTCGTCCTGGCGGACGCGCTGATCGAGAAGATTGGCGGCGATTCCATGAATGAGATGAAGCCACGCTTTGATGCCCTGCGCAAAGCCACGCTGGAAGATTTGCAGATGGATAATGCAGCGCATGTGTTTTGGGAGTAATCTGCTGTTGGACAAGAGAATAAGAAATGATTGACTTTACTTATTCCCATTTGCTTTTTGGGATGTCATTGCTCGGGATCATCCTAATCATTCTCAGGAGGCGGAAGCGCAGTTTTTGGTATCTTTTATTTTTCTCCATATTTTGGTGCTATCTTCTTTTTGTTGTCAGTGTAATTGTTTTTCCAATTATTCCATTCCCTGGAGATTATCCTGGAACATTTAAGCCAAATATAAACCTTGTTCCTTTTTACTTTGGTACATGCTACATGCCAGCGACTTGTATTAGAAATATAGCTGGAAATATTCTTCTGACAATACCATTTGGCTTTGGGATAAGTTTTTTCGTACGTCTAAAATCAAAGGATTTTATCTGGCTGGCGATACTTGTTGGCTTTATTTTTGAAATTACTCAACTGATCCTTTCGGTTGTCTTCCAAAGTTCTTTTCGAGCAATCGATATAAACGATGTCATTCTTAATGCAATCGGAGTCTGGCTGGGATATGGTTTGTTTAGGATATTTGGATACATCTATTTACATGTTACTCAGAGATTTGAAATAACCAACAAGTACCTTTTTGCCTATATTTATGACGTTTTTTGTCAATCACAATGATCACTGGATACTGACATGCACATCTTCCTCTACGGCCCCGTTGGAGCAGGAAAATCCACAGTTGGAAAGGTTCTCGCCCGGGATCTTCATCTGCCGTTTCTGGATGTGGATGATGTGATCGAAGTCATTGCAGGCAGGACCATCTATCAGATCATGATGGAGCAGGGCGAAACTGCCTGCCGTGACCTGGAAACCGCTGCCCTGAAACAGATCATCAACGAACAGGAAAGTGTCATTGCCCTGGGAGGGGGAGCGCTGCTGCGCCAGGAAAATCGGGCGCTGGTGGAAAATAACGGCCGGGTCATTTTCCTTGCAGCCGAAATTCATACATTACTTGAAAGACTTGGTTCCGACTCAGAATCAGCGTCCCCTGCTTGCGGGAGACTTGTCTGAGAAGTTGTCATTTCTGCTCGCCAAACGTAAGGACCACTACGATTTTTCCATTTACGGGTTAATGCGGAACAGG
>CAVVPC010000021.1:0-140304 GCA_963750005.1 uncultured Chloroflexia bacterium
ATCGATCACATCGCCGTTTTCGCAATGCGCCATCACCAGCATGCCGTTGTCTCTTGCGATCTGCATCGTCTTGAAGATGCTGCCATCGTCAATGCGCAGGCGGCCGGTATAAGCGGTGAACACTTTGAGCGTGGTGATCCCCATCTCCCGCAGGGACGGGATATCCTTTATGATCGCCTCATCGAACCTGGTCAGGTTCATGTGGAAGGAATAGTCAATGGCTGCCTTCTCCGCCATCTTCATCCAGATATCGACTGAGTGTTGAAAGCCTTCCTTCTCCAGAACAACAAAATCCATCACCGTGGTCGTGCCGCCAAATGCGGCGGCCTTGTGACCAGTGTAATGGTCATCCGATGAGACTGTGCCGAACATCGGCAGGTCGAGGTGCACATGCGGATCGATCCCACCTGGCAGAACAGCTTGCCGCCTGCATCAACGATATCCGCGTTGGGATGTTGAAGATCCTTTCCGATCAGGGAGATTTTTTCCTCTTCGACCAGGATGTCAGCATCGAAGGTTTCGGAGGCGGTGATGAGAGTGCCGTTTTTGATTAGGATCGCCATGTTATGCTCCAGTTTGCTATGGAGTCAGGCAGCTTGCTGCCGGAAAAGCAGCAGTAAACTCCTGCACTCCATAAAAATTTATTCATATGGTTCTTCCAGGTCCTTGATCCCCAATAGCGCAATCAGCACATCGGGTGGGACATCCACATCCGGCAGATCTGTTTTGTAAAGCTGCTCGTTTTCCGCCCGTTCGCGCAGGGAGCGCCAGAGGACCAGCCTCTCGTCGCCGTCCACGACCAGGTCATTCAATGTTCTGGCGTTAAGCAGGTATTCGCCGGTCGTATAGAGGAACGTGATCCGTTTCCACTTCTCGCTGAGGATCGGCTGGGCTAATTTCTCCAGGGGACCGATCTGGATCTTGTAATATTCCTCCCTGGCCCGGGGATGATCCGCTTCATCCTTCAACAACTCGGCGCGTGTCGTTAGCTCATGGCCTCGAACGGGAGCAACCAGCTCGATTTGCCCGCCGCGCTCGCCAAATGCCGCCGGCTGGTAAAAAGCCAGGTAGTCCACCGCGACCACCTTGGGCGCGGTCCGGAGCGGAATCCGGTACCAGCCCAGAAGCCGGGCGATCTCCAGGTCCCGCGGGGCTGGCAACAGGCAAACCAGCACCAGTGATGTGGAGGAAAGGGCCATAGGTAAACCGATTTTACATCAAAGCTCGTATTAATGAAAAAGGCGGGCTGCGCAGCCCGCCTTTTCCATATCTTATTGAAGTGTTGAGGATTTCTTAATCGAAGAGGAATTTGACAAACATGTAATCAAGGCAAAATAAAATGATAAGGATGAGAAGGCGGTTTACTATCGGTAGAATGCTGTCTACCCAGGATTTCTCATTCCGCTGTGAACTCTCGTATCTCATCATTTGCTCCTGTTACAGAAAATATGGCTAATAATAAAATAGCATAAAAGATGTAGCGTTTCACCTGCTATTTGTCACTATTTGGATGATAATTTTGTCAATTTGGCTCCTCGCGTTCACAATGGCTGGTGTGTCATTATTGTTTCGCTCCACACTCTCCGCAGAATTTGGCGTCTGCCTCGATTTTCGCGCCGCAGTCCTTGCAAAACTTTTCGGCTGCCAGCGGCTTGCCGCATTCAGGACAGAACTTCCCGCCGCCGACCTTCGCCCCGCAATGAGGACAGGAGGCAACAATGGTCTGCTTGAATTTGTCAGCAGAGACATATTCGACCTGGGTGGCTTTCGTACGAGCATCATTGATGGCAGCATCCACCTGAATGGAGGAGAATTCCTCCTGGAGGTCAGGCGCACAATCCTTGCACAGGGTCCGCTCTGCATTCCAGCAATCATCATCCACCCAGTGGCCGCAGCGCTTGCACTTGTGGAAACGCGGCTTCGCCTCCTCCACTGCTCCGGCAAAGGCGTTATCGTGGGCTTTTTCCCAGGCGGCCGAGCGGACGTTCCGGGCAGCATTCGCAGCGTTCCCGAAAAAGCCTCCGAAGAGATTGCTGGCGGCATCCAGTGCATTGGTCATCGTGCCCAGCGTGGAGGCCTGGAACTCGGTCTGGTAGCCGTTTCCGCACCGGTCGCAATAAAACTCGAACTGGAAGCCCGTATCGGTGCTCTCATCACGATAATTGCGGGTGAATTGAATCAGTGCCATGGATGTGCTCCTTTATGTAGTACTGTGTAGGATTATTCTAGCACTTTGGACTTGCAACATCAATTTACAAACTTATTAGAATCATTGCAGATTGCAATCAGGCTGGATGCAACAATCAGCAGGCAATCCATATAAAAAACAGGGACGAAACTTTCGTCTCGTCCCTGTTCATTGATTAGCTCAATGCGACTTCTTCGTTGAATTCCACGATCAATTCGTCGATCTCGTCGGCCTGTTTCTGGACATCCGTCCAATACGTTGGCTCGTGCCATTGCGCCTGGATCTCCTCGTAGGTGCGGCCCTGCTGTTCGACCCAGGTGTAGTACTTGAGATTATGCACACGGCGGCGGTCGGTGTAGCGCAGCTCGAGCATGTTGTCGGTGGACTGGCCATGCAGGTAGCGGGCAAAATCGGCGGCGGCATCGCGCTCGCTGTACTGGCCAAATTCCTGGTGCATTTCATGCAGGCGCGAGCGGTAGAGTTCCATGGAGTCGGTCAGGACGGTCACCATGACATCGTTCTCGCCCATCTCATAATACTTGGCAGCCTTGATGCAGGAAAGCACGTTCGAGATACCAGAGAAGCCAAGCAGGTCGAGCTGGTTGACAATCGCTTCAGGCACACCCTTCTCGACCAGGTAGGCGCGGCCGTTCTCTTCGTTGAAGAGGCGGGAAATATTCACGACCGCGTTATCGTCGATCGCCACGACCACATCGGTGTTCTTCGTAGTTGTGGATCCATGGCACGTGCTTGTCGCCGATGCCTTCGATGCGATGGGCGCCGAAGCCGTTCTCGAGCAGGGTTGGGCACTGCAGCGCCTCACTGGCGACGATCTTGCTCTCGGGGAAGACCTTCTTCAAGTAATCGCCGCTGGCGATCGTCCCGGCAGAACCAGTGGCGGAGGCCATGCCGCGATAGCGGTCATTGGGACCCATCACCTTTTGGAGCACTTCCTCCATGGCGTGGCCGGTCACTTCAAAGTGCCAGAGGTAATTGCCAAATTCCTCGAACTGGTTGAAGATCATCAGATCCTGGCCGGACTTGCGCAGCTCCCAGCATTTATCGAAGATCTCTTTCACGTTGGATTCGGAACCCGGCGTTTTGATCGTCTCCCCGGCCACTTTGGAAAGCCATTCGAATCGTTCCTTCGACATGCCTTCAGGCAAAATCGCGATCGATTCGCAGGCCAATAAAGCGGAGTCGTAGGCGCCGCCGCGGCAGTAATTCCCGGTGGAGGGCCAGACGGCCTTCTGGGTGGTCGGGTCGAACTGACCCGTGACCAGCCGCGGCACCAGGCAGCTGAACGCGGCGCCGACTTTATGCGCGCCGGTCGGGAACCACTTGCCAACCAGGGCGATGATACGGGCCGGGACACCCGTCAGCGAGGGCGGAAGCTCAATGTAGTTGACTCCGCCATAGGTCCCGCCTGATGCGGTTGGTTCGTTGTGCCAGTTGATCCGGAAGAGGTTCCGGGGATGGATATCCCACAGTCCGATTCCTTTAATTCCTCCCTTACATTCGCCGGGATCCTGGAAGGATCCTTCATTTGGGCATAGGTGGGGATGACAATGTTACGTTCCTTGGCTCGCTTGATGGCATTCGCACGGCGAGACTTTTCGACGGTCAGGTCAATGGTGGTCATGAAGCCTCTCTTTTGAGTAGATTTTCGGGAAACCCTGCGAAGGTTATTCTTACACGACTTCTATTTCATTGATCTGACCTTCACAAGGTTCATTTCACTTCTGGAAGCAAAGTTGTCTGACAATTTGTATTATATCTCACAATATGGTCACTCACAATATGCGATTGTGCAAGGTTTTCTTCGTATGGAATCATAATCCACATCCGCCCATTCCAATTCATGCCAGCCAAAAGGCTGATGAGTTTTGCCCGATGAAAGGATTATTTTGCTCTCGCCAACAAAACCAGGCAAATATCATGAAATAAGCAAGCTACTTGAATAGTTCTGGTTATACGCTTTACACATCATCGATCATATAATGCCCCCGGTCACCAATTGCGCTTCCCGTAGAATAAATATGCGCAATTGGTGACCGAGAGGGGTATGGCAACGATCAAACCAGATCGATCAATTGCTTGTGTAGAGCAAAATGATCGATAAATATAAATGCTATTGAACATACAATTTTTTGAAATGATTTCTTATACGCATGCGTCTAATCATCCCTGGACATTGGTTTTATGGTTTACAAGCTTCTCCTGTAACAAAAGAAAAATGAGCGAACGAATGTTGAAAAAATATTTTTATGCGTTGAAGTAACTTTTTTATTACAAATCTGTAGGTTTTTTTTAATGTAAAGCCTTTTGATTTGTTGTACGATGGTCTCAAGTGAAAGGAGGTACCAAATAGAGACACCGCCTGAACTACATACAGAAGGAAGGACTGGGAAGCCTTAACTGGTCTAAGCTGTAAGTTCTGCTTTAGAATACCAGACGTTCTCCTAACGATAGGAAGGAGGCATACCCCACTCCTGCCGAAGAAAGTAATGTACGGATGGGTAACACCCATCCGTCTTATTTAAACAAACATAACCATTAACCAGTCATCCCGAAGTGCACAACTTCGGGATAATTCATTTAAGTAATAATTGACTACACGAGGTTCCTATCCCAACGCGTTTCGCATTCGATCCAAACCTTCAGCTACCATTTGACGGGGAGAGGCAAAGTTGAGCCGGACATAGCTCTCGCAGCTTTCCCCAAATACTTTGCCGCTGCTCAACGCGACCTTTGCATTTTCAAGAAAATAATCAAATGGGATCCTGTCCATTCTTCCAGCCTTCACATATTCATCAAAATCGATCCACTGCAGGTAGGTCGCCTGTGGAATGGTAAATTTCGCATCCGGAAAGTTTTCCGTCAGATACTCTACAACAAAGTCACGATTCTCTTTCAGGTATATACGCAGTTCGGCCAGCCAGTCATCACAATCGCCGGAAAAGGCGGCTTCCGAAGCGATCAGCCCTACACTTGAAACATGTCCAGTGATCTCATCATTGGCCATCTGATAGCGGGTCCGCAGCTCGGCATTCGGAATGATGGCAAAGGCGCAGAACAAACCGGCCGTATTGAAGGTCTTGCTCGCTGCAATGAGCGTGATCGTCTTATCGGCAATTTCGGGTGACAATGTTGCGACGGGAATATGCCTGAAGCCATCGAGCAGCAATTCGCTGTGGATCTCGTCTGAAACGATGATTGCTTCGTTCTGCAAGCAGATGTCAGCCATCTCCTGCAGCTCTTCGCGGGTAAACACCCTACCCAACGGGTTATGCGGATGACAAAACAGGAACATTCTTGTTTTTGCATCGTTGGAATGGAACGCACGCGCAAATCCTTCCATATCTTAATTCTGGATGGAGAACATTTCCTTCAACAGTCAAATCGATGGGAACGGATTGCTGCACCAGGCTCAGATTCTTGTACAGTGAATAGAACATGTTATAGACCGGTGTGTGGATCAACACGCCATCGCCCGGTTTACAGATGGCGCGGGCGGCGATATTGAACCCACTGACAACGCCCGTCGTGGCAACCACCCAGTCCGGGTCCACCTGCCAGCCATAGAGCCGCTCCATGCGCCTGGCAACGACTTCCTTTGTGTGAGGCTGTAGAAATTCATATCCCAGCACACCCCGATCGAGCATGGAATGGATTGCATTCCGAATGGGATCCGGTGTCAGGAAATCCATATCCGCCACCCATAAGGGCAGCACATCTTCAGGGTATTGCTTCCACTTAATGGAACTTGTATTGCGCGCGTTCGATGATCTGGTCAAAGTTATAGGTCATGGGTTCCTCAAAATTTTTATTTTTTGTATGCGACGATCATACCATCCCGCGCTGGGACGAGAGAAACGATCCAATCCAGATCTGTCGTAATATCCCGGGTGAAACGGCGGATTGCCTCGGTTGATTCCTCGTGGTCGTTCGGGTCGAGCGTTTGTCCATGCCAGATCATATTGTCGATGATCAGGAGGCCGCCATGGCGAAGTTTTTCCTTGGTGACCGGCAGGGAATCGGGATAACCTTCCTTGTCAATATCGTTGAAGATGATATCGAACGGACCCGGCGTCTGGCGCAGAGTCGCCACCGCTTCGGCATTATGGAACCGGACGAGATCCAGTAGCCCCAACGCGGACAAATTGGCCTCGAGCGCGCTTCGACAAGTCATCGTCCCAGACAGTGTGATGGACTACTCCTCCCCCGTTTTCCTTAACCGCCTTCGCGAACCAGGCAGTGGAATAGCCATAGCCTGATCCGAGCTCAAATACTGATTTCGCATTGATCATGCGAGCCAGCTGGTAACAGTAATACCCACAGACGGGACCGATAATGGGGAAGTCATTTTTCTCTGCATATGCCTCCATTTTTTGCAATTCAGGTTCACGGGCCGGGACTAGAGATGCCATATATTCCTGCACAGACTGATAATTGATTTTGCTCACGGTTTTCTCCTTTTTCGGTTATACAAGTAAACAGGTATAAAGGTAAACAGATACGGCTTGGGATTTCAACAGGGTGGTTATTTCAGCATATCTTGTGCAATGGGAAGTACCAGATCGGCCCAGGCGGAATACATACTCCCGGAAGGGTGCAGCCCGTCGGGAGCGATCAAAGCAGAATCGGCGGTTACAGATCGGGAAATGGGCGTGATATCCACATACTGGGCACCTGCCTTTTCGGCTTCCTCCCGATTGATGGAATTGAATTGATCGATCTCCCTGGCGATGCTTTGTGTATTGCGGCCCGCAGCAAAGGGAGTCATGCCCCAATCCGGGATGGATAATACAATCACGTGTTTTGGAATCCCGCCAGTATACTCAACCGCTTTCGCCAGCATAAACCTAAAATCTTCGCGGTATCCATCCGCTGGATAGCCGCGATACTGGTCATTGACGCCGATCAATAACGTGACCAGATCATAAGTCCCCTCCGGCGGGTTGGCCTGGATTCCCTGCCAGAGCTCATCCACCGTCCAGCCGGTGCGGGCGATGATGGTGACGTTCGGTTCGAATCCCTTCGGCCTCGAGCCGCTGCGCGAGCTGATTTGGCCAGCGCGTCACTTTCCGGGACACTTTCACCAATCGTATAGGAATCGCCCAGAGCAAGATAACGGAAGGCAGGCATGTCGGTTTCTCCTAAAGCAGGTGTTGGGATATTTGCCGTACAGCTGGACAATCAACAAGAAGAATAAGCGAAGAAAAGATAAGCTGCGGATTCGATTTGATATGCCATAAGCTGGATTGATTTTACTCTTTATGCCTATTAAATAATAAACCAGCCACAAGCTATTCCACTTGCAGCTGGTTTACAAATTGCTGCGATGTTAAGATTTCAATTTGTTAATGCTGTGACACTTTCTCGCAGGCTACATCGTATTGTGAGACAGAATGGACATTGTTGGAATTCTGCGGCTGCTCACCAGCATAGACAGTGCCTGCTTTGCCATCCTCATTGAACGCAGAGCCGGGAGCACTTGCGGAATGACCAGGGGTGGATGAGAAATCAGCACAATCTACACCTGGTTGGGCTGCCAAGGCTGCAACCTCAGGAATCAGCAGCATGAGTACCACCAACAGGATTGCCACCGCGACTTTCGCCTTACGCCATTAATCTTCGACATTTCAAACTCCTTTCTTTCAATACACTCTTACAACAGGCTATTCAAAATGTTTCTCTGGTGCTATTGGCTCAAGAATGATTATGGAATGTCAGGAAAGCCAAAATGTTGCCCTCTTTAAGATGTTACGCCGGTGAGAGAGTGATCGGATTGAGAGCGGGATTAAGGCAGGCTAAGTGTTAATTCCAAAATCTCCATAAACTTATACAACGTGAAATGCTTATACGAAACAAGGGCACAGTAGGATCTGCACCGTTATCTATAAAATGCGCCCTCACCTTTATAACAGAGTAATTAAAGTGCCTTGACCTTGAACCAAAGACTGGGAATGCGACCAACCTTTCCCAGCGTGCTCAGGGCGGCGCGGCGGGTGAATACATCGTAATCGTTCTTCTCGATCTCATCCAAAATACCCTGGTAAAACACGGATGCCGCTCCGATAGCAAGCTGTCCCTCACGTTCCAGCATCTCGACGCCTGCCCAGGATTCTGTATACAACTGGCGGGTGCGGTCGATCTGGAACTTCATGAACTGGCGCCAGTTGTCGGTAACACGTCCTGCCGCTATGTCCGCTTCCAGGATGCCATAGAAGGCCAGCTCCTCGCGAGGCAGGTAAAGGCGGCCATTCCGATAATCCTCGCCCACATCCCGCAGGATGTTGGTCATCTGCAGGGCGACGCCAAGCTTGATGGCATAGGGGACTGCCTTATTGGTCTTGAAGCCGACGATATGCATGCTCATCAGCCCCACCGTGGAGGCGACCCCGTAGCAGTACGTGGCCAGCTCGTCGAAGGTCTGGTAGCGGGATTGGACGAGGTCGCGCGCCACACCGTCGATCAACTGCCGGGCATAGCGGCGCGGGATGTGATAGCGGGTGAGCGTATCGGCCCATGCGGTGGCGACCAGGTCGTCAGCTTCGAAGGAGGCGGTTTCCACCATGGTTCGCCAGTAATCCAATTGGGAATCAGATTCAGCATTCGAGGATTCATCCACAATATCGTCCACTGTTCGGCAGAATGCGTACAGGGCGCGCACAGCCGATCGTTTTTCTTCAGGCAGCAGGGCGGATGCAAAGGTAAAGGATTTGCTATGCTCTGAAGTGATCTTCTCAGCCTGTTTGTAGGCTTTCCGGAGGGATGCATCCCCGGCCCAATACGAAAAGAAGGGGCGCGTGTTCGGGTGAGGGATCTGTCCTGCCAGATCAAGGAGATGGTTTTCCCAATTGGCTTGTACTTGCATGGTATACCTCCAGGTTTGTTATTTCCCACGATTGTACATGTTTTGTCTAGTTTGTCAAGTATTTTTATAAAACATTGACAAATTATAGACAACATGTATAATGTCACAGTTCCACTATTTGATTAGGAGAAAACATGCAAAAACCAACTGCTCTTGTAATTGGCGCAGGGATCGGCGGAATTGCCAGCGCCGCCCGGCTTGCCAAAAATGGATACGAAGTGACCGTACTGGAAAAGGAATCCACCCCGGGCGGCCGCTGCAACCAGATTGTTCGCGACGGACACCGCTTCGATATTGGCCCGACCCTCTTCCTTATGCCGGAGGTCTGGGAGGAAACTTTTGCTTCCCTTGGCGAAAAGATGAGTGACCACCTTGCGCTCACACGCATCGACCCAACCTACAAGGTCCACTTCGATGACGGCCTCCAATTGGAATTGACCTCCAACATCGGCGATATGCAGACCCAGCTCGAAAAGATCGAGAAGACTGCCTTTACCGGTTTCCTGAACTACATCGCCGAAGGCAGCAAACACTACAAGGTCTCGCTGGAAAAATTTGTTGGACGAAACTTTTACAATATCTTTGAATACTTCTCCCGGGGAACCTCCCCCTCCTGTTCCAGCTCAAGGCTCTCAAAAAGCATTATGCCAATACCGGCCGTTTCTTCAAGGATGACAGGCTCAAGGCTGCATTCACTTTTCAGAATATGTACCTGGGATTAAGCCCGTACGATGCGCCCGCCACCTACTCCCTGCTGCAATACACGGAGCTGGCTGAAGGCGTGTGGTATCCGAAAGGGGGCATGTACGCCGGGATCCAGGCGCTCGTCAGGGTCGCCGAGAAGCTGGGTGTCAAATTCATCTATAACGCGCCGGTGAAGAAGCTGCAGGTGGAAGGCTCAAAAGTTAAAGGTGTCGAGCTGCAGGACGGCCGCGAATTTGGCGCAGATATTTTTGTTGGCAACGCCGACCTTCCCTATATCTACAAGGAACTGCTCCCCGAGAGCCGCGAAGCGAAGAAACTGGATAACAAGCTCTATACCTGTTCAACGATCATGTTCTACTGGGGTGTGGACAAGGAATATCCGCAGATCGGCCACCATAATGTTTTCCTGGGTGGGGATTACAAGGCTTCGTTCGACCAGATCTTCAATGATCACACCTTGCCCGAGGTGCCATCCTTTTACGTCCATGCACCGGCGCGCACCGATCCGGATGCCGCACCCAGCGGACAGGAAACCCTGTATGTGCTCGTCCCTGTGGGTCACCTGGATGCCCGCACAGAACAGGATTGGGAGGCGCTCGATAAAACGCGCCCGGGAAACCGTATTCACCCGTCTCGCCAGGGAGATGGGGGCAGATGATCTCCGGGAGCATATCAAGTTCGAGATCGTATACCAGCCCAAGGTCTGGCAGGAACGCTTCAATCTTGAAAAAGGCGCCGCCTTCGGACTGAGCCATAACTTCTGGCAGGTCGGCTATCTGCGCCCGCAGAATCGTCACAAACAATACAGGAACCTGTATTTCGCCGGTGCATCCACGCATCCGGGCACAGGACTGCCGATCGTCCTGCTTTCTGCCCGGCTAACAACAGAACGAATCCTGAAAGAAGCGGGTACAATACCTGTACAAAACATCAACTATACTGTCAGTCACGCCTAAAGTGTTTTTGTCAAAGGAATGAAATGCTCAGTACAACACCTGCCTACAATCTCAAAGTGGTCCTCAAGGAAACTGGTCTCGCTGCAGACACCCTGCGGGCCTGGGAGCGCCGATATGGACTTCCCATGCCGCAGCGCACCGCGGGCGGACACCGTCTGTATTCACAGCGGGATATCGAAATCGATTAAATGGTTGATGAAACGGCAGGAGGAGGGACTCTCCATTTCCCGGGCGGTGGACATGTGGAATGAACAGCTCGCCTCCGGCACCGATCCCCTGGCCAATACCGTTCAAACTGCCTTGGTTCCCGCCTCGGCCGTTCCCCTCCAGTACAAGCCTGAAACAACTCTCGACATCATTCGTGAAGAATGGATCCGGGCCTGCCTGGAGTTCAGTGAGACCGCCGCAGAACAAACCTTAAACCAGGCCTTCTCCATGTTTCCAGTTGAGGTGGTCTGCCTGGAGGTTCTACAACGAGGCATGTCCGAGATTGGGAGCCGCTGGTATAGCAACCGGGCCAGTGTGCAGCAGGAACATTTTGCGTCGGCCCTTGCCATGCGCAGGCTGGACGCGCTGCTGAGTGGATCCCCCTCCCCCACGCGCAATCAAACCATCCTGGTCGGCTGCCCGGCCGAGGAATGGCATACCTTCACCCCGCTGCTGCTCTCCCTGCTGCTCCGCCGCCGCGGGCTGAATGTGATCTACCTGGGCGCAAATGTCCCTGTGGAGCAGTTTGCGAACACGGTCCAGAATCTGAAAGCGGACCTGGTGATCCTGGTTGCGCAGCAGCTGATCACGGCAGCCACACTTCAGCACACGGCCCAGATCCTTACGAGCAAAAAAATCCATGTTGCCTTCGGTGGACGCATTTTCAGCATCCACCCGGAACTGCCTCATTCCATTGCAGGCTACTTTCTTGGACATCATCTGCCCTCGGCGGTCGAACAGGTTGAGCTGATCCTCGATCGCAGGATCAAAGAGGCTGCCCCCCGGGCCACCTCGCAGGAATATTTTGCCGCCCACCAGGCATTTGTCTCCATGCGTGGACAGATCGAGCTGACCTTCAGGCAAATGCTCGAGCCCTTGCTGATCTCGCCCGAAAACATCAAAACAGGCATCAATTTCCTCGGCGATAACATCACTGCTGCCCTCCAGCTTGGAGACATGTCGCATGTCTCCACGGAGGTGGACTGGCTTAAGACGCTGCTCCAGGCATATGAGACAGACCCGCGGCAGCTCATCCACTTCATTCAGACCTATTCGGCAGCTGTAAACAAAAAAATTAACGGCCAGGGCAGGCCCATTTTCCAGTGGCTTGCCCATGAAGTTGAAAAACTTCAGGTAAAAAACTAAACTATGAAAAACCGTCTGCTGTTCAGCATTATTCTTGTGGTCTTTATCGACCTGCTTGGCTTCAGCCTGATCCTGCCGCTTCTCCCCTATTATGCAGAAACCTTTAAAGCCAATAGCTTTGTCACCGGCCTGCTTGTCGCTTCCTATGCAGGAGCACAGTTGATCGGCGCGCCCGTGCTGGGGCGTCTCTCCGACCGTTTTGGCCGCCGTCCCATTTTGATGGTATCCATCTTCGGGACCTTTCTTGGCTTCATCATGCTCGGCCTTGCCAACTCCCTAGCCATGCTCTTCGCCGCCCGCATCCTGGACGGATTCACCGGCGGCAACCTGTCCATCGCTCAGGCCTACATCACCGATGTGACCGATGCAAAGGAAAGATCCAAGAGCCTGGGGATGATCGGTGCAGCCTTTGGCCTTGGCTTTATCATCGGTCCGGTCACAGGAGGATTTCTCAGCCAGTGGGGCTACGCGGTGCCGGCCTTCGTGGCGGCTGCCTTATCGTTCATCAACCTGGTCCTGATCTATGCCTGGCTGCCCGAATCGCTAACCAAGGAAAAGCGCGCCAGCATGGCTGAAAAGAGACCAGCAGTCACCCTGGGAGCGCTCATCGAGGCGATGCAGCGACCATTCACTGGATCAATTTTGACCACGCGTTTCTTTTTTGGACTGGCATTCGCCATCTTCCAGACCATCTTCTCCCTCTACACCCTAAAGAAGTTCAACCTGAATGCCCGCGACACCGGATTTATCCTGACATACGTCGGCGTACTCACTGTGATCGTACAGGGATTCCTGATCGGGCGCATTACAAAGAGGTTCCGTGAAGATATCCTGATCGTGTCCATGGTGGCATTGATGGCCATCTCGCTGGCAGGCTGGGCGCTCGTACCCACGGTCGTCGGTCTGCTCATTGTACTCACACCGACTGCGATCTCAGGTGGCATTCTCAATACGCTACTCTCCTCCACACTGACCAAAGCTGTGGAGCCTCAGGAGGTCGGCGGCATCCTCGGGCTTTCTGCATCTGTGGAGAGCTCAACGAGAATACTTGCTCCCATTATCGGCGGCGCGTTACTGCAGCAATATGGCACTTCTGCGCCAGGCGTGTTCGGTGCGTTGGTGATGACTGGTGTATTCTTCTATGTGATGGCAAAGATCTACAACCATCCCATTGTTTCCACACTCCAGCCATCTCCCGCGCAAATATCGGATTGAGAACATTCCGTTAAAGGTTTCGATGTCCCAGAACGATTTCACCCATTATGAGCTTCCACCCGGCGGCATTTCGTTTGAGCCTGCTCTTTTCCTGATCGACCGCACCCACATTTGTGCATATGGCTTTCTTAACTTTACAGATGGCGCCGGAAACACAGGCACGGATGCGGCGCACTACTCTCGTATTTTCAACCCGGTCCTGCAAAGCATCAGGTTTGATCCAAATGGAGATTACATCCGGAGATGGATCCCGGAGCTGCGCCTGCTCGATTCGAAGGTCAAGCGTAATCCCAAACGACCGATTGTCGAACGTGACAGGGAACGAACACTGCTGGCCTACCGGCAGTCCAAACAAAGAATGGAGAGTGTGTGAATAAAGTCCAGGCTCACATTCAACTCTTCGACAGGCTGGATATTCCGGAGATCGCCGAGGCGTTCAAAGAGCTGGGCTGGCATAAGCCCTCATCGCAGTACGAACGGTATTTAATGGAACAGGTGCTGAAGATCCGGGATATGTACATCGCCCGGGTGAAAGGACAGTTCGCGGGGTACCTGACCATTTGCTGGCAGTCCACGTATGCACCGTTCCGCGAAAGGAAAATTCCGGAGATCATGGATTTCAATGTTCTGCCAAATTTCCGCCGATTAGGCATTGGCACGCAGTTGATGGACCTGGCAGAGGGCGAGATTGAAAAAGTGAGTCCCGTGGCGGGGATTGGCGTGGGCATGACACCCGACTACGGCGCAGCACAAAGACTGTATGTACTGAGAGGCTACGTACCCGATGGGAATGGACTTTATTACCGAGGTCATCCCATCCAATATGGCGAAGCCATCAAAGTGGATGACTACCTGGCTTTGTATTTGATCAAAGAGTTGAGATAAAGATATGACTTCCAAAAAACTTCCACCGCAGGTGGGACAGCTAGCCTTGCGTGCACTTCTTGCAGAAGGCTCACCACTTGGACCGTTGAAGGTCATGGCCGAGCATGTCGGCCGGTTCTTTCAAATCCCGATCCCCGGCTTTCGACCTTATGTTGTGTTTGGGCCGGAAGCCAACCGCAAGGTCCTGGTGACCGAACGGGATAAGGTCCTCTGGCGGAATACCGACCCCGTGACAGATTTACTGCGGCGCGGCGTGCTAGTCACGGATGGCGAGGAGCATGACCGCTACCGTGAGCTCATGGAGATTCCGCTTCATCCAGCCCGTCTACCGGATTACACGCAGATGATGGTCGCGCAAACCGACCGGGTCTCCTCAACATGGAAGGACGGTGATACGATCGACATGCTTGTGGAAAGCCGCAAGATCGCCCTGCTCATCATCATGCAGACTCTCTTTAGCCGGGACGCCTGGGAGGATCTGCCTCACATCTGGACTCCCATCCTGAAAGCGATCCAATATATTTCTCCCGGGCCATGGATCATCTGGAGGCGCATGCCGCGTCCCGGATACCGGAATCATCTCAAGGCGATGAACGCCTACCTATACCGCATCATTTCGGACCGGAGACAGTTGACCGCAGATAGCAAATCAAGCGACGAAAACGGTCCAGTGTCCATGGTCCATGGTCAACGCGATCTCCTCCAGCACCTCATCGACGATGACCTGAGCGACGATGTGATCCGCGACCAGATGCTGACAATGTTGATCGCCGGGCATGACACCTCCACCGCCCTGCTGGCCTGGACCTTCGCCCTGCTCGGAAAGCACCCCGACATCCACGCCCGGCTGGTGGAGGAAGTGGATGCGCAGGAGAAGTCCGTTCTGCTCGACCAGGTCATCAAGGAAAGTTTACGTCTCTATCCACCCATTCACATCGGCAACCGCCGTATGGCCCGGGACATGGAGTTCACAGATGGCAGCATCCCGGCCGGGGAGCGGATGTTCTACTCGATCTATCTCACCCACCGCGATCCCAAGGTGTGGGAGAATGCCGAAGAATTCTGCCCCGAGCGCCATGCCCATGGACGGAAGACACCGCCATTCTCCTATATCCCATTTGGAGGCGGGCCGCGGGCATGCATTGGTGCTGCGTTCGGCCAGGCCGAGGCTAGACTGGTCATTGCCCGCTTGCTGCAGACCCATAAATTTGAATTTACAAATCACCAAATACATGCCCATATGGGTGCCACCCTCGAGCCGCGACCCGGGGTGATGATGAGAATAACGAAAAGACACGATGGTTGAGTAGCCCCATGATCGTCGGGGCGTATCGAAACCATCAGTTATATACCCCTCTCGGTCACAAATTGCGTATATTTACTATACGGGAAGCGCAATTTGTGACCGGGGGCATTATATGTAAACTTCTGTTGCCAATTTAACTGTTCGTTTCGATACGCTCTTCGCGACCAACGCTCAGAGCTACTCAACCACCGAGTTGGAATGATTTGATGACCTACTTCGGATTTCTTCTTCGCTTCCTCGTAATCCCCATCCTGGTATTCCTGGCGATCACATATTGGGATAATAAAAATAACAGGCAGATCCAGGGCTTCCGCAATGGACGTGCCGTCTGGATCGCGATTGCAGTCCACATTCTGCTGGCGGTGGTGTACACCACGCCATGGGACAACTATCTCGTGGCAACCGGCGTGTGGTTCTACAACCCGGATCTGGTCACCGGCAGGTTGATCGGTTATGTACCCATTGAGGAATACACCTTCTTTGTGCTGGAATCGATCCTCTCCGGGTTATGGTGGTGGTTTCTTGCCCGCCGCCTCTCCCCTCTCCCGGGGAGGGGCAGGGGTGAGGAAAATGTTCAAGCCAAACAAAACACTTGTTTACCTGTCTACCTGTGTACTTGTTTTCCTCTGGCTGATCTTCACCTACCTTTTCTTCTTCGGCCATCCCAAATGGACCTATCTCTCCATCACCCTCTTCTGGGCCCTGCCTGCCATCCTTCCGCAGCTGCTCTTTGGGGCAGACATCCTGTGGCATTACAGGAAGCTGGTCTTCTGGGGGATCTTTATCCCCGCAATGTACCTCTCCCTGATGGACATCGTCGCGCTGACCGATACGACCTGGTCCATTTCAAAAGCCCAGACGACAGGGATCCTTTTCTTCGGGATCCTGCCGCTCGAAGAGGTGGTCTTCTTCTTCATCACCAACGTATTGATCATCAATGGCATGACGCTTTTGCTGGCAAACCTGAGTCAGGAAAGGTTCGTTGTGTTAAAACAATCCATCGAAAAATGGAGGCGCCATGGACGAGAAACTAAGGCAATTTGAAGGGAAATCGTTCCTGAATCTCGAATCCTTCCGCAGGAACAGGTTGGGTGTAAAAACTCCAGTCGGGCTCACCCGGGGGGCAGAGACAATTTATGTCCGGACTGTAGCAGGGTCAGGGAAGGTCAAACAGAAAAATAATTGAAGTTGATCGGATTGTCCCGTGTGAGGCAAGCGGCACGCCAAACGGACAGTTGTAGTAGATCTATGCGGCTGCGTTGACCAGGTCGTGGATCCACCTGCGGGAGAGGAAGCGCCGGAAGACAATGACTGCCTTGACCGCCTCCTCCAGCAGCACAAGCGCGTAGACCCCGTAGACGGGGAACTGCAGCACAAATCCACCGATCATTGCAGCAGGCACACCGATCATCCAGATCGAAAAGAGCTCGATAAACATGCAATAACGCGTATCGCCGCCTGCCCGCAGCGCGCCAATAAAGAGCATAAAATTGAATACCCGCAACCAGGAGGAGAGCGCATACACCGTCATCAAGCCGTACAGGTCGATCACGCCGGAGGGAGAGAGTGGGTACAACCCAATCACGGTGCCCCGCACGGTGAGCACGATCATGCCACCGATGATCGCCAGGGCAACGCCAAGGATGAGAAAACGGCGCCCGTATTCGAAAGCCATATCCTTTCCGCCGGCGCCGATCTTGTTGCCGACCATGACAGCACAGGCATTCCCCAAACCTATAAAAAGAACAAATACCAGCTCCTCAATGGTGGCATTGATATTGACGGCAGCAATGGCATCCGTGCCGATGCGGGCGTAGACTGCGTTATAGGTCGTGATCCCAAGCGACCAAAGCACCTCGTTGATCGCAGCAGGCATGGACGTTTTGAGCACCGTTAGTGCAAATGGACGGCTGAATCGAAAAAAGGTAAGCGGGTTCGCCGCCAGGGGTGTTTTCCGGGCGTAGACCAGGACCACCAGCAGGATGCATTCGAATGTCCAGCCAAAGGCCGTTCCAATGGCCGCGCCGCGTACGCCCAGTTCCGGGAAGATGCCAATGCCAAAGATGAGCAGATACGCCAGGATGGTTTTCAGACCCAGAGCGATCACTGCCACAAACACGGTCATCTTCACCATGGTGATGCTGCGCAGGACTGATATATAGGATACTGCGATCGACATCATGATGTAACTCACGCCCACAATGCGCAGATACTCGCTCCCCAGCCGGATCACATCGCGGTCCTCGGTATAAAAGCTCATCAGAGTCTGGGGGATCAGGGTCGCTGCCAGGGTAAAGCCGATAGCCACCGACACTGCGATGACGAGGCAGATGCCCAATACTTTGCGAATATTCTCCACATCCCCCCTCCCCCAGTATTGTGCGGTAAATATGGCCATGCCGCTGGTGACGCCAAACAGAAACAGGATCAGCAGAAAGAAGATCTGGTTTGCCAGCCCCAGCGCCGCGACGGAGGTTTCCCCCAGCTGGCCCACCATCAAAACATCGATCATGCTCAGGCTGGCCGTGATAAACTGCTGGAATGCGACCGGAATGGCCAGCGCCAGCATGTCACGGATGAATACGCGGTCGCCCAAAAAGGAAAGATTCACGGAATAAAAAAGGGGGATCGGGGTTAAAAACCTGCGCGGGTCTTTACAGACTGGTATCCCATGAACCCGCGGAAATCATTCACAATCATTAATCGGCAGATCGCTGATTATTTTTTATTGTCTGCCACCTGCTGATGACTGTCCGTTGCCGGCAGCGTTCTCATTACTCATCATAATATCCAGCTCGTCAGGCGCTTCCCGCACAATATACAGCGGCCTGCCCTTGGCTTCGTCGTACAGGCGGCCAACATATTCCCCGAGAACACCCAGGGAGATCAATTGTACGCCGCCCAGGAAAAGCACTGCGAGCAGAGTGGTGGCCTGACCGAAGAAGGCCTGCGACCCGGTCATGCGCATGTAAATGACAATGGGAATGGCTATGGCAGCAATCCCCGCGGAGATGAAGCCGATATAAGTGGCAACCTGCAACGGGAAATACGAGAAACCTGTAATGGCGTTAATCGCCAGGCGGAACATCTTGCGGAACGGGTATTTGGTCTCTCCGGCAGTACGGGCGGCACGTTTGTATTCCACCCCGATCTGCTTGAACCCCACCCAGGCAGACATGCCGCGCAGGAAGCGGTGACGCTCACGCATCTGGTTCATCACATTGACCACACGGCGGTCCATTAAACGGAAGTCGCCTGTATCGAGAGGGATCTTCACATCCGTGATTCGGTAGATAATGCGGTAGAACAGCGACGCAGTCCACAGCTTGAACCAGGATTCGCCTTCCCGTTCGGCGCGCACAGCATAAACCACCTCATAGCCTTCCCTCCACTTCTTTGACATCTCGAGAATCAGCTCGGGTGGATCCTGAAGGTCGGCGTCGATAACGACCACCGCGTCGCCCCGCGAGTAATCGAGTCCCGCCGTTACCGCCAGCTGGTGACCGAAGTTGCGGGCAAAGATCACCGGCCGGACGCGTTCATCCTTTTTCGCCAGATCATGGAGGATGTCCGCCGAGCCATCCGTGGAGCCATCGTCCACAAGCAGAAACTCCCAGGGCTCGCCGGTGGAGTCAATGACATCCCTGACGCGGCGGTAGAGCTCAGGCAGGTTCTCTTTCTCGTTATAAATCGGCGCAACAATGGAATAGGTTACCTTCATGTTTGTTCTTTCTTTTGAGCAGACATTGGCATGGAGGAAGAATCCTCATCCATAACAGGAGCAGGTCCAGCCTGCGAAGAGGCGTCGTTTGTGTCTGACGAGGCAGGGGAATCAGGCGCATCCTGCTGGCGATCGGTTGCCCGGCGGTTCCATTCAGGCCGGGTTTCCTTTTGCAGTGAGCCGGGAGCTTCCTCAGCTGCAGGTGCGCCCGGGGTGGGAGCATTCTCGAGCCGGTCCGTGGCTCTCCGGCCCCATTTCCGCCCGGAAGGATTGGTCATCTCCTCGGGCATGACAAACTGGTTCATCCCATCATCATCAAAGGGAGGCTGGGCCAGTATTTTTCTTTGGACATATCCCAGGATCACGACCGTGGATGCAAAGAGCGGCACGATCAGCAGCGCACCCAGGATTCCTTCCAGAATGGTGGCGATCATGATGATGATAAAGACCAGCGCCTCGTTCATATGCACGCTGCGTCCCATCACGATCGGGCGCAGGAAGAAATTCTTCATGCCGATCAATACCAGGTAAACCAACACGGTGATTCCGGCCACCCAAAAATTCGACAAGGGAATCCACGTGGATCCTTCCAGCAGGGCAACCGCGGTTGCAATTACCGCAGCAACAAAGGGGCCCACATCTGGCACGAGGGTGAACAGTCCAGCAAGCACACCTAGCACGAGCGCACCCGGAATCCCCACCACCGTCCAGGCGACAGTAAACACCACCCCAACGACCAGCATGAGAACGATTTGTCCACGCAGGTACGCCATCCATACCCGGCGAATGCGTTGGTACAGCTCACGCAATTCCGGGCGGTACGATGGCGGCGCGAATGCGATCAGACTTTCACGCATGTTGGGCCACTGGGATAAGAAGAAATGGATGCTTACAACCGTCACTAGAAACCACAGCAGGTTCACTGAAGTCGATTTCAAGCAATTGCAGGGCTTTCCCAGGCAGAGGCGACAGAAGATTATTCTGGAACTGGAAAAGACTTGTGCCCAGCTCATTCAGACGAAAGACGATCCCGCCGAGACGGATCGGGTTCTCGAGCATCAGTCGGATCTCGGTGGTAAGATCGAGCAAATCCTTGAGGACGATCTGGGCCTCATCGTAAAAGATTGGCGCCAGGGTGGCAGGGATGCCAATCAGCAGGATCAAGGCGGTGAAGAACACGGAATTCACCGCGGCGGTACGTGACATGCGGGTGTGAGTCGAAAGATAGGCCACCGCGGGATTGATCAGATAGGCCACGAATGCAGCCACGGCAAGGATGCGGACCGCAGACACGCGCGTAAAACAGGAAGGCGATGATCGCAGCAAATAAGATAATTGCCACAATATAACGGAACGTCAAGCTCCACTTTACATCACCATTCATAACAGGCGCTTTACTGCCTCCAGCGTGGGTTCAATGATCGGAGCGGATTGGACCGCCTGCATCGCAGCCCGGACATCCTTGAGTTCGCTGCCGGTATTCAAAACCAGGATCGGGTCCTCGCTTCTGACCAGGCCCGAAGCGACGGCCTTGACCAATCCGGCATAGGCAGTGGCCCCGGCCGGCTCTGCAAAAACGCCAACCTTGCCGAGCTCTGCGATTGCCCGCAGAATCTCGTCGTCTGATACATTAACGTACGTCCCGCCCGTTTCCTTCGCGGCGCGGACGGCCCGGACCCCATCCCGCGGCAAATCCACGGAGATCGAGTCGGCGATCGTTGTAGCTGAGACGGGTGTGATCGTCTCCGTGTTCCCGTGGAACGCGTTCGAGATCGCGGCGGAGCCTTCCGCCTGCACGCCAATGATCCGCGGGACGCGCGGCATCCAGCCCAGCCGGTAGACATCCTTGAAACCTTTGTGGATGCCGGAGATGATATTCCCGTCCCCCACCGAGACAAACACGGTCAGTGGTGGGTGGTCCAGGTCTTCGCCAAACTCGTCGTGCCACTTCTGGTGCGCCGCCTGCCACCACTCCCAGATCTCGAGAGCAGCGGTCTTCTTCCCCTCCGCCGTGAAGGGATTGTAGCCAGTGTTGCGGCAGTACCATCCGAACTCGTCCGAGGCTTTGACAGTCAGGTCAAAGGCATCGTCATAGGTTCCGTCCACCAGGATGACCTTGGCACCGAAGACCAGCAATTGTGCCACCTTTGCCTGGGGAGCCGACTTGGGTGCAAAGATAATTGCCTTCTGCCCTACTGCGGCAGACATGCCTGCCAGCGCCGCGCCAGCATTGCCGGTCGAGGCGGTCACCACCACTTCCGCGCCGATCTCCCGGGCACGTGCCACAACAATAGCTGAAGCGCGGTCCTTGAAGGAGGCGGTCGGATTGCGAGACTCATCCTTAAGCCACAGGTTTTGCAGCCCCAGCTTTTCGGCCAGGCGTGCCATCTGGTAGATCGGTGTCCCACCCGCGGCATGGAGCGGGGTTGCCTCTCCCTCCGGCTCCATGACCGGCAGCAGCGGCAGGTAACGCCAGAGCGACGGATCATGCCGGGAGAGGATATCTTCCGGTTTGTACTTGCTCTTAATCGAACTCGTAGTCCAGCACCACATCCAGGTTTCCACCGTCCTTTGGACAGGTATAGGTGACAGCATCGGGAGAGTATTCCTCTCCGCATAGCGAACAACGATAACCCACGAATTTGTTCATGTGATTTCCTCTGATTTCCTCTTGGAGCTCAATTGTACCAAGATGCGATTAACAAGTTGTCACGATTAAAGGTGTGAATATCGGCCTCGAAAGGAGCAGATTGCTGCCCGTCCAAAGGCATTGGATGGGTTTCAGGAAAGGAGTATTGGTAGGGGGAAAGCTGATCAGCAGCCTCTCGTTCAGCGTGAAGATGAACCCGGTGATGGCCTGATATTCGTTGCCCTTCAAAATCCCCGGGCCTGGCGGCGGATGTGCTGCTTAAGAAAATCAGACAGTCTCTGCACAGAGGTCATCTGGAAGAGGCCGCGCTTCACCAGTTTTGCCATCAACCAGCTCCCAATCCAGGATGCATTCGGCCACGGGAGAGCCATCCGCGCGGGTCATGCTGATATAACGGGAGCCGCCCGTGTCTCTGAACCGGAGCGGATGAGTGGAAATGTTCAGCGTTTCTCCCCACGAGGCGATCGATGCATATTGGATATGCAAACGACGTGTGGCAATCATCAGACCGGCTTCTGCCAATCTGGCAGGTGACCAGCCTCTGGATGAAAAATCCTGTGCGGCAGCTTCTTCGGCGTAATTCACATAGATCACATTATTGACATGCTCATACACGTCCAGGTCCATCAACTCCACCTGGCGCTGCATGATAAAGGGATTTGCAGCTTCCATGATTTTCGGGAAGCGCTCAAATGGAAAGACACGTGGGGTTTCGAGGCCGAAACTTTTTAGTCTCTTCTTCAGGCAAAGTCTTCGGCCGGCCCGTTTTTGCATCCATGTAGACGACCTGTTGTGTACCCTGCGCGATCATATCGCCGCTCTCTTTGAGCTTGAGTTCAAAACAACGTGTGCCGCGTACCCTCTGCCAGTTTACCATCCAGATCGTAAAGTCGAAAACATCGTTGTGGCGTAACGGACGCAAAAAATGAATCTCGGTCTCCCGGATCACCCAGAACACGTCCGGATCCCGGCTGTAATTCGCCCCCCAACCGATCGCAGTCCCCCAATCCCAGGCAGTTTCAATGAGATACCGCAAATAATTCGCGGAGCTGACAGTACCACTGGCATCCAGTTCCCCCCAACGCACGCGGAAGGTACGGGTAAAGATTTTCGTCATGCTACTCCTCAAGTTGTGAGTAATATCCACCGGGCAGAAGATTTTTTGTCTATCCCAACCATCTCATGCAGGCAATTCATGATCCACAAGCAGTTTGTTTACATATTTTTTCCATTGTACTGGCGTATGTAATAAAAGAACAGGACCCTTTGGGAGTCCTGTTCTGCTTTCCAATTACTGCTTTCTGCTCTTCACCTACTGCTCTTCCCTCTCCCAAATCTCTCTTGCGATCAACTCCTGATCCACAGGCAGCTTATCCACGCTCACGCCTACTGCATTATAGATCGCGTTCGTGATCGCGGGCGTGGTCGGGATGCTGCATGATCTCGCCCACTCCCTTCGCGCCGTAAGGTCCTCTCCGCAGTGGGATGCTCCACGATGATCGATGTGATTTCCGGCGTGAGCATGATGCCCGGGATGCGGTAGCGTGCCAAATGGTCGGTGACCACATAACCATTATCCACGATGAATTCTTCGGTGAGGCAGTTGCCGAGTCCCATCATCACGCCGCCTTCCACCTGTCCCTGCAGGCCAAGCGGGTTGACGGCCATGCCCACGTCATTGGCGGAGATGACATTCAGCACCGCACTTCGCCGGTCAGCTTGTTGACTTCCACTTCGGCGGCCTGGACGCCAAAGGAGAAGGCAAAGTGCATGTCGCCGCCTGTGCCCAAGCGGCTGGGTCTTCGGCGCTTCGTACTCATATAGCGGACGCGTGGCTGCTGCCCCATCGGCTTCATTTCCTTGGCAACTTCTGCATAGGTCATCGAATGCCCGTTGGCATGGACAATCCCATTCTCGAAGCGGATCTGCTCGGGCCGCACATCAAATTTCTCGGCCAGGGTAGCGGTGATCTGCGTCGCGCAAGGTCTTTGCGGCATAGCGTGAAGCATTGCCGGTGACATAGGTTTGGCGGGAGGCGGTCGTGGGGCCGCCGTTGGGAGTCAGGTCCGTATCCATGACCAATACGCGCACCTGTTCGGGCGGGACGGCCATTTCTTCTGCAACGATCAAGCGCATGACGGTGACCAGTCCCTGCCCCATTTCGGCGGAAGAACTGCGCACCTCGAATGTGCCGTCCGTCATAGAGTTCCACTTCTGCGCCGGCTATATCGGGCGCGCCGCCGCCAAGTCCCGTGTTCTTGTAGGCCGCGGCAAAGCCCCAGGCGCGCACCAGGTTCGGGTTGTTGGGATCAACTACCGGCTTGAAGGGATCAGGGTTGTGCTTCCGCATTTCTGCATCCACTTTGTCGATGCATTCCATCAAACCAACCGATTCTCTCAGTACCTGTCCCGTGTTGGTGATGCTGCCAACATGCAGTGCGTTCATCCGGCGCAGTTCGACAGGCTCGATGTTCAATGTCTCGGCGAGCATGTCCATCATCGACTCGACGGCAAACGCGGATTGCGTGACGCCAAAACCGCGGAACGCGCCCGCCGGCGGATTGTTGGTGTACATGGCATAACAATCGGCACGCACGTTCGGGATGTCATACGGACCCGCCGAGTGCGTGGTGGCACGGGTCATCACCTTCTCGCCGAGCGACGCATACGCGCCCGTGTCGCCATACAGCTCCGTTTCCACCGCGACCAGATCGTCCATTCTTCTTCGCGCCCATCTTGACCCGGATCTGGGTGGCATGCCGCTTCGGATGAACGAGCAAACTCTCGTGGCGGTCGAACAGCAGCTTCACGGGGCGCTGCGTGACATTCGCCAGCATCGCCACATGGATCTGCCCCATCACGTCTTCCTTGCCGCCGAAGCCGCCGCCCATGAGCTGTCCAACGATGCGCACGCGCTCCTCGGGCCAGCCCATCACCCGCGCCACCTGCGTCGCGATCCTGGTACGGGATCTGCGAGCCGACATAGATTTCCATACGCCCATCGGGCAGCGGCACGCCAATGCTGCATTCCGGTTCGAGGAAGGCATGATCGGTAGATTGGCGTGTGGAACGTATGCTCGAGGATCACATCCGACTCGGCAAAACCCTGCTCCATATCGCCCTTGCGGACCTTGATGTGCTTGAGCAGGTTGCCCTTCTGCGTGGATTTGCGGGACGCCCTCCTGGCGCGCCTGTACAGGATTGGTGATCACAGGCTGGAGGTCGAACTCCGCTTCGATCAAAGCCGACGCCTGCTCGGCGATCTGCCTGCGTTTCCGCCGCGACGATCGCGATCGCATCCCCCACGTAGCGGACGCGTTCCCCAACGCCGACCATCACAGGCCAATCGTAGATGACCAGCCCATGATTGTGTTCGCCAGGGATGTCCTCGGCGGTTAGAACCGCGACGACACCGGGCAGGGCCTTTGCTTTTGAAACATCGAGTTTCGTCAGGAAGCCATGGGGGATCATGGCGCGGCGGGCCTTGGCATACAACATTCCATCGAACACAAGGTCATCAGTGTAGATGGCCTCGCCTGTGACTTTCTCAACTCCATCGGGCCGCAGATGCGTATGCCCAACGGATTTGTGCGTGTGAATCGAATCGGGGATGTGTCGGCTTCCTGACCGGCTCGCCTGTTCGCAAAGACTTGGCTGCGGCAAGGATGGAATTCTCAATGCAGGATAGCCCGCGCAACGGCAAAGTGTATCTTTCAACGCAAAACGAATGTCCATCACTGGTCCGGGTTTGGGTTGCGCTCGAGCAACGCGTACGCAGTCATGATCTGCCCGGGGATGCAGAATCCGCATTGCACTGCGCCATGCTCCACAAAGGCTTCCTGTAAAGGATGAAGCTTCATCTCTTCATGTCACGACGTGCTGGGCAAGTCCTTCAATGGTGACAGATCGTCTTCCATCCGCGCGCTCAGCGGGATAAATACAGGACAAATCGGCTCGCCATCCACAAGGACGGTACACGCGCCGCACTCGGCTTCTTCGCAGCCGATCTTTGTCCCTGTAAGCTGAAGCCTTTGGCGAAGGAGAGTGGAAAGGGTCTCGCCCGCAACGGATTCGAGTGAATATTGCTGGCCGTTAACGGAAAGATTTATGTTTGACATACCAGTATTCCTATTCTGCGCGTTTCCACGCAACTTCAAGTGTGTCTCTAAACAATCCGCCGACCAAATGCTGGCGATAGTCTGCAGCTGGCACGGCGGGCACTGGTACGGAAATGAGCCTGACGCAAGCAGAGGCTTCAAGCGTGCGGTTGAATGTTTCTCCGGTGAAGGGTTTTCCGCGCAAAGTATCTTCCGCTTCTGTGGCGCGGAAGGGAATCGCTGCCGCCTGGGCCGACAGCAATATGAATATCTTTTACAATATCCTTTTCACGTTCAATCCATACCGCACAATTCAAAATCGGAAGGGCCACGCCCTGAGGACGCATGATGCGCTTGAAGCAGGAAGCCTGTCCTTTTTTGGTTTGGGGAAGATAAAAGCCAACGATGAATTCTTCACTTTTTTGAGTGCAGATTTGCCCGGACCGAGGAAAAGCGAAGTGAAAGGGATGCGGCGCGTCCCGGAAACAGCAGCGATTTCGACTTGCGCTTCGAGGGCGGTCAAGGTAATGGTCCCATCTGCGGCGGGAAGTGCGTGCGCAGCGTTACCACCCAGAGTGGCCACATTGCGGACTTGGGGTCCCCCGATCAGGTTACAGGCTTCGACCAGTGCCTGGGCGTGCGTGCCAACCAAAGGATCCAGATGCAATGCGGTTGGCTGGGACAGCAGCGCCAATGAAGAGTTCATCCCCCCGCAATTCGAGCACGTTCATCTCCGGGACAAAAGTTAAATCAACTAATGTGTGGACAGGGGCATGGCGTCCTTGTTTCAAGTCAAGCAACAAATCTGTTCCACCCGCGATGGGCCTTACAGAACCGGACGCTGATGTGAGGTCTTGAATTGCTTCTGAAATAGAAGCAGGCTTTTTATATTCTTGCCATAGGTTCATAGGTGGCTACCTCTTTCTACTAGACGGCGGCACTTTTCGATGGGATCAACTCCAACGCCGCTGGTGCCTACCGCAGCCAGCGACCACCGAACCAATGGAATTGATTTTACTGCTTAAATGGATAACTTTCGTATCATTTTGATTAACTCTTCGCAAATGAAATTAGACCTTCGATGTCTTCGGCCATTCCTTCTTCCGGATGGACACCTGCCATGAGCAGGCCAAGTTTCTCCGGTGTGGCATTTTCACGCGGAACAATATCCATGATCTGGCCTTCGTAAAGGACCGCGATGCGGTCGGAGAGCGCCAGGATTTCATCCAGGTCTTCCGAGACGAGCATGATGGCTGTACCTTTGCGCCGCTGCGACCAGCAGTTGCTCGCGGACATACTCCGTCGCGCCGATGTCGAGGCCGCGGGTCGGTTGGGCTGCCATGATCACGCGCGGGTTGCGCGAGAGCTCGCGTGCCAAGACAACCTTCTGGATATTCCCGCCGGAGAGGTTCTTGACCAGGGTGTCCTGGGACGGCGTCTTGACGTGAAATTTGTTGATCAGCTCGTCTGAATGTGCTGGAAATACTCGCGCAGGTTAAGAAATCCATAGCGGGAGAATGGCGGCTTGCTGATGTTCGCGCAGAATCATGTTTTCGGCAACCGTAAAATTCGCTGATCATGCCATCCCGCATTCGTTCCTCGGGGATATAGGACAGCATGCGCTCGGTCAGCTCACCAGGCTGCAAGATTGGTCACATCCTGTCCTTCCAGAATGACCCGGCCGCTGGTGACTCTTGCGCAGACCGGTGATCGACTTCGGCCAGTTCCCGTCTGTCCATTGCCGGAGACGCCAGCAATTCCCAGGATTTCCCCGGACGTACAGTCCAGGGAAATGCCGCGCAGGCCGGGCGTGCCGCGGTCGCTGCCGCAGTGAGACCTGGTCGAGCTCCAGGCGGCATCTCGCCACGTTCGACATCGACCCCGGTCGGGAGCAAAGGCAATTTCGCGTCCGACCATCCAGTTGGCGAGGATTTGTTTGGTGATCTCGGTCGTCGGCCGGGTGCCGATCTTGCGCCCGTCGCGCAGGACAGTTACGCGGTTGCTGATCTCAACCACCTCATGCAATTTGTGCGAGATGAAGACCAGCGCGTGTCCATCCTTCACCATCTGGTGCATGATGACGAACAACTCGTCCACTTCCTGCGGGGTCAGCACTGCGGTCGGCTCATCCAGAATGAGCAGGGCCGCGCCACGATACAGGGCTTTGATGATTTCCACCCGCTGCTGCTGTCCCACCGAAAGCTGCCAGACGTAAACGTCCGGGATCGATCTTCAGGCCATAGATATCGGCCAGTTCCACGATCCGTTTCGAGACGCGGTCGAGATCGGTGAGCGGGCCGCGGGAGGATGGCAGTCCCAGGGCGACATTTTCCGCAACTGTCAATGTCGGGACCAGCATGAAATGCTGGTGGATCATCCCAATGCCCAGGTTGATGGCATCTGTCGGTGAAGCGATCGTGACCGGACTTGCCGTTCAGCAGAATTTCCCCTTCATCTGGATGGTACATGCCATACAGGATCTTCATCAGCGTGCTTTTGCCGGCGCCATTCTCCCCAAGCAGCGCATGGACTTCACCAGACTTCACGTCAAAGTCGACACGGTCGATTGGCGAGTACGCCGGGGAAGTCGCTTGCTGATGCCGCGCATTTCCAGGCTGTCGATCCGGGCCCGGCCGGAAGGGAGTTTGTTTGAATTCGCTCATCGTGCCATCCTGAATGTCGTTCCGCAGGGTCTGACCTTCGAAGCCCAGAACCTGCGGAACTTCCGAAGTCATTAGTCTAGTCTGAGCTGGGCAGTGTGATCTTGATCGTTCCGTCCTTGATCCCCTGCAATGGTCTTATCGGCCAGTGCCTGGGCATCAGCCGGCAGTTTGTAGTCCGGGTTGAATTCGATCACTTCGCCGCCGTTTGCAAGGTTGGCGGTGAAGGATCTTGCCGCCGAGCGTGCCCGCTCTGGATCTTGAGCCGATCATTTCCTTGAGGATCACCTTCCCAGTGATAGACCTGGCTGGCAACCACGATGGAAGGCGCAAGGGATGTCTGGTTGGACTGGGTGCCAAACCACAGCGCATTGGCTTCCTTGGCCTTGCCGATCGCACCGACAACCATCTGGGCAGTTCCGGTCAGGACATCCGCACCCGCTGAGATGTGGGTGGTCGCGGCTTCAGAAGCCAGGGCAACATCCGAGAAGGAACCAATGTAGTTCACATTCACCTGGGCGTCCGGTTTGGTCGCCAGTGCGCCAGCCTTGAACCCATCGATATACAGTTTGGCATCACCGGTCTCGATCGGGCCGACAACACCGATGACATTGCTCTTGGAGAGTGTTGCTGCCAGCGCGCCGTTGACATAGCCACCTTCCTCTGAAGCTGCTTGATAGGCGAAGATATTGGGCTGGCCAAACGTATCGGCCGTGGTGCCCCAGGCAAAGCTGGTCTTGGGGAAGTCAGGGGCGATTTCCTGCAGGGAGGAGCCGTACTGCGAGCCGTGCGCGATCACCAGGTCATAACCCTTGGTGGCGTAGTCACGGATGGCCGCGGCAGCATCGTCCACGACGAACATGTTCTCGGAATAAACGAACTCGAACTTGTCGGGGCCGCCCATGTCCTTCTGGACGCGGATCAGGGCATCGTACATGCTCTGGCTGAAGGCCAGGTCATTGATGGCGCTCGGCATGACGACCGCCACCCGGAATTTCTCTGCGGGCGCCGGGGTGGCTGCAGGTGCTGCCGCACGCACAAGCGCTCAGGACGAGCGCCAGCAATGACGATCAGGCTCAATAACCATGCAATCTTCTTCATTTTTCTTCTCCTTATTGAATGATATGGATTTTCGATGTGACAATCAAGTGCCTATACGAAACCAGAAACTCAGGATGCCAGGCACCTCCTAACTGTAAATCAGTTTTCCCTTTCAAAGGGTTTTGCCAGCGCCGATGGGCGCACGGACCTTCGAGGCAGTGGCAACCAGCACCAGGATGGTCAGAATATATGGCATCATCACCGCAATATCCGAGGGGATGGTGCCGCCCATCACCTGGATCCACAACTGCAGCGACTTGACCATGCTGAACAACAGCGCACCGCCCAGTACACCCAGCGGACGCCAGGCCCCAAAGTACACCAGGGCGACTGCAATAAAGCCCATGCCACTGGTCATGTTTTGCTGGAAGACATTCAGCAGGGCAATCGAGAGGGACGCGCCCGCAATCGCGGAAAGAATTCCGCCCAGAATGACCGTGAAATAACGGATGCGCGCCACGCTCACTCCCAGCGAATTCGGCCGCATCCGGGTTTTCGCCTACGGAGCGAATTTTCAACCCAAGTGTTGTCTTGTTCAGAATAAACAATGCAATTGGCACGAGCAGATAGGCGCCATAGACCAGATATTTTGACTGAAGAAAATTTTTCCGATAATGGGAATATCACTTAGCACGGGAATATGGATCTGGCGGAAAGCCCTGGACGGTCTCCACCGTTCCCACCAATTTCTGGAAAAGCAGGTCGCTCATGCCCAGGCCAAAAAGAAAGAAGCCGATGCCGCTGATCCCCTGCTGGGCATGCAGATTGACGGTTACATAGGCCATGGCCAAGTCCCATGGCTGCGCCGACGATCGCGGCCGTAAGCAGGCCGAGCCAAAGGTTCCCGGTATTGAGGACAACATAAAACGCAGCGAAAGCACCCAGAAGCATCTGGCCTTCGACGCCGAGGTTGAGCACACCACTGCGCTGACCAAAGGTCTCACCGATGGCTGCATACAAATATGGAGTTGCCAGGCGGATCCCCGAGGCAAGGATGCCAACCAGAACAGTGACCGAAAAGAGGTCTGAAATCATGGCGCAATCTCCGCTTGCGGTAACTTTTCCTTGTCAGTGGGCGGCGGTAATTCCTCATCCTCGTGGACCGTGGCCAGCCTGCGTTTTTGTCTTCTTCGCTTCCAGATTTCACTGCTGACCACAAAGACCACCACCAGACCGTTCAAGACAGTGACGAATGCGGACGGGACCTGCACTGCCCTCTGCATCCTATTGGCTCCCACCAGGAGCCCGCCAAACAGGATCGAAGCCGGGATGGACCAGAGTGGATGCAACTGGCCAAACAACGCTACTACAATGCCATTGAACCCGGCGCCCCCGGTAAACCCCGAAGATGAACCATCTGTAATCATGCGATAGTTCACGCCATAGACATTGATTTGTTCCTGCCAGCCCCGCGAATGCCCCACTCAGCAGCAGGGCAAGGACAACATACCGTTGGACCTTGATCCCCGCATAACGGGAGGCATGTGGGTTTTGCCCCACAGCCCGGATGCGATAGCCCAGAGTTGTGCGCCACAACAGGATGTATACGAGGATCGCCAGCCCAACAGCGATCAAAGCTCCCAGATGCAAACGGGTGGGCAGCCAGGCGGGGCAAACGGAAAATCTCCAACAGACGGGCCGTTTGCGGGATCTTGGATGCCAGCTGCGCCTGCGAAGGATCGATCATCGGGCCGCGCAGAAGATAATTCATCAGCTGCACAGCGATGGCATTCATCATGACCGTGCTCAGGATTTCATTTACATTGAAATAAGCTTTGAGATACCCCGCAAGTCCCCCCCAGAGCGCGCCTCCTACAAATCCTGCCAGGATGGCCAGGGTGATCACTACCCATCCGGGAAGACCGGTAAAGGTCAAGCCTACCCAGGTCGCCAGGAGCGCGCCGATGATCATCTGGCCTTCCCCACCGATGTTGATGACATCTCCACGGAATGAGATACAAATACCGATCGCAACCAGCAGCAGCGGCGTGGCTTTGACCAGGGTCTCTGCGAAGGCATTGGCGCTGCCGAAAGCCCCCTGCAAAAGTGCGCTGTACGCTTCGATCGGGTTGACACCCAGGAAGAGCAGAATGATGGCGCCGACACCCAGTGCTGCCAGAGTGGCAAAGACTGGCAGGAGCCCGTCAATTAACCTGGAGACCCATTCCTTTCGCAACAGTCTTTTTAAGGCTGGCATGATCACTCCTGTTTAACCGCTTGTCTTACAAACAATGAAGATGTACACGGATTTGTAGGCTGAAATTCAAAGGCCAAGTTAAGCATATTGTGAGGCACAGCTGTTGTCAGTATAACGGAAGCGCTACCCAGTTGTCAGACAATTTGTAATTGAAATAATATGATAATTGTCCATATTCCTTCCCGCTGAATAAATGCGGGATTTCGCTCAGCACCCCCTGGTGAAGGAATAAACCTGGCCCATTCAACCCAGCCTGCGGATCGAATGGGCAACTGATTTCAAAGACCTGATTTGACGGAGCAAATCCATCCGGGAAATGAGAGCACAACCGGGCGAATGCCCTATTTGCCTCTTTCACCGCGGATGTAGGGATTCCCTAAGGCGGCCGGCGCACCCAGGCGTTTGCGCATCGCTTCGCGTGATCCAATTACGAGCACAACGATCGTAAAGGCATACGGGAGCATTTGCAGGAAGAATCCCAGGTAGGGATTGTAATAAAACGGGTTTTTAAGTCCCAACAAGAGCATTGGACCCTGGATATCAAGAATCAGGCGGCGCAAGGCACCAAAGGCATACGCACCGACAGCAGCACGGATCGGATCCCATTGTGCAAAGATGACCAGACCAACTGCGATCCAGCCCTGACCACCCGTGGTAAGCTCACTGAACCAGCCCGGGGAAATAGCAAGACTGATGGTCGCACCGCCGAGCCCCGCCAGCAGGCCGCCGACAAAGACGTACAGATACCGCATACGGAAGACATTGATTCCAAGCGCATCCGCTGCAGAAGGGATACTCACCCACCGCACGCAGATGCAGACCCGGTCGCGTGTGGTTGATGTAATACCATGAAAACGGCACAAGCAGGTAACCAATGTACACAAGCACACTTTGGTTGGTAAAGAAGATTGGGCCAATGAGAGGAATTTGTGAAAGCAGGGGGATTGTGAGAACGGGCATGAGTGAAACGGTTCCAGCCTTGCTCAGGCCCTCGCCCAGCACAAGACTGATACCCACGCCAAGCATTGTCAGTGCGAGGCCACTGACAACCTGGTCACCCTGGAGCGTGATCGCAATAAAAGCGTGGATCTGGCTGAGCAAACCTGCCGCGATCATGGCAGCCAACGCACCCAGCCATGGATTCCCGGTTGCAATGGCCACACTAAAACCGGTCATCGCGCCGATCAACATCATGCCTTCGACACCTAGATTCAGAACACCCGATCGTTCTGTGAACAATTCGCCAATGGCCGCAAACAGAAGGACAGTACCGCTGGCTACGCCTGCCTGGAGAAAGTGAATGAAGAAATCCATGGTTAAGCCTCCGCGCCTGCACGTACAATGCGGACTCGATAACGCAGGAAAAAGTCACTGGCGATCAGACAGACCAGCACGATGCCCTGGATCATCTTCGGCACGCCCGAGGGCTGGATCTCGCGTCCTGCCAGCAACAGCGCTCCAAACAGGATGGAAACGAAGATGATCGCGATCGGATTCAACTTCGCCAGCCAGGCCACAATGATGCCGGTGAAGCCATACCCGGCTGCGATCGGTGAGGTCTGCAGGCGATGCACCACCCCGGTCACTTCGCTCATGCCGCCCAGGCCGGCGAGCGCACCGGAAAGCATCATCACAAAGATCGTGTTACGGGCGATGTTAATGCCGGCATACTTCGCTGCCCTCGGGTTATCGCCGATCAGGCGGATCTCATACCCCCAGCGGCTGCGATACACCATAAACCACAGGATGATGGCCGCGATCACGCCGATGAAGAAGCCCCCATGGGTGGTGAGCCCACGGAAGGCCGGAATGGTCTGAGCAAAGTTCAACAGGCGTGGAAGCCAGGCGGTACGCGGGAACTCGGGCGACATTTGAAAACCACCTTCACTCCAGACCGCGAACACCCAGAAGTTCACCCATGAGATCGCAATATAGTTCATCATCAGCGTAGTAATGATCTCGTTTACGTTGAACTTTGCTTTGAGATAACCAGGGATGAAGCCCCAGGCCGCGCCTGCCGCCATGGCCGCCACCATCATGGTGGGAATGAAGATCCAGGGCGAGGTGCCCGGCGCCAGGATTGGGAACAATACAACCGCGCTCGCACCCCAGGCGCCCATGATGAACTGACCCTCGGCTCCGATATTCCACAACTTCATGCGGAATGCCACGGAACAGGCCAGACCGGTCAACAGGATCGGCGTCGCTTTCACGATGGTGTCTGAAAGCACGCCGATGTTGCCGAACGAGGCTTCCCCAATGTGCAGGTAGGATCTCAATGCGTTCCCACCTGCCATTTCGATCACAATGCCGCCGATGATCAACGCAACAACGATTGCGCCCAGCGAAACCAACCAGGGAAACCAACCAGGAGGTTCCTCGAGTCGGGGTTCAAGACGGATCCGAAATCCCGTCCGTTGTTTCTGTATGGATGTGCTTTCAGCCATGGCTAACCCCTTCCTTGTGGATTTGATCCAGTGGTGTGCCTGTCATCATCAAACCAATCGCCTCGATCAGATCCTGGTCCGGTTCCGCCGATTCGACCTTGATCTCACCCATGATCTTCCCCTCATAGATCACGCAGATGCGGTCACTCAGCGCCAGTAATTCCTCCAACTCCTCGGAGATCAGCAGCACCGCAGCACCCGCTTCACGCTGGGCCAGCAGCAGGCGGTGGACTCCTTCGATCGCACCGACATCCAGCCCGCGGGTGGGTTGAACCGCCACCATGAACTGGGGATTTCCTGAAATCTCCCGGGCCAGGATCACACGCTGGAGATTTCCACCGGAGAGGAGTCGGACAGGGGTTTTGACGGTCGGCACGATAATGTCATACGCTATCTTAAGTTCCTCGGCAAACTTCGTTGCCGCGTTCATATCCAGCATGCTGCCTCTCGAGATCGGGCGGCTTGCGATAATTTTTCATGATGACGTTATCGGTCACACTCAGGTTGGCGGAGCTGCCCACATGGTTGCGATCCTCAGGCACATAGGCCATGCCATGCTCGATGCCATACAACGTATCGCGGTTGCTGACTCTGTCTCCCATTCAGACAATACTTCGCCTTGATTGCACTTGCGCAGTCCCGCAATGACCTGCGAGAGCTCGATCTGGCCATTGCCTGCCACACCGGCAAGGCCAACGATCTCACCCTGCGCGCACATTGAGTGAAAGACCGCGCAGGGCCGGCAGGCCCTTATCGTTTTCAGCATGGACATCCTTCACATCCAAAACAATCTTGCCGGGCTTGGAAGGTTTCTTGTCCACAAAGAAGACCACATCGCGGCCCACCATCAAGCGCGCCAGCTCCGCACGACTGACACCCTTGGCAGGGACACCGGAGGCGGTCGATACGCCGCGCCGCAGAACGCTGACCCGGTCTGCAATGGCGGTCACTTCCTGCAATTTATGACTGATGAAAATAATGGACTTGCCCTGTGCCACCATGGAGCGCAGGGTATCGAATAACCCATCGATCTCCTGCGGCGCCAGGACGGCCGTCGGCTCGTCCATGATCAACACGTCGGCGCCGCGATACAGCATCTTCAGCAGTTCCACGCGCTGCTGCTCGCCGACGGATATCTGCCAGATCTTGGCGCGCGGGTCGACTTTCAGCCCGTACTTATCGCCAAGATCGGCGATCTTTTTATCATATTCACTCAAGCGCATGCGAAAACGCGGGGCATCGAGTCCGAGCAGGATATTCTCCGTCACAGTCTGTGAAGGGACCAGCATGAAGTGCTGGTGTATCATGCCGATGCCTGCATTAATGGCATCCCGTGGAGAGGAAAAAACCAGCGGTTTGCCCTTGACTGTAATAATGCCTGAATCCTGTTTATATAAGCCGGCGAGCACATTCATCAATGTACTTTTACCGGCCCCATTTTCCCCCAGCAGGGCATGGATCTCTCCCTGGCGCAGTTCAAAGTCCACATGATCATTCGCCAGCACGCCTGGAAAGCGCTTGACAATGCCCTTCATGCTTACAACGATCGGAATGTTTGCAGGAGTGTCGGTTTCGGGTTTATCCAAGGTGTCGCTCCCAGACTGGCACAGACGTTCGCACCTGATCTGCCGAAAAGATGCTTCTCTGTCTCAACGGATCTCGCAAATGTGTGTTCACAACCAAGCTGCCACTATCCGTATCATCAGGGTCGTCCGTGTCCATACTATTTTGTTTCTGAATTATAAGTCCTGTTGGAAAAAGGGGACCAGGAGATATCCATCCTGGTCCCCATATGGAACGATTATTTATTTGGCAGGAAGCTCGGCAGTAATGCCATCAGCCCACCAGTACATGCAGTACTTGCATTCCAGTCCGGGGGCTCCGGGCGGGAACTGGTCGAGATCAGCCTGCTCCATCTTCTCGCCTTCGGGCACAACGATGTTGCCCTTATTGTCCTTGATCGGACCCGTGAAGACATCGAAGCGGTTGAACTCACCGGCCAGCATCTTGGCCAGGGTATCCTTCACCATCTGTATATCCTCGGCGGGCAGGTCAGACATGCCCTTGGTCGGGGATTGGCCTTCCATGAAGCCATAGATTCCCAGCGCGCCGGAGTCGGCATCGAAGTAATCGAAGCCGGGCTTGTAGGTCTTGGCAATCAGGCCCTTGGTGATCGTGGAATAAATCTTGCCCCAGTCCCAATACATGGTGGTGAGACAGCGCTCCACCTTGCAGGAACCAACGTAGTCATAGGTGATGCCCCATTTGCCCTTTTCCTGGGCGACATCAGCAGGGGCGGGAGTATCCGCACCGGTGAACACAACCTGGGCACCGGCGTCGAACAGTGAGGAGGCAGCGTCCTTCTCAGCAACGGGGTCGTGCCAGGTATTGATCCAGCGCACATCCAGCGTGCATTCGGGGCAGGTCTTTTTCATACCAAGCGCAAAGGCATTGCCCAGGCGCAGTTCTTCCGGGATCGGGAAGGTGGCGATGTAACCGATCTTCGGGGTGCCATCGGTCTTGGCGCGGGAACCGGCGACCATGCCAGCCAGGTACTTCATGTCTTCCATGGCGCCAAACAGGTTGCCAAAGTTCTTGTTGTTGCTCTTGTAACCGCTGACATGGATGAAAGTCTGGTCGGGGAATTCCTCGGCCACGGCGCCGGTCGCATCCATATAACCAAAGGATGTGGTCAGGACCAGGTCGAAGCCCTTGCGTGCCAGGCTGCGGATGACCTGCTCGGCCTCAGAGCCTTCGGGTACGTTCTCGATATAGGCCGTGTGAACATTCGGCACGTTCTTCTCGAGATATTGCAGCCCTTCATAATGAGCCTGCGACCAGCCGCCATCATCATGCGGTCCAATCAGGACCATGGCAACATTGAACTTGCCTTGCTCAATATCAGGGATCTGCAGCTCCCCGCCCGATTGGGCAGGAGCCTGGGTCGCCGCTGACGGCGCGGCCGTGGGGGCGGCAGCGCCGCCGCAGGCTGTCAGAGCCAGCGAAAGAACAACCAACAGCGCGAAAACTTGCAAAAGTGACTTACGCATTTCTACTCCTCTTTGATTTTGTTGAAGTTCGAGTCGATACAAGCAGCAAAGTGATTCTTCCGGGTGAGGAACGCCTCCTTTCGAGCCGTGTCTATACATTTTTAATTTTATCATGGGACTTGACCGCTTCTATTGTAGGGTATTCACATGACAAATGACAAGAACATTGCTCATGAATTCACGGATTACAAGCAAAACAATTCCTGGCTTCGGAGATTGCGTCGCTTCGCTCCGGGCCGTCGCTTGTTTCCGTTTCGATCCGCGTCCACAATTTACAAAGTAAAGGTCCAACATACTCCTTTGAGACTTTAAAGGCTTCATTGGATAATTTCAACGCCCGATCCCAATTGTCTGTGTGGGCATATCCTTCAATGAACACAAACCGTTCCACCGGGTTATTCGGATAGTCATTCAGCTTGAAGGCCTTGTCTCCCAATGCGGCGACCTGCTCCCAATCACCACTGTTGGCGCGCAAGATCAGCTTTTTCGAAGTAATAACACCAGCCATGCTCCGGCTCGGGCCCATAAACACTCTGGCATCACTGCGTCTGACGAATCAACGATTTGATCGCTGATTGGAGAGTGCCGAAGCTTCGCGCATCAAGCTGTCATCCAGGATAAAGCGATTGTTCGCATCAAGATCCGGTTCGAGCAGCCGCAGACAGGAGGGCGGAGCATAATAAAACGCAACGGCCTGGGATGTATTTCCGTTGAAGCGCCCGGCAATGTAATCGTATTGAATGGGAACATTAGGCTGTAAAGCAGGCAGGGACTCATTCAATCGATTGGTTGGATAGAAAAGCACATACCCGATCTGGTCCGCGCTGGAGTTGGGCGCGTAGATCCAGTTCAGCGGCGCGCTCAGGGAGTTATCGGCATACAAGTCCAGTTCCTCATTCATCAATACCAGCGTGTTCGGCTTCAGGCCCGGCGCACGCCAGGTCATCTGCCAGAAGAGGTTCTTTTGTGCCTGCCAGTTCCGCAGATAATCTGTGGACCACAGGAACTGGCGTCCTGCGGAAAGGCCGATCAGCGCCGCCAGGACAAAGTAACGGGCACGCGCCGGGATAAACTCGATCAGCCCCGCGACGATCAGGCTCACCGCCAGCATGAACGGCAGGGTAAAGCGGCTGGCCGGGTGTGCGAGCGAGATCGTCAGGCCCGTCAGCCAGAACGGTGCGCCTGCAAAGGGAAGCATGAACAAGCCAAGACCGATCGCATAATATGTGCTTCTTTTGCCTGGCTCATCCCTGGCCTGGATCAACAGGAAGTAAAGCGCGATAGCAAAGACAACCAGCGATACGACAAGATACAGCGCGATCGTCCGCGCCCCGTGGACCGATGGATCGATCGCTTTGACGATCTGGATCCAGGCAGCGACAAGCACGGTCCAGATACTGACGAAAAAGTTTTGGAGCAAGGGAAGCGATCGTGGCGAGCGGAGCAGTCTTTAATTGGGATCCCAATCCAATTCCGTAAACCTGATTGTTGAAAACAAATAAACGGGACAAAACTGCCAGGGCAAACAAAATCAAATAAGGTGTCCAAATTTTGAGGCTGGGTTTGACCCGGTCGCGCGGGTTGGGATACTCATCCCGCAGCGAGGTCCAGATGAATCCGATGCGGGCAAACTCCAGCGGGAAGAAGTATTCCATCATCCACAGATTGAGCGCGGAAAAGATCAACGCTGGGATCGTTTTGCGTCTCAAGGAAAGATAGACGGAATACAGGTAGAAAAAGATAACGATGAAAAAATGACTGTAAAGATAACTCCCCCACTGCTGGTTGAAGCCGGGATACAACAGGAAGAGAAAGGCAACGCTCAAGGCAAAGCGAGGCTTGTCCTTCCACAGCTCCCGCCCGATCGCCCAGACGACCAGCGCGCCGAGCCAGCGCCACAGGAGTGCAAAAGCCTGCCAGTACACCGGAACCTGGGGAATCAGCCGGGTGGTCACCTGGTAGAGCAATCCCCACACCGGACGGTTCGTGGAAAAATACTGGGTCATCGCCTGCGTACCCAGCTCATAGCGGATCCACGACATGGGCAGGTCGTCCCAGTAAAAGCCCAGCTGCGGCGCCAGTATGCCATAGGCAATAATGGCCACCAGCGAACAGGGCGAGAGCAGGATGCAGAAATCTCTTCATGCAGTAAATGGTCCGGTGCTAGCTGAGATGTTCACTGAAAAATGACAGCATGCGCTGCCAGGCGTCCTTTGAAGCTTCCACTTCAAACGGAGTTCTCTGTCGATTGAAAAAGGAGTGCTGGGTATTCTCGTAAAATTTGATATCGTGAGGAATATTATGCTTTTCGAGCACAGTCGTCCAGCTCACGTGCGCCCGCGGCAGAAAAATCCTTTTCGGGATAACTGCCCACGATCGGACAGGATTGTGCGAAGGCTTCGAGTGGCCTGGGCGCGGCGCCGTAAAAAGCGGACGCAGCTTTCATGCCTTGATCAGTCACCGCCAGCTGCAGGGCGTACCCGCCGCCCATGCAAAAGCCGACCGCGCCGATGCGATTCGGATCCACGCCTGGTTGTTGCTGCAAAAAAGCTATCGTTGATTTAAGGTCAGAGACTACAGGATTATTCAATGGACGGAACATCATGCCGTGAATGAGCTGCAGCATACACACGGCACGATTTCGATTTGAAAACAAATCCACAGCAAGAGCAGCATAACCCTGGTCCGCAAATTGACGCGCGATTTCACGGATGTTGTCGTTCAAACCAAAGATCTCGTGTATTACCACCAGTCCAGGAAACAGTCCCGGGCCTTCCGGCTTGATGAAAAACGACTCCATCGTTCCTTTGCCATTGGCACGTGGAACAGAGACGGTGGAGGATCCGACTTGTGACATAAGCTTCTCCTCAACAACCTGTAAAACAGGGCGGCGCACACCCTTTGCGGAATGAATGCGCCGCCCGGAAGATTTTATTCCTTCACAATCCAGGTGCCGGTTTCACCATGCAGCGCACGCCCGATATTCTCCGGGTTGGTGATCAAAGCCGTTTTGCCGCCGTTCTCCAGGAACCAGACGATAGCCTGCATCTTGGGCGCCATGGAGCCCTTGGCAAAGTGCGTACCTTCGGCGAGATACTGCTTTGCCTCGGCAAGAGTTCATCTTATCGAGCCACTGTTGATTGGGCTTGCCAAAGTTGATGGCAACCTTTTCGACCGCGGTGGCGATCAGGAACAGCTCCGCGCCTATCTCCTGGGCCAGCAGTGAGGAGGCAAAATCCTTGTCGATGACCGCGGCTGTGCCTTCGTAATCGCTGTTGCCGCGATCGATGACCGGGATGCCACCGCCACCCACGGTGATGACCGTGACCCCAGCGTGGAGCAGCGTCTTCACCGATTCCAACTCGATGATCTTCTTGGGCAGCGGCGAGGCCACCACCCGTCTCCAGCCGCGGCCGGCATCCTCAACCACCGACCAGCCCATATTCTTCTCACGTCTTTTGGCTTCGGCTTCGTCCATGAACGATCCGATCGGCTTGGTCGGCTTTTGGAAGGCAGGGTCGGTCTTGATCGACAAGAGTCTGTGTAATGACCGTGACAGCACCCTTGTGGATGCCGCGCCTCTGATATTCGTTCTGCAGCGCCTGCTGGAACTCGTACCCGATCGCGCCCTGGGAGTCTGCACCGCAGACATCGAGCGGAACTTCGTGCATCCCTTCCACTTTCGCGGCGATCTCGGAGCGGCGCAGGATGAATCCGACCTGCGGGCCATTGCCGTGGCCGATCGCCAGATCCCAGCCTTCTTCGATCATGTCTGCGATGTGATGGGCGGTCTCGCGCAGCGCCCGTTCCTGGTCCTCGACCGATACGTTTTTATCGTCTTTGATCAGTGAGTTACCACCGACGGCTATAACAGCTAGTTTTGACATGGTTTCTCCTTTAGGTAAACAAGTAGACAAGTACACAAGTATACAAGTCAATGGAAGTTAGATTATTTGGTTTCATTCTTCGTATTGAATTCTTCATCACGCAAAGTATATTCTGCAGCATCTTCGCGGACTGCTTTATCACCATATTCCTCTGATCCAGCCCGCTGGCGGTGGATATACGTCATATATCCATTGAGCGTTTGCTCTGTCTCGCGAATGAGCGAATAGAGAGGTTCAAATGTTGTTTGATCGATGTAGCCCAATATTTTCGCATGAATGACATGCGAGAGTGTCTCGTTCAGCTCGCCACGCGCAATCGAGTATTTATACAAACTGTCAAGATAGTGATAGCGTCCATAACCTTCGGCAATATTCGCGGCAACACTTTTTGACGAACGGCGGATTTGAACAGCCAAATCGAACTTCTCTTCTGGAGGCAGCTTCCTAGTCAGCCCTTGAACACCAACAATGACGTGCAATGCCAGTTTATAACATTCCAAATCTTCAAAGCCACGTCTTCCAGGTTGTCCTGGGGATTGGTACAAGATCTTTCTTTCACTCAAGCCTGCCTCCTCGTCTACCTACTTCCTTGTTTACTTGTTTCCTTGTCTACCTGTATACCTTACACCTAACTCATCGTCAGCGCCATGACGGCTTTCTGCGCGTGCAGGCGGTTCTCGGCTTCATCGAACACGACAGAGTTTGGTCCATCCATGACTTCGCTGGTCACTTCGACATCGCGGTCGGCAGGAAGTGGGTGCATATAGATCGCATCCGGCTTGGCAACTTTGAGTTTCGCCGCGTCCATGATCCAGTCCTTGTAGCTATCCTGAATTCTCTTGCCTTCTGCTTTATCGTTTGTTGTCAACAATGGACCCCAGGATTTGGCATAGATCACGTCCGCGTCCTTACAGGCTTCGGTCATGCCGTCCTTACTGTCGACGATCTCGAAATTGGAACCGTAGATGCGAGCCTGTTCCTTGGCCTGCTCGACGATCTCGGGCATGAGCTTGAACTCAGGCGGATAAGCAAGCGTGACATCCATGCCGAAGCGCGGCATCTGTAGGATAAGCGATTGAGCAACAGAGACGGGCTTGAGGTAGGAAGCCGCATACGCCCAGGAAACAACCATCTTCTTCTTGCGCAGGTCACGGCCCTTCTTCTCCATGATGGTCATCAGGTCAGCCAGGCATTGGAAAGGATGGTAGATGTCGCACTGCATGTTGAGGACCGGCGCGCGGCTGGATTTGGCAACATCGTTCAAATATTTGTTGCCATCGCCAAAGTCACAATGACGGATGGCAATGCCATCGAAATAGCGACCGAAGATCTCACCGATTTCCACCGGGGTATCGCCATGGGAGATCTGGGTGGTGTTCGAATCGATGAAGGCGCCGTGCCCGCCAAGTTGGGCGATTCCAGCTTCGAACGAGCCGCGGGTGCGTGTGGACGAGAAGAAGAACAGCATCGCCAGCACCTTGTCGCGCAGGTAGGCATGTGGCTCGCCCAGAGCGCGTTTGCGCTTCAGATCCCAGGCTACGTCCAGGACGGTTTCGACTTCCTCTTTGGTGAAGTCCAGGTCGCCGATGAAGTCACGGCCACGAAAATTGGTTTGCATTGTATTTGTCTCCTTGTGAAAAGTGTCAAGTAGACAAGAAAACAAGTATACAAGTCATTTTGTTTGCTTGTGTACCTGTTTCCTTGTCTACTTTCGAATAAGTTTCTTTCAGCCTTGAGCCTGGAAGAAGGGATTTATTCCATCGCGCCGAGCACGAGCGCCAGCAGGGTCATGCGCATGACAACGCCGTTGAAGGCTTCCTGCCAGTAGCGCGACCACCTGGTGATATCCACATCGGCCGGGATTTCGTCCATGCGCGGCAGAGAGTGCAGCAGGATGGCATCGCTCTTGGCCTTGGTGAAGAGCAGCTCGCGGGTGATCTTGTAATTGGCAGGCGTGAGATCGAGCTCGCCGGTGCGCTCATCGCGGGACTTGGTGTAATCGGGCTGCACCACGGGCTCGACCAGGATGACATCCGCGTCGGCGATCGCCTTCTCGACGTGGTCAACTTCCTGGAAGTTCACGCTGTATTGAGTGAGTTCCTTCTTGAAATCGTCGGTCAGGCTCATTTCCGGCGGCGAGACAAACGTGATCGGGCAGTCGAACTGGCTCAGGGCATAGCCGAGCGAGTGCATGGTGCGCATGCGCATGTCGCCCACGGCCAGCCACTTCAAGCCGTCGATGCGGCCCTTCTCACGCAGAACGGTGTACAGGTCGGTCAGGATCTGGGTCGGGTGCTCGCCCCAGCCGTCACCACCGTTTATGATCGGGATGCTCGCCCACTTGGCAGCTTCCTGCGGCGCGCCCTGCTGGAAATGCCGCATGACGATCACATCGCCGTAGAACTCGAGCATCTTGACTGTATCCTTGATGGACTCCTGGTAGAAGTCCCCGGCGCGGGTCATCTTGGCATCCGAGAAGCCTGTGACATGGCCTCCCAGGCGATGCATGGCAGCTTCATGGGCCAGACGCGTGCGCGTCGACGGCTGATAGAAAGCCGTTACCAGGGTCTTGTCTTTGAGCAGATCCACATTCTTGCGTGCCCGGGCGATGGCTTCCATCTTCTCAGCAACGTCAAAAACGTGGAAGAATTCGTTTCGTTCGAACTCCTTAAGGGAAAGAATATCACGACCAGCAAAACTACGCATACGAACCTCCGATTAGAATATTGAATATTGAGACGTTCAAAAGCACCAGCAATTCCATGAGCGTTTCCTTCTTTGGCGTTATTCCGAACACACCCGGACACGAAAACAGGCCTATAGCTCGTCCGCTCCGCGTGTATACGTATTTACTTGTTTACTTGCCTGCCTTCTCACTCAGCATCTTCGGCAGCAGGGCATAGAACTCAGTGGCAGTCCACCACTTCGTCGAGCGGCACGTTCTCATGGCGCATGTGGGCGGTCTTCTCATCGCCAGGGCCAAAGCCGATGGAGGGAATTCCCGCCTTGCCGGCCCAGTAGGTGCCGTTGGTCGAGAAGTCCCAGGTGCCCAGCGCCCGGCTCTCGCCCCACAACGCCTCAATCGTGGCCTGCCCGGCCCGGGTCAGCGGGTGGGCGTCATCCAGCAGCCAGGGCGGGTAGAACTTCGAGACCGGGAAGACAAAGCCCGTGTAGGACGGCGCGTCGTAGAACAATTCCTCGACGTGGATCTCATCCTGCAGATAGTCGGGGATCAGTCCCTTGATCGTCTCGATCACTTCTTCGCGCGGCTCGCTCAGTGTGATGCGCCGGTCGAGATAGATCGTGAACTGATCGGGCACCGCGTTGAGGGAGGCGGTGCGCGCCTCGACGTCGGTCACCGCGACGGAGGGATAGCCCTGGATCGGATGGTAACCCATGCCGAAGCGCATCCGTCGATCCAGCTCACGGATCTGGGTGATGATCGACATCATCTTGTACACGGCGTTGTCGCCCAGGTAGTGGGACGCGGCGTGCGCCGACTGGCCGTGGGCAGTGATCTTCAGTTCGATGCGGCCCTTGTGACCCCGGTAGACCTGCATTTTGGTCGGCTCGCCGATGACCACAAAATCCGGCCGCACCTGGGGATCCGCCTCGACGAAGGCATTGGGGGCAATCCCATCGCACCATTCCTCCATGTTGCCGAAGTAGTAGGCGGTATACCCGTCGAGCAGTCCCAGATCGCGGGCGATGGCCAGGCCATAGATCATGCCGGGCGTGGAGCCCTTCTCGTCACAGGCGCCGCGCGCGTACAGGGCGCCATTCTCCACCTTGCCCACGAACGGATCCCATTCCCATTCGTCGGGGTCTCCAACGCCTACGGTATCGATGTGCGAGTCGAAGACGATCGTTTTGGGACCATTGCCGATGCGGCCGATGGTGTTGCCCATCTTGTCGAAGCGTGCCTCGTCGAACCCAAGGTTGCGCATCTTGGCCTGAATGCACTCGCCAACATCCTTCAACTGCCCATCCATGCTGGGGATGGCAACAATATCGCGCAGGAACTGGATGATGTTCCCGCGATCGGCTGCAACTCTTTTTTTGATTTCCTGAACTGTCACGTTTACCTCGCAATATCATATTTCCAGGCGTGGAGTCACAGAGATTCCTCGAATCCCTACTTAAACGGCAGCCTGAACTGTAAAAGAAATCTTCGGTAATGGACGGCTGAAGATTTACAGGTTGGAACGCCTAAACTGCCTGGCCATTCCCAATACGCCTGTTGACGTGGAAATGGAAATATCCGGGAATGAAGTAACTCACCGAATAATCGACGACCCTGCCCGTGCCATCATAGAGCTGGGAGGCAAATTGCAACAGTACATCGTCACGCTGGATCTCGAGAGCTTTGGCTACGTCTGCGACAGCATTGGTGGCGCTGATCGCGGCCCGCGAAACCTGGAGGTCGATACCGCTGCCGATCAGGTAATCGAGCACGGAGCCGCGGACTTCATTGGCCAGTTCGTCGGGCTTAAGAATATCGATGGGCAGGGAATCGACCAGGTAGGAAACCGGCCGGCCCTCGGCCCGCATTACGCGCCGGATGCTTACAAAGCGCGTCCCTTCCTCCACGCACAGACCGTCCGCAATGGTTTTGTCTGCTTCCATCTGTTCGACGCGCAGGTCGCTGACGGAGACTTCCAAATTCATGCGGCGTGCCATGGTCTCCATGCTTTCCAGCACCTCGAGCCCGGCATCGATCACCTGGAATTTGCCAACGACATAGGTGCCGGAACCCTGCCGGCGGCGGATCAATCCCTGGGTCTCAAATGTACGCATCGCTTCACGCAATGTGGCGCGTGAGACTCCCATTTGCTTGGCAAGGTCGGGTTCGGACATCAATCGCGTCCCCGGGGGCGTCTCTGCGATCAACTTCGCCAGGTCAGCCTGTAATCTTTGAAACGGAAAATTAGCCATCATCCCTCCAATAGTGGAACAACTTTGAACTTTGTTACATCAACCAGACCTTTGTCTGATATTCGCAATTCGGGAATAACCACAAGACCCAGCAGGGACAGCTGCATGTTCGGGTTATTCAATTGACAACCGCAGGACCGAAATCCCTTGAGGATGGTCTCTGCTTTTTTGGCGACGACATCCGCCCGTTCATCCGACATTAAGCCGGCGATCTTGAGATCGACCAGCCCGATTACCCTGCCGTTCTTCACCACCACCTGGCCGCCCCCGCATCCAGCCAGGGTGTTGGCTGCCACCGCCATGGAGTTCATCGTCCGTGCCAACGACGATCATGTGATGGCTGTCGTGCGCCACCGTTGAGGCGACCGCACACTTCGACGTAAAGCCAAACCCGCTCACCAGGCCCATCGTGATCCCGCTCATCCCGTTATGGCGCTGAACCATGGCCAGCTTGGCAATATCCCGATTAATATCAGCCTGGATTTCCCCACCTTCAGGCTGGAGGTCGACACGTCAAATGCCGGGTGGGCGCCTGGTTCTCAATGATACCAATGACATTCGCCCTGACCACTGGCTTTCGACTTTTTACTTTTAAACTGAAATCTTCCGCCCGTAGAGGCTTCTTCAACTTCACAGAGTTCGTGGCCCAGGAGGGATAGTTATATTTCGGCAGGTCCACGGTCCACTTCCCATTTTGTGCGATGACCTTCCCTTTGGCGATCACCACATCCGCCTTGAAGTTGTTCAAGATCCTTCACCAGCACCACATCCGCCCAGCGGCCGGGGGCGATCATGCCCATCTCGCGGGCCAGCCCGAAATGCTCGGCAGTGTTGATCGTCATCATCTGGATGGCGGTCATGGGAGTTAATCCCTGTGCCACAGCATGGCGCAGGACACGGTCCATGTGGCCCTCGTACGATATCGTCTGGGCGTGGGAGTCGTCGGTCACGAGGATGAAGCGGCGCGGATCCAGGCCGAGATGTGTGATCGCGCCCACCTGCGAAGCGACGTCATGCCAGGAGGAGCCGTAGCGCAGCATCGCCTTCATCCCCTGGCGGACGCGTTCGACTGCATCTTCGAGGTGCGTTCCTTCGTGATCATCCTCCGCACCGCCGGCGACATAGCCATGGAAGGGAAGCCCGAGATCGGGCGAGGCATAATGTCCGCCAATGGTTTTGTTGTTGGCATGCGTGATCGACATCTCCTCGAGCAGCCTGCCATCGCCCCTGGCCACCGCGGGATAATTCATCATCTCACCCAGGCCAATGATGCCCTTCCACTTCATTGCCTCTCCCACTTCCTTCGGACCGATGGTTACGCCAGGCGTCTCCAGCCCGGGAGCGGATGGCACACAGGACGGCATTTGCACCCAGACGTGAATGGGCTGGTCCCGGGCCTCGTCCACCATCAGTTTCACACCCTTGAGGCCGAACACGTTGGCGATCTCGTGCGGGTCGATGAACATGCCGGTTGTGCCGCGTACGGCCACAGCGCGGACGAACTCTGTCACCGTCACCATGCCGGATTCCACATGCATGTGCCCATCCAGCAGGCCCGGGACGAGATAGCGTCCCTTGGCGTCGATGACCTGTGTGTCCCTGCCGATCGCATGGCGCCCATCCTCACCCACATAGGCAACATGCCCATCCTTAATGGCAATATCCGAGCCGGGAATAATCTCCCCGGTCTGGACGGATACCCACTTGCCATTGAGAATGACCAGGTCCGCAGGGACGCGGCCCATGGCAGCATCTACAAGCGCGCGGGTGAGTTTTGTGGTTGGTGGCATTCAGTCTCCGTTGTTAGCGGTCAAATGATTGTGTCAGGACAGTATAAGCCAATACTACAGCAACAATGATTAGTGGGGAAACCAATAACCATGTTATCAATTTCCGTTCACGTGTAATTGCGAACGCCGCGCCAAGCTCACATGCTGGTAATAAGACCAGGGGCGAGCGAAACCCATTGCTGACATAATATGTAAAGGGTACACACACAATTCCAGAAGCGATCAAAAGTCCGGGCTTCCTTAGCCAAACGCCTGCAATCGAAAGAAGAATGGAGGCAATGATCGCCGGCCAGCCAAAGAGGATCTGAACCAGGGTCTCGGTCATCACAGGGTGTCCAAAAGTTTTGTTTTCACAAACTACTGGTTGAGGTATACCGCTAAATAGCACCAATCGTCAACGAGCAGGGAGAACAAAAAGTTAACCATTATGCAAGCTAAACGTCACAAGGTTCAAACCTTTAAGCTTCCAATAGTCTCCTGGCCGCCTTGTTATGTTTCTCTATCAGCCTGCCTTCATCCACAGTACAAAACTGCCCTTCCTTGACCACAAACCTGCCACCGACGACCGTGTAGTCCGCGTTGACGGGCTGGCCAAAGACCACTGCAGAGACGGGATCATGCATGCCGGTAAAGCCAATGCGGTTGAGGTTGATGGCAAAGAAGTCGGCGCATTTGCCAGCTTCCAGGCTGCCGATATCGGTCCGGCCCAGGACGGCCGCGCCGCCGCGCGTACCCAGATGGATGGCTTCGCGGGCCGTCATCAGTTTACGATCCGGATCGTTGGACAGGGAATAGCCCGTGAGTCCTTCCCTGACACGTGAGACCAGCATCGCGTTGCGGACCTCGGCGAGCAGGTGCGACCCGTCGTTGGAGGCGGAGCCATCCACCCCCAGGCCGACGTTCACGCCCGCGGCCCGATATTCCTTGACCGGGGCAATGCCGGAGGCAAGCCGCATATTCGAGGTGGGACAGTGCGCCACGCCGCAGTTGTGCTTCGCAAAGACCGCGATCTCCTCCTGGTTGACCCAGACCGCGTGGGCGAACCAGACGTCGCTCCCCACCCAGTCCACTTCCTGCATGTACCCGACGGGACGGTGCCCGAAGCGCTGCAGGCAGAACTGTTCCTCGTCCTCGGTCTCGGCAAGATGAGTATGCAGATGGACATCGTATTCCCGCGCCAGTTTTGCGGACTGCTTCATCAAGTCGCTGGTCACGCTGAAGGGCGAACATGGCGCCAGGACGATCTGCACGAATGCGCCAGGCTTGGGATCATGGTATTTCTGGATCAGCCGCTGGGAGTTGTTCAGGATGGAGTCTTCACTGTCCACAACGGAATCGGGTGGAAGTCCACCCTGGGATTGGCCAAGGGACATCGAGCCGCGCGAAGCCTGGATGCGCAAGCCAATCTCCTGGGCGGCGGCGATCTCATCGTCCAATTTTGAGCCGTTGGGGAAAAGATAGAGATGGTCGGAGGCGGTCGTGCATCCTGAGAGGGCCAGCTCGGCCAGGGCGGTCTGGGCGGAGGTGAAGATATCCTCCGGGTTCATGCGTGCCCAGATCGGGTAGAGTGTGGTCAGCCAGTTGAAGAGGTTGGCATCCTGCGCGGCCGGAACGGCACGCGTCAGGGTTTGGTAGAAGTGGTGGTGCGTATTGACGAGCCCCGGCAGGACCAGGTGACCGGTCAGGTCGAGGATTTCGTCGGCGGTAGAGGGCAGCTCGCTTGTCTGCCCTACGTGTTCGAGGAAGCCGTCACGAACAAAAAGACCACCGTCGGGAATCTCCCGCTGGTGGTCATCCATGGTAACGATATGTGCGTGTGTGATGAGAAGTGTTGTCATGATTTTTGATGTTCGGCAGTCGAATGGTTGTGGGCTGGAACCCAAAACGACTAGACTATATTTGTCTGACAACTCTAGTGTAGCAAAAAAGGGGTAGGCTGTCAATCAAATATTGTTTATTGTGGCAGGCACACATGTTGCTTTAAGGTAAGCAGGGGCATCTGGATCATATTCCCCGCCCAAATCAATGGGAAAACGGATTGCCCCGTCTATGGGCTGGAACTGTGTTACACTGAAGGGGTAATAATAATTGGATCTCTGTCGTACCTTTGGCCGCCGACCCACTTAATAGGGTTGCGGTCATTTTATTTCCGGCCGTGCCGGAGAAAGCAGTAATAAATGGAAACTAGAATTTACGTAGGAAACCTGAATAAGTCGACCACGCAGGAAGAAATCAAGACCCTGTTCGGACAAGCCGGAACCGTTACATCGGTGGATGTCGCCACGGAAAAGGGCACCGGCGTGTCGAAGGGCTTTGCCTTTGTGGCCATGCCCACGCAGGCGGAGGCCGATAAGGCGATCAGTATGTTCAACGACTATGACTTGGCTGACAAAAAGCTCAAGGTCAATGTTGCCAAGCCGCGCGTCGAACGTGTATAGTATATAAACATTGCATCACAAATCCGCCCGTTCCAAATGGAACGGGCGGATTTTATTTTCCGATGGTAAAACACAACGTGAATTTATTCCATCCACAGGCAGGCGTATTGTTTAACCGGGTAGAATAGGGCCTACATTTACTGGCTATCGAGGAGTGAGTAATGGAGCGAAAAACACAGACAGGCTACCTGTTTCTTGCCGATATTTCAGGCTATACATCCTTTGTCGCCCAGACGGAGATCGAGCACGCCGGGATGGCCCTTTCCTATCTGCTGGAAACCATCGTGGAAAAGCTGGACGATCTGCTGACCATTGCCAAGCTGGAGGGGGATGCGGTCTTTGCCTACATCGAGGAGGAAAAACTGGAGGACTGCAAACTCCTGATGGAACTGATCGACGGTACGTACCTGGCGTTTCGGGATAAAGCCCTATCGTTACACAGCCAGGCAACCTGTCCTTGCCGGGCCTGCCAGGCGCTTCCCACCCTGGACCTGAAGTTTATCCTGCACCACGGCGATTTCGTCCTCCAGCAGGTGGCCGGGATCCGGGACCTGCTCGGAACGGATGTCAACCTGATCCACCGGCTTTTGAAGAACGGCGTATCTGAATCCACGGGCTGGAAGGGCTATGCCCTCTTCACCGCTCAAACCCTGGAGCACATGCAGTGCAGCAAGGACAGTTATTTCAAGCGCTGCGAAACGTACGAGCACCTGGGAGAGGTGAACATCTATTGCATGGATATGCATGTCCGTTATGATGAAATGAAAACTTCATAACGTCACGGTTTCTTCTTACCGGTGGAAAGGATAAGGCCATGTCCCGCCCGAACTATGGAATCGACGCGCCTCCTGTCGTCCGCAATTTAGCGATCGGAGGCAGTGCGATACTTCTTATCGGTATTGCGGCTTTCCTGTTAATTTCCGAGCCGCGCTGGTTGATGTACATCCTTGGCTTTTGGGGAATTTTTGCAGGCGGGAGCATGCTGGTCACCTCCCTTTTGATGATCTGGAGCAGCAAGGTGGGGGAAACTTCACAAGCGGCGAACGTTAATTGAGTCATTACAGCTTAAAGGGAACGAGATCGTCCTGGATGTCGGTTGTGGACGAGGGCTGCTGCTCAACGAAGCTGCAAAGCAGCTCCCAAATGGAAAGGCCATCGGCGTGGATCTGTGGCAATCGATGGATCAATCCGGAAACCGCCCGGAGGTCACCATGGAGAACGCCCGAGCGGAGGGGGTCGCGGAACGCGTCGAGATCAAAACGGGTGACATGCGCGCCCTGCCTCTTCCCGATTGTTCAGTGGATGCAGTTATTGCGAGCCTGTCCATTCATAATATTCCAGGCAGGGAAGGACGCGCCAGGGCGATCGATGAAATTCACCGTGTTCTCAAACCGGGTGGACAAATTGCCCTGCTTGACTTTATGGCAACCGGAGAATATCTCGCCTCTTTGCAGGCCCTGGGCTGGGAGGCGTTAAATCAGTCTGGCCCCAGCTTTTGGATGTTTCCGCCTGTCCGCGTGGTCAGCGGCAGGAAGCCGGACTGAACGACGCGTCTCATTGATGGTTGTTTCATACAGTCAGGTCGTTTTTCGTTTTGACCAGGAATTATCCCAAACAGATTGCGCCAGTCACTACAACAAATTCACTTAATTTTGCGGGTAAAAGCTCAACCCGGGGAGCAAAGACTGGCAACATCCTTGATCGAAATTCAGCTTGCAATGTGTTCCAAAAAAGCGGACCCATGAATGACACTCCTCCACCCAGGACGATACGTTCCGGGTGCAGCAGGGTAACCACATTACTCATCGCAATAGCCAGCGTTTGACAGGTTTCATTGAGAATGCGGAGGGCAGTTTCATCCCCTTTTTCTGCCGCCAGAATAGACCACTTTCGCATCGATCTTCTCGAGAGAGCCAGCAATTTGCTCCATGAGGGAATTGGAACCCGCTGCAGCCATACGCGCCCGCTGGCCGATCGCCCAGCCTGAACAAATTTGTTCCAACTCGACCGGTTTTCCATTATCCGGATCCGGCACCCACATATGGCCAATTTCAGCTGCACCGAGACCCTGTCCGTTATCGATTTTTCCGTTGATGATCCAGCCTCCACCAACTCCGCTCCCCACCGTGATATAAAACAATCTTGAGCAGCCACGTCCATTGCCGAGGATGGATTCTGCCAGCCCGGCCGTGCTGGCATCATTTTCCAGGATGGCAGGCATGCGCCATTGTTTTTCCGCCCATTCCTTTAATGGAAAATTTTCCCAGCCGTCGATCTGATATGACTTCAGGATGACACCCCGGGAGCTATCCAGCGGTCCCCCAAAGCCAATACCGACTTTGCAAATATCGGAAATTGGGATGCCCTGGGTGCTCAACAGTTCATCCAGCATGGATACGAGATCACGCAGGATGCCGCTGGCGCCATTCTCACGATTCACAGTCCTGCGAACAATCCCGCCTGGCAGTAATCCAAATTCCGCAGAGCCAATCCCCACCTGGGTTTTTGTGCCCCCGATCTCGATACCGATGGAGAGTAAGTTCGTGGAAGATCGATCGTTTTCCATGTTCAATAGATTTTATTTACCAAAATCCGGAGAAAGATGATCCAGAGGGATACGCAGAACCTCATCACCGGAATCATCGTAGCAGCTGCACGTCCTGTCGCCCGTGATTTCAGCCGGCATTCCACTTCCTGAATATCCGTGTAGGGAGCAAAAATCGCTGCACAGGGCTGAGTCGGATTTTGGTCCAAGGTTCCCCACGCTCCACTGATGGAAGACCAACAGCAGGATAAAGGCCAGCGTCAGTCCCGCGGAGATCAGGATATGCGTCCTGTTCAGCGTGGGATCTTTTTCCAGTCTCATTCCGATGATATAGCCAAGGACGATGAATATCATCCACAGGACCAGGACGGTCAGCACGAAAAAGATGGAGAGGATCCATTCGCTGTAAACGGGCCAGGGATTATCCCCGAACACAAACAGCCAGAGCAGGCCTGTCAAAGCAGCGAATCCAAAAACGGAAAGGATCCCGGCAGCAATAAGTCCCGGCAATCCAAAGAGCAGGGCATACAGGTATCTCTTTTTCATGGCTGTGATCGATTGTAAAGCCTCTGGATCATAAATGTCATACCTCCAGGGTACGGATTCCCAATTGTGATTAGTGTCTTGCCTATTGTATTTGACCGAATTCTTTCACCACCTGGGCTTAAGCTTCCCTGACGGGCACTTCGAAAATAAGAAGTTTACGCGCTGGCGTGTACCCATTCCCCACCCGGAGTTCAATCCGTTGGGAGGCACGCGGCAAAGGCATCGGCGCGGCCATCACCGTCCGACCCTTACACGACACGCGTGAAATGGGATACCGCATTGGCATCCTTCAATCCTCACCAATAGGTTTCAATATTTATAAGAGACTTGGATTCCCGCACCTGTGCCAGATCGAATATTTTCAACTGGCTCTGACGTAGAGTTCAATTCCTCCTTCCAGCGTTAAATCAATCAGCCTGGGATGGTCCCAGGAGGGGGAGAATCCCCACCTTCTGGTGGGGATTATTTACCACCCATAATATGACAACAGCCGCGTCGTTATACAGAAGCGAGAGTCAATTCATTGTGATTAAAGGCACTGCATCTGTGCCTTATCCCATGTGCCTGCTCAGGTGGCAGGCAGGAAGGAGACAAATGAACACAACCAACCTTACCCTTGTCATTCTTGGGGCTGTTGTCCTCCTGGTCCTTGTAGGTCTTATCGGCATGGCGATGGCCCGTCAGCGCCGAACGAAACGTCTGCAGGAACAATTTGGTTCGGAATATGAGCGCACGCTTAAAAAAATGGGAGATAGGCGCGAGGCAGAAAGCGATCTGGAAGAGCGGATTGCCCATGTGAACACGCTCAATATTCGACCTCTCCCTGCAGAGGAAGCGAACCGTTACGCGCTCGAATGGCAGGACGTACAAAGAGAATTTGTCGATGAGCCGTTATTATCCCTGCAGAAAGCGGACCGTCTGATTCGGGAGGTGATGAAGGCCAGAGGGTATCCTGTGGAGGATTTCGAGCTGCGCGTCGCCGATATTTCTGTGAACTACCCGGAGTTGGTGGCCGATTATAGTGGCATGCATAGAATCGCGATCAAGGAAGCTCCTGATAACGCAAGCACCGAAGAGATGCGGCAGGCCATGGTCCATGGACGAACGCTGTTCGAAAACCTGATGAGGCAGGAATTCAGAAGAAGAAATTCATGACAAGGAGAAAATCTAATGGACGGTGAAAGAGACAAACAGAAAACTGTGGAAGTCGTGGACAGCTCCGATCTGCCGGTGGAGGAAGGCCAGGTGGTGAAGGAAACAATGACAGAGAATAGAACGCGAATGGAGCCGGAAAACCCAGCGCAGGATGAGCTCGCCCCCTTATTCGAGAATAACGCAGCCGAGAAATTCCGCACCCGCTGGCTGGCGATCCAAAGCAAGTTTGTGGACGACCCCAGTGCCTCGGTCAAGGAGGCGGACAACCTGGTCGCGGATGTCATCCAGGGTATTATGGCAAGCTTCGCGGACCGGCGGGGTTTTCTGGAGAAAAACTGGAATGGCGGCGGCGAGGCATCCACGGAAGATCTGCGGCTTGCGCTTGAAACAGTATCGTTCCTTCTTCGAGCGGCTGCTGAGTCTGCAATCCTGACGAAAGATCGTCAAGGAGTACGCTGGCAGGAGTGATTTTGCTTGACAGTGTTCCCTGTCATTGGTAAACTCCAGCCCGAAATTCATTTCCAAGAAAGGAGAGGCGCTTTATGTTCAATTCAGCATCGGTCGTTGTTTGCGATAACTCTATGGGCGCGTCTCTGCACTGCAGTTAAGCCAGACTTTTTGATTTAACAACTGCCACGGACGTACCCATGTCCGTGGCGTTTTTATATTCTAACTCAAGACGGCCGCGTCTATCTGCTTGCATCCTACCTATCCAGACGCTCGCCGGTTGATTGTCCACCAGCCACGGAATTTTTTCTGTGGCTGTTTTTTATTTTCCGTCCTGAGCGGAGCACTACAAGAAAGGAACGAGTTTTATGTCGGCACAAGTAGCACAAGTCATTCAATCCAAGGGAACTTTTTCTGCCCGTGAGAGTTTAAACGGGCGTTTATCGCAAAGCCTTCTTTATATGATCCGTGCCAAAAGCACACTTATGGGAAACCCTGACAATGAATATAGAGTCAAACGACGACACAGGCGTCGTCTTTCGAAAAACTTTGGGACATTACACTGTCCATGCCAACGGACGGGAACTGGACTGCACGCTCTCGTCCCTGATCCATAAAAATTTGATTTACTCCACGGCCGACCCGACATCCATGCGGACGCGTGTACAAGGTGTACGCGAAGTCGAGCATGTGGATCCGGTCGCAATCGGCGACCGCGTCCGCTACGTGGATGCGGGACAGGGCCGCGGCGTGATCACAGAGATTCTGCCGCGTCTCTCCCGGCTTTCGCGCCCGGCGCCCGTCCCGGGCCAGCGCGTGTTCGAGCAGGTGATCGTCTCGAACGCCGACCAGGTCATCCCGATCTTTTCGTCAGCCAGTCCCACGCCCAGGTGGGGACTCCTCGACCGCTACCTGGTCGCTGCCGAAGCTGGCGGTCTGCCATCGCTGATCGTGATCACCAAGCTCGACCTGGCCTGGAAGAATCCCCAGCTCGAGACAGACCTGGAAGTCTATCGCAGGATCGGTTATCCCGTTCAACTGGTCAGCTCAGTCACCGGTGAGGGCATTGAGGAACTCAAATCCGCCTTAAGCGGAAAAACTTCCGTGCTGGTTGGAAAATCCGGTGTGGGCAAGACATCCCTGCTCAACGCCCTCCAGCCGGGATTGGGCTTGCGCGTCAGAGCGGTGAGCAGCGGCGAGATCGGCAAGGGACGCCATACCACCACCCATTACGAAATGTTCGAGCTGGATTTTGGCGGCCGGCTGGTCGACACCCCGGGCATGCGTGAATTTGGCCTGTGGGATATCAACGCCGATGAGCTGGCTTCGCTGTTCCCCGAGATGCAAAATTATATCGGTCAGTGCAGGTTCGGACTGAGCTGCAGTCACGACCGCGAACCCGGCTGCGCGATCCGCAAAGCGGTCATGGCCGGGACCGTCAGCCCGTACCGTTATCAAAGCTATATGCGCCTGCGGGAGGAGCTATGAGACACAGCGCCTCCACCTTCGGGGATTTCAAGTGCGGCCGCTGCCATGTGATGGTATCGAGCGCGCACTTCCTCTCCGGGGTCAACAACCGCAACCACTGTCCATATTGTTTATGGTCCTGTCACCTCGACCTGTATGCATCCGGCGACCGTTTGTCTGCGTGTAAAGGGCAGATGCGACCCATTGGGCTGACCCTCAAAATGGGCAGGAACAAGTATCGGAGCGATACAGGAGGCGAGCTCATGCTGGTCCACCAATGTGTGGACTGTGGGATCCTGTCCATCAACCGCATCGCCGCCGACGATGATGCGGCCACCTTGCTGGCTGTGTTCCAATCTTCACTCGGGCATCAGATTGATCGCTTGTGTGAGGAACAGGGAATTCTTCCGCTCAAGGCAGGCAACTCGGCTGTCCTCCAGAAACAGCTTTTTGGCGGCAGTGTTGACTTTCTTTCCGTCTGGTAACTGATCAATTCGCTTTCCATAAAGGAGGGCCTGTCTCATGGCGGGCTCTCCTTATTATTTTCAACGCCGGAGCTTTTTGCCGGGCTCATTGACATCGTGGAGTACATTGAGAACCCAATACCCTGCCTGCAGGCAGGGTATTACCGCTTGCATCAGAAATAACCTGACTTTTTACATGGATTTACAAGCTGAAATACGAACCTAAGGTTGGGTAAAACCCGCGGCACAATGTAATTTCATTACTTCACAGTTTTATCGATTGAATTCCTCCAAATTTGGATTATCATTCCCAAATGGAATGCAGGCAGGCAGAGCAACTCGTCCATACATCGAAGCAGGATTGCCATGGTCAACAGTCTGAAAAGAACCTATAACGAATACCCCCGGCTCTTTTGGATCGTTGTTGGCACGCTGTTCATCGATCTTCTTGGCAGCACCTTATTATTTCCATTCTTTGCCCTGTATATCACCCAGAAATTTGGCGTCGGCATGACCCAGGCAGGCATCCTGCTGGGGATGTCATCGCTGTTTGGGCTGATCGGGAGCCTCATGGGCGGCGCCCTGGCCGACCGGTTTGGACGCAGAAAGCTCATCCTGTTCGGGCTTGTCTTCAGTGCGCTCAGCAGTCTGCTCTTTGGCCTCGCCTGGGACATCCGCATGATGTATGGGCTGGTCGTGATCGTAGGCCTGCTTTCCAGGATCGCGGCCCCCGCCCAGGATGCCATGATGGCAGATATCCTGCCTGAATCAAAACGGCAGGAGGGATTCGGCATCACGCGCATTGCCTACAACTATGCCTGGATCATTGGGACCGCCCTGGGTGGGCTGATCGCGGCCCGCTCATTCATGGCCCTCTTCGTCCTCGACGCGGTCTTGAGCCTGGCCGTCGCTGCGATCCTGTTCCGGTTCCTGCCCGAAACCAAACCCTCGCTCCGGGAGGGGATCAGGCAGGAGGATTCCTTACTGAAAACGGTCAAGGGCTATCGGGTTGTCCTGCGTGACCTGGCGTACATCCTCTTTACGCTCGCCGGGATGCTCGTCCTGGTGGTCTACCAGCAGCAATACAGTTCCCTGGCGGTGTACCTGAAGGATGTCCACGATATCAGCCCGCGGGTCTACGGCATCATGCTCTCCGTCGCGGGCCTCGAAGTGGTTATCTTTCAGTTATGGATCAGCCGCCAGACCCGCAAGTACCCTCCCTTCCTGATGATGGTGCTGGGGACGCTTTTTTTCATGGCCGGTTTTGCCATGATCGGTTTTGTACAAAGGGCGGAATTTTTCCTGCTGTCGGTGATCACAATTACGCTCGGGGAAATGATCATGTTCCCGACCAACAAGGCGCTGGCGATAAACTTCTCCCCGGCCGATATGCGCGGTCGCTATATGGCAGTCTACGACCTGGGCTGGACGATCCCGGCCATGCTGGGTCCGGTTGCGGCGGGGTTGATCCTCGATAATTTTGATCCCAACCTGTTATGGGTTCTTGGCGGTCTCCTGTGTGCGATTGGAGCAGCCGGTTTTTATGCCATGCATCTCAGGCTGGGTGGGCAGGAACGCTTTGCTCCCGTGCCTGTGGAACCGGAAGTTACGCCGCTGGCTGAACCATCAACGACCGATTAATGGAAGTGGTATCGTAGCTTCCTTTCGGTCAGTGTCGCCTGCCATCCAAACATGGCAGCAAAACAAAGCAGCTGCCGGTAGCGGCTGAAACTTCCCGGGCTGCAAGGAACACGGCAACAGTTGCGCCGCAGATGCACAATTGTGGGATTTTTGACTTGACATAAGCGGTAAGAATTGTAAAATTGCCGCCATCAGCATCCTATGAAATACCTAGATTATTGCACCTGTCCATGGCGGGGTTCGCAGCCACCGCCTGAGTGAGACATTTCCTCCCAAGCAGTCAACGACTCAGAATAGTGGAACGCTCCCCGCGTATTTATAATGCCCCCGGTCACAATTGCGCTTTTTTACTCTGTGGGAAGCGCAATTCCCTGGCACCGCCCGCCAGGGCAGGTGTGTGACCGTGAAGGGTATACCTGCCATACGGGATAGCTCCCTGTCCATGGATTCGTTGGCTGCTTTTATTTTACAAAGTGCCGCCTAATTTACTCAATTTTATATTTGAATTTCTGCCTGCAAATCAAGGTGAAAAGTTAAGATATTAATGAGACAGGCGGCAGAAATATACATAGAAAAGGAAAACAATCATGTCATACGTTCACCCGGAATACCTGGTAGAAACAGAATGGGTCGCCGCGCATCTGGACGACCCGCACGTCCGCATCATCGAATCGGATGAGGATCCGCTTCTCTACGCGATCGGTCACGTTCCCGGCGCGGTACAGGTGGACTGGTTCAGCACGCTCCAGCACCCATTGCGCCGCGACTTCCTCACCAAGGAAAAGTTCGAGGAGGTGGCCTCCAAACTTGGTATCACAAACGATACAACCGTGGTCTTTTACGGCGACAAGTCCAACTGGTTTGCCTGCTATGCCCTGTGGCTATTCCAGTACTATGGGCACGAGAACGTCAGGATCATGAATGGGGGCACGCCTGAAATGGGAAAAGGAGGGACGGCCTCTCGTCAAGGAAGTTACGTCTTATCCGGCGACCACCTATCGGGCGAAGAAGGCAGACAAGTCCATCCGCGCCTTCCGCGATCAAGTCCTGAAACAGTCCAAGGCAGGGAAGCCTCTGGTGGACGTCCGCTCGCCGAAGGAATATTCCGGTGAGCTGATCTCGATGCCCAACTACCCCCAGGAGGGGGCGACGCGCGGCGGTCACATCCCGGGCGCGGTCAGCATCCCCTGGGCCCAGGCGGTCAATGAAACTGACGCCACGTTCAAGACTCCCGAGGAGCTGCGCGCGCTTTACGAGGGCAAGGGGATCAGGTCCGACGAAGAGGTGATCGCCTACTGCCGTATCGGCGAGCGCTCCTCCCTGACGTGGTTTGTGTTGAAATATCTGCTTGGTTATCCCAATGTCAAGAACTATGACGGTTCGTGGACGGAATGGGGCAACCTGGTCGACGCACCGATAGAGAAAGGGCAGGTCTGAGACCTGCCGGAACAAGAAAGAATAATGCCGTTACCTCCCAAACTCCAGGAAATCGTGGATGACTTCGCCGATATGACCCGCGAAGAAAAGCTGGAAACCCTGATCGGTTATGCCGAGACATTTCCTCCCTTGCCGGAACGGTTCAGGGAAGCCCGCGATAAAATGGAAGCTGTTCCCGAATGTATGACACCCGTATTCCTGTTCGCCGAAAAACAGCCCGGAGGCGGCATAATCTTTCATGTGGATTGTCCGCCCCAATCTCCCACCGTGCGCGGGCTTGCCATGATTCTTGTCAACGGGCTGAATGGTTCATCGCTGGAGGAAATCCTGTCGGTGCCGGCAGACTTTTTCCTGCCCATGAAACTGGATGAGGCAGTGAGCCAGCAAAGGCTCCATGGCTTCATGGGTGTCCTGGCACACATGAAACAGTCCGCTGTGAAGGCAGCAAGCGAGTAATTGAGGGAGCGACCCGCAAGGTTGCTCCCTTTTTATAGCGATTGAGAGCTTTTTTGGAGACTTTGAGAGCCTGATCCTCCTATTGTAAAGAAAAATAACAAGGAGGCGCCGCGATGAGAATTATCTCCATTTTCCTTGCCCTGATCAACTCCCTGCTGGCCGGTCTGCTCATTACCTTTCTACTCACCAGTGTGGACTTTCAATTCTCCACAATATGGTGGTCGGCTGTCAGGATCCTGCTTGCCCTCTCCATCATTGTGATCGGTGTGCTTTCATGGATTGAGATGATGATGCCGGTCCGGCCGGGTATCCTGGCGCTGGGCAGCCTGTTCCTGGTCGCGATCGGTCCGGCGACGATGATGTGGGCATTCCAGCAGCGCCTCCCTGACAGGTCACATGGAATACTACATGCTCATATATGGGGCCAGTTTGTTTGTCCAGGGATGTTCGCTCCTGCTGGGGAACTCACAAGGTCAGGACAATCCTTCCAGGGTTTAAGCGGCTGGTAACAACAGCCTCCTTTCGTCGTTATACGCAATACAGGGTAGCAGAACCCTCGATATTCTCGCGCAACGAGAAAAGGAGCTTGATATGACTGACTACCGTGATCCGAACAGGGCAATAAGCATTTTCTAAACTTAAAGAGTTTGTGTCAGGCAGGTCGGTTGGTCTGGATCTGGTAGAGGGTCTTGTGATACTGGAGCGTGAGGTTCTTGGAGAGCACACCGGTTTTTTGCTGGGTGAAGATGAGATCCAGGTTGTCGGCGGGGCGCAGGGGGCGATGCGCATCGTGGCTGGAGCGAGGCGCTACAGCAAAGCGGCGGTTGAAATCTTCGCGAAATTCTTCCAGGTAGGCATTAGCTGCTTCCATCGTGGAAATGCCCCGCAACCGTAATTCCTTGACCAGCCGGTCTTGCAGGGTCTGGTTGACCCGTTCCACCCGGCCTTTGGCCTGCGGCGTGTTGGCACAAATGATCTGGATGTCCAATTCCTGCATCGCCCGGCCGAACTGGGTCAGCCCGGAGGTTGTTCCCACCGGCTGAGGGTGATTCACCCGGAAGATCCCGTGCTTGTCGCTGTAGAAGGCCAGCGGTTTGCCTTCCCGCTCAAAATACGCCTGCGCGGCTTCACAATAGGTAAAAAAGGTCTCATCCGGAACAAACAACAGTTCCACCAGCCGCCCGCTCGCATCATCGATGAACACCAGCAAGGTACAGCGTTCGCCTCGCTCTTCGAACCAGGCATGATCCGAGCCATCGATCTGGATGAGCTCCCCATAACAGGCTCGCCGCTCTCGCATTTGGTGGACCACTTCCTTCTTCTTCCGCCTTACTTTCCACAGCCCTTCCTCCAGCATGATCTTGCGGACACTCTCCCGCGAGATCCCGATCCGGTGCACTTCCACAATCTTTTCGTGTGCCAGCGTCGGTCCAAAATCTGAATACTTGCTTTTCAGCAGATCCAGCACTTCCTGCACCACCCCGGCGTCCAGATGATTGTTACTGACCCGGCCGCGCTTCTTGCTCACCAGCCCTTTGGCGGCTTCTTTGCGATAGCTCTTCCACAATCTCTTGACCTGACGCACACTTATTCCAAGCAGCTGGGCTGCTTCTTTTTGCCGCAGTCGCTTATCCTGCAAGCGCTGCATCACTTCCAGACGGCTGATTTCCTTTGAGCTCATGGCAGGTGCTCATAGGAATAAGCATTTTCTAAACTTAAAAAGTGTTGTATTAATCCTTAGATATGCTACACTATAGTCAGCTCGGCCCAGCCTGCCCCCCTCAGGCTGGGCCGAGCTACTTTATTTGTTTAATACCAAACTAACACTTTTCTTTTCCTGCAATCTGGCTATAATGAATATAAGAAAAAAGTGACAGGCGGATAACTTATTTATAGGTGATGGATGGCATAGTAACTGCACTTCCAAAACCAAACACTTTTATGCTAATGAGCGGCGGGGTTTGTTTCATCGAAAATTACATCACAGCCAATCTAGACACAAGTTCGCAACAAATCTGCTCCCATTAGAAACAAGGATTGTGACAAAATGTCAAGCGTGGGTGAGAGAATCTACTTTTCCGAATGGCTTCAAGCTGAAATGAACAAACGCGGCTGGTCCCAGTCGGACCTGGCGCGTGCTGCCGATTTAAACCGGGCGGTCATCAACAAGCTGTTGAATGGAAAAAGCCATCCCCAGCCTGCAACGCTCGAGGCGATCTCGCGGGCGCTAAAGATCCCCATCGAGACCACATACCGCGCCGCCGGCCTGCTTCCCGCCAACGGCGATCACGATGACATCCTGGAAGAGGCGATCTACGTGCTCAGAAACATCCACAGCGCACAGCGCAAGGCAACAGCTGTAGCCCTCCTGAAAGCGCTTATTGCAGAGGAGGAAAATGAGCTAAAGGAAGAAAGAGCAAAACGCTAGCGCCGAAACTTCCCTGGAATTTTTTAAGCTGCAGTGGAAAAGTGATGTATTCAAGGCAGCTTAAGCCTACAACTTTATCAGGTTATGATAACCATTGCCCCGCCGCCAGGCGGGGTCTTTATTGGGTACAATGGGGAAATGAAATTTCGAACAGGATACATCTTCATCCTGATACTCGCCACAACATTTTCATGCAGCCCAGCCGGGAATGACCGGGAACCTGCGATGCCTGCTTCGCAAACTGTTACAGCCATTCCCACATTGACCGCTGTTTCTGCAACAGAAACGTTTACCGCCCTCCCTGCGACCGAGACGCTTACGCCGCTGCCTTCTGAGACTGCCACGCCAAGCCCGGTCCCCGTTGTAGCGAGTCTGACAGCAAAAGTCACTGCGGACCTGCTCAGCTGCCGGTACGGCCCGGGCGCGGAGTACCTGTATTTATACGCGTTGCGCGCTGGCGCCAACATCAAACTGATTGGCAGGACGGATGCCAACAACTGGGTCTGGGTGGATGGCACCAACAAGTGCTGGGTCAATTCCAAATTTCTGGATATTGCGGGCGACTGGAAGTCCCTGCCGGTTGTGTATCCGGGTATTGCCAGACTTCCGATTACGCCATATTATCCGGCTCCGAGCTGGGCAAATGCCACTCGCAAAGAGGACCATGTCGAGGTCAACTGGGAGGCGGTTCCCATCAGTCCCGGAAAGTATGAAGATGAAAACATGCACCAGTATATCGTCGAGCTCTGGCGCTGTGAGAACGGACAGATCGTCTTCGAAACCCTCGGCACAAATTTCCCCTTCATCATCATTGGCAACGATGAAGCAGGATGCAGCCAGCCTTCCCATGCAAATGTCTGGCTCCAGGAAAAGCATGGCTTTGCAGGTCCGGTCGAGGTTCCCTGGCCTGCGCAGTAAAACTATTAACCTTAATCCCAACCAACACGAAAGTATTTTCAATGTCTGTCTCCTCCAATAAGGTCAACCACTCCCATCCCATCGTCGCAACCATCGCCTATTACCTCGCCTTCATCATCCTGGGGTTAACCACCGCTGCCGCCGGTCCCAGCCTGCTTCGCCTGGCAGATCACACAGCCAGCCCATTGAATATCATCAGCTATATATTTGTATTCAGCTCGCTGGGATATTTGATCGGTTCCTTTCTGGGCGGGCGCGCCTATGATCGTGTCTCGGGACATCGATTGATGGCGATGACACTTGTGATCATGGCAGTCACATGCATCTTTATTCCCATCTCTCATTCACTTGCGCTTCTCCTGTTCGCCATGTTCCTTAACGGGTTGGCCGCAAGCATCCTGGATGTAGGCTGCAATACCCTGCTCATGTGGATGCACGGGGATAAGGCCGGTCCCTTTCTGAATGGACTGCATTTCTTTTTCGGCGTCGGGTCCCTGATTGCGCCGCTGTTATTTGCGCAGGTCCTGGTGACGACCGGTGACATCCAATGGCTGTATTGGACATTTGCCATTGTCTCGGTGCCGATGGCCGTCTGGTTCTGGTTCCTGCAGGAACCCAAGCATGGTGGACGAACCGAAGAGGCCAGCAATACTTTTTTCCCGGGTTGGCCCGTCGTGGTTATGGCAGTTCTATTCTTTCTGTATGTAGGTCTTGAGCTTGGCTTTGGGAATTGGATCTATACCTACTCACTCACCCTCAACCTGGAAAACGAAATCACCGCAGCCCGCCTGGCCGCCGCCTTCTGGGGCGCGTTCACCTTTGGCAGGCTTCTGGGAGTTTGGGTTTCCACCCGTATGCGCTCAAAAGCGATCCTGACGATGGATATCATAGGCTGTGCAATCAGCATTGCGACCGTCATCGTATGGAGAGATTCAAATACCGCGCTGTGGATTGGCACCATTGGCCTGGGTCTATCCATGGCATCCATATTCCCCACCCTGATCATGCTCGCCGGAGAAAGGATGCAAATTACCGGTACGATCACAGGCTGGTTCCTGGTCGGCGCCGGCGTGGGGAGCATGCTCCTGCCCTGGCTCATTGGGCAGGTATTTGTCATCACCGGTCCGCAGGCGATGACCACGGTACTGCTTGTAACACTGGTGAGCTTTATCCTCGTCTTTTTGCTCTTCCTCAATATGAAAATAAGACCCCTGCCGGAGCCATCTCCCACTGGAAATTCATAAACTCCTTCAAAATCCCGCCTAACGGCGGGATTTTTATTGATCTATTTGAATTCGATATAAATTTTCCTTACAAAACTATTGACTTTTTAAAAAAATAGTTGTAATATATTAATAATAATCATTCAATTATTGATTTTATTGAATACAAGCTTAATAATAAGGAGAGAACCATGACTGATTTTGCAATCGAAGCTAGACAACTTGTAAAGAAGTTCCCTGCCCGCCCCGGAACAGGAGATAAAACCGCCAATGGCTCCTCAAAGGAAAAGCGAGGGCTCTTCCGCAAGCGCGCCCCCAAAGCCATGTTTACAGCCGTGAACGGCGTGGATCTACAGATCCAGCGCGGCGAGATCTTCGGATTGTTGGGCCCGAACGGCGCCGGGAAATCCACCACCATCCGCATGCTCTGCACATTGCTCGAACCGACCACTGGCACAGCGACTGTCAACAACTTTGATATTGTCAAACAGGCCAATGAAGTCCGCCGCAGCCTGGGAACGGTCCTGGCCGGAGAGCGCAGTATTTACTGGAAGCTGACCGGCCGCGAAAACCTGGAATATTTCGCCGCGCTGTACCACATCCCGCCGGCGGTTGCCAGGAAGCGGGTGGAAGAGCTGATCGAGCGCATGGAGCTGAAGGACCGTGCCAACGAGCTGGTCGAGAAGTATTCGACCGGGATGCGGCAGCGGGTCGCGATCTCCAAGGCTTTGCTTGCCCGCCCCCCTATTCTGCTGCTGGATGAACCCACGCTCGGGCTGGACCCGCAGGCGGCGCGCAACCTGAGAGAGCTGATCGCCCAGCTCAAACAGGAGGGACACACCATCCTGCTCACGACCCACTATATGGAAGAGGCCGACCAGCTCTCGGACCGGATCGGCATCATCGACACTGGCAGGGTGATCGCCCTGGATACGCCTGAAGGACTCAAGCGCCGTATCGACCAGAAGGAAATCATCCGCCTGGAACTGACGGGCTGGCATGATGATCTCGCCGGCAAGCTCAGGAGCATTTCAGGCATCGAAAATTTGACCACCCACCAGCAGGGTGAAGCCGATCTGTGGGAAGTCAACATGCAGGCCCAAAACAGCCGCACTGCCATCCCACGCATTGTCGAGAACATCAGCGGAAATGGGACGCGGCTGGTCAATATGAACATTGTCAAGCCCTCACTCGAGGATGTGTTCATCCATCTGACAGGCAAAGCTTTGCGCGATTGAACGGAGGCAGGCATGAATTCCGAAATGAACATTCGATCGCTGGCTGTGCCAGGCTTTGTCTCAGACGTCCAGGCGTTTTTCGCAGTTGTCCGCCGCGAATGGACGATCTTTGTCCGCTATCCATCCTGGATCATTGCGCTCTTCATCTGGCCGGTCATCTTCCCGATGGGATACATCCTGACCGCCCGCGCCCTTTCCGGCGTGAATGGAGTGGGGCTGGCCACCTTCCAGAGGAAAACCGGCCTGGACGAATACGTTGGCTACATCGCGGTCGGCACCATGATCTGGATGTGGCAAAACATTGTGTTGTGGAATGTCGGCGGTTCTCTGCGCAACGAGCAGATGCGCGGCACCCTGGAGTCCAACTGGCTCTCCCCCACCTGGCGCTTTTCCTATCTACTGGGTGCCAGCGTTCCTCAAATGGTTTCCATGTTGATGCTGTTGGCCGTTGCCGCATTGGAATATATCTTTCTCTTCAGGGTGGAGTTTCCAGGCAGTTTGTGGTTGTGTCTGCTGGTGATCCTGGCGGCCATCCCCTCGATCTATGGACTTGGGTTTGCATTCGCAAGCCTGGTCATTACCCTGAAGGAAGCAAACGCCTTCGTGTTTTTGGTGCGCGGGGTCGTGATGGTCTTTTGCGGGATCACCTACCCGATCGCCATCCTGCCGGAGTGGATGCAGACGATTTCAAAGTGGCTGCCACAAACCTATATCATCCATGCCATGCGGACGGCGGCCCTTTCGACCGAAGGGTTAAGCGCGATCGCCTTTGACCTGCAAATGCTGGCGATCTTCGGCGTCTTCTGGCTTGTCGTTGGTTATATGCTCTTCGACCGGATGGAACGACGCGCCCGTAAAACGGGTGCAATAGGACAGTATTAGCCATGCAAATCCAATCCCTCTCCCAACCCACCTTGGCGTCGCACTTGCGTGCCTTGTACTCGCTCATCCGCAAGGACTGGAAGCAGTACTGGCGTTACCCGCTCAACGCAGCCTCCTCCGTTTTTCAGCCTATCATCTGGATCGCCCCCATCTATTTCATGGGTCTGGCATTCAGTGTCAACGGGAAAGCGTTTGGTTTCTCACAATACAGCGGCACGACCGACTTCATGTCATTCGTCCTGCTCGGGACCGTATTGGAAGGCTTTATCAATGCCGTGTTCTGGGGCATGGGGTACGCCCTCAAAAATGACATGGACTCGGGCGTCATGGAATCGAACTGGCTGACCCCGATCCCGCGGTTGTTGATCCTGGTCGGGCACTCGGTCACAAATCTTGTCATTACGCTGATCACATCGATGGGCATGCTGGTATTGGGAGCATTCCTCTTCGGCTTCAGTACGACCGGCGATGTAGTGAAAGCCTTCATCCCGGTCATCCCCATGATGATCGGACTGTATGGCTTTGGCTTTGCCTTCGCAGCCGTAGTCATGGTGATGCGTGAAGCGAACACCCTGGTGGATGTGAGCAGCTTCCTCGTCCAGATCTTTTCGGGCTCGAACTTTCCTGTCAACGCACTGCCGCGCTTTCTGCTGCCGATCGCATTGATTCTGCCTCTCACCTATGGACTGGACGCCATCCGTTCGCAGTTGATCGGCACAACAACAATCCTGCCGCTGGCCTGGGAAATGTTCCTGCTGGTGGTCTTTATGTTCCTCATGCTGTGGATCGGGATCACCGCGTTCAGGTCTCTGGAGCGCCGGGTCCGCATGATGGGCACGCTGGGCCAGCACTAGCCCACGGAATCTCACCGCTCTCAATCAATAATTTTGCCTGACCTTCAAAAAATAGATTGTCCAATGAAGGAGAAGCAGATATGAGTTCCCACTGGCAAGATCAAAAAACGGCGGATGCTGTTACGCTGACTGTTTCCGCCCCGTTATCTTTCTGTCATTTGGTTGGTTGGTTAACGTGATCTGAAAGGAGAAATGCCATGGCCAACGATCGCTTGTCGAATGAAGAGGCCAAACAGTACATCGATCAACGTATGCAGGAAGTGGAAACCCTGTGCCAGCAGGAGAGGCTTGGGTTCAGTGACAACCGGGCAGCCCGCTGGATTTTGCTGACCATCCTGCTGATCGCCGTTGCCCTCGAAATCCTACTCTGAGCCGCAGAATCCAATTCTACATAATCGAGATCATTCAAAGAATTCGACCGAATAAAGCATCCGCTGAATGAAATGATTGAGGCAGCCTAAACCCGCAAGAAGGACTTTGATTGTGCGGATATCAAATGATTTGTCCATTAGGAAAATACAGGCTCTATACGCGATCCACCTCTGGGTAGGGCTGGAAAATGGTAAAAAAGTACCCCTACGCAAAATAGAACAAATGTGCGATAATTAAAGTCCCCAAACGAAAGGATACCCATGTTCGGCCGTCTGAATAAGATCTATCATGAGTTTCCACGCCTGTTCTGGATCGTTGTCGGTGTAAGCTTCATCGACCGGATCGGAGGCACGCTCCTCTTCCCCTTCTTTGCCCTCTACATTACACAAAGGTTCAACGTGGGTATGACCCAGGCAGGCATCCTGCTCGGGATATCTTCGTTCTTTGGGCTGATTGGCAGCACCATCGGGGGCGCGCTGACCGACAAAATTGGACGCAAAAAACTCATCCTGTTCGGGCTGGTCTTCAGTGCCCTCAGCACCCTGACCTTTGGTCTGGTGAGCGAGTTGTACATGCTGTATCCCCTGATGATCATTGTAGGACTGCTGTCCAGCATTGCCGGTCCGGCTCACGATGCGATGATCGCCGACATCCTGCCGGAAAAACAGCGCCAGGAGGGATTTGGCATCCTGCGCGTGGTCGGCAACCTGGCCTGGATCATCGGGCCGACCATCGGCGGGGTGGTCGCGAATATCAACTTCTTTTACCTGTTCGTGATCAATTCGGTCATCAGCTGTCTTATTGCCGTGATCGTCTTCCGCATCATTCCCGAGACAAAGCCCCAGCCGCATGCCCACGCGGAAAGCGAATCGTTCCTGCAAACAGTGGGCGGATATCGGGTGGCCCTTAAAGACTTTGCGTTTATGGCCTTCATTGTTGCGGGCATGCTGATGCTGGTCGTATATCAGCAAATGTACAGTTCCCTCTCCGTATATTTGCGGGACAACCATAACATTAATCCAAGCGGTTACGGTTTCCTGATGACCACCAGCGCCATCACCGTTGTACTCTTCCAGTTCTCAGTCTCGCGCATCATCAAGTATCGCCCGCCCTTCCTGATGATGGCGGTTGGAACCGTCTTCTACATGATCGGGTTCTTCCTCTTTGGAATCGTTACCGCCTATGCCCTATTCGCCCTGAACATCGTGATCATCACCATTGGGGAGATGATCGTTGTTCCGATGAGCCAGTCAATCGCGGCCAACTTCGCCCCCGAAGACATGCGTGGTCGCTACATGGCGGTCTTTGGACTCACCTGGGCCATCCCGCAGACGATCGGGCCCGGCGCGGCTGGTTACATCCTGGACAACTACAACCCGAACTGGCTCTGGTACATCGGCGGCGCCCTGTGCGGACTCTCCGTCCTGGCTTATTACGCCCTGCATATTCGCCTGGGAGCAAACCCCGAATTTGCACCTGCCCAAAGGGAGACAGCCCCGCTCGGGGCGACAACTGATTAATAAAACATACCTTAAAGCAAACGGTAGCTGGAAAAACTATGATTAAAGATTGGAGCCGAGATACATCGGCTCCAATCTTTTTCTGGACAAGGCATGGGAATCCATTAATGAGGAAAACAGCATCAGGGGGCAGGAGAGCAGGATTTGAGGGGGCTGTATTCATCAGGAGGATCGGGTTTTAGCCTTATTTTTAAAGCCATATATAATATTAGAGTCTCACGGAAGAATCATGAAAAAACACTGGCCCCTTGTCATTCTTGTTTTGGTAAATTTGGTGATCGGTCTTATTGCATTGCCCGGTTACGGAGAGAGCACGGATGAACTCTCGCAGCGTTCCTACGCGGAAAGAACCATTCAGGCTGTTAAGTCCCTGGTTACGACTGGAAGACTGCCCGCCTTTTTTACAGAGGAGGAGCCCAAACAGGGAAGTCACGGACCAGCGTTTATCGTGGCTGTTGTGTTGCTGCGGGACCTCTTGCTGCCAGGGGGAGCACCCGTGGAAGGGCTGCAATTCAGTCATTTTATGTACTTTCTGATGTTCCAGGTCGGCGTAGTGTCACTCTACTTCCTGGCGCTGCGCTGGGTCAGTGAAACCGCTGCCTTTGGAATGGCTCTCCTCTTCAGCACACAGCCGCTCCTGCTCGGGCACGCCTTTATGAATCCCAAGGATGTTGTCTTTATGTCTCTGGTCATTGCCAGTGTTGTACTGGGATTCTGGATGGTGGACCGCGGGGAAGGATCGTTCCAGTCAACGGGCAGGCCGCTGTCGGATGGGGTCCGAGCTTTTTTTCGGCAATTCCTCTGCGCGGATGTCTGGCTGGCCGGGATGCTGCTCGGGTTCACCAGTGCCATCCGTGTTGCGGCACCACTGGTGGGGTTGGTTCTCCTGGTATATATTCTTTTCTCCCGGAGATGGCAGCAGCTGCCGCGTTTATTAGCTTATGGCTTGATCGCATTCTGCTTCATGATCGTATTCTGGCCCTACCTCTGGCCGGATCCTTTTGGGCGGTTGCTTGGCAGCATTTTGAACAGCGCCCAATATCCAGACATCCATGTGACACTATTCAACGGCACATTATTTGATTCCCGGGCTATCCCCCGTTTGTATTTGCCGGTACTACTGGTGGTCCAGCTAACGGAAACGACACTGCTATTAATTGTGGTGGGTGTTGTTTCTTTTCTAAAGAAGCTCCATTGGGACCTGATTGCCCTACTCATAATCTGGTTTATCCTGCCTGCCGCAGCAGTCATTTTCAGGCAGGTAAGTTTATATAACAATTTCCGCCAGGTATTTTTCGTTCTTCCTCCGCTTTTTCTCCTGGCCGGGCTGGGCCTGGATTGGCTACTATCACTCGCCCGCCGCCCGGTCATCCAATACGGGATCATATTCCTGATCATCCTGCCGGGGCTGTATGCAAATATTAAGTTGTACCCTTATCAATATGTTTACTACAATCAAATCGCAGGCGGAGTCAACGGAGCCTATCGGGTCTTCGAGTTGGATTATTGGAGCCTGGCCTTCAAGGAAGCCCAATCCTACGTGAACCAGACCGCGGGGGAAAATGCAAATATATTTGTGGGTGATTCCAAGCCAAGCGCGCAGACTTTCGCCCGTCCCGACCTGGTTCTAAACGCCCTGGGATCAAGGAGGAAAAATTGGGAAACGTATGACTATATCATCGTCAGCACGGCCCAAAATGACGACGAAAAGTTTGCCGAGTTTCCAACGGTTTTTGTTGTTGAGCGGGAGGGAATACCCCTCGTTTACGTAAAAAAACCTCACTAGAGCGGTCTGCTGCCCGGTTAAAGAAGTTAACGGGAGAATCGTCGATTGTGATTTTCCCGTTTATGAAAGTGATTAACTTCCAACAGGCGCCAATTCACCCCATCAATTCGGGCATCGATGGACGGAACTCCATCATTTACCCGAAGGACTAATGGTGATGGCCGCCATCGTGAACGTGCCCATGTTCCAGCTCTTCGGCGGTTGGCTCACGCAGCCCAACGACCTTGACACTAAAAGACAGCTCATCGCCAGCCAGCGGATGGTTGAAGTTCAAGGTTACATTTTCTCCATCGATGGCATCCACACGCGCATACCGGACTGGCCGGAATCGTCCCTGACAGTCAGTTCCAGCCCCTCTTCCAGCGGCATATCCTTGGGAAACTGGTCGCGCGGTACGTTCATGAACGCATCTTCATCGTACTCTCCATAGGCATCTTCGGGCTGGATGACAACATCCTTGCTTTCACCCACTTTCATCCCCATCATTTCACTCTCCAGGCCTGAGATGATATTTCCATAGCCAGCAAGAAACTGCAAGGGATCCTGTCCTTCGGACGAATCGATCTTCTCTCCATCCACATGCAATGTGTATTCCATTGAGACGACCACATCGGTTTGAACTGAGTCTTTGCTCATTTTCGTTCCTTTCGAACAACCCATTTTAATCTTTTTGCGAGAAAACCCGTACATTGTAATCGCTTTCCCTGGACGGCTCGCACCTCGTTTATAAAATGTTAATCCTTTCCTTTATAATGGAAACATGCACTATGACCTCTGTCTGCCCTGGTACTGGGAATACGACCTCGACTTCGTTCAAATGATTGAGCGATCCTGCAACGATAGGGGACTGACCCTCTGGCAGATCACCCCCGACAACCTGCTTGAATCGATCAACTCGCTTTACCGTGGGGAAAACTTCTTTTGGGCAATCCTTGACCGCTCCCAGTACGATCATCGCTTTGAACCGATCCATCGCTGGTCGCGCGAATATCATGTCCTGCGCATCAACCCTGCCGAAGTCTCGGCCTGGTCGGAGGACAAGGCGACCATGCACCTGGAGCTTATTACGGCGGGAATTCACACTCCCTATACCATCCTTCTGCCTTCGTTTATTGAGCAGCCCGTTCTTCCTGAGCTGGAACTGTCGCTGCTCGGCAGCCAGTTCGTGATCAAGCCGTCGAACGGGGGCGGCAGCGAGGGCGTGATCCTGGGCGCGTTTTCCATGGAGCAGATCCTGCGTGCCCGCATGGAATTCCCCGAGCAAAAGTATTTGATCCAGGAGACCGTCACGCCTCGTACCATCCACGGGCAGCCGGCCTGGTTCCGGGTCTTTTATGCCGTTGGTAAAACATTCCCCTGCTGGTGGCATCCGCTCTCACATGTCTTTGCACCGGTTTTGCCCCAGGATGAAAATAGATACGAGCTGACTTCCCTGCGCCATATTACCCAGCGCATTGCATCGTTGTGCAAACTGGACTGGTTCTCCACCGAGATCGCCCTCACCCTCGAGCACTTCGTCGTTGTGGACTATGTCAACGATGGCATCGACACGCGCATCCAATCCAAGGCGGTCGACGGTGTGCCGGATGAGGTGATGCAGGGGATCGCCAACGAGCTGGTTAAGAAAGTAAGCCTTGCGAAGGCTTCCCAAAATTCATTCTAAACAGAGAAAACGTCCCGAAGGATTAATCCTAAAAATTCCTGTTAAGGTATTCCAATCCTTCGACAAGCTCAGGGCAATGCCTTCGGGACGTTCTGAGGAGGTTTATGACCAAGCCACGCGCCCGCGACCTGGGGATTCCATTTGAAGGCAGGCCCGGAGAATTCAATGCCATCACAGACGTTCCAGGTGTGACAGTTGGGTATGCCACCGTCATCGAAGGGGAGTCTGCACGGACGGGGGTGACCATCATCCACCCGCGCGGCGGGCAGAATCACGATCCCGTTTTTGCTGCCTGGTTCCCCTTCAACGGGAACGGCGAAATGACCGGCTCCGCCTGGGTGGAGGAGGGCGGCTTTCTTGAAGGCCCCATCGGGATCACGAATACACACAGCGTGGGCATTGTCCGCGATACGATCATCCAATGGCAGGTCACCCATAGCAAGATTTTCCAGGGCTGGTCCTGTCCGCTTGTCACGGAAACAGCCGACGGCTGGCTCAATGACATCAATGCATTCTTCGTCAAGCCGGAACATATACTGGCAGCATTGAACTCTGCCCGGTCAGGCCCCATCGAAGAAGGCAATGTCGGTGGCGGGACAGGAATGTTATGCTATGAGTTCAAGGGCGGCACCGGCACATCCTCCCGCAAGCTCCCCGAAAAACTTGGCGGCTGGACGATCGGCGCGCTCGCCCAGACCAATTTTGGACGGCGGTTCCAACTGACAATCGCCGGTGTACCGGTGGGACAGCACCTGAAAGACGACAGCATCTGGACGAGCGGGGAAAATCCCTTCAAGCAGGACGACGGCTCGCTGATCGTGGTCATCGCCACCGACGCGCCGCTCCTGCCCCACCAGCTCAAGCGCCTCGCCAAACGCGCCTCCCTGGGCATGGCCCGGACAGGTTCACTGGGCGGCAACGGATCCGGGGATATCTTCATGGCTTTCTCTTCTGCCAATCCCAATGCGGCGATGGGCGACGAAAAAGGCCTGGCACCGATACAATCGTTGAGCAATAATTTCATCGATCCCCTGCTGATGGCCTCTGCCTATGCAACCGAGGAGGCCATCATCAATTCCATGATCGCGGCGAATGATATGACCGGGCATAAGGGTGTGAGCGCGAAGGCTTTGCCACATGACAGGCTGCATGAGATCATGAAGCAGTACAATCGTGCTTGACACGGGTGCTATAATAAATTCATAACAAAAAGGAGGAAAAATGGGTAAAACAACGGCACCCTACGGCAGTTGGAAATCGCCCATCACCACTGACTTTATCACAGCCAAAACAATTAAGTTCACGGAGAACTGCATTGATGGCCAGGATATTTACTGGCTTGAATTGCGTCCTCATGAAGAGGGACGCTACGTTATCATGCGCCGCACACCCGACGGAAACATCCAGGAATGTACGCCACCGGGATTCAATGTCCGCAGCCGTGTGCACGAGTATGGCGGTGGCGCCTATACCGTCTCTGACGGCGTGATCTATTTCTGCAATTTCACGGACCAGCATCTGTATCGCCAAAAGGTCGGGGGAACCCCGGAACTGCTCACACCCGGGGATGGATACCGTTACGCCGACCTTATCGTTGACAAAAAGCACAATCGTGTGATCTGCATTCGGGAAGATCATACAGGAGAAGGGGAAGCCGTTAATACAATCGTCAGCGTTGATCTTCCCGGAAATGACAATGGAAAAATCCTTGTTGAGGGCCACAACTTTTACGCTTCGGCGCGCTTAAGCCCGGATGGGAAAAAACTCGCCTGGCTTGCCTGGAACCATCCCAATATGCCATGGGATGGATGTGAGTTATGGCTGGCAGATGTAGGTGATGATGGTGAGGTTCAAGCACGCCCACCTGGTAACAGGCTCAGCGACTGAATCCATATTTCAACCGGAATGGTCGCCCGAGGGGGTGCTTTATTTCGTCGCAGAATACACCGGCTGGTGGAATCTTTACCGTTGGAAGGATGGTACTGCAGAAGCAATCTGCCCCATGGAAGCCGAATTTGCCTATCCACAATGGGTCTTCAACATCACTACCTACGGATTTCTATCCGAGCGAACCATCATCAGTCTCCATGCCCAGAAAGGAACGTGGCATCTCGCAACCATTGACACGGTTGAAAAAAGGCTGGATCCGATTGAAACTCCATACAGCGATATGCTCTTTTTGCAATGTGGGCAGGATTTTGTCACCTTCCTGGCAGGAAGGCCAAGCGGCCCCTTTTCTCTCGTCCGGCTGGATTTGCCAACAGGCAGGTTTGAAACGATCATACAGGAATTCGAAGTCACACTGTCCACCGAGTATTTATCTCCGCCGCAGCTCATTTCCTTTCCAACCACGGGTGATAAGGAAGCATATGCCTTCTATTATCCTCCCTGCAACAGGGACTACGAAGCGCCGGAAGCAAGCTATCCCCCTCTTCTCGTGGTCAGCCATGGTGGCCCCACGGGCGCCACTTTTTCCTATCTCTACTTTGACATTCAGTATTGGACAAGCCGCGGTTTTGCTGTGGTGGACGTCAATTATGGCGGCTCCTCCGGTTTTGGACGGGAATACCGCCAGCGGTTAAATAATAACTGGGGCATCGTGGACGTTGACGATTGCTGCAATGCCGCTCTCTATCTTGTCAAACAGGGGCTTGCTGACCCCGGGCGCCTGGCCATCCGCGGTGGAAGTGCGGGTGGATACACGACCCTGGCCTGCCTTGCATTTCGGGACGTATTCCATGCGGGCGCCAGTCACTTCGGATTAAGTGATCTGGAATTTTTTGCGAAAGACACTCACAAATTCGAGTCCCGCTACCTCTTTTCCCTGGTAGGCCCCTACCCGGAATGTAAAAATATATACTATGAGCGTTCCCCCATTAATTTCATAGATCACTTCAATTGTCCGATCATCCTGTTCCAGGGCGATGAAGATCCAATCGTGCCACCCAATCAGGCCCAGTCGATGTTTGACGCGGTTCGCGCCAAGGGGATTCCAACGGCCTGCATACTTTTCGAGGGGGAGCAGCATGGCTTCCGCAAAGCAGAGTCCATCAAGCGTTCATTAGAAGGAGAACTGTACTTTTATTCGAAGATCTTCAAGTTCGACCTGGCGGAGACCATAGAACCCGTGAAGATTGAAAATCTGTCATAAACCTGCATAAAACTCCCTGCAACAAACAGGGAGTTTTTCGTATTTATAATAGTGATGCTCTCAAGGAGATACCATGCCATCCATCCTCGAAGTACAGAATCTGGTCAAGAAATATGGCGATTTTACTGCTGTCAAAGGGATTTCATTCGACATCCAGGAAGGGGAGATCTTCAGCCTGCTGGGTCCCAATGGAGCCGGAAAAACGACAACCATTTCCATGCTCTCAACTTTGTTTACCCCCACTTCAGGCGATGCGATGATCGGCGGGCATTCGATTACAAAGGATCCCATGGGGGTCAAGCGGGTAATCGGTATTGTGCCCCAGGAGCTGGCGCTGTATGAAGATCTCACTGCCCGCGAGAACCTGGTTTTCTGGGGCCAGATGTATGGACTGAGCGGTAAAAGCTCTCAACAGCCGCGTGGATGAAGTGCTGGAGCAGATCGGTCTGACCGATAAAGCCAAAAACCGGGTCAGGACCTATTCAGGAGGCATGAAGCGCCGCGTCAATATCGGGGTGGGGCTGCTCCACAAGCCGCGCCTGCTGTTCATGGACGAGCCCACCGTCGGCATCGATCCGCAGTCGCGCCGCGCCATCCTTGACACGGTCAAGGATCTCAACCGGCAGGGCATGACCGTGCTGTACACCACCCACTACATGGAGGAAGCGCAGGAGCTCTCCAACCGGGTGGGCATCATCGATCACGGTGAGCTGATCGCCCTCGGCACACAGAAGGAGCTCACCCAGCAGGTCGGGGAAACGGAAACCCTGATTCTGCACGTTGGCGAGAACGATGATTCAGAAGGCCTCGCAAAATCCATCGCCGGAGTGCCGGATGTACTGGAAGCCACTGCCGGCGACCATCAAGTCTCAATCATCACGCCTGAAGCGGAGGAGATCCTGGCGGCAGTGGTGACCCGGGCCAATGAGCGCGGGGTCCGTATCCGCTCGATCGATATCCATGAGCCCAATCTCGAAGCGGTGTTCCTGCACTTGACGGGACGTGCCTTGCGGGATTAGGGATGCACAAAGAGCGATTCATGCGTAAATTACTCCTTATCGGTTTCAAAGACTTGAAACTGATCTTCCGTGACCGCCCAGCACTGATCTTTATGCTGCTCGCCCCTTTCCTGCTGACCGTCGGCATGGGGGTTGTCACCGGCCGCTTTAGTGGGAGTTCCAACGGTCTGTCCGACATCCCGGTGGTGATCGTCAATCTGGACCGGGAGCAGCTGGGGAACGCGTTGGTGGCTGTCTTTTCTTCGCAGGAACTGGCCAGTTTAGTGGAGCCCACCGCCTCGCCCGACCCGGAGGCGGCCCGCCGTTTGATTGACGAGGACAAAGCCGCGGCAGCGATCATCATCCCCGAGGGATTTACGCGGTCGATCATCCCGGCCGCAGGGACAACCTTCGACAGCAGCTACGTTCAGCCGCAACCGGTCAGGATCGAAGTGTACGCAAATCCCGCCCGCCCGACGAGTGCAGGTGTGATCAAAGCCATCGTGGATGAGTTCCTCGCGCGCATCGAGGCAGGACGGACCACGGGCATGGTTTCCATTTTGGGATTGATGCAGGCCGGTCTGATCGATCCGCAAAATACAGAGGGTGAGGCACGCAAGCTTTTCGAAAGTGTGGACCAGCCGGAAGCAACCGCCATTATGCTCAAGAAAAACCAGGAGGGCGCCGCGGCTGTGGATTTCGATATCCTGGCCTATATGGCGCCTGCCATGGCACTGCTCTTTCTGATGTACACCGTTTCGCAGGGCGGGCGTTCCATTCTGCTCGAGCGCGCCCAGGGGACCCTGCCGCGAATGCTGGTATCACCCACCTCCTCTACCCAGGTACTGGGCGGCAAGGTCGTGGGCATTTTCTTCACCGGCGTTGCCCAGGTCGGGATCCTGATCCTGGCCACCGCGTTGTTCTTTGGCGTTCGCTGGGGCGATCCGGCCGGAGTGATTGTGCTTGATTCTGGCGACGGTATTCGCTGCAGCCGGCTGGGGGATGTTGATCACCGCCATGGCGCGCACGCCTGCACAGATCTCCAGCACTGGCTCGGCAATGATGTTGATCTTCGGCATCCTGGGCGGCAGTTTTATCAATCTCGAACAGATGCCCCCGTTCGTGCAAATGCTGAGCAAACTGACTCCCAACGCCTGGGGATTGGACGGTTTCACAACACTTGCCCTGGGAGGGACTTTGCCCGACCTTGGGGAACCGATTCTCGGCGCTGCTGATCATGGGCAGCGTATTGTTCACCATTTCCGTGATCCTTTTAATCGAAAAGGGATATTGCGGCAATGAAAAAAATTCTTGCCATCTCACGAAAGGATGTCATTGTCCGTTTTGCCAGCAAATCGGAATGGCTGTTCTTCCTGATCCTGCCGGTATTGTTTACTTTTATCCTCGCAGGAGGAACGCCCTCTGGAAAAGAGGATCCGCGTATTGCCCTGGTGGTTGTGGACGAAGCGAACACAACAATTTCCAGGCAGCTGATCGACGAACTTGAGCATTCCACAGCCATCCGCCCTGAAGTCACGACGCGTGAGGATGCCCAGAACCAGTTCGACCAGCGGCGCGCTTCCACTGTACTCATCATCCCGGCCGGAGTGGATATCGAAAAGTTACAGCATGGCTCCGCCCAGGTGGAGCTGCTGCAGCAGCCGAATAATATGGACGCCATCGTCGCCGAGCGCGCCGTGCAGACGGCCATCAGCCGGGTGAGCAGCTCGATCTCTGCGGCCCAGACAGCAGTCACGCAGCGCGCCGGGATCAAGCCCTTCGCCTCGGAAGCGGAAAAACAGACCTATTTTGAAGCCTCCCTCCAGCTGGCCCAAAAAATTCAAAAGGAGGCACCGGAGCGCGTGACCGTCGTTATGGGCAGTACGCCCGATACGGTCGACTACGACCCGCGCGCCAATGCCTCGGCGGGGCAGCTGATCACCTGGGCGTTCATCCCCCTGTTTGGAATCTCTGCGCTGTTTGCCTACGAGCGCCAGCAGGGAACATTACGCCGCCTGCTCATCACGCCCGCCAACAAGGCGACCTTCCTGCTGGGGACCATTTCAGGCCAGGTGGCGATGGCCCTTGTACAAATGCTGCTGCTCGTGGGCTTTGGGATCCTCGTCATGAAGCTGACCTGGGGAAACGACCCGCTCGCATTGTTCGTCATCCTGCTGACATCGGCCCTGGCAGCCGCAGCCTTTGGCACCACCATGGGCACATTCATCAAGACCGAAAGCCAGGCCAGCGGGCTGAGCATTATGTTCGGCATGGTCTTCGCCCTGATGGGTGGATGCTGGTACCCGCTGGAGTTATTCCCACCGGCGATCCAGAACGCGGCGAAAATCCTTCCCACCACCTGGGCTATGCAGGGAATGCTCGATCTGCTCCTGCGGGGCGGAAGGCTGCCGGATATCCTGCCTGAAGCCGCGGTCCTGCTCGGGTTCGCAGTGATCTTCTTCGGCGTGGGAGTTTGGCGGTTCCGCTACGAATAAAACGATATAGCGAGGGAAATGTCCGGCGCCATGCCGGTGCTTTTCCAATCCACAAAGGTTCACTTAACTCGTAACCTATTAATCCTGCTGTAAACAAGGCATTATAGAATACACTATTCATGGGCATGAGGAGAGCACAATGACCAAAAAATCAGGCAGGGTTAGGAAAACAGTGTCACCATTGTCAAACCGAAAAATACAGATCTATGCAGGTGTGGTAATCGCTGGACTGGTCGTATTTGGCCTGGTCATTCCTCTCACGGCCATGCAATTTGAAAACCATAACGCGTTCTGCGCCTCCTGCCATACCCAGGGCGAACAATCGTTTTACGACCGCTCCATGGCCTCTGCGCCGGTGGATCTTGCAAGCATTCACGACATTAAGGGACAGGCGCGCTGCATCGATTGTCACACAGGACCGGGCATCATCGGCCGTTATGGAGGATTGATGGCCGGCTCAACCGACCTGATCTCCTTCTTTAGCGGACATTATCCCCAGCCGGCCGCATTGGAGGAGCCTTATCCGGATGCCAATTGTCTAAAGTGCCATGCAACAATTGGTCAAAAACAGGACTTCAACAATCATTTCCATGTTTTTCTTCCGCGCTGGCAGGCAATGGACAAGAATGCAGCGACCTGTGTGAGCTGCCATCTCAGTCATGATAAGAGCGGGGATGTGAAAATTGGCTTTCTGAATGAAAAGACAACCGTGGCTGTCTGCCAAAGCTGCCATTCGGCGGTAGGATAGGGATAACCCCCCAGGCAATTTTTCTTCTGGTCGCAGTGGAGGATGGGTTTTACTGGGCCGGCTGCAAGGCAGGCTGCGGCTTTTCACGAGGCGTGGAAAAGAACCCGGCAGGGCAGGTCGATTGCAAGGGGCTGACCAATTTGAGGACCATCCAGTGGCATGTAGTAAAGCTCGATTGCCATTTCACCGGATTTTTGATAGGCAAAGAAGATATATTTGCCATCCGGGCTCCAGCGGGCATCCCGGTAGCAGCATTCCCCGTTGATCGGGTTCAGCCTGCTGGCTTCCTTGGTATTGCTGTCATAAAGATACAGGTTGCCAAACCCTTCGTTGCGGATCAAATCGTTCAGCAGGAACCGGTGATCCCCATCCCAGTCATAACTGGCAATCCTCCTGGTGCTCTCGGTATCATATTCAATATGCGATCCGGGAATCCGGTCCATCCGCACCAGGCCGGTGGTGGCACAAGTCGGAATATCCACCTTAACCAGAAAGACCTGGTCGGAGTTCACGAGCTGGGTATCGATCACCTGGGCGGCCAGCTGCGTATTGTCGTTTGACCAGCGCACGTCCCTGAACGGGTACTGATTATAGAAACAATTCTGCTTGAGCGTGATCAAATTAAATCGTGTAGTTACATTCTTCAACACATCTATGTCGAATGGAAGGATATTCAGCGTACGCTGAACGCTGATGGCAACGTATTTTCCATCGGGTGAGACGCGAAAGCCCTCCAGGGACTCGGTAGGAGTAAAGCAGGTCAGCTGCTGGGTCCGATTGGTTTGGGAATCCAGCATAAAGGCGCAGTTGCGGGACATGTAGATCAACCTGCCGCCGGCAATCCAGTGCAGGTTTGATTTGGGGGAATTTTCCGTTCGCACCAGGGTCAGCTCACTGCCATCGGGATTCATGAGGTAGAGATCATTTCCGGAGAGAAGCGCGACCTTGCCGGTATTCCCGGGGGGCAGGACCGGTGTGGGCAGATCCTGTACTGTTGTAACTGTGGGTGGGCGATAAAGTTGGGGCGGGCGTCACTGTGGGCAGGGCAGACGGGGAAGCAGCCACGGCAGTAAGGGTTGCAGTTGGTGCCGCCAGAAACGGGAGCTGGTTACGAAAAGCAAAAGCACCCGCCAGGGCAAGGAGCACCACTGCCCCGATGGCGGCCAGCCCCCAGCGCCGCGTGCCACGGGAGGGACCCTGCATTTTGAGCAGGGATGTGGAGGCAGGCATCGTATGTTCCTCCCCATACGCTGCCTTGATGAGCGCCCGCGCCATGTCGACCGCGCTCTCGTAGCGGTCGTTGCGATTTTTGGCCATCGCCTTTTTGATAATTCCATCCACTTCCTCAGGCAGGTCGGGGTTAACCTTGAGGATTTCGGGAACCGGCTCGGAGACATGCTTGACCAGGACACCGAATGAATCGCTTGCATTATAGGGTTTCTCCCCCGTCAGCATCTCATAGGTGATCACGCCCAGACCGTAAATATCGGTGCGATGGTCCACGGGCAGGCTCTGCGCCTGTTCGGGGCTGATGTATTCCGGCGTGCCGATCAGGCCGTTCCCGCTGTTGGTACGGAACGTATCCGCGATCAATTTCGCCAGGCTGAAATCTGTAATGTAAGGGTTGTTGTGGTTGTCGAAGAGGATGTTATCAGGCGTCAGATCGCGGTGGACAATTCCCTTGCGGTGGGCATATTCCAGTCCCAGGGCGATCCGTTCGACAATATCCGCCGTATCCTGTAGCGTCAGTTTTCCGCCCTTGATCCAGCGGCGCAGGGACCCGCCGGACATGTAGCGCATCACGTAATAAGGCTGCCCATTCTCCTCGCCCACATCATAGACCGGCACGATGGCAGGATGCTCGAGCAGGGCGATCATTTTCAGCTCGCGGCGGAAGCGGGCCAGGATCTTGAGGTTGCGCATCAGTTCGAGCGGGAGGATTTTGATCGCCACCTCCCGGTTAAAGCTGGCGTCGAAAGCCCGGTAGACCGCCCCCATCTCTCCCTGTCCCAGTTCCTCTTTGATCTTATATCGCCCGATCTTATCAGGATGCATGGGTTAAGTATATCAAAGTAAGGCTTTCAGGACGCTCAATTGCAATCCCCGTGCAACCAGCCTGTCCTGCTCAATGATTCCCATACTCTTTTTCCGGCAGCGACTGCAGGTAGACCCAGACAGCCTTTAACTCCTCATCGTCCATAAATTTGTAGGAACGCCACGGCATGTAATTTGCCCGCAATTCCCGTCCATCCGGGGTGACGCCGGTGCGGATCGTATTGATAAATCCATCCTCCGTCCAGGTCGGCAGGGAGGAGCCCGTGCCAAAAGTCAGGTTCAGCGCAGGAGGCCAGCTGGAAGGAAAGCCCGGGATCGGTCCACCAGACATGCTCAGCCCGTGACAGACTTTGCATGAAAATGTCAGATATTCACCGTACTCCGGCGTGATGCCAGGCGCAGGTGATACCGGACGAGGCGCCTCATGGGGAACCAGTTCAGCAGGGATGAAGGTGATGGTTGGGACAAGCGCCATGATCACCCGGCCTGTCCAGGAGAGGTTGCTGCGCGGCAGCTCATGATCGACCGGGGGCGCACTCTTAACGTAGGCAATCACGGCACCCAGATCCTGATCGCTTAAAAAATAAAACTCGGTGGACGGCATGAACAGGAGCGGAGTTCCATCAGGCCGGACCCCATGGCGGATGGCATGGACCCAATCCCGGTCTTTGTAGTCAGCTCCCGACTCCACCTTTGCCGGGCGTCAAATTCGAGGCAATGACCTTCCCCAAGGCAGGGTCATCGAGATAGACATGCCCCTCCATGTGCGGGACATCCTGGGAGGGCGATTTCATATGCGGGCTCAATACCTGTCCCGGTGCTGCCAGGTCCAGATATTCGCCGCTGCTGTGACAGGCCTCGCAGCCGCGGAACCGGAAAATATGCCTCCCGTATTCGATGGAGGCTGCATCCGAGGGAATGACAATTGTTTCATCCGGCAGGTCATACACACGGGTAAGACGCGCCTGCGTTTTTGAGTAGATCACAACCGATGAGATAACGAACAATCCTGCCAGCACACCCAGGACAATACTGACCCACTTCCAGAACTTCTTCATCTCGCCTCACAAAAGAAAACCCCGCCAACGGAAACCAATCCAAATGGGACAGTCCCGCCTTGCGACGGGACTGGATTTACTCAGGGATTGCTCATCTGCAGATTGCTTTACGGATCCTGGATCTCTGCGGCGCGCAGGGTATTCTTCATGAGCATGGCAATCGTCATCGGGCCGACGCCGCCGGGGACAGGCGTAATGTAACCGGCGACTTCCCTGGCCTCCTCGAAACAGACATCACCGACCAGGCGGTGCCCACTCTTCTTGGTGGCATCCGGGACGGAGTTGATGCCGACATCGATGATCGCTGCACCGGGCTTGATCCAATCCCCGCGCACCATTTCGGTCCTGCCGATGGCTGCGATCAGGATATCCGCCTGCCGGACCACCGCGGGCAAATCCTTCGTGCGCGAGTGGCAGACGGTGACGGTGGCGTTCTTGCCGATCAGCAGCAGGGCGGCAGGCATACCGACAATGTTCGAGCGTCCCAGCACGACCGCATTGGCGCCTTCGATCTTCACCCCGGCTTTTTCGAGCAGGTAGATGCAGCCATAGGGTGTGCATGGCACAAAGAGCGGATCGCGTCCCTTCTGGGCCAGGCGGCCGATGTTGATCGGCGAGAACCCGTCCACATCCTTTTCGATGCTGATCAGCTGCAGGACACGCTCTTCATTGAGATGAGAAGGAAGAGGCAGCTGCACGAGGATGCCATTCACGGCCTGATCGTCATTCAAAGACTTGATGAGTTTCTCGAGCTCCTCCTGCGTCATATCGGCAGGCAGGCGCTGACTGATGGAGCCCATTCCCAGCTCGGCACAGGCCTTCTGCTTGGAGGCCACATAGGCAGCCGAATCCGGGCGGTCGCCCACCAGGACGGTTGCCAGGGTCGGCTTCTGCTTGCCAGCCGCTGTGCGTTCCGCCACTTTCGCTGCCACTTCGTCACGCACTTGTTGCGCAATCAGTTTTCCGTCAATGATCTGAGCCGTCATATTTATCTCCTTGGTCAAGATGATCTTATTTTACAACCCCGCTATCGCCGAATACAGTGACACTTATCCCTTGTTGAGGATTACGCCTTTCAATCCATCCGTCCAGGCCTCGTCGACCGACACATTATCGATCTCATTCCAGCGCGGGGAGGAGGCAAACGCCTTCACGCGCAGGTAATTTTCGGTCCACCCCTCCATCTGCCAGCCCCACTCGTCAAGCTCGGATGTCGACTCCCAGAGCACCGACATCCTGCGCCCAACGAATTTCTCCCGATAGGATCGTTCCGACAGATCCAGCGCCTCGCGCAGGATGTGATTGCGGTTCTTGCGGACCTCCGGCCGGACCTGCCCCTTCATCCTTGCCGCACCGGTACCGGGACGTGAAGAATAGGTGAAGACATGCCCGCCTGCAAAATCCATGGCGCGGACAAAGTCCAGCGACTCGGCGAACTCCTCTTCCGTCTCGCCGGGGAAGCCGGCAATAATATCGGTCGTGACCGCGACCTCGGGCATGACCTGGCGGGCGGCAGTCACCAGCCCGCGAAAGGACTCGGGCGTGGTCTTGCGCGCCATCCGCTTCAGCGTGGACTCGCACCCGCTTTGCAGGGGCAGGTGCAGGTGAGGCATGAGGCGGCGATCTTCCCAGAGTGAGAAGAAGTCTGCATCCAGGTCCCAGGGTTCCAGGGAGGAAAGCCGCAGCCGGGGTGTGTCTGTTTCGCGAAGAATTGCCGTGACGAGATCCTTGAGATGTCTCCCAAAATCCTGTCCCCACGAGCCAAGATGGACACCGGTCAGCACGATCTCCTTGGTCCCGCCATTCAATGCGGACTGGATATCGAGCAGTACATCCGCCAGCGGGCGGCTGCGTCCCTCGCCGCGGGCAACAGTGGTAATGCAGAAGGTACAGTGGTTGTCGCAGCCATCCTGGACCTTGATGAAGGCCCGGGTACGGCGGTGCAGGCCGGGCAGGGGTTGGCGGGCAAGGGGTTCAAGGTCGTAAGGATTAGGGGTTAGGGGAGAGGGGGTAAGGGATAGGGTTTCGGTGGCGAGGTGATCTTTGTGGCTGTTTGGTACAACTTTGATCACGTTGGGGAGCGCTGCGGCTTCGCTGGGTTGGAGGGTAGCCCAGCACCCCGTGGGGATGATCTGCCCGACACCCGCCCGGGCAATGCTGCGGATGCGTCTGCGTGAATCGGCAGCAGCATCGTTGGTCACCGCGCAGGTGTTGACCACGGCCATGTCCGCCTGGTCGGGCGAGGGCGACGATCTCATGCCCGGCCACCCGGAATTGCGTCGCCATGCTTTCGATCTCAGACTGGTTGAGCCGACATCCAATGGTGTCAAGGTAGATTTTCATGAGGATATTCGATACTCGATCTTAGATATTCGAGATCAGGATCATAGCCGGGTATCGAATATCTACTATCCACTTTCGAATTATGGCTGCAGCACCGTAAAATGGTCGAACAACACATCCACACCGGGCTGGGAGAATGCGCCTGCCAGCAGGCCTACATCTCCACTCGCAAAGTCAGCATCCTGTACGGAGGCGACCTGGTTGTTGTTGATGTAAAAAGTCAGGGTGTTTCCGATGCAGTCGGCACGCAGATGGTTGGCCGCGTCCTTCTGGATCGATTCGGACGCCTGCATGGATTCCTGCCCAACCAGGATCGTCTGGCCGCCGGTGAATTTGCCGACCCCGTAATAGCCATCATTGCTGATGAGGAAGAAATAATAGTTGCCGTTTTGATAGCGGCAAATAAGACCGGCGCGGTTTTCGTATGGGCCGTTCAGGCGGGTCGCATCCGCCTCGATCCGCACATCGCCGAAATTCTTTTCCGGCGTGGACCAGATGCTGGTATTGGGCATCTGGACCAGCATGCGGTAGCCACCGTTGTCGTAATCCATGATCCCATTTTCATTCGAGACACGGTCCCAGCCTGAGGTGTTGGCTTCAAACTCCTCCTGGTAGAGAACCGCGCCCGGGCTGGCCGCCGGTGCAACCGGGGTTACAGTGGGAGCACATGCAGATAGTAGCAGCAGAAACAGGAGCAAGGGAGGAAAGTGGATTGGTTTCATGGAAGAGGATTTTATCAGAATACTGTCCGTCATTGCGGGGCGAAGCCGAAGCAATCTCCTTGTTAAATCACGCTTGAGCTTTTCAATATGCCGCTTCGACTGCCTTCGTCGCAAAGAACGCTCCTCTCTCCGCAGGGCAACTTGCGCCCCCTTCGGTAAGCGCGGGGAAATTGGGTTATGGAAAATATTGATCCAAAATGGACTCCGGCCTCTGTGCTCCCCAAATCACGGGCGGCGACAAAATGTTCCTGCGCCCGGGTGCGGTCATTCATTTGCAGGTAGAGCATTCCCAGGTGCAAATGAACGGCGGCACTTTTTGGATCGACAGCCAAAGCCTGGTTCAGGATTAGCTCCGAATTTTCATAACGCTTGTCGAGCAACAGCAACCATCCCAGCAGGTCCAGCGAAGCTACGCTATCCTTTTCGAGGGCCACCGCCTTTTGGGCTGCCGGAATTCCGACACTGCCGATATTCACATTATTCTGCGCACAAAAGAGCGCCAGCAGACGCAGGTACCCGGCATCCCTGGGAGCAAGTTTCGTGGCAGCCTGATAGGCCTGCAGGGCACGGATCAGGTCTCCCAGCTTCGAATAGGCCTCTCCGATGGAAACCAGCCAGGCCGGATTCTGATCGTCGAGCTGCGCCGCGGCCTGGAACTCGGTCAGCGCGCTGCGGAAATTCCCGGCGCGCTCAAAATACAGTCCGCGCAGGCCGCGCACGATGGGTGAATGGGGATCCAGCGCCAGCGCTTTGTCGAGCTCGGCGCTGCCATCCGAACCGGTTTGATGGTTCGCCTCGCCCAGCCATGCCCAGGCCTCGCGCATTTTTCTCATTCGCTTCGACAGCCGAATCAAAGACGACCCGCGCCAGCTCCCACTCCTGGACAAGGCCCAGCCCGCGCCCGATCAGCACGAAACGACCGGAGGCCGAGTCGCTCAGGGAGGCCTGGTTCAATGCCGAGCGGAGAGTCTCCACCGCCGGATCCATCTGCGGGTCCAATTGCGAGGCGGTGATCAATTCCGACAGGGCAGCATCCTGGTCCGTCAGGGTAAGCAGGAGTCCCAGGCGGTAATGGGCGGAGGCATCCTCCTGGTGAACAGCTACATATTTCTGCAGCACCTGGGCGGCCCTGGAATACTCTCCGTTTTCCTGGTAGACCTGCGAAAGGCGCGAATAAAGTTTCTCAGAGAAGTGTTCCTGATCCAGCCCCTGTTCCCAGACCTGCGCCGCCTGTCTGGCATCCTGATTTAAATAGAGCACGTCGCCCCAGGCCACCCAGCCATCCGTTGAGAGCGCGTTGCGCTCAAATGCCTTTCGATAGACAGCCTCCGCCCGTGGATATTCCCCGGCATGGTAATAGGCATGGCCCGCAAGCTCGTAGAGGTCGGCGTGCCATGGAAGTCGCTGTGCGGCAGCCCGGTAATGATCACCGGCTTCCGGGTATGCCCCTGATGTGGAAGCCTTCTTTAATTCGGAATAGCCCGAAGCCACTACAGGAGCCAGGACGGCAATCGACAGAAGGATAAGAAATGAGACGACGCGCAGTGTATTGCGTGACATGGGTCCTATTATAAGTTCGGAAAAGGATTATGGCTCCATAACCTTGGCAAGGCCATTTTCACGCCAGATCTTATAATGCCCCGGTCACATTCCCGTAGAGTAAATATAGGCAATTCCCCGGCATCGCCTGTGATTTGCTAGGCAAATCAGGCAGGTGTGTGACCGAGAGGGTATAGCAGGTTCAAGAATCCATGCCCGCCCTAACTGTTCTCTGCCGTGGGGGACAAGCAGACGTCAACAAGCGAGCGCGAAGCGCCTGAGCATTTAACGGGGAAAGCGTCACTGTGGGATATGCAGCGGTCAGGGTGCTTAAAGACATATGCCATCACTGGGATGGCACACCTCTTCTGTAAAAACTTTTTATGCTACGGCATGGACAAGTTCTTGGCTCTCACGATCATGTAGGCGCCCAGCCCGCGGCTTACCAGCGCCTTCGGGCAGATCTTCGGCTTGCCGCCGCTCGTCCCGCAGTCCGGGATCAGCCCATCCTTGTAGGCCTGCTCCGCCCAGGGTGTGGCATAGTAGCTCGGATTTGTCATGTCGGCAAACAAGGTGCCTGTGGCCGGTGGAGGGATGTAAGCTATTCCCGTATTTTAGCCGCAGGGCAAAGATGACCGCCTGCTCCCGCGGGATCTGGTCCCAGGGACAGTACTTCAAGGGAGAGGTCGAACAGCCGGCCGAGAGACCCTTATAGTACATTGCCTCTGCCCATGGCTCTGCCCAGGTGCCCTTGGTCCAGTCGTCCTTGAAGATATGTGTTGGCCGGGTCGGGGACAAAGCTCGATCCAAAGTTGCCGCGCAGGATGAAGACGGCTGCCTCTCCCCGGTTCATGGTCTGGTCGGGGCAGTACTTCAAGGGATTGGTTGCACAGCCAGCGGTCAGCCCGTTGGCATACAGGATCTCGATATCATTGTAATAGGGGTGAGTGGGAGGGACGTCTGCAAAGACAGTTGCATCGATGACAATTGCCTTGTTTGCACCCAGCGAGCCGGCCATCCCGGGACCAGGCAGAATAAGCGTGGCATTATTATTGGTAACGTCCTGTATTGTCCCACCGCTCAAAGCCAGTGCACTGCTGGAGACATAATCTAGGTCGGGAGAAGCATCGCCGGCTAGCACTGTATAGCTGAAAGCAAGGGTATTTGTACCGCTGCCACTGAAGTAATTCGCAGTCCTATCGGCTGTACCAGTTTCAAGAGTTATTTGGGGAGTCCCGGTAACAATTACAGCTTCACTAAACGTTACAGTAATTGTTATTACGCTTCCCTTGCCATATAGGCCGTTGCCGTTCGTCGATGTCACGTTCATAACCGCTGCACCCAATTCGAAGGCGCCAATATCGCAATTTCCACCGACAGGCAGCGGACGAGGAAACCCACGCTGGTCGGTTGCCAGAGGGCAGCTGTTTGTATAGTTGTGTGCCGGGCTCGAATAGCTGATCGCCATGGTTTGCGTTGGACCATCGTTGTTCTGAAGCGATCCGAGGAGTGGGTCACTCGTGAGCGCTGCTCCACAGCCAGAATTGACTTCGATTAAGTTGTTCGTACTCGTGACAGTGCCGGTGTCGCGCTTTGAACAATCCACGCTCTTGACGGAGTTGGCAATAATGGAAGAAGTCACAGTTACATTCGATCTGATGATATCCAAGGCACCATACTGGCTTTCATTTGCATTGTTCGATACTGTCACATGTGTGATAGTGTTTGCCCCCTTGCTGTCACGGATATTGATGGCGCCTCCAGCACTCTCGGCATAACTGGGGCCGATCCCTGCGCTGTTGCCATAAAAAGTACTGTTGGCAATGTTAAGTATGCTGCCAGATCCATAACTCAGAATGGCTCCTCCGTCTGCTTTCGTGGTGGTGGCGCTGTTCTGGAAAAATGTGCTTCCGGCAATATTCAAACTGCCTCTATTGTAAATTGCACCACCTCCCCATGGAGACGGTGATGAAGAACCGCTTGTGTTATTCGAAAAGGTGGAGTTGGTTATATTCAGCGTGGCGCCATAGTTGATGTAAATCGCGCCTCCTTCCTACGGGCCCGGAATTCCCATTCGCCAGGGTAATATTAATCAGGCTTAGGGTGGAGACAGGCTGCACATCAAAAATCTGCACAGAGTTACCACCACTGAGGGTAATCAACCCTCCACCATCGATTTGCGTGTCACTGGTGATTACTTTTGTGCTGGCAAGAGTGATTGTAACCGGCGAACTACCACAGTTGAAATTAACGGCTCCTCCGCCCGTCAGAGCAGCATCCAGGGCCGCTGGCGTGCAGCTTGCAGCTGTGCCAGTCCCCACCGTCCCAGCTGCATAGGCAGGACTTGGAAAAGCAACCTGAAAAAAGATAGTAACAAGGAGCATAAAGGCAGAAAAGATCTTTTTCGAGCTCATTTTGACTTCCTTCCCTTCCAACAAAGCAGCATTTTCATCTGAAGCTGCTTCCATAATGTGGGTCATTTTCATGACGCCCTGGCCACAAAAAGGCTACAAGCCTGGAATTTACGGTTTACAGGGCGTGGAAATGCGTTCTTTCTCCCGAATTATAAAGGTGGAGGGATGGCAAACACTCCTTGAAGAATATTTCCACTGCCTGTCTCGCGCATGTTCTATAAATCCCCCGGTCACAAATTGCGCTTCCCGTAGAGTAAATATGCGCAATTTGTGACCGAGAGGGGTATACATTCGAAACAGGTATGAAGTATCTCACGATTAATTGAGGCAAACCATTGCAATAGCATTTGACTGATTGGCGAAGTGTTCGCCTTCGGATGAACATCGCTTGAGACGTTGCTATTATGTTGGTTGCATGGACTGGTTAATTGGGCGGCATAATCCTATTATGAGTTCGGAAAAGGATAATGGCTCTGTAACCTTGCGGCGGTCTTTTTTCACGACAGATTTTAGCAAGTGGAATATAATCATTCCCGTCATGGTCGCATTACTCGGGCAAGTCTCCTCCTTTCTCACCACGCCTGAAGGCAGCCTGATCTATCACCTGATCCTGGTGTTTTCCATCGGGAGCGCGCTGCAGTCAGCCTACGTGCACTGGCGCTCGAGCGAGTTCCCGCAGGCGAGCCGGACCATGTTTGGACTGATCATGCTGATGGCCGCCCAGCTGGCGGTCTTCACCGTCAGCGTGCTGGGCCTGTTGGGACTGATTAATCTTCAGCTCATCCTGCCTCCCCTGGACCGCGCCATCACTGTCTTTTCCCTGGTGTGGATGATCTGGTTGTGGGCGTTCCCGGAACCCAGCCGCTCGGCCGACGCGGCGACCTGGCTGCTGAGTGTCCTGGTGGCTGCCGCGTTTGGCCTGACGACCGTCGTCTATTCAGAGGGCGCCATCCTGGAGCCGTTTAACACGACCGTCTACGACTCCCTCTGGCAGCTGGCGACTGTGGCGCTGGCAACATTCGGGCTGATCGTTTTGTTGATCCGCCGCCCGAACGGATGGGGAAATGGCGTGGCGGTCATGCTGTTATTTCTCACCGGCAGCCTGCTGTATATGATCTTTGGCAGCTCGGACGGTAATTTCGCCGGACCGGTGCGCTTCATGCAGCTGGCAGCCTTCCCACTGCTGATGACCCTGCCGCAGCGTTTCCCGACTCCCGGCAACCGCCTCACCTCTGTGAAGCAGCAGGATGTCCCGGTCGCGGGGGAACGCCGCCGCTACAGCACGGATCCCAAGACCTTCCACGCATTACTGGCCCTGGCCGGAGAATCCCAGACCGACAAGTTAAGCCAGGCGATCACCCGGGCCATTGCCCAGACCATGCTGGCCGACCTGTGCTTCCTTATTTACCTGACCGATAACAACAACCAGCTGCAGATCGCCAGTGGCTACGATCTCATCCGCGAGGAGAACCTGGAGGGAGGCAGCCTGAGCAAGAGCATCATCCCAATGCTCACGAACGCCCTCCAGCGTGGACGACCGCTCCGCTTGCCGTCGAGCAGCACTTCGGCCGACATCAAGGGGTTGAGTGACATGCTCGGGCTCAACAACCCGGGACATATCATGAGCGTGCCGATCGTGACGCCCGAAAAGGATCCGCTCGGCGGTGTGCTCTTACTCTCGCCATATTCCAACCGGGTGTGGAGTGCGGAGGATCAAGCCTTCCTCACCAACATAGCAATTTCCCTGGTCCCGATCATCCAGCGCGGGCAAAGAATGACTACACTTGAACTGAAGGGCGAGCAGACCCGCCAGGCCCTCGATGTGGCCCAGGAACAGTTCAAGGATCTGCAGCGGCGCAATGACGAGCTGCTCAAACAGATGGAAAAAGTCCGGGCGGACTCGCAGGACGGGCTGGCCCAGGCAGAAAACATGGCTGCGCTGGCGGTCATCTACGAAACGACCCAAAAGGCGTTCGAAAAGCTCAAGCAGGAAAATGAAGAGCTGAAGGCCGGCAAGGATTTGAAAGGCGTTCCGGTAAACGGCAACGCGACACAAATCGAGAACGAATTGCGTCTTACGCTGGAAGAGGTCGCCCGCCTGCAGAACCAGCTGGCGGAAACCAACATGCAAATTGTCGAGCTGGAGAAAGGCGCCGCATCCACCCAGTCCACCGAACAGGCGGAGGTGGTTGCCTCCATTTCACAGGAGCTGCGCCAGCCGATGTCGTCCATTGTCGGATACACCGACCTGCTGCTGGGCGAGTCGGTGGGAATCCTGGGTGCGCTGCAGCGCAAATTCGTTGAGCGTATCAAGGCCTCCACGGAGCGGATCGGCAACCTGATCGATGACCTCATCCAGGTGACCACACTGGAGACGGGACTGAACGACCTCAAGCCCGAGCCGGTGGACCTGAACCTGATCATCGATAACGCCATGTCCTACACCAGCAGCCAGGTCCGTGAAAAGAATATTTCGATGCATTTGGACCTGCCGAAGAACATGACCCCGATCCATGCGGACCGCGAAGCGCTCCAGCAGATCCTCATCCACCTGCTCCAGAACGCGGGGTCCGCCTCTCCGATGGAGGGGACCGTGCGCCTGAAAGTCCAGACCCAATCGGAGGATAGCCGGGAGTATGTCCTTATCCAGGTCAGCGACACGGGAGGAGGCATCCCGGCGGAAGACCTGAACCGCGTGTTCACCCGGCTGTACCGCGCCGATAACGTCCTCATCCAGGGGGTGGGAGACACAGGCGTGGGACTGTCGATTGCCAAGACGCTGACAGAAGCGCAAAAGGGGCGCATTTGGGTGGAGAGCCAGATGGGCGTTGGCGCCACCTTTAGCGTGCTTCTGCCCCTCGCCCGGAAGTCGACGGAGAACTAATGCAATCCCTGCGTCAATTGGGTGGCGGTGTGATTATCGCCATCATATCCGTGTTACTGGTCATCGGGGGCATCTCACTTGCCCTGGCAGAAACCCTGCCTGCCCAGGCAACGCCGACTCTGATCCCGCCAACGATCTCGCTGGATTTCCCCACAGCCACAATTACGGCGTTGCCCCTCCCGGCTGAATCTGTCACAACAACCGCCACCCTGCCTGGGGGCGTCACAGATACTGCCTTTGCGACCAGCACGCTGTATGTCCAGGTCGCCTGCAATAACCCGGCAGGCTGGATCCCCATCGTAACCGCACCCAGCGATACGATCTATTCGCTGGCACAACGCTACAAAACGACCCCGGAAAATCTGGCGACCGCAAACTGTCTTGCCTCTTTTAGTGTTCCGCCAGGCTCTGTCATTTATGTTCCCCCTGTGCCGACTGTGACCGTGATCGCCTGCGGGCCGCCTGCAGGTTATGTGAAGCGGTACGTTGTCCAGCGCGGCGACACGCTCTACAGCGTTGCCACCCTGTACCATATTACCTATCCCACACTGCAGCGGGCAAACTGCATGGGGTCATCCACGACGATCTATGCCGGTCAATTGCTCTGGGTGCCGAATATAATTGTAGCTACGCGTACCCCGGTGCCGGGTGTGACCTCAATTCCCAATTTCCCCAGCGCCACTCCCTCCTATACGAATGTGCCACCTACAACCTACCCTTAATCAATGAGAACCTTTATCCTGATCGTAGTCCTGGCAAGCCTCGTCCTGGCAGGATGTGGAAACCTGCTCCCTGCCCAGCCTGCCATGGCCTTTGCTTTCGTGACCGCCGCGCCGGACGCCTCGGCCACCCCGACTCCCTTCCGGCCAGTGCCCTGGACTCCGACAGGTACGTACTTTCCTTCGCCGACCTTTAATCCCGTGACGGAAACACCCAGTCCGGCGCTCACCCAGACGGAGCTCCCCACGATCGACGCCAACATGCTGATCAATACGCTCGAACCGCTTTCGACCATTGATCCCTCTGGAAGCCAGGTGCTCAACAACGGGCAGGAAACGGTCAACTTCCTGTTAATCGGCTCGGACCGGCGACCCGGCGGTTCCTTCCGCACGGACACCATGGTGATCGCCATCCTGCGCCCCAATGAAGGCCAGGTTTCGCTTATCTCCATTCCCCGCGATCTATGGGTTTCCATACCTGGCTGGGAAAACCAGCGCATCAATACAGCCTACCAGCACGGCGTTTCGGTCGACTATCCGGGCGGGGGAGCCGAGCTGCTGAAGGAAACGATCCAGTACAACCTCGGCATCCGCATCGACCACACGGCCATGGTCGAATTCGACGGGTTCCGCAAGATCATCGATACCCTCGGCGGTGTGGATGTGCCTGTTTCCTGTGCCTACACGGACTGGAAGATAATCGATCCCAACCTCGACCCGCAGAATGAAAACAACTGGTTCCTCTATACGCAAGAACCCGGGCTCATCCATATGGATGGCGACCTGGCGCTCTGGTACGCGCGCTCGCGTCAAAAGTCCAATGACTTTGACCGGGGCAGGCGCCAGCAGGAGGTACTGCGCTCTCTGTTCTCCCAGGCGCTCCAGGCAGGGACGCTGGGGCGGCTTCCCGAGCTTTATGGCAACCTGAAGGATACGGTCGAGACCGATCTGGGGCTGGTGGACCTTCTGCGGCTCTCCCTCTACGCGCCCAAGCTGAGCAGTGCCGATATCCGCAGTTATTACATCCGCCCGCCGTATGTCAACTCGTGGATCACAGATGGTGGCGCCTACGTTCTGCTTCCCAATGAGGACGCCCTGCAGCAGATGCTCACGCAGGCGCTCTCTGCCTCACCGCAAGCTCCTGAACGGCAGGCCGTCATCATCGATGTGATGAACGGCACCAACGTTGAAGGGTATGCGAATCTGGCGGCCACGCGTCTCAACTACGCGGGCTACGAGACCAATATCATTCCGTCCGACCGGCAGGATTATGCCTACTCCGTCCTGATCGACAAAACCGCGGCACAGGATCCCAATGCAGAAAGTCCGATCCTGACTGTCATGGGGATGCAGCCCGGCAGCGTGATCGCCTCGCCCGACCCGAACAGTAAAGCCCATTATCTCCTGATCGTGGGATACGATTATGAGCCCTGTTTCAAGCCTGAAAATATGGGGCAGTAGGCTTGGCGGGAGAAATAAGGCAACGCCTGGCTTTTGGTTCCCCAAAACTAAATATAGATTTCTGAAGAATACTAGTTGACATCGTCCCCTTTTTTCGCTAAACTATACGAAAGAGACAAGAACAGGAGATGTCATGCCTGAGACCAAACTCACTTCACATTTAACTGCGCAGACACCGCTGTCTGCCGCGATCACTTCGTGGCAGGCTTTTCTCGCGGATAAGGGACGCTCGCCGAACACGATCAAAGCCTTCCTGTCGGATGTGCGCCTTTTGACGACCTTCCTACCCGAACATGTGGCGGTTGGAAAGATCAGCACGGAGGATCTCAACCGCTATTTTGAGTGGATGGAAAAGGAGCGGGATGTGCCCTGCAGTCCCAAGACGCTGGCGCGCCGCATCACCGCCACCAAATCCCTGTTCCGCTGGCTGCACCAATATGGCGTGCTGCTGGTGGACCCCGCGGAAAAGGTGGCCCAGCGCTCGGCGATCAGCCCCCTTCCCACGGTGCTGACTCCTGATGAGTACGATGCCGCCCTGCTTGCCGCAGACCGTCACCGCCGGGATAGCAAGCCTGATGCACGGCCCTACGCGCTGGTCTATCTACTGTTGACCACCGGCATCAAGAAAAGCGAAACGCTGGGGATCAACCTGGAGCACATCGAGCTGGATGCCCCCAACGGGCCGCAGCTTTTCATCAAGTATGCCAGCCCGGCCAACCGCTACAAGGAACGGAAACTGCCCCTGGCCGAGGACTGGATCCCTGCCTACGAGGAATACCTGTCCCAGTACGCGCCGACCGAGAAACTCTTCCCCTGGTCGCCGCGGCGGCTGGAGTATCTGCTCGAAGACATTGGCAATGAGGCCGGCCTGACCAAGCATCTCTCCTTCGACATGTGCCGCTGGACGTTTGCACTGAGCGATTTCCGGGCTGGGGAGGAGCCGGATAAGATCCGCCAGAAACTGGGGGTATCGAAGATCCAATGGCGGGAGTTGTTTATTAAGCTGAAGCAACTGGCGGGGAGCAGGGAATAAGATTAGAGAGTAGATATTCGAGGTTATGTTTCTCCCGCAGTCCCACTGCGGGAGATTTTCTTATCAGCCTCTTGTCATCGAAAAATACAAAACCTGGCGCGTGGACTCTGTTAGCCGGAAGGGATGGGCCGGGCGGTAGCCGGGGACCCAGATGACCTTCTCTCCCATACACAGCAGGGGCCAGCGGTCGCGGGCACGCTGTGGTAATTTGACGTTGATGAAGAAATCCGAGAGTTTCATTTCATGACCGTCCATGCCAAGCGGTTCAAAGCGATCGCCATCCTGGCGCACGCGCAGCTCGAGCGGGCCGGAGATTTCACCTGCGTCCAGCCAGACCAGGAACGGGTCATCACTCGCTCTGGCCTGCTCGATGGCCAGGGAGGGAATATTCCAGCGCTCGCAGCTTAACTTCCAGCCGCCGGAGAGCGCCGCACTACCGGGCACCACCAACGGAAGGGTGGTGCTCCCGGCGGGCATCTGAGGCCAGCGCTCAACAGGCAGGGTTGCCTCGCCTGCCACCACGTAGATCAGCGCTCCTTCGTGAAGCAGGTGCAGACCGTTCGGCAGGTCCATGCGAAACCGGCCCTGCAAACCGGCGATAAATCTCGAGGCGCGTTCGAGGGTGGCATAGCCGATATCCACCTCGTCAGGGTGGAGGTGCTCGATCGCCCGGCGGACCAGGTTCCGCTGGAGTCCGACCGTCTGTTTGTTCAAGGCGCCCGAGTCGAAGGCAACGTAATCCGCATTCTCCTGGACGACACAATCCTTCCAGACGGCATCCAGCACGCCGGAGAGGATCTCATAATCCCCGGCCAGGGAACGGGATGTACGCCAAAGCACTTCACGAAAACGCGGGTTATACGATTCAAGAGTGGGGATCAGCAGGTGGCGCAGGCGGTTGCGAAAGAAATCCAGCGATGCATTGCTCGGGTCGTGCCTGGGACGGAACCCGTGCGAGGCGCAATACACGACCGTCTCCTCGCGCCATAGGTCCAGCAATGGGCGCACAATGGGAATCTCCGGGTCGAACATCTGGATGACCGTCCGATAATTCATCCCTTTCAATCCCGCCAGCCCGGCACCGCGGATGAAATGCATCAGGACGGTTTCCACCTGGTCGTCAGCGGTATGGCCGACAGCCACAGCCTGGGCATGGAAAAGCCGGGCCTGCTCCATCAGGAAACGATAACGCAGGATGCGGGCTGCCTCCTCAATGGAAAGTTTCCCGGCATCGGCAAAGGCACGCACGTCACCGCTCTGGATCACTGAAGCAAGGTTAAGACGCGCCGCGGTCTGCTCGACGATATTGGCATCCGTGTCGGAGTCCGGGCGCAGCTTGTGGTTGAAATGAGCCACAATGATGTGATAGCCTGCCTTGCGCAGGATACCCATCAGACACAGGCTGTCCGGTCCACCGGAAACGCCGGCGATGATCGGCAGGCTGGGGTTCAGCCCGCACTTTTCAGTGAGGATCGATTTGATGTTTTCGAGCATGGGATTATAAATCTGCCAATTTGTCATTGCGAGGGCAGAGCCCGAAGCAATCTCATCCTGCAGTACCAGCCATGGGATTGCTTCGTCGCAAACTACGCCTCCTCGCAATGACAGTTATTAAATTTGATACAACTCCACCAGCACGCCTCCCGTGCTTTCGGGATGGATGAATGCATATTTCTTTCCATCCGCGGCGATGCGCGGTGCCTCGTTGATCAGGCGGATTCCTTTCGGTCTTAACTGAGTCATCATTGCGTCGATATCATCCACCTCGAGGCAGAGGTGATGCATGCCGGGCCCGCGCTTGGCGAGGTATTTGGCGATCCCCGAGTCGTCTGTTGTCGGCTTTACAAGCTCCACTTCCGAGCCGGGCAGCGGCAAAAAGGCGACTTGTGATTTCTCGGCCGGGACATCGCGGAGCTCGTGCATCTCGATCCCCAATGCATCGCGCCAGAAGGCAAGCGCCTTCTCCATATCATCCACGACCACGGCTACATGATTGATCTGTTTTACCTGGGGCATACTGCCACTCCATTGATATGATTTTCTGATAAGCGGTGTTGATTATAGTCGCTTCTTGATATACAATTCAGGCTGGATCAACCATACACCATGTCGAACATCCCTCTTCCTGTGCGCCGCGTGGCAGCCATCATTGGCATTCTTATGCTTGTCTTTATTATGCTTGAGTTCAACCGCAGATCGGAGCAGCTCAAGACCCTGGACGGCCAGTACGAGTTTATGCTGGCACAGGCCACCCAGGCCGTTCAGACCCAGGCTGCCCTGAACACCCAGGTCGCTTATGCAGGCTCCAACTCTGCTGTGGAGGAGTGGGCCCGCGTCGACGGCCATTATGTCCAGGATGGTGACCTGCCCGTCGTGCCCATCGGCCAGCCCGGCGTGGCACCCATCGAGGCCAGCACACCTGCCCCCACTCCGACCCCCATGCAGAACTGGGAAGTGTGGTGGGGATTGTTCTTCGGCAAATAACACTCCTTTAGGATTTTCCATGCAAACGAATAGAACCCAGCCCATCCGCGTGGCGGACCGGCTTCACCTGTTCCCGGATTCGACAACAGTGGAGAACGACACACTCCGGATCGCCGGATTTGATCTCGCCTCCCTCGCGGCCGATCACGGGACGCCGTTATATCTCTATGACCGTCTCACCCTGGATGCGTCCATGGCGGAATATCGGTCTGCCCTGGCAAAATATTATCCCGCCTCTTCACAGATCACCTATGCAGGCAAGGCCTTCCTCTGCAAAGTCATCGCCGAATGGACCCAAACTCATGATCTTCTCGTGGATTGCACCGGCGAAGGTGAGATCGCCATTGCTTTGACGGCAAATGTGTCCCGGGAAAACATTCTCGTGCACGGAGTAAATAAATCATCTGGGGATTTAAAGCGCAGCTTTGAAATATGCCGGCACTGTTGTTGTAGATAACCTGACAGAACTCCATCGCCTTGCAAACCTAATTACCAATCACCAGTTACCAAGCCCCACCCTCTGGCTCCGCCTCCTCCCCGGTGTGGCAGTCCATACGCATCACACCCATACGCAAACCGGACAGCATGACAGCAAGTTCGGTATGACGCCCGAAGAGATCCTGGAAGCCGCGAAGTATTGCAGGGAACATGCCCTGCCTCTTGCAGGCATCCATTTCCACCAGGGATCGAACTTCCGTGATCCCGAGCCGCTCATCCCGGCTATTGACCTGGCGCTGGACCTGGCGAAGGAGATCGGGTTCAGCGGCGAGTGGCATTTCTGTCCCGGCGGCGGGTGGGGCATGGCCTATCATGAGGACGAGCTGCCCAATCCTTCCATCGAAAGTTATGTGGGCGGCATTGCCGAAGCGGTGGTCGAAGGCTGCCAGAGCCGTGGACTGGTCCTTCCGCAGCTGCATCTCGAACCGGGACGCAGCCTGATCGCCCGGGCGGGGGTCGCCGTCTATCGCGTTGGCGCCGTCAAGAAGCGCCCTGGCAAGACCTGGCTGCTCGTCGACGGCGGCATGGCCGATAACCCGCGCTTTGCCCTCTACGGGGCGAGATATTCCTGTCTGCCGGTGACAGGCCTGAGCCGCGCAGGAAGCGGGGATGTCTCCATCGCCGGTCCCTTCTGTGAATCCGGGGATATCCTGATCGAAGATTTGAGCATGCCAAATATCCAGGAGGGCGAGCTGATCGTCATCCCGGTGGCGGGCGCGTATCAGCTGAGCATGTCGTCCAATTACAACGGCGCGCGCCGGCCTGCCGTTTTGTGGCTGGAAGAGGGGAAAGTTAAGCTCATGGTTAGAAGAGAAACGATTCAGGATCTTTTAAAGAACCAGGTGTAAGCTTCGAGGGTTATAATCTTCGGCTATGCCCTTCACGGTCACAAATTGCGCTTTTTTACTCTATGGAAGCGCGATTTGTGACCGGGGCATTATATATTTCAACCCGCTAATGACCGCTTGTTCCATGGGTTTACAGGTTGGGATTAAAGATATCAGGACACACGTTTTTCCGGTACTTAATAAAGGGAACCCATGAAAATAACCACCAACAAGATCCGCCTGTACTGGCCGCTCATCAAGTCGCTCCAGACGGGCCTGCTTCTATCCACGGGCATTGCGGGTTATCTGAGTTCACGCCCTCCCTTCGAGCTTTCGACTCTGCTGGGTCTCACCATCACCCTGTTCCTGGCGATCAGCGGCAGCACGATCATGAATATGTGGTATGACCGTGACATCGACTCAAAGATGAGGCGCACGCATAAACGCCCGACTGTCTCCGGAGCCCTGGACCCACATGAGATCTTTATTGTTGGAATGGTGATCTCCATTTTGGGCATCGGGGGAGCCGTGCTGATCGATCCGCTTTACGGGCTGGTGGTTTTCAGCGGCTGGTTCTTCGACGTGATCGTGTACACGGTCTGGCTGAAGCGCCGTACCTGCTGGAGTATTTTATGGGGCGGCATTTCCGGTGCGATGCCCATCCTGGCAGGACGCGTGCTGGCCGTGGGGGCAATCGATCAGATCGGGATTTTGCTGGCGCTGTCGATCCTCTTCTGGATTCCCACCCATACGTTGACCTATTCCATGAAATTCCGCAATGATTACAAAAATGCCGGCGTGCCGACATTTCCTGAAAGGTATGGAGAGCGGCTTACCCGCCTGTTGATCGCGCTATCATCCGTGCTCGCTGCGATCGCCATCGGCTGGGCAAGCGTTTTGATCGGCATGAGCGCGGGTTTGTTGAGTTTGATCGCGGTGCTGACAGCTGTAATGCTCGTCCTCGCCTTTGCCACCCTGCGAATCCACACGGACAAAATGAATTTTATGCTGTTCCGTTATGCATCCCTTTACATGCTGACTGCAATGATCATTTTGTCCATTCAGGGCTTGATCTAACCTTGCATGCTTTCCGTCTAAAACTCATAACTCAATCGGCGCGCCGGTTAGTTGTCCGCCGTCTACGCTGAAGACCGAGCCGGTCACAAAGCTGGACGCCGCCGATGCCAGGTATACGGCCAGGCCGGCGATCTCATCCGGTTCCGCCATCCGCTTCTGTGGGATACGTTTGAGGATCGCCTCGTTGATCTGCGGGTTCTGCCATAATGCTGCGCTGAACTTTGTTTTGACAAAGCCGGGAGCAATGGCATTGACCTGAATATTGGAGGCGGCCAGCTCGGCTGCAAGCACTTTGGTCAGCATCAGCACAGCTGCCTTGCTCACGCTGTAGACGCCCATCATCGGCTGCGGCTCCAGCCCGGCCACCGAAGACATGTTGATCACCTTTCCCCCGCCGCGTGCCTGCATGCTTCCGGCGCAAGCCTTGACGACCCGGAAATACCCCTTCACATTGACATCCAGGATCTTGTCCCAGTGACTGTCCTCCGCGGTCAGTATGGGACCGAAATGCGGGTTGGTGGCAGCGTTATTGACCACCATGTCGATACCGCCGTATGTCGCGGTCGCCTTTTCCACCAGAGCGGAAATCGCGGCCATGTCCCTGGTGTGGGCCGCCATCGCCAGCACGTCCCCACCCGCTTCCCGGAGCTGCCCTGCGACGCGATCCAGGTCTGCCTGCTTGCGACTGGCGAGGACTACTTTGGCTCCCGCTCGTGAATAGGCAAAAGCAATCGCTTCGCCAATGCCGCGCGAGGCGCCGGTGATCAGGGCAACTTTTCCGGATAAGTCAAACATGGTTTGAACATTCACGAGGTCTATCCTTCCGACTGATGGATTCTTTATTACTGTGTAATGGATTTTAGCACTGCGGCCATTAACTCCCTATTGATTTTTGCCTTGTTCTTCTGTACAATGAACCCGTCCCTCATTCCCATCATATAATGCCCCCGGTCACAAATTGCGCTTCCCGCAGAGTAAATATACGCAATTCCCTGGCACCGCCCGCCAGGGCAGGTGTGTGACCATGAGGGGTATAGAATGAATCACTATGATGTCCACCAATACAAACTGGCAAAATCCCCTATGTTTCCCTTTCCAACTGCATAAGCAAGCGCAGATGAGGCTTGATGTCATTGCCTCGATGCGAGCCATTCATAACGGAATGCTCGCCGCACTCGACAATTCCGCACCTCGATAATCATCATACCTATGACAACCGACAACAAGTCCACTTCTGCTACTGCTCTTGACGATTACCTCCAGACGATCAGCGAGCTCCAGACCCGCGTCCTGGTCGGCCAGCGCGCAAAGCTGCTCGAAGCAGCCGCCCGGATGGCTGAGACCACGAAAAAAGACCTGCGTATCTTCCTTTTCGGCACCGGTCATTCCCATCTGCTGGCCGAGGAAGGCTTCTACCGGGCGGGCGGGCTGGCCAATGTCGTGCCGATCCTGACCGAGCACACGATGCTGCACCATCTGCCGTCCCTGGGCTCCCGCCTCGAGCGCACGCCCGGGCTGGCAGACCTGATCCTGGAACGGTACGATCCTCAGCCGCGAGGAAATGCTGTTTGTATTTTCCAACAGCGGGGTCAACCAGCTGCCGGTGGAAATGGCAATACGCGGCAGGGAGAGGGGACTGTTCGTCGTGGGCGTTTCCTCCTTTGAATATGCCCGGCAGGCCCCCCTTTCGGAGTTGGGACAGCGTCTCGACCAGAGCGTGGACCTGGCCCTGGACAATGGCGGTCTCCCCGGCGATGCACTACTCGAATTGGAGGGGTTCCCCTGGCGGGTCGCGCCTTCCTCGACCGTGATCTGCGCCCTGCTCTGGAACAGCCTTGTTGCTGAAACAGCTCGATTGCTGCTCGAGTTCGGGTTCGAGCCTCCCATCTATGCCAGCTTCAATGTCGCTGGCGCCGCGCAGCACAACCAGGCACTCCTGGATAAATGGCGCCCGCGCAATATTCATTTATAGGTGACCATGTTCTCTTCCCAGGAACAGTTTGCCATCGGCATTGATATCGGCGCTACGAAAATCGCCTCCGTGTTGATCTCGGAGGCGGGTGCCGTTGCTCGCAGCCTCACAGGTACAGACCCGTGCAGAAGAGGGTATGCAGGCGGTGTTCGATAAGGTAGCCGGCCAGATTCTGGATGCTGGTCCGGCAAAGCCCCGGAATCCTGGCCGGTGTGGGCATTGGCTCACCCGGCAAAGTGGATTCCGATCATGGCAAGGTTTACAACGCCATCAATCTCGGCTGGGCGGAAGTGAATCTTGCGGAAGAGATTTCCAGCCGTATCGAGCAGGAGCTGCCTGTCTGGATCCAGAAGGATGCGAACCTGAGCGCCCTGGGTGAAGTTTACTTTGGAGCGGGCCAGGGTCTGCAGGACTTCGTTTACCTGGGCATCGGCTCCGGCCTGGGTGCCGGGATCATCAGCAGCGGCCACCTGATTGTCGGCGGCGACTGGTATGCAGCCGATGTCGGACACCTGTCGATCGATCCCGATGGGCCATTGTGTGTCTGTGGCAGCCGGGGATGCGCGGAAACCATCGCCTCCGGTCCCGGACTGGTACGGGTGGCACTCCAAAAGCTGGCGACTTTCCCGGGCAGAAGCCTGCTTGCCAACAGGTTCGACCTGACTCCGGCAGATGTGCTGGCTGCCGCCCAGGAAGGGGATGCCCTGGCTTTGCAATCCCTGGCGGAGGTAGGCCGCGTCCTCGGATGGATCATGTCGTGCGTGCACGGCGATCCTCAATCCATCACGATATGTGGTCGGCGGCGGCCTTGGGCTGGCAGGCTTTGACTTCATCGTACCGGCTGCGCGTGAGGAGCTGATGCGGCGGACCATCCCCGAAAGCCGCAGCCTGCTGGATATTGTCCCTTCGCAGGTCGAGTCACCTGCCATCGGAGCGGCCTGCCTGGTCTGGTATGCGCGCTCGGGAAACACGGTAAGAAGTTAAGTCCATAAAAACGTCCCGAAGGTTTAATTCAAAACACCCGGTATTTGCATTCAAAACCTTCGGGACGTTGCATAAAATTTCAGAACAAACGAAAGGAGGTGGTGTTCTTTAATCAATGATCCTTGTCTGGCAAGTGTACGTGTGGACTACAAATACAAAAGGAGAAGAAAATGCGTAAATTGTTGACCCTGATCAGCCTGCTGGTTGCCCTTTCAATCGTGCTTACCGCCTGTGGCGGTAGTGCGGCAACCCAGGCCCCGGCTGCCACCGAACCGCCGGCTGCCGCCACGGAACCGCCCGCAGCAGCCACTGAGGCTCCTGCAGCAACAGAGGCACCAGCCAGCGGTGAAAAAGTGACGTTGACCATCGAGAGCTGGCGCAATGATGACCTGTCCATCTGGCAGGACAAGATCATCCCCGCCTTTGAAGCCAAATACCCCAACATCCATGTGGAGTTTACCCCACTGCTCCGGCTGAATATAACGGCGTGCTGAACACCAAGCTGGAGGGCGGCACGGCCGGTGATTTGATCACCTGCCGCCCCTTCGATGCTCTCTCTCAGCTATTCCAGACAGGGATACCTGACTTCACTGAACGATCTGCCTGGCATGGAGAATTTCGGTGATGTTGCCAAGAGCGCCTGGATCACCGATGATGGCAAGGATGTCTTCTGCGTGCCGATGGCCTCCGTGATCCATGGCTTCTTCTACAACAAGGATATCTTCGACAAGTATGGTATTGCGGAACCGACCACCCGTGCAGAATTCTTCGCGGCCTTGAAAGACCCTCAAGGACAATGGCGAGACCCCGCTCGTGATGGGCACCTCCGACCAGTGGGAATCCGCCACGATGGGCTTCCAGAACATCGGCCCCGAATACTGGAAGGGTGAGGAAGGCCGCCAGGCTTTGATCAAGGGCACGGCCAAGTTCACCGACGAACCTTACATCAAGACCTGGCAGGATCTTGCCGATTGGGCACCTTACCTGCCGGATGGTTATGAGGCCGAGAAGTATCCTGATTCTCAGAGTTATTCACCCTGGGCAAGGGCGCCATTTACCCGACCGGCTCCTGGGAGATCAGCCAGTTCGAGAAGGATGCCGGCTTCAACCTCGGCATCTTCAAGCCCTACGTTGAGAAGCTGGCGATCAGTGCTACATCAGCGACCACACCGACATCGCCATGGGTATGAATGCCAAGACGGCCCATCCGGAAGAGGCCAAGACATTCCTGAGCTGGGTGGCTTCCCGAGAGTTTGCCGAGCTGTATGCCAATGCACTGCCCGGCTTCTTCCCGCTGAGCAATGCCAAGGTGACACTGGATGACCCGCTGGCCAACGAGTTCCTCAGCTGGCGGCAGGACTGCCAGTCCACGATCCGCAACTCCTATCAGATCCTTTCTCGTGGCACACCCAACCTCGAGAACGAGCTCTGGCGCGTCAGCGCGGCCGTCATGAACAAGCACCATGACCCCGGAGCAGGCTGGCCAGGAGATCCAGGCAGGCCTGGACTAAGTGGTATAAACCTGCCACAAGTAAGTTTGCTCGTGTTTTTTCTTCATCCCGGCGGACACTGTCCGCCGGGATGAAGACTTTGGAGAAGCCTACCCTGCATTGTTTACAGGAGGCACCTCGTGCAAAGCTCAAAGCGACGACTCCCGTTTCCCGGTTCACATCCTGGTGTTTCTTGCACCTGCCGTTTTGCTCTACACCCTGTTCATGGTGTTCCCCCTGATCAACTCCCTGCGGTTGAGCTTTTATGAAATCGGTCCAAAGAATCAGCAGACGTTTGCAGGGCTGCAGAACTACATCAAATTATTTACCGATCCAAACTTTTGCGCCTTTTTTCTGGAGGGCGCTGCGCAACAATTTTGTCTTCTTTGCCATCCACATGCTGGTGCAGAACTCAATTGCCCTGCTGCTGGCTGCCTTGCTGGCCGATGGTGGACGCGCACGCAATTTCTTCCGCACGGTCATCTTTTTGCCGACCGTGCTGTCGGTCGTCATCATTGGTTTTATCTGGCAGTTGATCCTGAACCCATTGTGGGGGGTGGCTGAAAGCATGCTGGAGGCGGTCGGGCTGGGCGTCCTGGTTCGGACCCTGGCTGGGCAAGCCTGAGACGGCGCTGATCACTGTCTCTCTGATTTCCGTCTGGCAGTTCGTGGGCATCCCGATGATCCTGTTCTATGCTGCCCTGATCGGCATCCCGGATGAACTGATGGAAGCTGCCCGGGTGGATGGCGCCACCGGCTGGGACATCTTTCTGGCGCATCAAATTCCCGCTCATCCTGCCTACGGTGGGCATCGTTGCGGTCCTGACCTTTGTGGGGAACTTCAATGCCTTCGACTTGATCTACACCATGAAGGGCGCCAATGCCGGCCCTGACTTTTCCACAGACATCATGGGCACATTCTTTTACCGGACTTTCTTCGGCCAGCAGCTCCAACTGGGGAATCCCGCCATGGGGGCCACAGTCGCGGCCATGATGTTCCTGATCATCCTCACAGGCGTCCTGCTTTATATGTTCCTGTGGGCACGACGCGTCCAAACCTACGACATGTAAGGATGAGGCAGCCATGAAATCATCCTTCCTCTACCGTGCTACGGACTTCGCTGGGACGTGCTCGTCCCGCTGGTCATCCTCACGCTTTATGCCATGCTCGCCCTGTTTCCCATTGTGATGATCGTGATGAATTCCTTCAAGGCGAAAAAGGCGATCTTTGGTGCTCCCTTTGCACTTCCCGACCGCGGAGACCTTCAGCCTGATCGGGTATCAAACGGTGTCAGAAAGGGCCGCCTTCTCCCACTACTTCCTGAATAGCGTGATCGTCACATTTGTGGCGCTGATCCTGACCCTGTTCATCGGCTCTATGGCAGCCTTTGCCCTGGCGGAGTATGATTTCCGCGGCAATACACTGACGGCCTTATATCTCTCATCGGCATCATGATTCCCATCCGCCTGGGAACGGTGGGCATCCTGCGTTTGATGGTGAGTCTTAAACTTGTAAACACCCTGACCGGCCTGATCCTGATCTATATTGCCCAGGCCCTGCCGCTGACGATCTTCATCCTCTCACAGTTCATGCGCCAGGTGCCAAAGGATCTGAAGGACGCGGCCCGCATCGATGGCGCCAGCGAATACCAGATTTTCGGCATGGTCCTGCCGCTCGTGCGGCCCGCATTGGGAGCCATCGGCATCTTCACGATGATCCCCATCTGGAACGATCTGTGGTTCCCCTTGATCATTGCGCCTTCCAGCAAAACGGCAACAGTCACCTTGGGCGTCCAGCAGTTCCTTGGCCAGTTTGTCTCCGATTGGAACGCCGTGCTTTCTTCGTTGACCCTGGCAATGGTTCCAATTCTGCTTCTCTATATTCTTTTCTCAAAACAAATGATCCGCTCCATTACGGCCGGGGCGATTAAGTAAAAAATCACCGTCATTGTTTCGCCCTAGCGGGCTCGCAATGACAAAGGAATTGCTAGGAGGCTGCATGAAAGTTGGAATTGTCGGCGTTGGCTCCATGGGGACGACCCATGCAGCCGGCTGGGCGGAAACACCCGCTGAGATCGTTGGCTTCACTGCAGAAACAGAGAAGGAAGCAGGATCGATCGCATCAAAATATGATACGAAAGTGTATTCCTCCCTGGAGGAAATGCTCCCCGATGTGGATGTAGTCGATATCTGCTCCCCCACGCATCTGCATTGCGAAATGGCCCTGAAAGCCGCAGCCGCCGGCAAACATGTGGTCTGCGAAAAGCCGCTGGCGCGCACGACACAACAGGCACAGAAGATCGTGAATGCCTGCCGGGATGCAGGTGTCCAGCTGCTGGTCGCCCACGTGGTCCGCTTTTTCCCGGAATACGCGTCGGCGCGCGCTGCCGTTGCCGAGGGACAGATCGGCAAACCCGGCGTGATCCGTCTGCACCGGGGCAGCTATCGGCCCAAGAAACCGGCCGGAAACTGGTTCCTGGATGAGGTGAAATCCGGCGGCATCCTGATGGATCTGATGATCCACGATTACGATTACGCCTGCTGGGTGGCCGGGGAAGTGGAATCGGTATTTGCGCAGCGGGTCACCGGGCATCATATCGAAGCCCCTGTGGACTACGGCCTGGTCATCCTCAGCCATCGCTCCGGCGCGTTATCGCATATCTCTGGCGCATGGGCCTACCCGCCGCCGACAATCCGCACCCATCTGGAGATCGCCGGCGACCGCGGCTTGATCGAATTTGATTCAGATGGCACGGCGCCGATCCAGAACCTGATCCTCAAGACCGGCGGCTCGGATGCACCCGATGTGGCTCTTCCCTCCAGCCCCGTCAGCGAAAGCCCGTACACGACACAGATCAAGGAGTTTTACTACGCCCTTGCAGACGGCCTCCCTTCACGGATCAGTGCGAGCGATGGCCTGCTTGCTGTCCAAATAGCGGAGGCAGCTCTTCAGTCCGCCCACAGCGGCCAGCCTGTAAAACTTCAGTCACTTGCGGAGGCAGCATGATCCGGATCGGTATCCTCTCCTTTGCCCACCATCATGGCGAAGCCTACATCTCCAACCTGCGCCGCATGGAGGGCGTGGAGTTGGTCGGTGTGGTTGATGACGACTCCCTCCGCGGCCAGACCATCGCCGCTCAAAACAACGCCCGCTATTTTCACACGTATGAGGATTTGCTCGCAGAGAAACCAGATGGTGTGATCATCTGCACGGAGAACAACCGCCATCGCCCGGTGGTGGAGATGGCCGCCTCCCGTGGAATTAACATCCTGTGCGAGAAACCTCTTGCCACAACTTTAGCTGATGCACGTGCCATCGTGGACGCCTGTGACAAAGCCGGTGTCCTGCTCATGACTGCCTTTCCGATGCGCTTCAGCGCTCCGCTACTGGAGATCAAGGCCCGCATTGACAACGGTGACTTTGGCGATATCTACTGCTTCAACGCCACCAACCAGGGCGAGCTGCCGACCAAGTACCGTCCCTGGTTTGTGGATCCCGAGCTGGCTGGCGGCGGCGCGATCATGGACCACACCGTCCACCTCGTGGACATCATGCGCTGGTTCACCGGCTCGGAAGTGAAGAGCGTGTACGCAAAAAGCAACCGCATCTTTCATGCCGATGAGGTGCAGGTGGAAACAGGCGCGCTGGAAATGCTGACTTTCGAGAACAAGATGTTTGCCACCATCGATGCAAGCTGGTCACGCCCGCAGTACTGGCCCACCTGGGGCGGCCTGGGGTTTGAAATGGTCACCCAGCGCGGCGCTGTCCTCGTGGATGCCTTCCGTCAGAATTTGAATGTCTACCGCCATGAGTGGCAAACCTCAAAATGGATTCCGTGGGGCTCCGATTTCGAACCAGGCGATGCTGGAGGAGTTCGCGGCTGCCATCCGTGAGAACCGGCCGGCCCGCGTCACAGGTATGGATGGCCTGCGGGCAGCGGAAGTAACTCTCGCCGCGTATGAATCGGACCGCACCGGCCAGCCAGTTGAGGTGAAATCCGTATGACACGTGCTGACCAACGCCTGCTGATCCATCATGCCCGCCTGTTCACGCCGCACGGACCGGGGCGGACCGGCTGGCTGCTGGTCGAAGGCGGCCTGATCCGCTCGATCGGTTTTGGCCAGGCGCCGGACTTTCCGGATGAAATCTCCTTGCAGCGGGTGGATGCCCAGGGCGACATGCTGCTGCCCGGCTTCATCGACCTGCACGTCCATGGAGCAATGGGCCATGAGCTGATGGATGCCTCCCCCACCGGCCTGGAGGCGATGGCGCGCTTCTATGCCTCCCACGGCGTGACAGGTTTCCTGGCCACCACCTGGACGGCCAGCCGCGCGGCGATCATGAAGGCGCTCGAGCTGGTCGAGGAGATGCGCGGTCCAATCCAGAACGGGGCAACGCTTCTCGGCGTCCACCTCGAAGGACCCTATCTCCACCCGGACCGCTGCGGCGCGCAGGAAGTCACGCATATCCGCCGGGCTGGTCGGGAGGAAGCCTTGGAGTTTCTCGATACGGGCATCATCCGCCTGCTGGCCCTGGCGCCTGAATTCGAAGAGAACCTCTGGCTGATCGATGAATGCGTGAAACGCGGCATCACCGTCTCGGCCGCCCATACCACCGCCTCCTATGAACAGATGCAGATGGCTGTCGCCCGCGGTGTTTCCCACATCACCCATACGTTCAATGCCATGCAGGGACTTGGTCACCGCGAGCCCGGGCACGGTTGGGGCCGCCCTGACCCTGCCCCAGCTCTCGTGTGAGCTGATCGCCGATAACTTCCATGTCCACCCCGCAGTACAGAAGATCCTGGTGGACGCGAAAACGCCCTCAGGGGTGGTCCTGATTACGGATGCGGTCCGGCCAGCCGGGTTGCCTGCAGGCGATTACATGCTCGATGACCGGCCTGTGAACAACCGGACCGGCGCGGTGCGCCTGGCTGACGGCACCCTGGCAGGCTCGGTCCTGACCATGGAGCGTGCCCTGCAAAATGTCTGCGCCGCAACGGGCCGTCCGTTGACAGAGATGTGGCCGGCATCCAGCCTGAACGCCGCCCGTGCGATTGGCATGTCCTCCTGCAAAGGCAGCCTGGAGGCGGGCAAGGATGCAGACCTGGTCCTGCTCGACAACTCCTTCAAGGTCCACCTGACGATCGCCCAGGGAGAGATCGTCTTTACAGGGTAACCGTACTTAACAAAATGTCATTCATCTAAGCTGCCTGTTACAGGTTCGAACTCCTGTCTGGATGACAGGAAAACCCTTGCATCGAATGGCTGGTTTCCACGGGGATATGGAATACATAGTGCCGCATCATTTACGCTGCTTGTCGTTTGAATTTAGCCTACGAATACATGTGGAAAGTAAAATTAATGATGAGACAGGCGGTAAGTCATAGTATCATCAGTAGAATTCCACTGTCTGAAAACCCCTGTTTTATGATATACATAGTGAAATATTTCACTATAAAATCCTCACCCTGCAGTCCCGGGTGAGCAAAAAGGAAAAAGATATGGATATCGTATTCACCCCCGGTTTAGACCCGGCCCATGATGTTCTCCATTATGGCCGCCAGCCCCTGGATGGCATCTTTTCGCCCAAAAGCGTAGCCGTCATCGGCGCCACAGAAAACCCCGGCAGCGTCGGGCGCACCATCGTCTGGAACCTGCTCAGCAGCACCTTTGGCGGGACGATCTATCCCGTCAACCCCAAGCGGTCCAGTATTCTGGGCATCAAAGCCTACCCCACTCTCAGGGACGTGCCTGAGCTGGTGGACCTGATCGTCGTTGTCACACCCGCCAAGAGTATTCCCGGCATCATCGAAGATGCAGTGAACATCGGCGTAAAGAGTGCCATCATCATCTCCGCCGGCTTCAAGGAGACCGGTCCTGAAGGCGCCGAGCTGGAGCGCCAGATCCTCGAGCATGCCCGCCGCGGCAATATGCGCATCATCGGCCCGAACTGCCTGGGGGTGATGAGCCCCGTGAGCGGCTTTAACGCCACCTTCGCCACCACCATCGCCCGCCAGGGCAGCGTCGGCTTCATCAGCCAGAGTGGTGCGCTCTGCACCGCCATCCTGGACTGGAGTTTGCAGGAAAATGTCGGCTTCAGCCACTTCGTCTCCATCGGCTCGATGCTGGACGTGGACTGGAGCGACCTGATCTACTACCTCGGGGACGATCCGCACACCAAGAGCATCGTCATCTACATGGAGACGATCGGCAATGCCCGCGCCTTCCTCTCCGCCGCCCGCGAAGTGGCCCTGACCAAGCCGATCATCGTCATCAAGCCGGGTCGTACCGAGGGAGCTGCCAAGGCAGCCGCTTCCCATACCGGTTCCCTGACTGGAAGCGATGAGGTACTTGAAGTCGCCTTCCGCCGCAGCGGTGTGCTGCGCGTCGAACAGCATTGCTGAATTGTTCTACATGGCCGAAGTCCTCGGCAAACAGCCGAGTCCCAAGGGTCGCCGCCTGACCATCATGACCAACGCCGGCGGTCCTGGCGTGCTCGCCACCGATGCCCTGATCACCGATGGCGGTGAGCTGGCCCCGATCTCCCCTGAGGCCATGGAAGCCTTCAATGTCTGCTGCCGGCCTCCTGGAGTCATAACAACCCGGTGGACATCATCGGGGATGCCAGCCCGGAGCGCTATGCCAAGGCGCTTGAAATCGCCGCCAAGGATACCAACACCGACGGCATCCTGGTGATCCTGACCCCGCAGGCGATGACCGATCCAACCAAGACCGCTGAGATCCTGGAGCCCTATGCCCAATCCCTGGGCAAACCTGTCATCGCTTCCTGGATGGGCGGGAAAGACGTCGCCGCGGGAGAGGCGATCCTCAACAAGGCCAACATCCCCACCTTCCCGTACCCCGATACGGCCGCACGCGTCTTCACTTACATGGCCAAATTCTCCGAGAATTTGCGCCTGCTTTATGAGAACTCCCATGCCAGTTGGCGGAGAAGGCCAGGCGGAGCTGGACCGCGAATGTGCGGAGAGCATCATCAATGCGGCACGCGAGTCCGGCCGCACCATCCTGACCGAATACGAATCGAAGCAGCTTTTCTCCTGCTACGGCATCCCCACCGTCGAAACTCGCATTGCCAAAAACGCCGATCAGGCGGTTGAGGCAGCGGACTCGATCGGCTACCCGGTCGTCCTCAAGCTCCACTCGGAAACGATCACCCACAAGACCGACGTCGGCGGCGTGCAGCTGAATTTAGCCGACGCTGAGGCGGTCCGCAATGCTTATACAGCCATTGAAAAATCCGTTGGAGAAAAGGCCGGGCCGGGACATTTCCTGGGCGTCACCGTCCAGCCCATGGCGAAGGTCGACGGCTATGAGCTGATCCTCGGCAGCAGCATCGATCCGCAGTTCGGACCCGTCCTGCTGTTCGGCCTGGGCGGCCAGCTGGTGGAGGTCTTCAAGGACCGCGCTCTCGGTCTGCCGCCTCTGACCACCACGCGTGCCCGCCGCATGATGGAGCGGACCAAGATCTACACCGCTCTGAAAGGTGTGCGCGGCCGCAATCCTGTGGATCTCGTCGCTCTCGAAGGACTGCTCGTCCGCTTTGCACAGCTGATCACGGAACAGCGCTGGATCAAGGAGCTGGATATCAATCCGCTCATGGCCTCCCCTGAAAAACTGATCGCGCTGGATGCCCGCGTGGTGCTGTATGACAAGGACACCACCAAGGAACAGCTGCCCAAGCTGGCCATCCGTGCCTACCCCATCAAGTACGTCGGGACATGGACCGCCAAGGACAACACCAAGGTCACTATCCGCCCCATTATGCCGGAAGATGAAACCCTGCTGGTCAAGTTCCATTCCACCCTTTCTGACAAGAGCGTCTTCCTGCGCTATCTGCAGCCGATCATGCTCCAGGACCGGGTCATGCACGAGCGTCTCGCCCGCATCTGTCACGTGGATTATGACCGCGAGATCTCCCTGGTGGCAGAGAAAACAGATGAAGCCGGGGAACGCCATGTGATGGGCGTCGTCCGATTGAGCAAGATCCATGGGAAGAGCGATACAGCCCGTCTGAGCATCCTGATTGGCGACCCCTACCAGGGGATTGGTCTGGGCGGGGAGCTGATCCGCCGGGCAGTGGACGTGGCTCGCAGCGAGAACATCAGCCGGATGAACGCCATCCTGACCGCCGACAACCAGGTCATGATCCATATCTTCCAGAAACTGGGATTTGAGATCGTGCCGCTGGCCGAGGAAAACATGGTGGCCGCTGTTATCCAGCTGTAATCTCTGAAGAGAACTAAAAATCCCCTGTCCCTCGAATAAAGGACAGGGGATTTTTGTTTCGTTTTTTAGTCTAATCGTTTATGGGCCGAGCTGTGACAGGATGACAGATGTGGCATTCTTTTCGACCAGGTTCACAAGCATGACATTCAATAGCCGTTCATTCTTCTGAAAGTCCAAAACAGTGGACGGCCCTCCCGTCGGGCCGGCATCCATCGCCTGGCGGTTGGTCAACGTCCAGCCATTCACATCCATTTTTGCCGTGTAAAATTCCTCCACCTGGTCCACCGCTGTATCCACCGTATACAGATAGACCATCTCTGTCAGCTCGGGGTCATAGGCGCCGGGCATGATCGGGATGTCCTCCCAGCCCGGGACAGGTGTGCCGATCTTTTTCGTGGGAGCAGCAGTTGCTGGCTGGCCCAATTCAGGAGCGGTAGAGACAGGCAGGGCGGTCGACACAGGCGCAATGGACGTTGGGGATATTTCAGCAGGCTGCGAACAAGCAGAAATGAGCAGGACCAGAAGGATAGTTGTTATCAGACGAAAGCGCATTTTTCAATCACCCTTATCTATAAAGTATTTTGCGGTGCCTGTTGCCAAAACATTATAACGCCCTCATCTGTACTGGCGATATGAAGCAAAAACGCCGCCATCCCAGAACGGCGGCGGATCAATCGGTCGATACGCTTATTTTTCCAGCTCAAGCCCGCTTTGTCTCCATGCATTGGTGCCGCCGGATACGTTGTACACGATCTTGAAGCCCTTCTGTCCGAGCAGGGCCGCGGCGGACTGGCTGCGGTTGCCGCTGGCACAGATGACAGCAACAGGACGTTCAGGGTCAAGTTCGCCCACTCGTGTAGCAAGCTGTCCAAGCGGGATGAGAACCGCGCCGGGTACATGTCCCTGGCGGTACTCCCAGGGCTCGCGCACGTCCACCACCATGGGACGGTCACCCTCCGCGCTGCTCTGCAGGAGGCGATCCAGCTCGACCGGCTCCACATCCCGGACATCGCCGGCGGTGAGGGGCAGCCCCATCCTTTCCCAAACATCCAGGCCTTCTGAGAGATAGCCAGTGACATTGTCATAGCCGACCCTTGCCAGGCTGTAGACCACACGCTCGTAGCCGGCGGGATCCGCCAGCAGCAGGATGACCGGCACATCCGGCGGAAAGACAAAGCCGATCCGGCCGCTGAGCTGATCGTCCGCTTCGAGATGGACCGAGCCGGGGATGTGCGCCTGTATGTATTCCGTTTTTGGACGCGTATCCAGCAGCCCCGCGCCGTTCTGGAAATGAGTTATGGCCTCCTGGATGCTTAATGGACGAGCGCCCACTTCCCCAAGCGGCCTGGGACCCTGGCGGTTCATGGACTTGATGCGCCTGTGATTGCCGGGCTGTTCCGGGAGGTCGCTGGTGTCAAACTCCACAAACTGCTCCTGCCCGCGCGCTGACAAAGCCGGATTGTATTTTCGCTCAAAGCCCAAGGTCGTGGAACGCATCGCTCCAATCGATTTGCCGCACAGGGATCCTGCCCCGTGACCCGGGTAGATCATCAGGTTGTCATTCATGGGCAGGAGTTTTTCGAACAGGGTGTGGTACATGTCGTTCGCCAGCCCGCGGGCAGCCTCCGCACCGACCAGGTCCGGGCGGCCGATGTCGCCGACGAACAGGGTGTCGCCGGTCAGGGCCAGCCACGGCTCCTCGGCCCGGGTCATATCGGAGATCAGCAGGGTGATGCTTTCGGGCGTGTGACCCGGCGTATGCAGCGCACGAATGTGGACATTGCCCAGCTCGATCACCTCGCCATCCCGCAGCGACTTGTGCGGGAACCCGGCGCCGCTGGCTTCATGGAGGTAAATATCCGCCCCGGTGCGGGCGGCCAGGTCGGTGTTGCCGGAGACGTGGTCGGCATGCAGATGCGTTTCGATGATATGAGTGATCTTCAGGCCACGGCTCTCCGCCGCCTCCAGGTACTTGCGCACATCCCGGTCCGGGTCGACCACCGCCGCGATCCCTTGCGTCTCGCACCCCACCAGGTAGGATGCACATGCCAGTCCATCGATAAAAAATTGCTGTGTGAACATTTCCTCTCCTTATCCTGGTAAACCATAGGGCGGGCTTGTAGCCCGCCATCTCTTAAAGCTACTTGTAACTGTCAGGCTAAGTGTGCGGCGCACAGCGACGCCTGACCTACGCGTCACCCTTCTTCACCGCCAAATTCGGCCTCCGCCAGGCGGACATACCGCCCTTCCTATTGATCGCATTGAATAAAGTACAGACAGAAATTAAATGTCAGATCTGCCCATATTGCGGCACTGCGTAATTATTAGATGCGTGAAACTTGAAAAAGTTACAAGATGAACTGAGATGAAGACTTCCGAAGTCTTAAAGACTTCGGAAGTCTTTGATCCTACATTTTCCCGGCCAAAAACTCCTTCAGCACCAGCGCACTATTGTGCTCCGTATCTTTTGCGCTGTAGAGCAGGGTGACATTTCCCTGTCTGGCTGCCTCGAGAATGGGCTGCCACGCATCCGGATTGCTTTTCAGCTCCGCCCGGTACCGTTTCTGGAATTCCTCCCATTTGGCGACATCATGCGAATACCATTTCCGCAGATCCGGGCTGGGAGAGACTTCCTTCAGCCAGGCCTTCATTTTTAGGTCCTCCTTCTTGATCCCCCGCGGCCACAACCGGTCGACCAGGAAGCGGACTCCATCGCCGGAACTGGGGCTTTCATAGGTGCGCTTGATCTTCAGCATATTTTCTCCTTATTTAAGGCTCATGCTGCAACCAGATGAAATTGTAAGACTCCATTGAATTTTCTACCATCAATTTTGGCATAGTACCGTGCAGCTTTAATTTGTTGCGGTATAAGGGGTTTTCCTGATTGAGCAGATCAGGCTTTTGTCCTATATTGGCGTAAACTACGCGGAATTTGCCAGATTGAATTACAGGTGGTCATTGCCGGAGCCCGGTCTCGATGGATCAAAAAGTGGAAGACGACAGACCGGCAGCCTGAAAATCCCGGTAGTGGCTAAGGAGACCGATCGACATGCTGAACGCATCCATGAATGGAAAGAGCACACAGGTTTCGAGAATTATCCAGGCGCCGCGCCACAAGGTGTATCAGGCTTTCCTTGATCCGCAGGCGCTGGCCTCCTGGTTTGCCCCGGAATCGATGCAGGTGCAGGTACATTCATTCGACCCGCGCCCGGGCGGCCGGTTCCGCATCTCGCTCAAGTACAAAAATCCGCAGGATGCACAGCGCGGCAAGACAGACGGCGATACAGACAGCTATCATGGACGGTTCGTCGAGCTCATCCCGGATGAGAGGATCGTGGAGGTCATCGAGTTCGAGTCGCAGGACCCGGGCTTTGCCGGCGAAATGATCATGACGGTGACGCTAGCGGATACCGGTGGCGGGACGATGGTTTCCCTGCTCTACGAAAATGTCCCGGTGGGCATACGGCCCGAAGACAACGAAGAAGGCTCGCGGCAGTCGCTGCAGAAGCTGGCCGCACTGCTCGAGTAGGGTGTCGCGGCGGGTCTTCTGCTCTTGTAGGAAATCGGATATTTCGAGTATGCTGGACCCATCGCAGCCGCCGACACCGGAGGAAACATGTACTGTCCATCCTGTGGGAAAACCATCCCGGACGAGAGCACCAATTGTGAGTATTGTGGAAATCCCGTATCCCGTTCCGCCCACGCGCAGGAGGACGGTGTACCTGTAGCGTGTGCCCGCTGCAGCGGGAGTGGCCAGACCAGGGGATTGTTTGGCGAGTCGGACTGCCCTGCCTGCGGGGGAAAGGGACAGGTGCGGGTGGCTGCCCTCCCACGAAATGTCCCCTGTGTGGAGGCACTGGCCGGCAGGAGGGCTTCATCAACAAGGCCGTCTGCGGCGTCTGCTGGGGGACAGGCTGGGCAAATGTGTTGAGGTAGGCGGGTTCAGGAGAGAGCAGAAACGTGCAAGTTATGGCATCGTCAAATTCCTGGCACGGACAATGACATAAGCACCCAGGCCTCTTGTCACCAACACCTTCGGACAGAACAGCGGCTTGCCTCCGCTCGTCCCACAGGCTGGCATCAATCCATCCCGGTAGGCCTGCTCCGCCCAGGACGTGGCATAGTAATTCGTATCTGTCAGATCTGCAAACACGGTCCCGGTGGCTGGTGGGGGAAGATAACCTACTCCATACTTCATCCGCAGCCCGAAGATGACCACCTGCTCCCGCGGCAGCTGGTCCCAAGGACAGTATTTCTTCGGTGTGAGCGAACAGCCGGCTGACAATCCCTTGTTGATGATCGCCTCTGCCCACGGCTCTGCCCACAGCCCAGGTGACCAGTTGTCCTTCAGGGAGTGCTGCGGCGGGTCAGGTACGAAGTTCGCTCCGAGGATCCCCCGGACCATGAAGACGGCCGATTGCGCCCGGTCCATGATCTGGTCCGGACAGAACTTGAGCGGACGAGGTCCTGCAGCCGCCTGTCAGCCCATTTGCGTACAGAGCCTCGATCTCCTGGTAATACGGATGGCTGGTCGGGACATCGGCGAAAGTCGGGGTCGAGCCGGCAGGTGTAAAGCTCGGAATAACTGACCTGGGTGTGGATGTCAGGGTCGGGTGAGCAGGTGTAGAACTCGGAGTAACTGTCCTTGTAGGTGTGGACGTCGGTGTCGGGTCAACAGGTGTAGAACTCGGAGTAACTGTTGCCGTAGGTGTGGATGTCAGGGTCGGATGAGCAGGTGTAGAACTCGGAGTAACTGTTCCCGTAGGCGTGGATGTCGAGGTCGGGTCAGCAGGTGTAGAACTCGGAGTATCTGTTGCCGTAGGTGTGGGATGTCGCGGTCGGGTCGGCATTAACACAGTTATCACTGCCCGCATCGGTGAAGGTCTGCCCGGCGATGGGATGAACTCCCAATCGTAGCTGGTTGGATGCAGGGTCAGCTTCAGCACCCCGTAAGCCGTGCTGTTCCTCACCTCACTGTTGGCTGCCGTTGAGCCAAAGGAGCTATGGCTCCGCCCGCCCGTGCCCACCACGAACTCACGAATACCGCGCCCCGGATCCGCCACCCCATTCGGATTTTGCAGGGCGAAACGCTCATAGTTATGCCGGTGACCACTGAGCACGATATCCGCCCCAGCCTGGTAGAGCGCCACCCAGAAATCCCGCAGGCTCGATTTACCACCGCTGGAACTGAACACTGGTTCATGGAAGATCGCCAGGGTACACGCCCTCGGATTCGCAGCCAGGTCAGCCTGCAGCCATTGTCCCTGAGGGGAAGTGGGACTGCAGCCGCCAACCTGGGAACAATTGCTGTTGAGGACAATGATGTGCCAGCTGCCAACGTCATAGCTGTAATACCCCTGGCTGGGATTACCCGCTGCTGCACCAAAGTAGCTGAAATAGCCGGCAGCTACCGACGAAGAATTGTATTCATTATCGCCGACTGCGGGATGGGTCCGGGCTTTATGACGACCCCAGGTGGGTTCATAACAGTTGTTATAGTTAGCAGCCGTACCATTGGGATAGGCATTATCCCCAACGGTGTACACTGTGCCTGGGATATTATCAAGCAGCTGAGCCGTTTGCTCATCCCCATTGCTACTACAATCCGCAATATCCCCCGCGCCAACGAAGACCGGGTCGGCTGTTTGAGCCAGGGCTGCCTCAGGGGAGCGGATTAAACCTCCAGGCTGCCAAGGAATATTACGAGCACGGAAAAGATAAATAAGCGTCGCGCTACTCTCATATTTTTACATCCACTGACCACCTATAAACTCCAGATCAGAAATAATAGCGAAGGATGTCAAGGTCGCAAGTTCGTATAAGTTGAGTTGTCAATCCATAAGATCACGAAAGCGTCTCAGCCTCCGAAAATTGGAGCCGGAACAAGATGAATGAGCTTGCGCATCTTCTGTGTACATTATCTTATCCCCGTCATTGTGAATGTCAATAGGAAACTGGTCAAGTGATCGGAATATGGGAGGTTGCTGAATTGGGGAATTGAAAACCGTGATTTCACAGGCCAGGTGGGTTATCCTGCTCGCGAACGTTCCTGATCAATCGAAAAGGGAGTCCGAACAGCCGCATCAGGGCGAGGAAGGCGATCAGGATCGCAGGGGTGTACACCGGCTGGCGGTCGATCGACTGGCGGTCGAAATACTCGTCCACGTAGTGGATGGTGCTGGCCGGGGTGAACATGATTTTCAGCCAGGTCCGCAGCGAGCCGACGGCGGCCAGGGTTGGCAGGATGCCCATCTCGCCTGCCAGAGCGTCACAATAGGGGAACTGCTCCACCGGGTAGACGTTGCCTGTATCGATCCTGCGGTACTCCGCGCACAACACTTTCCAGGCTTGTTCCTGTTTCTCATTCAAATCCGCAGGCAGCGTGACCTTACCGGAGAGCACGCCGACGGCATAGCGCGCCTGCATTTCGCTGATCGAGGGGATGTTGCCGATGATCGGCCGCGCAAAGCCGATCAGGAACAGGTTGTGCCGGCCGGTGTGGACGCAGCCGTGGTAGAAATCCTTCAACTGGATGGCGCCGCCGGACAGGTCCGGCAGGTGGGATCGATAGCCGGTGGACCAGACCAGCAGGTCCGGCGAGAGGTGCAGCGTCTTCGAGCGATCGAAGTCGAGATAGTCGCTCCACTGCTCATCGACGGGCGGACCGATGATCTGCAGGCGCTTCTCCGCCACGGCATCCAGGAAATCGTCACTCTTGTTATGGAAGACATTGAACAGCTCGCCCTTCGCCCGGGCCTTGAGCTTCAGATCCCACTCGCGCCTGAACTGCCCGCGCTTGCTCATCGGGAGCAGTGCCCGCCTGGGCATGTGGAAACCATCTCTCCAGCAGCCGTTCATAGCGGATGCGGAACGTCACGAACCGCTCCCCGGCCCGGTTCCGTATGCCCTTGTCAAAGGAGAGCAGCAGCCGGTTGCGCAAAAAATCCGAAGGGACGCCGCGGATCGGGTGATAGCGCGGGCTGACCCGGATGCCGGAACGGAGCGAGAGAAAGACCGTGTTGTGATGTTCCGGTTTCGCCAGGTAGTTGGCGACATCCGCCGCCGACTCGCCGCCGCCGACCACCACAACCGTCGAGTTGCGAACCCCTTCGAAATTCTCCGTCATCGGGATCGTTTGGGACTGGAACGGCACCTTCTGGTTGACCAGGCCGGTGCACAGAAAAACGGCATCGAACGAGCGGCGTTCTTCGATCCCATTGTCGACCAGCAGGAGCGACCAGTGATCCTGCTCCCAGGCCAGATGGCGCAGCTCGACGCCAAAGCAGATGCGCTCCTGCAGGTGGAAGTGGGCGGCGAAGGCCTCCAGGTAATCGCCGAATTCGCCGCCGCGATAGAACTCTTCATAGTTCTGCTCGGGCGACACACACAGAGGCCATTTGCGGAAGCAGGAAAACTGCGTGGTGTATTTGGTGGAGGTGGAGACAAAGTCCGGCCGCTGGTCGCCCCAGCAGCCGCGCACCGAATGACCCTTCTCGAAGCAGACCACATCCTCCGCCGGATAGGTATCGAGCAGGACCTTCAGCGTGACAAGTCCGCTGCTGCCGGCGCCGATGACGGCGATCTTCATGGGACAGGCTCCCCAAGCGGAAACGTCAAAGGACCACCGTCAGGCTGACGAGCACGTAATTGAACTGGCCGGATTCCGGCACAAAGAGCATGATGCGGTCCCCGTTCGCCACCGGCTGGGTCTTCAGGTATTCGTCGAGCATGATAAAGATGCTGGCGGCGCCGGTGTTGCCGGCCGTGCGCAGGTTCGTCCAGTAGGGCACTTCCCGGTGCGGGGACAGCTCGTCCATGATCTTCCGGACGGAGCGTTCGAAGTAGTAGGAGGACATGTGCGGCAGGACCATGGAGTAGCAGTCGAGCGTCTCGCCATGGGCGCACAGTGCGCCCTCGACCGCCTTTTTGGACAGCGGCGCCATGTACTTCGCCAGGACTTTGATATCCTGGCTCAGGATCATGGAGCTGCTCGGCAATTGCATGCAGAGCGGGCGCCTCGTTGGCAAACGAGCGCGAGTAGGTCCAGTTGACCTTGAGCGAGGGACCCTGCCCGCCCGGCTGTCCTTCGAGCAGAAAGGCACCCGCGCCGTCCGAGAGCATATAGCGCAGGAAGACGGACATGAACCACTTCGACGATCTGACATCCCGCAGGATGGCCGGTAGATCGTAGGTGGTGCGAAAGGCTTTCGATTTGAGGCCCACCGAGGACTGCTCGACCCCCACGCACAGCGCCGCCTTCGCCTCCGCCGATTTGACCGCCCGGGCCGCATTGACCAGCGCCTGGGCAGCCGACGAGCAGATGCCCGCATTGGAGTTGATCTCCAGCGGATGGCCGATCATATCGTCCCTGCTCAACTGGTCGTGCAACAGCGAGGCAAGTCCCGGGGCAAGCAGCGGCGCATGGGTCGTGCCGGCGGAGAGATAATCGACCTGCGGCAGCTCTCGCTGGTTCGACAGGCAGTCCCGGACGGCCGCGGAGGCCAGCTCGTAGAGCGTATGGGTGGCGTTCTGCTTTTTATCCAGTGCATAATGGCGGGTCTGGATGCCGTTGACCGCCAGGATCTTTTTCTGGACGCGCCCTTCGCCGATCACCCGGCCCAGGTACTGGTTGATGCTCTCGTTGTCGACCGGCTCCCCCGGCAGATAGGAGCCCGTGCCCGTGATGTAACAATCAGCCATTTTCACCTCGCTCCGGCGCCGGTGGATTCCTGCGCAATAATTCGTAGGCAAACTCGTCGAACGTAATATGGTAATACAGGTACTCGTTTGGATCCGAGCGGAAGGCATCGCTGTTGTAGTGGCCGCGGTTGCTGAACGACTGCAGGTAGAAATCCAGGTCGATCATGGCGCGCTCGTCCTCCACAAAGATATGCTTCAGGCACCAGAGCAGCAGCGAGTTGGAATCGAAGGAGTTGAGGGCCCGGATGGAAGTGTGGAAGTCGGCAAAGATGGTGATGGTGAAGACAATAATGATGACGACCGTGGTGGCGCCCAGGAGCTGCCACGAGTGTTGGCGGTTCTCCTCCAGCACCCTGCTGCCGTACTGCGCAATGTCCTCCGGCCGGCTATTGCGATAGAAGGCGAGGTTATCGAGGAAGGCCTGCTTGTCGAAGCGCTCGAAGATCTCATAGGAGAGATCGTCGTGGCCGATGGTCATGCCGTGCGCCACGATGTCCTTGAGCGAGTTGACGCTGAAGTCGCCGTCGATCCCGTTGAGCGGCTCGCCCTTCCCGCCGGCCTGTCCTGCGGGTGTGCCGGAGAGCAGGTAGCGGTAGAGCAGCGGCTCGATCTGCACGTGCCGGATCAACAGCTCGAGCGCCTCGTGGGAGGCCAGGTATTTGATGCCCAGGGCCATGACGCCGTCGATCATCCGTTCTTCGAACCCCCAGGCGCGGCGGTGGAACAGGAACTTCAGGGGGACAATGACGATCCGCAGCAGGAAGTGGGAGATGGTCAGGAGCGGGCGCAGGAAGCGGTAGTCGAAGCGCGCTTTTTCCCGGTCCAGGATCGCGTTGACGTAGTCGGTAATATAAGGAAAGCTCTGCATAGGGGAGTTGGCTGCCCTGTGATCTGCGGATAAAAACTTCCTGATCAGCTCTGTTAGACCGCACCATGCTAGTATAGCAGTAGAAGGACCAAAGTCAATTTTGTGAATTCCTTAACGAGCAAATGCGGCGCAAACCTTGAGGGAAAAGCGGCTTGCAACGGGTGATATAATGAATCAAGATAATATCGGTCAAAATTACTCATCGCTGCCGTTTGGATTTCATCGAAAAGGAGGTCATTGTAAGGATTAGACACTCATTTTCTACCAGGGTCCTTCCGTAATACACTTTATCGTTTTTGGAAAGGATGAGGATATGAATTCGAAACGGTCTACACTTTTAGTAGTTCAGGTTTTAGTGTTTATCCTGGCACTCGTTCTGTCAGCCTGCGGAGGCGCTGCCCCAGCCACGGAAGTTCCGCCTGCTGAACAAACCGGCTCGCTCACCGTCCTGGATTGGGCCGGGTACGATGCCGAAGACTTCTGGGTGGATTTCAAAAACACCTACCCCAATGTAAATGTAAATTTCGAGATCGGCGCTTCTGATGCCGATATTTATTCCAAGATGAAGGCGGGAGACCAGGCCGACATCTTCCATCCCTACACGGGCTGGCTGCAGTTCTATGTGGATGAGGGTCTCGTCGAAGAGATCGATACCAGCAAGCTTACCAATTGGGACAAGGTTCCCGAAAGTTTCAAGAAGATCGGCCAGGTCAACGGCAAGCAGTATTTCATCCCCTGGGATTGGGGATTCAGCTCGATCCTCTACCGGACCGATAAGATTCCGGAGGGCGTGGATTCCTGGTCGGCCTTGCTGGATCCCAAATATCCGGGCCACGTGTCCATGTGGGATGATGGCCCCAGTGCCGTGACGACCTCTTCCTACATCCATGGCTGGGATGAGACCAAGATCACTCCCGATCAGCTCGCTCAAATCAAACAGGAATGGATCGACCAGCGCCAGGGCAATCTCTTTTATTGGGCCGGTGAGCCTGAGCTTGTGGATGGCATGAAGTCCGGGGATCTCTGGGCAGCATATGCCTGGCAGGGGGCCTACGCAACACTGCTGAGTGAGGGGGTGCCTGTGGCATATGCCAACCCCAAGGAAGGGCGCAATTCCTGGGTGGGCGTCTACGGCATCCGCAAAGGCACAAAGAATTACGATCTTGCCTTGAAGTTCCTTGAGCAAAAGCTTGGGGAAGCGACAGGCAACAATGTGGTGAACCTTTTTTACTACGGTGATGCCAATCAAGATGTGATGAAGGGTATTACGGATGAAACACTGAAGAAGGCTTTTTCCGTCGACGACCCGGACATCCTCAAGAAAACAAACTTTACGCCCAATCTGACCGCCGAACAGCGCGATGCCTGGACGGCGATGTGGGCTGAAGTAAAAGCCGCGCCGTGAACACCCCCACCCCTGCCCTCCCCGATGTTCCGACTGAAGTTCGTCGGAACATCGGGGAGGGTGACCGAAGGTCGGGAGGAGGTCGGGGCCGAGGCCTGGATCGCCGCGCCACGTTCTGGTTCATCCTATCTACCGCCATTGATCTGGCTGATCTTTTTTTCATCCTGCCTGTCCTGTTGATGGCGGCCTTTAGTTTGCGCGCGGATATGCGCGGCGAGTTTCATTCAGGCCTGGACTCCCACGCTCGCCCAATATGAAAGCGTGGTGGGCATCGGCAGCTACTGGCGATTCCTGGGGATTTCAGCCCTGACCGCCTTGGGATCGGAGTCACTTCAGTCCTGCTTGCCTTCCCGCTGGCCTATTTCCTGGCGCTCCGTGCCGGGCGCCGAGCCGGCTTCTATTTGATCCTGCTGCTCGTCCCTTTTTGGACGAGTTACCTGCTGCGTGTGATGGCATGGAAAATATGCTCGGGACGGAAGGCGTGATCAATTCATTCCTGCTCTACACCGGAATCATCCAGTCGCCTCTGACCGCTTTGCTCTATAACCGTACTGCTGTGCTGTTACCCTGGTTTATGTCTGGATTCCCTTTGCGGCATTGCCCATCCTGGCGGCTTTACAACGCATCGATCCGATCCTCTTCGAAGCAGCCGCCGACCTTGGGGCGCGGCCCTTCCGTCAATTTGCGCGGATCACGCTGCCGTTGAGCCTGCCGGGGTATTCGCGGCTTTCTTCATGGTCTTTATTCCAACGATTGGCGAATATGTCACGCCGCTGCTGGTGGGAGGCAGTCGTGGCATTTTTATACGGGAACATCATTCAGGATTTTTTCACCAAGGCTGCCAACTGGCCGCTCGGCTCTGCACTGTCCATGATCATGCTGGCGGCAACGTTGATGCTGGTGGCATGGCCACGCGTTTGATGAACGTCAGGCGGCTATTCGAATGAGCGCCCGCACGCAGATCCATCACCCCCTGACGGCCTATTATTTTCGGACTGATCGTTCTGTTGTATCTGCCGATCGCCTTGCTGTTCCTGTTTTCGGTGAACGCAAACGCCTCGCTTTCCTTCCCGATCGACCGGCTGACTTTGGACTGGTATCACAAGCTCTTTGCCGCCGATGCTATCCTGCGCTCGGCGCGCAATAGCGTGCATTGTAGCCCTGGGAAGCAGTTTCGCCGCGACCATCCTGGGGACCATGGTTGCCATCCTGATGCTGCGTTACAAATTCCGCGGGCAGGGCGTGATCGTTGCACTGGCGGTTCTGCCCTTGATCGTCCCGTACATCGTCCTGGGGGTTGCGCTGCTCATCCTTTTTTCTGTTCTGCATATCGAACGCTCGCTTTGGACGGTGGGCATTGCTCATTCCGTGGTGGCCCTGCCTTACACCTTATTGATTATTGCCTCGCGTCTTGCGGGGTTCGATCCGAACATCGAAGAGGCCGCCATGGACCTGGGCGCAGACTATCCCACCACGCTGCGCCGTGTCGTCCTGCCGATTATCTGCCCCGCCATGGTCGCTGCCTGGCTGACGGCCTTCACAGTTTCCTTTGACGAATTTGCACTGGCACTTTTTTTGGCAGGCACACAGCCGACGTTTCCGGTCTATCTTTTCAGCCAGCTGCGCTTTGCCAACCGTTTGCCGATCATGATCGCGCTGGCAGTCCTGATGATGATTGGGACGCTGACCCTTGTCTTCATCGCGGAACGCTTTCGGCAGCGGGAGACGTAATATTTTACCGCCTGGCGCACGCATGTTCTGCATGCGTAAGTTGTTTATTTTGAGAGCAGAGTTGAATAGCACAGCACCATTGGCTGGCCGGAGGTCGCTCCCGTCAGCGACCTAATTAATGCCCGCCGATCCCAGCTATCCGGAGATGTTTGCCCGGTAGTTTGATTCTTAACAGGTACATCAACGATCTCGGGGTTTTCCATCCCACTTTTCTTAACTTCCTGCCTGCTGAAGGTCAGGCGTAGACCTGTTGAGGGGTTGTAGAGGTCGTAGGACATCTGGCGATACCGGGGTGCGGCGTCATTATATCAAGACGATCCCCGACACGGCACGGTCGTTGGGGAAAATGGCGGGTATGGCTTCGATCCTACATCCTTTGATAACAGTATCCGCTTGCGAAATGGGCATTGGCTGGGTGGCCAGGACGGCGGCAACGGAACTGCAAGGTCTTTCTCCACTGCGCCGCCGTATACTGTTGAAAGTGGTGTTGGCTCCTTCATTGGGCTGCGGCTCGGACGTTCACATGCTGGCTGTGTGGTCCGGGCCGCAGTCATTTAAGCACCTGAAGGCTGGTTGTAATGTTTCTACCTTACACAAGGGATTATTTTTGGAGTATGCTTCATCAACAGGCTTGTTTGTCGTCGATCGGGAATAGGATACAGTCTCACTCATGGCCGCACCTGATACCGTAAAAAGATTAGTCGAACGCTTCAAAGAACACCGGGACGCCTATCGTTCGGGAAAATATAACGAGACCCAGCTTCGAAGGGAATTCCTGGACCCATTCTTCGATGTCCCTGGGCTGGGATGTTTTCAATAAGCAAAACTATGCCGAAATGTACAAGGATGTGATCCACGAAGACAGCCTTGAGATCGAAGGGGAGAACAAGGCGCCGGATTATGCCTTTCGAGTGGGGGGAACGCGCAAGTTCTTCGTGGAAGCCAAGAAACCGGCCGTAAACATCGAATTCAATATCCATCCCGCATTTCAATTGCGACGCTATGCCTGGTCTGCCAAACTGCCTCTTTCCATTCTGACGGACTTCGAAGAGTTTGCCGTCTACGACTGCCGGGTCAAGCCCGATAAGGGGGACAAGGCTTCGACCGGCCGGGTGATGCTGCTTTCCTACCGGGATTACATTGAAAAATGGGACGAGCTCGCCGCCATCTTTTCCCATGAGGCAGTGCTGAAAGGATCGTTCGACCAGTATGCCGAAGGGATGAAAGCCAGGAAGGGCACCACCGAGGTGGACGATGCCTTCCTGGCAGAGATCGAACGCTGGCGGGAGCTGCTGGCAAGGAACATCGCCCTGCGCAACCCACAATTGACCATGCGTGAACTCAACTTCGCCGTGCAGATGACCATTGACCGGATTGTGTTCCTGCGCATCTGCGAGGACCGCGGTGTTGAACGGGATGAACAGTTGAAGGAGATTTCACAGGGCAGGGATACTTACAGAACCTGTGCACTTATTCCAGCAGGCGGACACCCGCTATAACTCGGGCCTGTTCCATTTCAAAGGCGAAAAAGGGCAGTCAGCAGCGCCCGATATTTGACTCTGGCTCTGGAGATCGACGACAAGGTGCTGAAGGAATTCTCAGGAACCTGTATTATCCCAAAAGCCCGTATGTATTCCTGGAAATTCCCTCGGATATTTTGGGGCAGGTGTACGAGCGCTTCCTGGGCAAGGTGATCCGCCTGACTGCCGGGCACCAGGCGAAGGTGGAGGAAAAGCCCGAAGTACGCAAGGCGGGCGGGGTGTATTACACGCCCACCTATATTGTGGATTACATTGTGAAAAACACGGTCGGCAAACTGCTCGAAGCAAGACGCCCAAAAGAAGCCGCCGGGCTAAAGATCGTAGACCCGGCCTGCGGCTCCGGCACGTTTCCTCTGGGGGCGTACCAATATCTGCTGGACTGGCATCTGAAGTGGTACACCGGAGAATGACCCGGAAAAGTGGAGAAGGGCAGGAACCCGGTCATTTACCAGAGTAGACAAGGATGGCTACCGGCTGACCACCGCCAAGAAAAAAGAAATCCTGCTGGACAACATCTTCGGCGTAGATATCGACCCCCAGGCCGTGGAAGTGACCAAGCTCTCGCTGCTGCTCAAGGTGCTGGAAGGGGAGAACCAGGAGACCATCGGCTCGCAGTTATCGCTATTGCAGGAACGAGTGCTGCCTGATTTGGGGAAGAATATCCAATGCGGCAACTCGTTGATCGGACCGGATTACTATGAAGGACAGCAGTTGACGATGGGCTTTACAGATACAGATAACGAAGAAAGATACCGCGTTGAATGCCTTTGATTGGAAGGGTGCTTTTCCAAAGGTGTTTATTCATGGAGGGTTTGATGGGGTGATTGGTAATCCACCTTACATTCGTATTCAAACTCTTCCAGGAAACTCTCGCCAATCGATGTTGGTTTTTTCAAGAAGCGATTATCAAGCCCTGCGAGTAAAGGCAACTATGATATTTATGTTGGTATTTGTCGAAAAAGGCTTAAGCCTTCTGAATGAAAGCGGGCGTTTTAGGTTTTATTCTTCCACACAAGTTTTTCAATGCTCAATATGGGGAACCACTGCGTGGGTGTAATTCTCCACTGGAAAGCATCTCGCAACCCTAAGTTGTCCATTTTGGTGACCAACAGATTTTTGAAACTGCAACTACAATATACCTGCTTAATGTTCTTGGAATAAAGCAGGGAATGGAAGAGTTTGGAATTTTGTCAAAGTAAATGATTTGGGAAAGTTGGCGAACTTTAGATATATTCTTATCGTCAGGCAGGGTAGATATAAACAAAAAGTATCTGAAACGAGTGGAATTTTTCTGGTGGGACGAAAATGCTGGCTTGTTTGAGAAGATTTCCAAGATGCCTAAAAAAATTAGGTGGATATTTGTCATTTATTTGTAGGCTTCAGACTGGACGCAGATGATGTGATATTGTAGAAGAAGTTCACCGTGAAAGCGAAGAAATTCTCTGCAAGTCAAAGTTCACTGATAAAGAACATTGGGTTTGAAAATCGTCATTAAAGCCTTTTCTTAAACGTCTTTGAACATAAGACGTTATTATCTTTCAGACGTAACTAAAAGATTGATTATTTCCATACGAAACTATGAATGGAAAATCTGTCTTGATTGGACGAGAAGGAATATAAATCAAAACATCCATTACAATGAAAATATCTTAACAGAAAGCGTTGATTGGTGAAGGTTCGGAATAAAGGAAAGGGATGGGGGAAAGACTGGTATGGCTATGTTTACAAAAAGAACCATACAAAATTCAACAGCCCTAAATTGCTAGTTCCTTCAATTGCAAAAGGTAGCTGTTTTGCTGCTGATATAGAAGGTAATTATTATTTATGTCGGTAGTGGTGGGGGTGGCGGGCGGTGGGTGATGGGATTACCTATTTTGCCCCGAGGTAAATCTTGGTTACTTTTATTTGCTTGGTGTTTTTGATTCTAGTTATCATAGCGCTTATCTAAAGACAGTTAGTACGCCATTTCAAAACATGGTTAAACATCGCATCTTAGAAACCGTCAATATATTGAACAACATGCCAATTGGCCCCATCAACTTCTCCGACCCTGTCGACAAAATCGGCACGACTAAGCTAGTGTCCCTGGTGGAGAGAATGCTGGACCTGCACAAACGCAATCTCCCCGCACGCCGCAGGAGCAGGAGATGGTCAAGCGTGAGATCGAATTCACAGACAGGCAGATCGATGCCCTGGTCTATGCGTTGTATGGGCTGACGGAAAAGGAAATCAGATTGTGGAAGGGAAATAAGAAGGAGCTTGTTTGGCTTATTCCCAATTCCAGGTTTCGCCAAAGTGGTGTTGTCTCGTCCCATCCACCAGTGGGTAACGCCGAGCCGTTGGGCGTTTGAGAGTTATCCAAATTCCATGATTTGAGAGGAGACTTTATATATGAAACTGACAACTACCACTCAACTTTCGCTTGATGGTGTCATGCAGAGCCCCGGAGGTCCGGACGGGGACGACATAGGCTTCAACCGTGGTGGGTGGGCTCACTTTGATAATGAATAGGGGAGTTCGTCGACCAAGTCTTTCAACGCGCGGATGCTTTCCTGTTCGGACGCAAGACCTACGACATCTTTGCCTATACGTGGGGAGTGGCGCCCAAAACAAGCAAAAGTCCAATTGCCGCAGCACTACACACAAAACCGAAATACGTGGTGTCAAGCACCTTGCGCGATCCAGAATGGGACAACACAAAAGTCTTATCAGCAGATTTCGCAGTTGCAATTGCCAATCTGCGACACAGGCGGGGGCTGAACTACAAGTTCATGGCAGTGGTCAGCTCATCCGTTGGTTGCTCCAAAACCGTCTGATCGATGATGAACCTGATTATCTTCCCTGTAATTTTGGGTCAAGGAATCCGATTGTTCCCTGATGTCGGCAATGATTTTGCGCTCCAGCTTGTCGAATTGAGCGTTTAGCCGAACGGAGTGACAATCCAAGTCTATCGACCCAAGGGGCACCCGGAGTATTCAACGATCACCAAGGAGGAAGGCCACAATATGTTCAAACAAAACTTCGGATAGGACAAAAGAACTCAAGATTGTAGAAGGGAAATAAAAGAAACTCGTATGGCTTATTCCCAATTCCTGGTTTCGCTAAAGGGAGGTTGTCTCGTCCCGCCCATTTGCCGCTGACGCTCACGGTTAGGCGCTTCGTTGTATTTTGAGCATTACTGTTTGATATGTCGATGTCTCATTTTAGCAGTTTGATATTGAATGACTTGTTGAAAGTGGAGTTATGTGTAAATCTCTCCCCGCTCGGCGTGGGTCTTTGACCCCGCCGAGAACTTGGCTTGAAGTTTGTTCAGCCAAAGTGGCGTTGTCTCGTCCCGTCCATAGCGTGTACCCCGCAGAGAGCGTGCGGGGCAGGCCGCAAGCCGTTGGGCAGCAAACCGCCTGAATTGCGTTAAGGCCCGAACAGGTAGTAAATCATAAATAATGTTACGAAAGCGGAAACTGACATGAGTTCCCTCAGAGCTCCTCTACTTCACCGAGCACGGATCGGGGCCGCCCTCCTGCTCGTGCATGGGTTGATGGTCACCGGCGAGATGTTCGAGCCGGTGATCGAGCATCTCGCAACCCGACATCGCGTGATCGTTCCCGACCTGCGCGGCCACGGGCGGAGTCGGGGAGCTTCCGCCGCCGTATACGGCTGCGCAGCTCGCATCTGACCTGTCGCGCCTGCTCGACCATCTGGGCATCGACTCTACCGCGGTGCTCGGCTACTCGCAGGGCGGTGCGATTGCGCAACAACTGGTCCTCGACCACCCCCAAGCGATGCGACCGCCTCGTGCTCGCATGCACCTACGCCTTCAACATGGCGACATTTCGCGAGAGGCTCGAAGGCCACCTCCTGCCGCTTCTCGTCCACGTCCTCGGTACGAGGCGGTTGGCGAAGCTCGTCATCTCACAGGGCGTGAAGCAGCTCGGCAAGGAACGTGCCGACTGGCTCGCTCGGCCTCATGGCAGACCAGGAACCGAGTTGATGGTGTCTGCATGGAGGGAGACGATGGCGTTCGACAGCCGGCGCCGCCTGGCCGAGATCGGATGTCCGACGCTCGTCGTCGCCGGCTCGAACGATCAGGCGGTACCGATCCACCACGCGAAGATGCTCCACGACGGCATCCCTGGTTCTCAGCTCGTCATTATCGATGGCGCTGACCACACGCTCATCTGGACGCACCCCGACAAGCTCTTACGAGTAGTGGATGAATTCCTAAGTGCCTGATCGGACTGGGAAACCATCTACCGGTTGTATCCGCCGGGGCAGGCCTAACACAGCGTGCAGCGGACGGCTGGGATGCACCGGCGCTCATGCGCCGGGCTGGGCGATGTTCGCCTGAAGCTCACTCGCCCAAATCTGCGCGTTTTTTGGAGCTGGTTCTGAGCTTTGGCAGTTTTCCGTTTCCAGCCTTTTTCTCCCCAGCCGCCGGTACCGATTACTGCAACTGTCAAGTGCGGAGCTAAAACTCTTGTAGCCAGTGCGAGGAGAGTCCAAAATGAGATCTGCCGATCGAGACTTTGCTCTTCGGACAGATTTTTTGCGATCTGAGACAGTTATTTTCTTCTTTAGGGAAACGCTTCGCCACCCCCGTCAGCCTTTCCTTCGTGCCGGGGTTGAAGGATCTCTAATTTGTCGATCTAACACAACTGCTAGGCGCTCAAACCAAGTTCCGTCATGCCGTGCCAGGACTTCTTCGTCGTGGCGCCAACCTCCTCGGAACATTCTTGCGCACAAAGCGCGTAATGTCGGTCTCAACACCCAGCTTCATCAGTGCATACTTGGCGAACTGCTTATAGGTCAGCCCTTGGCGAACATCCTCGCTCAGGCTCCAGGAGAGCAGCAGCATTTTGTAGGCCAGGTCTTCCTCACTCGCATGGATGTCGGTCTCTTCCTTGCTCAGCACATGCCAGATGGCGATCAGTAGTTTCCGTGCAATAACCACAATCGCCTGGTTCGGTTTGCGCATGCGCTGTAAGTGTTTTTCGTATTCTGCCTTCCAAAACGGAGACATCCGTACGGCGCGCCAGGCTGCTTCCACCATTGCCCAGCGTAATTCACGACGTCCTTTTTTCGTGATCTTTTTTTCCTTGTGGGTCTTGCCACTGTCATGCACACCGGCACCGATACCTGCATATCCCACCAACTGCTTTGCATTTTCAAAACGTGAAATGTCTCCAATGGCAGCCAACACAGTCATCGCGACAACGAATCCCACACCGGGCAGCTGCATGATCTGCAAAGCTTGTTTGCCCCAAGTCGCACTTGTGCTTTGATGTTGGAGTTCTTCATCCACCGCGGCCTTCTAGCTTCTCCACCTCCTGCAGCAGGGCCAATTCCTGGCGGATCTGCATCTTCTCGAGTGCGCTGATGTTTTTCTGTGCTTCCCACCAGGCTTGATCCAGCAGCCCTGCCTCGGACAACATCAGGTTGTGCTTGTGCAGCAGACTTTGCAGGCGATTGCGAATCATTGTTGCTGTTTTTACCAGCCGGCCACGATACGACATAAAAGCCCGCAGTTCTCTCACTGCTACTGGAGGTACCCACACTTCCGGCACGATCCCGCCAATGAGCAGCTTCAATAACCGTTTGATATCTTCCTTGTCTGTCTTGACCCTGGCTTGCAATCTCACCCACTTCTGCTGCATTGGCCACCAGGACCCGGCTGGCCAGCGGTGCCACAATGTCATAGATCGTCCACACATTGGTGGTCGTTTCCAGCACCACAATATCCCCCGGGCGAATGTTCTTCTTCGCCCACTCCGGAAACTTCTCGATGCTTACTCGCCGGGGCGTTAGGACCCAGTCCTTCTTCTCGTTCCAGGCTCCCACCAGGAGGTACTCCCGGTGGATATCCAGCGCCATGTATCTTTCGTAACCTCTTGTATCTTGTCCTTTTTTCATGCTAGACTCCTTTTATGTTTGGGACGTGGGTTTCGGGTTTTGAGCTGCAGGTACCGATACGGGCTTTGGCGCTCTGCGCCAGTCCCAGATTAGTTTCCGCCGGGTGTCCATATAACGCAGCGGGCTTTCCTCTCATTCGCGGTGAGAAGGTTCCCATACCAGCGGGCGGACAACCCAAACGCTCTCGTCCCTTCCGCGTTCCCGGCGATGAATTACGCTTAAGGATACGCGGATACCACGTCCCAAACAAGGACATTCTAATAACGCAAACCGTTGAAACTGTCGAAAAAGTGGGGGAATCTAGCACAAAGCTACAGGGTTCTATAAGGATAGAGGACTGCGATGGCAAAATTCAAACCACTCAACGAAAATCAACTGGTCATGCTCCCAATTTCCCTGCAGGACCAACTTGTCCCGGGCACACTGGAGCACACCATCAGCGAATTGGTGGACAAGCATCTCGATCTGTCGGTCTTTGATGCGCGCTACAAGAACGACGAGACCGGCGCCACCGCCATCCATCCCAAGATCCTGCTCAAAGTCATTCTGCTTGCCTACGCCAGAGGCATGATCAGCTCCCGCCAAATCGAACGGGCTTGCCAGGAAAACATTATTTTCATTGCCCTCTCCTATGGCTATGCCCCTGACCACAGCACGATTGCTTCCTTTATCTCTTCGATGCAAAGCGAGATCCGAGACCCTCTTCAGCAATGTCCTGCTGGTCTGTGAAGAACTGGGATCTGCTGGATGGCACACACTTCAGCCTGGATGGGGTGAAACTCTCCGCGAATGTCTCGAAAGAATGGAGCGGCACGATCGACGAACTCAAACACAAACGCGATAAGCTGCAGGAAAAACTACAGCGTGTGATCGCCGAACATGCCCAGGCGGACAAACAGCCGGAGGTGGAACTGGAGCGGCAAAAGAAACGCGAACGACGCTTCCAGCTGCAAGTCGAGCGGCTCAATGAATTTCTAAAGGATCGGGAACCGAAGCGCGGCAGCGATGGCAAGGAGATCCAAAGCAACGCGGTGGACAATGGATCGGTCAAGATGCCCTCTTCTCACGGTGTCGTCCAGGGCTACAACGCCCAAGCCCTGGTCGATTCCAAACATCAGGTCATTCTCGCCGCCGAGGCGTTCGCCAGCCAGGATCACGAAAACCTCAAGCCGATGTTGGCTGGCGCGAAAAAAAACGTCGCCGCCATCGGAAAAGATGAAACCTATTTTCAAGGCAAGCAACTGACCGCCGATAGCAACTATCATTCTTTCAACAGCCTGACTGTCTGCCGGGATGAAAAGATCGATGCTTATATCCCCGACATCCAGTTCCGCAAACGCGATCCACGCTTTGCCGATCAAGAGCGTTTCCAACCAGCAGATCCAGACGCCAAGCCAGGTCTCTTCACCGCTGCTGACTTCTCGTTCGATCCGAGCAAGCAGGTGTATCGTCTGTCCCCAGGGCAAAGAACTGACCTGCCATGCCCGCAACCAGATCAACCGCTATCGAACCTATGATATCTACCATGCCCGCCCGGAAGACTGCGCCGCCTGTCCGCTGAAGGCGCGCTGTTTGAGCAAACCCACCACTTCGCGCAGGTATCTTTCCATCCAGGTGGATACCCAGCCGCCGAACCTGATCGATGAGATGAAGGCCAAGATCGATAGCCGAGCAGGGCAAGCAGATCTATGCCAGACGGCTTGGGATTGTGGAGCCAGTCTTTGCCAACATCTGTGTGCACAAGCGCATGAACCGCTTCACGCTACGGACCAAATTGAAAGTGGATGTACAATGGAGATTGTTCGCTCTGGTCCACAACATCGGCAAGATCCACACCTTTGGGGCGATCCACTAACCCCTGGCGGAGCAAAACATCCGTTCAATCCGCCTGTGACACGTGAAACTGGCCTCTCGATGAGCCCCTGGTCCGGAAAGGCTTATCTGCAAAATTAGTTTTTCGACAGTCTCGTTAGCCCGCCATCAAAGCTTTGGAAAATTGCAAAACAATCTGCATCAGTACATGGTTTAAAGGTGTAAATATGAATGCTCAAACGAACAACACTATTACCTGTCAAAAATGCGGTACTAATACCGAGTTAGGGCGAATGTTACCGTTTCCATTATGGTAAGTACACGGGCAATACACTCTTGGCAATTTAAAGTCTGAAAAATATTATCAGATTGCGGGATCAGAGTTCGTGGATTTGTGTGAACGCTGTGTTGCCAAATCAAATCTTGGGGATACTTATGCTCTTATCGTAATTTTCTTTGTGTTTATGCTTCCATCTTTCTTCCTTTTTGGAATTAGTTCAGAAACCTTGATAGCCGGTCTTTTCTTTATTGGTATTGGCGTAGGCTTGTTTTTCACTATTCTTTATCTCATATACCGAGTTATCCAAATTCAAAGAAAAACAACGAAGACGTAATTGGTTCTGAGATTTTCAGGCTGGATACGATTAACAAATTTTCTGAAAGCACAGGCGATCTGCTTGCAATCAAAGTGAGGAGATCTTACTTGGAGCAAGCGGGAAATGACAGCTTTTTTACTCGGAATCAATTACAGGCAAAGCTAAAAATAACGAATTTTGGACATAAATAAGGATAATTTCATGTCAAGTCGGATTTTGATAATTAAGTCAATTGCGGGCTAACAAAGCGTGCACCGGACTGCTGGGACTCTGCGTTTTTTGGGGCTTATTTCTGACTTTGGCAGTTTCCGTTTCCAGGCTTTTTCTCCCCAGCCGCCGGTAACGCAGGCCGTTGAGCGGTGTTCCCTGAGCAAACAATAGGAGAGGATTTCATGTCAGACATCCAGAGTCTTATAAATATGCTTCAAAGCAATAACCCCAATAAGCGCTATGATGCTTGCGAAGAATTGAGGGTGTCGCCATCTCTCCCACCTGAAGCACTCGAGGCGCTACTTTTGGTAACCAATGATGCAAATCCTGATGTTGCCGACGCGGCACAACGGGCAATTAAGCTCCACAGTCCTGACAAAGACTTACTTCAATTTAATAAAGCAGATGGTAGATCTACTAAAGCAGACGATAAACCTAATGAAGCACAGGATATTGCAATTGGGTTCTTTGGTTGGATAATCTTCAACAATATCTATTTTTTATTTATCCTTATTTTGAGCTTTATTGTTTCCCTACCCCATTTCGCGCGATTATGGAATATTAGTTTATTTGGGGTTACCTGTAGTAATTGTGCCTCTCATTTTTTTCGCTAAAAAACGAATTTGGATTGGTATTGGTATCGTAGTTGCTGTTATTATCAACGTCGCATTATTGGCAAGTCAAGGTCTTGAACCACAATATTTCTTATTACCACTTCCTCTTGGCGTTCTCTTCCTTCCACAATAACTTCGAAAATTGGTTAACCAGATTAGCTTTTGATGCTTTGATAGACTGTAAAGATTGAAGTGTGTTAAAAATTTGCCTGGTTGGCGGCGTTCTCTTGTTTCAATTAGGCGTTTACTTATAGAATATTTCACGTCGGAGAACACATGATGAGTACAGAACAATCTAACCCTTCTGAAAAAGTAGAAAATCGTCATTCTTCCTTTGGAATTGCATCACTATCAAGTGGATTATTAGCGCTTCTTTGCCTGGTATTGGGTCTTGTACCCACCTCCTCTTCTAAATGGTTTGGTATGTTGTTTTATGCCACCTGTCTGCTCATTCCAGCTGGGATTGTCCTTGGAGTTATTGGGCTATTTCAGAAAAATCGCAAGAAAATTCTGGCCATCATCGGTCTTGCGCTTAGTGTTGTTACTGTTGTTGGGCTTGGTTTGATTATCCTATTTGGCGGTCAGTAGTTGAAAATATTACTGTAACGGCCCGTCGAGCGTCGCCGAATCGTACCTTTCTCGGAACAAACTGGCGCTATGTGTGCCATAAGTGGTGAGATGTTCTTTCCAGATTAAAACCGTTTGGCGCAATCAATTCTTTTGTTTTCTGCCAAGTTGCATCTGTGCGTCAAACACGCCCAACACAGCGTGCACGGGACGACGGCTGGACTCTGCGCGTTTTTTGGAGCTGGTTCTGGGCTTTGGCAGGTTTCCGTTTCCGAGCTTTCTCCTCCCCAGCCGTACCCCGAGGGGCATACCCCGGCAACCCCGCCGGGGCAGGCCGCAAACCGTTGGGCGGGCTGAAGGAGAATGAAATTTACCAATGATTCAACATCGCCATCACTATGCACGACCCCCTACATTTTGAAGTCAGAAAGCTAGTCACTTTTGTATTCCAGAATATCTCCCGGCTGACAATCTAAGGCTTTACAAATTGCTTCCAGAGTTGAAAAACGGATAGCTTTTGCCTTTCCATTTTTCAAGATGGAAAGATTGGCCATGGTGATACCAACTTTCTCTGTAAGTTCAGTGACACTCATTTTTCGCTTTGCCAGCATTACATCGATATTTATTATTATTGCCATAATTGCACCTTATACTGTTAAATCATTTTCTGATTTTATGTCTACGGCATTTTGTAGAAGTCTTTGAAAAACAGCAGCAGCGGTTGCAATTACGATAGAAGCAAAAGTAGTAAAAATGCCCAAGGCAGTAGCACCTGCCGGGTCGTCACCGTTAGCAAATAACCTTATGTATAGTATTCCTAGTGCAATAAAGCCACTGAATGTGATTGCACAGTATTTTATATTCCTCACAGCGTTCACTGCTCATTGAGAGAAAACTTTATTGCCATCAATATAGCCTAAAAGCTTAAATGCCTGATATAACGCAACAAAAAATGGGATTGAAGCTATATAAACATAGATAATAAGCGGATCTTTATAAATACTGATTAGATCTAAGTTAGCAGCTCTTCCTTCAAGTTGAGGAAACCAAATCAGCCAGGCAAGTGCTCCGATTGCGATAAGACAAATGACAAACTTTAAGAATAGTGTTGAACCTTTTTTCATAAAATACCTCACTTAGTAATAGGATAGGTATACTGTAACACATGATTTATCGTTTGTCAATATATTATTATCGTTATTCGTTATTATGGCTAAGATGGGAAAAGTGTCATTCTCCTATTCCACTTGCAAATTTTGGAGTATTTTTCTGGCGTCGAGTTTTTCCTGCTCCCAATCCCTCCCCAGACCCTCCCCAGCGCCAGTAACGCAAGCCGTTGAAACTGTCGAATAAGTGGAAAAAAGCAAGTAAAGCATGTCTGCGCATGGTGTTAATATATGAAGAGACTTGCACTATAGAAAACCTCTAATTTGGGTTTTTCGACAGTCTCGTTGGGCCGCTAGGCCTAAAGTGATAAGATAAATAACATGAACAACAGAACATCCACTTTTCTAACGGTATTCAACGGGGTGATATGCGTCTTTTTCTTCATTCGTTTATTCTTCTTTCACTCAAACAAGAACTGTACGTAATGACATGGTGCAGGGGCATCCTCATCGGCTTCTTGCTTGGCCTTTGTCACAGC
>CAVVPC010000022.1:0-26610 GCA_963750005.1 uncultured Chloroflexia bacterium
GCATCCAGAAATTCCAGGTTGAGCTCATCCTGCCAGTAAATGAGCACGCCAAGCAGGATCAGTCCCAAAACAACCATCCAAAGGGAGGCGAATAGGCCACGCCGGTTCACAATTCCCTTTACCATGAAATAACACACCAGGCCAAAGACGACCAGGCTGATTGCGAGACCGGTCAAAATGGATCCCAGTCCCTCAATGGATAATATATCGTCAATGTATTGGTAAAAATAGGGGAGCCAGAGCCCAATGGTAAATACTGCCAGGGACGCAACGAAATACACCAGATACTGGATCACGGGCGGCAGCAGGAGATTGTTCCCCATGGGTCGAACACCCAATGCCTGCAGCAATCGGTCCGGCTCCGGGAGGAGTTGGGCGATGGCATCCAGGTTCCGCAACCCGGCGCGGAAGTCGATCCACTGCACCTTGGAGATCGCCGGGGCAATATCCACACTCTGTAAAATGACGGGAAAGACCACCTGTTTTTGCGGGTCCGCCTGGGTATCCTTCTTGAAATGCGAGCAGAACACGAAGACAGCCTGGGCAGACTGGATGTTGTCTGCCTGTGGATGTCCATATTTCTTCAGTACCCGGGTCAGTTCATCGGCGGCGAGGCGGTCCTGTATGGCATGGTCCACGAAAAAGGAGACAGGTTTCGGGTTCGGATTATCCGGGCGATACAGGTTGGCAAACCTGGGCATGGTCGCTTCCGGCTTTCCCCAGCGTTGGAGGGCAGGCGAACGCAGGATGAAGATCAACAGGATCGAAAAAACAGCGCTGACATAGCTGAGTTGTTCGATCGCTGCACCCAGATCCTCGTTCGTTGTGATCCACGAAGTGATATATAGCGCAAAGGGCAAAAACAGCAAAGCCGACTGGACCATGGCAAAGTTAAAGCTGCGCTTCAGAATTCGATATGGCAAGGGGATCAAGAGCCAGGGCAGGAAGATCGTCCAAAATGAGCCGATGGAAAATAAGGAAACGATGCTGCTCAAGCCGATGGCAACCCAGACAAGCGCAGGAATCTTGAACCCGGTCTCCGGTACGGGGTGATCCTCCTGGACCGGTGCCTGGAGCTGGCCAACCAATTCCTTGATCCCCGCTTCATAGTTACCGCGAAAGTCCACCCATTCATATTGTTCCAATTCCTTTGGCAGGTCTACCGCTTCGAAAATGACCAGAACAATGCGCCTGGTTTCCTTGATGACACGGCGCCATTCCAGCTCGACATATTTTGAAGCCATGGATGCCTTCGAAACAACCAGCAGGATCACCTGCAATTCATCCAGCCCTTTATCGATTTGTCCCGCCCAGGGTGTGCCGGGTACCAGACTGCGATAATCCAGCCAGATCTTGAATCCCTCTTTTTCCAGCCGGTGGGTCAGATCGTCCACAAATCCCACTTCGCGCCGGGAGTAGCTCATAAAGATGTTTGGTTTCATCGAAAACTCCTTTGGCAACGGCTGACTTGGAATCCCGCTATTATAAGTCCAATTTGAAGATCCACGGTCTGGTCAACCGGACTGTATTCGCGCGAAACTCGATGAAACAAGAACGAATCGCCGCAAGGCGTTGTACAATAGTGAACCTATGTCAGCGACTGTCTCAAAAAACTCAGGGGTCCGGCTGGCTGAAGTGCTGGCGTCCCTGTCCATTGCGACCGATCTGGGCATTGGGCAGCCGATGGAGTTTGCGCTCTCGGCTTGCATCCTGGCGGTACGTCTTGCCAAAAAATGCGGCTACAGCGAAGAGGCGCTGCGCGAGGTCTATTACCAGGCACTGTTGCGTTATATCGGCTGCAACGCCGAAACAGATTGGCTGGCATCCATTGCAGGGGACGAACAGATCCTGCCGCGCCGATTTTTCACAGGTCGACAGCGGCGATCTCAATGCGGTCATCCATGTGTTCAGCGAGACGATCCGGAAATCATTTACAGGTGAATCCCCCGAGACGATTGATAACGCCATCCAGCGCGGCATGCAGGGATTTGCCCACATCCCGGCCATGTTCGTCGGTCACTGTGAGGTGGCGCAGCGTCTGGCCGAACGCCTGGGCTTTGACAGGAACGTCATCTATGGGTTGGGTCAGCTGTACGAGCGCTGGGATGGCAAGGGCATGCCGAGGAACATCCAGGGCGAAGCCATTGCCCCCGCCGTGCTGGTGGTCACGCTGGCACAGGACATGGTTTTGTTCCATCGCCTGGGTGGGCTGGAGGCCTCGTTGCATACCGCCCGCGAGCGCAGGGGCGGCGCCTATGCTCCGTTCCTGGTCGATGTCTTTTGCGCCCATGCCGGGGAATTATGCAGCGGCCTGGACCGGGAGCCCTCCTGGAGTGAAGTCCTGAGCCTTGAACCTGGCTCGCGGGAAGCCCTAACCGAGGAAGGATTCGACAATGCCTGCCGGGTACTGGCAGATTTTGTCGATATCAAGTCCAACTACACACTGACACACTCCAGCGGCGTGGCAGACCTGGCAGCCGAAGCGGCGCGTTTATGCAGTTTACCTGCCTCCGATGTGAAGACTTCTCTGGCGGGCGGCTCTGGTCAAGGAGCTGGGTCGCACGGGCATCTCCTCCTCCATCTGGGAGAAGACAACCTCCCTGACCGAGCGGGAGTGGGAGCGTGTCCGCCTGCACACTTATTACGTCGAGCGCATTTTTGCCCGGACGCCCGCGCTTGCTCCGCTGGGCGCACTGGCCTCCCTGCACCACGAGCGCATGGATGGCAGCGGTTATCATCGCGGATTGCCTGCGGCGAACCAATCATTGATGGCGCGCATTCTTGCCGCGGCGGATGTATATCACTCGCTGACCGAAGCACGCCCGCATCGCCCCGCACTGACAGCAGACTCAGCGGCGAAGGAATTGCAGGACCTGGTACAGGCCGGCAAACTGGACGGCGAGGCCGTCGATCATGTCCTTTCGGCCGCGGGACACAAGATCCACAGGGCGCGCAGGAAGACCGCCGCGGGCTTGAGCAAACGGGAAGTGGATGTTCTGCGCCTGTTGTCGCGCGGATTGACGGTCAAACAAATGGCTGTCCAGCTGGTCATTTCGGAAAAGACGGTGGAAAGTCACATCCAGCATATCTACACCAAGATCAATGTCTCGACCAGGGTGGGTGCAACCCTGTTTGCGATGGAACATAGCCTGTTGTAACTGCCATCGCGGCCTCCTGGCGCTGATATCGTACCCGTAAAGTAGTGAAGACGAAGCGTAGGCGAAGCAATCCTCGCAACCCCGCCGAAGGCAGGTGGGGCAAAGACAGATAAGGAAAATCAGGGGTTCACCCGATGTTTTGAATCTCCCTGCGGCGTATAGTGGGACAAGATCAAATTCAAATAAGGAGATAGACCATGTCCGCAGAACAGAACAAATCGATCGTACGTCGTTGGGTGGAGGAAGGCTGGAACAAACGCAACACGGCCTTGATTGACGAGCTCTACACGCCAAATTTTTACCAGCACGAAACGGGACCCGAAACGGTGACGAGCAGGGAAGCGCTCAAGCCATTTGTGGCAGGATACCTCTCCGCCATCCCTGATATGCAGTTCACCATTGACGACCTGGTCGCCGAAGGAGACAGGGTGGTCTGGCGCTTCAAGGCCTCGGGTCATCAGAATGGTCCCTTGATGGGAGTGCCCGCCTCAGGAAAAGCAGTGGCTGTCACGGGGATCATCATCTTCCGCTTCGAGGGCAGCCGCATGGCCGAAGCCTGGCTCAACCTCGACGTGCTGGGTATGCTGCAGCAGCTGGGCATCATCCCTGTCTGGGGCATAACGTATAAGAGTCATTGAGAAAAGAACGTTGAGATGCTTCCACATCTCAACGTTCTTTTTTGATATAACATCCAGACGAGAGGGGAAAGGTTTCAGGGGTGAAAGGATACTGGATTCCTTTGCTCATCCAAAAACATCACCTGCACTGGCGAACATGCAGTAAGATTAGCCTTGAAGGTCCGTTCAAGCCTACACCCTGCGAGGTCACATGAAAACAAAAGAAGAGATCGTCAATAACTGGCTGCCGCGCTATACCGATACGCCTCTCAAGGAGTTTGGCAAATATATCCTGCTGGTCAACTTCGAAGAGTATCTGCGCATGTTCTCGGAGTGGTACAACGTACCCATACGCGGGCTGGAAAAGCCCATGCCCAATGTCACCGCCGAGGGCATCACCCTGATCAACTTCGGGATGGGCAGTCCCAATGCCGCCACCCTGATGGATCTGCTGAGCGCGGTCAAGCCCCGGGCCTGCCTGCTGCTCGGGAAATGCGGCGGACTCAAGAAGAAGAACAATCTGGGTGACCTGATCCTGCCGATCGCCGCGATCCGCGGCGAAGGGACGTCGAACGATTATTTCCCGCCGGAGGTCCCTGCCCTGCCGGCCTTCAATTTGCAGAAAGCCGTCTCCACCACCATCCGCAACCACGACCGGGACTACTGGACGGGCACCGTCTACACCACCAACCGCCGCGTCTGGGAACACGACGAGAAATTCAAGTCCTACCTGCGCCTGATCCGTGCCATGGCGATCGACATGGAAACGGCGACCCTGTTCATCACCGGCTTTTATAACAAGATCCCCACCGGTGCACTATTACTCGTCTCCGACCAGCCCATGATCCGCAGCGGGATCAAAACTGCAAAGAGTGACAAAAAAGTGACCCAGCAGTATTTGGAAATGCACCTGCGCATCGGCATCGATTCACTCAAGGAGCTGATCAACAAGGGCGAGACGGTCAAGCATTTGCAATTCTAGGATCCATAATCCCCAATCGTAGTAATGGACTTCCCCATTTTGGGGCATGGCTTGAATGGATATCTTCTGCAGGTCAATGTTGATTTTGCCGCGTTCGAAAGTCCTTATCCCGGCAGGGAGATGTTTAGTGGCGGAATAGCAGGTTTGTGATGGTGTGAATTGCCTTAAATCGGCGGGCTGAAGCCCTTCCTCAGTTCGTGAAAGCCCATCGGGCTATTGTATTAGCCCGAAGGGCTTCCTGGTGTTGAGCGAGGGATTTACGTGTGCCCGTCAGGGTAGCCCGTGCGATGATTGTGCGGCAATGAGCTGACCAGGCGCAAGACTTCCGTCTGCCAGCGCCGGGCGGGCCTGTTTGTTGACCCATAGCTGCGCCTCAGCCGTCCAGAGCAGGATGGCGCTCAGGTGCAGGAAATCCTTGTAGAAGGCAGCCGGGCTTTCGTAGCGGCTGAGCTCATAGAAGGCCGGGTCCCTGCCCTCCACCCTGGTTTTGATCTCCTGCATGAGTTTGCCCAGGTCGAATCGAGCGCGCCAGCTCCTCCCGGACATGGATGACCAGCAGGTTGGACATGCCCGGCTGCATCTGTCCCAGCTTGTAGAGCAGGATGCGCAGGATGCGGTCCCCCCAGCGCGGCAGATCCTGCCCGGCAACACCGCTCCCGTCCACATGAATGCGGGCCACTTCGATATTGAAGACCAGGTTCTCCCGGTACGTTACGGTAAAGTCAGGGCCGCGTCGTTTCGCACTCGCATATGGCTCATATTCCACGGCCAGGCGGCGGTCGCCGAGCAGGCCGCGGGCAACATCCAGCTCGCCGCGCAGGTCCAGGATGCTTTCCGGCTCGCGGGTCACCCGGATTTTCTTGCGGATCTTATCCCGGTAGGTCTCGACGAAGGCGGTAAAGCGTGAGGAGGCATCCATCCACTCCAGAAGCTCATTGGAAAGCAGGTGCGGCTGTCCATCAAACAGATAGGCGATCAGGTCGGCCTGTTTCGTCATCCCTGTATTATAAGCAGCAAAGGTGCCAACGATACGTGATGGTGATGAGGCAGGATCCAGGTAAAACATCTGTCAGTGATTTGTAGGGAATCCACCCTATCCCTGCCGCCGCGAACAGGATATTATGTGTAGACAAAGGCCTTCGATGAATATCCTGTTCCAGTTCGACGTGCGCACTGTTGCGCTCTTTGTGGCCCTGACATTTTTCGTCCAGGCGACGGCGATCGGAGCCCAGGCATTCCTCATCCGGGAGTTAAAACAATACCGGGGGGTGGGCGCTGCCCTGCTGGCAAATCTGTGTGCCGCGGCTGCATTAATGCTGCGCCTGATTGCAAACCGGCTGCCGGAGAACCAGGCCATCCTCATCCTGTCCAATGCCCTGCTCCTGATGGCGCCGGGCGTTTTTTATATCGCCCTCGGCCAGTTCACCGGTTTCACCTATAGCAGGACATACATCATCGGGGTTACCGCCGTGGTCGTGTCCTTCCTGCTGTACTTTATGTATTGGGAGGATGACCTGGCGATGCGGATGATCGTTCTTTCGCTCGGGTCCATCGCCATGGTCTCCATTTTGATCTTTCAGCTCTGGCGGACACAAAAGACCTCGCTGCGCTTGAGTGCCAACCTGATGCTGATCTCTTTTATCAGCTATGAAGTGTTCCTGGTCGTCAGAACAATCAGCCTTGTCCTGGATCCCCCGCGGAACGAATCGAGCCTGTCGCCTGTCCAGTCGGCCACCTATCTGTTTACCTTCGCCATCAGCATCTTCTGGTCGACCGGTTTCATTCTCATGGTCAGCCAGCGCCTGCGGAACGACCTGATCGATATGGTCACCACGGATGTCCTGACCCGCATCCCGAACCGGCGGGCAACACAGGTCTTTCTCGAGAAGGAGCTCGCCCGGGTCCAGAGGAACCAGGCTGAATTTTCCGTCCTGTTGATCGACATCGACAACTTCAAGCAGGTGAATGATAGTTGGGGCCATGACACTGGCGACCATGTCCTGGTCAACACGGCGGCAGTATTCCAATCCATGATCCGCAAACAGGATTGGGTGGGCCGCTGGGGCGGGGAGGAATTTCTCATGATCCTGCCCGGCCTCTCGGATGTAAAAGCCCTGGCAGAAAGAGTGCGCTGCGAGGTTGCCCGTTCCAGGTACAGTCAGGGAGACTCGTCCTTTGGGATCACGGTAAGTATCGGGGTGACCCATGTAAAGGATCCCGAGCAAATCGACCAGATCCTCAAGGATGCCGATCAGGCCCTTTATCAGGCAAAGCGAACTAAAAATTCTGTCAGTGTTGCGGAGTAGAGACCCCCTCTGTCCTTTGGACATACTCCCCCAAATAAGATCATCTGAATTTAGGACGCGAATATTTAGTACACAAGGTCGGGTTTGGGGGAGACTACGCCACTTGGGTGATCCCGATTAATTGGCATATTTAGCCTGCTTCAGCGGGGTTCTGCAAAGCGCGGCGGATAATACTTAAGCCCGCCTGCGCTGGATGATGCTAAAGATGGCCAGCCCAAGCATCACGAGCGCTGCCGCCCAGGCCGTGTAGGCTACCAGCGGCGCCGCAGACTGCTTGATGGCAATTCCCATGAAGGACCACGCCAGGACGAAGACATAGCCGCTATCCCGGCGCAGGACTGTCATCAATGCACCCAACAGCGAAGCCACCACGATCATGGTCACGGCCCAGACCTGCGGCGCGATCCCGAACCCATTCCAGTGGATATAATAAAGATAGTCGGTGATATTGGCAACCGTGGCGACCGTGATCCAGCCAAGATAAACGCTGAAGGGAATATCCACACACCATTTTTCGACACCGCTGACATGCGTATTGCCAACATCCACCCGCAGATAGGAAACGATCAAAAGCGTCAACAGACCAAGCATGACCAGCACGCTCAGTCCAAAGAGGTTGTAATGCCAGCAGAACAGCCAGGCGGCATTGAAGACCCCGCTCAGTGCAAAGGCATAGCCCAGCCTCCGTAGGCGTGGGTTTTCCCTTTGGGATGGGCGGGTCTGGTAGATGGCGAATGCGATCCAGCCGATGTAGATCACGCCCCAGATGGCAAAGACATAGCCAGCCGGGACAAAATAAACCTGGAACCGGTCCGATATTTCACCTGTGTTCTGCCCATTCAGCGGCAGGGCGCTGGCGAGGATGTTGACCGCAAGAGCGAGCCCCACGGAAAGTATGTTGGCGAGCTGGCGTAAGGAATCTTTGGACATGGGTTTCTCCCAGTTTGAAGTGTGTATCCCATAGACAGGCCAATCATACACCTTATTCCGGTCAATTGCTATCATGAGTGGGCAACCTGCTGATTTCCCCGCCTCCCAACATGCTCGCCACAGTCTAAATACCCCTCAAGATTAGCCTCCACAGGGATAAGAAAGGTAATGCAGCAACAAACTGATCCATGAGTGAATATTGAACAGGCGGAGCCGAACGTAAAACTCAGCCGCGTTTAATGGACTTGGCGTTATACTTCCACAATTCGGAAACGATCATCTGCCAGACGCAGACCGCACTACTGGACCATGGGAATGGAAACTGTATTCTGCATCCCCTTTGATATCGTTGCATTGATTGCAGGCCGCTTCTTAAAATGATCTTATCCTGAATTCAACTTCAACAAGGAGGTTTTATGAAAAGGGCCCGGCTGTTCGAAATTGGAATTGTTTTTGCCATCCTGTTATCAGCGTGTACCACTCCTCTCCCGTTACCTACTCCAACACCATCCAACACTGCTACGCCAGAGCCTACCTCAACCCCCGTGCCTACCGGGACGCCGGTGGCCAATGCCGCCAACCCCTGCATTGGAGCACCTGCGCCCGCACAGTGGAAGCACATTGTGGTCTTGCTGTTCGAAAACAGGACGTACGATGAAGTCATTGGACCGGCCCCATACATCACTTCCCTGGCCAATCAATGTGCGACCGCCCCGGATTGGATGGATGCAAATACCCGGGTGGATGGTTCGCCGGACGGCAACTACCCATCCAAGCCCGGCTATGCCACCCTGACGAATGGACTCCCGCCCTCCGTTCACGGGTTAAAGGATGACGCCTACAGCACGAAAACGGATGTGGACAATATTTATCACCAGCTCAACCAGGCTGGGATTTCGTTCAAGGATTATTACGAGGCGGAGGCAGGGGGGTGCGATGTTCGATTTAGTGGGGATTATCATGACCCCATCCGCTACTATACCAATGTGGCCGATATTTGCAGTGCACATGATGTTCCCCTTTCCACATTTATGGCAGACGTGAACAGTGGGAACCTGCCTGCGTTTTCCATGCTCCTGCCTACAAATCAACATAACATGCATGACAATAGCGTCGCCAGCGGGGATGCGTATGCACAGAGCATTCTTGACCCCCTGCTTAACTCGCCAGCCTATGCCAATGGCGACCTGGCGATCTTCTTCCTATGGGATGAGGATACTCCCATTCCCAATGTCCTGCTTGCGCCGTCTGTCATTCCCGGGACCACGATCGCAGTTCAAACGGGAAACCCGATTTCCCACTTCTCGGCTCTGCGCACCTGGGAGGAGATGCTGGGCCAGCCCCTGCTTGGAGATACACAGTCGGCCCCCAGTCTGCTGCCATTTTTTGAAGGTCGCAGCCCGGTCCAGTAATTCATTATTTCTCGCTCGACATCACCGCTTCGGGGTTAACTCCTCGCTCAGCACATTGAAGCCCTTCGAGCTGATGATCGAGTCCGCTTTCGCGAAGCACCCGGTAAAGGTAGCCGACTTTCACGCACTGTGGAAGGGCTTTAACCTTTATTGAGCACCTTGATCGGTCCTGCTCAATGTATAGCTGAAAAATTCATTGCCGACCAGAAGGTTCGTGTTCCTATCCATCAGGAAGAGATGGTTGTTGTCAACTTTCAGGAAGTAGAATGATTGTTGAGATCCATCCGGCTGCAGTTGGTAGATGATGGCATCCGGATTGCCGTCCATGCCCTGGACGATCTTCCAGGAGCCTTCCCGATAGGCGCTGGTCCCCATGTAGAGGTATCTGCCGGGAGCGCCGCTGGTGCTGTCCTGATAGAGGCTGAAGTCTCCATTTTATTTTCACACAGCCGGGGAAGGGCGCGGTCCCCGTAAATTCAAGCGCGACCTCGTGGCAGGGAGTCCTGCCGTCGAATACGCCAAACACCGATGACCCTGCGGGCATGGGAGGCTGAGGCGGCCGGGTGGGAGGGTCAGAGAGGGAAGCCGGCCGCTTGCTGCCCTGGGTGGAACTTTGATTATCCATCCGGTCCAGTGTATAACTCCAGGCGCCATTCCCAACCAGCATGGACTTTTCCCTGTTCAGGACATGGATCAGATCATCGCTTATCTTCAGAAATGACACTGTAGTTGAGAGTCATCAGGATTGATTTGATATACGGTTGCATCCGGATCATTCTTTGTCCCCGTTGTGATCGCTCCAATTCCCTTCCATCGAAATAGGATGTGCCTCCGCCGACCAGGTTATTTGTCCCCTGTTTGGACAGGCCATAGGCGCTCTTCAAGCTGTAAGTCGTGGGGGCTCCGGTCTGTGGATCCTGCCGCAGGACAAGGCTCCAGATGATTTGATCACAATCCGCATCCTCCGGAATTTGAAGCAAGGGTCTTGCCTGAGGTATGCAAGGCGTGTTCCCCGCGAATACACCATGGATTTCCGGTCCATGCGGGACAGGGGAGGGCGTGCTGCTTTGAAAATCGATATTTGCGCAGGCTGGTATCACCAGGAGCAAAAAAGCAGACAGGATTACCTGTAAACGGGTTTTCATGGGCACTCCTTCATCCATGGAGGATCGTTCTACAAGGATACCCCGTTCCGATACATTTCGTTCCCCCATCCTGACAATGTCCGTATGATTTGCATTTACAGGTTCGCTTTTACAAATGCGGGGATTTCACTTTCAGCGCTGTTATAAATATCGATTGCCAGCTGCTTTGCAGATTGATCGCTGTTCTCGGCTGATATCTCATTGGCATACTCGAGTAGTGCATCCACGAGGCAAAGAAGGATTTCCGTTGTAATTGCTGGCACAGCCGGGCTGCTGCTGATTTTTTTAACCCAGTAGGGAATGCTGCCGTATTCGACCTGGCAGGATTGATCGATCTCCAGGGTGACGTGATTGTGCGTGAAGACCAGGCCTCCCCGGATCTCATCGCCAAGCCAGTGCATATCCCTGGGCATCCGGCGTGTGATCGTTTGTGCGACCGATCCTTTCTCGCGAAGCCACTGCTCGTCATAAGGCTCCCTGGGCAGGATTTCCTTCTTGGGGATGCCTCCCCGCCCGTAATATCTTTTTTCCTGGGACCACTCTCCATTGCGGCAAATGATCTTCCCGCTGTGATATTTACTCTCCAACAGCCAGATGCCATTGGGACCCAGCACGATCACATCGGCATCCAGGTTTCGCAGCACCATAACCTGGTGCAGGGCAATATATTCGTTGGACAAGCGTTTCTCCAGGCCATCCAAAAGAACCTTCTCGCCTTGGTCTCCATCCACTTTTATTTCCAACGGAGGCGGCTTTAGATTGTCCCACCACTTCTCGGTGATGTTGAGTACCTTCCTGCCATCGGTTGTTTGGGGAGGCGGGTTCTTTTCGAGTTTTTCAATCCTTGCCGTTTGCACGAGTAAGAGTCCAAGCATCACCAGGGAGAGAATGATCGCCAATCCCCAGGATAACAGGGAGAAGGGCAGCAGGGAGGAAAGGAGCGCGCAGGAACACAGGACCACAAAAACGATCGGGGTGATGATCTTCAACAGGCGCTGGCGGCGCAGCTCGGAGGCAACCTTCGCCGACCAGGCCTTAACCTTGCGCTGATGGATCCTTCTTTCAGCAATCCTGATCGCTCTGGCCCACTCTGATTCCAATTGCTGCTGGGATTTTCTGACACTGAGGTAGCCATCATACAGGCCCTTCCACACGGGACTGATTTTTCTCATGATCCACCCGGATGCGATGTTGGTATTGATTCAAAGGATGCAGGCACGTGCTAATCTTATCGACTTTATAAGGAATTGACAATCAGATACGATCTAATGGATGAGGATCTTAATCAGCTGGCGGTGACCCGAATCCGTGACGATCAGATTTCCATCCGTATCAAAGATGATCCCCTGCGGATCGATCAGTCCGTTGACCAGGATGAGATCCTGGTTGTTCTGGGCGGTGATCACATGGATGGCATTATCGCCGATCGCCGCGACAAAGATATTCCCATTCGAATCTTCGACCACATCATCGGGAATTGACAGGCCGGCAATTTTTTCGAGAGTGCCATCCGGATGCAGGCGAAGGATCGCGTTGCCATTTTCATCCGCAATCAGGAGATTGCCGTCCGCTTCGGCCCACGCGCCGGTTGGACGCACCAGGCCTGAGGCAAGCTGCCGGACCGATTGTCCATCCGCTGAGACGGCAAGCACCGTCCCGTTGGGGCTGTCGGGAACGATCAGGTTTGACCCATCCCAGAGGATTCCATCCACACCCAATTGATCGGTGTTGTTCACCAGGTCCAGGAAGGGCGCAAGCGTATTGGATGCGAAATCATAGCGCAGTAGGCGATTGGTGCCCTGCTCGGCGATGACCATGGAACCGTCGGGCAGAAAAGCCATTCCCTCCGGCGCGCTCAAGCCCGAAAGGATCAGGTTCAGCCTTCCGTCCTGCGTATATTGTTTGATCGTTCCCGCCGTGACATCCGATATGTAAACCGAGCCATCCGGCGCCAGGACCAGATCATCCGGCTCGGAAAAATCACTGGCAAGCACCACGACTTGTGGCTGGAGATTTAAAGGAGTAATCGTATTTGTGGGAATTGCTGTTGGAGGTAAGGTGGGAGAAGGAGTGATTGTAGCAGGTAGAGTTTGTGTGTCGACAACCACAGGGACAGACTGCGTCGGCAGCAGCGGAGTGGATGGAATATTCGTACACGCCTCAAGACCCAGGAAATACAGAATCAATATCCCAGGCAATAGAAGGCTGCGCCACACGCTGAACGACACTTTGTCATTCATGGTTCACGTAAATATATCTGAAAGCGAAATCATAAAAAAGGGACGGCATCCCCTCTCCGCCGTCCTATCGTTTAGTTGTGGTCACAGCTTTTGCTATTTGTTCTGTCCCTGATCCTGCTGGCGCTGTTTGCGGTTCTGCTCCAGCTTCTGTTCCAGTTTTAGCTGTTCCTGCTGGCGCTCTTTTCGCTTCTGTTCGATTTCCTCCTCCATTTTCAGCTGATTCTGCTGGCGCTGCTTGCGTTCCTGTTCCTGCTGCTGCTCCACTTTCAACCGGTCCTGCTGGCGCTGTTTGCGCTCCTGTTCCTGCTGCGACTCTGATCCCTGGGATTGTTTTTCTGCCATTGTGTTTTCCTTTTTGAATACGGGTCCTAACCACATTCCACACAGGCTCTCACCCCCTGCAACATCGGGAACCTGCTCACCTTATTATACAGCCGCCCATTCATGTGTAAACAAAATGGGATGGTATTGCTACCATCCCAAATACTAATTACCAATCACCATTTCTACAACTTCGGGAACCTGCTCACCACCTTCGCCGGAGTCGCGGGCCGATCCATATTCCCACCCTGGTGGGTATCATACAACACCTTTCCATCCCGAAGTATGTCTCGTATAAACCAGTCACCCATTTCGACCCTTTCTTTGAGCCGTTTGGGCGTATAAACGATCAGGTCCAAACCAAACATCACATTCAAATATCGATGGATTTCCAATTCTATTTGACTTTGCTTGAGTGGCGTTTCCATCACAACCAGCAGATCCACATCACTTTCTGGGCGTGGATTGCCGCGCGCATACGAGCCGAACAGGATGATCTTCTGCGGCTTGAACTTTTCCACAATCTGCTCGACCACTTGCCCGATGGCTTTTTGTGGGATTCGCTTGCGTTTATCAATCGTCGGGACTTTTACAGGTTCCATCTTGGCTCAATTATACAGTGACTTACAATGGCGGGGAGATTGCCACGTCGCCCTCCGGGCTCCTCGCAATGACATAAAACAAGTAGGACAGCGTCCCACCCTCCGCCGTCCCATTCTCTAATTATCTACTCTCTACTCTCTACAACTTCGGGAACCTACTCACCACCTTGGCTCCTGTCGCAGGGCCGGTCCATATTCCCGCCCTGGTGGATGCCGATCGGCGTGCCTTCCTTGGTGTATGCCAAATCCAGGTAGGCCTGGCCGGTCAGGAAGCGCTCGGCGTCCACGGCGCAGGAGGTGACCCAGCCGATGCGCTCGCCGCTGGCGTTGATCACCGGGTCGCCGTTGTGGGCCATGCGGACGCGCTGGTCGTCGAAGCGGAAGCGCACCACCACGCCCTGGCGCTCCTGCTCGCGGGCCACGTAGGCTTCGCGGCCGATGAACCAGGGCTTGTAGGGCTTGACGTAGGAGCCAAAGCCGCCTTCGGCCACGCCCAGGTCGCGCTCGCCGAACTTGCCGGAGCCGAGTCCCATCTCGTGGCCGTACAGCGGCAGGCCGGCTTCCGTGCGCAGGGAGTCGCGGGCGCCCAGGCCGATGGGCTTGACGCCGAACGGCTCGCCGGCTTTCAGCACCGCGTTCCAGAAGTCCACGGCGCGCTCGGGGTGGACGAACAGCTCAAAGGCCATCTTCTCGCCGGTGTAGCCGGTGCGCGAGACGATCAGGTCGAAGCCGCCGACCACGGCATCGCACAACTCGGTCCGCTTCAATTTCATGATGCGCGCACGGGTCTCATCGTCCACGCCCATGGCCAGCAGGATGTCGCGGGACTTCGGTCCCTGCAGGGCGATGTCGACACGCATATCCTTGCCGGCCTGCGGGTCGCGCAGGTTGCGGATCTCGGCGGTCGTAGCCGTAGGTCCGTGCCCAGGGGCGGGCGTTGTCGATCCTGCACCTTGCCATCGCGCACGCACTCGAACCAGGTGCGGTCCTTGTCGTCGTTGGAGGCGTTGACCACCACCAGGAACTTGTCCCAGGCGCGGCGGTAGATGAGGGTGTCGTCGATCACGTCCGCATCGGGGGTCAGGAACTGGCTGTAGAGGCACTCGCCGGGCAGCAGCCCGCCGCAGTCGTTGGCGCAGATCGTGTCGAGGAAGGAGGCCGCGTCCGGCGCCGCGCACTTCGTAGACGCCCATGTGCGAGACGTCGAACAGGCCCGGCATTCTGGCGGGTGGCCAGGTGCTCCTCGAACACCGACGTGTACCAGACCGGCATATCCCAGCCGGCGAACGGGACCATTTTGGCGCCCATGGACTTGTGGGTCTCGTGCAGGGCCGTTTGTAAGGGCGGACGGCTGTCCGCCCCTGCGTCTTCCCATGTAAAGGGCGGCAGCGGGTCCTTCTCGACGATCGTGCGGACGCCGACATAGTAGGGCTTGTCCACGACCGTGCCCCTGCGCCGCATCACCGGCAGCACACCCGGCTTGAAGTTCTTCTTCTTGACATCGCTCGACCACAAACGGGCCGGGCATGCGCTGCTGCGGAGAAGTCCTTCTCGCCGTTCAGGTTGAGCGAGACATAGCCATCTGACAGGTCGCGCAGCCAGGTGCCCACCACGCCGATCTTTGTGGGCGGGACTTCCACCTGATAGTGGTTCGGCCCCAGGCAGGTCAGCACACAGCGGACGATGCCCCTGGGAGTTGCGATCGAGTCGTCATCGATCTGCCCTTCTTCAGCGCGGAGAGATCCGCCGATGTGGCGTAATCCAGCACCTGCCGCACCCGGTCGCCGCTCAGCTCGAAGGCGCCGCTCTTGCTGGTGTCGTCGATGTAATAGAAGTGGGGATATTTGCTCTTCTCGTATTCGAAGTCGATGCCGGCGGTCTTGGCCAGCTTTCGAACTCTTAACTTCGCATCGTTCAAAAGATTGAAATCGATCTTGGCCCGGCGGGCGCGTCCCTTGCGGACGGTGTCCACGGCGTAGGGCGCACAGGCCAGCAGCACATCGGCCATGATGTCGGTCAGCTCGCGGGTGGTCTTCTCGTTGAAGCCGCGCTGGGTGATCCACGGCGTCCCGAGACGGATGCCCGAGGGGTCGGCCGAATTCTTGTCGCCGGGGATCGTGTTGCGGTTGACCACGATGCCGGCGATGTCCAGGATGCGCGCCGCCTGGTCGCCCGAGAGCGCTGATGCCATCCGGCGATTTCACGCTGGTCACATCCACGTTGACGAGGTGGCAGTCCGTGCCGCCGAACGGGACGCGCAGGCCGCGCTTCTGGAACTGGTCCGCCATCGCCTGGGCGTTCCTGATCGTCTGGGCCTGGAGCTGCTTGAACTGCTTGGTCTGCGCCAGCTTGAACGTCAGCGCCAGCGCGGCGAACACATGGACATGCGGTCCGCCCTGCTCGCCGGGGAAGACAGCCTTGTCGATCTTCCTGGCGATGCGCCGCGTCGGTGGTCAGAAGCACCGCCCCGCGCGGGCCGTCGAGACTCTTGTGCGTGGTGGACATGACCACGTGGGCAATGCCGACCGGCGAAGGCACCACGCCCGCCGCCACCAGCCCGCCGATGTGGGAAATATCCGCCAGGAAGTAGGCACCGACCTCATCCGCAATCTCGCGGAACTTCCTCCAATCCGGCACCCAGGAATAGGACGAGTACCCGGCGATCAGCAGCTTCGGTTTGGCTTCGAGCGCCTGGGTGCGGATCCTGTCGTAGTCGAGCCGTTCGTTTTCATCCACGGTATAGTGCACCGCCTTGAACCACTTTCCCGAGCGGTTGACGGATGAGCCGTGGGAGAGGTGGCCGCCATGCAGCAGGTTGAGTCCCATCACAGTGTCGCCTATATTGAGCAGCCCCAGGTAGACGGCGTTGTTGGCGGGCGCGCCGGAGAGGGCCTGCACGTTGACGTAGATCTGGTCGGCACTGAAGCCGTTGGCGGCGAAGGTTTCCGCGGCGCGCCGGCGGGCAAGAGCCTCGGCCACATCCGCATATTCCACGCCCTTGTAGTAGCGCGGGTCGCCGTTGCGGCGGTATTCAGCAAGACGCGCCGGGTAGTCCAGAATTTCCTCCTCGGACATCCAGCGCGTCTCCTCCTCGGGATAGCCTTCGGCGTAGATGTTCTGGAACGCCGAGCCAAGTGCTTCACGAGCTGCAAACGGGGCGGTCGATTCACTGGGGATCAGGATCAGCTTGCGGGCCTGCCGCTCGGCTTCGAGCTGGGTCAGCTCATAGACATCGGGATCGAGCTTGGCGAGGTCACCGCGAAATAAAAAGTCGGACATTGTATTCTCCTTGAATTGTCAGGCTGGAAATAGTGCAATTGAGGGAGTGAAACTCTTCTCACTAGAATGACATTCGTGTTGGTAATTTGTCAGGCAATTGAATTGTAGGACGGGAAGGGACAAGGGTCAAGTGAGAAATGGCATTTTATCGGGACAGATAGGATGATTTCCCTTTGACTCTCCCGTCGCTGGAGGGTGTATAACAGGCATCGGAGGATCCTTCCCCATGATCCGGATCGGAGACTTTTCAAAACTCAGTCGTGTCCCGGTAAAGACGCTGCGCTACTATGACGAGATGGGCCTGCTCAAGCCGGTGGAGGTGGATGCATTTACCGGCTACCGCCTCTATGAGTACAGCCAGCTGTCCACTTTGAATCGCATCCTGGCGCTCAAGGATTTGGGCTTTTCGCTCGAGGAGATCGGCCGTCTCCTCGACGATGACCTGTCCGTGGAGCAGATGCGCGGCATGCTCAGGCTGCGTGAAGCCGAGGCCCGCCAGCGGGTGCAGCAGGAGGCGGAGCGCCTGGAGCGCATCGAGGCACGGCTGAGACAAATCGAACAGGAGAAGTGTATGTCCAAGTATGATGTGGTGATCAAGAGCGCGGAGGAGATCAAGGTCGTCTCCGTGCGGGATGTGGTCCCGACCCCGCCTGAACAGGGTGCGTTGTGGCAGGAACTGGATGGCTACCTGGCGATGAGCCAGATCCGCCCGAGCGGCGCCTGCTTCACACTGTATCATGATGATGAATTCAAGGAACGTGACTGGGACGTGGAGGTCTGCGAGCCAGATCGATGTGGATCTTAGAGAGTCGCAAACGCATCAAGGTGCGGAGATCCTGCCCGCCGTCGACTCCCTGGCCTGCACGATCCACCATGGACCGTTTGTCACGATCAGCGAGGCGTACAACGCCATCGGCCAGTGGATCACGGACAACGGCTATCGCATCACGGGTCCCTGCCGGGAGATTTACCTGGGGCCAGCAAAGAACAACAGCCAGACCGATCCCGACACCGTGACGGAGATCCAGTTCCCCGTGGAGAGGGTCGCCAAATAAATATTAAGGTGTCGTAGGGACAAGCAGCTGCTTGTCCCTACGACACCTTCAAATCAAATATTTCAACTCAATATTCATCGATGGATTTTGCCGGAGATTGAAACCGGACGCTCATGCAATTATCCCGGTCTTCGGACCATTTCACCGGATTGTTTCGAATATACTTCTGGATACATTCCAGTTCATGGTCATTACGAACGATCCGGTCGTAAAAGCTTCTCTGCCAGACGGACACGCCAGAGGTATCGCGTAATTGGTTTATCCCCCTGGAAGCGTTTGTCTTGAAGGCGCCCACGATATTGCTGAGGGTTTCATATTGGACGATCCCGGTAGGGGTGGGCGGCCGCCCACCCCTACCGGGATCGTTTTTCCATGTGCCGGGATGCAATCGATATGCACCTTCTGCAAGGATCCAGATGATCCCATGGATGTGATTGGGCATGACGACGAATTCACCCAACAGAATATTTGCAAATATATCCAACACAGACTGCCATGCTGAGATCACCGCCAGCCTGGCATCATTTGCTTCGAAAAGAAATTCCCGGTTCTTTGTACAGGCGGTAATAAAATACGCGCCCGGTCTCGAATAATCATAACCTGGCAGGCGCGGGGATTTGCGTTCAGGGTGATGGAGCATGCGGGGATTATATATTCAATCTGTAGGAGACGGCGGCCGCCGTCCCCTACAGATAATTTACAAAATTACGATTTTCCCCGCCGTCCCATCCACCCGGATTCGCTGCCCGTCCTTCAGCGCGTGGTTGCCTGGTGGACGCCCACCACCGCGGGGATGCCATACTCGCGGGCCACCACCGAGCCGTGGGTCATCATGCCGCCCACCTCGGTGATCAAGCCGCCGGCGGTCAGGAAGAGCGGAGTCCAGGCCGGGTCGGTGCCGGGGCAGACCAGGATCTCGCCTGGCGCGAGCTGGCTGTCATGAGGACTCAGGACCACACGGACCAGCCCCTCCACCACGCCCGGCGACACGGGACTGCCGGTGATGACATTGCCCGTATCTGTATTGGCGCCCACGCCTTCGTAGAATGCGCGCCCATCACTGGCGAGCACGCGCGGCACCTGCCTGCGCCGCGCTTCCCGCTCATAGGTTGCACGCCGGCTGGCAACCAACGCCTTCCAATCACGTGCTTCGTTTTGCGATAAGGCTTCCAGTTCGGAGAAATTCAGGAAGGAAAGATCATCGGCGCGCTCGATCATCCCGGCTTTGGCAAATTCATCTCCAACTTCCAGGAGGGCCTTGCGGGCGATGCCCATCACCCGGATGGCAAAGAACTTCGGGCTTTCGCGCACCCCCATCAGCACGCGGACCCGCCGCGCCGCGCCGCGGACGATCTTCTCCCTGAGTCCACCCAGCGGCTGGCTGCGCGCTTCCTGCGCCAGTTTTTCGATCGCGGCATTTGCAGCCTGCTGGCCGCGGGCAAACAATACATCCGGGGCAGAGTCTTCATCGATCTGCAGGTAGCTCTGCAGGGTTTGCATCACGGGGGTGGGATCCTCGCGCCAGCGCGGCTGGCCGAAATCGATCTCGCCGATGCCACGCATCCCATAGCGGTCCATGAATCCCGTCAGCGCAGTTTGCGCCGCCGGGGGGAGACTGCCTTCGAGATAGCGGCGGGCAAGGGTTGGAGCGTCAGAGGCGGTAAACACATCCCGCGATTCCGAGTCGGTCTTGATCGTGCGCGCCGTGTCCCACAGGGCCAGGTCCATTTCCGTGGTCACATTCCGGGGAAGGCCGCGCGTGATTTCAAGGACCGGCATGGAAAATCCATGATCGCCCTCATCCTTTTTTTCCGCCATGCGGTTGAGAAGTGCAAGAGAGGCCATGCTTGGACCAAAGGTTGAGATAAACCTGGGCAGCAGGAAATGAAATACTGTGGAAAGACGATCCCGCATGAAAGTCAGGACGTTCGCCAGCCGGTCGAATTTATTTTGTGCGGGAGCGATCTGGGCGGCACGCAGATATTCGTCGATGGCCTGATCAAATTCAACGCGCGCCTTTTCCGGGTGGCGGGCATTGTGTACTCCCCGCGCCAGGATAGGCAAAAAGAATTTTGCCAGACGCCGAAGTGTACTGAATTTAAATTTTCCGGTGCCTGCTCCCATGCGTGGGTCTTTCATGAGCGGCAGAATAATTTGCGCGGTGCTTGGCTCGACGAACCCAAGCAGCCCGACCAATCACACGTTTTCCCAGCGGGTGGCGGATCACTCCAGTGATATTGATCCAGATACGCTCACCTGCCACGGTAAAGATACGCACCTCGGCAGGCGTGAGGTTCACGTCAAATAATCTTGCACCCCCCGTAAAGACATGCCGGATCACGTCCTGACCGATGGGTGTGATGGGCCCGACCAGTCCCTGCACCGCGCCGAAGGAGAACCAGACCAGCAGAGGTTCATTCGATTCCTTCCGGCACCGGGAAAAGAGAGGTAATCGCCCGCGATTGCAGGACGTATAACTTGCCGTCTGCAAAAGCCCACTCGACATCCTGGGGAAACTCATATTCCTTCTGGATGGATTTTCCCAGCTCCGCCAATTCCAGGATTTCGGGATCGGTGAGTGCCTGCTCTTGTGGAAGCCTGTTCCCGGATCGTTTCCACGCCGCCGCCTGCTTTGCCCCGGGTGGAAATTTCCTTCGCCCCCAGCGTTTTGTCGAATGATCGCGTTCCGAATGCTGTCCACCACATAATGATCCGGTTCGACCTGTCCCGAGACGAGCGCTTCGCCCAGACCCAGCGTCGCGTCGATGACCGTTTCGCTGCGCAGTCCCGTCAGCGGGTTGGCAGTGAACAGGACCCCCGACACATCGCTCGGCACCATTTTCTGCACAACGACGGCCAGTGCCACTTCATCCTGTGGGATGTGATTTCTTAGACGGTAGCCGATAGCCCGCGCCGTCCACAGGCTCGACCAGCAATTGATGACCGCCTTGAGAATCTCTTCCTCGCCGATGACATTGAGATAGGTATCCTGCTGGCCGGCAAAGGAAAGGTCGGGCAGATCCTCTGCGGTCGCCGAGGAGCGCACGGCAACCGGGAAATCCTTGAACTCCACGCATGCAGCACGGATGGCTGAGACTCGACCTCAGGCGGCATCACTCCCACTGAGAACGAGGCCCGGATCTGCGCCGAGGTCTTTTCCAGCGAAGCCTGCATCCTCCGCGCAGATATTTTCCACTGTCGACCCGATCATCACCAGCCAGCGGTTCGCTTCGATGAAGGGCCGATAGGCATCGGTGGAAATAATAAACCCACCCGGCACATTGAAACCGGCGCGGGCCAGGCGGGCAAGGTTTAATCCTTTTCCACCTGCTGTCTCAAGCGTGATATCGGGGGATCCGAAACGCAAAACATACATGGAGATATTATGACACAAAACAGGAGGGGGAAGTCAACAGGTCATTCGTAGGGACGGCCCGCCAGCCTGAGAGTTACTGAAAATATCTGGCGGGTCGCCCACTTTTGTTCAATTGTCGCAGGAAAATTCAAGATCGGTCTCGGCGGGCGAAGGCGTAGTGTTGATCACCAGGTTCGGGTCGGGCCAGGTGCCGTCCTGGAAGCGAGCCACATAATCGCGCAGGACATTGAAATCCGCATCGATGGTCGATGTGGTGGTCTTGAGCTGCGGGTCGAATGTTTTCGTGCTCTTGAAAAGCTCCATCGGAAAACTGGCGAAGACCACATCCATGCCATTCATCTGCTGGGCAAGACAGGCAAGCTGGTTGATCTGCTCGGGACTCAGGTCGGTCTGGACGTTGCGCCGAAAATCACGGACCAGTTTCGGGATGGCAGGCACGATCGCCGGGCTGAGCAGTTTTTTGCGCAGCGCGCACATGACGATGTTCTGGTTTTCGGCGCGGCTGAAGGTGCTGTACTGGCGGATGCGCGCCACCCACAGCGCAGTCTCCCCGTCGATGTGATGCTGGCCCGGCGGGATGGCAAACCCCTTTGGGTTTTCGGTTTGACTGTGACGCTGATCTCATAAGGCAGGTACACGTCGATGCCACCGATGGCATCCACGATGGCTTCGAAGGTATGCATGTTGACAGCCAGGTAATGATCCGGCTGGGCGCCAAAGTTCAGATTCAGGGTGCGGGCCAGCAGGCCGGGGCCTTCGCCAGGACCATCATAATAGCCAAGTCCCTTGTTGCCGTACAGGTAAGACTGGTTCAGCTTTCCCTTGAGCTGATATCGTAATGGTCGGCGATCTCCGGGATCTGCACCCACAGGTCACGCGGCACCTCGAGAATGCGTCACGCGCGCGTTCACGAAGTCGACTCGCACCAGGCGGATAACGTCCGCCAGGCCATAGAGATAGTGGTTCCCGCGCGCGTCCGAGCCAACGGCCAGGATGTTCATCACTGCTGGTCCGCCGCACAGAGGATTGCGGTGTGGCTGTACTGGTTGGAAGGATTTCAGTAGCCGTACCGGTCGCCGCTTTTTCCTCCACCGGAATCGTGATCAGCGTGGGAGCCGCACTGGTCGGCGTTGGCAGCTCCAGCGCAGGCCCAAGCGGCTGTCGATAGACGCGAAACAATCCCACGCCTGCAATCACAAGAGACGAACGGGACCAAAATAAAAACAATTCCCTTTCTCGAAGCCCATGAATGATTTCCTCCTTAAAATCAAAATGATTTTCCAGCTTGCAATTGCCGACTTGCCAATGTTCACTGCTAACCTGTGATTTGACGGTTAAACCGGGCAACTCGTTCCACATACTTTCCACACAGGCTTATCACAGCTTCATAACAGGCCTCGGATATGCTTTATACAGGTTGGAATACTCCAGCCAATTTAGACAAGGAGATGAAAACAATGAAAACAAAAAATCAATTTTGATCGGCGGACTGCTGGTCGCTTTGGTGGTCACAGTCCTGGTCGGTATCGGGGTTACGAGTGTATATGCACAGAGCTCCAACAACGGTTCTGATGCATGGCCGCGGTCCGGGCGGTGGAGGCAGGGAGCGGTTTCTCGCTGACCTGGCTCAAGGTGGCCGCTGACAAACTTGGCATGACCACCGATGAGCTGATCACTGCCCTCCAGAGCGGTAAGACTCTCGAGCAGATCGCTCAGGAGAAAGGCGTCAATTACGCAGACATCCAGTCTGCCATCCAGAAGGAAAATCAGACCGAGTTTCGCAACCGCATCCAGCAGGCGTGACTGACGGCACGATCACCCAGGCAAAGGCCGACTGGCTCCTCGAAGGGCTGGACAAGGGATTTATCGGCAACGGCCCCGATGGTGACATGCTTCTTCGGCGGCATGCATGGATTTGGACTTGGCCCGGACGAGACACCGCAGGCACAACCAACAGCACAACCCACCCAGCAAAGCGCTCAATAAATCCAACAATAGAATTCATAAGAAAGTAGTGGAGACGGAGATCCGTCTCCACTACTTTTATGGTCATGACATGCTCATGGCAATACCGCGATCGAGTCAATTTCCATTTTGCCATCCGTATCCGGTACGCCATTGATACTGCTTGGACAGGAAAATTTTATGTAGTAATAGGATCCGGTGGACAACACTATCCAAATCAATGGCTATCCCAGTTGAATTATAGAGTTCTGCACTCAGAATATCACGCTGATCAGGCTCCTCCGGAGGAGGAACAGGCCCCAGACCGGGTAGGACGAAAAGTTAAAATCCATGTTTGTGTTGCTGTCAGCAATATTATTTCCCCAATTAGAATACTGTGTACCAATTCCTGCCATCACTCACTTGACGGTCACCCAATCCATCCAGATACCGCTTTCCCATGGGAAGCTCATAGTAAACCATGTCATATCCGTTGTGACCGTTCACATCGATACGAAAGTCCAGAGTCAGGCTTCCGCCAGCCAGTATATTATAGTCGTTGCCGTCCGGGTTCTGGACCTATTTCACCTGGAGGTGGTATCTGTATAAATCAAGCTGATCCATATCCGTCGCCTAGTTATTTGCCGGGAAAGTATCCGTTATGCCTGCGGGAGCACTGACTGTTACTATACTCTCCAGGCTTGAGGTTGGCGAACTGATGACCTGGGCGTTAACCCAGTAGGTCACGGAAGTCCCGGGGGGAAGATTGACTGCATCGATGATATTTCCTGTTCCATTGCTGATACAGGATGCCCCCCCTGCTCCCGCGCAACTCCAGGTAATATTTAGCAAGATTTGCAGAAAAATTGCTGTTCACAGCTGTGCCTAGGGGCCGCTGCAGGTCCCACGGGATTGGAGACGACGACCGTATATTGAACAGCAGCACTGGCCTCGTAAGAGGTGGCATTGTCATCGATTGTGACTTGCAGGTCTGCCTCCGACCGCGGAGTATTGGTCGGTGTAGCGGTGGCCGTGGGTGTGGTGGTTGCGGTGAATGTCGCAGTGGATGTGGAGGTTCTGGTCGAATTCCGGTTGCAGTCGCTGTGGCAGTTCTCGTCGCCGATAATGTTACCGTGGATGTCCTGCTTGGAACCAATGTTCCAATGTGAGGCGATTGTTGCTGTTCTGGTAGCAGTTAGATTGGGGGTGGATAATTTTGTGGGAGTGAAAAAAACAAATGTACTGGTGGACATGGGCGTAAATGTGGGAGCGTCTGTTGATGGGATTAGTGTAGACGCTGAGGTATTTGTCGGGGAAAACTGTTGCACTCGGAACCCGTGTCGGGATGGTCTGGCCTGGTGTGAGAAAAACATTGATCCAGACAGGCGGGGTGAGGATGGCCGGGTCGATGGGTGGAAAGGCAAAACCGGGTTGGGATGTAAAGTAGACGCTGTCCGGGGTGAAATGTGAGCGCATGTCAGCCTGCAGTGTCCAGCTGGGAACGAAGCGGATCGCCAGATTCCCTGCCACGATCACGCACAGCAATCCAATCAGCAGGAAGATGGCAACAAGCGTCCAGCCTCGTTTTTCGTCATCACTTTTTCTCATTGAATTGCCCGTTGACCGGCAGCGATATAAAGACCGTTGTGCCGGGGGTTTTAACTTCATCGTACCCCGGGCTGTCGATCCAGATCCGGCCCCCGTGGGCGTTCACGATACCGCGCGCGATGGCCAGCCCGAGACCGGGTCCGCCGCCTTTGAATTTGGTCTTGCCTGAGGAATGCAGGAGGACCTCGCCGGTCTGGTAGAACTTTTCGAAGACGAGTTCATGGTTTTGCCGGTCGATGCCGATGCCGGTGTCCTTGACTGCAATCTCGACCTGAGGCTGCCCGGTTGTTTCCCCGGTGACGCAGCCGCTTATATGAATGCTTCCGCCATCCGGGGTGAACTTGATCGCATTCATGATGACATGATAAAAAAGCTTATAAAGAAGATCCCTGTCAGCCTGGATGGCGGGCAGGGAGGCAAGGCCTTCCGTCGTCAGTGCCAGAGCGCGTTGTTCCAGTGACTTCTCGAATGTATTCCCGTACCTTCTCCACGACCTGGTCGATCTGCACTATTGCGGGCATCAGCGTAAGCTGGTTCGTCTCGATGCGCGAGACATCCAGCATGTTGTCGATAATGTCCACCATGCGGTTGGTGCCCTCCAGGATCCCATCGGCGTACTTGGCAAACTGTGGATCATCCTTCGCCTTGACCTCGATCAACTGGGCATACCCCTGGACAATGGTGAGGGGCGTCCGCAGCTCATGAGCCGAGACCTGGATGAAGCGGGTCTTGGTCCGGTCCATCTGTTCCAGGAGCCGGTTGGTTCTCTCGAGCTCAAGCGTGCGCTGCTCCAGGTGTTCGGTCATGTCATCGAAGGTATTGGCGAGGACGCCGATCTCATCCCGGGTATGGATTTCCGTCCGCCGGCTCAGATCGCCGTTGGCGATATCACGTGAGACACGGACCAGCTTCGACAGCGGATTGACGATCAGGCGCGCAATCAGGATACCCAGCAGGACTGCCGCGATGGTCGCCAGGCTGTAAGGAAGGATATACGTGTTGCGATTTTCCTTGCTTGAGCTGATCACGAAATTTTGAGGCAACAGCACGGCAAAAACGCCAATCCGGTTATCCCCCACCTGGAGCGGTGCATAGGCGATCTTGTACGAGCGCCCATCCACTATAATATTTTCACCCAGGACAACGCCTTCACTATTGATCACCGAGTCATAGAGTTCACTGGGCATGGAGATGGTGCGCTGGAACAGGCCCTTCTCACCCACCATTCCAACCGTGGATGCAATGGCCCGCCTGTCTTCACCATACAGGATCACGTTCGACAGCGAGGTGTTTTTCAGTTCGGGCAGGATGGAATTTAGAGAGGTGCCGACGATGACGACGCCGGTCACCTGGTCTTCATACACCACAGGCATGGCCGTGTAATAATAATAGCGCTCGTTCTCGGGGTCTTGTGCAAGCCCGCGCCTGGGGGGACTATCGGGATTGTTCTCATTTAATAACTCGTCAACAAAGGGTAAATTGGCAACCTCCCCCGGTTCGGTGAGGTCCTGCGTGACGCCGTTCGATTGTTTGATGAAGTGGGAGGATTCGAGTCCCTGGGCATCAAATACACGGATGCTCTCCACGTCCAGTCCCCCCGCAACCGGGCCCGCCAAAACCCTGACCTGGTCGGAA
>CAVVPC010000023.1:0-79434 GCA_963750005.1 uncultured Chloroflexia bacterium
ACGCATTGCTCCTGTATGGCCCCAAGGTTTATACCTTGAAATATCTCCAGTCGATGTTTGGCATTGCCAACCCTGCCCAGATCATCATCCAACCAGACCCTGCTTCCTCGGTGGATATCGAAGTCCGGCTGGGAAATGACTGGACTAACAACAACTCCATGCCATAAATATACCCCTCACGGTCACACACCTGCCCTGGCACCGCCCGTGATTTTGAATTCGAATTGCTCGGCAATTCGTAGCATTTCATAGCAAATCAGGCAGGTGTGTGACCGGGGGCATTATATCAATCGATAAGCAATCCCTTCTCCATGATGTGGAAAAGGGATTTTTCAATTTCTTCCCGTTCATAGTGATTGGGATACCCAGGCATCAACCTCACCGCATGCAGCGGGAGTAATGACAGTATTGTTTTATGGCTGTTGGAACGTTAGCTTGAGCCCCCCGTAAAAATTATCCCCACCGGGATTTTGGCAGGTAGGGGCCACAAGCCCGGATGCAATGTCACTGCCGGCGGCCAATTGGACGCTATAGGAAACGTCCGGGGTCATGATGAAATCGGCGTACCCATTGCCCTGCTCCGGCTTCAAGCCGGTGAAGAATTTTTCCTCGCCGTTCTCCCAGGTGATGTCGATCTCCATGCCGGGGATCTGTCTTCGGCTTGAACTTAATGATAATTTGCATCAGGCCGTCTGGCAGGTTGGGATCGCAGACTTCGTCCTGGCCGGTAAGCTTGAAGGGAGCACCCTGCGTGGGTATTAATGTCATTTGTTGGGCGAGGTGTGGAGGAAGGCAATGCCTGTTGTGTTTCCTCGATCAGGGTTGCGAGGGACGGTGTCTCTGTCAGGTACGAATGTTAATTTGGCAGAGGGAGAAGACGAAAAGGTGTGGATGTCTGATCCAGGATCTCCGCTTCGGGTGTGGCTGTGGTCGAGGCCGGTGCAGCTTCGACCTGTCCTTCCGTAAGCGCACGTGCAAGGGCTGCGACCTGGTCCGCCACCTGGGCGGACTCACCCTGGGCAAGCATCTGCTGTGCCTGGGCATTCAGGGCCTGCACAGGATCTACATCCTTCAAAAGCTGTAGACGTACCCGGGCACGCGGAAGGTTACCGCTGGCTGCATAAGCTGCTGCAATGGCAGAACGATACTGCTCTTTGAAGTCGGCACGCAGTGTGCCGGGATCGGCATTGGTGACGCTCAGAGGGGAGATCATCCAGGCGTAGACCAGGCCCAGCCCGATGCCCACGAAAAAGCGCAAGCAGGATATCCCAGGGGAAACGTCTCATGGACTGAATCCCACTCCAGGCTTGCAGGGCAGTGACCAGCTCCTGTATGAGCACGATGTCTGCATCCGGGAAGCCCGATGTCCGGGCGTATTCAAGTCCGCTGGAGGCGATGGTGGATGGGGATTGGGAGCCGAAGATGGCCAGACGGCGGGCGGCAAGCCCGGGGTCCTGTTCGGACCGGTAGGCTTCCGCAACCATGAGAACATAATCGGCTTTGTAATCTGTGCGAAGGGTCTCGGGAGTGAGGTCGAAGAAATCCACTGGATCGATGACCCAGCCATAGGCCAGGCCGAGACCGATGCCTGCCAGCAGTGCGAGAACAATGAAAACCCAGCGGGAGCGATCCGGCTTCATAGGAAAAAATATCCGGACAGGTGACCGGCGGCACCCAGAGACACTTCCGTACCGTTGCTGTCTCTCGACCCTGGCGGGGTTTGAAAGGCTCTGCCGCGCCGGGCCTGCCCGGACGCCAGCAAGGATAACCCATGCAACAGGCGATGTCAAATGTTTGTGTGAAATAAAAAGACCTCTGCAGCCTGTTGGGATGTCGGAGGTCTTTGGGTTCACTCTATTCGTGTTTGGTCCCATCCGGCAGGGTGGCGCCATCGATAGATTTGACTTTTTCCAGATCCGTTTTGGTAAGTTGGGTTCCGGAGAGGTCTGCCCGGCTGAGGTCGGCTTCGCTCAGGTCTGCCCCGGCCAGTCTTGCTCCGCCCAGGTTGGCCCCCCGAAGGTTGGCGCGGATCAGGTCGCCCACACAGAGATTGGCACCGGTTAGATCGGCATCGCTCAGGTTGGCTTCGTTCAAACGGCACCCACGCAGGTCGGCTCCATTCAGGTTGGCTCCGCTCAGCCTGGCGTGGGAGAGATCTGCCCCACTCAAGTTGGCTTCGAAAAGGTCGGCCCCGGCGAGATCGGCACCTGACAGGTTGGCTCCCCTCAAGTTGGCTCCGCTCAGGTAGGATTTACCGAGATTTGCACCCTGTAGATCGGCTCCACTGAGATTCGCTTCGCTGAGGTTTGCCCGTCCCAGGCTGGCAAAAGCTGCGGAAGCCCGCTCAGATCGGCACTGCACAGGTCGATTACCGCCTCCCGGTCGATCAGCTGCGGAATCCTTCAGGAACATGAGGATGAGGCCTTTTCGCCTGGGATCCAGGTCCCCGTAAAACGGTAAGGGTTCGGATTCTGGCTACAGCTTGTACATCCTCCGGGGAAAATTTGGATAATTTCTCCTTAAGCAGCAGGTCCGCCATCCGATCAAAGTAGGCTTGAAGCGCCTCTTCCTTCTGGTGGTCGGTGGCAATATCGCGCTCCACAGCTGCGTTTTCTACTGCACGCTGGTGTTCCATTCGACGTCGTGAACGGGTCAACAGGAGCACGCCTCCTGCCAGGACCAGGGGCATAAGCAGTAACTCCATCCAGTCCCAGATGGTTTTCGCCTGCAGGGACGCAATGACAGCTTTTCCAAACGCGGTCCAATTCACTGTCAGTCCATGACTTGAAATCCAAAATATGACAGGCATACTTAAAGGCACGGTGATCGCCATTTTCAAAAGGCCTGGTTTCCGTGATTTCAACTTTGTATCCATGATGTTCTCTCCGATGGGCAACTGTAATCTGACAATCTTCAGGCATGTCACCGATATATAATGCCCCCGGTCACAAATTGCGCTTCCCGTAGAGTAAATATGCGCAATTTGTGACCGAGAGGGTATATAAGGCATCCCCAGGTACTCGCTTACCCAGGGATGTCTGCCGGCTGCTTGAAACGAGCAAGGCAGCCAGCCAGTGGCAACAATTATATACCCTCTAGAGATGTTATGACTATACAATTGCATTACAGTTTGTGGACACGCAGTTCCCGATCTTTACGGGTAACGCGCCACCTCATTCCCGTCCGGGTCGTAAAGAACGGCGGGATCTGGTTCGCTGTCATTCCAGATCGGCTTGTCAAATCCACAGCTAAATCCCGGCTGCTTGATGCCTGAAAAGATCCGGACGATCTCATAGGAATGGATCGTGCCGGCCAGCTTGCATTCCTGCTTGCCCTGTTCGGAGACCAGCTTCCAGCCGTTCAAATCGATGGCAGTATCTCCAACATTTTGTATATCGACAAATTCTCCGTCCTTGTTCACACTGAAAATGATCACGTTGGTGGCGGCCAGGGAAATCTCGGGCTGTGGAGTGTGCGGCGCCCAGATGCCCAGGGATTGATTCTTGACGCTGGTCTCAGCCTCCTTGAATAGCACGGCGCAGGCGGAATCAGGCGGCTCATCCAGGGCGCTTGCATATCCCTGGCTGACCAGCTCGTAGTTAATAAATTTGTCGTCCACAAAGACATAGCGCAGGATCCTGTCGAAATCTGTCCCGGTCTGACACATCCTTGTAGAGCAGCACATCCCTCCCGAATACCAGCTCGCGGTTCCTGTCCCTGGCCTCCTTCCCCAGGTATTCCAGCCGGCTTACGCTTTCGGGGGCGTCGACGCCGATGTACTTGACCTTTAACGACCAGCCCGTCGAGCAGGACTGTAATGGTATCCCCATCGATGACATCCACGACCTTCCCAACCTGAGGCTGGCTGCCCGGAACGCAGGTCTTGGCGGGTGTGGCCTGTATAGGTATGGAGGTCGGTGCTGGTGAGGCGGCTGCGGGCCGCGTTGCCGTGGAATCAATTTTGTAGGGGGGAGGGTTTGGGTTGGTAGGATGAAAGTGGTCGATGTAAATGTGATCGCTGTGGAGATGATTTCTGTGGACTGAAGGAATTTTGTCGGAAACGGAATGGTTGCGGTTGCAGTCGGGGCGGCGGCCAGAGTTGCCGGGCGGAGGACGATGACGAGAATGCCGCAGAGACTTCAGGAATAATAACAGGCTGAGGCAGCCGATCACCGCCGTCGCGGCCAGGCTGGAGTGCAAAAATTTCTTAATGGCATTCATCCCTTAGTATCCTTTGCGACGTTGATCGTGCATTGAGCGCCCTGCAGATTATAGGCCTTACTCCGGACTGCCGAATAATTACAAGACAATCACATTTCCCAAAGGATACAGATACTGCACAAGCTGTAATGTCTGTCATCTGTTGCAGGAAACCCTGAATGATTAAAGAGTTGAATGTCTGCGAGCATTACGTGTTCGTCGGACCCACACAAACTCACAAAGTGTCATAATAACCTGACAGACATGTATCTCATCCTCGGGTATAGTAAGCGGACAGCTTGAGTGATCGTTAAACCAGGTAAATTTTTCGCAGGAGGCATGGCATGGATACAAACGATTTTGGTCAGAGATCACACAATTCAGCAGCCAGCATGATCAAAGTCTCTGCCGACTCACGCACTGCAGCAGTTGCCGGTGCTATAGCGGGTGTAATCCGCGAGCACAAACATGCGGAAGTGCAGGCGATCGGAGCCGGGGCTGTCAACCAGGCAGTAAAAGCCCTGGTGCTGGCAACCGGTTACCTGAAACAGGACGGTATCGATGTGGCCTGTGTCCCTGAATTCGCAGATGTGACCATTGAGGATAAGGTGAGAACAGCCATCAAGCTTGTCATCGACCCCCATTAGTCTTCCTATTTTGATCAGCACAACAACCGCCAGGGAATGGGTTCCCGCCCTGGCGGTTTCTTCTGGTTAACTGGCTGAAGTTTTATATCTGCCGCATTCAATCCGGGTCATCTGCCGCCTGGTTCGTCCAAGGATGGGCAAAAAGCAACCACACTGTATAGACAGGAAACTCCTGCTCTCATAACATCGATGAAGATGCAATAATCCTTCAGGGGCAGACCGTTTACAATCAGGGGGATGTACATTCATCTCACCACGCACAGCGCCTTCTCTCTACAGGAAGGGCTGATGGCTGCCTGCAGAATTGGTACAGGCTGCACAGGCAAACGGGATGCCTGCAATCGGTCTCACCGATCACAACCTGTTGACCGGGGCGATCGAGTTTTTCACCGCCTGTAAAGCCGCCAATATTCAACCCATTATCGGTTTGGAAATTCACCTGAATGTCGGTCCTGTCAGCCTCCTGGCGACCAGCCTTGAGGGCTGGTCCAATCTCTGCCGGTTGAGCAGTGCCATTGCACTCCAGGACGATCCGGGCGCCCCCTGCTCAGTGGAAGTGCTGGCAGCCCACTCCACGGATTTGATCGCACTCAGCAGCCAGCCGGAAAGTTTCAGAGAGATCTTTCCAGATCGCCTGTATATGAATATGCAGGATCCAGGCCGGGCAGAGACAATCGCGAATCTTGCCCATAGACTGGTACTTCCAACTGTCATTACCCATCCCGTCTATTACCTGACCCCTGAACACGCAAACCTGCAGCGCACTCTTACCGCTGTACGTTTGAACGCGACCATCACAAAATTACCCAGGGAAGCAGTTGCGCCGCAAAATGCCTGTTTCCTGAGCGCCCAGGAAATGGAGACCCGCTTCAGAGACTATCCGGATGCCCTGGCGGCCACGATGGAAATTGCGGAACGCTGCAAATTCGATCTGCCGGTCGGCCGTCCGCAGATGCCAAAAGTACCTCTTCCTCCGGAAGTCACGCCTGCTCAATACCTGCGGAAAAAAGCCTTCCAGGGGGCAATCAAGCTGTATGGCGAAATTACACCTGCGATCCGGGATCGCCTTGACCATGAGTTGGAGATCATCGCACGGATGGGCTTTGAACCCATCTTCCTGATCGTGGAGGATGTTCTGAACTTTGCCAGGCAAAAAAATGTTCCTTTCTCTTCGCGTGGCTCGGCGGCTTCCTCTCTTGTAGCCTACTGCCTCGGCATTACCAGCCCGGAGCCCTTGCATCTGAATCTCTACTTCGAACGCTTTCTCAACCCGGCCCGCAGCACGCCGCCGGATATTGACACAGACTTATGTTCGCGCCGGCGGGATCAGGTGATCCAGCATGTCTTCGACACGTATGGCTCAGACCGCGTCGCTGTGGTGGGAACGATCAACCGTTACCGTCCTCGCTCGGCCCTGAGTGATGTGGCGAAAGCCCATGGATTGGAACCTTCGAAGGTCCGTGAGCTGGTCGAACCAGCTCCCCCATGCCTTTTGGGCTCGCTTTGAACGGACAGCGGACGGCCAGCCAGTATCACCCTTTGCTGCGTTGCGGACCGTCTATCCAGCGCCAAACTATCAATCCATTTTTGATGAAGCGGAAGCCATTCTCGAGCTTCCGCGCCATATTTCGATGCACCCGGGCGGTGTGATTGTTGCGCCGGGTGTGTTGACTGATATTGTGCCGGTGATGCGTTCGGGTGGGAAGGGCACCATCATCACGCAGCTGGATCTGGACTCAGTGGAGGCGTTAGGCCTGGTCAAGATCGACCTGCTGGGCATTCGCGGCCTGACGGTCCTGGGCGACGTCTCTGAGTTCATCCAAATGAGTGATCCGGATTCCTACCCCACTCCTTTGGCTGTTTTGAAGTCAACGCCCGCTGATGATCCCGCTACTGCCCAGCGAGTGGAGACCGGCGGGACGATCGGCTGCTTCCAGATCGAGAGTCCGGGCATGCGCGCTACCCTGCGGGAAATCCGGGCCCGCAGTGAAGATGACATCATGGCAGCGCTGGCCCTGTATCGTCCCGGTCCATTGAGCGGCGGGCTTAAGGATGCGTTTGTAAGACGGTTCAAAGGCCAGGAGCAGGTCAAACATATTCACCCCGCCCTGGCGCCGCTCCTGGACGAAACCTTTGGCGTGATCCTGTATCAGGAACAGGTGCTTCGGATCGCCAACGAAATCGCAGGGTTCGACCTGGCGGAGGCCGACCTTCTTCGCCGCGCCATGAGTCATTTTGATCCCGGCAAACGCATGCAGGAATTGAAACGGAAGTTCGTGGAACAAGCCAATGAGAGAAATGCCATCCCTGCCGATGTTGCCGGGAGGATCTGGGAGATGATGGCAGCCTTTGCAGGTTACGGATTTCCCAAGGCACATGCCGCCTCGTATGCCAAAGCTCGGCTGGCGCTCGGCGTGGTGCAAGACCCACTTCCCTGCCGAATTCATGGCTGCCGTCCTTGCCAACTGGGGCGGCTTTTACAGCCAGCGGGTATATCTTGGGGAAGCAAAACGGATGGGATTATTCGTCCGCCCGCCGCATGTGAATTATTCAAGCCACAATTTTTCCGCTAAGAAACCCGATGACCTGGAAATCCAGGCACTCTTCATGGGTTTGGACCAGGTAAAAGAACTAACCCGCCAGACGATCGGTCGAATTATCCGGTTTGCACCATTTACTTCCGTGGATGATTTCCTCACCCGCGTGGACCCACGTAAACAGGAGGCGGAAAATCTCGCCCGTGTGGGGGCCCTGGAGGGTTTGGGGACAATCCCATCCATTCTGCGGCGGCTGCAAAATGGCGGCTGGCAGCAAAACCAGATGAGCCTGTTCGAGTGGGCGGATTCCAGTGATGAGGATTGGACACTGCAGCAGAAAGTGGATGCCCAGCTGGATATCCTGGGAGTAAGCCTGGCTGCTCATCCCCTGGAACTGGTGGCAGACAAGCTCAAGGGGACAGGTGCGATCTCGACGCTGGATGCAGTTGCAAGAGTTGGCCGCAAGGTCACCGTTGCCGGCGTCCAGCAGGCCTCCCATCGCAGTATAACCGCCAAGGGAGCCATGATGCTTTTCCTGAGCGTCGAGGACCTCCAGGGTACGCTGGATGCCATCCTCTTTCCGGAAGTCTATCGCCAGGCAAAATCGCTGATCAGTTCCTCTGTGCCCTTTTTGCTGACCGGGATGATGGAAATGGATACGGAGCGCGGCGAGCCCTTTTTAAGGGTGGAAAAGATCTCATCGTTGGGATAACTTTAATGTTTGGAACTGCTACTTTTTGAGACTAACCTGGTAACGGGCGGTGATATTGCCTGAGCCTTCCCAGGTGCGGGTATTAAGCAGCTTGAGTGACACGGGTGGACGGCCTTCGAATATTGGCGTTCCTTCGCCCCCGATCAATGGAAAAAAAGTCAGGTGCAGCTCGTCCACCAGATAATGGACGAGCAGGTCGTTCCAGAGCAGGCGGCTCAACAGTACCAGGATGTCCCTGCCGGGCTGTTGTTTGAGGGTGGCGATCTCGGTATAAGCATTAGCTCTCTTGATGATGCGCGTATTTTCCCAGGGTGACAGCTCCGTGCGGTCTATTTTGTCCGAAATTACGATTTTTTCGATGGAATTAAAGAGCCCGGCGAGCTCATGGCGGATGGCGGTGGCTTTGGGGTCATTGGGCACGCCTGTCCAATATTCCTTGTTGCCCAAAAAAGCATTGCGGCTCAACAACAGGAAATCCGCTGACTGGAGCAGCTCGGCATTATAGAAATCGAAACTATCGTCACCATGGTAGTCTTCATGGTAATAATCATATAACGAGTTGATGCTTTTGTCCTTCCCTTCATAAAAACCGTCCAATGTGAGAAAGTTGCTGACAATAAGTTTGCGCATGTCCTGCTCCTTGGGTTTGTACCGATATTTTATGGGTTTATAACAATAGTGCTTGTGATTGTCATAGATGATCAAAACCGCAATGCCTGGATAAAGGCACAGCGCTCCAGCGAGAATTGCCTGATTAGGATCGAAGGTACAGCCCGTCAGGAATGTTGTACGCATGTAAATGCTCGTCGTCGGGGTGCCCCCCTCACTCGGACGGCGAGCGTTTTTATTTGCCTGATCGATGATGTAAATGCCTCATTACCTGGGGAAAACTTCGGAATTTCCCTGTACACCATACAATTAACTTGCTCCGATCTGGCAAGAATCATCTCATGAAAGGTTCGCAGTGCAGTGGAACGGCTGTGGCGCTTTGGTATCGAAAGTAGCGCAGTCATGGTGTTGTTTGAAGTTCCACTGTTTGTTGAAATGAACGCCGGAAGTGTGTCAAATCGAGATATAGGTTTGATGAATTAACACGATCGGATATTTTCCTTGCAAAAGTGTAAGGTGTCTGCAATTGACATGACATATTTCTAAGAGCATACAATGAAACAAACGAAGAGATTTGCCTTAGGGCAAAAACATGGATGCGATGACTTGAAAGTCTTGATTTGGTCGCTTTTCTCCGAACGAAGGGGTAAGGACTTTGAAGAGCAAGTAGCGAACCCGGCCATTGGGCCGGGTTCGTTTTATTATCGGGAAATTGTACAGGTACAGACCTTAGTCAGAAGTTGAAATCCTGAAAATTTGAATATTATTGAAAATTCGGAGCTTCAATCAATGACGTCGCTCGTGATCTTCTTATTATCGATTATCAATATCAGATTGGAGGATTGTATGCATTCGCTGCTTCATCACCATTTCGTATTCGAGGTTATTGCCAGATTTGTAGGTGGGATTAGTTTCACAACTTTCTCCAACATTTCATAATCAGAAACATAAGAGTGGATAATAATCTCACACGCTCATTAGTAGCTATTTCATATTTTGTCTTCACGGGAGAATTCAATGCAACGTCGCTTCATTTCGGTTCCACGTCTTTTTCTGCTGGTTATTCTACTTACCGGCATTTTTGGTCAGCCTCAACACGTAAAGGCACTGGCTGGGATCACCGTCACCGCCATCACACCCTATGTTACTTTGGACAGCAACAATTCATGTGCCGCTGGACCACGAGCTGAGTATATCCAGGTGCAGGTTACAAATACTTCAGGCGGCACGCTGAACAATCTGTCCGCCACGATCAATTTCCCAACCACCACTCCGGGCGGATCGTATACCGGAACCTGGCAACTGGATGCTGAGGAGTTCCCGAGCCGCTATATTGGTACACTCGCTGCGGGAGCATCGACTAATCTTTATTTTTATGTCAATTATCCCTGCGAAAATGTGGGTGGACGCCGGCCCCCATCGTCAAGAATTATACGCTTATAGTTAGCAATGGCACTGTACCGGACGTAACGCAAGCTTTGACACTTACAACGCGGCCTGAAATTTCCGCAAATGCTGGCGGTCAGTTGTTTTCCTTTGACATCGCACCGGGTGCTGTCCTCGGGCAGATCATCAAGATGACCACCGTCTATGATTATGGTAACGTAGGCTCCGGCAATGATTTGGGACTCCAACCGGCTGGAAATGTATCGTTTAATAGCGGTTGTTACCAGCTGATCGCCAATGATATTACCAATGATCACCGGCATCACAGGTATTACAATTGCAGATGATAACCTCCTCTATAAGACGGGGGTTTCCAGCGGCGGTGGAACCAACCAGATCACTGTGGATTATTATTTCCAGGTGGTCTGTGTATCGGCAACGGCGACTTCTCTAAGTCCATGGGCCGATATGGTCAGTGGTACCCAGCAAAAATATACAGGAAATTACACAGAGCCACCGACCTGTGCCTCCACTCCATGTGACACGTCTGCTCCTGCACCTACGAACCCGTTCACGATCACAAAATCAGTTACCCCCACCAACCTTCCGGCAGGCGGCACCGCTACCTATACAGTCTCGGTCAATAATACTTCGGCCTTTGATACTTTTATCGATAAAATTGTGGATGTATTACCCGCAGGTGTTACATATGGGGCGCCTGGTCAATGGCGCTGCCTGTCCTGGAACAAATGAAGTAACCGATATCCAATTCGAGTTCGCTTCCGGCCAGCGGAGCAACTGGGACACTTCAATTTATTGGCAATAAGTTAAATCGACCGCAACCTTTCCGCCATCCGGTGGTTATACCATTCCGGCGGGCGGATCAATTTCACTGTGTTACACCGTAACCATTCCCAACACTCCCGGGTCTTATACCAATTCGGCGACGGCCCAATCCGGGAATGTATCGATTGGTCCGGCCACCAGCACGGTGACTGTGGGGAATCCATCCTTTACGATCACCAAAAACGGGGCTCTGGACACGAGCGTGGTCGCACCTGCCGGACGGGCGGATGCAGGGGATGTGATCAATTATTCCGATGGTGATTACGAATACTGGAACTTTGCCTCTCACCGGCGTGACCGTCAACGATCCACTGCTTTCCAACCTGGATTGCGATGGCATCAGCCGGTCTCCCATATGTGACCTCCGGCATTACCATTCCGGTGGCTGGAAGCCGGACCTGTACAGGTTCGTATACGCTAACCCAGGCGGATCTCGATAATAACGGAGGGGGAGACGGGGATATCGACAATACGGCTACGGCGGATACGAATGAAACCGGTCCGCAAAGCAGCAGCCAGACAGTGCCGATCGCCCAGGTGCCTGCGCTGAACGTGGCGAAGAGCTCGACAACCACTTCGATCACTGCTGCGGGACAGGTGGTGCCATACACCTTCACGGTAACGAACACTGGCAACATAACACTGACTGGAATAACTGTCACAGATCCAATGTGCGGTGCAGCGCCGGTACGCCAATCGGGCGATACGAACACCGATAACCAGTTGCAAACAACGGAGACGTGGGTCTATACATGTAATCACACCGTGACCCAGGCGGAAGTCGACACAGGTGGCAATCTGAGCAACACAGTCACTGCTGATTTGAATCAAACCGGACCGGATACCGATACCCTCAATATCCCGGTGATACAGAACCCTGCGATCAATGTGGTCAAGGAAGTCTCAACCGACAATGTGACATGGAACGACACATCGGTCACAGTGAATGTGGGCGATCACCGTGTATTACCGCGTGCGTGTGGCAAACACCGGTAACATCACCCTGACCGGAGTGACTGTGGATGACGGCATGACAGCCTGCACGCTTGTCCGTGGCGCAGACATAACCGGAAATAATGACAATGTTTTTGGGGTTGGCGAGCAGTGGTCATACACCTGTTCAGTGACTGCTGTGGCAGGCACCAATAACAACACGGCAACCGCCGGCTACGAACGAGACACCTCCGGATACAGACACCGCCAGTTACTTTGGCAGCAGTCCCTCTCTCAACGTGGTCAAGAGCTCGACAACCACTTCGATCACCTCTGCTGGCCAGGTGGTGCCGTACACCTTCACGCTGACGAATACTGGGAACGTAACCCTGACCGGCGTAACCGTCACAGATCCAATGTGTTCTGCAGCGCCGACGCGGCAATCTGGTGACACAAATAATGACAACCAGTTGCAGACGACTGAGACTTGGATCTACACCTGCAATCATACTGTGACTCAGGCGGAAGTCGACACGGGCGGCAGCCTCACCAATACGGTCACTGCAGATTCGGTAGAGAGCGTCCAGGATACTGACACCCTCAATATCCCGGTGACACAGACACCTGGAGTCAATATTGCAAAGACACCTGCCACTCAGTCGGTGGCAAGCGGTGGAACAGCAAACTTTACGCTGACGGTCACCAATACCGGCAATGTAACATTGACCGGCGTGAACGTCACGGATGCCCAGTGCACGACAGGACCAATCCGTACTGGCGGCGATACAAACAACGATGACAAACTGCAGACGACCGAGACGTGGATCTATTCCTGCTCTGTGGCCAATGTTACGGCAGGTTTCACCAACACGGCCACCGTCGTAACGGCTCAGGGCGTAACAGACCTCGACAGCGCCACTGTGACTCTGGCGTGACCCCGGCAATGAATGTGGTAAAGAGTTCAACAACCACTTCGATCACGTCCGCCGGTCAGGTGGTGCCGTATACCTTTACTGTGACGAACACAGGAAATATGACCCTGACCGGCGTGACGGTAAGCGATCCGATGTGTGATGTGGATCCGGTGCGCCAGGCGGGCGATACGAATAATGATAATCAGCTGCAGACGACTGAGACATGGAGCTATACCTGCAGCCATACCGTGACCCAAGGGGAAATCGATGCAGGCGGAAATCTTACGAATACCGTGACTGTGGACTCCGACCGAAAGCGGCCCTGCCACCGACACCCACAACATCCCGGTAACGCAATCACCAGCGATCAATGTGATCAAGAGCTCAACAACAACTTCCATTACTGCAGTTGGACAGTCGGTGCCCTATACCTTTACCATTACCAATACGGGCAATATGACTTTGACCGGTGTAACGGTAAGCGATCCGATGTGCGCTGCTGCTCCGGTGCGCCAGTCTGGCGATACGAACAACGACAATAAACTGCAAACCACAGAAACCTGGGTCTACACCTGCAGCCAAACGGTCACACAGGCGGAGCTGAATGCAGGTGGAAGTCTTAGCAATACAGTCACTGTTGGTTCCGATCAAACCGGGCCAGATACCGACACACTGAACATCCCAGTAATTCAGGCCCCTTCTCTAAACGTGACGAAGAGCTCGACAACCACTTCGATCACCTCTGCGGGACAAGTGGTGCCATACACCTTCACAGTGACGAACACAGGCAACGTAACTCTCACCGGTGTAACGGTCGCAGATCCGATGTGTGGTGCCGTGCCGGTACGCCAATCGGGCGACACGAATAACGACGATCAGCTGCAGACCACCGAGACGTGGGCCTACACATGCAATCACACCGTTACACCAGACGGAATTCGATGCAGGTGGGAACCTGAGTAACACAGTGACTGCCGACTCCAATCAGACGGGACCGGATACCGATACGCTCAATATTCCGGTGGCTCAGGCTGCCTGGCGTCAATATTGCGAAAACGCCCGCCAGCCAGATAGTGGCGAGCGGCGGGACAGCCTCTTTCACCCTGACAGTGACGAACACAGGCACTGTAACACTTACTGGCGTGAATGTTACGGATGCTCAGTGCACCACAGGACCAACGCGGACCGGCGGCGACACGAACAACGATAACCAGCTGCAGACAACTGAGACCTGGACTTATTCCTGCTCAGTGGCAAATGTCACAGCGGACTTCACGAATACAGCTGCTGTCAACACAACCCAGAATGTGACCGACAGCGCCTCGGCCAATGTCACAGTCGCCTCTGCTCCGGCACTCAATGTAGTGAAGGAGGTAAGCAGTGCTGCCAATGGTCCATGGAATGATACGAGCATCACGGTTACGGTTGGCGATACGGTCTATTACCGGATCCGGGTAGCCAATACTGGAAACACAACGCTGACAGGTCTCACAGTCAACGATGGCATGCCAGGGTGTACGCTGGTACGTGGCGCGGATATTACCGGCAATGATGATGCTGTCTTTGAAGTCGGTGAAGAATGGGCGTACACCTGTTCGATCAACGCCGTGCTCGGTACAAATAACAATACGGCAACTGCAGATAGCAATGAGACCGCCGCCGGATAGTGATACGGCCAGATATACCGGCACCGCCGCATTGGTCGCAGATCCTGCCATTTCCAAGTCCGGCAATCCAACAACGGCATCGGTCGGGGAGACAGTTACCTTTACTCTAACTGTGACCAACCAGGGCAATACACCTGCCACCAATGTTGTGGTCACCGATACCCTGCCTGCCATGTTCGATGTGACTGCAGTGACTGTTACAGGGGCGCCGCTTGGAACAGTGGTGAATGTAACGCCTGGCATCGGTACCGGACCTGCTCCTTATACCGTCGTTGTAACTCTCGGCGGCTGATCTGGGCGTCGCGGATATCGTCACGATCCGCATCGTGACAACAGTGAACAGCCAGGGCAACCGCCTATCAATAACACGGCCAGCCTGACCACCATCGGCAGAAACGGATGTGATCTCCAATAACGCTCGACGCGGTCACCATTACGATCAAGTCCTCGAACGATCCAGAGAGCAAGAAGACCAGCTCTTCCTGCCACCGGCTATGCGTGGGACACCAGAACGATCCTTCCTGACCAGCCCGCCAGTGTGGCATATGCCTCCACGGATGTGGTCATGGAAATCCCGGCTCTGCTCTTGAAAATCTCGATGGTCGGTGTGCCAAGAAGAACGGGACCTGGAACGTCTCGTGGCTGGGCGGACCAGGCCGGATGGCTGGAGGGAAGCGCCTTCCCATCCTGGAACGGCAACAGTGTCCTGACCGGGCACGTGTACCTTGCCAACGGTCTGCCCGGGGCCCATTCGTCAGCCTGAACAAGCTGAAATATGGCGACAGGATCATCATCCATGCCTATGGTCAGAAATATATCTTTTGCGGTGCAGACGAATGCAGTGGTGGATCCGGGTAATTCAACATGTGATGAAGCACGAGGACGAAACCCTGGCTGACTCTGGTGACCTGCAAGGACTATGATGAGAAGACACGGCACCTACGGAACCGCGTTGTTGTACGGGCAGTGATTGTATGGTGACTTTATGAATAGATTCCAAAATACCTGCAAAGTTCTAAACAGTGAAGAAAAGATTACGTTACTTCATGTGAAGCAGCCGTATACATTTATCTGGGTCAGCTGATTTTTGGATTTGTGTTCCAGCTCAGCCAGTACAACCCGAGGTTGTCCATGAGCTGCCTGAATTCCTCGAACCCCACCGGTTTCACGAGATAGCTGTTGGCATGATTGTAGTAAGCCTTGGCTACATCTTTATCCGCTTCCGAGGTGGTCAGGATCACAACGGGAATGCATTTCAAGTTTTCATCTCTCTTGATCGCCTTGAGGATGTCGATCCCATCCACACGGGGCAGGCGCAGGTCGAGCAGGATGACATGCGGGCGTGGGCTTTGAGCAGGATCCGAAAACTCCCCCCGCTGGAACAGGTAATCCAGCGCAGCCTGCCCGTCGAAGAAATGGCGCACCTTTTTTGAAACCGGGTGCTCCTCCAGGGTGCGAATGATAAGCTCGGCGTGATCTGCATTATCTTCAATAAGCATGATGAGGGCGGGACCACCGATCATAAGTATTCTCCTTGAACTGGGTGCGAATTTTAACCCCTCTTGCCGTATTGCCTGTATATTGGTTTTAATTTGAAATGAAAGGATCCGGGTGATATTCCTCCATTTTCAAGGCTTTACGGTGCCAATTGGATTTAATCGCCTACCAGGACATGATATAATGCTGCAAGTTCGACCGTACACTCAAACTGGAGGATGTACTATGGAGATCACGGTTAAAGAATTCAAGCATTGCGACATGATCACAGTCAGCGGCCGGGTAGACAGTTCTACTGCTCCGCAGCTTGCCCAGGCCCTCGAAGTGGCAAACGATGGAGGGAAGTACAAGCTCGTTGTGAATATGGAGGGATTGGAGTACATGTCCAGTGCAGGTTTTCGAGCCCTCCTGGCAGCCCAGCGGAACTGCAGGCGCTACAACCGTGGTGAGGTTGTCCTCGCGAATGTTCCCGAGCGTATTCGTGATGCGTTGGAACTCGCCGGCTTTACCGAACTTTTCAAAACCTTTGACAACTCCCTGATGGCAGTGGGACATTTCTAGCGGTCCATCTGCCTAAATGTGGAGCCTAGAACACAAAGAATGGATGAATGCCGCCTTCAGCCTTGCGAGGCTGAGGCGGCTTTAAATCTGTCATATGCAATCTGCCCGATTTGCCGCAAAATTTGAATTTCTGGATGAGATCCGCGAGTTCGTAGGGGAGGTTGCGCGTAAAGGCGGTTTTAGCGATAAGGATGTCTATAATATCCAGCTCGCGACCGACGAAGCTGCCTCCAATATGATCGAACATTCCTATGAAAACATACCGGACGGGGTGATCGACCTGTCCTGTGGCATGGAGGGCGAGCAGATCCGCATCGTCCTCATCGACTATGGCGAACCGTTTGATCCCTCCATCATTCCCCTGCCCGACCTGAAGGCGGATCTTTCGGACCGCAAGATCGGGGGGCTTGGAATCTTTCTCATGCGAAAATTAATGGATGAAGTCCATTACGAGCCAAGAGCCGACAAAAGTAATGTCCTGACAATGATCAAACGAAAGAGGTGATCGGCATGCCAGCCGCCACACGCTCCCCTCTTTCACCAGATTGGCGCAATATTGCCAGCCTAGGGGAGCAGATCGTAAGCGCACCATCCCTTGCTGAACAGCGTGATATCATCGTTGGAATTACTTCGCATTTTGTGAAGGGGGAGGCCCACGTCTGGTTCCATGAAAGTTTTTTTCGATTACCCGATATCTTAGACCCAACGCTGATTCCGGCGGAGCCAATGTACCCGGGGATGAAGGCAGCCATGAAAGCGCACGAGCTCCGCACAAAAAAACAGCGCGGGACGGGAAAGAACGCCTCCCGCGAGACTTGGGCCGCGCTCCCGCTCGAAGAACAGGGGCTGCCGCTGGGAGCGCTCCAGGTCACCCGTCCCGATGGACCGGAGTTTACGGCCGTTGAGTTGGAATCCCTAAAGGCGATCGGTGGAGTAATTTCCAGCAGCCTTTTGGCCGCACACCGGATTGCGGTAGAGAGGTTCCGGCACGACCAGCTCAATCTCGTCCGTGAGGTGAGCGCCCAGATCGCCAACGTGATGAACGTGGACGACCTGTCCCGCCGTGTGACCGGACTGATTCAGAAGACATTCCACTATTATTACGTGGCCATTTTCACCCTGCCCAGAAACTCTACTTCACTGCGGTTCCGTGCCAGTGCTATGCCGAAGGTCCCTGCCCAGGAAGATAAGGGACATAGAAGCCGCCGCCCGCAGGCAGTTGCCCTTGACGTGGAGATGGGGCAGGGGCTGATCGGTGAGGCTGCTGCATCAGGGGAACGGATCCTGGTCGCCGATGTCCGCAAAGATCCGCGCTACCGCTTAATCGAGGTGCTGCCCGAGACACACTCGGAGGCTGTCATTCCCTTAAAGATGGAGGACCGTGTCCTGGGCGTGCTTGACATCCAAAGCGATAAGCCGAATGCATTCCACCCCAACGATCTCTTGATCCTCGAAGCGCTGGCAGATACCATCGCCCGTGCAGTGGAGGGAGCTCGCCTCTACAGCGACCTCCAGCACCGTGCAGACCAGTTGACCCTCATCACCGAAGTCAGTAAGAGCGTCAGTGCCTCGCTCGAATTGCGCACGTTGATGGAGAATGCTGCCAGCCTGATCCAGGACCGGTTCGGGCATCCATATGTTCACCTGTTCACCGTCCATCCCAACCGGCGGCTGATCGAATACCAGGCCGGGAGTGGCACCAGAAGCCTGGACCTGCAAGGCTATACACTTTCGCTCGATGACACGCAGGGCATCATCCCCTGGGTGGCGCGCCAGGGAAAGACGGTCCTGGCGAACGATGTAAAACAGGATGGACGTTACCGCGCCTCGCCCCTGCCCCCTGAAGATATCAACTCGGAATTCTGCGTGCCACTCCTGTATGGCAGCAAAGTGGTCGGTGTGCTGGACATCCAATCCCACAGGCTGAATGTCTTTACAGAGGACGACCAGCAGATCTTCGAGGCGGTTGCCGATAACATTGCCACAGCCATCCATAATGCAGACCTGTATGCGTCCGAGCAATGGAGGCGGCAGGTTGCCGATGGTCTGCGCGAGGTGGCCGGCTTGATCTCCGCCGACGTGAGCGTGGACGACGTGCTCGAAACCATCCTTTCCGAGCTGGACCGCAACCTGGCGGTCGATATCTCCGCCATCTGGCTGATGGAGGATGATGATCTCTACCTGGCGGCCTGCCATAATTGCGACGAAAACCTGCTCGAAGCCACGCTGTATGCCTCCCCCGAATATTATGACAGTATGCTGCAGGCTCTCTACTCGGAAGAGCCCATCATACGCAAACCCAGCGACCCGATCTGGATCACCGGGGCAACCGCCGGTTTCAACCAGGATTATTCCGGGTTGGCAGTGCCCCTGCGGGTGGGCGACCAGCACCTGGGATTGATCACTCTGGCCCACAGCACGCCGGGCCGCTACGGCCATGAGGCCCAGTCCATGACCACCACGTTCGCAAGCTACGCGGCCGTGGCGATCGAGAACGCCCGCCTGTATGACTCCGCCCAGGAGCAGGCCTACGCCTCCGCAGCCTTATTGCAGGTTGCCCAGGCCATCGTCAGCCTGAGCGATCTCGACGAGATCCTCGGTACGATCATCCGCATCATGCCTATTTTGGTCGGCGTGGAACGGGCTGCGCTTTACCAATGGGATGCGGCTAAGGATATCTATCGCCCTTCACAGCAATACGGTCTCAACGAAGCGGATGAGCAGACATTCTGGGAGCGTTCCTTCTCCCCGGGTGAATTTGCCTTTCTCGATGCCTGCCGCGGCGCGACCGGCATGATGGCCTGTGAGCTTCCGGATAACCGTGGTCTCAATGCCTGGCTGTCCGTCGACACGACCCAGGATGTCAACCTGGGGAATCCCGGTGCGCTGCTGTATGCCATTCCGATCGCGGTCAAGAACGATCTCTACGGTGTGATCCTGATCGAAGAGGCGCCAGGCGGACTGCGCTTCCGCTCGCGGCGGCTCGAGATCATCACCGGCATAGCCCAGCAGGCCGCGCTGGCCATCCAGAACGACCTCCTGCAAAAGGAAATGGTCGTCCGCGAGCGCCTCGAGACCGAGGTGCAGCTGGCGCGTCAGATCCAGCAGACTTTCATCCCTGAATCGCTGCCCCAATATGAAAACTGGGAGCTGGCTGCACGCTGGAAGACCGCCCGCCAGGTGGGCGGGGATTTCTACGATGTCTTCGAGCTGCCCGATCAAAGACTGGGTCTCTTCATTGCAGATGTCGCCGACAAGGGCGTCCCCGCGGCTCTCTTCATGGCACTTACCCGGACCCTGGTCCATGCCGCCGTAATTGAATCAAACTCGCCCGCCGATGCGATGCGGCGGGTAAACGATCTCCTCATCCCTGATACCCGTCAGGGAATGTTCGTGACCGCGGTTTATGCAGTTCTGGATATGGAGAGTGATGAGCTGACCTATGTCAATGCGGGGCACAATCCGCCGCTCTGGGTGAAAAATGATGGGCAGGTTAAAAGGCTTACCCGCACGGCCATTGCCCTGGGCGTGGTCACAGGTGAACCTGTCGAACAGCGGACCATAAAATTCGAGAGCACTGACAATTTATTTCTTTATACCGACGGCTTGACCGAATCCTTCAATATCGATGGTGTATTTTATGGCGAAGAAAGACTTCTGGGTGCGATTACATCCTGTGACTGCTACTCCGCCTCCGATCTGTTGGATGTAGTGGAGAGCTCCCTGCTGAACTTTGTGCAGGATATGCCTCCCGCCGATGATCTGACGATGCTCGTGTTGAGGAAAGTTTAGCGGACAAGCTGGTCAATCACACCATTGTCGCATCTGCTCGGATTCGTCAATATTTATCCGACCCTTTTTGAAAACAAAAGTAGAATTACGTCGCTGAACTAAATCACAAAACCGACTGTGAGGCTCCATGTACACGTCTGAAGGAAAGAAAATTGTCTCCACCGAGAAGGCACCCAAAGCTATCGGACCATATTCGCAGGCCATTTGCGTCGATGGCCTGGTGTTTACCGCCGGTCAGGTGGGGCTCGACCCGGCTACTATGGAACTGGTCGAGGGAGGCATCGAGACACAGACCCGCCAGGTGCTCACCAATCTCAGTCACGTCCTGGATGCCGCCGATTCCGGATTGAACTTTGTGGTCAAGACCACGGTCTTCCTGAAGGATATGGTCGACTTTGCGAGTATGAATGCCGTCTATGCCGAATTCTTTCCAGGGAAGGCACCAGCCCGCAGCACGGTCCAGGTGGCCGGATTGCCAAAGGGAGCACTGGTTGAGATCGAATGCGTGGCGCTCATCAATCCGGGCCGCGGGGGATTGATTCGCCAGGACTCTTCGTCGTGTATTCTTTGAAGGGCACAGCCAAAGGAATACAGTCATAAGTCGATGGGGTGGCGGTGTTATGGAGGGGACCGAAAGCCTTGTCGGGGCTGGCGATTGTCGATACGCAAGGTGGTAGAATTAGCGTCCGCAGTGAGTTGGGGCATGGGACGACATTCGTAATCCACCTGCCGCTTGCGTCAAGATACCGCCTGCCTCATTTATAAATTTGCCTTTTGAACGGATTTGCTGGTTGAACTTCCAACAAAAGGTAATAGAGTATATGCGGCACGATGTAATTCCTAAGATTTTGATTTACGGTTATCATTGTAAATCGTACCGAAAACATGCCACCGAAAGTTTCCGTCATCGTTCCCTGTTATAACGAGCAATCCACCATCCGTCTGCTGCTGGAGTCTTTGTGCACTCAGACCTATCCCTGCGCAGACATGGAAGTGGTCATCGCCGATGGCATGTCGCAGGACGGCACGCGGGATGCGATTGCCGCCTTTCAAAGGGACTTCCCGGAGCTGGAAGTGCGTGTTGTCGATAACACGCTTCACAACATCCCCTCAGGTTTGAACCGCGCGATCGAAGCTTCGCGCGGCGAGTTCATTGTCCGCCTCGACGGGCATTCCAAGCCGTATCCCGATTACGTGGAGAAGTGCATGCAAGCCCACGCAGCGGGTCTTGGAGATAACGTTGGCGGCGTGTGGGAGATCCAACCCGGCGCCTCCACCTGGATTGCCAGATCGATTGCTATTGCGGCCTCTCATCCCATCGGGGTGGGGGATGCAATGTATCGTCTCGCCGCCTCTGCGTCGGAGGTGGATACAGTCCCCTTTGGGTCGTACCGCCGCGCCCTGGTTGAGCGGATCGGCGGCTACAATGAATCCCTGCTGACGAACGAGGATTACGAGTTCAACACCCGCATCCGTCAGGCGAACGGCCGTGTATGGCTGGACCCTTCCGTCCGTTCCATTTATTTTGCCCGTTCCACATTCACAGAACTGATCCGTCAATACTGGCGGTATGGATACTGGAAATGGCGCATGCTTCGGAACTTTCCCGGGACCGTTCGCTGGCGCCAGGCATTGCCCCCACTATTCGTTTTGAGCCTGATCAGTCTGCTGCTTGTTTCAATCTTTTTTCCACCTGCATGGTGGCTTTTAACTGTTGAATTGCTTCTTTATTCTTCTGTGCTTCTTCTGGCAGGCTTTTATGCTGCCATAAAACAACGTAAACTTTACCTTCTGCCTGGACTTCCAATGTGTATTGCTTGCATGCATGTCTCGTGGGGCAGCGGGTTTCTCTGGAGTATGCTCACATCGGGCAAGAACAAATAAGAATGGCTGATCACGTCCATACCACACCACTTCGCCTGCGACCCAATGAACACCGTGCCATCCTGTTTGCAGGTGACCTGCTTATGGCGCTGGCCTCTGTTTTTCTGGCACTTTATACATGGCGTCAATACAATCTCTATACATATCAAATCTTATATAACCAGTATATTGCCCAGGGAATAGGCCCTCGTTTTGCCCAGCAGCTTGCCGAAGGACAAACAATTTTTGAGATCCCATTCTGGTTTTATCTCCTTCCGGTGATCTGGGTGTTACTGTTGGTGGAGCTCTATGAGCCTCATACAGCCGCCAGTGCGAGAAAAACCATCCGCGGGGTTGCCATTGCAGCCTTTTTCGGGCTGATCGCCTACTCCCTGGCGTTCATCATCCAGCAGGAATTGAACCTGCCCCGCATCGGTGTTGGAACTTTTCTGCTCTATGCCTCTGCTCTGACCCTGACCTGGCGAATGCTGTTCATCCGTCTCTATAAGAGCACCGGGCAGAGAAGACGGATGATCGTAGTAGGTGCCGGGAAAGCCGGCCAGACCATCGCAGATCTGTATCATAAGCTGGATACACAGTCCTTCAACATCATCGGATTTGTGGATGATGACAGAAAAAAAGTAGGCAAGGAGTTCCACGGAATTAAAGGTACTGGCAACAAGCGCGCAATTATTGAATTTGGTGGATGCGTACCGGGTCTCTGACCTGGTAGTGGCGATCAACGGCGAGATAGAAGGCTCGACGTTCCAGACCATTTTGGACGCACAGGAGCGGGGTGTGGACGTGACGCGCATGCCCCTGCTGTACGAGGAGATGACCAGCCGTGTCCCTGTCCACCACCTCGAATCGGACTGGATCATCCGCTCATTCGTAGATGGCCTGCAGGTCAGCGGGATTTACGAGCTGACGAAGCGCCTTTTGGATATTATCGGTGCAGCGTTTGGGCTGGTGATATTTGTTGTGATTCTGCCGTTTATTTCCCTGGCGATCTGGCTGGATACCGGATCTCCGATTTTCTACTCGCAGGACCGCCTGGGAAGGGGAGGCGCCCGGTTCAAGATCTATAAATTCCGGTCCATGTTAAAGGATGCCGACATGGAGGGCGCTTCCTTTACAACCCTGGAAAACGATCCGCGTGTGACCAGGGTGGGAGGTTTTTTACGCCGCACGCGTCTCGATGAGCTGCCCCAGTTCTGGTCGGTGCTGCGAGGCGAAATGAGTTCTGTCGGTCCACGCGCCGAACGACCGGGTCTGGTCGCCGAGTACCAGAAGCAGATCCCTTTTTACCGGGCCCGCCTGTTGGTGAAGCCTGGACTGACAGGCTGGGCGCAGATCAATTATGGCTATGTTTCCAGCGTCTTTGAGACGGTCGTTAAACTGGAATATGATTTGTATTACATCAAGCATCGCACACTGGCGATGGATGTTTCCATTATTCTGCGTACGATCGGTACGGTCCTGCGAGGGACGGGGAGGTAATTTGAAATCTCTTGTTACGGGTGGCGCAGGTTTTATCGGCTCGCACATCGTTCAAACCCTGCTCGAACAGGGACGAAAGGTCCGTGTGCTGGATAACTTTAGTACAGGGAAGCATGAAAACCTTGAAGAACTAAGACAGCAGTTTAAAGGGGACCAGCTCGAAGTCCTGGAGGGAGACGTGCGCGACGCGTCGGCTCTGGATCCAGCTGTACGCGGGGTCGATGTAATTTTCCACGAAGCGGCTTTTGTCTCCGTCCCTCAATCCATGGAGGAACCCCAGGCGTGCTTCGATGTCAATATTACAGGAACGTCCATGCTGTTCGAGGCGGCGCGCCGAGCTGGTGTCCGGCGTGCAGTTGTCGCCTCCAGCGCGGCCGTTTACGGGGAGTCCGATGCGCTTCCCCTCGTCGAGGAGACTCCGCTCCAGCCCAAGTCGCCGTACGCCGTTTCGAAACGTGTGGATGAATTGTATGCCGAGCTGTTCACCGGCTCGTTTGGTTTTGAAGTGGTGGCTTTGCGTTATTTCAATGTCTACGGGCCGCGCCAGCGCCCTGATTTGATGTATGCCGCGGCAGTGCCCATTTTTGCCCGGCGCCTGTTGGATGGCAAGCCTGTGACTTTCTTCGGCGATGGCGGCCAGACACGTGACCTGATCAACGTGAGAGACATTGTACGCGCCAACCTGGTCGCTTCCGAGCACCCGGCCGCGGCGGGCAGGATCTTCAATATTTGCACCGGCATCGAAACCCGCCTGCTGGATTTGCTCGACGTGATGTATGAGCTGCTGCCCAACGCGCCAGCTCATGTCCACGCTGCGCCAAGAGCTGGGGATATTTACCGCTCGGTGGGAAGCCCCCAAAAAGCTGCCGACGAGATCGGCTTCCGGGCCCAGGTTTCACTGGTCGATGGCTTGAAGGAAGTCCTGGACTGGATGAGGAATCACTGATCTTCAAGTTTCTAATAATTTTTTCTAACCCGGGTCAAAGGTCGGATATCAAATGTCAACAGCCTTCGACCCTTGACCTTTAACTCGACTCATGCCCACCGTCTCCCTCTCCAACTGGAACCAGTTCCTTTCCACCCATCCCGACGCGCATTTGCTGCAGACAGGGGAGTGGGGGGAATTGAAGTCCATGTTCGAATGGAGACCAGTCCGTATCCTGAATGGAGATGACGGGGTCCAAATCCTGTTTCGTAAATTGCCGTTTGGATTTACCATTGGATATATTCCGAAGGCCAACCCTGCTCCATCTCTTTGGCAGGAAATTGACGCAGTCTGCAAACAAAACCGCGCCATTTTCCTCAAGCTCGAACCCGACCTCTGGAACGACCCACCCCCTAACCCTTTTCCCCCAACCCTTCAGCCTTCTTCCCACAACATCCAGCCTCCTCGAACCATCATCATTGACCTGACAGGCACCGAAGACGAAATCCTTGCATGCATGAAACAAAAGACGCGCTACAACATCCGCCTTGCTGAGAAAAAAGGAGTTACGGTCCGCCACTGGGATAACCTTTCCGCCTTTCATCACATGATGCTGGTTACGGGAGAGCGCGATGGGTTCGGAGTCCATTCAGAAAAATATTACCGCCACGCCTACGAGCTCCTATATGCAAAGGGGATGTGCGAGATTCTGCTCGCTGAATACGATGGGAAACCCCTTGCCGCCTTATTCGTCGCCCGCCATGGAAGTCGCGCATACTATCTCTATGGCGCATCCACGGACCAAGAGCGCAACCGGATGCCAACCTACCTCCTGCAGTGGGAAGCCATGAAATGGGCGAAAGCCCGTGGCTCCGAAGAGTACGATCTATGGGGTGTGCCTGACGAAGATGAGGAAACTCTTGAAGCAAATTTTGAATCGCGGCACGATGGCCTGTGGGGAGTTTACCGCTTCAAGCGTGGGTTTGGCGGCCAGGTCGAGCGGGCTGCCCAGGCGCTGGATCGAGTCTATAATCCGTTGTTATACCGGGTATATTTAAGAACCCTCCGGAATAGAGAATAACGTGGATCGTCATCTCTGGAATTCGGTCATATCGAAACTTCCCAATCCACACTTCCTCCAAACCTACGAATGGGGACAGGTGAAGGCCAAATATGGTTGGAGTTCCTCTATGCAGTATGGACTTCTGATGGGAAGCTTTCAATATTTAAAGAAACGGATAGGTTCTCATTCAACGCTGATCAATGTGTGGCTGCTGCCTTGATCCTCAAGCGCCAGGTCCTCAACAAGGGATTTGCCAAACGCCTGTCGATTCTCTACAGTCCAAAGGGACCTCTGCTGGATTGGTCGGATGAATCTCTGCGAAACCGTGTGCTCAACGATATACAGTCCCTTGCCCGGAAGGAAGGTGCAATCTTTTTGAAGATGGATCCCGACGTGCTGCTGGCAACCGGCGTTCCCGGTGGGGATGCGGATGTCAAAGATCCGGGCGGGCAGGTCGTACTGGACGAGCTGGAACGCCGGGGCTGGGACTACTCTTCCGACCAGATCCAGTTCAAGAATACAGTTCTCATAGACCTGACTCCACCAGAAGATGAAATGCTGGCGCGCATGAAGCAGAAGACACGCTACAACATCCGCCTGGCAGAAAAGAAAGGGGTTGTTCTGCGTATAGGCACACAAAAAGATTTTTCGATGCTCTACAGGATGTATGCGGAAACTTCCGTTCGCGATGGTTTTGTCATCCGGGATGAAGGTTACTATAAGACAGTCTGGGAAATATTTATGCAGAAAAACGCTGACAATCATTGGAACGTTCCAGACGTTCCAACCTGCGAACCATTGATTGCCGAAGTGGATGATGAGCCCGTCGCTGCGATCTTCGTATTTTATTTTGCCGGGCGAGCCTATTATGTATATGGCATGTCGCGCAACGTGCATCGTGAGAAGATGCCCACCTATCTTTTGCAGTGGGAGGCGATGAAGCGTGCCAGGGCCTTCGGCTGTTCTGTTTATGATCTATGGGGAGCCCCCGAAGTTTTCGATGAAAGTGACTCAATGTGGGGTGTCTACCGCTTCAAGGAAGGCCTGGGGGGAAAGGTCGTCCGGACCCTCGGTGCCTGGGACTATGCTCCCAATCCACTTTGGTATAAGATGTATTCTGAAATCATCCCGCGCCTGCTTGATATATTGCGCTCGCGGGGAAAAGCGAAAACAAAGCAATCGTTGGGAGGCGCGTGATGAATATTCCAAGACTTCATTTTGCTCATTTGCCAACACCCATTGAAGAGCTGCCGCGGCTCTCCAAGGCCCTCGATGGGCCGCGGCTATTGGTCAAGCGCGATGATCAGACCGGTCTGGCCTTTGGCGGCAATAAGACCCGCAAGCTGGAGTTTCTCGTCGCCGAAGCCTTGGAGCAGGGGGCACGAACATTGATCTCCGGCGGCGCCCTGCAATCCAATCACTGCCGCCAGACCGCCGCGGCTGCGGCCCGCTTCGGCCTGGATTGCATCCTTGTGCTCAACGGGGAAATGCCCGACCAGCCCTCCGCAAACCTGTTGCTTGACCAATTGTTCGGCGCCGAGATTGTCACAATTGCCGACCGGACTCTGCGTGGCCAGACTTTGCAAAATACGTTTGACAAAGCAGTTGCTGATGGCAAAAAACCTTATCTTGTCCCATATGGTGGATCGAGTCCGACTGGCGCGTCTGGGGTACGCTTTTGCAGTGGAAGAATTGGCGAAGCAGATGGAAGACTTCGGAAGCCTGGATTGGATCGTCTTCGCTACATCCTCCGGAGGCACTCATGCCGGATTGGTCCTGGGTCAGCGCGCGTTTGGATTTAAAGGCAAAGTATTAGGAATCAGCATCGACGAGCCGGAGGCCTGGTTGAAGACCCACGTCTCACAACTGGCATCGGATGCAAGTGAAAGGATGGGGGAACGGATCGAGTTTAAGCCTGAAGATGTTCTTGCGAATGACAACTATTGCAAAGCTGGTTATGGCGTCTTAACCAACGCGGAACGGGAAGCAGTCCAATTATTTGCGAAATACGAAGGCCTGTTGCTCGATCCCGTTTATACGGGACGTGCTGCTGCAGGGATGATCGATTTGATCCGCAAGGGATTTTTCAAAAAGGAAGAGACTGTGCTCTTCTGGCATACCGGCGGACAGCCTGCGTTGTTTGCAGAAAAATATGCAAATCAGATTTTAAATAAAAGGACGGGGTCACCCTTCCTTTTGATTTTTATCCTACGGATACACCGATCAATTTGCCGATGCCATAAGTAAGCATTGCAGCGGCGATACCCACCAGTACCTGGCGTGTTCCGGAGAACCAGACGCTGCGACCCGTCATGAGCGTAATCGCTGCTCCGATGATGAACAACCCGATTGCACTGACGATCAAACTCAGGATGATGGCGGTTGTCCCAGTCAAAAAAAAGTAGGGCAGCATGGGAAAGAGTGCACCGAATGCAAACAGGAAGAAGGATGTGAACGCAGCTTCATAAGCCGAGCCACCGAGCTCTTCAGGGTCAATGCCCAGTTCTTCACGTGCTAGCGTATCGAGAATATTGGCTTGATCGGCCATCATATGGGAAGCCATCTCTTTTGCGCGGTCTTCAGGCAGACCTTTCGACTGATAGATAAGAGCAAGCTCCTCCTGCTCCTCTTCGGGGTTGGCGGCGATCTCTTCCGCTTCGATCTTGATCTGATGTTCATAGAGTTCGCGCGAACTTTGCACCGACAGCCATTCCCCAAGCGCCATCGAGCCTGCGCCCGCCAGCACGCCTGCCATGCCGGCAATCAAAATATCGGTCCGGGAATTGGTCGCGCCGGCCACACCCATGGTAAGACTCAAAATCGAGACCAGCCCATCATTGGCCCCAAGGACTGCGGCGCGCAGGGCATTGCCTCCGCCCGCCTTGTGACGTCCCTCCAGTTGGGCAACTGAACCGCCCGAAAGGCCCCCGCTGGATTGGGATGCCATTGAGATCAATCGGGCATGGGATTTTTCATCCTGGGAAAATGCCTGCGCCTCTGTATCAGATTGACCGTCATATGCCCGACTATCGGCTTTTTCATTGCTGGCGATCGTCGGCAAAACGAATTGCGGCCCGAAACGCTTTGCCAGCCAGATCATGGTCGCGGCGCGCCAGGTCGGTTTGCGCGGCGGAATGGAAACATTGAGTTTCGTCAGTTTCTTTTCCCAGGCGGCGGCATGTTTATCTTCACTGGCGGCCAGCTTGCCATACACTTCTGCCATTTGGGGTTGTTTTTCTGTTTCCGCTAGAACTCGATATAATGCCGCCCCGTCGATTTCCTTTTGTCGATTCGCGAAATATCGTTTTACATCCTCAGCATCGGACATCAGTCCCTCCCACAAATAATTGCTCCTTCGGGTTGCTGTCCCCGAAGGAGCTTTCTGTCTATTTCAATGCCGCCCAGCCTGCGTATTTGGCTGTATCGCCCAGTTCCGCTTCGATGCGGATCAACTGGTTGTACTTCGCCACCCGGTCGGAGCGGGCCGGGGCGCCGGTCTTGATCTGGCCGGTGTTCAGCGCCACAGCCAGGTCGGCGATGGTCGAGTCTTCGGTCTCGCCGGAGCGGTGACTGGTCACCGCCCGCCAGCCAGCGCGGTGACACATGTCCACAGCCTCGATGGTTTCGGTCAGGGAGCCAATCTGGTTTAGTTTTACCAGCAGGGCATTGCAGGTCTTATCCTGAATGCCGCGGCGGACACGCTCGGGATTGGTCACGAGCAGATCATCACCGACGATCTGGATCTTGTCGCCTAAATTCTTTTGCATGAGTTGCCAGGACGACCAGTCATCCTGTGCCAGACCATCTTCGATCGAGACGATGGGGTAGTCGTTGACCCATTTGGTCCAGAACTCGACCATCTGCTCGCCGGTCAGCTTCTTGCCTTCCTTGCGCAGGTTGTAGGTCTTGGTATCTTCTTCGTAGAGTTCAGAAGCCGCAGGATCGAGCGCAATGGCAACATCCAGGCCGCGGCCGGCTTTGAAACCTGCCTTTTCGATGGCGGCGAGAATGACTTCAATAGCCTCATTATTGGCCTTCAAACCGGGTGCGTATCCGCCCTCATCGCCGACGAGGGTCACATAGCCTTTATCCTTCAAAACGGACTTCAGGGCATGGTAGATTTCCGCGCCCCAGCGCACACCTTCGGTAAAGGTCGGTGCGCCGAACGGCATGACCATGAACTCCTGCATGTCGGTGGACTGCCAGGCAGTGTGGGCACCCCCGTTCAGAATGTTCATCATCGGGACAGGCAGAACGTGGGCATACACGCCGCCCAGGTAGCGATAGAGCGGCAGACCGAACGAATTTGCAGCCGCCTTTGCGACCGCAAGGCTCACGCCCAAAATCGCATTTGCACCCAGCTTGGACTTGTTCGGTGTTCCGTCCAGCTCGAGCAGCTGTGCATCGATGGCTTTCTGTTCCGAGGCGTCCCAGCCGAAGAGCGCGTCTGAGATCACGCCGTTGACATTGGCGACCGCCTGCGAAACGCCCTTGCCGAGATAGCGCTTCTTGTCGCCATCCCGCAGCTCGAGCGCTTCATGTACGCCTGTGGATGCACCGGACGGGACGGCGGCGCGGCCCCATGACCCGTCAGCCAGCGTAGACTTCCACTTCGACGGTGGGATTGCCGCGCGAGTCCAGGATTTCCAGTGCTGAGATGCTTTCTATGATAGTGTCCATTTCATTCTCCGAGTGTTTTTATCAGTAGCACAATCCCCATTTTTGTGGACTGAAGATTTTTCTTAAGTATAATCCAGTTTCTTTGCCGCCTTGTATGGAAACAACAGTGACGATGATCAAAAAATCTTTATTCGGCCGGTGCGCGTCCAGAGCCGATTTATCCTTGTAAAGACGTAGGAATTTAGGCGGATAATTGCCAACAAGTTTGGTACGACCGTCAGCAACCTGCTTCGGCTGAACCCGAACATTCAAAATGCCAACCTGATCCATGTTGGACAGGTGATCAACGTCCAATAACGGCCCTTTCTTAAAATAAAATGGCGCACCCGATTGGTGCGCCATTTTTGGTTGGATCTTTTACTTCCTCTTGGCTGTCTTCGCCTTCACTGCTGTTTTGGCCTGTTTCGACTTCAAAACAACTTTCTTCTTAAGTGTAGTGGTCTTTTTGGCAGGGCGATGCTTCAGAGCTGCATGCGCCGCGGCCAGACGTGCGATCGGCACACGGAACGGGGAGCAGGAAACATAGTTGTTGCCGATGATGTGACACCACTCGATGGAATTCGGGTCGCCACCGTGCTCACCACAAATTCCGACTTCGAGTTCGGGTCGGGTCGTGCGACCTTCAGCGATCGCCCAATCCATAAGTTTGCCTACACCACCACGGTCAATCGTCTGGAAGGGGTTCGTTTCGAGAATACCCTGTTCCTGGTAGGTAATGAGGAAGTTGCGCTCTGCATCGTCACGGGAATATCCGTAGGTCATCTGGGTCAGATCGTTGGTGCCGAAGGAGAAGAACTCGGCATGTGTGGCAACTTCTGCTGCGGTAACTGCAGCGCGCGGGATTTCGATCATCGTTCCGAACTTGTATTCAAACTTGACGTTCTTTTCACCCATGACTGCGGCGGCGATGCGCTCAAGTCTTGGCTGGATCCATTCCAGTTCCTTGACGGTTCCGGTCAGCGGGATCATCACTTCAGGCTTGACCACTATCTTGCGCAGTGTGCAGTCAGCGGCCGCTTCGAAGATGGCGCGAACCTGCATTTCCACGATCTCGGGCATCGAGATGCTCAAGCGGACCCCGCGCATACCCATCATCGGGTTGGATTCGTGCATTCCCTTGATGGCAACCAAGCAGCTCTTCCTTGGCTTTCAAGCCATCGGTCTCACCTTTGACGCGCATGGTGATCACTTCTTCGAGGAGTTTCTCCTCATCGGGCATGAACTCATGCAGAGGCGGGTCGATCAGGCGGATGATGACCGGGTAGCCATTCATTGCTTCGAAGAGACCATCGAAGTCCTTGCGCTGGTAGGGGAGCAGTTCGTTGAGGGCTGCGGTGCGTCCTTCACTCGTGTCGGACAGGATCATGCGCTGTACAATGGGCAGGCGCTCAGGTTCAAAGAACATGTGCTCGGTGCGGCAGAGACCGATACCGACGGCACCATAGGCGCGGGCGCGCTGGGCATCCTTCGGATAATCGGCATTCGCCCAGACCTGCAGACCGCGGGTGGGATATCCCTTGGCGCGAGCCTCACGGACATCCTTGCGAGCGGAAATCTCATCTGCCCAGGTGAGCAGGGTGAGGAGTTCAGTCTGCTTTTCCAGGGACGGAGAGATTGTTGGGATCTTACCGATGAATACTTTACCGGTATTACCATCCACGGAGATCCAGTCGCCTTCGTTGACACCCTTGCCGTCAACAATCATAACGCGCTTGTCAAGGTCGATCTTGATCGAGGACGCACCGACGACGCATGGAATACCGAACTGACGAGCCACCACGGCTGCGTGGGATGTGGCGCCACCTTCGCTGGTGAGCACACCCTTGGACGCGATCATGCCATGGACGTCATCCGGCTTGGTGAACGGGCGCACCATGATGGTGTCCTGTTTTTCTTCCTTAGCCATTTTCTCAGCCTTATCGGCATCGAAATAGACCTGTCCAACTGCAGCACCAGGCGAAGCGTTCACGCCCTTGGCGAAGAATGTGCCACCTTTTTCGGCGTTATTCATTGCCTCGACATCGAACTGCGGGTGCAGCAGGGAATCGACGTTATCAGGGGTGACGCGCTGGACAGCCTGTTCCTTGGTGATCAGGCCTTCGTTCGCCATATCGACAGCGATCTTCACTGCGGATTTGGCGGTGCGCTTGCCGTTGCGGGTCTGGAGCATCCACAGCTTGCCGCGTTCAATGGTGAACTCGACATCCTGCATGTCCTTGTAGTGCTTCTCGAGCTTGCCGGTGATGTCCATGAACTGCTTATAGGCCTTGGGCATCTGGTCGTTGAGGTGCACGATTGGGTCGGCATTGCGGATACCGGCCACCACATCTTCACCCTGGGCATTGATGAGATATTCGCCCATCATCATCTTTTCGCCGGTGGACGGATTGCGTGTAAATGCCACGCCTGTGGCTGAGTCATCGCCCATGTTCCCGAAGACCATGGTCACGATGTTGACGGCGGTGCCGAGATCGTCAGAAATGCCTTCCTTTTTGCGGTAGGCGATGGCGCGCTTTCCGTTCCAGGATTCGAACACGGCCTTGGTGGCCAGTTCGAGCTGCTTATAGACATCCTGTGGGAAATCAAAACCAAGGTTCTTCTGGAAGACATCCTTGAAGATTTCAACCAATGCCTTCCAGTCTTCAGCAGTCATCTCGGTATCGAGCTTGTAGCCCTTGCTTTCCTTGTACTGGGCCATCGGGTGCTCGAAGACTTCGTCGTCCAGGTTGAACACGGTCTCACCGAACATTTCGATGAGTTTTCGATAAGAATCCCAGGCAAAACGCGGATTTCCGGTCAGATTCGTTAATCCGTCTACAACCTTGTCGTTCAGACCAATGTTAAGGATCGTATTCATCATGCCGGGCATGGAGAACTTGGCGCCGGAGCGGCAGGACACAAGGAGCGGATTCTTAGCGTCCCCGAATTTCTTGCCGGTGGCTTTTTCCACCTTCTTCAATGCAGTGAGCATCTGTTCCCACTGTCCGGCAGGGAATTTGCCGGACTTGCGGAATTCATTACAGGCTTCGGTGGTGACCGTAAAGCCCGGCGGGACGGGTACCCCCGCACGTGTCATATCGAAAAGACCGGCGCCTTTGCCGCCCAGCAGGGAGCGAACTCCATCCCAGGATCCGGCATATTTTTCGGCAGCAGCGACCTCTTCGAAGTTATAAACCCATTTTTTCATGATAAGCCTCCAGGGTTCAAATGTGAATTTATCCTGTGAAGTTTACCACGAACGCCTAAAGTCAAAAGTGACCAGTTTTTTGTACATTTGTCAGACTTACCGCTTTTCTCATAATTCGTTTAATTCCGCATATCATCTATAGGCTAATTCAATATTCAATTTTCATTTTTTTATGTGGCACCCTGTATTTGTTAGTGTTTTGCAAGCATGCCTTTGTCAATATCTGTGATAACATGTTTAGGATGGAAGCGAAAATGGCCATAAAATTACTTGTAATTGACGATGATTCAGCAGTTACTGATCTGCTCTCCCTGCTCTTAAAGTCGCAGGGATTTGAGGTGTTTGCCACCAATAACAGCACGGACGGCTTGAGCATGATCCGTGAGCAGCAGCCAGACCTCGTGGTCCTTGACCTCATGATGCCTGAAATGGACGGTTGGGAGGTTTGCAGGTCGGTTCGGCAGTTCAGTCAGGTGCCGATCATCATTCTCTCCGCCCTGAATGATCCTTCCATGATTGCCAGCGTGCTCGATGCCGGTGCTGATGACTACCTGACCAAACCCACGCCAAGCCGTGTGCTGGTGGCCCATATCAACCGGCTTGCCAAGCGGAATGGGACCTTGCGCTCATCTTCCATGAACGACTCCTTATCACGCCCACTTCCAGCATCCTAAAAAGTACGCTTCCTTCCAGGACGGATGCTGATCCCGTTATATAAAAAATTCCCTCAACTGATGTGAGGGAATTTTGCATTATTAAGCGAGAATGTCTTAAGGCCTCGGCCGTCTTTTCTTTGGCTTCCATCATTGGCATATGACCGGCGCCGCCGATCTCAACCAAATACGCGCTCGGCAGGGCGGCCTTTACTTCACGGGCCCGGTCGATGGGGATCAGGTTATCTGCATCACCATGGACGATCACAACCGGATAATTGATCGATGCCAGCAGCGGAGTGGAATCCACTCGTTCCCCCATGGCTTTCAGCGCGCCGATATAGGCCGCAGGCTGCTGTCGTTCCATGGAGTTTCGTGCAAACTCCTGGAGGCGGGGATCAGAAGTAAACTTTGGCGTCATCGTCTCGACTACGCTGGCTGTGCCCTTATCTGCCACCTCCGCCGCTGTTTTGAAGCGATCATCCCTGCGAGCAGGGGTATCTCCCAGCAGCCTGAGAGGAAACCAGCCCCAGGCCCGTCACGCGTCCCGGATAGAGCCGGGCGAAGGCGAGCGCCACGTAGCCGCCCATGGAATGTCCCACGATTGCAGCTTTCTGGATGCCCAGACTATCGAGCAGGCCTGCAATATCCGAGGCAATATCCTCCATCGTGTAGAACGAATCCACGGTGCTGGATCTGCCGAAGCCGCGCAGGTCGGGAAGAATTATGTCGAATTGATCCTCCAAAAGAGGGACGACCTCATCCCAAAGGTGATGATCGAGCGGATATCCATGCAGAAGCACCAGCGGTTTCCCTTTGCCGCGGCGATCGTAAGCAAGACGAATACCATTAATTTCCAACGTGTCCATTTTCTCTCCTTATTTCCAGCTCACTGGCACTTTTAATTTGCTTCCCAGTTTCGAATAATAATATACAAAACCGTTGTCACGGCCAAACTCATGAACTCGGCGCGTAATGTCTACATCTGATTTGCAGTATTCAGCAACCTTATCCAGCTCACCATTCCGATACCATTCCACCGACTGGATTCCATCGGCAGTCTTGGTGGCTCCAAGGGTTGCCTTGGCAATCGTATCCAGGCTTAAGCGAAAGTTCAAGGCACGGTAGATATCCTGCATCAGATCAGTCGAGTGGAATGCGCGGAAGTTTTCCGTTGGCGCATAGGGCTTCAGCACCTCATAATCGAAGTGAAGGATGTTGAATCCGACCACCCGATCAGCCGACTTTAATTCTGCAACCAGGGCGCGGGCATCCTTCTCCCAGTAGACCGCAAAATCGTTCCGCTGTGTGGACCAGGTCACGCCGCAGGCCAGTAAAAGCTTTGAGGCATCCCGGCCGCCAACGTCCTGAAAAAGCTTCTGGCTTTCCAGATCAAAATATACAATGTTCATGGATTCTCCATATCCTTCCATTGTTGTCTTGCAAATTCCAACGCCTCTTCACGCGTTCCAATTTTCCCAGTTGCCTGTCCTTCACGGATGGCCTCCAGCAGCTGGCCGATGATGGGACCGGGCTTGAGGCTTAACTCACGCATCAGATCATTGCCATCCAAAAGGCGCGGCGGAGCAATCGTCTCCTCGCGTTTTTCCCAGTAATTTTCGAGAAGGATGCGGGCAACATCCAGGGCGGCGGTCCATGTTCCCTGGGTCAGTGTGGAACCGTACGTTCCGCGCAGATCGGCAAGTCCCAATAGAACCAGGTCAACGGCAGCTTCACCAGAGTCTCGGAAAAATCGATAAATGGCTTTGCGGGAAGGCTCCTTTTGCTCACCTTCCATGCGGCTGGTGAAGAAGTGAAAGCGCATGTGATGCCGGATGATCTTTCGAATACGACCGACTTCGTCGTTGCTAAGATTGAATGCTTCTGCACGCCGAACGGCGGTCTCCGCACCTTTGATTTCGTGCTCGTAAAAAGTGGATACGTCCGTCTTCATCAATCGTTTTTGTGGATGGCTTCTCAATGTCATGATACAGCGCAGCAAAGAATAATGCCGATCGCACAGAGCGATCTGTGTTCAGGGAATCGGCAAAGTGGGCGGCGAACTGCTCACGGAAACGCCCAATGCGCAGGGTGAGCAGTCCTGTAAACAGATCGTTGGTATTGTCCGCATTGTAGCCAGGCGCCAGTGCGGAAAGAATTTCCTCGAGATAACCCAGTACTTTAAGAGTATGCTCCCAGACATCATGGATATGTGGTGCAGTCTGTGTAACGCCCTTCAGCGCAGAAAGTTCGGGGAGCAGGTAGGGGAAGAGCCCAAGCATTTCCAATGCGCGCAGGGATACATCAGGTTTGAGACCTTCGAGTATTTTAAACAGCTCATCCCTCAGGCGTTCCGGTGAAACACCCGGCAGCAGATGGGCTGCCTGTTTCATCGATTGTCGTGTTTCAAGCTGGATCTTACATCCTAATGCCGCCGCTTGTCGGACTGCACGCAGGATCCGTACAGGGTCGTCACTTAGGGAGCTGGGCGAGCAGGCGCGGATCAATCGGTTGCGCAGGTCGGATGCGCCATTGAGCGGATCGATCAGCGTCTGGTCCTGCAGGTTGAAGGCGATGGCATTCATGGTGAAATCGCGGGCGCGTAAATCCTCCTCCAGGTTGCTGCCGCGGTAGGTGGCGAAATCCAGAAAGACCCGTGAGCCCGCTGATTCGCCGACGATGACACGGCCGGTATCACGCACATCGTCAAGGACCATGAAATCGGCGTGAAGTGTATTTGCCACGCGGCGGGCCAGGGAAACTCCTTTTGACGGCACGGCAAAATCAAAATCCGGGGAGGCGCGTTTAAGCAGGATGTCACGCACCGCACCGCCGACAAGATGGATCTCCTGTCCGGGCAAGGCGTCTCGTACCCTGTCAATTAAGTGGTGAATAGGAAAAAGGGATCGGCATGAAAACTATTTCCGGTCTTTCCTTGTGCCTGCTCGTTTTTGCCGCGCGCAGGGCTTGCTCGGGAGTTCCTCCCTGGGCAATGATCCGGCCATTTAAGCGGGCCACCCAGCGTCCGGCATAAGGCGATACAGGTTCCCGGGATTCTTCAGGCATGTTTTGCGATCAGGCGGGCGGTATGTACTTATCCAGGTCCACGACACCCACGAAGGGCAGGTTGCGATAGTATTCATCCAGGTCAAGACCGTACCCGAATACAAATTTATTTGGAATGGTGAAACCGCAATAATCGATGGGCACCACTGCTTCGCGCCTCTCGGCCTTGTCCAACAGGGTGCAGACCTTTAAGCTGCGCGGCTGGCGGATGTGGAGAAGCTCGAGGACGGATGCGATCGTGTGGCCGCTGTCGATAATGTCCTCGACGAGCAGCACATCCTTATCATGGATATCGGTCTGCAGGTCGAGTGACACACGGACCGTACCGCTGGATTCCCGTTTTCCGATCCCATAGGAGGAGACCGCCATAAAATCCATCGCGTGCGGGGAGGTGATCTTGCGGCTCAGGTCCACCAGGAAGGGAACGCCTCCGCGCAGGATGCAGATTAGGAGTAGGTTTCCATTCGGATAGTCGGCACTGATTTGCGCCCCCAACTCGGCGGTACGCCTTTTCAGGGATTCTTCATCGATGAGAATTTCAGCCAGGAATTCTTTGTAGTCTTGCATGGAATGGGTTCCTAAATCGGGTACATGTTTTATTTATGGCTTAGTCCAGCTATGGAGCCAAGTATACGCCCGGGAGGCTGCGTTTCTAACGTTAGCGGGGAACTTCGTGATGGATGCGGCAGCGCGCTTCATACATCTCGGATGCGCCGACGATCACCACCGGATCGTTATAGCGGGCCGGTTTGCCATTGACCAGTCTCTGCGTCCGTGAGGCTTCGTCGCCGCAAACCATGCAGATGGCGTGCAGCTTGTCCACGCGCTCGGCGCGGGACATCAAAAAGGGCATGGGACCGAACGGCTCGCCGCGGAAATCGGTATCGAGGCCCGCCACCAGGACGCGGATGCTGCGCGAGGCGAGCTCTTCCGCGAGCAGGACGACTTCCGAGTCGAAGAATTGGGCTTCGTCAATTGCCACGACCGTAGTGTCGCTGTCGAGCTTGTTGCGGATATCCGCGGCTTTTTCAACCGGAATGGCATCAAAATCCGACCCTGCATGGGATGTTACTTTCTCCACGGCATAGCGGACATCGATGGCCGGCTTGAACACCTGCACTTTCTGCTTGGCAATGGTGGCGCGGATGAGGCGGCGGATCAATTCATCAGTTTTCCCGCTGAACATGGAGCCGCAGACAACTTCAATGGAACCGTGTGTATGGCGCATACATTCTCCTGGGCCCGCAGAATGATAAGGGCAAAAATAAACGGGCATGGCGCTCGTGCGCCATGCCCGTAAGTTTACCTGAGATTATTTAATCCGCAACCCTTCGCCTGTCGCTCACGGCTAAACAGCGGCTGCCGGGATCTCATAACCGAGCGAACGCAGCTTCTTCTTGGCTGCGGTCAGGGATGCCTGGCCAAAGCCGGGAATCGCCAGAACCGCTTCATTGCCGCCGCTGAGTTTCTCCAGGAATTGTCCGAAGTTCGAAATGCCGGCCTTCTGCAGGGAATCGGTTGCGCGGGTCGTCAAACCCAGCTCGGCGATCGGGCGCTCTGGGGAACCCTTGAGCTCCTCCTTGGCTTTCTGCTGCTCGACATAGGTCTGTCGGACGGAGAGCTTCTTGTAGAAGCGGTCCACCTGGCCTTCAATATCGAGGATGCGGGAAGCTTCACCGGTAAAGAACGGGTGACAATTGGAGCAGATGTCGACGCGGATCTCCTTTTTGGTGGAGCCGGTCGTCCAGGTCTTGCCACAGGATGCGCAGGTAACCTTTGCATCCGTGTAATAAGTGGGATGAATATCAGATCTCATGTTATGCCTCTGCTGGCTGCGGGACGATGTTTACGCGCTTCTGTCCGTGAACGATATCGTACATGACGATGCCGTCTGCGATTGCGAAGAGTGTATCGTCCCTGCCTGCACTCACATTTATACCCGGTTTGATCTTGGTGCCATGCTGGCGCACAAGAATATTACCGGAAAGCACAAACTGGCCTGCGTAGCGCTTAACGCCCAGACGCTGGGAATTTGAGTCTCTACCGTTGCGGCTTGAACCGCCACCTTTTTTATGTGCCATTTCTACCTCACTCTATTTCTTGCTTGTTTTCTTAGCGGCAGGTTTCTTTTCAGCTTGGGGCTTATTGCGTCCGCCTAAAAGCTTATCCTGCAGTTTCTTGAGAGCGTCCCATTCACCATCACCCGCTAGTTTTGCCTGCTGGGGCCAGGTAGTCGGATCCATCATTTTCAATCCGGCATCGCTTAGGATCTTCTGAATATCTTCGACCTTGGCCTTTGACAGGGCATCGAAGGTGGAGATGCCGGCTTCGTTCAAAGCTTTTGAAACTTTGGGACCGATGCCTTCGATCTTGGTGAGATCGTCCACTTCGACCTTCTCTTCAACCCTGGCTTCGGCTTTGCGCTCTTCGTCGGGCTTGCCGATAAAATCCACCAGCAGCCGGGTGTACTGCTGACGGTGCCCGCCGCGGACGCGGATGCGCTTCTTCGGGCGATATTTGAATCGATCGATCTTGGGGCCCCGGATGTGGTCCACCACCGTGACTTTGACAAGGATGTCGCTCACAGTGGGTGTTCCAACCAGGACATCGTCGCCGTCTGCCATGAGCAGGATGCGTTCGATGTCAAATTTATTACCCGCTTCCACGGGAAGGCGATCCACTTCGATGGTGCGCCCTTCGATGGCACGGTACTGCTTGCCACCGCTTTCAACAATTGCGAATCTCATTTTTATTTTCTCCAGTCATTCACTTCGCCGCATGCCTGCGGGTCTCACCTGCTACTTGCGTGTGATTTGCTCGGCAAATCATGCAAGTGTCGGCTACGCTCAGACCATCGCCTGCGAACGGGGAAGCTGGGTTACATAGAACCGCCTCAGCCAATCCAACTGCTGAGGCAGAAGCGGACGATATTATACATGGGTGTGGGGGAAGTTGTCAACAGCCTGGAAGGCAGATTAAACGAAATTCACCTTTCCTGTGGCAATCATCAAAGCATCCATATAAAAACCATGTCATCGGAGAAAACAGCGGGGAGTGGATTGCTTTGTGTTGACAAAACGAGAGCCTTCCTGTACCCTCGATCCATGGCAAACCTTAATGTTATTCAAACTCAAATTGTCGAATCGCCCCTCAATTTAAAACTCTTCGTCTCCGGTCCGTACGGGACAGGGAAGACAACTGCCGGTGTAGAACGGATGCGCTTTCTCCTCGCACAGGGTGTGCCCGCCAACTCCATCCTGATGCTCACCCCGCAGCGGACGATGCAGGAGCCGTTCCTCGACCTGCTGTACAGCCCGGAACGTCTCGCCGGCGGGGAGGTGACATCCGCCACAATGGGCGGGCTCGCCCGCCGAATGGTGGACCTGTTCTGGCCACTCGCCTCAGAAGCGGCCGGCTTCGCCGACCCGGACCAGCCTCCCATTTTCCTCTCGCTGGAAACCGGCCAGTATTACATGGCGCATATTGTACGCCCACTTCTCGACCAGGGATATTTCGAGTCGGTGACCATGGACCGCAACCGCCTGTATTCCCAGATCCTCGACAATCTCAACAAGGCGGCGGTCACCGGCTTTCCGCATACCCAGATCGCGGAGCGGCTGGATGCTGCCTATTATGGGGACCCTGCCCAGCGGCGTGTCTATGCCGATGCGCAGGATTGCGCCAACCGCTTCCGTGACTATTGCCTGCAGCACAACCTGCTTGACTTCTCCCTGGTTATGGAAGTATTTGCGAATCTCCTATGGGAAACGCCCCAGGTCCATGATTATCTGACCCGCACATACCGGCACCTGATCTACGATAACGTGGAAGAGGACAATGCCCGTTCCCACGACATTGTCCGGGCCTGGCTGCCCGAATTTGAGTCCGCGCTTCTCCTGTTCGATCCCAGTGGGGGGTTCCGTTACTTCCTGGGTGCCGACATTCAGACGGGCGGCTCGCTGGTTCAGCTTTGTGATGCCCAGCTCGAAATGCATGAGTCGTTTGTCTCCACCGCCTCGGTGACCTACCTGAGGCAGGGTTTGATGGAAGCGATCGACCCAACTTTTCAATCCAGAGTGGAGAGCGGTATTCCAGATGGCTCTCCTCTGTCGTTTGTCCAATCCAGGTTTTATCCCGAGCTTTTGGATCTGGCTGTCGGCGAGATCGAAAAATTAATTGCTGAGGGTACGCACCCGTCCGAGATCGTCATTCTTGCGCCTTACCTGTCGGATGCGCTGCGCTTCTCGATCACGCACCGGCTCGAGACGCGCGGCATTCCCTGGCGAACCCACCGCCCCTCACGGTCTCTCCGGGATGAGCCGGCTTCGCACGCGCTGATCACGTTTGCTGCGTTGGGCCATCCGCACTGGAATGTCCATCCACCGAAATTCGATGTGGCGTATGCGTTGATGCAGTCCATCGAAGGACTGGACCTTGTGCGGGCGCAGCTCCTGATCGAAATTGTCTATCGTCAAAAGGATCTTTCGCTTTCACCGTTCGACATCATCCAGCCGGATGTGCAGGAGCGGATCACCTTCCTGATCGGGAACCGTTACTCTACGTTGCGCGACTGGCTGCTCGAATACCGGGAGGGCAATCCGCTCCCGCTCGACCATTTCTTCCGCAAGCTGTTCGGAGAGGTACTCTCCCAGGCCGGGTTTGGCTACCATCAAAGCTTCGACGCGGTGCGCGTGGCTGGCAACCTGGTGGAATCGGTCAAGAATTTTCGCCAGGCGATAGAGTCATCCATTGTGGAGAAGGACAGCTCCAGCTTTGATCTGGGCAGGGAATATATTGCCATGCTGGATGAGGGCGTGATCGCGGCCTCCTACTTTGAAGCCTGGCGCAGCGAGAACAAGGATGCAGTCCTGGTCTCGCCGGCCCATACCTTCCTGATGATGAACCGCCCGGTGACCTGCCAGTTCTGGCTCGATCCCGGCTCGAGCGGTTGGTACGAACGTCTCGTCCAGCCGCTGACCCATCCCTATGTCTTGAGCCGCGGCTGGGAGCCCGGCCGGATGTGGTCCGACGCGGATGAGGTCCAAGTCAGCGCGGAGGCGATGGCACGCCTGATCTCGGGACTCCTGCTCCGCTGCCGCGAGCGCGTCTATGTGGGTATCTCCGAACTGGGTGAAAGCGGGTTCGAGCAGCGCGGTGAATTGCTGCGGGCGTTCCAGAAAGTGCTGGCTAGTGGGTAATATGGTGGAAAAGAGTTTATAGAGTTGAAGAAGGGTCAGCTTAAGGTGGTCAGATTTGTTAAGGTGAGAGGTGGGTGTACCGCGAGCGGGTATACTGGATTGAGACCATGGACCGCAGAGTCCTGTAGATAAGACTTCTTCGTCAAGTTCGATGGTCTGGCTCAGAGCCCAGTTGAGAAGATAACGGGAATACCAGTCCAGGACCGCAGTCCACATGGCGGTCTCGGAATACACCCGAACACCCGGCAAGCGAAAGCCTGCAAGTCTCGCCGTTAGTTATTACCGCGCGGCACCCAGGCGTTCATCACCATGGTGAACTCCCCGACCTGCTTGTCGTCTGCAAAGACCGCATACCGGTCGTAGTTGGCCTTCGGAGAGGAGATCTTCCGGATGGTGATCTCGTCGTAGACCGGCTGGAGTAGTACGTGAGTATACGTCCCACCGCCTTCCAGCTCCTCCTTGCAGGCCAGCCCATATTTTCCATCCACTTCCACCCGCTCCAGGCAGCACAGATGGCCGTCATAATTGTCGTAGTGGAAGTTCTGTATGGCAATGTACTCAATCTGTTCGCCTTGGGCAAATAAGGTAGTCATATTTCGCCTTCCTGGGTGCTTTCTTTTCTCCTGGGATGTCATCCTGCGCTTTGGCTTGATCTTCTGTTTCCTTGATTTTCGACCATAATCCGGCATTCTACAATTGACAAAAGTCACCAATCGCCGGACACGTTCCACATCAGACAGGCCCGCTCACCCGGGCGGCTGCTCCCCACTTGTTGTAGTCCCGCTCTGGAAATTCTAATTGTGGTCTCACACAGTGCCGCATTATTTCTTTTTGTTTGATTTTCAGCCTAGAAATCCATTCAAAAAGATAAGTTATCAATGAGACAAGCGGCAGGTTAATCATCTCCGGGGGAGTTTGTCTACATAACACCCCTTGCTGACTGCCGTTAATCACCGAAGAACTGAAACGCTGCACGGTGCATAAAATGTGCCAGCATTATTCGAACCACCGCAAGGTGGCAAAGATCAACTTGGAAGGAAAAAAGGAGACATATATGAAAAACCGTACACATCAAGATGAGTATGAGCACGAGATGCAGCATGCAACCCGTTCAGCAAAGTCGGTGTTCACAGGTCTGGTGATTGGTGGCTTGATCGGGGCGGCGACGGCCCTTTTGATGGCTCCCCGCTCCGGCGAGGAAACACGCGCTGAGATCCGCAATAAAGCAGTGGAATATCGCGACCGCACCCGGGATGCAGTCAACGAAACCGTGTCCCAGGCAAAATCCAAAGCCGACGAACTTAAGGATGGCGTTGTGGAAAAGGCCGAGGATCTCAAGCGGCGTGGCAAACAGACCGCCGCGCAGCAGCTGGACCATGTGGCCAAGGCTGCTGAAACGGGAAAGAGCAGGGTCCAGGAATATTAACCGCCTGGTGACCAAAGTGGCAGTCTACATACAGACTGCCACTTTTTTTAACCTTCTTCCTCTTGTCAAAAAAAGGAAACCATGTAAAATATGGAAGCTTCGTTCAGGGTGCCCCCCTCACTCTGAACGAAGCGCTTTAATTTCCGGGCGGAAAACAAATCAGGAGAGGAAGACATTCCCTTGTACTATACGCAAGCCCTATCCTTCGACTAATAAATCTGTCAACTCCAATGTAGGGAACGTATGATATATATGGATGAGTGGATAGGAGATCAAACCCCACCGGCCTGACCAGCTCGTAAACTTCCCATGATCAGAATAGATTTGAACAACGATTTTTCACAGAGGCAGGGAGCCCATGGCGGCAACCAGTATTCTGATCGCTGAGGTGGACAGCGCGGTTGCCCACGAACTGGCGCTCCACCTGGCGGCATTCGGCTATAAAGTTGTTGGCTTTGCCACTTCCAGCGAGGACAGCGCTCGCAAAGGTCCGGGAGCTCAATCCGGATCTTGTGGTCATGAACATCCGCTTGAAGGGGGCCAGCGACGGCATCCAGACCGGGAGTCTGATACGCACCAACCGGAACATCCCCATTGTTTACCTGGTCGACACCAGCAGCCAGGACACGATCAGGCGCGCAGGGGCAACCGAACCTTTTGGCTATATCTTCAGGCCGTTCGATGAAAGGCGTATTTTCGCCACCCTCGAGACCGCCCTGATCCGCCATGACCTGGAAAGCAAGCTTCACGAGAGCAGGCAGTGGCTGGATACCACACTGACCAGTATTGGGGAGGGGGTCATTGCCACCGATAAGGATAGCCGGATCCGGTTCATTAACCCCATCGCCATGGAGCAGACCGGCTGGCGCCATTCAGAGGCCATTGGGAAGTTCCTTCCCGAGGTCTTTTCACTCATCAGTGAAGGCTCAGGGGAACCCATTGACTTCCTGGACGCCCCTGGCAGCGCCATCCCTGCAGCGAATAAAAAAGCTGCCTCTGGTATTCTTTTATCCAGGCATGGAAAGTCCGTACCCGTCGAGGCAAATATTACATCCATCCAGGATGGCAAGGGCCGGACGTATGGCAGGGTCCTCGTATTCCGTGATGTCACCCGGCAGAGGGAAATCCTCCAGGAGGTCCAGCGCCAGGCAGACAGGGCGGAAGCCCTGGTGGAAGTAGCCTCCCGGTTGAATGCGCACCTTGAGCTCGACACAGTACTGGGCACCATCTGTGAGATCGCCAACCGGACAATCAAAGCCGCGGGCACCGCGGTCCTGCTCCAGAATACCCAGAAGGATACTTTTCAGAATATGGCAGCCATCAGCGATGACCCTGCTTTGAGTGCGTATCAGGGATCCCGCTTTGACATCCCCGCAGATGTTTTTAGCGTCATGTTGTCCCGGAGCAGGCCGGTGTACGTGATCCAGGATATTCAGGATTACAAGGATTTGCCCTATTTCGAAGATTACCGGAAGATGGACATCCGCACGCTTGCCGTTGCAGCCTTGTTTCGAGGCAGCCGCCTGGTGGGCGCCCTGGTCTCGGTCTTTTCCCACCGGCCCAAAACCCTGCTCGAAGATGAGGCTGCCCTGATCAAAGGGCTGGCCGATCAGGCCTCGAGTGCCATCGAAAATGCTGAGCTGTTTGAGCAGGTCCGCGCCGGCCGCGAGCGCCAGCGCAAACTGACAAAAAGCCTGGTGGATATCCAGGAGATGGAGCGCAGGCGCATTGCCAGGGAATTGCACGATCATTTGGGCCAGGGCCTGACCGGTTTGCAGTTCATGCTCGAAACTGCCAAGAACCAGGCGCTGGGGCCGCAGCGCACCGACCTCGAACAGATCCAGGAGTCCGTATCGGAGATCATCCGGGATGTCCGCGAGATGTCGCTCAATCTGCGGCCATCCATGCTGGACGATATGGGACTGGTGCCCACCCTGCTCTGGCATATCGACCGCTACACAAGCCAGACCGGCATCCACGTCAATTTTCAGTTCGATGAATTCCCCAGGCGCGTCCCCCTGGAGATCGAGACGGCCGCCTACCGGATCGTGCAGGAGGCGCTCACCAATACAGCCCGCCATGCCCAGGTAAAGGAGGTGTTCGTCGGGCTTGTCATGCAGGAGGATACACTCTGGGTGGAAGTGCTCGATAACGGAAAGGGATTTGACACTTCCGCCGAGCTGGACCGGCCAAGCACCGGCCTGAGCGGGATGCGCGAGCGTGCCGGGCTGCTGGGAGGCTATCTCCTGGTGGAGTCCTTTCTTAACCAGGGAACCCAGATCGTGGCGGCCCTGCCGTTGACCGATCAGCCCCTCGAGAGGAGGAGACATGAGCGTAACCGTGCTGCTGGCCGATGACCACCCGATCGTCCGTCAGGGACTGAGACACTTACTGGAGGCCGAACCCAATCTCAAGGTGGTGGGCGAGGCGAGCAATGGTCTCGAAGCCGTCCAGCTTGTGGAAAAGTTCAAGCCGGATGTCCTGATCGTGGATATCGTGATGCCCGAGCTGAACGGCCTGGAGGTCCTGAAACAAGTCCGGGAGCGTTCCCCGGCTACCTGCTGCATCGTTCTTTCGATGCAGAGCGCGGATGTTTATGTTGTCGAGGCGCTCAAGGCCGGCGCACTGGGGTATGTGCTGAAGGAGACCGGCCCCAGCGAGCTGATCAATGCCGTCAACCAGGTGATCCAGGGACAGCGTTACCTCAGCCCGAGGATATCCGAGCGCCTGATCGATGTGTTGATCGAAACCTCCCAGAAGTCGGTTTCGGATCCCTACCAGACGCTGACGAACCGGGAGCGGGAGGTCCTGCAAATGGCAGCCGAGGGACTGAGCAGCGCAGAGATCGCCAGACGGCTCTCGATCAGCCCACGCACCGCCGAGCTCCACCGGGGGAGAATGATGAACAAGCTGGGTTTGAGGAACCAGACTGAGCTGATCCGCTACGCGTTCAAACGCGGCATCCTGACCCTCGATAATTGACCGGCTTGATTGTATACCCAGGACTGGCACGTACTCTTTGCCCCAAAATTACGTATCCTTACGTATATACAGATTTTCCATCCTGGAGCAAAATATAGGGGGAATATGCTGCCTTGATGAATATCAGGCGAAAACAGGACTGGGTGCAATAAGCTTTTCCATGGAATATCAAATGAAATCATTCTCTCTCCCAACCAGGCTTTATGTGGCCGTGATCTATCTCGCCGGGATTGTCGGTTCTGATTTCCAGCATCCGGGATATGGAATTTGGGAGCGCCTGGCTGCTTGTTGCTCTTTGTTTCCTTGCTTCCCTGGCTCTAATCCTGAAGGTGGAGGGTCCCACCAACCGGTCTCATTACACATTCAGTTTTGTGGTCTATGGCTTCACGTTTGCAGCATTGGGAACGAGTGCAGCCATCCTGGTGATCCTGGTATCCCATCTTGTGGAATGGGTATGGAATACGCCTCCCTGGCCTACCCAGTTGTTTAATGCGGCAGCTTATCTTGATTGCTGCAGAGGCGGCCGGGCTGATCTACCTTTGGATCGTTCAAAGCAGATTTCTGGTCTCGGGAGAGGACATCCTTGGGATCCTCGTTGGGATGGCGGCCTTCACCGCCCTGAGCCATTTGATGATTGGGACACTCTACTGGCTGGAACGCCGGGATGATTTTAGGAAACCAAGAACGTTCGATCCCTTCCCTCTTATCCTGGATGTCTCCCTGCTCTATTTTGGCGCCAGCCTTTCCATTGTCTGGAAGTCCCACCCCTTTGCCATTCTATTGCTTGTGATCCCCACCTACATGTTGTACAGCGCGCTGCGCATCCCTGCCCTGGAGCGCAAGACTGAGCTCGACAGCAAGACCGGACTCTTCAACCACGCCTATTTCAAAAAGCAGCTGGACGGGGAAATGTCCCGCTCCAACCGCTTCGACCGGCCCCTGTCCGTGATCATCGCCGACCTGGACCTGCTGCGGAACATCAATAACACCTATGGCCACCTGGCCGGTGATGCCGTGTTGATCGGCGTTTCCCGGGCGATGAAGCAGGCCGTACGGGAATATGATGTTGTCTCACGCTTTGGCGGCGAGGAGTTTGCCATCCTGCTCCCCGAGACGGCGCTGGTCCAGGCCTATGAGAAGGCGGAGTTTTTCCGCAAGACGATCGAGGCGATGGAGTTTAGGATCCCGACCAGCATGACGCCGATCCGCGCCACAATGAGCTTCGGTGTCGCCCAACGGGAGAATACCAGGCAGACCTCCAATGAGATCGTTCACAATGCCGACCTGGCTCTCTATAAATCCAAACTGCAGGGACGGAATAGGACATTCGCCCATACCAATAAATTCCTATCCTGGATTTCCCGGCTGGCCGTCTGAATGACCCTGACAACCAAAACGGTATCGACCTGGGCGCTTCGGGCACATATATCCTGGAAACCTTCATGCGGCCCCCATCCGAATAACCCTGCCCGGGGAGCAGCGGCTGAGGCTTAATAGTAGGACTGCATCCCGAGCTCGGCCGGGAAGGAGACTGCCAGAGGGACGACCACAAAGAATAACTGCGCATCAGTATCGATATTTAGTTTTGTCTTTACGGTTGCCACGCTCACATCCAGTTATTCGAGTTAGACAGAATCAGGAAATACGTGAGGGATCCTGCCATTGCGCTGATTAACGTGGGAGAGAACATCGAGTTACGTGGAGCAACTGGTTATCGTGCAGAGCAACCATTGCGGTATTTCCAACGGATCTGGTTCTGTATTTTTTCGTTCTTCATCATTAAAAAGGTATCGACCACATGGGGGTCAAAATAATTGCCGGATTGCTCACGGATGTATTCCAGCGCACTCTCCTGAGGCCAGCCTTTTCGGTAGGGACGGTCCGAGATCAGTGCATCGTAAACATCTGCCACGGCGAAGATGCGGGCGGCCAGGGGAATTTCCTCGCCCTTCAGGCCGCGGGGATAGCCCGTGCCATTCCATTTCTCGTGATGACAGTAGGGGATATCCAGCGCATCCCGCAGGTAGTTGATATTCGAAAGCAGGTTATAGGCGTAAACCGCATGCATGCGCATGTGCTGCCATTCCTCCTCATTTATTTTATGCCAATTGGACAATTTTGGTAGGGATTTCAGAGCGTCTTGGAAATCACCGCTTGGGAATGTCACCTACTCGGTGGATGGAAATGAGCGGAACCGTTTACAATATCCTGAAAGCCTGATTTCCAGTTTCCCCAGGAGTGACTATGGCAAAAATGATTCCCGCCACCGAGCGCGTAGCCCGGGCACGCACGTTAATCCAGCAGGCACGGGATTTGCCCGTCCCGGAGGGCGGTCTGGGACGGAGCGACTTTTCCTACATTGCCGAGATCAAGGATCTGCTGCGGAAGGCGCGTGACCTGGTGAAGTTCATCCCGCAAACTGCCGGTGTTTCCGCTGAAATGAAGGAGGAAGTCAAAAAAGTTTATGAAGAGATCGAGCAGGCCGACCGGGATATCCTGTACGGATAAAAAAAGCGGACAAGTTGCCTTGTCCGCTCGTCGCTTGCATACAAACTATTCTTTTGTTGTCATCTTCCCCTGCTAACGCCTCGGACGATCAATAACAGGATAATTGCGCCGATGAACGCGGTGATGATCGTCCCGATGATGCCGGCGCCAAGGCTGATGCCCAGGGCACTGAATAACCAGCCGCCGATGAATGCGCCAAGAATACCGATCAGGATTGCCGTACCCAGACCGCCTCTCCTGGGTCCACCAACCATCGATTCGGCCAGCACGCCTGCGATGGCGCCGATCACGATCCAGATTAGAACAGTTTGAAGATCCATAAGATTGTTCCTTTCTCCTTTTTTCGAAATAAAAACCAGGTTTTCAGCCTTGCCCGGCGGAGGCAGCCGCCGGGTTGCGATCAACCGCTCCATCGTAACAACAAAAATTTACATGCCTCTCGTGTGTATAACGAGTGAATTTCCAGCCTGCTACGTGCACTATCAACTTCTAATGTATCTTCCCCGGTACAACCAGCAATTCCAAATCTGAGGCTGTGCATATCGGAAAAAACCTAAACACGAATGCCGCGAATGAACGAATGGCACGAATTTTCAAAAATCATTGGCGAAATTCGCCCAATTCGTGGAATTTGCGTAAGAAATATCCTGTTGATGGATTTTGAATTTTAGATTTGGAATTGCTGCGGCATAACGGCGTGAATGGAAATTCGTCGCGGTTCGTCTACAATCCTTTTCCCCCATTCTGAAGTAGTTGCCAAAACCGCGGGAGGCTTGAAATATTTCAAGATGAAGGCGACATAAAAGCTGCGCTACCGGGACGAAAAAAAGCCAGCGCTGCGAACGCTGGCTTTAATTGCCGGGAGGAAAATTCTACGGCGTAGGTGTTTCTTGCTGCTGCCGGAGCGGATGTATTGGTTGCCGCCGGACTTGCATTCCCATCCACAATGACGACAAATACTTCATCGCCAAAGGACTGTCCGGTCGCAGTGGACATGCGCCAATTGCCGCGCAGGGTTCCTGTTTTGTTCGGCGCGGTCATCGGCACGGAAATGTCATAGGTCGCACCGGAAGCGACGGAGGCGGGCAGGGTAAAGGCGGTACCGCCCAAGACTTCCCCACCTGTATTCTGGAACTTAAAGCCGGCATCCCAGGCGCACGAGCCGGAGTTCTGCACCTTCCAGGTCTTGGTAAAGGCCTTGCCTGGATCCATCTGGGTATTATCCGGGATGGTCACATCGCTGACAAAGGTGAGTCCATAACAGGAGGCAGTGGCAGCCACGCCGCCAACTGGCTGCGCCTGGCGTTGTTCGCGGTCAGGGGAATCCGCCGGTGCTGGTGACCAGCGATGGGATCGTGGCAAGAGGGGTCTGCGTTACCGCAGGTGTATTCGTCGGCGCGACGAGCGCGGTCATCGTAAGTGCGGAGGAAAAGGTCGCCACAGCAAAGGTTTGGATTTGACTCACACTCAGGGTCGGGGTGGCTTCCGGTGCGTTCCCTCCTCCGCAGGAAGCCAGCAGGATGGCTCCCAGCGCAAGGATGATTTGCACCTTCATTAATCGTTTTTAAGCATTGATACTCCTTTCAACAAGAGCGGCTATTTTACTTGAATTTGCCCCATGATTAATATACGAATATCCCACAAATTTCCTACGCCTGAATAACCCGCGGTTATAATCCTTTTCTATGGTTTATCTGGATTATTCAGCCACCACTCCTGTGGACCCGCGGGTATTGGAGGCGATGACGCCGTATTTTAGCGGTTCCTTTGGCAACCCTTCCTCGGTTCACCGTTATGGACAGGTTGCCGAAGCTGCGATCGAGTCGGCGCGCGAAACGGTCGCCTCCATTTTGAACTGCAAGCCGGATGAGATCATCTTTACCTCCTGCGGCTCCGAATCGGACAACCTGGCCTTGCGCGGCGCGGCGTATGCGCTGCGTGAGAAGACCGGTGCAAAATGGATCCTGGCTTCCCGGGCCGAGCATCCGGCTGTTACCAAAACGTTGAAGAACCTTGAAAAATACGAGGGCTTCCTGGCCGAATGGCTGGATGTGGATGAATATGGCCGGGTCACACCTGAAATCGTTTCCCAGGCGATCTGTAATGATACCGCAGTTGTCTCGGTGATGTATGCAAACAATGAGATCGGCACGATCAACCCGGTTCGGGAGATCGCCGAAATCTGCCGTGCGAACCACATCCTTTTCCATACCGACGCAGTGCAGGCCGCGGCTTATCTACCTGTGGATGTCCAGGCGCTCGGTGTGGACATGATGTCCCTGGGCGCGCATAAATTCTATGGTCCGAAAGGTGTCGGCGTGCTCTACATCCGGAAGGGGACGCCGCTGATCCCGCATTTGACAGGCGGGGGGCAGGAGTCTGGTCTGCGGGCAGGGACGCAGAACGTGCCCTATATCGTCGGCTTTGCTGAATCACTGCGACTGGCGAATGAGGAGCGTGAACAGCGTGCCGCACATGTTCAGCCGATGCGCGATAAAATTATTGGCGCAGTATTGGAATCCATCCCCAACTCCCGCCTGACCGGTGACATGGAGTTTCGTCTTCCTCACCACGCCAGTTTTGCCTTCAAGGATGTGGATGGAAATCTATTATTGACCCTGCTGGATGCCGCCGGATTTGCCTGCTCCTCCGGTTCCGCCTGCAAAACCGGAAATCCGGAACCCAGTGAAGTGATGAACGCCATCGGCCTGTCCCGCGACTGGGGCTTGGGGTCTTTACGAGTTACTCTGGGCAAGGACACATACCCTGAACACGTTGAATCATTCCTAAGCGTTTTGCCGGGCCTGGTCGAGAAGGCCAGAACATTAGCCAAATAACATGCCCTCGTGAACCTGTTTACCTGTCTACTTGTCTACTTCTTTACCGGATCGCCATGACTAAAGTAGTTGTCGCCATGTCCGGAGGCTGTGGATTCATCCGTTGCCGCGGCCTTGCTCAAGGAGCAGGGTTATGAGGTGATCGGGATGATGCTGCGCCTGTGGAGTGAGCCGGGCAAGGAAGACTCCAACCGCTGCTGCACACCCGATTCCATGGCCCAGGCGAGGCGTGTGGCGGCAAAGCTCGACATTCCCTTTTATGTAGTGGACGCAAAGGATGTCTTTCACAATACGGTGGTGCAATATTTCCTGGATGGATATGCGCGCGGCGAAACGCCCAACCCATGCCTGGTCTGCAACCGCCAGATCCGCTGGACGTTCCTGCTCGATCACGCACTTGCCCTTGGCGCGGACTATATGGCGACCGGGCATTATGTCCGAATTCAAAGGACCGAAGATGGTTCTCGATTACTGCGTGCGGTGGATAGGAACAAGGATCAATCCTATGTTCTGCATGTCCTGACCCAGGATAAACTGGCGAAAGCCCTGTTTCCGGTCGGTGACTATCCAAAGCCGGAGATCCGCCAGATCGCTGAAAAATATGGGCTGCCCACCGCCTCCCGCAAGGACTCGCAGGATCTTTGTTTCCTGGCGGGGGAGGATTACCGCAGCTTCCTGCAGCGCAATGCTTCCGGGATGCTGCAGCGTGGCGCGATCGTCACCCGGGATGGACAGTCTCTCGGTGAACATACCGGGCTGGCAAATTACACCATCGGCCAGCGCAAGGGACTGGGCGTTGCCTCCCCGGTGCCCTTGTATGTGCTTGGGAAAAACGCGCTCACCAATACACTCATAGTTGGCATACAGGCGGAACTTGGCACCAGCGAGCTGACCGCACGGGATGTCAACTGGGTGAGTGGGAATGTTCCCCATGATCCTTTCCGTGCTGAAGTGAAGATCCGTTATACCGCCAGGGAAGCCTGGGCATGGGTCACGCCGCAGGTCGATGGACAGGTAAAGGTCCTGTTTGACGTGCCGCAACGGGATATTACTGCCGGCCAGGCGGCGGTTTTCTATGAGAGCGATCGGATGCTTGGTGGTGGAATCATCCTTTAAGAATTGCATGTATACAATAGGAACAAAGCGGCACAATTTGAGGGATATCCCAGTTCAGGAAGGTGAAATGCAATTGACAATACCGGCCCTATTTTTCTCTCTCCTTATTGCATTATTTTACGGCGCGCTCTACCATTTGATCCGCGACGGCGGTTTCTGGCGGCTTATTCTGTTTTGCCTGCTCAGTATATTTGGATTTGCCCTTGGATATCTGTTTGGCTTGTGGCGCGGCTGGGTTTGGATCCCTCTCGGGACGATCAATCTTGGAGTTTCCACAATAGGCAGCCTCCTGCTCCTTCTTTTGGGGGATTGGCTGAGCCACTTCGAAGTCGGCCAGGAAAGCAAGGTATAATCTAGCGCCAGCTCGTTTTTGGCGCAAAAAAAGGCCGGTATACTTTTATCAAAGAATTGCTTTTGCAATAACCTTCGCAAGACATTGCACCAGAAACCACCCTAATTTGTGAGAAAGCTATGGACTTAATTAATACCCTGGTCGACTTTTTTCTTCATCTCGATGCAAAACTCGCGGCGATCATCAGCCAGTACGGTACATGGACGTACGTCATTCTGTTCGTGGTTATTTTCATGGAAACAGGTTTTGTGATCACACCCTTCCTGCCTGGCGACTCGTTATTGTTCGCAGCCGGATCCTTCGCCGCGCTCGGTTCGCTGAATATCTGGGTACTGCTGATCCTGTTGTCGATCGCCGCCGTCCTGGGCGATACGGTCAATTACTGGATCGGCCATTACATGGGCGACCGGGCCTATAACGTCAAGTGGATCAAGCGGGAATATCTTGACCGCACGCATGCCTTCTTTGCAAAGCACGGCGGCAAGACGATCTTCCTGGCGCGCTTCGTCCCCATCGTGCGGACCTTTGCGCCCTTTGTCGCCGGCATGGGAAAAATGTCCTACAGCCTATTTTTTCTCCTACAACGTATTTGGCGGGATCACCTGGGTCCTCCTGTTTACCCTGATGGGATACTTCTTTGGGAATCTTCCATTTGTCCAGGAAAACTTTGAGCTGGTAATTGTCGCGATTCTCCTCATCTCGGTCGTTCCGATCGTGTATGAGTTTATAAAGGCACGGCGTGAATCCAAGGCAGAGAAATCCAGCCTTGAAAAAGCGAACGTCGACAAGACAAAAGAAATCGAGACGCCGTAAGGCGTCTCTTTTTTTATCAATCCGACAATATGAAGTGGCTGGCGATCCTCTTTACGGTCTTCATCCTGCTGGTCATCGTCCTTGCCGATGCAGGAGTGCTGGCCCACTACGTTGGTTTTATCTATGAATTTCCCTTTGGAGATAAGGCGGGACATTTTATTCTATACGGGATCCTCACGCTGCTCATCGACCTGGCCCTTTTCCGCGCTCGTCCCGATCAAAGCCGGACACGGCTTGCCGTTCAAAGTGGCCTGGTTCTCGCCCTGTTGATCGGCCTCGAAGAATTCTCACAGCAGTATTTTTCCAGCCGGACACCTGACCTTGTGGATCTGACTTTCAGCTATCTTGGCGTGGCGTTCTTTTCGTGGGTGGCTGTTAAAACGAAGTAGGGACAGGCCTGCTCTTCCAGAGTGCCTGGCAAAGACCTGTCCCTACCTGGTTATTTCGGTTGTAAGACCAGATTGCCTTCCGTATTTTGCGTCAGTGTCTGCTGGTCCCACAGCATGGGGTAATACTGGATGTTCACCCACAGGGGAATCATATCGTCATAGTGGGGACTGTAGGCATGTCCGGATTGGCCGGTCGTATGGACAGTCACGGAATTGTTCAGGTTCCCGAGGTCCACGATCATGCGCATGGAGGGGAGCCAGTTCGTTTCATATCCATCCTTGACCGACCAGCCTGTTGCGTTGACGATGGCTTCGCCGCCGCCCACGGGGTAGGGTCCGCGGTTGAACAGGGATTCGATGAGCCCAACACCTGATTCCCCGAGAGTACTGTTCCTGAACGTGGCTGCATGCATCTCGCCCCAGGTCCACCTGGACGGATCCTTTCCAAGCAGCTTCTCAAGCTCAGCGACACCCTGCTCAAAAGACTTTTCCATGATATCTTCACGAGTTTCGACAACGTCCCTGGTATTGACGTCATCCCACCAGGCGCTGTTCTGGTCCAGGTGGCGCATGACTTCATTCCAGCGCGAGCCGCCGTCCGCCTGGTAGCGCTCGGGCAGCTCGTCGTTGAAGGTGTTCTTGATGAGGTTGCGCCAGAAGGCATTGAACACGGCGGCGGCGGCAGAGTCGGCCCGATCCTGGTAATCCCATTTGGAAAGCAGGTCCATGGCGGTGGCATCATTTTTGGTCGGCGCTTCGTACTTCATTTCCGTGAGCAGTGGGACAAACACCGGTCCATTGGCATCGAATCCATCCCCCTGCATGGACTGGATGTAGGCAATGTCGATTTTGCCGGGCGCGTTCTGGATCATGTCCACGATGCGCTGGGCGCGGAAACCATAATCCCAGTCCTGGGTGATCAGATATGGATAATCGGAGGGCGGCACCTGGTTGTTGGCTGTAGCGATATATCCCTCTTCGGGATTTACGGTATAGGGCAACTCTTCAAAGGGGATGTAGCCGGTCCATTCATAATCATCCGTCCAGCCCGGGACCGGTAAAGTTCCATCACCGTTGGCACGAATGGGGATGTCGCCGGGCATTTGATAGGCGATATTTCCATCCACGTCTGCATAGAGCAGGTTCTGCGCGGGTACGTGGAAATTCCTGGTGGCCTCGCGGAATTGCTCCCAATTCTGTGCCCTGTCGAAGCCCCAGATGGCCTGGAAGGGGTGGAAGGCTGCAAGGCGGTCCATTTGAGGGCAATGACGTAGTTGGCCGGCAGGTCAATGCCTGCGCTATCCTTGAAGGCCTGGAATTCCTTATCCTTGGGATCGCCCTCATTTTTCAACGGTCCGTACGCTTCGGAGATGACCGGACCGTGCCGCGTGGAGCGGACATTGACCTCCACTGGATCGCCTCCAACCACGTTGATGGTCTCCTTGCGAGTCTCGAAGTCCACCCACTGGCCGTTGACTTCGTACTGGTTTGGGTTTTCAGGATTGACTTTTTCGATGTACAGGTCCATCACGTCCGGGCCTACATTGGTAAAGCCCCAGGCGATACGGTCATTGTGACCGATGACCACGCCGGGAACTCCGGCAAAGGAGAAGCCGGCCACCTCGATCGGGCATCCGTCGCTTTTCGGCATGCAGTGCAGGCCGATCTGGTACCAGATCGAAGGCATCTGGATGCTAAGGTGCGGATCGTTTGCCAGCAGCGGCATCCCGGTTGCTGTGCGTGAGCCGGAAACTGCCCATGAATTGGAACCGATCCCTTCACCGGCGGGACCGAGAGCCTGATCAAGAAGAGTAAACTGGTCGGCAAGAGGGGTAAAGTCAAAGCTTGTGAGCGGAGGATTGGAATCAAGCTGTGAGGGCTGACCCTGGGCCATCAACTGGTTTTCACCGATCTTATTGACAATGATTGGATGATCCTGGGGATACTCCGGAAAGAGCTCTTTGACCTGCTCCGGGGTCAGGGTTTTGAGCAGGATGGCGCGCTCGATCTCCTCGCCCATGTTGCCGCGCAGGTCCCAGGCCATGGCCTTGCCCCAGGTCAGACTGTTGACCGGCGTCCACGGCTGGACTTTGTAATCCGGGCTGAGCAGGCCGAGGATCGGCATACTCAAGGCTGAGGGCCGTCTTGTCATGATCCTTGAGATAGGCGTTCACGCCCTCGGTGTAGGAATCGATGATGGCTTTTGCTTCGGGGTCGAGTTGCGCATACTCCTGTTCAGCGACCTGTTTCCAGCCAAGCGTGCGGAGGAAGGTGTCGGTATCCACCTGTCCCTTGCCGAACATTTCAGAGAGAGTGCCTGAGCCGATGTGGCGCCAGGCGTCCATCTGCCAGAAGCGATCCTGGGCGTGGACGTAGCCCTGGGCGAAGAACAGGTCATGCTGATTGCTGGCATAGATGTTCGGAATGCCCATTTTGTCGCGATAAATATTGACTGGACTTTGAAGCCCCTCGATCTGGATTTGACCCTCGGTCTGCGGGAGGGATTTCGGCGCGACCGTGTTCGGCAGGTACCTGTTGAAATAAAATGCCCCGGCTATTCCTGCGATCAATACGATCACCAGCACAACCAGCAGCCCCCGCCATAAAAAGACACCAACTTTTTTCATTGCTCCTCCGATGCGAATTGACAACTCCGTACATAGAACACGATTTTATGAAAAAAGAGACGCTCACTTGAGAGCGCCTCTTTCATCCAAGGCAGGCGGTCATCCCTGCCAAAGGCGGGCGAGGGCAATGACAGTGATTATTTGATATTCCCCAGCAGTCGTGGGAACCAGTACCAGAGCAGGTCTGCGGCGGGTTTGCCGTGGACGGAGGCAGACTTGTCCTGCAGCGCCACCGGCATGAAATAGCCGCGGCTGACGAGCCCGTTGACCCAGGGACGGGCATTGACTGCATTGAACAATGCCTCGTAGATGTCCGTCTGTTGCTGGATATCGAGGTCGACCGTGGTCAGATCATCCTTGGGCCGGTTGAGCGCAGTCCAGTCATAGCACCCGCCGCTCCCGTTGGGGATGCATCCTGTTGCCGAATAAGTGGAGGATGGGTAGGACAGCGCAATAATGAAGGGTTTATTGATTGCCTGCTGGACTGGGGCAATATTTTCGTCGAGCAGGCGGCCGGCTTCGGCAAGCAGGTCGGCTTTGTCAGGAGTTGGCGAGTCGCTCAGCTTTGCGAACCAGAGCAAATACACGCCATCGACATCCGTCAATATACTGAGTGGAGCAGGGATGTCTGTGTTGGTGTAGGGGAGCGCAAAGAGGACAGTGCCGCGGAAATGCTGTCGCACTTCGGCGATGACGCTCTTCCAGCGAGCATCCGCGTCGGCTGGGACTCCGCTTGGGGTCCCGTTGGAAAGCGTCCCTGCGGGCAGGGCTGGAGCGATCCAGTCCCCGCCAAGCACGATCGCCTGGGCGCCGGTCTGGGTTGCCAGGTCGGCGTAGTTGACGGCAAAGGCGCGGTAGTGATTGAACCAGTTATCCCACCAGCCGGCATCCCGCGGCGCGGACGCCCAGAAGTCATCCGCAGTGGTGGCGAAGCGCGGCTGGGGAAACAGGGCCACATTGAGGTTGATCGCGCGCGCCTGCGAGACCATGTTAACCGTATCCGACCAGAAGGCGTCCTTTCCGGGGAGCGAGGAAAAGAGCAATGGATTGGTCTGTGTATAGGTCCAGGAGGGGGTCAGGACAACCCAGTTGGCTCCAATCGCCTGCACATTTTGCAGGGCAGGCGGGTTGAATTGCGGGTCATTCGGATGGTAATAGGATTGGTATTCCACGCCTGCGAAGAAGCCGGTTCCGCGGGATGGGATGTCTGTCGCTACGATTGTGGGGCTGGCAGCCGCTAGGGGCCACATCCACTGGCTGACGGTGTCCTGGATGTCCTGCGGCGCAAGACTGGGCGTGACAACATGTCCATGTGCATTCTCCCCGGCCGTCTGTGCATCATCTGCGGAACCGCACTGGGCATTGCGGCAGATAGCGATAACTGAACGAACCGATGATGTTCAATGGGCCATACAGTTTGTAAGCCCACTGGTTGTTTCCCTTGGACCACATCGGGATGGGCGGCGTCCAGCCAAAGGAATTGAACTGGATGTAGATCGAATCACCCGGAGGTGTATTCGCCGGTACGGTGACTTCGAAGAGGATCGGCGCGTTCGGTCCGGCTTGCCAGGATTGGACAATATCATCCACTGCCATGTTCGTCGAGGGGACGATCAGGCTGCGGGTCACATACTGGCCTGTGGAGGTGAATTCTGAATTCCAGAAACCATCGCCAAGCGTGTACTTGTAATCCACATGCGCGCCGGCCGGCAGGAACAGCGAAACAGAGTAACGACCATCCGGGAGCGGGGATAGGACCGGCATCCGGTCGGCCACGGTGCTTAGGCCGCCCTGCAGGTCGGAGAAGGTGTTCCCAAGCTGCAGAAAGTTGCCAGCCAGCCTGAGCGGCACGCCTCGCTGGGTGGAATCCGGCACTGACACGGTAAAGATGACATTCACCATCTGGGTGGGCTTCATCTGGATCTGGACCGGGGTCGACTGGTTTTCGGCGACGGTGGCGCCCTGCTGGAAGGTCTGGTAGGCGCCATCGAGCGCATACGCCACGAGGTTGTGGTCGCCGCCGCGCAGGCCATCCAGCTCGAAGCGCCCGGCGGAATCGGTCAGCATTTGAGCGCCGCCGGCTGTTACCAGGATGTCCGGGAAGCGGAGCACCGCTATCCTGGTTCACCACGGTCCCAAAGATATTGCCTGACAGGGTGTTGACCGGTTTATCCGCCCAGCTGCTGACCGTATCCACGATCTGGGTCGGACCGTTGATGGATACCAGCCGGTAGCGGATGGGTGCATCCAGGTTGGTGTCTTCGGCGATGCGTGACGGGCCGAGCCGGATGTATTTATATTTGATGACTGCCTTGTCGGGTATGGCGAGCGTGGTGGAATAGGTGATTGGGTCCACTGCGGTCATTTGATAATCGACAGCGTTAAGGGCCAGGCCGGTGATTTCATCCAGCACGCTGATGGCAAGCACCTCGTTGGCCGGGAGCGGCTCGGGCAGCCGGGCGGTGAATGTCACTTCGGCACGCGGCAGGGGCGTAGGTGTGGGCCCGCCGGGCAGAGGAGTAGATGCAGTACCTGGGAAGTTGGGAAATGGCCACTGGAGCAGGCTGGTGGCACAGGCCTGGCTGGCCAGTGCCAGAATAACAATGAACATTAGAACGCGGCGCGAGGTGATAGTCCTTGTTTCCATTTCTCTCCTCAATGCTTCTTTCGCGAACGGTCCGACTGGTATATTAAACGGATTCTTCTGCCGGCATGTTCCTTCTGCGCGCGGCGTACGCCAGATAGCTCATGCCAATACTGATAAAGTATAAAGCTGTCATGGGGAGCATGACCAATGCCATGTTGACCGGGTCGACGGTCGGTGTGACGGCAGCAGCGATGATCGCGATGACGACGACTGCCAGCCTCCATTGTTTTAATAGCATCTGTGGTTTTACGAAGCCCACGCTGGTCAGAATATAAATGACCAGTGGGAATTCAAAGAAGGCACCGATCCAGAGCATCAACCCGGTGATAAAGCCAAAGTATTCCGCTGCCGCCCAGTCCGCCGAAATTGCGGTAAAACCAGCCAGGAACTTCAAGGCAGGCGGGATTAATATTAGATAGGTAAAGGTCATCCCGGTGAGAAACAAGAACACGGCGACGGGGATGCCAAAAAGTGTGTTCTTCTTCTCGCGTGAATTCAAACCCGGTGCGGCGAACAACCAGACCTCGAAGGCGAGATAGGGAAATGCGATGGCGATCCCGCTGGTCAGGGCGACGCGCATAAATACCCCCAGCTCTTCGGTGACCTCAATCGCCTGCAGCTTATCCAGCCCGCCGACAGGTTCGGCGAGGAAATCCCATCAACGGTTTGGCGAAGTAAAAGGAAATCCCCACGCAAATGGCCAGGGCGATGAGCATGCGGAACAGGTGCATTCGCAAGGCTTCGATATGGTCCCAGAAGCTGGCACGCGCATCGGATTCTGTGGCAAGGTTGGAGAAGGTATCCAGAATTGGACGGTCTTCGACGTCTGTATTCAGGAAGTTGATGCCCCTGCTTGATCATCTGGAAGGGCCAGGCGATGATTTTGTAAATCAGACGGAATGGAAAGGTGATGACCCGCCAGAACGATTGCAGGATTTTTTTCATTGCTGTTCCGGGCCGGTATTGTCAGCCTGTGCAGGTGTTTCAGGGTCGGCAGTAGCAGGAGATTCGGTTTCGGCGGGTTCCGGCTCGGATGAAGGGACAGCCTGGTTTACTGGAGGCTGCGGCCGGGGCGGTTTTGACACGGGCGGGCGGGGATCGATGCTGTTGCGTATGTCCCGGTCCATTTCCTTTAATTCATCCAGATTGGCCTCCCGCATCAGGTTTGTGGGAAGGTTGCGGATCTCCCTGGACGCGCGTTGAAACGCCTTCCACCCATCCGACCTCATGAAGCGGTTAAGCCAGCGCCCAACCGTTTTGCCCGCCTTCTGCATGTCTTTTGGACCCAGCACAATGATGGCGATAAGCACGATGAAGAAGAGTTCCTGGGGACCAATGCCAAAGATTTCCATAATTTACAACTTCTGGACCGCCTGTTGGATTTCACTTTGGTGTTCTGCCAGGGCACCAAGCACACCGTTCACGAAGCGCGGTGCCGAGTCTGAGCCGTATAGTTTCGCCAGTTCCACCGCCTCATTGATGGCAACCTTGAGAGGCGTTTCTCGGTAGACCGCGAACTCCCAGAGAGCCATGCGCAGGATGTTCCGGTCGATCGCAGCGATCTGGTCGAGCGGCCATTCGGGCGCATACTTTGCGATCAGATGATCGAGGGTACTCGTCATGGGAAGTATGCCAAAGATGATCTGGCGGGCAAATTCGGCCAGGTCATCGGGAAGCGGAGTCTCCTCCAGGCGCAGCTTAAAGATCTCGCCTGGAGGGTGATTCGCAATATCAACTTCGTAAAGTACTTGCAGGGCCAGCGAACGCGCCCTGGTGCGAGGTTTCATGCAGGCTACGCCTCTTGATCTCCGTAATCGATATCTTCAATATGGATCTCGATCTCGCCGATATCCATGCCGACCATCTCCTGCAGGGCGCGGGCGACCTGCCCCTGGACGTTGCGGCTCACTTCCCGGATGTTGACATCGTTCTTCAAAATGAGATACAGATTGGCATAAACGGTATTGTCCTTGATCTCCAGCCGCACCCCATCATGGACACCGCGTTTGAACAGGCGGTTCACGCCACCCGTGACATTTGCCATCCGGCTGACGCCCGGCACACTGAACGCCGACAGGCGCGTAATCGTAACAAGCACATCCGGTGCAACGGTGGTTTTCCCTGGTGTATGCGTATAAGACATTCTTTCTCCTTGCTCTCTCCCCTCTCTCTAGGGAGAGGGGCGGGGGTGCGGGAGCCTACATCATTACCATACCACCATCTACGCTCAACACCTGGCCCGTGATGAATGAGGCCTGGTCCGAGACTAGAAACGCCACCGCATAGGCGACATCTTCCGGCGAGCCTAATCGACCCATCGGCGTTGCCTTAATGGCTGCGGCGCGATACTCGTCGGAGAGCACATCGGTAAGCGCCGTAGTGATATAGCCTGGTGCGACCGCATTGACGGTGATGTTGCGCGCGCCGACTTCCTTGGCAAGCGACTTGGTGAAACCGATCAATCCTGCTTTTGAGGATGCATAGTTGGTCTGGCCGGCATTCCCCGACAAGCCCACCACTGAGGTAATGTTGACAATCCGTCCGTAGCGCTGCTTCATCATGGGTCGGATGGCAGCCTTGCAGCAGTTGTAGGCACCTTTCAGGTTGACAGTCAGGACATCGTCCCAATCTTTCTCGTCGATGCGCATCAACAAATTGTCGCGGGTGATGCCTGCGTTGTTGACGAGGATATCCACTCGTCCGAAATTTTCGAGGGCGCAATCAATAAAGTCCTTGACGCTTTTGTGGTCAGCCACGTCCACCAGGCAGCCGCTCGTGCGGCGTCCGCTCATGGCAGCCACTTGCACGGCGGTCTCCTCCGCCTGTTTTTCCAACCGATCTCCGCAGACGACGTCCGCGCCATTTTTCGCCAATACTTCTGCGATAGCCCGCCCGATGCCGCGCGATGCACCGGTGACGACAGCAACTTTGTTTTCCAGTGATAATGTATCTGGCATGTTCCAATTCTCCTCAGGCGGGATTATACATCATGGCGATTAATGTTTCGTCAGAAGTTCGATTCCCCTGAACGACAGAGGATCCCTTCGCCGATTGTCAAAGGACCGTTAAGTCTTCCCCGGACCAGACAGATCATTCCTTGCGAGGTCCGGCTTGATCCCCAGCCCCAACGCCAGCCCGCCTCCCAGGGCAATGACCGCCGCCAACAGGAAGGCATCCTCCCAGAAACGGATGGGGAACAGGCGGATCAGTGTATCCGAGAAATAGAACAGCCAGGAGTTGCCTTCGAAGAACAGGCTGTGGAACAAAACGAAGAATTCGTCAAAGACATTCGGGTTGACGGCGATTCCGACCACGACGATCACTCCGATCGTGACTGCCAGCCCCACCATCAGCCAGCCGCCTCGCTTCAGGCCAAGAAGGAAGTACTGCCACCAATTCCCAAACCATGCCCAGACACCCAGCCCGGCCAGCAGCGCCAGCGAAAGATACCAGAGCCGCAGCGCGCCCCGGGTCACGGACTTGACATCCATCATGTGCCTCAGCTCACGCTCATTGTAGAGCGGGCTGCCATCGTCGAATTTCAAATCGCCTAAGTAGGAGATATCTGCATTGTTGATCAGATAATTCACAGCATACGGGGCCCACTTCAATCGGTCTGCTTTGGTAAATCCATACTCGTCCGGCGGGAAATAAGGCATGTTATATTCAAGCTGGTAGAACACCGGCAAAAGTAGTACCCGGATTGCAAGCCCAATTAGCACAATGGGAACGATCACAGTAACAAGCCAGGAAAGGATTGGTTTTTCATAATCTACTGCAGGTATTGAGTCCCGCCGCCAAGAATAAATCGAATCACCATGTCGTTCACGATCCATTCGATGGGAGCATGGTCATCGGTGAAGACCGTTGTCCTTTCATAGTCTGACTTCAGGCCGGCAAACGCCGTCTGCATTGTGGCGATCAACAATGGATGAATGCTCGGATCTTGTGAAAGAGAAAGTAAATTGATCGCAAAATTCTCCGGCTGGGTCTTCTGTTTGGTGGCGAAGATCATGGTGTTCAAAGAGCCTGGAATATCCACCGTATAAATGGAGGGAAAGACCGTTCCCATCGTGGTGGCCAGCCCATTGATCAGGCGCCGGTCGCCGGGGACGCTGGCAGAGTTGATGACCAGCACGCCGTCATCGGTCAAATGGGAGGCGACGATCTCGAAGAATTCCTGGGTCGTCATGTGGGCGGGGATGTAGGGCGGGCGGTAGGCGTCCACGGCGATGATGTCGTATTTGTAGGGGCTTTGTTCAAGCCCGAGCCGCCCGTCGCCGATGTGGATGTTCAGGTTGGGCATGTTCATGTCGAAGTATTTTTTCCCACTTCCACGATTTTCGGGTCGAGCTCAAACCCATCGATCGGAATGTTTCCATAGACAGCCGTCATCTGGCGGGCGGCCGTACCGGCGGCGAGACCCACAATGGCGATGCGCTTAATGTCAGAAGGTTTCCTGTTGGCATAAAAATAGGGCCCTACGAGGAATTGGTCCCAGGGTCCGTTATATTGCAGCGTATCCGGCTTATAGATCGAGTGAATACCCTGTCCCTCATTCAGTCTCAGGACTGTATAGCCTTTCACCTGCGCCACCTGGATGTAGTTGTAGGCAGACTCGGTCTCATAGATCTGCCCGGCACTGTGCTTGAGCGCCTGACCTGACCAGATCATCGCCACGATGGCAAGTACAGCCGGCATCCACAAAAGCTTGAGCATTGCACTGCGGCTGGCATACCTGCCCAGCCCGGCCAGTGCCACGAACAGCAGGACCAGGCTGAACAACAAAAATGTTCTGGTCGTGCCGATCGCCGGGATAAAGATCAGCGTCGGCAGGAACGTTCCAATGAAGGAACCCAGCGTGGAGGTGGCATAGATCCGCCCCGAGATTTCCCCGGCGTGGGTAGCGTCATCCACCGAGAGGCGGATTGCGAAGGGTGAGATCATCCCCAGTAGGGTGATGGGGACGCTGAAAAGGACCAGCACCGCGATAAAGGACGCTCCCAGGATGCCGATCTGCAGCACCTCAAAAGCAGTCGCCGCGGAGCGGAGAACGGGTCCGGCAATGAACGGGACGAGTCCCAGCGTAAACGCACCCCAGGCCAGCACCCGGTACATGGCTCCGGGCGTGGGATTCGCATCCGCCCATTTGCCGCCGATGAAATATCCCACTGTGAGATAGATGAGGATCAGCCCGATGATGCTCGCCCAGACGATATTGCTGGTGCCAAAGACGTTGCCGATCAGTCGTCCTGCGGCCAGTTCGGCGGCAAGGGTGGTCATGCCTGAGATAAATACAGTGAAAAGCAGGTAACGACGCATGAAGGTCCTGTCACGAGAATGCGGGGATTATACCTTTGGGGTGGTAATTGGTAATTGATATACTTGAGGAATGCCAAAGGAGAAGTATGTACACACCCAAGCTTTATCGTGAGGAAGATCGTGAAAAGATACTGGAGTTCCTGCGGGAGAATGAATTCGCGACCCTGGTCAGTTATGACGGACGCAGACCGGTCGCCAGCCATTTGCTGGTGGAGGTTGTTGAAGAGGGGGAGAGACTGTTGATCAACGGGCATATGTCCAGGGCAAATCCGCTCTGGAAAACATTCGAAAATAATCCCGAGCTGCTGGTCATCTTTCAGGGACCGCACACCTATATCTCGCCCACCTGGTATAAACATGTCAACGTGCCGACCTGGAATTATCAGGCTGTCCACGTCTATGGAACGCCGCGTCTTGTCACTGAATATGAGCAGGCCTACCAGCTGCTCAAGAGATTGGTCGACCGCCATGAGAGGAGTGGCCATTATAAAATGGAGTCTCTTCCACAGGATTTCGTGGAAAAGGAAATCAAGGGCATCATGGCATTCCAGATCGAAGTGACCCGGATCGAAGCCAGTTACAAGCTCAGCCAGAACCGGAACGACGAGGATTACTGGAATATTGTCGCCCATTTGGAGCAGCGGGCAGGATGAGCTTTCGCATGGCGTGGCGGAGGCGATGAAACAACAGCGATCCTCGCGCTGAGCGAAGCGACGAGTGTCAGTCGAGGCGCGCAGACGAAGCGCGGTATTTCATATATCCTTTGTTTACATCCGACCGCGTTCGTCTGCAACCTTCGCAGCGAACGCTCAGGTCTCCGCTCAGCGCGAGTGCCCCATCTGTGGTAAAATATTTGCCGCTGTAAACATTCTCCGTCCCGCGGCGCGGGACGGATTTTAGTGACTGAAATCAGTCGTAAGAAGGAAACATGACCGGACCTGAAATCAACTCTGAATCTGAAGAACCCCAGGTGACAAACATCTCACAAGCCCAGGTGCAAACCGTAAACGCCCAGCAGGTTAACATGAGCCAGGCTGCTGCGGAAGCCATCACGGCTGAGAACGTCGAGCTCGACCGGAGCGCGGTTGGGGATTTGAATGCAAATCACGTCAATGCCGAGCGGTCTGCGTTGGGAGAGGTCAAAGCCTCCGATGTTGTCGCGGACCGATCCCTGATCGGATATGTCCAGGCCGAGAGGGCGGCGGTCAGCGGCTTTGCGGGCGCGGTGATCGCCCAGAGCGCGGAGGTCCGCAGTTCGGCCGCCGCGGTCGTGATCGCCAATGATGTCAAAATGGATGATTCGGCCCGGGCGATCCTGTTGATCAGCAGCAAAGTCGAGGGCAATGTCACCACGCTGATGGACACTCGCACGGCATTGATTGCCGGGCTGGTTGCCGGCCTGTTCGCCAGCATTTCCGTCCTGCTCGGACAGGCACTGTTCAGGCGGAGATAAATTTGAATGTAGTAACGGCTTCAGCCGTTTGTTAAAGACGAATATATTCGTCACTGCAGAAAATTCTATTCATAGAGCGAAGGTAATCCGTGGGATCACGGGTGAGAGGCGCTCGAGGAGTAAAGATGGAGAAAGTCGTTTTAAATGCAACCAGGCGGGACGTGGTCGGCAAGCAGGTCAAGGCCCTGCGCCGCGAGGGCAAGCTGCCCGCGGTGATCTACGGGCGTCATACCGAGCCGGTCAACATCAATCTGGACGCGCACACTGCCAGCCTGGCGCTGGCGAAGGTTACCGGCTCCAGCCTGGTGACCATTAACGTGGATGGTACCGAGTATCCCGCGCTGGTGCGTGAGAGGCAGCGCGATTACATCAAGAACCGCCTGCTGCACGTGGACTTCCTGGCCGTTTCGATGACCGAGCTGCTGCGCACAAACGTCAATGTGCACTTCAGCGGTGTGTCTCTGGCGGTGAAGGATTTCAACGCCGTGCTGGTCAAGAACCTGGAACAGCTCGAAGTGGAATGTCTGCCCACCGACCTGCCGGAGCGTATCGAAGTGGATATCTCCGCCATGAACCGGCCGGGTGAAGGCATCCGCGTCCGGGACGTCCAGATCTCGGACAAGGTCCGCATTCTCAATGACCCTGACACGATGGTTGCTGTCGCGACCTTTGCCAAGGTCGAAGAAGAGGAAGCCGCAGCCGTCCCCGGCGCCGAAGGTGTCACACCGACTTCCACCGAGCCCGAAATCTCCGTGGAACGCGGCAAGAAGGAAGACGAAGGCGAAGAGTAATTCTCTCGTCAACAGAAAACTCCCCGATTTTGGTCGGGGAGTTTTTATTTATACCTTACCTCGCTGAGCGGAGCGAGCGTTTCTGAGCGTCGGGGGCTTCTATAATCCCAACACCTTCAAAAAATCAACTGTCATTCTTGCGGTAGCGCCCCAGAGTAATTCTCCGTCATAGGGATGGTAGGCGATCAGAGAGAGGTCCGTGCCGGGGCGGTCGAACTGCCAGCGGTTGGACGGGTTGGCCAGCCAGCCCAGGGGGATCGTGAAGATGCGCGCCACCTCGTGTTCTCCCACTTTAAAGACAGACGGCCACTTGATCACACCCACCACCGGCGTCACCCGAAAATAGGTGATGGTGATCAGGGTGGCCAGCCTGCCCAGGACTTTGACGTCACCAGGATTGACGCCAATCTCCTCATTGGCTTCGCGGAGCGCGGTCTGCTCGGGGGTGGTCTCGCCTTCATCGCAGGCGCCGCCGGGGAAGGAGACCTGTCCCTTGTGCGATTCGACCCGGTCCGTGCGGCGGGTGTAGAGCACGTGCCATTCATCCTCATGCCAGAGCAGTGGGATCAGGACGGCTGCACACTTGAGGTGCTTCCCGTCGCTGAGATCGATCTCGGAGTAGCCGTCCTGGGAGGGATCGGCAGCTTCGAGGGCCTCGGTTAATCGCAACGAGATGTATTCTTCGGTAATTGTGACAGGCATGGTTGAATGAAAGTGTTCGAAACGTTGACGGATTGAGCAAATCAGGGAAGGTACGCATTTGGAAATCGCTGGATCAGGGCGATGGCCATCCCGACCGGTTGCGTGGAGGTGCTCTGAATGCACACATTTTCGATCAGCTCATTTGCAGAAGAGGAATGACAGGTATTGCAGATAAAGTGTCCCTGCTCGCAGGCAGCCTCCGATTCAAATTGTCCTTTACACAAGTCGCAGGTTCGTATCACCGATTCCGTGCTGTACACCAGCGGCGATCCACAGAGCAGGCAGTTGGATTTATGCATTGTTTCCTTTTACGGCTTGATCGCGCCGATCTCCTCGGAAAGCTCCCGGCCGCGCGGATCCTCGCCGGGTTCGATCTTGCGGGCGAAGATCAGGAAGCCGGTATGCGCGACCATGCGGTCCGTGGGGCGGATGCGGTTGGGCTCGGCCTGAAAGAACCGCAGCAGCAGCTCGCAGACTTCCACGAAGGCAAAGTTTGTCTGCCGCAATGCGATGAGAGTTTTTTCGATTTGATTGAACGTCGGGACAAGACAGCACAGGAATCCACCGGGCTTGAGCGCGTTGCGCACCTGGACAGTGTAATCGTACGGATTGGGCACATCCAGGAAGAAGGAATCCGCGTCCGTCTCGTCGAAGCCTTCGGCGATGTCGCGCAGCTTGAAGTCGACCCGCGATTCGAGCCCAAAGCGGGTCAGATTTTTGCGGGCCAGGTTTTGCACATCCGGCTTGACCTCGTATGAAATGACCCGTCCCTCCGACCCGACCGCGTAGGCCAGGGCGGTCGTCATCGAGCCGGAGCCGGTCCCTGCCTCCAGCACCTTCCGTCCAGGACCGATGCCCATGGTCACAAAGATAAAACCGATGTCCTTGGGGTAGAGAATCTGGGTGGTGCGCGGCAGGTCCACGAGCAGGTCGCCGAGCGAAGGCTGCAGCAGATAAAAAGGTGAGCCGATGTGGCTGAAGACCTGCGTCCCCCAGGGCTTGCCGATCAGGTCATCGTGCATGAGCATGCCGCGATGGCTTTCGAACCTGGCGCCAGCCTTAAGCATGAAAATAAAAAACTTGTGGCGCAGACCGACCAGCTGGGCCAGGTCGCCGTCGCGGGCGATAAATGTTGGGATGGAAATTGTCATGTTTGGTATCTTACCATGAGAGCTTTGAAGCTACGGGACCGGCTCCTCCAGCGGAGGTTTGGGCTGCGCTGCTCTCAGCCTTCGGTTGGACAGGATGAGCACGGTCAGCAGGAATATCGCAAGGATTCCCAGGGATATGGCAAGCGGAGTAGTTAGGCCACTCAACAGGTTTTGTTTAACATAGGACCCAGCCAGGCTGGAAAATGTGAACAGCATCGCCAGGCCATTCCACAGCCCGTGCAGGAAAACACACAGGAGATAGATCCCCAGCAGGCGCAGATAGCGATGATCACGGATCGCGGACACGATCGCGGCGCCCATCAATGCCGCCGTGGTGACATGCAGGATGTCCGTCCCGAGCCGCGTGAGCAGCAGGCCGGACCAATCCGCCGACTGTGCGCTGACGCCGAAGGTCTCGAGCAGGGCAAAGGCAGCTCCGCACAGTGCCCCCAGGGCAAATCCCTGGGCAGGTGTGCTGATCTGGTTTCCAAACAACCAGACCCCCAAGGGCTTGACCAGCTCCTCAATCAACGGAATCAGTACGGAGAAGAACAGCAGGACAATGGCCATCATTCCGGGCTTGAGAAGAAGTGGCGCAACGAGACCGATCAAGACTTCGGGATCTTTTCCGACCTGGTAGATCCGCTGGGAGAGTATTTCCACCTGGGCGATCAGTGCAGGCTGGGAGGAAATATAGAGGATCAATAAGAACAAAAATGAATACAATCGCCATCATTTCCAGGATGAAGGTCAACAATGGCACAAGTGTCATGGAAATGCCGAGTACATTCCATGCCCGCCAGCGCGGCCCAAGCGAAATTCCCCGGCTGCCCAGGCCAAACAGGACCAGGATCGGAAGGAAAACGGCCAGAAGCGTAAGCAGGGGGAGCAGCAGCCAGTTGACCGGTTGATTGTCGAATACCTGGCTGCCAATCCAAAGGGCGGCTCCCGCAGCCACAAGACAGGCAGCGATCTGCCACCATTTAATCGTAAATATGGAATTAAAATCCGCCGAAGGTTTCTGCAGAAATTTCAGAGAGTGAAACATAACCCGCACCCAGCAGGAGTAGTGCTTCAAAGATGGCCACGACAATGAGGATCGTTTCACGAACTTCTATTTGCCCGCCACCCATGACCTTGATCAGTTCCACAGTCCCCAATGTGGCCGCCAGCACCAGGGCAAGGATCCCGACAAGGGTAAAGAGCAGCATACCCAGAAGCGAGGGAAAGTGGGTAGTGGAGGTCTTCATTATTTTTCCTCGATCGTGATGCCCAGCAGTTTATCTCCTGGCGGCGTGGCTTGCCCGGGATGGGCGTCACGCGGGGTGAGCTGCTTCAGCACGTCCATGCCGCTGAGCACCTCTCCAAAGATTGTGTACTTGCCATCGAACTGGGAGGCAGGTGCATAGGTGATGAAGAACTGGCTCCCGCTGGTATCCGGTCCGGAATTGACCATGGCCACCATCCCGGGCCTGTCAAACTTCCGCTGCGGATCGATCTCGGTGACAACATAATAGCCTGGGTTGCCCTTGCCTGTCCCGCTGGGATCGCCGGTCTGGGCAAACAGATCGGGGACACGCGGTGGAAGGTGATATTGTCGTACCAACCATTGTGTACCAGGAACAGGAATGAGTTCACTGTGATAGGGGGCCTTGTCTCGCGAAAAGCTGGATGACCACGTCACCCTTTTCAGTGTGCAGGGTGGCGATGTACTGCTTTTTGGTCTCCACAGTGACCGGCGGGCAGGTGGTGAACTGCCGTTTGCCGAGCACGATCAGCTGCATTATATCGTTGAGACTGTTGTAATCGCGCGGGCCGCCATAGATCTGCCCGTTAAGGATGACAAGCGGGGTGCCGGGCAAGCCCCATCTTCTGGCCATCCTCCCAGGCTTTCTGGACGCGAGTGACAATGATCCTCCCGTTTCATATCAGTCTTGAACTGGGTCCACATCCAGGCCCAGGCTCGCGGCCTGTGCAGCGATCCACTGTTCGAAGTCCGCTGCAGAAAGGCTGGTCCAGTCTGCCTGCTGTTTGTAGAGCAGGTCGCGGATCTCCCAATATTTGCCCTGCTCGGCGGCAGCCTCCGCAGCCTGGGCAGCGATGGCAGATTTGTCACTGATGGCGATCAACGGGAACATGCGGCTCACCGCACGGACTTTGTCGGGATTCTCCTCCAGAAGCTGGTCCACGGCCGCGGCAAACAACGCACTGCGCGGATCCTGGAAGTCGCTGTAGTCCATGACCGTGAAAACCGGATTTTCCGCGCCGCGCACGTGGTCCTGTTCGCTGATGGGTGGGAAGACCGACGGCTCCTCAGGTCCCGGCGTGGGCGCGGCCACCAGGCTCGTGCAGGAGGCCGGTGTCGGGATGATGATCTTTAGCGTTGGGGTTGTGCTGACAGAAGAAGAGTGTGGCTGGTGTTTGTGCACAAGCGGATAGAAGAATGGCAAGAAATACAAAGACAGAAAGATGGTTTCTCATATGGTTTCCTGAAAGTGATCTGCCCACTGTTTTCACTATACTGCAACTCGAACCTGGTTCACTTGGTTTGGATCGCCTTCTTAAGCTGGTCGAAGGAGGTCATCCAGGCGATGGTGTTGATGAAGTCGGCCAGCGAATGCTTTCTCACGCAGGGCACGCACGGCCGGCCCGACCGGGTCTTCCCCGGCCGCGCCGCCGGGCACATCCGCATACGCGCCGTGGAAGGCAAAATAGGCCTGGTTCAACTTGCGGATGAGATAACCATTCTGCCAGAAGAGCTGGCGGCGCTGCTCCATGTAGGTTTCCGCTTCATCGATCTTTCCCTGCGGCAAGGAGCTCATCAACATGTACGCGGGTCTCGTGCATCTCGGCGCGGAAATCGAATGGTGGCGGTGCATTCGGGTCCGGAGTTGGAGGCGGATTGTTGGATGGGGACGCGCTCGGGCTGGGCGGAGGCACATAAAGCTCCGGGTAATATTTCTTCAACACATAAGTCCCCACTTCATCCGCCGGAAATGGATGCGGTCGTCTCGTTCATCGTGCGGAGCTCCGGCGTAGCCGTGTACTCGACCCCCAGGGGGCGCAGGGTCAGATAATTGTGAGTCCACTCATGGGCAATGGTATCCAGGACCCAGCGCAGATCGGTGGTCTCCATCACCATGGTCGGGTAGACGCCCACGCCTCCGATCGGGACGACCAGTGTGGAGACGTCGAGCGATTTGGCAACATCATCTTCGAGCTTGATCTGCTCGTCAAGTGTCAGCGTCGGCAGGACGGAAATGTTCGTGATCTGCTCGATGCGATCGCGCGGCGAAATGATCAGGGCGAGCGGCGTGGGCGTGGTGTGATAAAGAAGAGGCGGGATGGTCTGCCCGCCCGTCGTCAAGCCCAGCTCTGCGAATGCTTCCTCCACCTGGCTTTGCAGTGTGGCCTCGGCAAACGGAGCAAGCCTGGCCTGCTCGGCGATCAGCTTGTCGCGCTGGGCGCGCAGCGCGTCGCTGGTGGCTTCCTTGTCCTTGATATCAGGGTTGGCATAGACCTGCTCGATGGCCGATTCGGCCTGCATGAGCTGGCCTGTCACCCGCAGGTACTCATAAACGATGTGCTTGTCTGTGCCGCGATCGAACAGGAACGGCGCACTTATGGCGCCCTGCTCGAGTTTCGTCCAGAATGCATTCCACACCCAGTTGGGATAATCGAATTCGATCTCACGCGTATAGGTCCGGACACGGTCTGACTGGCCGGTAAATCTTGGCGTATCGCCCCCGGCGGCAATGATCACGGCCAGGACAACGGCAAGAAAATCCAGCACGTATAAAAGGCGGTAAAACATTGGACGATTATAACCATAAAAGCAATGCTCCCCCGGCGCCGTGACCGGAGGAGCATGTTTCGTGCCGATCATTTGGGATCGGTACGATATTTTCGTCCTGGAGAATTAATTGTTCGTTAGGTTCTCGAGATAGGCGTCGATAGCCCAGGCGGCTTTGCGGCCTGCCACCATGGCGGTGACGACCAGATCGGGTCCGGTGACACAGTCGCCGCCGGAGAAAACGCCGGGGCGGGAGGTGACGCCGGTCGCCTTGTCGGCTGTGACCAGGCCCCAGTCATGCGTTTCCAGGCTGGGTGTGGTCTTTCCGATAACGGGATCCGGCCAGTAGCCGAGAGCCAGCACTGCCGTGTCACACGCAACGATGAAGTTCGAGCCTTCCACAGGCACGGGCCTGCGCCTGCCTTTTTTATCCGGTTCGCCGAGCACCATCTGGATGCATTCAATGGCGGCAAGCTTTCCGTCCTCGCCGGCGATGAACTTGATGGGCTGGGTGAGGAATCGGTAGATGGCGCCTTCCTCCCGGCCATTTGGCGGTCTTTCCTTCCACCGGGCATTTCATTTTCGGTGCGGCGATAGAGGCAGGTCACTTCCTGGGCGCCGAGACGCAGTGCAGTACGCAGACAATCGGAGGCGGTATCGCCACCGCCGACCACGGCAACACGTTTTCCAAGCTCGAGCGGTTTGCGCATTTCGGGCGGGAGCAGGTGTGGATCCACATTGCCGCGGATCAGGAAGTCGGTCGCTTCGTAGACGCCCGGGCAGGTCTGTGCCTGGAGCATCTTCCATCTTCGCATCGATCTCGGATCCCACGCCAATAAAGACTGCATCGAAGCCCTCGTCGAAGAGCTCGTCAATGGTCTTGTCTTTTCCAATGTAGGTATTTGGGACAAACTTGACCCCGCGCATTAACAAACTCCTCCCATTTTTCCAGCCAGACATCCTTGGCAAGCTTGAAATTGGGGATACCGTAGACGAGCAATCCCCCCGGAGCAGGTTTCGACTTCGAAAATAGTCACACTGTGCCCACGCTGGATCAGCTGGTCGGCACAACCCAGGCCGGCAGGTCCCGCGCCGATGATCGCAATGCGCCGGCCCGTCGGAGGTGGGACCGGGATGGCTCGCCCCTCATGGCGGCGCAAGTAATCCACGGTAAACGCCTCCAGTTCTCCGCACAGGACCGGTTCCTGATGTTTATTGAGGACGCAGGATCCCTGGCAGAGCTGTTCATGCGGGCAGACACGGCCGCAGATCTCAGGCAGGGAACTGGTTTGATGATATAGGCTGGCAGCGTCTGAGAAGCGTCCCTGTTCGATCAGCCACATGGCCGATGGGATGTCATTGTGTGTGGGACAGGCAAGCATGCAGGGAGCCGGGTCTGGGCAGTGGATGCAGCGCGCCGCCTCCACCATGGCCCGCTCCGAGCTGAAATCGATGATGACGCCCTGGAAATCGCCGATCCGTTCCGCCGGTGCTCGCTGTTCCAGATCATGGAAAGGCATGAATGTGCGAGCCCTGCGATCGATTGCAAGGAATTCACTGGGTATGAATTGCATGGACTTCCTCCGTAATTGGCGACGGCTGTATCAGTTTGATGATACCCAAACACGAAGAGCCGCTACAGGCTTAAATGTCACCAAAGTAGACGACAATCATCACATTTAAATCGGTAAAATGTGCACGCTATTTGTTGTCTTATTCACGAGCAATTCATATTTGTAGGGTATAAACCTATTCTTGTAAGGTAGAATTTACCGGGTCCGGCATCCCATGCTGACTTGATATTCGATCATCCAACTGCATAGCCATGTGAAAAGCTGGCTTTTCACTGGAATGGCAGTAACATGGCAAGGCATCCCCTTGCGGAGGAAAACAATGCGAAACTTTTTCAAAAAGTACAGGACACTATCTAATTATACTTCTTGTTGTGATCATCGGCACAACCGTCTTTCTGGTTGTACGCAATGCACGCGCCGATACGTACCTCAACATTTCAAACATCCCCGATCAAGCGCGACAACCTGACCGCCACCATTGGTGCGACCGGAACCGTACGCGCCCAGCAAAGCGCCGTCCTCATCTGGCAGGCGGCCGGAACGGTGGAAAATGTGCGTGTAAACGTGGGCGATACCGTCAAGACAGACGCTGTGCTTGCCGAGCTGGTAAAAAGCTCCCTTCCCCAAACCGTCATCCTGGCTCAGGCCGACATGGTCAATGCCCAGAAGTCGCTGGATGACTTGCTGAACTCCGATACTGCCGAGGCACAGGCGGTCGTTGCCCTGCGCGATTCCAAGGATGCCTATGACAAGGCTCTGAACTATTACAAGTCGCTGTTCAAGTCTTATAAATATGACAAGCTTATTTATCTTCGTAAAGTGACACCCTTTGGCGTCAAGATGATCCCGGAGATCAGAAAGGTCCATGTGAAAAAGGGTGATGAGGAAACCATTCAGAAGGCAAAGGAGGATCTTGATCTCGCCCAGTCAAAAGTGGATGATGCCCAACGGACGTACGATCTGCTGAAGAATGGCAATACCACCGAGATCATGGCTGCACAGGCGCGCGTGGATGCGGCCCAGGCCACCCTCAACCTTTCGCGGGTGGTTGCGCCTTTTGATGGTACCGTGACAGAAGTCCGATCCTCTGCCAGGCGACCAGGTGGCTGCCGGTCAGACAGCCTTCCGCCTCGATGACCTCTCCCGCCTGCTGGTGGATGTAAGCGTTTCCGAGGTGGATATCAACAGCGTTGCAGTTGACCAGCCGGTCACGCTGACGTTCGATGCCATCCTTGGCAAGATCTACAATGGCAAAGTGGTGGAAGTCGCCCAGGTGGGCACATCCGACCAGGGTGTGGTCAATTTCAAGGTGACGGTCGTAGCTGACCGATGCGGATGAACAGGTCAAGCCGGGCATGACCGCGGCGGTGAATATTATCGTCAAGCAGATCAAGGATGCCATCGTCGTCCCGAACCGCGCCGTCCGCCTGGTGGATGGCGAGCGCGTGGTGTACCTGCTCGTCGATGGGAAGCCTGTCAAGAAGGATGTCCGCCTGGGTTCCTCCTCGGATACCATGAGCGTGGTCCTTGTTGGGGATCTGAAGGAGGGCGACCTGGTCATTTTGAACCCGCCCGTGGAGTTTACCCCCGGCGGCGGCCCGCGCGGCGGATTTGGTGGATAAAGTCATGGAGAATGTTATCGAAGCCCGGGACATCAAGAAAGTCCTACATCATGGGCGAAGTGGAAGTGCAGGCCCTGCGCGGGGTTTCGTTCGCCATCCAGCGCGGGGAGGTGGTGGCCATTATGGGACCCTCCGGCTCGGGCAAATCCACGCTCATGAATACACTTGGCTGCCTGGACCGTCCCACCTCCGGTGAATATATCCTGGACGGTGAGTCGGTAGCCACCCTCAATGACGACCAGCTGGCAAACGTCCGCAACCGCAAGGTGGGATTTGTCTTCCAAAGCTTCAACCTGCTCTCGCGGCAGACGGCCATTACCAACGTGGAGCTGCCGCTTCGTTACTCAGGGAATCCAGGAAGGGACGCCGCCAGCGCGCCATCGATGCGTTGAAAGCCGTTGGCCTGGAAGACCGGATGACTCACCGTCCCTATGAGCTCTCCGGCGGTCAGCAGCAGCGCGTTGCCATTGCCCGCGCCATTGTCAACAATCCCGCCATCATCATGGCGGACGAGCCGACCGGCAATCTCGATTCAAAAGTCGGCAAGGAAATTATGAATCTCCTTCTGAACCTGAACGGGACAGTGGGACCACACTGATCATCGTCACGCATGACCCGATGATCGCAGAGCAGACTCGGCGAGTGATCCGGCTGCGCGATGGAGAATTGGAGAGTGCTTCATGACGATCTGGCAGGCATTTATAGAAGCGCTCGAAAGCATCAGCGGCAACAAGCTGCGCTCCGGCTTGACCGTGCTGGGAATTGTGATCGGCGTGGCGGCCGTGATTGCCATGCTTGCAGTGGGCCAGGGCGCCCAGGCGTCCATTACCGGTTCCATCAGCGGGATTGGCACGAACCTGTTGTTCGTATTTCGCGGCGATCAGGGTGATAATGTTCGCAATCCGAAGCCATTGACGCTTGGAGATGCGGAAGCACTTGAGCGACCAGTTCGCTGCTCCTTCTGTCGAAGCGGTTGCGCCGGCACTGCAGGGGAGATGGTATCGTCTCCTTCGGCGGGGAAAAAACTTCGCCCCAAATCTTCGGCGTTACGCCCGATTATTTCCAGGTACGGAATATGGAAGTATCGGAAGGGGATCTGATCAACGAGGAACACATGCTTGGACGTGCCTCGGTCGTCCTGCTTGGGTCCGAAACGGCCAAGAAGCTCTTTCGGTCATTCCGATGGGGTTACGGGCGAAACCGTCCGCATCGAGGGACAGCCTTTCCGTGTCATCGGCGTGCTCAAGTCGAGAGGCGGCGGCGCGTTTGGGAGTGAGGATGACCAGGCGCTCGTCCCCTTTACCACCGCGCAGGCGCGGCTGATCCGGCGCAGCACCAGTGACCGGGTGGACATTATCTTTGCCCAGGCCGTCAGCGGCGAAGTAGTCCCGCAGGCCGCCGATGAGATCAGCCAGATCCTGCGCACCCGCCATCGCACTCCCATTGGGGAGGATGACTTCACGGTCTTTACCCAGCAGGATCTGCTGTCAACGTTTCAATCCATTACCGGCATCCTGACCATCTTTCTGGGCGGCATCGCCGGGATTTCGCTCCTGGTGGGCGGCATCGGCATCATGAACATCATGCTGGTCTCCGTCACCGAGCGGACGCGCGAGATCGGTCTGCGCAAGGCGCTCGGCGCGCGCAGGCGCGATATCCTCATCCAATTTCTCACGGAGTCATCTCTGCTCAGCCTCATCGGTGGCATCATTGGCATCATGCTTGGCTGGCTGATCTCGTTTATCGTTGGCCAGATTGCTGCTGCAAATGGGACCGCCTTCACCCCGATTGTCGGCCTGGATGCGATTTTACTGGCGACCATTTTTTCCGCTGCCGTGGGACTCTTTTTTGGTATTTATCCCGCCAACCGGGCCGCCGGTCTCGAACCGGTGGAGGCCTTGCGTTATGAGTAATGCGTGATTCATGCGGATGGTAAGTTGATGGCTTTATCGGTTAAAATATCGGCATGCCTGAATATAAAATCCTGATCACAGATGGACTGGACGAACACGGACAGTCCATTTTGCGCGCTTCTGCCAGCGTGGATGAGCAAAAGGGTCTATCTGAAGCAGACCTGGTTAAGGTCATTGCCGATTACGACGGACTGATCGTTCGCGGCCAGACCCGCGTGACCGCCTCAGTGCTGGAGGCAGCTCCCCGCCTGAAGGTGGTGGGCCGGGCCGGCGTGGGAGTCGACAACATCGACCTGCAGGCTGCGAAAAAGCATGGCGTCGCCGTTGTCAACGCGCCGACCTCCACCACCATTGCAGTGGCCGAGCTGGCAATTGGGACTGCTGCTGGCAGTCGCACGCGAAATCCCGCGAGCGACGCCTCCATGAAACAGGGAGGCTGGTTGAAAAAGGAGTTTGAAGGGGTGGAGCTGAGCGGCAAAACCCTGGGTGTGATCGGCTACGGCCGGATCGGGACCGAAGTCGGCAGGCGCGCCGCGGCATTTGGAATGAATGTCGTTGTCTACGATCCGAACGTTTCGGAGGATGAACTGGTGCACGGCGATGCCGAGCCTGTTTCCCTGCAGGACCTGTTTGCCTGGTCGGACTTCATCTCGCTGCACCTGCCTCTCAACGTCCAGACCCGGGATCTGATCGGGAGAACAGAGTTCTCGCAAATGAGGGCTGGAGTGCGGATTATTAGCACGGCGCCGCGGGGGCATTATCGACGAGGCGGCCCTGCTGGATGCATTGAACAAGGGAAAGGTCGCAGGCGCCGCGCTGGATGTCTTCGAAAAGGAGCCGCCTGGCCTGACGGAGCTGGTCTCCCATCCCGGCGTGATCGCCTCACCGCACATTGGCGCCCAGACCGTTGAGGCGCAGTCCCGGGCTGCCGAGGATATTGCCGCCGAGGTGCTTGCTGCGCTGCACGGGAAACCGCTCCG
>CAVVPC010000024.1:0-48810 GCA_963750005.1 uncultured Chloroflexia bacterium
CCCTAAAGGTCGCTTTGCGAAAACCATGAGGGCTTACTTTTGTTTTTGACATAAAAGCACCGCCACAGTTGACTTTTGTGGCGGTGCTTCTCGGAATCCTCCCATAAGTCGGGGCGCCGGGATTCGAACCCGGGACCTCTTGCTCCCAAAGCAAGCGCGCTAGCCGGACTGCGCTACGCCCCGATTACTCTACAAATATACCATCATATAGCCTAGAAAAACGGGCAATTAAGCGGCTATTATTGCAGCGAATTGGGAAGGAATCAAGGTACATTTAGGCGGAAACGTTAAAACCGTGATGTTCCTCACTCATTTATGTCCATTCAACGGGGCGCTCAACGCAGATTATTTGACCATCACGCTCGTATTGAACAATGTCAGGGAATTGATGAGCCCGCAATCGGATGTAATCGGTTTTATGGCATGTGGGAATTAACGCCCTTAGATCATCGGAGCCATGGCATGGGGGAAATATGGCGCGAAATTCAATATTACTTTTCAGGTTACTAACTGCTTCAAGTGTCGGAACTTGGTCGAAATCAGCACATAAGATTATCATGCAATCGGGTTGATTACTCGCGTGCATCTTGATACATTTGTAAAGCCATCCTGACATCCGATTGCTTCTCCAGAATACTTATTCCCGGCAGGTGCGTGTTTACCAAGATGTATCTCTAGGTTAGGATTTGATTCCAGCGCCTTCCAATATTTTTTCTGTCGAATAGGCGAATCTGGATTATTGAGAACAGGAGCAGTGAAATAATTGCCCTCTCAATTGAGTAGTATTTTTGTAGAAAAGAGCCGCAAAACTTGTTAGATAACCAAAGATATTTTCTAAGGGCTGTTAGACTATCGTTGGGAATTGCATATGATGTGTCCATCCATGCCATAATAGAGATTGTAGCCATCAATGTATAGAAATGTCCGTTTCATAACGTGTACCTTGTCCTTAAAGATATGCTATAATGAATTATACCCCGCCGTAGTCTAGGGACTATGGTCCGAGACCACCCCACGGGGGTGGTCGTACTTTTAAGGGAAAATCTTTTATAGACTTACCGTCCTTGCTCTGTTGCTTTAGCCTTTCTCCAATTCATAGTACGATATTATAGCCGTTTTTTTAGCCAAGTCAAGGGCTAAAATATTAACAATTTAGCCTTGATTTTATCACGACTGTATGCTATACTACCGTCACAATCGACTGATAGAAGGAGAAAACTGATGGCTGAAACAACTAAAAATACTCGTTTACGAAGCCCCGCTTATCCTTATCTTGATCTTCAAGAAGCTGTGGACAAGTTAGAGATGTTTTATAACGCAGAGACATTGCATCATGTCCCTGTTAATATCGCTGCGACCGATATCGGTTATAAGGATGGAAGCAATCGTGGATGGCGGGCAATTGCCAGTTGACCAGTTTTGGGCTTCTGGACAAAGAGGGAAGAAGGAAAACCGAGAGGTTTTCTGTCACAGCTAGGAAAAGAGATAGTCCACTTCGGAAACAAGGAATCAAACGAACCGAAACAGGCAAGACGAACTGCCGCCCTAAAGCCTGCGATTTATACTGATTTGTGGGCACAATGGTTGGCAGATGGGCAATCGCCGTCAGACGAAACGATGAAGCGATACCTTCTAAAAGATAAAGCTTTAATCCTCAGGCCGTTGATGATTTTATTCAGGGACTTACAAATACCCTTGCCTATGCGGGCCTGATAAAGGATCGTAAAAGTACCTCCAGTGATAGCTCATCTGGGACTAGGACCCAGAATAGCTCCCCCCTCTCACGTACTAATATTAATACTGGAGAGCGTATGAATAATACCACCCTGCAAGATAACACGAATTTCCTCTTATCGGCGGGTCAACAGCCATTTTGTCAATACCTCGGCCTCTGAGCAAAAAGAATTATGATCTAATCAAAAAACGGGCTGGTTTTAATGGAGCCATCCTTAACTAGGATGACACAATACTTACACAAAACAGAGATGAGACAAGAGAGGAATGAATTTCAAGCTCTTAAAACAATGAAGCCCTTCAACAAGCCGTTGAAGGGCTTCATATTTCAATAGATCGAGTGAGTCAGGTTCGAGTTCCCGCCCTAGCCATAAGGCGGTGTGCTTATAGGTCTGCGTTCCCCGAAAAGACGCTATGTGGTACGCCTGCAATATGCGCCAAATCCGAGTCGGCAATACCCAAGTAAACAGAACGAGGGTAGAAACCTATCACCGATCCGTCAACCGTAGGAGGTGCATAGAGAAAATAAACATTATCCCATCCCACGATAGAAGTAAGGGGAGGAATAGCAATGGGATCATCCCAATCGAAGAGCATTTTACGCCTGTGTCAGAATGGTAATTGTTCGCTGATCCGCCCCCGTAGCTGTAAATTTCAGGGTGATAACATTCCCGTTCAAATCAGCCGCCGCAAGGTTGATTTTGTAGACACTGGGTGAGGAAAGATATTAATGATGATATTCATTATCAGGGATATGGTAGAAAGTTTTCTGAACAAATAACCATCTGGAAATAGGAGGTTATTTTCTTTCGATAATTCTTCCGGTTCCCCTTAGGTTTATAATAAGGAGCTCTTAAGGAAAGCAGATACGACACTGCATCAAAAAGTTAGAAACCTACTGTATGACAATTCAACATTACTCACCGGAGAATCAATACCTGGGCCTTGGTTGCTTAGTAAAAAGTCTCTAGAGGAACTTGATAAAATTCTTACCCAGTATTGGGATGTTTAAAGGAGGAGGAATAGAAAAATACGGGATGCCGAAGCTGGTATTAAAGAAGAAATTTACTGATAGTGAAAAAGAGCTGGCTCAGTTAGATGAAAGATTTAGGCGTGACCTTGATGAACGAGTAATACACCGCATGCAGGAGTTGCCCTGGTCGAGATGCGATAAGAAAGTGTATATTGACATCAAAAATGATTCGTTTTATTCTTTTGATAGTTTTGAGGTTACTTACCCAACTAGAGAAATGCTGGATAAAAGACCTACTGGTTTTCGGGTGGATATAATATCAGGAGATATAGAATTTCACATGAAGGTTGATTCGTCTAGGCTATACTTTACGATAGAACCGCCGAACGGAGTAGATGAAGTTCAAAAACTATACGCAACCGTCAATGATTGGGCAAGGTCAATTAAAGTCATACCCCGTTGCAGGGAATTTGGGGGACAGCGCGAGAAACAAATGGATAATATTAATTATAGGTTTATTGTTTCCCCTATTCCTTAGTTACGGTGCTCGAATATCTGGACAGGTATCATAACTGAACAATTGTCAAATCTATTACCCAACAGGGTATTTCCAACTCAAACATTTTAGAAACCGTTAAGTTATTGGCTGAAACTGCAGGTAGAAAAACAACTCACTGCCCCGATTATTGACCTTTCATTAAAATTTATTGGATAAGCTATATATATCTTGCTTTAGTGCTATTTTTTCCACCAAAAGTTGAACTCGAAATAGGAAAAGGGCGTAATGCCATACGACGTTGGGGATATTGGCAATGGATAATTCTAGCAATTCCAGCTTTCTTTTATGCCTATGTTTTAGCTCCCTCCTTGGTGAAAAGGTTATAAGACTTCTTCTCCTCTCGAGCAATAACATTAAATACCCTTGACCTTTTTAGGATAGTGCAAGATTTGTCGACAACTCTCTGTGTATAATGCGAAGGATGATTACCCGTCAAGCGAAAACGCTGATTGCATCCCTGCTTGCGCTTTTTACGGTCCTTGCAGCCTGTTCGCCGGTCACGCCGGCGGTTCCCACACCTACAAATCCTCCGCCGACCGCTTCGCAGACACCTACATTCATTCCTACCCTTGCATTTACCCCAACGTCCACGCCACTGGCCTGCCTCACCCAGCCGGGCCGGATCGAGGCAGGGAAACTTGACTCGTTCAAGCCTGCCCAGGAATTCCGCGTGTACCTGCCTCCGTGCTATGACGAAGAGCCGGACAAGCGTTACCCGGTGCTTTACCTGCTGCATGGTCAGACCTACACCGACGACCAATGGGTCCGCCTGGGCGCGGCGCGTGCCTTGGATGAGCTGATCCATTCCGGGGATGCACAGCCGTTCATCATCGTCTTCCCCGATGACCGCTACTGGAATTTGCAGGCGGGTCCCGGGTTTGGGAAGCGTTTGATCGAGGATATCATTCCCTACATCGACTCCACCTACCGCACCCTTCCGGACCGCGACCACCGCGCCATCGGCGGCATGTCACGCGGCGCGGGCTGGTCCCTGCGGCTGGGGCTTGCCGATTGGAAGCTGTTTGGGACGCTCGGCCTGCATTCCCTGGCCGTGCTGCAGAAGGATGCTTCCCGGATCGGGGATTGGATCGCGGCCATCCCGCCCGCCTCGCGCCCGAATATTTTCATGGACATCGGCGACAACGACCAGGAATTGACCATGGCCCGCCAGGTGGAATCCATGTTCAACGACGCCGGCCTGTCGCATGAATGGCATCTGTACAGCGGCGACCATACCGAAAAATACTGGGGCGCGCACGTGGAGGAATATATCCGCTGGTATGCGGACCAGTGGAATGGAAGCTCAATAAGCTTATAATCAGGCCTGCAAAGGTTGATCCTGAGGTGACGCTGAAGCACCAGACAGCCTTCGCAAATTTATCGATGGGAGAGTTTATGAATATCCTGGTTAGCGGGGGGGCAGGTTATATCGGTTCAGCCACAGCAGAAGCATGCATCCAGGCGGGACACCGGGTCACAGTCTATGATTCGCTGGTCACGGGACATCGGGCCGCGGTTCCGGAAGGGGCAGTCTTTGTCCAGGCCGACCTGTCGGACAGCCACGCGCTGGTTGAAACATTCACGCAATCAGAAGTTCGACGCGATCCTGCATTTTGCGGCCTTCATCGAGGCGGGCGAAAGCATGAAGGATCCGGGACGCTTTTATAACAATAATTTCACGAATACGCCTGGCGCTGATCGAGACAGCCGTCCGTGCGGGGGTGGGACGCTTTGTGCTCTCGTCCACGGCCGCGGTGTTCCAGTCGAGTGACGAGCCGCTGACCGAGGAGTTGCCACTGGGCCCGACAAATGTCTACGGTCACACCAAGCTGCTGGTCGAGCAGGCGCTGGACTGGTATCGCCAGATCCACGGCCTGCATTTTGCCGCGCTTCGCTATTTCAATGCCAGCGGCGCACTGCCAGACCGAGGCGAAGCGCACCAGCCCGAGTCGCATCTCATCCCGCTGGTGCTGCAGGTTCCGCTCGGGAAGCGCGAGTCGGCCAATATTTATGGAACGGACTATCCCACCCCGGACGGCACCTGCATCCGTGATTACATCCACATCTCCGACCTGGTCTCGGCCCACCTGCTGGCCCTGGAGGGACTTGCCGGGCGCGACCGCCTGATCTACAACCTCGGCAGCGGGGCCGGCTACTCGGTCCGCGAGGTGATCGAGACGGCGCGCCAGGTGACGGGACATCCCATCCCGGTCAACGAGCTGCCGCGGCGCCCCGGCGATTCGGCCCGTCTGGTCGCCTCGTCTGAAAAAATAAAACGGGAGCTTGGCTGGAAGCCCGAACATGACATCCTTGAAGAGATCGTTGCCAGCGCCTGGCAATGGCATAAATCCCATCCTGAGGGATATACGGAGATATAAATCATGGTGTTTCTGACATTTTTCATTGTTCTGATCGGCTGGATTTTTTCCCTCTGTCTGCATGAATTCTCACATGCCATCGTTGCCTACAACGGCGGCGACTACACCGTCCGCGAAAAGGGCTACCTGTCCTTCAACCCTCTTAAGTACACGCATCCCATATTTTCCATTGTCATGCCGATCATCTTCCTGCTGCTGGGCGGCATTGGCCTGCCGGGCGGCGCGGTCTATATCGAGACCTGGCGCATCCGCAGACCGGAGGTGGCTGACTCTGATGTCGCTGGCCGGGCCGACTGCCAATTTGGTGGTTGCCATCCTGCTGGGAATCGTCCTGAGCCTGGCGAACGTGAGTCCCACAGGCATCTGGCCGGCGCTCTCCTTCCTGCTCGTCCTGCAGATCTCGGCGGTGCTCTTCAACCTGATCCCGCTCCCGCCGTTCGACGGTTATAATGCCCTCGAGCCTTACCTGCCCTTGAACATACGCGAGACGGTGAACCAGTTCCGCAGCATGGCCATCTGGGTCATCCTGCTTCTGTTCTGGTATGTCCCGGTTGTCGGAGTTGTCTTTTGGGGCGCGGTGAGATCGATCTCAACCACGCTTGGAGTGAGCTGGCCCATGGTTGCGATTGGGCTCGACCAGTTCCAATTCTGGAAACATCTTTTTTAAGCATTTAGGTTCTCCATTCTTGATATGAAAGCCAGATTTTGCCACGGATTTCACTGATTTCACGATTTCGATAATCAGTGAAATCCGTAAATCGTGGCAGATCTCTTGACATTTCCGTCACAACGGAAACCGCATTTCCAATTCCTCAACTTCGATACATCGCAGCAATGTTGATGTATTTTTTCATATAAACATATTGGTACCAAAGTACTTATGGAGAACAGGTAAGTAATTCTGTACAAATCATATCTTATTAGGTAGAATAATTGTGTGATTATTCACAAACAGGAAGGTGAAGAATGAATATTCAAAAAGTCCCCCATGTTGTGATCATCGGTGCGGGATTTGGCGGCCTGAAAGCTGCGCAAAAGCTTGCCGGCGCGCCCGTGCGGGTCACGATCATCGACCGCCACAACTATCATCTCTTCCAGCCATTGCTGTACCAGGTTGCCATCGCCGGCCTTGTCCCCTCGCAGATCGCCTATCCCCTGCGGAGCATCTTTCGCAGGCACAAAAATGTCGACTTCGAGATGACTGAGGTCTCCTCGATCGATTTCGATGCCCGTTATGTCAAGGCCAATGGCTCGATCATCGCCTATGATTATTTGATCCTGGCCATGGGCGGGCAGACAAACTTCTTCGGCATGCAGGAGGTGGAGCATCACGGCTTTCAATTGAAGGATGTCGAGAGCGCCGTGGAAACACGCAACCACCTGCTCCACATCTTCGAGCAGGCCAGCCGCGAAGTGGATGTGGAGAGACGGCGGGCCCTGCTGACTTTCGTCATTGTTGGCGGCGGGCCAACCGGCGTGGAAACAGCAGGCGCGCTGGCCGAGCTGATCACGCACGTGCTGGCAAAGGACTATCCCTACATGGATTTGAAGGAGGTGCGCGTCCTTTTGATCGAAGCGACCTCCAGCGTGATGATGACCTATCCCGAAGAGCTGCGCAAGGCAACCCGTAAACTTCTGCGCGGCAAGGGCGTGGAGATCATGGAGAATACCCGCCTGATCGATTACAACGGCTTGCAGGTAACGCTTGCAGATGAAGTCCACGATCGACACGCATACCCTGATCTGGACGGCAGGCGTGCGCTCGGCGGAGATCACCGACCGGCTCGGCGTCCAGCAGGCGGCCGGGAGACGGATCCGGGTCGAGCCCACGCTGCAGCTGCCCGGGCATCCCGAGGTCTTCGTCATCGGCGACGCAGCCTACCTGGAGGACAAGTACGGCCAGCCTCTGCCCATGCTGGCAACCGTTGCCCAGCAGGAGGCAAAAGCCGCCGCGCATAACATCGAGAAAATTCTAAAGGGGGAGCAGCCCGGGCCGTTCCACTACAAGGATCCGGGCCTGCTGGCCACCATCGGGCGCAATGCCGCGGTGGCGCGCATCTGGGGCCTGTCACTCAGCGGGTTCATTGCCTGGGTGATCTGGGTCGTCCTGCACATCTATCGCATCATCGGCTTCCGCAACCGGCTGCTGGTGCTGATCAACTGGGCCTGGGACTACTTTTTCTACGAGAACCAGGTGCGGCTGATCACGAGGGAATAAGGTTGGGATACTGGGTCATCACATAGGCCGAGCACAACCCGAGCGAGTTGACCAGCATGTGCAGGATGATCCCGGGCCAGACTGAGTTTGAGCGCTGGTAAAGATAGGCGAGCAGGCATCCCAGGATAAAGGTCGGGATGAGCGCTGCCGGGTCCAGGTGCGCCAGGCCGAAAATGAAGGAACTCAACAACATCCCCTGGATCCAGCCATACCGCGCCCGGAAACCCTGGAAGAGAAAGCCCCTGAAAAAGATCTCCTCCACGAGGGGCGCAAGGATGGCCCCCACGATGAAAAACCAGACAGGAGACTCCAGTGACCCGAACAACTGGGTGATCTCCTGTCCCTGTGTTTCGATCCCGAGCAGGACCAGGATGCTGTTGTGCAGAAGGATAATGGCATAACTGGCGATCAGAAGGCCGCAGCCGATGCCCAGTGTGCTCCAGTCAAATTTTCCAAAGCCGAGAGCCTTCCAGCTGATCCTCCGATAGGCAAGGATAATGATGACCGGCAGGAGAAAGGCGAGCTGGACAATGACCAGCAATCCGCTTTGTGCCAGCTGGCCTCTTTCCCCCTGCCGGGAAATCCAGAAAAGGCCTCCATCGATCAGGACCAAAAGGAGTACACCGATCCAGTTGTCCATAAACTTCCACGGCACGGAATATTTGACGGGCTCAGGTGCTGGAGCGGCCGGTTGGATTTCAGAATTCATATTTCCTCTCCCAGTTCACGATAAATAAACCACTGGCCTTTGCGCTCATCCAGGCTTTTCATGGCCCGGTCGTAATAAATATCAAAGACCTGTCCAGTATCGACCCGCACGCGGAAGTAGAACCTGCCCACGTTCAGTGAGCCGCGCCCGGCTGCGACCGCAGCGTGGGCGGGACGCATGTTCCGGGACATTTTGCCGCGGCGTGCAAAATCGCTCCAGGACGAGAGCATCCCGGTCACACGGAAATTCCTATCGTTCCAGATAAAACCGTTCGGGCAGTCGGGAGTCTTTTCACGAGCCGGAGGGGAATCAAAGATCGGCTGAATGGGATCGTCAAAGAAGTGGATGGGCTGGTAATTTTCCAAAAGAATGAACCTTGGGTAGTGAGTGACTGGCTTTAAAGAATTTTCACCACGAGCACACGAAGCTCCTGAGCATGCTTTGCGAATAGCTCTGTGATCTTTATTGTACCTCTCGTGATGTAGGAGAAAAGCTTAATATCTTATATGGGTCCTCCGCCTGCAGAAAGGCGAGCAGCATGCCGTGGCGGGGATGGTCCCTCAGCCAGCCGCGGATTTCCTTGATCCGTTCATAATCCTGTTCGCCGAGTTTATCCAGGTAGATCGCCTCAAGATGAATACGCGTCTCCTCGGCGTGGAGATGGTCCTGCCAGGGGCGGGTGAAACACTCATTCAGGTTGTCGTGCAGATTGCGGTCGATCAACACGTCCCACTCATGGGCTTCGAGCCAGATCCCGTTGCAGCTGCGGCAGCGGTCGAGATAGAACTCGGTATCCGGGAACACCTTGTAGCGTGCCATGATGTGCCCGCAATTCGGGCAGAGCTTCAGCTCGTTCACATCCCAGGAGGGATCGATCTCGATCGCGCCCTCCTTCTCGGGCAGGATGCGTCCCAGAGTCCGCCACCAGGCCATGTACTCGTTTGACGAGATGAAAATCCCATTGCAGTTCGGGCACTGTGCGGCACTCAGGTTCTCCAGCAGGGTGACCGGTCCCAGTTTGTAATCCTTGCAGACGGGACAGTTCATATAACCTCCGTTGTCGGATAAGCTGGCTGAATTATATTTCCTTTTGGAAATTACAGTGCCCGCGTCGCTCCGCCATCCACATCCAGGATCGCGCCCTGAATGTAGGCAGCCTGGGGCGAGGCCAGGAAGGCCACCGCCCGGGCGATCTCAACCGGATCGCCAAAGCGGGTGATCCTCATCTCACGCGGCATCTGCTGTGCGGCCTCTTCAGGCGTGATGTTGTTATCTCTGGCATAATTTTTGACGCGGGTCTGCAGGCGCTCCGTGGCGATCGAACCCGGGTTGACCGCGTTCACCCGCACCCCATCCCGGACGCCGCGGTCGGCGAGGGCCTTGGTCAGGTTCATCAATGCGGCATTGACCGTGCCGCCGATGGTGAACTCGGCGCTGCCAATCCGCCCGCCAACGCCGATGATGTTGACGATCCGTCCCTTGGCTGGCCTGCAAATATGGCCAGGCCGCACGTGAGAGGCGCATCGCTCCGAAGAACTTCAGGTCAAAGCCATCCTGCCATTCTTCGTCAGTGAGTGCAAGGAAATCGCCGCGCTTCGTCGCGCCGGCGTTGTTGACCAGCAGGTCCAGCTTCCCAAATTGTCGGATCGTTTCAGCAATCACTTGGTCTGCTGACTCTGGCGTCGCGCAAATCAACGGCCTCACGAGCGACTCGTTTGGTAAAGAGTCTGCCAGCGCTTCGAGCTCCGGACGTGAACGCGCGACCAGCACAACCTTCATTCCCTCGGCGGACAAAGTTTCAGCGATCGCCCTGCCGATGCCGCGGCTGGCGCCCGTCACAATGGCGATCTGATTGGATAAGCAATAAGATCCATCATTTATTCGCCCTCCATCTCAAGATGGAAGCGATGCAGGAGACGGTGAAAGAGCGGCGCAGCCAGAATGCCGACCGAGGCCAGCAGAATGATCCCGGAATACAACGCATAGAAGGAAGCAAAGATCTTTCCAGAGTTAGTCTTCAACTGCATCAACCGGTCCCATGCCGCCCAGGATCATGGATGCGTTGAGCAGCGCATCGACCCAGGAAAGCGATTCGAAATAGTGATAGCCCAGCACCCCGATCAGCAGTGAAAACAGGATCAATATGGCTGTGATCATGCCATATTGCAGCATCCGCCGCTTGAATTCAGCCGGGGTTGCCAGCGGCTCGGAACGATGCTCGAACATGGAAGACCTCCTTTTCACACAATGGCGAGCTTGAACGAGTTAACCGTTGTATTTCCAGTCCCAGAACCAGAAAGCGAGTCCCTTGAACTCGCCCCATTTTTCGAAGCGCTTTTCCACTTCTTTTGCCGTGATGGGTTTGCCTTTGTACCATTCGTGTGAAACCATTTTCAAGGCATAGGAATCGATGGGGATGAAATCATGTCGTCCCAAAATCATCAACAGGTTTGCGGCGGCATACGGACCGACGCCGTTGATCTTCAGCAATTCCCTGCGCAGTTCCAGGGTGGGAAGCGTGGATGTTTTCAGGAACTCCAGGTCCAGCCCGCCGCTTGCGACGCGGACGGCCAGCTGGTGGATGGCAGGCGCGCGGTACCCGACCCGTACCGCCTCCTTCAGGATCTCAGGACTGCCCGCCGCGATGGACGCGGGAGTCGGAAAGGCACGTTTCTCCGTTTGCCCGTCCAACGATGCACCGAACTCGTTGACCAGCTTGCGGGTCATGTTTTTGGTTGCACCCCAAAGTGTATTGGTCGTCAGGATGGTTTTGATCACATCTTCGAAGAGAGTCGGGGAGCGAAGGACACGGCCCCGGGCATGCTCTTCGACCTGGGCCAGCTTTGGCTCCGCATGGGAAGCGGCGTAAAAGCGCGAGAAATCCGAGTCAAGGTCGAACATCCATTTGACTTTGTCCGTAACTTCTTTGCGTTCTACTTTTTCCAGTTTTTCTGTTGCAACCGCGACACCATCGGCGGCCTCACGCATTTTCAACTCGATCACGCGTCCGTTTGCAAGCTGCAAAACATAATGAAGCGTATTGGACTCTTCGTCGAAGTGAGAAAGGGGCAAGCTGGTACCACCCATGCGAATGGATGACCGAATGAAAATTAAACGGCTTGCGGGCAGGGAGAATAATTTTCATGATTTGATTTTACTTGGGAAGCGGCTGGCCGCGTGTGGCAATGGACACCAGCTGCGGCTGGGCGATGCGGATGTAATCGCTTAACTTCATCATGATCGACCGGTCCAGGCGGCCGGCGTTGAAGACCACTTCATCGTTCTCCTGGATAAGCGGGTCCGCCAGCAGGACAAGTTGTTCGCTGAACGAAAAAGGTGGGATCGCCCCGATGACACATCCCGTCAGCTCCTGCGCCTTCTCCCGTTGTGCAAAGGCGACACTGTCCGCGTGGAAATAGCTTTTTACCCCTTCGAAGTCGATACGACAGTCGCCGGGAACATTGGCCAGGCAATAGATGTTTTCCTTTGGCTTCCGCCGTACCTGCAGCACCATCGATTTGATGGATTGTTCAATTCGATTTCCCCGGATCTTTGCGATCACTTCGGTCCGCCCCTCGGGCTCGTGTTCGATGAGGCGGTAGGAGGCACCTTCCCGGTCCAATAAATTGCAAAGTTGTTCGTGAATGTCATTCATTCTATCTCTGCACTGTAAATGAATATGGTTTCGATTGGAGATTATATCGGCAAAGTGTCATTAAAAAACGATGGGATGAAATCCAATCGTTCATCCCATCGTCCCATAAGCAGCCTGTCTACGTCAGGGGCACGGCCCCAGGGTGTCCCCATGACCCAAATGTGCAGGAACGGCTGATGAAGGAATACTCAGCGTATGTGCGTTTTTCGATGGCTTGTGGCAGACGAGAACCTTTCCTCCTTCTGCAGGTGTGTTGTCCTCCTCCCCGACTTTTACAACAATGATCTGCACGATCACAATCTGGTCATTTTCATCAGGACAAACGACCACAAGCACAACCTGGTCCTTGCTCAAGGTCTCTTCGCTTCCTTCAATACCTTCCACTTTGACGCCCTCAGCCAGCTTGATCCTGGGCCATCCCAAAAGTTGAAATTCATTGCCTTCGATGCTGACAATTGTTGCTACCACGGCGTTACATCCAGGAAGCTCTGAAACATCATTAACAGGCGTGATACTGAGAACTTGCCAGGTCCCATCTGCCAGTAGCAGGATTTCCACCCGGACGATCATCCCAGGTGTGATCGTGCCCTGGATTTCTGTCTCCTCGGTCACGTTGAGCGAAATCCCGTTGACCACCCATGGGTCGACGGAATTCACCCGTCCGATCAGGATAATAATTGGATCGATCTGTTCTTGAGCAAGCTCAATGGAACTGGCAAGCCAGGTGTTGTCTTCCAGGATGGTGCCGCGCACGTGCACAAGATCTCCCACCTGCAAGCCATCTGCGATCTCGGTTGATTTGTTTGTTTCAAGAGTTTTCCCTGCTGCGATCCAGGGATCGGTACTCTCAAGCTTCGCAGTCAGTTCAAATGCCGAGTCTGCCTCTGTCGATCTCCAGTCTCCATGATCATCCCGCACTTCGACGGTGCCATCCTCCAGACGCAGGGGTGCCTGGTCTGGGATAAATGCCCCAACTGCCGCGCACGCCATCACCATCAGAACAATCCCCAGGTTCCCAAAAGCCAACAGAACTGGTTTCTTATTCGTACTCATGACAGCCTCCATCGCATATGTCTGTAAAAAAACTGCCTGCTTGTTAATTCATCATAGCACAGGCATTCCTTCCTGTTCCTAACAAAACTGCGGATGAGGACTTTTATACCAATTTTAAATGTCAGCTTTTGATTGCATACACTGCATACCCACGCGGCGGGGCGTAGAACTGGGCGCGGCCATCGCGGTCGGTGGACTGGTTGATCGGGCGCGCCATGTCGCTTGCGCTCCACCAGGCTACAGGTTGGAAGGTGGCATTGGGCCACAGGGTGGTGATAAGCCTGCCGTTCCAGCTATCGCCGGAATTGTTGAGCACGTAAATCAGGCCGGGGTCATCCCCATAGCCTGTGCGCTGCATGATGTAGAGATCATCGTCCACATACAGGATGTCCGTGGCACCGCCGGCATAGTTCTCATGGGCATTCACCAGGGCGGCAATCCCATTCGGCGTATCCTGCAGTGCCAGGTTGTAGTTAAAGTAATCGTGCCAGAAGACGCACGGATAGCCCTCATGGGTAAGGATGTAGCTGTAGGCCAGCAGCTTGTCGTTGACGATGGGACGTCCCTCGTCACGCAGATCGTGGTTCTCGACGAAGGTCACGGTGGTTTGCGGCTGTTTCCGCAGGACGGTGTCCCAGGTTGCGAGATTGCTCAAGCTAAATCCGTATTGATCGCACAGCGATTTGAGCATTTCACGCAGCGGAAAATCAAAGGCATCCACCGGGTTCGAGCTGGAGAAATTGGCCAGCTCCACCCAGCTCTCGATGGCCTGGGCATTGTCCCAGAACTCGGCCACACCATAGGGGACGAACGGTATCCCATCGCGCATATAACGGTATTCCTGGAAGGCGGTGATCGTGTTGGCGCCGTAGCCCTTTACAAAGTCGTAGCGGAAACCGTCGAAGCCGACCTCTTCGATCAGCCAGCGCGCCAGCTTGAGCAGCTCACTGTAGACATAAGGATTGCGATGCGAAAGGTCAGGCATGTCGCCGAAGGTCATTTCGTCCCAGCTCTCGTACAGGCACGGATGGAAGCATTCCCAATTGCGCGGGAATTTTCCGCTTCCGGGCTCGAAAAGGGTCCAGCGCGGCTGGCCGGTGATCGGGTTGACCTCCTGGGCATCCGCCCCGCTGTTGTGATTGATGACCACATCCGCGATCAGGCTCAGCCCGTGGCTGTGCGCCGCCTGGATGAGGTCCCACAGCTGGGATCTGGTCCCGAACCAGGTTGGGACCGTACCCTTCTGGTCGAACTCGCCGAGGTCATAGTAATCGTATGGATCATAGCCCATGGAAGGACCATTCAGATTGGCCGCCTTGTGGACCGGAGGAAGCCATAGGGCAGTAAAACCCACCTTTGCCAGCGATGGAACCTGCTGGCAGACATACTCCCACCAATGGAATTCCCTGTTCTCCTCGCCCGGACAATCCCAGTAGAACGCTTGCAGCATGACACCCATAAGGAACGCTCCTGAATGAAATTTGAAGCATTGTACCGCGAGACGAGAAAAAGGCTAGTGAGAGGAATACAGGTCTTGTAGGGCGGGTTTTTTAACCTGCCAGGGTCTAAAGGGTCATTAAATTGTCAGGCTGCAAGCCTGACCTCAAACGGTAGACCCGTGCCTCGTACGGCTGCAGGGTGAAATGGCGGATCTCATCAGAAGTATCCACCATGTAATTGCTGATCAGTAACTCGCTGGAAGTGAACTTGATGTTTTCCGGCAAATTGAAGGCCGGCAAATCCGTGCTGAAGTTCAGGATCACGAGCAGGCGGTCATCATCCAGGGTCCTGGTAAAGGCATAAATCTTTTCATCAGGCATCGAGAAGAAGATCATAGCTGCCATATACGAATACAGGATTCTCCTTGCGCAGCTGGATCAGTTTTTGGTAGTAATAAAAAATGGAATCCGGGTCGGCAAGCGCCTGCTCGACGTTGATCGCTTTGTAGTTTGGGTTAACCTTGATCCAGGGAGTGCCGTTTGTAAAGCCGGCCTGCTCAGCGGCATTCCACTGCATCGGGGTCCGGGCGTTGTCGCGGCTTTTGGCGTGGAGGATATTCAATGTTTCCTGAGGGTCCCCGCCTTTTTCCACCACAACCTCCTTATAGATGTTGAGACGTCTCGACGTCCCGATAATCATCGATGGAGTCGAAGGCGACATTCGTCATGCCGATTTCTTCTCCCTGATAAATGTAGGGAGTTCCCTGCAGCATGTGAATAAACGTAGCCAGCAGCTTGGCGGACTCGGCACGGTACTGGCGATCGTTCCCAAAGCGGGACACGGCCCGCGGCTGGTCGTGATTGGAAAGGTAAATGCTGTTCCAGGCGCTGTTTTCCAGGTCCTTCTGCCAGCGGGTCATCACATCTTTCAGATCCGACAGTTTCCATTGGCTGATGCTGCGGCGGAGTCCTCACCGCTGGCCGAGTCCAGATCCATATGCTCGAACTGGAAGACCATTTTCAATGCGCCGGTTTCTTCGTTGGCAATCATGATCGCATCGCGGGTATTCACAAGTGCAGTTTCGCCCACGGTCAGAATGTCATAGTTGGAGAGTACCCTTTGTTTCATCTCAGTCAGGAATTCCATCATGCGGGGGCCGTTGATGAAATACCGGCCGCCCCACTGGTAGCGGTCGTTGCTGGTCACCGGGGCATCCGGCAGGCCCGGTACTTTGGAGATCATGTTGATCACGTCCATGCGGAAACCGTCGATGCCCTTCTGCAGCCACCAGTCCATCATCCTGAATACTTCCTCGCGGACTTTTGGGTTTTCCCAGTTCAGGTCCGGCTGCTTTTTTGTGAAGAGGTGCAGGTAATACTCGCCGGTCGGATCATCGTACTGCCAGGCGGAGCCGCCAAAGAACGAAGCCCAGTTGTTCGGCTCTGCCCCGTCTTTGGCAGGGCGCCAGATGTAATAATCGCGATACGGATTGTCCTTCGACTTGCGCGCCTCCTGGAACCAGGGATGCTCATCCGAGGAATGGTTGACCACCAGGTCCATCACCAGCTTGATGCCGCGCTGGTGCATTTCGGCCAGCATTTCTTCCCAGTCGGCCAGGGTGCCGAACTCGGTCATGATGTCCTGGTAGTCGCTGATGTCGTAACCGTTGTCGTCATTGGGCGACTTATAGACAGGGGAAAGCCAGACGACGTTCACGCCCAGCTCCTTCAGATAATCGAGCTTTTGAATGATGCCGCGCAGGTCGCCGATGCCGTCGCCATTGCTGTCATAGAAGCTGCGCGGGTAGATCTGATAAACGACACTTTCCTTCCACCAGGCTTTGTTCATGGTTTGTATCTCCTGCAAAAAGATTGTCCCACTGTTCAGTTTTGATCCAGGAATCAAAGAATGTACGCAGCTCCTGCATCGAGTGAACAGTAGTATGTTTTTCATCCTTCCGAGTCTCATCTGATTTTGGATTGAACCATACTGCAGACATTCCCAGGGCATTCGGGACACGGATATCCTTTTCAAAACCATCGCCCACCATCAGCGTATCGGGGGCGGAGAGCTGCAAGTCGTTCAGTATGTAACGGTAGAACGCTTCGCCTTTTGGGAGCTGCGTGTTTTTGAAGCAATAAATATGGGAAAAATAAGCGTCAAGCCCACCGCCGCGCGCCAGCGCCCCCCGGATCTGGGTTTCATCTGAAATCTCGGCGCTTGTCGCCAGGATAATCCTCCGTCCGCTGGCATGGAGATAGGCAAGGACCTCTGCGATACCTTCGATAACTTCGACACTTTCCCACTCGACCATGGGCGTGGTTCTCTCCGGGTAATCACGCATGACAGTATCACCCCAATCAAAAAGAACAGTCGGGTAGAGAAGGTTGTTTTGTGCCATTGGATCAGGTTCCTGTATAGAAGGAGATGGTTTCGGAAGCTCTGGAAATTTTACACCGGGAAGGAAAACATCCGAAGGTTTTTCCTTGGAGATTGCATGTTCAGGATGTCAAGCCTTCGGGACGGTGTGATTCAATATATGCACTCCCCATTGCAGGCAGACCAGGCCGTCCGTTCCCTGTCTGGCAAGGACATATTCGGCATTCCCCATTCCATGGGAGACTGCAAATGAATGATCGATATTGGTCAATACCAGGGGCAGCATCAGCAGAAAGAGCCCGCCGTGGCCGACCAGCAGGATGTTTTCATCCTCATGCGAGTCGGCGCGTGTCAGGTTTTCGATAAACGGGACAAACCGGTTTTGAATGTCCAGAAAGCACTCACCGCCATCGGGTTTGCTGGTGTACTCTCGGCGCAGCACCCAGTCTTCGAAATACTGGCGGTGATATCCCCAGCTTTCCTCATCAGATTTCTCTTCGAGGATCCCGCAATCGTATTCCCGCAGCGCTTCCGTTACCTGGTAGGAGACGCCAAGAAGTCGCGGAAAGGAGATCTGCCGTTTGCCGGGCTCGAAGAACCGGGCTGGAAAAAATGGCGCTGAATGGAATCCGCCTTATCTGTTCGGCCAACGCCTGGGCCTGCTGCCTGCCTCGCTCAGTCAGGTGAAAGGGACTTTCACGGTTTGAAATGATATGGCGGGTATTTGCCTCACTCTCGCCGTGCCGGACAAAATACAGATTCATTGAAGAGGACACCTCACCAGACAGCATGAACCTTTCAAGATTTATATCGACTTGCCAGACTTCCGCTTCTGGTTAGTTCAAAGAACCGTTTTTTACTTTCCTGGATCTGTGTCAACAGGCTTATGTCCTCCAGAGCGGGGACACAGATCACTTCGCCCAACTTCAGCCCGGTCAGTGAAGCCTGGACGACATCTTCGGGTTTCATCACGATCGCGGCGGGATATCGGTTCGGGTCGATCCCCACCTGCTCATGGAACTCTGTTTGCACTACACCGGGACAAAGCGCCTGGACCTGCACGCCTGTACCCTCCAACTCACTCTGCAGAAGCTGAGAGAATGTATTGATGAAGGCTTTTGTACCGGCGTACGTGGCACGCTTTGGTAATTGAATGGACCCCATGGGTCCACTGAAAGCCAGCCGGGATGAAACATTGACAATCGAACCATGTCCACGAGCAATCATGCCCGGAAGCGCGGCGCGGGTGAGGCGCGTGACTGCGAGAACCTGCACGTGGATCAATTCTTCTGCCCTATCCGGAGCGAGCTCCACAAAAGGCATGTACCCGCCGAAGCCGGCATTGTTGACAAGCATTTCCAGTGCGGTCCAGTCTGCGATATGCTTTTCCACCCGATGCAGATCATCAGGCTTGCTCAAGTCTGCAGTCAATACCTCGACATTAACTTGATGAGCTGCCATTAATTCCTGGGCAAGGGCCTCCAGCCTTTCCCGCCGGCGGGCAACGAGGGTCAGGTCATAGCCATCCTGGGCGAGACGCTCTGCAAAGGCAGCTCCGATCCCGGAGGAGGCTCCTGTTATTAGAGCTAGCGGGTTTCCATCCATTCGTGTTGACATAGTTATTCTCCTTCCTTCAAATCAATACCCACCACCAGTGCGGTCCTGGCCCATTCACTGAGCGTCCGTTCCTGCTCCCATTCCTGGTATTTCTCGGCCAGCATATAGCGGGCTGCCATTTCTTCTTCCGGATCGGCGACCAGGCGGGCTGTAGCGGAAAATACAGTTTTAGCAATCCGTACAGTGACTTCAGGATTCTTGAGCAGGTTTTTCACCCAGTCCGACTCGCGTCCACCGCCGGAGAGGAGGTAGATGCTGTTCTCCCGCGCCCCGAACCATATCTCGATCTCGTGCGGGCGACCGGTGACACGGCCTATAGTGGTGAGATAACAATACTCTTCTCCAGCCAGGATCATCAGTACATCACTCATTCTTTCAGTCATGGTCCTTGATCCTACAATCCTGCAACTGCCGGAATGATCTCACGCCCAAAGATTTCCAACGGGGTAATTTCATGGGCGTTCGGCATATTGAAGATCGCATGCTGCACACCAATGCCTGCCAGTGCGCGGCATTGTTCGATTACATCGGATGCGCTCATCTGGCCATCCGCGAGATAGGCGGTGCCCAGCGTTGTTTTCTCGATCTCGGTGTAATCGCGCCCAACAGTTTCACAGTGCTGTTTCAGGATGGATAATTTATGTTGCAGGGTTTCGATGCCCATCCCTGCAAACAAATTACAGGCGTCTGCATATTGGGCAACCAGCCGCAATGTCTTTTTCTCGCCTGTGCCGCCGATCATGATGGGCGGATGAGGTTTCGGAAAGCGGCTGTGGATGACACAAGGTTTCCGTAAGCTGGTAATGTTTGCCATTGTAGGAACCCGCGTTATCGGACCACATTTGTTTTGCAATCTGAAGAGTTTCCTCCAATCGTTCAAAGCGTTCTTTGACTGGCGGAAAGGGAACGCCCAGCCCGCGCGCTTCCCGTTCGTTCCAGGCGGCGCCAATCCCCAGCCAGGCCCGTCCGCCTGAAAGGACATCCAGGGTCGTCACCGTTTTGATGAGAATCCCGGGATGGCGGTACACGACTCCTGTCACCAGGGTGCCAAGAGTCACCTTTTTTGTGAAACCTGCCAGATAGGATAATGTACTGTAGCCTTCCAGCATCTCGTCTTCTGCCGGCCCCAAGCCGCCTGGATTGTTCGGCCGTCCAATTTGGAAGAAATGATCCATGACCCACAGACTGGAGAAACCCGTCTCATCTGCGGTCCGGGCGATTTCTGCGAGTTTGCTGGCAATCCCTTTCGGGCCGCCAGGCCAGGTAAAGTTGGGGACTTGCAATCCAATTTTCATCGGTCACCTACCTTTTGAATTTTCATAAAACGGTCTAAGCAAAAGAACAGCCAGGGCGGAGGACAAAGCAGATGGCGCAGAATCGGTTTTCGGCTTCGAGCACGAGGCGCCTATTCCACATCCCTGGGATAGTATAACCTTACAGTCTCCTGTATCATACGAATCATAGGTCAATTGTCAATTGCGCAAAGCGGGGAAATTGGGTAAGATATAGGTTGCCATGAGACGAATTCTGGCAATAGTCCTTCTGGACATCCTTATGTCAGCAGGCCAACACGCCTGACGGGTACTCATATACCTGTCAGGCTTTTTTTTACCTTTTCTCAAGGAGAAAAAATGCAAACACCCTGGGAGTATCGTTATGCTCACCGCATGCAGAAGATGGGAAGCTCTGTCATTCGCGAGCTGCTGAAGTTCACCGAACAGCCCGACATCATCTCATTCGCAGGCGGGCTGCCCGCACCGGAAGTTTTCCCCCTCAAGGAATTCCAGGAGGCGTGCAACTATGTGCTCGAGCACTCCGGTCCACAGGCGCTGCAATACAGTACCACCGAAGGCTATACTCCTCTGCGCGAGATGATCGCGCGTCACACCGCCCGTTATGCCGTTGAGATCACAGCCGATAACATCCTGATCACCTCCGGGTCGCAGCAGGCACTGGATTTCCTCGGACGGCTCTTCATCAACCGCGGCGACTACATCGTCGTCGAATCGCCCACCTACCTGGGCGCGCTGCAGGCCTGGAACGCGTACGGGGCGCAGTACATCCCCGTCCGTGCCGACGAGAACGGCATGGTCGTGGATGAGCTGGAGGCCGCCCTGCGCATTGGGCCCAAGTTCATTTACATCCTGCCGAACTTCCAGAACCCGAGCGGCTCCACGCTGAGCCTGGAGCGCCGCAGGCAGCTTGTGGAGCTGGCGGATAAATACGGCGTGCCGATCGTCGAAGATGACCCGTATGGACAGCTGCGCTATGAGGGCGATCACATCCCGTCGGTCGTTTCCCTGGACAGTGAATATCGAGGCCCCAACGGCGGGCACTTCAGCGGCAACGTCATCTACCTGAGCACCTTCTCGAAACTGCTGGCACCCGGCCTGCGACTGGCCTGGGTCATCGCGCCGCCGGAGGTGATCCGCAAGCTGGTGATGACCAAGCAGGCCGCTGACCTGCATACGGCTTCGTTCAACCAGTTCGTTGCCTACGAAGTCGCCAAGGGCGGATTCCTCGACGAGCATGTCAAAACGATCCGCGCCACCTACAAGGAGCGCCGCGATGTGATGTTCGAAATGATGGAGGAGATGTTCCCGCCCGAGGTGCACCTGGAGCCGGCCGCATGGCGGCATGTTCCTGTGGGGCGTTCTGCCTGAAGACATGGACGCTGCCGAAGTGCTCAAGGTTGCCATTCAAAGGAAGGTTGCCTTTGTCCCCGGTGAGGCATTCCATCCAAGAGGCGGCGGAAAAAATACGATGCGAATCAACTTCTCTTACTCCTCCCCCGACACCATCCGGGAAGGGATTACTAGGCTGGGGGTGACGTTGAAGGAATTGATCCGGGAAAAGGTATAAAAATAAACCTGTAGGGTCGGCCAGCTGCCCGACCCTACAGGTTTATCCATCCACGTAGGGGACATAATCCGCCCGGGCGATGCCCTGTTTCATCGCGGTCTGGGCGACGGCACGCGCCACTTCCAGGTGCACCTTCTTGTCAAGCGGGTTGGGCATGAGTTCACCGACCGGGGTCATGCGCACCAGCACTTCCACTGCAGCGAGCAGCATCTCGTTCGTGATGCGCGGGGCGTCCGCATCCACGGCGCCGCGGAAGATACCGGGGAAACCAAATACATTGTTGACAGATTTTCCATCGGCGGCAAAGGCGGCCCCATTGGCCAGTGCGACTTCCGGATCGATCTCCGGGTTTGGGTTGGAGAGCGCCAGGATTCCCTGTCCCTTGTGTATCATTTCAGGCTTGATCAGGTTGGGCGCGCCGGTGGTGGCGATGACGATATCGCACTCGGACATAATCTCCTGGAGGCTGGATTTTCTGCCCCCATCGCGGACGAATCGTTCGACCGCTGCCTCGCTCAAATCGGTGCCCAGGAGCGGGTTGCCTGTCAGTCCCATGATCATCTTTGCGATCGCGTTCCCGGCTGCGCCCAGGCCGATCAGGCCGATGACCGCTTTGCCGATATCCACACCCGTGCGCTGGGAGGCGACCCGCAGCGCAGCCGTGCTGACTACCGCCGTGCCATGCTGGTCATCGTGCATCACCGGAATGTCGAGCATGGACTGCAGGCGCTCCTCCACTTCGAAGCAACGGGGCGCAGAAATGTCCTCCAGCTGGATCGCGGCAAAGGTTGGGGCAATGGCCGCAACAGCCTGGACGATCTCATCCGTATCCTTGGTATTCAACAAAATGGGCATGCCCGAAAGACCAACCAGAGTCTCCATTAACATGGCTTTTCCTTCCATGACCGGCATGCTGGCCAGGGGGCCGATGTCGCCCAGCCCAAGCACGGCCGTCCCATCGGTGACGATGGCAACCATGTGGCTCACGCTGGTGTACAGCCGCGCCAATGCAGGGTCGTCAGCGATCTTCAGGCAGACTTCCGCTACACCGGGAGTGTAGACACGGCGGAGGGTGGCGATCGAATCAATCGGGAAACGGGAACGGATGGCAATCTTCCCCTTGATGTGCAACGCAAGCACCTCGTCACGCACCTCGATTACGCGTGTGCCTACATTGTCACGCATGGCCTCGATGACCTTATCCATATGCTCGGCATCATCTGCGTAGACGGTGATATCGCGAACTACGGAATGAGCAGTCTCATTGATCAGCTCGATCGTACCGACGCTGGCACTCATGCCCGCGATCGCCGCCAGCAGGTTTGCGAGGGTTCCAGACTTGTTTTCATTGCGAACGCGCACCGTCCGCATGATCTTGCGTTCCCATGCCATAATTCGTTCCTTTCGCTATACCCCTCTCGGTCACACAACTGACCTGGCGGGCAGTGCCAGGGAATTGCGCATATTTACTCTACGGGAAGCGCAATTTGTGACCGGGGGCATTATATAAACGATGGAATGCAGGAGCAAGCTTCTACACTCCATAATTTTTTTTTACTATAACTCTTTAACGATGCTGGTCAGCTCACCGAAGCTTTTGATCTTAATGCAATCGGCTTCTGGGAAGATTTCCAGCGGGTCCACGAGGACCGGTGTCAGTCCGGCGCGGCGCGAGCCGACCACATCCGCGAAGTAATTGTCACCGACGTAGATCGTCTCCCGGGCGGTCAACCCCGCCCGTTGGAGAGCATGCACAAAGAAGCCAGGATCAGGCTTCCAGACCTGTAATTCACCGGCCGGGATGGAAAAATCAAAGAACTCCCCAATCTTATGCTCATTAAGAAGGTCTGTAAATGAATCGTTGCGGTTGGAAAGGACGGCCATGACATAGCCCGCCTGTTTGAGTTGAGCAAGCGTATTTCGAACATCGTCCGGGACAATGCTTTCCGGCCTGTATTCCGCGCCCATATGGGCGGAAACTTTGGGAGCGTATTCGCGCGCCAGGGCGGGCGATACACCCAGCGCAACCAGGCGGCGGCGGCTGTATTCGATCCAGAAATTTTCGGTTTCACCGGAATGCGCCAGCAGGTCGTCACGCAGGTCCATCGAGTTGGCCCAATAGAGGTGCTCCCAGCGCAGGGCGCGTATGCGATCCTCCTGGGTGATGCGAAACCCCAGCGTGCTGACGTAATCAGTAAAGACAGACCCGCCCGACGGGACGCTGTGGCGGAGGGTCCCATCGAGGTCGAAGAATATGGCTTTGATCATGCTACTTGGTTCCATGTCCAGAATGGTATTGCGAATATAATAACATAATCAATGTAGGGACGGGATCTCCTGTCCCCTTCAGGAGAAGCCGATGGGAAAGCTGTCGAACAAGGTTGCGATTATCACAGGCGCCACGTCCGGGATCGGCAGGGCAACTGCGCTCCTGTTTGCAGAGGAAGGGGCGGACGTGGTGATCACTGGACGCCGCCTCGCGCTGGGGGAGCGCGTTGTGGAGGAGATCCACAAAAGAGGTGGGCGCGGCCTCTTTATCCACGCCGATCATCGCGACGCCGGTGACTGTTCCCGCGTCGTCGAGCAGGCCCTGGCCGAATTCGGCCGCCTGGACATCCTATTCAACAATGCCGGCATTGTCACCGGCGGAACCGCCGAGACGACGACCGATGAGGTCTGGAATGACACAATCGCCACCAACGTGACCGCGGTCTGGCGAATGTGCAAACTGGTGATCCCGTTCATGAAAAGACAGGGACAGGGCGTGATCGTCAACAACGGCTCTGACTGGTCCGTGGTGGCCGGGAAGGATGCATTCCCGTACATTGTAAGCAAGGGCGCAATTGGCATGATGACCAAAGCGATGGCGATTGACTATGGGCGCGAGAACATCCGCGTCAACGCAGTCTGTCCCGGGGACACCCTTGTGGATCGCTGGCTGGAGAAGGGATATTTCGAGTATACCGATCCGGTCAGCCTGGAACAGGCGATCAAAGATTCGAGTGATTTCATTCCCATGGGACGTTTCGGCAAACCTGAAGAGATCGCAAAAGCAGTGTTATTCCTCGCTTCGGACGATTCCTCCTACATCACAGGGCACTTGTTACTGGTGGATGGGGGAAATACGGCACAGTAGGCAGAGTGAGCTACCTCATTTCAGGATAAGATTGTTAGACCGATAAGAAAGGTGACAATATGAAGACTATGAATACAGCTCCTAAAACCATCGATGAATACATTGCCGGTTTCCCAAGTGACGTACAGGAGATCCTTCAAAAGATCAGGATGACGATCCGGGAGGCGGCACCCGCTGCGGAGGAAAAGATCAGCTATCAAATGCCCACTTTTTTTCTGAAGGGCAATCTGGTCCATTTTGCAGCATTCAAGGAGCATATCGGGTTTTATCCTGTGCCGAGTGGTATTGAGAAATTTAAAAAAGAGCTCTCGGTCTATAAACAGGGGAAAGGCTCGGTGCAATTCCCGCTGGACCAACCAATGCCCTATGATCTAATCAGCAAAATCGTAAAGTTTAGAGTCAAGGAAAGTCTGGCAAAGGCGGCTCCCAAAGAGCGAAAGAAATAATCCCCCTTCTACAATGACCGCCCAGATTAATGATTCGTTCCTGTTTCAGGATAAAAAGTATTCCATCGTTGGAGTCAATGGGGAAAGCTTGTTCCACCCGGCGAATTATGGCTTGCAGCCTTTGCCGCGTATTACAAGCTGCTGGCGCGGCTATGTTTGCACCTATAAAACTCCTGGCGACAAGTTGCTTCTGGATACCTTGCAGACCAATCTCGATCTTGAAGGTCCTGCGATTAATAATATCCTGCCTGCATTCTCGACAAAAAGCACATTCGACAACACCTATCAGCACATCGACCTCCATATCGATTTCAGCGGTGGTATGCTTGTGGCAAATGGATTCATCCAGGTGCTTTATGTACACATGGGCTTTCATCCCGCCTGGAAATACGAGACTATCTTCGAGCTTGTCTTTTCCCAGGGAACCCTGATCGAGACAAAAGATGTCAGCCGGCAGATGGCAGAGCTGCGCGACAAGATGACCCGCCAGCCGCTGCAGCCCGGGACGGATGCCTCCAGGCAGGAAATCGAAGAATGGATTGCCTCCACATTCAAGAGGAGCTACAGGTTTTAAGATGGATATCCTTCGGAAAATTTTCTTCACTGGAATCTTGCTCCCAGTTCTTCTCTCGGCCTGTGGGCCCTCAGTTGCACCGCCGCTGACCGTCACACCTATCGGCCTGCCCCCGACATGGACTCCGCCGCCCATGGCGACCGGTCTGCCAACCGCCACGGAGATCCCAACCTTTACACCTGTCCCTGCTTTCACTCCCCTGTCCACGCCCACCAACAATCCGCTTAGCGCGTTGAGCGAGCGCTTCCAGGATTTACTCTTTTCCCCAAACGGACGATGGACTGCCTATCGCGATCCCGAAAAACTGCGCGTGGTCAACGCCGACGATCCCTTGCGCTATTGGACTCTTCCCTGTACCTTGTTTGATGACTGCAGCACGGTCTACCCGGTGATGTGGTCACGCAACAGCCAGGTACTCTACTTTGCCCCCGCGCCCACAACCGGCGCACCGGACGGCATTCCCCGGGTCGGCGCGCTGGCAATGATCAGCATGCGTACCGGAAAATGGGAACCCCTGGTTCCTGAAGCGGATGGTGATTATGACTTTGCCTTCTCTCCTGAAGACGACTACCTGGCCTATACCCGGTCTGGCGGGAGCGATGCGGAGGATCAAAAGGTCACCATCGGCATCATGAGTATGGAAGATACAAGGCAGCGGCAGGAATTTAAGATGGACGGTGTCTATGCTGGTAACATCGTCTGGTCGCCGTTCAAGCCCCGGTTTGTTTTTGTCATATCCGACCCTGACAAGGGATCGGCTGTTGGCTACTATGACGTGGAAACCGGCTTCCACAAGTACGCATTGGAAACCATACCGGCGGATATCCTGATTTCAGACTGGGGGCCGGACAATCTTGTCTCCCTGGAGAAGAAGGATTGGAGCACGAAGGAAAAGTCATACAGAATCCTGAATCCCTTCACCGGCGAGTTGATCGGGGACCGGCCTGCCGTCACTCCGACCCCATAATTCCTTTACGAAAATTCCAACCCGACCACAACACCTTCCACACCACGAAAGGGCTCTCCTCTCATGCACCTGCATCACACCCAATCCATACAGAACGTCACAGAATACTTTCAGCGCGATCCTGAAGTGCTCGCGCTCCTGCTGGGCGGCTCCATTGCCCACGGGTTTGAAACGCCAGCCTCCGATGTCGATGTTATGATCATTGTCTCCAATGCAGATCACAAAAAGCGATCGGAGGAAAACCGTGTCCATTTCTTCAGCCTCGACCTATGCACCTACGAGGGCGGCTACGCGGATGGGAAATATATCAACCCCAGCTTTCTCGAACAGGTGAAACAGAAAGGAAGTGAGCCGGCCCGCTTTGCTTTTGCAGGCAGCCAGGTCCTCTTCAGTAGAATCGAGGGGCTTGATGAAGAGATCCGCAAAGTGGCTGAATATCCCAGAGCGGGGAAAGCCGAACGCATCCGAAGGTTTTATGCCCAGTTCGAGGCCTGGCACTGGTACTGCCAGGAATCACTGCGGTTGAAGAATCAATATCTGCTTGGCACCTCGGTCAGCAAATTCATTCTCTTCAGCGGGCGCCTCATCCTTGCTCATAATGAGCTGCTGTATCCGTATCACAAGTGGTTCCTGCGTGTCCTGGAGGGTGCGGGTGACAGGCCTGATGGATTGCTTGAGTCCATTCACCAATTGAATGCCGTGCCATCCCTGGAGAATGTCGAATCTCTTTACGAAAAGGTGAAAAATTTCAAGCCGTGGATCGAAGGGGAATTCAGCTGGCCCACCCAGTTTATGTTCGACAGTGAATTGAACTGGATGGATGGAAAAACACCGGTTGACGATCTGTAAAATAAAACGAAAGTGCCGTCCAATTTTAGAGATGGCACTTTCGTTTTTTCAGTGCTGGCGGGGAAATTAAAAGATTAAAGAAGCATAACAACTCGGCAGTATCGCAGTTAAGCAGGGTAAAGGAGACCTTGCCATGTTACCTATTGGCGATGATGATTTTGCCCGTAGAACCGTACCTGTAGTAACCTATGCCCTGATCGTGATCAACGTCCTCTTCTTTCTGGTGGAATTAAGCGCCGGGGATGCATTTATCAATCAATGGTCAGTTGTGCCGCGCCAGTTGCTTGCAAATCCTCTGGCGGAGTTTATTACGATTTTCACCGCGATGTTCATGCATGCGGGCTGGTTACATTTGGGCGGCAACATGCTTTATCTGTGGATCTTTGGCGATAACGTCGAAGATCGACTCGGGCATGCAAAGTTCCTGATCTTTTATCTCCTGTGCGGAATTGCCGCAACTTATGCTCAGGTGCTGGTCAATCCCAATTCGAATGTGCCAAACCTGGGTGCCTCCGGAGCGATCGCCGGTGTCCTGGGCGCCTACTTGATCATGTTTCCAGGTGGAAGAGTCCAGGTTATGATGGGACGCGGCATCATTCCCATGCCGGCCATTGTCGTGATCGGTTTCTGGGCAGTGCTTCAGCTTTTTAGCAGTTTTGGCGCAGTTGGCGATACCGGCGGCGTTGCCTACATGGCGCATGTGGGCGGATTCGTCGCAGGTCTGGCCCTCGTGATGCTTTTTGGTGGCCTGCGTTTGCCCCGGCTGCGAAGTTATTAGATTGACTGCAAAACAAAAATGCGGACTGTCGTCCGCATTTTTGTTTATTCCTTTTCCTTGCTTATCTTGATCCAGGCATTTTTCATGTTCAGCGCATCCTGCTCCATGATCGGGCTTTCGCACAGGATGCGTCCTCCGCAGCCAAAATCCTGCAGCGCCTGGAAGAGGGCCTTCAGGTTCAGGTCAGCCTTCGCCAGCTCGAGATGATTCTTCTCTCCCTTGGGCCCATACTCAATTCCCGATAGGTGGATGTGCAGTTTCTTCAGGGCCTTCTTTCCCAATGCCTTTTGATAGGCTTTCAGCACAGCTGACCATTCCTCGTACGTGTTCATCGTCCCATCGCCGGGACGAGCATGGAGATGGGCAAAGTCCAGGCAGGGCAGGACGCCCTCCATGGCGCGGCTCATCTCGAGCGTATCCTCAAACGACCCGAGCATGGCAGATTTCCCCATCGTCTCCGGCCGCAGGGTGACCGGGTTGCCGGCTTTGCGCAGCTCGTCCACGCAGCCTTGCAGGCGCGGGATGGCGATCTTTAACACCTCTGCAGGATCATTTCCAAAATAAGAACCGGGATGGAAGATGATGTCGGTTGCGCCGGCCAGGTTTCCATAGTGGGCCGCATCCATTAACCGTTTCCGGCTTTTGGGCCATTCCTCATCCATTGCATTCAAATTAATAAAATATGGGGCATGGACGCTTAACTTTATGCCCTGGTCCGTGCCGCACTGTTTGATCGCCGCGCAGGTCACTTCGGTCACGCGGACCGACTGCACCCAGCCCAGCTCGAACGTCCCCAGCCCGATGGATTTGCTGAATTCGATTGCTCCCACCGAGCCGCCCGGCTTCTTGGGCGTTCCGATTGGCGAGCCTACGGTTCCGAATTGAAATGATAATGGCATAGGACCTCCAGGGTTTAGTAAACAGTGATTAGTAACCAGTAAGTAGTAAGTGATAATTAGTATACAACCATCAAAGGTCTGTAATAGAGGCTAATTACCAGCGAAGAGCACCAGTAGTTTTGCCCAGAGAGGCGGACCCAGGATGAGCAAGCCCACCAGGATGGCGGCCAGCGCGGCGACCAGGACCGCGGCCGCGCCGACATCCTTGCCCACCTTGGCCAGCGGATGATGCGCCGGGCTGGCCAGGTCCACCACGGCCTCGATGGCGGTGTTGATGAATTCGGCGGTGAATACCATGGCGATGGTCAGCACCAGGACGGCCCAATCCTGCGGCAGCCAGCCCCAACCAAAGCCCGATCACAATGACCAGGGAGGCGACCAGCGAATGGATCCAGGCATTCTGCTGGGTCTTCAGGACATGTCCCCAGCCGCGGAAGGCATGTCGGAACGAATGGAAGCGGGACACCAAAAACGATTTCATGCTCATGTTACTGTATCCATAATGAGCAGCTGGCACCCAACTCCGAAGCAGTGACATAATTTCCTCTCATGCCATCCCTTCAGAATTGTTTTTGGTTTGCATATATTTAGAACTTTCGCAGGATACCTTGAAAGTACCTGTTTGTTTATGTTAAAACGTCGCAAGGTTTTTCTATTCCTCGCGGATTTGGATGTTGCCGAGCCCAAGAGAATGCAGGATCTCCGCCTGTGCCTTCCACATACGGGATTTCTCTTCAGGCGCTGCATGGTCGTGCCCCAAAAGATGCAGCACGCCGTGCACTACAAGCAGCTGCACTTCCGACTCAAGCGGGTGACCGGCGGCATCGGCCTGGGCCTTGGGCGCGAGGGATCGAGATGAGGATGTCGCCGATATAACGCGTACCGGATTCCGGGTCCGTTTCAGAGGCGGGGAAGGAGAGCACGTCGGTCGGAGCGTCGATTCCCAGATAATTCAGGTTTAATTCCTGCAGGTGCTCGTTGTCCGTCAAAACGATGGACAGTTCACTATCCTGCGGTTTAGTCTTCATGTACAAGCGCGGCGCGTGCGGCGCGCTTCAGCAATTCTTCAGGGAAAGGAAAAGTCCGATTCGATGTGGATCATTTTTTAGCGGGTGCGGTACTGACATCCATGGCGGCCGGTGTTTCCTTGGGGTAGGAAATACGCGGGTGATGGGTGCCGCGTAGAACGTTGACGAATGCCTCAGTAATCAAACTGAGGTCGCGCAGGGTAAGCTGGGTGTTATCGAGCTGGCCCTGTTTTTGGGCATGCTCGATCGTGGAAAGCACAATCCTGCGCATGGCTTCCTCATCCTGCGGGCGATCGGCGCGGGCCCGCGCTTCGGAACCGTCTGCCAGCATCAGCAGGGCAGTCTCGCGCGAACGAGGTGCCGGTCCCGGATAATGGAAGTTCCTTTCATCCACCTTGGTCTTGTCACCGCCGGCGGCTTCCAGTGCCTGGTTGTACTGGTAGCGCGTCAGCATCGTGCCGTGGTGCTCAAGGATGAAATCATCGATGCGGCGAGGCAGGCGGTGTTTGCGCGCCAGCGCTACACCATCCGTTACATGCGAGATGATGGTGGTGGCAGCTTCAGCCGGGTCGATATCCTCATGCGTGTTCATCTCCCCCTGAGGCTGGTTTTCAATGAAAAACGTGGGGTTCATCGACTTGCCCACATCATGGAAAAGCGCACCGACGCGGGTCAGCAGGGCGTCCGCGCCGATCAGCTCCGCGGCCTGCTCGGCCAGGTTGGCAACCTGCAGGCTGTGCTGGTAGGTCCCGGGTGCATTACGTAGAAAGAATTGAAGCAATGGGAAATCAGGGCGTGAAATTTCGATCAACTGCAGGGCAGTGGTAAGGCCAAGAGTTTGGGCCAGGAAATATTGAAGCAACAGGGCAATGCTTGCTGCTGCCAGGCCGCTGAAGACAGCCGCCCCTGCCAGCTGGATGATTGCCACCGCATCCACCGTCGTATACGGGACACGGAACGCCAGCAGCATGGCAATCGCCGCGCCTGCGATCGCCATGCCGGCTCGGAAGAATGTCCAGACGCGGCGGGCAGCCCCCAGTACCAGGACTCCCGTCAATGCAGACACCAGGTAATATGGCATCAGGTCGAAGGCGTTGGGCAGGTTGTACGGAACCAGCAGCGAGATAACGATCGAGAAGACGATCCCCGCCTCCACCCCGAACAGGGTGGCAAGCAGCAACCCAAGTCCTGCGAGTGGGAAGGCGTAGGGGAGTAACGTCCGGTCAGGGATGGTCAGCCGGGCCCCCACGAGGAAAAGAAGAAAGAGAACAGCCACCACCACCAGGCTGCGGGCGCTGTACAGGAACTGGGAACGCCTGTGGGAAAAATACAACCAGACCAGTGCGGCAAGCATGATCACCAACGCACCCGCCCCGGTATAATCCTGCCAGGGATTGGGTTCCTCGATCAGGCCGAAATTCCGCAGGGCCTCCAGCTGCACCGCTGTGACAATCTGACCGCGCGGCACAATGATCTCCCCCGCCTTGTATTCCTGGGTAACGGGTAGTACCGAGTCACGCGCCGCTTTTTTGGCGGCCTGGGTCAGGTCCTCGTTGTACAGGCTGTTCGGGGTGACAAACCCCGCCACCAGATCGGAGATGATCGCGGCCTGGGTTTCATCCAGCGAAAGGCTGACCAGAGAGGGGATCGAGCGGAGGACAGACTCCATCTCCTGGTCGCGGATGCTGCGGCGCATGATCTGCTCAAGGACGTTTAAAGCCTCCTGCTGGATGGGATCCCAGCGCGCCGGGGGAAGGGCCAGGATCTGCTCCACGGTCTGTGATTGGAGGGTCACATCGCTGAGGGCAGAGAGGTCATCCTTCTTTTGCTGCAGGGAGGCATTCGGATCCGAGCGGACGAGGGTGATATATTGCAACGAAGCGCGGAATCGCTCGATCTGGCGGCGGGCCACGGCGGGATCCGGTGATCCGTAGACAGGCTGGACCGCATTTTCGACTGCATCCCGCTGCTCCCGGGTCCGCACTTCACTGGTGTAGCTGGCAGTATCCGGAGCCTGGTAATCGCTGGGGGAAACTTCGCCCACCTGAATCTGTGAAGCCGCAGGGCGGAAGGCCTGCGGGAGTACGAGCGCTCCATAGGATATGATGCTGACCAGGATAAGCAGGATGACCTGCAGCGTGCGGATGCGCGCGGGGTAGGGGCGGTTTCGCGCGGTTGGATATCCCCATTTTATTTTTGGAGCAGTTCCCGCACGGTCGCGCTGATCATGTCATTGGGCGCGCGGCCCGCGACTTTTGGCATGACGATCTTCATGACCTTCCCCATGTCGGCTGGAGTGGTTGCACCTGTTTCTGTGATCGCAGCCTCGACAAGGGTGTGCAGCTCCTCGGCCGGCATGGCTTTCGGCAAAAAGGCTTCCAGCACCCGGATCTCGGCCTCGTTGGCTTCGATCAGGTCGGGACGGTTTGCCTTCCTGGCTTCCTCCAGAGATTCACGCCGGTTCTTCACTTCCTTCTGGAGGATGCCCATAACCGCAGCATCATCGAGCTCGACGCGCTTATCCACTTCCACCTGTTTGATGGAGGCCAGGGCCATGCGCACCGTGCGCTTGCGGACCTCGTCCCCGCTCTTCATGGCATCTTTTAGCGAATCGTTGAGTTGGGTTTTGATTGACATGAGGGGGATTATACTTGAGATAAGGGAGGAGGATATCATCCAGCAAGGTCTGGACCGGATCCACCTGGACCTGGGGAAAATTCTGTTCCTGATCGGTTTCCGATTTAAAAGCTAATTTTTGTCCGCGGTCTCCAGTTTACCCTCGCTCAAGGTTTTATGCTCCCTCGCCAGTTCCAGGAACCGGCTGGCCCGCTTATCGAGGTCGCGTGCCTTTGCAAAGAATTTCTCCGCCCGGTCAGGATCGCCAGCATCCCGTATATGCCTGCCCATATGCTCGAGGAGCATGACCGTTTCCAGCAATACATCCTCGTTAAATCCATGGCCGGTATGGCAGCGATATCTCGAGAGCTTGCCATCCTTGATCCTCACCAGTACGCCATGGCATTCAGGACAGGTAAAGGGCGATATTTCGCCCAGGTCCAAAATGTTCTTTTGGAAAACATTGGTCCGCGCGGCGATATGTACTTCTGTGGCAATCCGTTCCTCAAAGTCCTTTTCGATTGCCTTTCCGTTTGCCTGCTCGAGTGGTTCCTGGGCCAGGCGGGTCAGGAGTGGACTGATCTCAGGGGCACTTACCCGGTAATCCACATCGACATATTCCAGGGCGCTGCGGGGCATGGATGCAAACTCGGCATCAGCAGGATCCTGAACAACCGCAATGCCACCCAGGCGCTTGATGGTCCATAAGCCGGACGTGCCATCATGGAGCGCGCCGGAAAGAACCACGCCAATGGCTCCCGGCCCATACCAATAGGCTGCAGAACGGAACAGTGCATCAATGGAGGGACGAAAACCGTTTTCCTTGGGTCCTCTCTTCACGGCGATATGGCTGTCATCGATCAGTAAATGATGATCCGGGGGAGCTACATAAATGAAACCCGATTCGGTCCTTTGGCCGTCCTTTGGGTGGATGGCATGGAGCTCTCCGGAGCTGCTCAATATGGAAGGTAAATAGCTGGGTTGATAAGCAGGTACGTGCATGACGACAAAAACCGGTACCGGCAGGTCCGCCGGAAGCTGGGCGGCTATGTCAACCACCACCCCAAACCCACCTGCAGAAGCACCAATCACAATACACCGCTGTGACATATCCCTAAGCTCCTTTCGCTCACGCCGCCAGAGGCCGACATGGCAGTTTTTCCCTTTCCTTCCTGCAGGATGAAAATCGAACATTTCGCCACCAGTGCACTGTTATTAACGGCTGGGCAGTTATTTCTGTTCTTTTGGATTGTCATTCACCTGGTGTTTCCCACAGGCGCGCTCTGGCAAGCTTCAAAACCGCTTCTGTACGGGATGCGACAAATAGTTTTGCATAAATATTCCGCAGGTGGAATTCGACGGTCCTGTTGAAGATGCCAAGCACCAGAGCTATCTGTTTGTTGTTTTTCCCCCGAAACAAAACCCGGGCGACATCCTTTTCACGCTCGCTGAGCTGCCAACCGCTATTTCTTCGACCCGGTCAGCGCGGTGGTAATGCCCAGGCCGATGTAGATCAGGCCGGCAAAATAACGACCCCCTTTTTGGAAATTTTTGCTTCCCTTCAACTGGCCTGCCAGGGAACTGGCCAGCAGGGCATACATGCTGTCGGTGATGATCGCCAGCCCGACAAAGATCGCACCCAGCAGCAGGGTCTGGGAGGTGGCACTTCCTCTTTCCGGGTTGACAAACTGGGGCAGGAAGGCGAAAAAGAAAAGAGCAGTCTTCGGGTTCAGGATGTTGACGGCAAATCCCTGCCAGTAAATGCGCCAGAGACTGTCGCGCTCGACAGTATCTTCAGCGCCCCTGTCACTCGAGAAAAATAATTTATGGATGCCCAGGTAGATCAAATAGGCCGCGCCCAGATATTTCACAACATTGAACGCCATGGCGGACGAGTACAAGATTGCTGCAAGTCCAAGAGCCGCGGCGACAGCCTGGGTGAAGTTGGCGGTCTCAATGGCCAGCACCGAGACAAGGCCTGCCATGCGTCCCTGGCTGGCGCTGCGGGCAGTGATATACAAAACCGCAGGGCCCGGGACCAATAAAAGAGCGAGCGCAGCAACGATAAATAAATACAGCCGGGAACTGTCGATCATCGTGTTCTCTTTTTACCAGTAATGATGGACCTGTGGGCGCACCCGGCGGTCGTAAATCGAGCGGATCTGGGACATCACTTCATCCGAAAGCGGAGGCAGGTCCGCCGCATGGACGTTTTCCTCCACCTGTGAGGGACGCTTCGCTCCCGGGATGGCGCACGTCACTGCCGGGAACATCAGGATCCAGCGCAGCGCCATTTGCGCCATGCTCTCATCCGCAGGGACGAGCGGCCGCAGTTCCTCCACGGCCTGCAAGCCGGTGTCATAATCCAGGCCAGAGAAGGTCTCGCCGCGGTCGAACCACTCGCCATGACGGTTGCCTCCGCGATGATCACTCTCTTCGAAGGAGCTGGTGCGCGTCATCTTCCCGGCCAGCATGCCCGAGGAAAGCGGCAGGCGTGCCAGGATGCCGACCTTGCGGCGCTGCGCCTGCTCGAAGAACAAGTCCATGGGCCGCTGGCGAAAGATGTTGAAAATAATCTGCACCGATTGCACATTCGGATATTCGATCGCCTTCAGCGCTTCCTCCACTTTTTCGACGCTCACTCCGTAATAGCGGAGCTTGCCATCCTTTGACCAAACCATCCAGTGCATCGAACACTTCCGGCATGTAATAGACTTCCGTGGGCGGGCAGTGCAGTTGCAGGAGATCGAGCGCCTCCACTTCAAGATTCTTCAGGCTGCGCTCGACAAAAGCCGTTAGGTTCTGCTTGTTATATCCGCCTGCCACATGCGGATCGAGTCTGCGCCCGGCCTTGGTGGCGACATAGAACGGCTCGCTCCTCTCCCGGCGAAGTTTTGCCAGCAACTGTTCACTGCGTCCATCCCCATAGACATCGGCCGTGTCGAAGAAGTTCACGCCCAGGTCCAGGGCGCGGTGTAATGCTGCCAGCGACTCCTTATCTTCCACATTGCCCCACGTGCCCCCGATCGCCCACGCGCCAAAACTGACCGTGGAAATTTTCCATCCAGTGCGTCCAAGTTCGCGATATTGCATATTGCCTCTTCTAGTGTTGAATTTCCATAGAATGGTGGCTTGATCTTTCCCGGTTTTGAATCATACCCCTCAGCCTACTTTTCCAACTATCCTCCGATGTGCGACATCTCCACCTTGGGCAGGTTGACTGTGTTCTCCGACCGCAGCTCGGAATACCGGTCTGTCCGCATGCTCCAGACGCGCTCGATGGTCTGTGAGATCTCCTCCTCGGTGGCGCCGCTGCGCAGCAGGTCGCGGAAATCGTGGCCCTTGACCGCGAACAGGCAGGTATAGAGCTTGCCCTCCGCCGAGAGACGGGCACGGTTGCAGGTCCGGCAGAATGCCTGGGTGACGGAGGCGATCACGCCGACCTCGCCGCTGCCATCCTTGTATCGCCAGCGTTCCGCCACTTCGCCCGTGTAATTCGGGTCGAGCGGCTCGAGCGGCATTTCGGCGCTGATCCGCCGGACGATCTCCGCTGCCGGCACCACATCGTCCATTTTCCAGCCGTTGGTATGGCCGACGTCCATGTACTCAATAAAGCGCAGGATGTAGCCCTTCTCGCGGAAAAAGCGCGCCATTGGCAGGATGCTGTCTTCGTTCAGCCCGCGCTTGACGACCATGTTGACCTTGACCGGGGTCAGGCCCACCTGGGCGGCCGCATCCATCCCCCGGATCACCCGGTCGACCGGGAAATCCACGTCGTTCATGGCCTTGAAGACCTCGTTATCGAGCGAATCCAGGCTGACGGAGACACGCTTCAGCCCGGCATCCTTTAAAGCCTGCGCCTGCTGCTCCAGCAGGGACCCGTTGGTCGTCAGGGTCAGGTCCAGGCCGGGAATTTCCGCCAGCATTTTCACCAGCAGCGGTAGATCCTTGCGGACCAGCGGTTCTCCACCCGTCAGCCTGATCTTACGGACGCCGTGACCGCAAAAAGGCGCGCCAGACGAGTAATTTCCTCGAAAGTCAGGACATCCTTCCGATCCAGGAAGTGGTAATCTGACCCAAAGACTTCCTTGGGCATACAATACACACAGCGGAAATTGCAGCGATCGGTGACTGAGATCCGCAGATCGCGTAACGGACGGTTGAGTTTATCGGTAAGAGTCATATCTACCGTTTCTTTTATAAATAGATCGAATTTTCATATGAATTCGCAAGTTAACCTTTATATATCGAATTACATGGTGCCGCATAATTTACTTTATGGTTGAATTTCAGCCTATGAAACCCTGTGAAAAGTAAAGTAAATAATGAGACAGGCGGTAGGATAGGCGGTACTGTGTAGACCATTATAACAATTATATATGAGCAATGGCCGGGTTGGTTGACGAGGCCCTGTAGCCATGCTATCATGCAGATATTATTCTGCACTCATTAAGGAGTTATTGTGAGCACTGAATTTTATTTTCGCATCGGGGGCATGATATTTTTCGGAATCCTGGGTGCTTTGCTGGGTTATCAAATCGGGGGTGATAATCTCACATCAGAAGCGCTCCGATATGCCCTGATCATTGGCCTGATTTCCGCTCTGGGGGGCCTGGTCTTGACGCCTTACATCACAACCCGTCCCGCACGCTGGATCCGTGGGAAGCTCAGCCGCCTCTCTGCCGAGACACTTTTCGCAGGCCTGGCCGGCATGGTCGTCGGCTTGCTGACGGCTGCATTACTGGCCTTCCCTCTTTCCCTGCTCCCGTCGCCCTTGGGGCAGATCCTGCCGTTTGTCGGCGTGATTGTCTTCTCGTGGCTGGGCATATCGCTGTTCGTCATGCGCCAGGGCGACATCATGGGGCTGTTCAGCACGCTCAGCGGACGCGGCGGGGAAAGCGGCTCCTCCTCTTCTTGGACAAACCTGAACCGGACCATCTTACTGGATACCAGCGTCATCATCGATGGGCGTGTCTCTGATATTGCCAAAACCGGGTTTTTGCCCGGCACGCTCCTGATCCCGCGCTTTGTATTGAACGAGCTCCAGTATATCGCCGACTCGCCGGATGGCCTGCGCCGCCAGCGCGGCCGCCGGGGCATGGAAGTGCTGGCCGAGCTGCAGAAGCTTCCCAACATCCTCGTCCGCATCAGCGACATCAACGCCGAGGGCGTCCGCGAAGTGGATGACAAGCTCGTGGTCCTGGCGCGGCAGCTGCGGTGTCCCATCCTGACCAACGATTACAACCTCAACCGCGTCGCCGAGCTTCAGGGGGTCACGATCCTGAACATCAACGAGCTGGCGAACGCCGTCAAATCGGTCGTTCTCCCAAGCGAGCACATGACACTGAACATCTTTCAGGAAGGCAAGGAGTTTGGACAGGGCGTGGGCTACATGGATGATGGCACCATGGTCGTCGTGGAGAACGGTCACGACTACATCGGTGAATACAAGGACGTGGTGGTCACCAAGGTCCTGCAGACCGCAGCCGGGCGCATGATCTTTGCCCGCGTGGAAGAAGAAAACGGGAAGAAGAGAAAGTAATCCAATCCTCTCATGGACATAAACCGGCAGGGCATTAAAAGTAATGCTCTGCCTTTTCTTTTATTCTGCTGTGTGGAAGAGAAGATCGATGACAATTGTCTTCAAGGAGATTTCGATCTGTCTGAATTCCAGCTCTCACCATAACATCTGTGATTATAATAAGCGCATGATCCGCCTTTACAACACCCTCACTCGCAAAAAAGAGGATTTCCAAACCCTCGAGCCGGACCTCGTCAAGATGTACGTCTGTGGCGTGACGGTTTATAACGACGCGCACGTAGGCCATGCCATGTCCGCGCTGGTGTTCGATATTATCCGCCGCTACCTGGAATACCGCGGCTACACTGTCAAGCACGTGATGAACTACACCGACGTGGATGACAAGATCATCAACCGCGCCAACCAGCTCGGCGAGGATCCGCTGAAGCTGTCCCAGCGCTACATCGAAGATTACACCAACGACCTCAAGAGCCTCAACGTCAAGCCGGCCACCTCCTACCCGCAGGTGAGCAGGACCATGCCGCTGATCATTGAGTTCATCCAGGGGCTGATCCGGAAGGAAGCGGCCTACGCTGCACCCAACGGGGATGTCTATTTCAGCGTCACCAGCGATGAGGATTATGGCAAGCTTTCCGGCCGCAAACTGGACGACATGCAGGCGGGTGCCCGCATCGAAGTTGGAGGAGGCAAAGGACCATCCCATGGACTTCGCCCTGTGGAAGGCGGCCAAGCCCGGCGAGATCTCCTGGGACAGCCCATGGGGCAAGGGACGTCCCGGCTGGCACATCGAGTGCTCAGCCATGAACCTGGCCGAGCTCGGCGAGCAGATCGACATCCACGGCGGCGGCAACGACCTGATCTTCCCGCATCATGAAAACGAGATCGCCCAGAGCGAGTCCTATACGGGCAAACAGTTTGCGCGCTATTGGGTGCACAACGGCATGCTGCAGCTCGGCGGCGAGAAGATGTCAAAATCGCTGGGCAATATCGTCAGCATCAAGGAATTTCTCAAGAAGCGCGATGCCGATGTGATGCGCATGCTTGTGCTGATGGGATACTATCGCGCCCCCTCATCTTCAATGAGGAGACACAGGATGCGGCGGAGAAATCGCTCGAGCGACTCAAATCTGCCCTGCGGCCGGCTTCCGCATCTGCAAAGGGACTCTCTGCTGAGGCCGCCTCCTCGCTCGCCTCCCAGGCGGAATCTACAAAACAATCCTTCAGCGATGCGATGGATGATGATTTCAACACCCCCCTGGCCCTGGCCGCGCTGTATGAGCTCGTCAAAGCCATTAACACCGCCCGCGACAACGGCGCAACAGTGACCAACTCCAGCCTGCCCAGGCAATGCTGCGTGAACTGACCGGCGTCCTGGGCCTGCGCCTGCAGGAGAAGGAGGGCTCCGGCGATGCAGATAAATTCGTTGACCTGCTGGTGGAAGTCCGCAGTGAAGTCCGCAAGCAAAAACTCTGGGCAATGTCGGACCTGATCCGGGACCGGTTGAAGGAGCTGGGCATTGTGATCGAGGATACAAAAGAAGGTACGAAGTGGAGATGGGGATGAAAAGGAAAGAAGTAGACAGGTAGATAAGTAAACCAGTAAAAACTTCCGAAGCCTTGTAAAGCACTCGGAAGTTTTTGATTTCATGGCTGGACTTACGCAGACCCATGAAAGACATACCAAATATGGCTCTGAAATGTATAATTCGCCCATATATGGCGTTTCAAGAACAGATTTTTGCTCATTTTGCGTAAGTCCAGCTCTAAACTCAAGTAAATTAAACAAAGGAAACCAGATTTCTCCCCCAAGTGGCGGATACAAATACTCCCCAACCGCAGGATGCAGTTAGGGAGTTTGTATCGTACTATAAATTTATGTAACATGAACTGGCAAATCCTCGTTATCAACGATAACAATCTGAGGTTCCTGATATTCAGGAAATTTTTTTTATTAGCGGGGGATGTTTCTTCTCAGGCATGATTATTCATTGATGGCCCAAGACTTATATCGAACCTGATCACAATCCACACCACTGTTTGTAGCAGTTTCAGCTTTCTATTTGCTGCCAATCCACTGTTCCCACATCGCGAAAACAGATTTGTTGCCCAGCCAGGCACATCATGCAAAAGTTGAGGCGTGGAGCTTCTATCCACACGCTTTTATTTGGCCTCTTGCCCTACCAATACGCCGGATGGAGAAGATAAGAAGATACAGGAGATTATATGAATGTGAGATCTAGAGTGAGACAATCTTTGTGGGAAATGAAAGTTGCCTTTACAAAAAACCGATCCTTCCGTGGACCGCGGTGGTACTGATCCTGATGCTGATCGCCGACGTGCTGCCAGTCTCAGCAGTATCGACGTCGTTCAATCCAAATCCGGGATCAGCGATTCAAGCTAATCCACCCTTACTTTTACATCAGAAGCCGATGCACAGGTGGAGGAGAACAATCCAGATACAAATGCAGGCACCTCCAGTGCTCTCGATGTGACCAATGCAAACAATCGCAGCCTCGAAAGTTATATCCGATTTACAGTGAGCGAACCTGGGACCGTCCAAAGTGCTCTCTTCCGCGTCTACAGTACAACAGATAGCACGCGGAATGGCCAGGCTGTATATGCCACAGGCAGTACCTGGACTGAGACTGGGATTACATGGAATAACCGCCCCGCGGACAAGTGGCGCGGCCGACAACAAAGGTTCGATCTCAAAAGACACCTGGGTGGAATACAATGTCACTGCACTGGTCACTGGCAATGGAACCTACAGTTTTGTGCTGGCAGGCGACAGCAACGACAACGTCATATTGTCCTCACGTGAAGGCAGCGATCCTCCACAATTGGTTCTTACATTTGCCTCCAGCCGCGCAACTGCTACTGCCACAGCTGCACCTTCGCAAACCCGAACCCCAACTGCAACTCAAGCCTCTGGTCCAACACCCACTCGTACCCCGACGATCGCTCTATCAGCTACGGCTACATTCACGCGCACACCGACAGCTGCCAATCCAACGACCACATCTGCAGGTGGTACATTCACCTTCCTATCCAGCGCTAATTCTTATGTGGAATCGTCCAACCCAGGCACCAACTATGGCTCAGCGACTCAAATAACGCGTGGATGGCTCCCCGGATGTCCGCAGTTATCTGCGCTTCAACGTACAGGGATTATCCGGCACTGTGGCAAGCGCGACCCTGCGAGTGTATGCCTATAGTGCTGCAACTGCCGGTTACGATGCACACGGTGTCAGCGACAACACCTGGACTAAGTCAGGCATCACTTATAACAATGCCCCACCCGTTGGAAGTGTGCTGGGCATCTGGCAACGTGACAGCAACACCTGGACAAGTTTTTCACAGCCTATATTACAGGCAACGGGACATATAATTTGGGTCTGACCACTTCAGGCAGCACCGCTCTCAGTTTGGCCAGCCGCGAGGCAGGTGCCAACGCCCTCAGCTCGTGATCCAGACAGGCGGAGGAACGGCACCCACGGCGACGCGGACTCCAGCCTCCACTGGCCCAACTCAGACACCCACACGGACTCCTACCTCTGTAGCAATCCGACTCAAACACCCACCCGGACACCAACTTCCGCCAGCAATCCGACAGCTACACCAACACGGACTTCAACCCTGGCAGCAACGGCAACTTCATCTGCAGGGGATGCGGTCCTGGTGGGAGCTGGAGATATCTCAACCTGCAGTGATAATAATGATGAGCAACAGCAAAACTGCTGGATGGTATCTCAGGCACAGTAATTAATGCCGGAGACAATGCCTATAGCAGCGGCACGCTTTCTGAATATACTAACTGCTACGACCCGACCTGGGGACGCCACAAGGCCCGAACCAAGTCCTCGCCAGGCAACCATGAGTATCAAACCTCGGGTGCTTCCGGATACTTCCAGTACTTCAATAATCCTCCCACTTATTATGCCTATAATCTGGGTGCCTGGCGCATCTACTCGTTGAATTCCGAAATCGACACATCCGCGAGCGGTGCTCAGGGGAGCTGGCTGCAGTCTGACCTGGCTGCGAACCCCAAAGCTTGCGTCCTAGCCTACTGGCATAGACCACGCTGGTCGTCAGGTTCTACCCATGGCAGCGCTTCAGATATGCAGGCAATTTGGCAGATCCTCTATAACGCTGGCGCGGGAAAGGTGCCATTAATGGACATGAGCACAATTATGAGCGCTTTGCGCAGATGAATGCCACAGGCTTCACTGTTTCCCAGGGCTTACGTGAATTTGTCGTTGGCACTGGAGGGTGTAGGTCACTACGGATTTGGAAGTGCCTTATCAAGCAGTGAGGTGCGCAACTCTTCCACTTTCGGCGTATTGAAAATGACCTTACATTCCGGCAGTTATAGCTGGCAGTTTGTCCCCATCGCCGGTTCAACCTTCACCGATAGCGGCAGTGCCAATTGTCATTAGTGACTCCTACTTAAATAATTTCCATAAAATCAAACGCCAGGCATTTCACCTGGCGTTTGAGTCTTAATTCTCATCTCTGATCGGGCAACACCAGCGGCACATCCAGAAATGGATGTTTCACCACCTGCACAGACAGACAATAGGCCTCCTCGATAAATTCCGGCTGTGAAACCTCTTGGCGGACCCATGGCTTTGAATCTGCCGCGACCATGAATCATCCGATCCGCATAATGAGCGGCGAGATTTAGATCATGCAGTGCCACCAGCACGGCGAGATTGTCCTTGTAGGCAAGCTCATTGACCAGTTCCAGTAAACTCACTTGATATTGCAAGTCCAGATGCGCGGTGGGTTCGTCGAGCAGGAGGATCGGTGTGGACTGGCATAACGCCCTGGCCAGCAGCACACGCTGCTGTTCTCCGCCTGAGAGCTCGCCACGCGCCGGTCTGCAAGAGGAAGTGCGCTCACACGCTCGAGGGACTGTCGCACAATCTCTTCATCCCTGCTTGAAGGCTGACCAAGAAAGCCCAGGTAGGGCGTGCGCCCGAAGTGAACGGTCTCCCAAACCGTAAACGCTGGAGGCAGAGAGATGGCCTGGGGAACGGTAGCAACATAGCGTGCACGTTGATTCGCCCCGAGCGCGGCGAAGTCATCCCCATTCGTGCGAATTTGACCCGTATAGGGAATAACTCCACTCACCGCCCGGATGAGCGTTGACTTACCCGCCCCGTTCGGTCCGATCAGCGCCAGGACTTCTCCGCTTTGCACGTTGAGGGATATATCGTGCAGAATTTTGCGTGAGCCATAAGAGACGGAAAGATTTTGGATTATTAGCATAACAACCCTAAAAAATTAAATACCAATACAGCGCGGTTTCTTTTTATCCGGGTTGATGGCTTTATAAACATTACGGTCGAAGCCGCTTATCACAAATCCACAGCTTTGATATAGCATGCAGGCAGGGACATTATCATCCTGCGTTTCGAGCATCACGCCGGGAAAGCCATTTTCACGCGCCCATTGAATGCCACGTTCCAGTAGTCTACGACCAACTCCCATGCCGCGATATTCCGGGTTGACAACGAGATCTTCCACGTAGGCAAATCGATTCCACCATCGCATCATTTTGATTCGCCCGGCGATGTTTCCATCCGATTCGGCGAAAAAGATCGCAGGACCCGTGTCATCAAATCCGTAATCCACATCTTCCACAGGGACATCTCTTTCATAGGGTTCAACCGGCACAATCGCGTAAGCCAATTTCTCATTCTCGATGCGAAGTACAAGTCGTGAATTCACCGTGGATTTCCGCGAGAATGATTTTGTCTGCGGCGATTCCTGTGAGTCGATTTTTCGAATTGTGATTTCCATGAAGACCTACTTAATCGTGGTTGGAATACCTGCTACCATGAAGATCACTTTGTCTGCTTCACGTGCAAGCCGTTGATTTGCCCAACCGATGGCATCGCGATAGACACGTCCCATTTGATATGGCGGGACAAGTCCCAGACCTGTTTCATTGGATACGACAAGCCATTCCTGTTGCTGCCGCTGAAGCGCGCCAAGCAGATCAGCGATTTCCCTATGGACAGCCGACATAAATGGAGCTTCATCGACAATGTCATCATTTACATATTGCATCATAAGATTCGTGATTAACAAAGTGATGCAATCCAGGATCACTACTTTTGTTTTTATTTGTGCCACACAAGATGCAATATCAGACGGAATTTCAAGTGTTTCCCAATTTGCTGGACGTTCGAGACGATGTTTTTGGATACGCTCGGACATCTCGTCATCCAACGCTTGTGCGGTGGCAAGGAAGGTCACCGATTTCCCTGATGCCGCCGCCAGGCTTTGTGCATAGGATGATTTTCCACTTCGTGCGCCGCCAAGGATGAGGGTGACGTGAGCCATTACGATAATCCCTCAATGACTTCCAGTGAAGAAATGAAATCCTCTTCCGAAAAAATCTCGAGTGTCAGCACGCCCTCATATCCCGCCTGGATCAGTTCATTCCATACTTTGCGGACCTTTTCCTGCGGCATGAACGACAGCGAGCGATGGTCACGTTCCGCAATGCCATGGATGTGAACCACACACGTACGGGCCAGTGCTGATCTCAGATAGGGAATGGGATCGTGATCGTCCAGCCACAAATGGCCAATATCCACACAGCGGCTGACCGGGATGCGGTCCAGCACAGGTTGAATAAAATCGAGCGGATAGGTTTCCAGATTCTCAACGGCCAGTTTATTCGCGCCACCCACCCACTCTGAGACGATTTCCAGCGCCTGTACCGATTGATCCTGCCAGTGTTTGATTGCTACTGCATCCGACGAAGTACGGACAGATCTTCCATCCAAATGGAGAACGTATGCCCAGGGATCAAGTTCACGGGTGCAGTCGATCACACGTTCTGCCTTGACAAGCGATTGATCCTGTTCAGAGCCATGATCACCCAGCTTCAGGTCAAGCGGCAAATGGACAGTGTAGGTCAGGTCATGTTGACTTGCAATCTGCGACAGTTCGTGTATCGCTTCGGGCGAAGGTAGATTATTGGGACCATCATCCACTTCAAACAAAATCAATTCAATGTCGCTGACCTTGTCTGCCAGATAACGCGCATTGGGCAGGATATCATCGGGGATGATGTAGGAGGTAGTACCGAGCCGAAAAGGAAAAGCCTGCATGATTATCCAATCAGAAAAGTTAGTAAAACAGAAGTTTCGACAATTTCAACGATCATACCGAATACATCGCCGGTGAGGCCACCGATACGCGACTTTGCCAGCAACAAAACCAAAATCGCCGCGCCTATGCCCACAAATGGGATAGAATCCGCGGCTGCCAAGCAGGATGGTAATAACAATCGGAATCGCCGCGCCCCACAGGATAAAGGAGCGCTGAAAACCCAGTACAAAATCCGCGCCCATACCGGAAGTGCGTGCCAATGGAAGCAACCCGGCTGGCAGAATGCACCAGCGCGCCAAACTCGCTGCGAGCAGGATTCCAAAACAAGTCCTGCCTAAGGGAGGCTAGTGTGGCGGCTTTGAGAAACAAAATCAGATCAAACCAATAGCACCGAATGCCCCTACGTGCGGGTCTTTCATGATTTCAAGTCTGCGTTCCACGGGTGCGCTTACCAGCAAGCCATCACAACAATCGGCCAGACCATCTAGATGCAGTCCGCCTGTCAGCAGGACCCAAACGATGAGGGCAGCGATCCCTGCTACAAGTGGAGGAAATATCAATGTAGCACCTTCCCAGGCCAGCCATGTCAGGGCACCAATGACCAGTCCGACAAATGGATACCATACAGACCGCGCGGCCGCTATCGCCCGCCGACCAATCGCGGGGAGTCGGACCGGAAAAGTCGTCATCAAACCAAAGGCAGTGCGCAAGCTGCGCATTTATTCCTTGTTGCTCACCCCTTCGCCGAAAGTTGCCATTTCCCGCAGGATTCGCGTCGAGGCTTCAATGAGATGAAACGCAAGCGCTGCACCCGTTCCTTCGCCAAGACGCAAATTTAGATCCAACAAAGGCGTCAGACCCAATTGCGTTAAGCATCACCTGATGACCAATCTCCACCGACTGATCCGCGCTCATGAGTATTCGTCGCACACCGGGCGCGAGTCCTGCAGCGATCATTGCGGCGGCAGTTGAAATGAAACCATCCACAACAACAGGGATTCGCTGGCTTGCAGCAGCAATCATCACCCCTGCCAGTCCAGCGATTTCAAGCCCACCAATTTTATGTAAAACATCCAACGGATCCTTATGATTTGGCCGATTCACAGACAATGCCTGCTCAATCACTCTGATCTTGCGCTCCAGTCCCTGATTATCGATGCCTGTACCGCGTCCAACGACCTGGGCGACAGGCAGGCCTGTCAGCGCGGCAACAATCGCAGAGGAGGGGTGGTATTCCCAATTCCCATATCCCCGGTGGCGACGATATCGAGGCCACGCCCGGCTTCCTCATTAAAAGCATCCATTCCCACCTGGAGTGCCTGCTCGGCTTCTTCCCGCGTCATCGCGGGACCTTGCGCCATATTCCGCGTCCCGTAAATGACCTTGCGCCGGATCAATCCGGGCGCCGGCTCAAAATCTGCTGCCACGCCAATATCCACGATTGTCCGGCACGCGTGCTCCTGCCTGGGGCGCCAGCGTATTGATCGCTGCACCACCGTTCAGAAAGTTCAACACCATCTGGCGGGTGACGCTGACCCGGATAAGCGCTGCAACTCCTTCAGCCGTCACACCGTGATCGGCCGCCATCACGATAACAGCCTTGCGTTCCACAGAAGGAATTGGATCGGCTTTCATCCCCGCCAGATAAATCGACAACTCCTCCAGCCTCCCAAACTCCCGCGTGGCTTGGTCAGTGTATCCTGACGTGCCTGTGCTGCCTGCATCGCGGTTTCATCCAGGGGTGGAATGGTGGAAATTGAGGAGACAGAAACATAGGTCTCCTTTTTTAATTTCAATCCCAGGTTGCGCTTGAATGCCCTGGGTTGTGAATGGGTGCTTGATTTCGCGCATCTCTGTGACGAGATCGGCATAATCGATCAGTTCCTGGGGCGCATCACGCCCGGTGATAATGAGATGAAGATCTTCGGGCTTGTTGCATTCTGAGCCAGTCAATAATTTGGGCTGCATCCAGCCAGCCAAAATGCACCGCGTACGTAAACTCGTCGAGAACAATCAAATCATAATTTCGACTTACGATTTTTTCCTGGGCGATCTTCCAACCATCGATAGCACGCGCAACGGTTTCATCTATATCCCTGGATGTCCAGGTAAATCCATCGCCTGTTGCAAACCAGTCGATATCAAGCTTTTTTGCAGCTTTGATCTCACCCCATTGCCCGGTCTCGGCTTTGATGAATTGCACGACACAAACACAAAACCCGCGTGCCCAGGCCGCGCAGGAGAACTCAAATGCAGAAGTGCTGTTCCCTTTACCAATTCCCTGTGTTGACGATCACAGAGTCCCTTTAACTTTCTTTTTTTCCATGCTCATTTTATTTACCATACACTCTGGTTCTCTTGCACGGCGCAAAACCCAAAGGAAAACGGCGCACCAGCCAGTGCAGTGACAATCCCAACCGGCAATTCCTGAGGAGCGATCACAATACACGCCAGCACATCTGCGAAGAGCAAAACCGACGCGCCGCCAGAGTAGGCTCAGAGGGATAGCCTGCGATAATCCACACCCCACCAGATGCGGACGATATGCGGCACGATGAGCCCCACGAAACCGATGATGCCTGCAAAAGAGACCGCCGCCGCAGTGACAAGCGAAGCCGCTACAATGATAATGAATTTTCCGCGTTGAACATTCAATCCCATTTGGGTTGCCTGGTCATCGCCAAATTGCAGGAGATTGAGAGCATATCCGCTCAGGACCAGTATTGTAAGTCCAATGGCAAGGTAGGGGATCAGTGCCAGCGTTGCATCCCAGCCAATCAGACTCACACCGCCTAACAACCATCCAATGGCACGGCGTACTTCGCCAGTGGAGCGAAGGATCAGAAATGATGTCAACGCTGTAGCGAAGGAGGAAACCGCGACGCCTGCCAAAATCAGATTTGTGGTTGGCACAGTTTTACCGATGTGTGCAAAGGTATAAACCAAATAGACTGTCAGCAGGCTGGCGACAAAAGCCGCGAATGGCACAGCCAGCAGACCAAGCGTTGTGTATGGCCATTTCACCGACATGGCGAGGATCGCCCCCAGCCCGGCGCCGGCAGCCACACCGATCAGATAGGGATCTGCCAGTGGATTGCGGAATAATCCCTGGTACGTTGCACCACTCCCAGCCAGCGCTGCGCCGACCATTGCTATCAAAATAGTACGTGGCAAACGGATATCCAGAAGGATTGTGCGGTAGGTTTCATTCGTTTGGTTGCCCGTTAACACATGCCACAACTCAGGAAGCGGAACAAATACAGAACCAATT
>CAVVPC010000025.1:0-142903 GCA_963750005.1 uncultured Chloroflexia bacterium
TCGAATTCAAAATCACGTACGCTGCTGGGGTGCACGTCGAAGACATCGTGCCCGTAGGGTATCCCGCGCTGCGGGGCTTTTCGGGCGCTTTTAATCTTCCAGGAGAAATAATCCGTCTGGATGGCTCTCGATCCAGCTAGTCAGCTGGATCGAACCGTCTCCCCGTTCACCCTCAACACGTCTTTTCGGGAAAAGACACTGAGAAAGCGCACTCCGCAAGAAAACAGAGCGATACCGAGCCCACTATAGAAAAACGCAATCATCCAGTTCGGGACAATGTGAGACAGACGAAGCCACATGCCACCTGCCATCATGATCACCATGACCACGTACGATGATGTGTCGAAGAAGTTCCAGAAAGGTAATTTTGGTTCGGGTCTCTGACGAATTCGCTCAGTATGCTTGATCACTAATTTGGAAAAGATCAGGAAGTAAAAGATCAGAAAAACCACACCTGCCAAGGGATGCGAACTCAATCGTGTCAACCCGAGATGCCAAAGCAAAGGCAACCCAATTCCACTTACCATTGCACCGGCAACACACCAGACCAACCCCGCAATGAGTATGGTGCATTCTTGGGGATAGCAACCAAGTCCGTCATTAGCTAACTCCTTTGACCGAAGATCATCTTTTCACGCTCACCGTCGCTAATTCTAACTTGTTCGGATGTGTTTTCATTGACTTTGGAAAGCAGCGCCCAACGATTTGCTTTAGCTGCGGCGGGTGAGAAGGTGAAGTCGCCGTTGAAACGGAAAAAGCCCAAAGCCAGGAAGAAGCTCAAAAAACACGATGTGTACCCACCGTCAGCTGCACGCTGTGTTATTAGAATGAAGTTGCATTGAGGCGTGGCAGATATTATCCTTGGCGAGATGAACGCTGGGGACGTATCTGGGGCAGGAGCGTCCGGGTCAGCCGGTTGCCGCCTTGGGAAGCTCAAGAAAGAAATGAGCAAGCCCGTCGTGTTATTTGGCTACCCAGCGGATTTCTAATCTGGGATTCCCTGTGCAAGAGGGAAGAACCCGTATCGGTAGGTGTAGCTTTTGACCCAAAAATCCACGCCTCAATGTTTCAACAAAAGGAGTGTAGCATGAAACGAGCAGAGGATACAAGCGGGCAAGAGAAAAGATATATCGGGCTGGATGTTCACAAGCACTACATCACTGTGGGTGGAATGAATGCCCGGCAAGAGCTGGTGCTGCGACAGCGCAATGTGGAGATGGAACGCTTCCAAAGGTGGGCCGAGGAGAATTTGCGGAAGACGGATGAAGTGGTGTTGGAAACGACCACGAACACCTGGGACATTTATGACACAATCGCTCCGCTGGTGGAGCGGGTGGTCGTTGCCAATCCAGCCGAGGTAAAACAGATTGCGAATGCACGGGTCAAAACCGACAACCAGGATGTGGTCCGTTTACTGCGACTACTCATTGCCGGAATGATCCCGGAGGTTTGGGTGCCGCCGGTGGAAGTACGAGAATTGCGGGCGCTCATCTCCTACCGTTGGCGCCTGGTGAAAATGGCCACTGCGATCCAGAACCGCATGCACAGTCTTTTGCATCGTCACAATATTCAAGCCCCAGACGGAAAGATCGATACCGGCGAAAACCGAGAGTGGTGGGAGCAGGTGCCGCTGAGCAGCTTGGAGAGGCTGCGTTTGAACCAGGAATTGAAAACGCTGCGGTTGGTCCGCGAACATCGTGAGGAAGTGGAGGCGGAATTGGGACGTTTAAGCACCAGCGAGCGTTGGGCCAGGCAGGCGGTGCACATCATGCAATTGCCCGGTGTGGGCATCATTGTGACGATGACCATCCTCTCTGCGATTGGCGAGATCCAACGGTTTCCGAGTGCAAAGAAGCTGGTCGGGTATGCCGGGTTCGGTGCGGGCATCGAGCGGAGTGGGCAAAAAGAACGTGAAAAAGGGATCACCAAATCCGGACGCAAAGAATTGCGTTGGGCTTTGGTGGAAGCGGCCTGGCAAGCCATTCGCTCGAACGCCAGACTGCGGGCAGAGTATGATCAATTATGTAAGCGGAAACATCCCAACCAGGCTATTGTGGCGATTGCTCGAAAGCTGTTGGTCATCCTCTGGTGTTTGCTGAACCGCCAGGAAAGTTACAACCCGGCCACAGATGAGGATCTGGCCTACAAAATGCTGACCTGGGCGTGGCACATGGACAAAAGTGCCAAGCGCGGGATGACCAACCAACAATTTGCCAAATATGGTTTGCTCCAGTTAGGAAGAGGAGAGCATTTAACTCGCATTGTGAAAGGTGGCAAACCGCGGCGGATTGCCCCAAAGGAGGAGGTCCTGGCTTTGATGCCAGAGTTGTCTTCGAAAGAATAACGATCGCTCACCTTCGTTGATTTGCGCCAAAACCAAGGCGTTCAACTCGGCAGGGTCCCTGGCGGGGTGGCGAAGCATTGCCTTTTGGGGATCCTTCCTCTTCATGCGTCTCAAAAGACTTTCAAACTTCCTGCAGCTCCCCAAGCCTTTTCACCAATTTCCTTTTCCCTCTTGACAGTGCTACTCATCGGTAGGCGGCTCTTCCCTGCCTTGTTCGATAACGGAGGTAAACTGTACCATTGCCAAAGCGGCGTTCCGCCAAAAGCTCGAGCTCCAATCGCACGTTGTCAGGCAGGGCTGATTTGCCGCCTCCCACGAGAATCGGGATAAGGAACAAATGACACTCGTCGATCAACCCGGCCCGGAAGGCGTGGGCGGCGAGTTCAGGACCCCGATGAGGATGTCATGTTCGACGGCCTCTTTAAGTTGTCGAATTGTTTCCGGATCGAACGTTTGCTCAAGCTGCGTTTTGCGAGTGGAGATAGTCTCCAACGTCCTGGAGTACACGATTTTGTTGGCCGCTTGCCAGACCTCAGCGAAGTCACGCCTGAGCGGAGACTCCGCGGCCAGATTGGGATCAGTCTCCCACACCATCATGGTCTCATACATTCGCCGTCCATACAGATGAGTGCGCGTTGCCCGCACGAGGTTAGTGATAAATCTGAAATATTCCTCACTTGGCTCTGTCCAGTCAAACTTACCATCCTTGTCCTCGGTGTATCCGTCGAGTGACGTGTTCGCCACGTAAATCAAATTAGCCATATTCGACCTCCATATTTATACCTGTAATTCAAATTTCTTCAACAAACCGCGCGAATAGCCTAAGAGCCACCTAACGGTTTGCGTTACTGGCGCTGGGGCAGGCGTGGACACTGCTTGGGAGCAGAGAAAACTCGAAGCCAGAAAATGCTCGAAAACGCCGCAAAATACCCAGCGTCCAGTGCACATAAAGATGGCGGCGATCATTTTTCCCAAAAGAAACCGCCGAGCGATATATTAAAGTATACTCCGAAATGGCAGGTCAACAGGCCGTACAAAGCAATGGAGACGCACATGTTGCAGTCCCGCGGTGCACCTTGGTTGCCGGTCAAATTGATTTATCCACTGGTGGCGAGGGGGCAAAGACCCCGATGAGAAAGCTAAAACTTTGATTGACCAGGGCCTGCCCAACAAAAAAGGAGAAAAAAATGAGCAGAAAAGCAAGCGAACCAAAGGGATGGAAGAGGCTCATCCATTCAGGGGATGAGCAAAGTCAACCCAATGCGCAGGTATGATATTGGAGCGATAGAGATCGTCGTGTGTGTGGCCGCAAACGAGGAAACCCAGATCGTGAGGGGGTTTGGCAACTACACGGTTGATTTACAGGCGATAGCAGAGTGGCTGAAAAGCTACAAAATCAGAACAGTCGCCATGGAAAGCACCGGGGTCTACTGGATCCCATTATTCGAAGAACTGGAACGGCAGGGATTTGAATGCCTTCTTATTAGTTCTCGGTCATTGAGACGAGTGGCGGGTAGGAAAAGTGACATTACGGATGCACAGTGGATTCAGACCCTGCATAATTATGGTTTGCTGGAAGGATCATTTCGTCCGCAGTCAGATCTGGTAGCGCTACGGACACTATTGCGTCATCGCGCTCAGTTGGTGGAGCACCGCTCGCCCCACATTTTACATATGCAGAAGGCGCTGCTACAAATGAACGTACAGCTCTCCCAGGCAGTGACTGATATTACTGGGGTAACCGGGCAAGCGATTATCCGAGCTATCTTATCGGGGGTGCGAAACCCGAAAATGCTGGCATCGTTGCGAGAACCAGGGTGCAAGAAGAGCGAAGAAGAAATCGGCAAGGCGCTGACCGGTACTTGGCGGGAAGAGCATCTTTCATGTCTGAATCAATCGGTGGCAATATATGATTTCTACACCCAACAGATCCTTGAATGTGACGTAGAGATCGAACGCATGTATGGGGAGACCCGCCCAGATTGGGCGGAAGGAGAACTCCAACCCTTTTCATGGCGCAAGCGGAACTCCCACAGCAAGAACACGCCACGAAACTGAGAAAATCCGCAAGCATTTGAAACGGGTCAGTGGCGTGGACATTAGCCTGGTGGACGGCTTCGGCGTTTCGCTGGCGCAAACAGTAATCATGGAAGTGGGACGGATACACCTGCACCCACCGCAGGTGCGGTGTGACTAAGTTCCCAACAGACAAGCATTTTTGCTCGTGGCTGGGCGTAGCACCTAAACACGAGATTTCAGGGAATAAGGTCTTGAAGAACAATACTTTAAAGACGAAAAATCGCGCTGGGCAGGCATTTCGTATGGCAGCCCAATCAGTGAAGCAGGCAGAGTGCGCCTTTGGCGTTTTGTATCGGCGATTGCGCGCCAGGTTGGGACCCTCCCAGGCAACGGTGGCGACTGCACATGCCACACCTGCAATACACCACACCTGCCCTAGCGGGCGGTGCTAGGGAACGCAGTGCGGTGCAAGTGTTGCTCGTGTGGTCTACCGATGTGCAGTGTCTAAAGTGGACTACGAACCGCTGAACGTAAATCAGTATCAACGGCAGTATGAAGCGCAACAACTCAAATACCTTAAGAAAAGAGCAGCCAAGTTTGGCTTCCAACTAGTGGCCACGTAGACGGTTTCTGAGAACGCTGTGTTGGGCGCTTTCTGCCTTTCGCAATTTACTCACAAACGGACTCTCCCCAAGAATGCCAATCAAATGAAAAATACCACGAAACCAAACTCTTTTCTTGCCAGAGAGACCATCAGGGGTTACACATTCGACACGAATATCCACCCCCCTTCCGCCCGCCTCGCCTTGAACCGGAGCGGAAAGGACGATTTCAAGTTTTCTTTGGCGGCAAATTCTGCTATCAATTTTATTTTGTCATGAAGATGGAAAATTTAATAACCACCCCGCAAGCGAAGTGGTTATTAAATGGAACTTCCGCGCCGCGATGCCACCCCTGCCCTGGCTAAAAAAGCATTAAGCCTCATGACGAGGTCGCCACGGCTCGTGCTCGTGCGCGAGCCAGACCAGCTCGGGGTCGAGCGCGCGCACCCGCAGCTGGCCTTCGGTGTGCGGCTCGTCGAGCTCGCCGAACCAAACCGCCACGTCGCCGCCGACGACGACCGGACGCCCGCCAGTCTCGACGACGACCACCTGCATCCCGCGTGTGTGGCCCGGCGCCGGGACGAGCCGGAGCCCGGGAAGCAGTTCGAGCTCGCCGTCGACCGGCACGTACCGCACGCCGGGCGCATCGACCCACTCGCGAATAGTGTAGTCGTCCTTGCTGCGCGCGTCGTCGAGCTCCAGACGCTGGACGTAGATCGGCTTGCCGGCGAAGAGGTGGTTGCCACCACAGTGGTCGAAGTGCAGGTGTGTGTTGACGACGATGTCAATGCCGGCGAGGTCGAAGTCCTGCTTGCTCAGTGGAAGGAGGCGGGGATCAAGATCGGCCACCGCCGGGTGCAGCTCCGTCATGCCGGTGTCGACCAGCACACGCGCATCGGGATGGTCGATGACGTGCACATAGACCGGCATCCGCTCGCCCTCGGCGAGCAGGTCGGCAACGCGGACTGGCGTGATGGTGATTTTCTTTTTCATGGTTCTATTTTACCAAATGTTCTATTTAAATTCTTTGGCGGCAAATTCTATTGTCACGGATTGCCCAAAACATCCGTTATCGATTTATTACTTGAGCTGCTCGTTCAATCCGACGATGATGCCGTCGGGACCGCGGATGTAGGCGAGCCGATACGTGTCTTCGAATTGCACCACTTCGCCGACCAGTTCGGCGCCGTGGGCAAGCAGGCGCGTGACCATCTCATCGATGTCCATCGACGGACAACATGATGCGGCGGATCCGAGTTCGTTCACCGGTGCCTTCTCAGGCCCAGTTCTGATCGCTTCCGGCGTGTGGAACTTGTCGAGCTCGATCCGTCCGTGACCGTCCGGAGTGCGCATCAGCGCGAGGGTCGCATGGACATTCTGAAGGCCAATGAGACGATCTACCGATGGGCCCTCGACGGTCGTCTCGCCTTCCAGCTCCATACCGAGTTCAGCGAAGAACGCTTTGGCAGCCTCGAGGTCGTCGACAACGATGAGAACGTTGTCCATTCGTAGTAATTTATTTTTTGTCATAGTCATAAAATTATTATATCTATTTAATCCTCAAGCTACACATGTTGCAACAAGGTTTTTCAACGACTAACAAGAAATTTGTATTACGGCTGGAATGTCAAAACCGATGATGAGTGCTTTACTCGTTTGCATTTCGTATGCTACGTTTGTGACCACTGGAGCTGATAATAATCGTCGGGTGTTATGGCGAATACAAGTGTATCGGTGAGTTCACCCATCGTATTGCGGCTATGGTTGCGTAGTGTGGCTTCATGAACAAAACCGAGCGGCGTGGTATGTTTGCACTCCTTGCATTGGCAGCATCACATTGAATGCTTACTCGTTGGGCTGCTAACGTAATGAAAGCAAGCTTGCACAGGAGAGTGACGGCCTCAGTTACATAGCCCTGACCTTGGGCAGAAGCACGGACCCAGTAACCAATCCCCATTGCTGGTACGCGCCAATCTGTGTAGTACAACCAGATGCCTCCAACATAACGGTCTGTTGAACAGTCCCACATTCCAACGGTTACGTCTTCCTGTGTTAACCACCGAGCCAGAGCCTGACGCACATAGGTTTCACATTCTTCGACAGTTCTTCGTGAGTTTGTCCGTCCATCCACGGGCGGAGATGGTCGCTTGATCCTCAATTGCCTCCTGCACAGCAAATCCATCACCTACGGCATAGGGGCGCAGACACACACGTAGGCCACGGAGTTCATGAGGAAGCTCATAGAGAGTAGGAGGTGTGTCGCTCGCTTGGGTCATAACTATATTTACCTCTGCTCTGTATTTTGAGCCGACAAATGCTGTGCATGTTTGGTAGAGTTGAAATCTACTTGATACTGCACTATTCGATCCCCTATTTTTCAGTTCGCCATAATATTTTGTCTATATGCCCGTCTTGAGACTTTATATTCTTATAGGACTTTTGCATGATTTGCTCAAGGATTGGCAGTTCCACATCGCCAAGCCGCCTGATATAAACACAGTACCCAGTAGTGGTATGTCTACCTAACTTGGCCAGCAATTCAGAGTAGCGTGCCGTGCCATCCATCAGGTAAACGGTAATCTTACCTTTTTTTGGATGAAAGCCAAGAACATGACCGTCGCCTTCGCGCCCGCTGTCGTATTTGTAGTGGTAGGTATCGAACCCGATAGTGCCCACATTCCACATCTTTGGCTCATGCCCGCTTATTCGCTGCATCATTTCAATAAGCACGTGGAAATCTTTTACGGTTTGCTCATCATCAAGTGAAGCAATATAGTTTTTGACTGAGCTGTCGCTTTGAGAAGAATTATCGTTTGTCATTTTACAGCCTCCAGTATATTTTTATATGGTGCTCACAAGAATATCTTTAGTGATACCTTTAGGCATGATTAATGTTATGCAAGGAACTGCCGAACGGTGTGCGTTAGTAGGATGTACTTGAAAGGGAGGTGGCAAATGTGTATCCTGAGAGGGAGTCCCCACCAGGGACACATTTGGGGCAGGACTGCTGGGTGATCCTTAAGCGAGTATGGGACCTGTGAGCCCTGATGGGTATGACTTTAGAGTTGAAAAAGGGGTGAGTTTAGGGGGGGGGATATGTTACACCTGCCCTGGCGGGCGGTGCCAGGCAGTTTGTCACATGCATAGAGTTGGGCAGGCGTCTGGTAGTCGAGCGACTGGTGCGGGCGTTCAAAGTTATAGAAATCGATGTAGCTGGCTAACTGGCGAGCGGCCCTCCTTCGGATTAGCATACTCATGCAAATAAACTTCTTCGTACTTGATCGTTCGCCACAAGCGTTCGGTGAAAATATTGTCGCTCGAGCCACCCCTCCATGCTGATCTGAACACCTGCATCTTGCAAACGCTGGAGATACTGAGGACGGGTAAAGTGGCTGCCTTGATCACTGTTCCAGATCTCCGGTGCAGCCTGCAACAAAGCATAGTCCACTGCTGCCAGAACGAAATCGAGTGCCAGGGTCTGGCTGAGAGTCCAACTAACAATGTATCGGGAATACCAGTCCAACACCGCTGTTAGGTAAAGCCAGCCATGTGCCAGGCGAATATAAGTAATATCAATGCCCCAAATGTGGTTAGGATGCTGGGCAGTGATATCCCGCAGCAGATACGGAAAGATCGGGTGCTCCGGCGCCGGTTTGCTCGTGTGCGGACCCGGAACCAGAGCAAAAATGCCCATTTCTCGCATATAGCGCTGGATCGTAGGTCAGCCATCCGAACTCGGCCGCAACTCCCAGGTGATCCTGCGAGAGCCATAGTACGGATGTGCTGTGTAGATCTCATGAATCCGGCGTTTGATCGCAGGCTCGGGGTCGGACGCTGGCACGTGCTTGTAGAACATGCTGGAGTAGCTGATCCCCAGCAACTCTGCCTGGACCTGCAGCGAGATTTCAGGATGATCCTTTTCCAACATGGCCAACCGCTCTGTTCTACTCATGCAAGCCAGATTTTTTTTGAGCCCAGGACGACTGGGCACTCAACCGTCCGAATCTCAGCATAGAGGTCTATTTAGTTGCTTCTCGTGCTCTGCTTCCTCGGATCTTTCTCTCCTTGGCGTTCATCCTCGAACAGCTGGTTGAAATTCTCCAAGTTGTTTTCAACCAGGATTGTATCGAAAGGACACGCTTCCTATTCTTGCAGTTGTGCTCTTATTCCTTCAGAATTGCATCATAATAATCAATGGACGAGCCTTCTTTGGGGTCATGCGGCGGAAGTATGAATGTCTTCCCTTGTATGGCGACAAATAGATTCCTCTCCCTAACCTTCACCTTAATTATGCCTTTGGCCTATTGGTTTCTAAATTTTAGATACTTAGCATCACTGAAATAGGATTCATTGTCATCATTTTCCAACTCAGCATAGGCGACATATGCATCATCTGGAGAAATTGAAAAATCAAAAAGACCTCTAGGATCTGGAAATAAACGATCCCATTTGCCTGTCTTAACATTGATCCGGCCAAGAGAGGAGAAGAAAGAGATTTTTGCTGGTTCTGGAGCTCCACCTAAATAGGATGATGTCCAAAAAAATTTATTATTGCTTTAGCCCATTAAATAGGAACAATATAGCTACAACGTCAAGAGTTCACAGGGTAATGTCCATACTTTGCCGAGGTGTCATTAACAATTTTTATCACATTGAACACGTTACTTATGAAAAACGGACATCAAAAAATCGGAGCAAAGGTCATTGTTCATCCATGACCTCTATTACTTACTGTCACTTTCATGTGACACTAAAATAGGGTATAGGGAAAGGCTTTGTCTGTTTTCAGAAGGAAGGTACATATGCAAATCACCCGTCAGGCTGATTACGCCGTTCGTGCAATTCTGCATTCGGACAGGTTAAAAATGGCGTTCAGACCTCAACCAGCACCATCGCAAAGGAACAGGGCATTCCACCGTCGTTCCTGGCAAAGATCATCTCACAACTTTCCATCACGGGCCTGCTTCATACCTTACGAGGGGCACCGGCGGCGTAACTCTTGCCCGGGACCCCAAGGACATTACGCTTCTCGAAGTCGTTGAAGCCATCGACGGTCCCATTCAACTCAACGAATGTATTGGGGATCATGGAGTCTGCACGTTTGATATTGATTGCCCACTTCGGTCGGTCTGGTGCCATGCCCAGGAGGAGTTGGTTGCGCGCCTACGGAAAACCGACTTTGCACAACTGCTGACAGTATCAAACAACTAATCACAAAGTTCAAATCTCTTTCCCAATAACAATCAAGCCCCATTGTTCCTCGGGCTTTTCTGTTTCAAATGCTTCGACCATCAGTCAGTAAGCCAGTGGCAGGAATGCAATAGCCCCAAAGCCCAATTCATTTGCGCCGACAAGGGGAAACGATACCAGGGCAAGCATGTTTCCGGCATCGGAAACTGACCAGGAGTGTACATCTCTTGCCAAAAATAATCATCTGTGTAAGAATAACGCCGCTCCGCTCAGGGTGCCCCCCTCACCCTGGACGGAGCATTTTTATTGGCTGGGAATAGGATGGCTACCGAAAAATATTGGCTAATCGTTGATTGACTTTTCGCATAAAAGATCTATACTCTAATTGTACGAAGCGATGACCCAACACGCTCCTATGTGGTCGCTTAGGCTGTAGAAAGGCGGGGCGCTTGGTGAGCAAATAGCGAAACCGGTCGTAGGTTTCGCGTTTGATTTCAAACAGGGCCGCGGAATTTTATAAACTCCAAGTTTAATTTGCAATTCACAGATCCATATCAGACGAATTTACCGGTAGAGCACGTGAGAATTCCCGGCATTCTCAATTTCTTAGTAAAGAAGGGAGTGTCTCCAAACTGTCTAACATCGGGTAGTTTGTTTCGCTAGGAGGGACGAAAAAATATTGAAGCAGAATGAGAAAGGAATCTGATCATGAAAACCACAGTCAAATTGCTTACGGTCCTTGCCGTATTGCTAGCAATGTTCAGCCTGCCAGCCAGCGCCGGAGCCGGAAACGTCTATCAGTTCAAAGGTAAGACCATCTATGCAGAATTCTTCAACTCTGACGAAACAGGCTGCATCTACACAGAGGGATTTGTATCTGCAAGCGAGTCCCTATCACAAAACAAGCCTGGCGCCGGGAGTCCCACCTCTGGAATTCATGTCTATATCTCGAAATGGAATGATTGTACACAGCAAACGCTGGTTTCTGCCGAAGCCTTCGCTCCTTTGCCAGAGACAGACTACAATATCTCCGGAAGCTTGAGAAAGGCAACATTGAAGACCACCGTGACCGTCACCAGCTTGGATCCGGAGAATCCGGTCTCCTTGGATGTCTTCATTGATCTGGAATGGACTGGCTCGGATGTGACCTTACACCAGAAGAGCAATATTCAAACAGCCTATCACGACTGCCGGACCAATGAACGGTACAACAACACGTTCCATTACGCAAAGGCGACGGGCACTATATCCGATGGAGTGACCAACTACAGTCCTGCCGTTTCGGATTTCGCAACGATCTCCAAAGAGAAGGACGGCCAGATCTCCCTCTCCTGTGATTCTTAGTGGTGTCAGGTGCCGAGTTCTGCTCAACCACCAGGAAAGTTACAACCCTGCCACCGATGAGGATCTGGCATACAAAATGCTGACTTGGGCTTGGCACATGGACAAGGGTGCCAAGCGTGGCATGACCAACCAACAATCTGTCAAATATGGTTTACTCCAACTGGGCAGAGGTGAGCATTTGACTCGAATTGTGAACGGTGGAAGACCGCGGCGGATTGCCTCCAAGGAAGAAATCCTGGCATTGAGGCCAGACTTGTCTTCGAAACCATAACGATTGCTGACGTCCGTTGATTTGCGCCAAAACAAAGGTGCTCAACCCGGCAGGGTTCCTGACGGGGCGGCGAAGCGTTGCCTTTTCTTGAAATCTTTACTCACCACGCAATCCAAAAGGCTGTGGAAGATCCAATTCTTCCACAGCCTTTTCTCTTTTCACCAATTTCCTTCCTGCTCTTGAGACTGCTGCTCATCGGTGGGCACTCTTGTTCGACCCTTATCGGTTATGGCCTAAAACGTCGTCGGCGACCACTTGAAGACGAGCAGTCCAATAGCTTATGTGTTCGAATTGTCACAAATGTCATATAATTATGACATTGTCAACCTAAACAGCAGAAACCTAACATTTTCGCCATCCTACAACCAGGTCACATCACCGCCCATGGCTAAAACTCCTCGATCGACTGTCCATCCAATGATTAAGCCAATCTATCTGGAGAAAACCCCAAAAGGAAGTAGATCCGTTGTGAAAACGGAGTAGAGAAGTTAAGGAAGACATCCTGATCTCTTTCCTGGGACATCATGATGTCTCGAAGATCCCATATCGATATTTCTCACAAGGCATCCTGATCGCTTTTCGGATTCATCCAGCCTGGATGGATCCGAAAACCTGTCAGCGTAACTCTTGGAATTCAGCCTGGGCCAATACCTGGAGGAATCGCTTGCCTGCCATCAATCGGGGAATGAGAGTTGTGATTTGTTTGCTGCTGACCTTCTTCAAATCATCCATACCTTCTGTACTGAACCGCAGCCAGATGCTGCCGAAATCCCCCAACTCCACAACTTCCCCATTGGCCAGGTGTTCAGGGATCAAGATCAGCAGCGCCTCGATGGCAGCCACCATATCCGCAGTGCTTAGAGTGGACATCTGGCTGGCTTCCTGGGCCAGTTCATTTGTCGTAATTCTCCCCGTAGATTGAAGCGACGGATAATATTTCTCGGGCACCTCGGGATGTCCCGGCCTGCTGCGTTTTACTTTGTTATATTTGATCATGTTTCATCTCCCAAAGGTAAGCTTGCAACGAAAGGATTGTAGTAGACACGTCCAAACGGGTCAATTATTTGTCTACCCGTCTTTATTCCTCATTCCGCCTGCCTTTTGTCACTCCTCTCCTCCTGCTCTTGCTCTGCCCCTGGCTCGTTCCCTACCCCTTTACACCTCGGATTTTGTCCGATGGAGAAAGCCTGGCACAAATGCCAGCAACATGCCGGCTATGGCCGCCAGGCCATGAATATCATGGAATCCGGTCGATGGGATATGGGCTCTCAGGACGAGGGGATTCAAGGAATTTTCTCCACAACCGTTGATATCCGCTGACAAATGAGGCGGATGGATGTTGAAGCCACGTTCAACGGCTGTCAGATGACAAGGGGCGGAAATCAGTTAAATTTTAGGGTGTGTCTTCGGGTGCACATTCAATCGCCGTCCGCATTTGCTCTGAATTCACAGGCGGCCGGATTGCACAAATATTCTTCTTGATGGAAATCGTTTGGAGGAAACAATGATCACCAGTATTCCCGTTGGCTCGAAAGTCATCTGCGTGGATGGCGGGGAAGGCAAGTCGACGGCCGTGGTCGTGGACCCGGCTACGAAAACGCTCACTCACATTGCGGTGGTGGAGAAAGTCCATCCTGCATGGCGAGGAGCGCCTGGTCCCGATCGACAGGGTCGAGAAGACCACACGGGATGCCATTTATCTCAACTGCCCACTCGATACTGTCCTGCAGATGCCGCCTTTTACCCGCACCCGTTACCTGGAGATGGATAATGGCGAGGCAGGCTATGCCTACAGCACCCCCTATATGTCCATGCATGGCGAAATGGGCTACGATGTCCAGCCGCAATACGTCACAGTCCAGGACCGCCTGCTCCCGGAGGGGGAGGTGGCCGTACAGAGTGGCATGCTGGTGGAGGCCCTGGACGGCCCGGTGGGGGAAGTGGGCGAGCTCCTGATCGACCAGGCGACCCTGCGGGTGACGCACATCCTGCTGAGGAAAGGCCACATGTGGGGCAAAAAGGAAGTTGCCATCCCGGTCTCCGATATCGAACGGGGAGACGAGGATACGATCTATCTGAAGATCGACAAGGCTGCGACTCGAGCAGCTCCCGTCGCTCCCCATGAAATCGTTCCTGGGACCAGGTGCATGCCACCGAGCTCGAGCTCATGGTCTGGACCTATGCTGAAAAGGGCCAGGGTCAAAAGGCTCTCGGACAGGTCCAGGAGCTGGGCAGGCAGTATGCGATCGAGCTGTTGAATGCCACCGTCCTTGAAAAGGATGCAAAGGGGGATGTGCATGTCCATGAGGAGAAGCAGGTACATTCGAAGGGACGCGTTGCCCTGGGGGTTGCCCTGGGCGGCCTGGCGGGACTGGTGATCGGCCCGGTTGCCCTGGTCGCCGGTGTGATCGGCGGGGCGGTCGCCGGGAGGAAGTCTGCCAAAAAGGTGGAGGTGGGCTTTTCGGAGGAAAAGCTGCGCAAGCTGAACGAGAGCCTGCCTCCGGGCGGGTCGGCGCTGATCCTCGTGGTCGAGCACCGCTGGTTCAACACCCTCCAGGTGGAGATGGCTGCGAGCGGCGGACAGTTGATCCACGAGCGGCTTTCGGATGTCTCGTATGATGACCTGGTGAAAAAGCTGGCGGCTGACGAGGAATAACAGCCGTCCCGAAGGTTTTGACACCCAACTAGGAATATTCACCGGGAAACCTTCGGGACGTTTTACGGGACTCTTAACGAACGTAGACCGTCCCGAAGCATGCTGTAAGAAATAGGAGTTTCACAGCAAGCCTTCGGGATGTTTGTATACATGGAGCGGCCTGGAACTGAGAGTACGAATAACGAATAACTCTCTGGACGGACAAAAATATGACCGAGAAAGAAATTCCCTGACACCCTATGCCTGGCTGTCGATTGGCGCCGCAATGGTGACCATCGTCCTGAAAACCGCGGCTTACTTATTGACCGGTTCGGTTGGTTTGCTCTCCGATGCGCTCGAATCACCGTCAACCTGGCGGCCGCCATCGTGGCCCTGATTGCGCTCAGGGTCCATCCGCCCGGCCAATGATGAATTTACTTATGGTTATTCCAAAGTGGAATATTTCTCCAGCGGCTTCGAAGGCGGCATGATCCTGCTGGCCGCGGTGAGCATCATCTTCAGCGCCCTGCCGCGCCTGATCCACCCGGAGCCGCTGGAGCAGCTTGGCCTGGGCATGGTCATCTCTGTGAGTGCCTCACTGATCAACCTGGCGGTGGCGCTGGTATTGATGCGCGCTGGAAAACGCTACAACTCGATTACCCTGAAGCCGATCCGACATCTGATGACCGACGTCTGGACGACGGCCGGGGTGCTGGTTGGAATCGCCCTGGTGACGCTGACAGGCTAGTGCGGCTCGACCCGCTCATCGCGATCCTGGTGGCGATGAATATCATATTCACCGGATATCGGCTCCTGGTCCGGTCAGGCCGGGGGCTGATGGACATTTCCCTGCCGGAAGAGGAGACTGCAAGCGGTCGAATGCGATCCTGGGCACGTACGAGTCCAAGGGGGTCAAATACCATGGATTTCGCAGCCGGCAGGCGGCCTCCCGCCATTTCCTGGTGGTCCATCTGCTGCTTCCCGGCAAGTGGACGATCTCTGCCGGGCACAAAGTGGCCGAAAGATGGAAACCCAGGTTTGCGCGGCGGTTCCCAACTCCAACATCGTCACCCACATCGAGCCGACAGGGGATCCGGTTTCACTGCAGGATGGGACACTGGATAGGACCGGGGAAAAACAGTAGCTGAGGCGTCGCCCCCGCTTTGAGCGGGACCTTCGGCGTGGCGCCGTGGCGACACTTTCAGCCTGTCTTCTGGGTGGAAAATTTGGCGGGTTAAAACCCGCCCGACTGTTATTTCCATTCACTTCTCTGGTTCGTCCAGGGGAAGGGAATGTCTGGAATGGGCAGCTCCAGTGCGTGGCAGAGTGGCGCCCAACCGTCTGTGGCGCGCCACTCCAGCAATCGCTGCGCTGGCGCTGTTCTCCTCACTTCTGCATTGTAACGCTCATAGGCTGCCATCATCGCCGCCGGGTCGTCCCATTGTACTGTCCCCGTAAATCGCTCCAGTAAGTCCAACAGGCCGCGGCCCTGGTCCCAGCCGGGTTCCCGGGCCATGCGCGCGTACGGAAGGATCGTCTCGTTGATGCTCTGCCACCATATATCTGCGCTGTCTCGCACCGAGAGCAGGATCAGGGCCTCCGGATTTACTCTGCTCAATTCAAGCCAGAACATCGAAGCAGGCCAGTCCACTGCGGCAACATGACCCTCCAGGAGCTGATCCAGATCCCGGGTGTCACCGGCCAGGGCACGGTTCCAGCCATCCCCAAGATCGAAGGGATGGCCGGGGATCTCACTCATATGGTAGCAGCGCCCGCCCAGGAGGTGCTCCAGGGCAACTTGCAGCGAATGTGTGCCCGTCCGAGGCAGGCCGGCGCCTACGACCTTGAGCTTCATATTTCGCCCACTCAAGGCTGGAACTGCGGATTGCTCCCGGCGCCCAGCGACAGGATGAGCTGACCGGTCTGAACGGAGTAGAGTTCCACCATGGGATTGGGGTCCTGGAAGCCATCCTGGTGGTGGGCGCCGGCAATGAGAGTACCGGAACGGTCCATGCTGATGCCGTAGAAAAATCCGGGGATGATCGTCCGCTCGCTGCCGTCCAGTCCAATGATCGACATCTGCGGACCGGCAATGGATGTGCCCGGGTTGGGGCTGTTGATGTTGCAGTCCACCACGTTGCCAAGGGCAACGATGGCATCGCTGGTTGAGTCCCATGCATAGCTCAGCCCCTCGTAGTAATGTTCCTGGTTGGTATCGATGGCGCTCTGCAGGGAGGGACTCACCAGTGTCCTCGAGTTGCTGCCGTCTGCGTCCGTCACATAATACATGCCGGGTACGGCACAGGCGCTCAAGTGATAGGAAGTGGAGAATGCCAGCTGTGTGCCATCCGGCGAAAAATGCAGGTCATAGGGCAGACGTACGCCTTCGTAGGGCGTCGCTCCCGGAAGAGGCATCCGGGTGCCGCTGCCGTCGAGCGCCAGGGTCTCCAGGGTAAAACTGGTGTTGCCGGATGCGCCCATATTGTCCCGGTTGGTGCCGGTCACAACCAGGGAGCCTCCATCAGGAGTGAAAATGGGACGCCCCCAGGCGAAGTTCGATTCAAAGGTCAGCTGGCGCGGCGCCGGGTTCTCCACCGTGGTAACAAAGATGTTCTCGTCCGGGAACGTGCCGCCTATATAGGCAATGGACTGGCTGTCCGGTGACCAGGCCGGCGCACTGCCAGGTCCCAGGTCGGTGGGTGAGCTTTGACCAAGGGCGTAAATGTAAAAGAGATGAGGGTCGACCTTTGCCACGGATGTGAACGCCACGAACTCCCCGGACGGCGACCAGGCCAGATCCATCACCTGATCGCTCTCACCTGCCACCGTATATTGAGTCGTACCACCCTGCACGCCGTTGGTTACATCCGTCACCAGGAGCTGGCCGCCGTTATTAATATAAGCCAGGAACTGGGTCTGCTCCTGGGGTGGCTGGGTGGCTGTCGGGACTGTTGTCTCAGAAGGAGCAGGCAGGGTCTCGGTGGTCGTCGTGGCTGTTGGCAGGAAAGCTGTAGCAGTCATGATGGCTGCAGCCGTCTGCGTTGCTATGCTGTTCAGGTCCTGGGTCGGGGTTGCATCCACACTGGGTGTCAGGGGGACACAGGCTGCCGCAAATAACAGGAACGCACATACAACTAAAGTTTTTCGAATCATCTAACTCCTCCATCCGAAGGCAAAATTTATTGTATTGTACAGGGAAAAACAAAAAATACAAACCGGATGGTCATGTGTTCAGGGTATTCTTACAGCCCTGGCAGGTTACCCCAAGTACTTCCACTGCTAAAACACTTCTGCATCCGGAGGCTGGCGCGAAATATCCGACCGAAGGCCGTATTCCCACCTCGTCATTTTCCTGCTGGTAAAATGCATCAAGTAATCCGCCCCAACAGGCCCGAAAATCATCAGGCCCACTGGCGTCAAATCATCCTACTCTCACAGAAATACACGGCAAGGGCATTCATGAGCGACAACAATAAACTGGACTCCTACCTGGCTGCGTGGAATCTTACGAACCCTCACTTTATCTCGCAGACTGCAACAAGTCGGATCTATACCGTCACGCACGAGGCCGGGACAGTGTCCTCAAACTGCTGTCTGCCTCCGAGACAGACGAGCAGCGGGGAGCAGTGGCGCTGCGCTATTTCGATGGTCATGGAGCGGTGCGGCTGCTGCGCTGCGACGAAGGCGCCCAGCTGATGGAATACGCCGATGGCGATGAGCTCGTAACCCTGGTCGAGCGTGGGGAGGACGAAAACGCCACCCGCATCATTGCCCGGGTGATCGGGCAGCTTCACAGTGTTCCCCAGGATGGCTCCCACGCGATGGCCTGATCAGGCTTGAGCGCTGGTTTGGGGAGTTGTTCCGCAAGGCTGCGGCGGACAGGCAGGCGGGCATTGAGTTCGATCTATGTGCGCGGCGCCTGCGCTCAGCGAACGGCTGCTCGCTGATCAGCGCGAGGTGCGCGTGCTGCATGGGGATATCCATCACCGCAACATCCGGCACTCCTCACGCGGCTGGCTCGCCTTCGACCCGAAAGGTCGTGGTGGGCGAGCGTACCTACGACTGCGCCAACACGCTCTGCAACCCGGCCATGCCTGAGCTTGTCCACAACGAAACCCGTCTGCTGGCGAACGCTGCCATCCTTGCGGACACGCTCGCGATCGACCTGCCGCGCCTGCTGGCGTTTACCTATGCCTACGCCTGCCTGAACGCGAGCTGGCAGCTGCGCATCGGCGCAGAGGATATCGTGCAGTGGTCACTCAATGTCGCCATGATCATCGAGCCGCACATCGGTCTGTCGTGAGCCTCGCCTCTATTCAGCGAAGATCTGGGCGAAGTGTCGCCATGGCGCCATGCGACACGCCCTGCCGAAGGTCCCCAACAGGGGATAAGTGTCAACCCCGCCGGGATCCCTGGCCGCAGGTTTCAATCGCCGCACGACATCTAACAACTGTACATCACTTGCGTGCCTGTTCAACCAATATTTGTCTGCTAAGCGCCGGGCATTTGATATACTGTGCCAATGAATATCGAGTTCAACGGCAAAATTTGGTTCTGGAAGGGTCCCGCCCCATGGTACTTCGTTACCGTTCCGGCGAAGCAGAGCCATGACCTGAAAGCCGTATCAGGTTTTGTGACTTATGGCTGGGGAATGATTCCGGTGGATGTTCGGATCGGCAAAACCGAGTGGAAGACTTCCTTGTTCCCCAAGGATGGCCGCTACATTGTGCCCGTCAAGGCGAGTGTCCGAAAAGCAGAAAATCTCGAGCAAGGCGACAAAGTGACTGTACGGCTCGAAGTTCGTTGACACACTCTCCGCCCGGCAGCGGGCTGATCGAGGGTTGATGATTCTTCACGGCATTCTCCGTCGTGAAACACTACGGATGACCGCCGACAGGACGTGGCTGATAGGCTTCTTCCATGGGCTTGATCTCATCCGGGTTGCGCTGGATGAAAAGGGCTGCGACGCATCCTTTAAACATAACTGGTCACAGGATGCGGCGTGTAGGCCTTCTCCAGACGCTGGATCTCCTCCGGGGTGAGCTCGACAGAGAGGGCCGCGACGGCATCCTCCAGATGATGAGGCCTGGTTGCGCCAATGATCGGGGCAGTGATGACCTGGTTTTGAGAGCATCCAGGCCAAAGCCACCTGCGCCATTGGCAGGCCGCGGGCTTCCGCCACGTCACTCACGCTTTGTACGATGGCAGCATTATCCTCCCGGTCGTACCGCTGTTTGACGAGCGCATCGGTCTGAGCGCGCAGCGTCTCGTTTTGTTCCCTGGAGGGTTTGCGGGCCAGCCGGCCGCGGGCCAGTGGTGAAAAGGGGATCACGCCGATCTTCTGATCCTGGCAGAGGGAAAACATTTCCCGTTCGTCTTCGCGGTAAATCAGGTTGTAATGAGGCTGCATGGACACGAAGCGCGTCCAGCCATGCAGATCGGCGCTGAATAACGCTTTGGCAAATTGCCAGGCATGCATCGCCGAGGCACCGATGTAGCGGGCCTTGCCCGCCCGCACCACATCATTCAGGGCTTCCAGCGTTTCCTCGATCGGGGTTTCATAGTCCCAGCGGTGGATCTGGTACAGATCCACGTAATCCGTTCCCAGCCGCTTTAGGCTGGCATCGATCGAGCTGAGGATGTGTTTGCGGGAAAGGCCACGGTCGTTCGGCCCTGTCCCCATCGGGAAATACACCTTGGTGGCAATGACCAGCTCGTCCCGGGAGGCTGCAAAATCCCGCAGCGCCCGGCCGACCACGATCTCGCTCATTCCATTGAAATAAACATCGGCGATGTCAAAGAAATTGATTCCCAACTCGAGGGCTTGCTGAATATATGGCCGGCTCTGCTCTTCATTCAGCTCCCAATCCTGCCTTCGGTTGGCTGCCCATAGCTCATGCATCCCAAACAAATGCGTGAGACTTTCAGACCGCTATTCCCCAGGCGTATGTATTCCATGCTTTTCTCCAATCGGATTTTTCGAAACTGCCTATTCTTTACTGATGACCAACGATGCGATGCGGGACATACGGCTCTTCCAGGTATGTGACCTCTTCCTGGGTCAGTTTAACGGACAGGGCGCCAACGGCATCCTCCAGATGCGTGATCTTCGTTGCTCCGATGATGGGCGCCGTCACCGGCTCCTTCTGTAACAGCCAGGCAAGCGCAATATGAACGCGTAGCACCCCATGCTTTTCCGCGATTTCTGCAACCCGCTCCACGACCCGCCGATCGGTTTCGGCGGTCGAATCATATTTAGCTTTTGCAATCTGATCGGTTTCGGAACGATGCGTGCTTTCCGACGACCAGTCACGGGTCAATCTTCCTGCTGCCAGTGGACTATATGGGATCGCCCCGAGCTTCTCATCGCGGCAGAGCGGCAGCATCTCGCGCTCCTCTTCCCGGTAGATCAGGTTCAGGTGATCCTGCATCGAGACGAAGCGGGTCCAGCCATGCCTCTCGGCGACATGCAGCGCCTTCTGGAACTGCCACGCCCACATGGCCGAGGCACCGATGTAGCGCGCTTTGCCCGCCCGCACCACATCATGTAGCGCTTCCATAGTCTCTTCGATCGGCGTCTCGTAATCCCAGCGATGGATCTGGTAGAGGTCCACGTAATCCGTTCCCAGGCGCTTGAGGCTGTTGTCGATCTCGCTCAGGATCGCTTTGCGCGACAACCCGGAGCCATTCGGGCCGTCAGACATTTTGCCATGTACCTTGGTGGCAATAACCACCTCATCCCGCCTGGCGAAGTCTTTCAAGGCGCGTCCGAGGTACTCCTCACTCGTTCCCGTGGAATAGACGTTGGCGGTATCGAAGAAATTGATCCCCAGCTCGAGGGCTTTCTTGATGATCGGCCGGCTGTTTTCCTCGTTGAGCACCCATTTGTGAATCCCACGCTCTGCGTCCCCGAACCCCATGCAGCCGAGGCAGATGCGCGAGACTTTTAAACCGGTTGATCCTAATCGAGCGTATTCCATTGTTTTCTCCTATGAAATCATTATTTACTATCCTGGACTTGTCGTGAGTTTTTACTACGTGTTCTTGTTTTCAGAATGGGCACGCTCGACAGCAAGGAAGGTCACCATATCCCAGGCGTTGCGGATGCCGACCAGCAGGAGCAGGATCATTGCTGAACCGATGACATACAATGCCGGAGCTGGATTTCCAGGGAGCATAAATGCAGCGACAATCAGTGAGATATGAGCAAGGAGAGGAAATATCAAATACCATAGCCAGTCTTCCAACGTCGATTGATAATGAGGCACCCGCCGTAACCGCCGAAATACGACGATCAGATAGAGTACCATCCCCAGACCCAACAGACCGACCAGAAGGCTGACACTTGAGAATGTTTCCCATGGCGCACTGAGGATCCCGGCAAGCAGAAGGACAGCACAAAAATGTACAACCGTCGGCGTATTGAATGCAGAGACTGCCGCATTCAATATCGATACATGCGAATCAATACCGGCGATCAAGGTTGTTACGACGAACATCAACCCCGTCAGGGTTGCTGCTGCAGTACCCATGATCATGTAAAAGCTTTGCCAGCTGATCATCAGTTGTAACTCAGATCCTTGTGACATATAGCCAGCCTCTGAAGGGAATCCAAAAAGTATATACCCTTCCAGTTCTTAAAGTGCGATCTCGAAGGTCATGCTACTCCCGTCTCATATTTTAGTTCAAGAGTGACATAATTCGATGTTCTACGATATTGAAGTTTCGACTGAGACGGTCGGTAAAAGTGGATCACTATTTTCGGGCAATTCAGTATCCATCGAGATTTCTGGAATATTAAGAATTCATAAGCAGCGCGATCATCATTGCAACAGCCCCCACGAGGAAAACCAACTTCAGACCGCTTTCCAGGTCGGGGGCATTGTTTTGAGCCAATCCCAGAATGGAAGGAGCAACGACTAACCCAATCATCTGAAAGAAGAAAATCGCGCCAATCGCCGCCCCCAACAACCGTTTGGGAACTGCAAATTGTGCAACCAGGGTGGTGATGGTTCCAAGCGCCCCAATCCCAAACCCGGCCAGAGAAGTGACAAGTACATACCACCAGATCGGTGTCGCGGCAGTGAATTGCCACATGGCAAACAGGGCGATGGTCGCAATAGCATAGCCAATGATGTACATCCGCTTATATTTCCTCGTTCTTGCCAGGATGAAACCCGTTGGGATGCCCATAAAGGCGACGATCATGGTGTAGGGAGTCTGCATCGTACCACTGACAATGGGATTGATCTTCATCACCGTCTGTACAAAAACCGGGCCATATGCCAGGATCCCCAACATACCGAAATAAGATAAGAATATAGCTCCGGCAGCCGTCATAAAAGTGCGGCTCATAAATATCTGCGGGTCAAGGATAGGCGCTTCCACCCGCTTTTCGATTCGGAGAAAGACGATCCAGGCACCCAAGGAGATCACAAGCAGGACCGCTCCCATCCTGAGCTTGTCTGTTGCGCCAAGCCAGGAAAAACCCATGAAGAGCGCTGTCGTAGCAAGCACCATCACGAATGTGCCCAAAACATCCATCCTGGGTTTGATCGTTTGTGCATTTTTTGGCAATCCTACGAAGACTAGGCCGCCTGCGATCAACATCAGCGGGATCGTACCCCAGTACAGCCCGCGCCAGCCAAAGACACTGACAGCGACCACACCGCCTAACACGGGACCGATCAGTGCCGCCATGCCGCTCGGAAGGCTGAGCAGTCCGGTCCACTTCGCGCGTTCAGCTGAAGGAAAAAGATCGCCGATCGCCGAGAAACAGAGCGGGATGATCGGGAAATGTCCAATGCTCATAAACGTTGCCGATGCAACAAGAAACGCCATGGTTGTGGCCCTGGCTGAAATTCCCAACCCCAATAGAAAAATCCCAATGGAAAGCAGCAAAATGGCACGACGTCCGTAGATATCCGAGAGCTTGCCAAAGAGCAGTGTCGAAGCCGCTCCGGTAAGTGCAGGCAGAGCGATCAGCCACGAAAAGAGCGCCATCCCATGCAACTCGTTGATGATCCCTGGCTGGGCAATATTGCGCGCATTGATGAAAAGATAGCTGACGAACTGTGTGATGAATATCGCCCATAGGCCAATGGCAACCTTTCGATTGGCGGGTGGGTTTTGTTGTGTTGTCTGCATTGAGATCCTAAAAAGAAGCTGAAATAAAGATAGATGTTAATTATGGACGCGGTACAAGTTTTATGGTCGCGGCACGCGCTTCGGCGCCGTTGATGTGACTAATAATACTTGCTGCGTAACGGCGATACTTGCTGGCATAGGCAGCGTCGATCTGCCCGTTGATCCCTCGATCGGGTTCCTCCACGAAGGTGACATCTTTGTTCACGCCTCCTGCCCGGACATGCCCTTCGTGGCGAGCCTGCATACCGCGGAACCATGCGGATGTACGTCCGTTGACAGATCGAACATACAGATCGTCACCGACACGCACAACCCAGATGGTCACCGGGTTGCGCAACGTGCCTTCACTGCGGAGGGACGCGATCTGCAGCTCTTCCGCTTTTCCAATCTTGTTGAGTTCGTCACTTGTCCAAGTAGTCATTAGTTCTCCTCTCATGGGTGCAGTTGCTCTCTGCCAACTACTCCAAGGGCAGGGCCACTCATCGATAGCAGTATACGGCTATAACACCGACTCTATTGTGGGAAAGGAATGCCTGTGATGTCGCTGCAAAGGCTCAGAAATCTCTCTTGCAGCATGACGTCGCTGGCCTGCGGATTGTAGCGTCTTTCTGCTCGATGATGGAAATAGCGACCGCTTACTTTGGCTCTGCTATCGTTGCTTACCGCGAGCCACGTTTGTGTTTCGTATCCTTTTTGAAGATCATCCGGTGCACCATGCCCACCCATTTTTGTAGGGACCCAACCTGGATCGACTGCGTTAGCGTAAACATCTGGCCATTTGCGTGCTACTGCCATACAAAGCATCACCACATACAACTTTGAATCTGAATAACTGATGCGAGCTGCTGTCCTTTTTGAAGTTTTCCAGGTTTGCACGCCCCTGTAGATGCATGCCTGAGCTCAGGTAAATCAAGCGCTTGGGTTTCTGTATCAAACAGGTAAGAATATAGGGTGCTATGGTATTGACAATAAAAATATCCTTCGCTGGAGCCTGATACACGCCAGCGTTATGGATCACCGCATCGAATTGCCCCAACGCATTCGCTTCGTAGGCAACGTTTTTGGTTTCATCGATGTCGGACAAATCTCCTGATATGACGTGCTCGGCTCTCGGCACTTTTTGTTTTGCGTAACGTCCGCGTTCAGAATTGCGCGCATGCAAGACAACTTGGTGACCTTGATCGGCTAATGACTTTGCCGACAGTTGGCCCAGACCATCGGCTGACCCGGTGATGAGTATTCTTGCCATCTAGATAACCTTCAATAGGTAGGTATTTTTGCTGGTCTTGGTAATCGTCTTTGTTGAGTTATCAATGGAGTCTGTTGTCTCGTGCCGCGCTATGGGCGCAGCAGCGTCTTGATCGCGCGGCGTTCGTCCATGGCGCGGTAGCCCTCGGCCACCTGTTCAAGGGGTAGGGTCAGGTCGAAGACCTTGCCGGGGTTGATCTTCCGGTTCCAGATCAGGTCGAGCAGCTCGGGCAGGTAGCGGCGCACCGGGGCGGGACCGCCGTGTAGATGGACGGTGGCCCAGAACAAATCCATGCCGGGCAGCTCGACGCCGTGGGTGACGCCGACAAAGCCGACATGCCCGCCGGGGCGGGTGGAGTGGATCGCCTGCATCATCGACTCCTGCGTGCCGACCGCCTCGACCACCGAGTGCGCGCCGAGCCCATCGGTCATATCCTTGATCCGCGCAACGCCTTCATCGCCGCGCTCGGTAACAATGTCGGTCGCGCCGAACTCCAGCGCAAGCTTCTGTCGAGCCTCGTGGCGGCTGATCGCGATGATGCGCTCAGCGCCCATCTGCCTGGCCGCGAGCATCGCGCAGAGGCCGACTGCGCCGTCACCGACGACGACAACCGTCTTACCGGGGCCGGCTTCGGCCGCATCGGCGGCAAACCAGCCCGTCCCAAGCACGTCGGAGGCCGCGAGAGGCCCGGGGATCAGGTCATCCGGCGGGATTTCGGGCGTAGCGACCAGCGTGCCGTCCGCCAGCGGGACACGCAGCCAGGGGGCCTGTGCGCCCTCGGCCCCGATCGGGCGGGCGTCTACGCAGCGGCTCTGGTATCCCGCCTGGCAGATGGGACAGGTGTTGTCTGAAGCCAAGAATGAGCCCACGACGAACTGGCCAGGCTTGATGTGTTTGACCTCACTGCCAACTTCCTCCACGATACCGACATACTCATGCCCCATGGGGGCCGGTCCGTTGATCTGCGCGATGCCGCGATAAGGCCACAGGTCCGACCCGCACACACAGGCTGCCGACACTTTGAGAATGGCATCTGTGGGTTCGATGATATTGGGATCAGGGCGTTCCTCGAAGCGGACGTCCCGAGGGCCGTAAATCATTGTTCCTTTCATGATATACCTCCGGTTTTTAGGCAGGATAAACACACTGGATGATATGCACCAGGCTCATGTTCCATACCGGTTTTTTGTTTCGATAACGAACTACTACTTTGAAATCATATGTCAAGCGTTCGGGTACCCAGCCATTTCACCATAGCAGGATCGCGATGGTCGAAGAAGCTGCTCACCTTCGTGTCCAGCGCTGCGATCGCATCCATATCTTCCGGGCTCAGCTCAAAATCGAAGATGTTGAAATTCTCCACGATTCTTTCCTTGCGCACGGATTTCGGGATCGCAACGACTCCCCTTTGCGTCAGCCAGCGCAGGATCACCTGAGCAACACTTTTCTTGTATTTCCCGGCGACAGAAAGCAGCACTTCATTTTGAAAGATGTTGTTTTTGCCTTCCGCGAATGGTCCCCAGGATTCAATTTGAACATTGTTTTCCTGCAGGAATTTTTGCGTTTCGATCTGCTGGTTGAACGGATGTGGTTTCGATCTGGTTGACCGCAGGAACCACTTGGTTATGGAGGATCAGGTCCATGATCCGGTCTGGCTGGAAGTTGCTGACGCCGATGGCTCGAATTCTGCCTTCCCGATATAGCTCTTCCATCGCCCGCCATGCGCCATACACATCTCCAAAAGGTTGGTGAATCAGATACAGATCCAGATAATCCAGCTGCAGCCGCTGTAAGGATCTTTCAAAGGCTTTCTTTGTGCGTTCATAGCCGGCATCCTGGATCCAGAGCTTGGTGGTGACAAACAGCTCTTCTCTTGCCACACCACTTCTTTTGATGGCTTTACCGACCGCCTCTTCATTGCCATAAGAGGCTGCGGTATCAATCAGACGATAGCCGGCCTGGATCGCTTCGGAAACGCTTCTTTCGCATTCTTCGGCATCCGCTGACCTGAAAAACGCCGAAACCCAGGATAGGGATTTCAACGCCATTGTTCAATTTTACAGTTTGCATCGATTTTCTCCTTATGTTTCTGTGGTTACTAGTGTTGCTCTGGAGTCAGCAGCCGGGTGAACGAGAGCGATGCTAACTTCCAGCTATCCTCTTGTTGCACATACACTTCTGTAACCATAAAGGGATTGGTGACCTCATTACCGCCAACAACAGCTAGCAGCGTAATTCGGTTTAATAGGATGGCGGTTGTACCAATGATATTTACAGATACTTCATGGATGTCCGCTTTCTTGTAGTGAATCCCGCCGCTTTTGATGATATCGATCTCCCGTTCTTTTCCCCAAGATCCTCCCATATGAACAAAGACAGACTTTTCATGAAAAAGTGCACCCAAAACATCTATGTTGCACTCTGACATCCAGCGCCATTTCTCTTTTGAGAGATCGATTAATTCTTGTTCAAGGTGTATATTGTGTGAATTATTCATTTCTTATATTGCTCATCGCTGACATGTTCCATCCAATCGGCGGATTTGCCATCGAGCCATTCCACAATCGATGTATGAGACATCCCCGAAGTGGGTGCGGCGCCATGCCAATGCTTCTCACCAGGCTCGGACCAAACCACGTCGCCCGGCTGGAGTTTCTCGATCTGCTTGCCCCAACTCTGTATTAGGCCAGAACCTGCGGTGACGATCAGGGTCTGCCCCAGCGGGTGACTATGCCAGGCTGTTCGCGCGCCCGGCTCGAATGTGACATTGGAGACACCTACCCGCGCCGGAGCAGGTGCCTGATGCAACAACTCGATGTGTACACTGCCGGTGAACCAATCAGCAGGTCCTTGGCTGAGAGACTGTGAACCATTTCGTTTGATTTCCATTTTATAAACTCCAAACGCATTCACTAAAGCTATTTCTTGAAGACCTCGCGCGCGACCTTGATCGCTGACATCGCTCGCGGCCACCCGGCGTAGAAAGCCAGGTGGATGATCACCTCGGCGAGTTCCGTTTCCGACAGGCCGTTTTCCTTAGCCCGGTTCAGGTGACCCGTAAGCTGCTCAGTGTTTCCGTTCGCAATAAGGGCAGCGACGGTAATCAGGCTGCGATCTCGCTTCGACAACTCTGCACGTTCCCAAACATCGCCAAACAACACATCGTCCGTCAGCTCCGCCAGTTTGGGTGCGAAATCGCCGACCAGCTTTTGGGCGGGTGATAATTCTTTTGACTTAGACATTTGAATCTCCTATTCCTGTATGTTCCTTTGGACCAAAATCAAGTCATCTTAATATCGGTCGCCGACCACAGTGATCTGTGACATGGCATTCTCGATCTGGCTGAGATCGTTTGCTGTCAGTTCGATATCCACCGCAGCCATTGTTTTCATCCAGACGCTCGAGTTTGCGCGAGCCAGGGATGGGAACGATCCAGGGTTTTTGCGCCAGCAACCAGGCCAGCGCGATCTGTGCCGGGGTGGCTCCCTTTTCAGCTCCGATCTTCTCCAGCAGATCGATCACAGACCCGGTTGGCTTTGATCGCCTCCGGCGTGAAAGCGCGGATTGCGGCTGCGGATGTCGGTGCTATCGAAGGTTGTGTTCTCGTCAATCTTGCCGGTCAGGTAACCGCGTCCCAGGGGACTGTAGGGCACAAGACCAATGCCAAGTTCCTCCAACGTCGGCAGGATCTCAGGCTCAATGGCTCTCCACCAGATCGAATATTCGCTTTGCAAGGCGGTGACAGGTTGAACCGCATGGGCACGGCGGATCTGGTCTGCGTTGGCTTCGGAAAGTCCGAAGTGCTTGACCTTGCCTGCCTGGATCAAGTCCTTCACGGCGCCAGCCACATCTTCCATGGGCACGTTCGGATCGGGACGGTGCTGGTAGAACAGATCGATGACCTCGACCCGCAGACGCTTGAGCGAAGCATCCGCCACCCGCTTGATCTGCTCCGGGCGGCTGTCCATTCCACGCTCGGATGCGGTCCTTTCTCGCCATGCTTCCAGCCGAACTTGGTGGCGATCACAACCTGTCCCTTGAAGGGTTCCAGAGCTTCGCCTACCAGTTCCTCATTCGTGAACGGACCGTATACTTCCGCCGTATCGAAGAAGGTGACACCGCGTTCGACAGCCTTGTGCAGGAAATCGATCATTTCCTGTTTGTCAGTCGGTTTATCACCAAAGCTCATGCGCATGCAGCCCAAACCAATGGCTGAAACTTCCAGTCCGCTGTTTCCTAGTTTTCTTTTTTCCATTTTTGAATTCCTATCTTTCGGTTATCGAATGATTTCAAATGATTGATCCTCTTCTTGGATCATTGCCTTCTCTTTTTTCAAAACCGCCTTTTCATACACTTCGATCTTGTGATCCAGAATGTCCAGCGTTTTTTGCATTTCTTTCATACGGGAAACAAGCTGCTCCCGCTGTTCCTTCAGAATCTCTTTTCGGGCTTCGATGGTCTTGTCACCCTGTTGCACCAATGCGACATATTCGATCAGCACTTCCACAGGGAGTCCTGCGCTCCTCATGCACTTGATGAATTCCACACGCCGTAGATCGAGTTCGTTGTAGTCACGAATGCCACTTTCATTTCGATTGACCGGCGGGATGAGACCAGCCCGCTCATAATAACGAAGCGTATCTGTTGAAATACCGTACTGTTCACTGACTTCTGCAATTTTCATAATTCACCTCGAATGAGAGTCTAACACCTGGAGTCGACTCCAAGTCAAGGGTTTTTATGAGAATTTGAGCAGAAATCCTGGGTGTAATTATTAACAGTATCGCACGCGAGCCTGGCTTGAGCACTGAGGGGACAGGCTTGGCAAGACTGCGCGCCTGTTACAAGAAAACGCGACAGTCCTTCGATTTACCTTACCATTGGCAAAATAACTGTCTTATAACGTACAACCTACAAATAATTGGGGAAGCCTTCCACGAGTATTCGATAATCGAATACTCTACTGCTTGCATCCATGCAATCCTGATGAACTTACTGGAATCGATTTAGATATTCCAATATGGCACTTATACTGTGCCTGTAGTCCAGCGGTTCGTGGGTTATATCCAGCTCCAGGACCTGCCCGGAAGGGATTGTCACAAGCCATTCCGCCAGATAAGAGTTGAACAAATCCGTGTCCTCCGCGCTTGCGATGTTGATCCGGTCCCGTTTGGAGAGCCGGTCGGCCACCGTACGATCATCTGCGCACAGGCGGACGATCAGGTCTGGGAACGGGAGCGAGTCGCGGATGAAGTCGTACAGGCGCCGGCATAGATCGTACTCGGGATCCGTGAGCAGGCCGCGGCTGTGAAAGAGGCGGGTGAAGCCGTTGAAGTCCAGGTCCAGGCCGCCGTCCATCAAGCCGGTCTGCAGACCGGCGCTCGAGCCGCGCAAAGCCCGCTCCTGCTCAGCCCGAAAAAGGAAGTAATCCACCTGGTTGGCCAGGGCATAGCGCCTGTCCTGCTTGAACAAGACCTGGAAGGGACGCTCTGCATGCTGCTCATAGGCAGTGACGAATTTTCCGGTTTTACTTAATGCATTCACGAGGGCGGTCTTACCCACGCCACTTGCGCCAACGACAGAGACCAGTTTGTTCATGGGTGGAATTATAAGGCAGCCGGGTATAAGGTACCTCCGTCCTGAGCGGAGGGCGAAGCGATTGTTGCGGAGCCCACAGTCGAAGGTCGGGATAGATGAAACACTTTGTTTACTTGAAACCCGCGATCCTCGGCACCGACCAGCCACGGCGGTGTCGTCTGCGCTTCCCTCTGCTCAGCGCGAGATGATCATCAGCTGCAAAAAGCCGGTGCTTCGTAGAACTGGACGGAGGTGATGTACCAGCTCGAGTCCTGCTGCTGGATGGTGATGGTCTGTGGGATGAGCGTGGGGCCCTGGCTGTCCACGGGCTCGCTATCCGACAGGCGATAAGTGGTATCGGTCCAGAACTCACAGGTATCCACTTCCAGGTGTGTATTATCGATGGTCCGGATATCGTGGATGAAACTCTGGTAATAATCGAACTCCGAGATGGACACCAGTCCCTGCTGGTTGAGAGAATTGATATTGTCCTGCAGCGTGGCAAGAGCTTCGCCGGTCATCACCTGGGCAGCCGGGTCTGCGGATCCGTTCCGGTAGGATTCGATCTCCAGCTCGATGGCCCGGGTGAGGAAGTCGCTGACCTGCTGATCGAGACCGGCGGGAATATCGGACTGTTCCGGGAACAACGGATCGCTGCCCTGGGCCACTTCCTGGCCGTCGTCTGACACCGTCCTGGTCCATATCCGGGTCGAGCGGGTTCATGCGGTTTTGCACTTCAATGCCGTCAGACAGGCCATCGCCATCCGAGTCGGGATTATTGGCATCGGTCCCGGTCACCAGCAGCTCATCCTGGTCGGCGATGCCATCCTGGTCGGTATCCTGGCCGTTGCTGACCGGCGGTGCCTGATTGCTGGGAGCATCCGGCGCCGGGGACTGGCTGCTGGCCATGCCGTACAGGTCCTGGATCCCGGCTATATCATCTGCACCCAGCGAGCGATGCGGCCCTTCATAACTGGGATACATCAGCGCGCTCGGGTCGTCGCTGTGGTCCAGTCCAAGCGTGTGACCAATCTCATGCGCGGCCACGGTTAACAGATCCACGTCATCGGCATTGCTGTTTACCCAGTGCTCATCGTCGTCAAAATGCAGGAACACCTGACGATCATCATAAGGATTGGGGAAGGAGGAATGCGCCAGCACATCACCCGGCCCGTCGAACGGATCGCCGTCCCCATGATCGCCCGTGGCCCAGCCGATGGCAATGTCAGCCTGGCTCTGGTCGTTGACTTCCGTAAATGTGAGAGGCGTCTGCGCGGCCCACAGGGCAAACGCCTGCTGGATGACAATTTTCTCCGTATCGCCCTGCAGCTGCACGGTGCCATTAATGAAGTAGTAATTGATATCGGTGTTGGGCCATTTTGAGATGGCCTGGTACTCGGCGATGGCAGACCCCTCCTGTCTACTGCCGGGCAGACCGTCATAGCGGTAACCATTCCCGCCCGTAAGCGGGATGGACGGTGACAGGGAACAGGCCAGCATCAGGATCAACAGCGGTATTACCAGCCGGAAAAAAACGGCATGCTTTTTCTTATCCATTCACAATACCTCCAAAAGTATTACCCGGTCATCGCTTGAATCAGTCTCCAAAGTGTCATCTTAAATGCTTTGCTCATGTCATTTATGGATACATCTCCGATGCTTAATTTGAGCCTTTCGGAGAGTAACTCGGCAGGGAAACTTTGCAACGGATGAGCGAGACGATGCAGTATACCGTATCTAACGAGGGATGTGAATTTTTAATACTTCCCTTATTTTCCACTATGGTAAAATGCCTTGAGACCAGCTTAACTCATCGATCCTTCATCGTTATCGCAGCTTCCGACAGGAATATCAAGCTTAATAGTTGAGTTCGCCTCCCACTATATCCATATGCGCGATCCACTGATCATTACATCCTCCGACCCGATCCTCTCCACGCTTAACTTCAAGCCCTATCGAAGCAAGGTGGAAAGACGGGTTGTCCCCTTCCTACCTGGGCCGGGCGAGCCGCAATCCCTGGAGATCAATACTCCCTGGGGTGGACAGCTTACAGCACAGAAGGGCGATTTCCTGGTGAGTGAGATCGCCACTCCCAACGACTTCTGGTCGATCGACCCGGTGATCTTCGAGGAAAGCTATGTCATTACCCGCCCGGGATTTTGTGTGAAGAAAGCCGTCACCGAGCTTGTGCCGCTGACTGATGTGACCGGTGACCCAAACCGGCAGGTCACTGTGGTTACCATGGAGGGACCGGAGACTGTCCAGGCAGGGGACTTCTACCTGGCCCGGGGTGTCCGAGGGGAAGTCTGGCCTTATCCGAAGGGAAAGATCAATGAAGTATTAGTGCCCGCCGAGTAACCGGCGGGCACTTTTTTTGAATGAGGCTGGGGAAGGATTATTTCCTGTGGCCGGGAGCCTTTTTTGGCGAGCTTCCATTCCCGTTATGCCGTGACTTGGGTTTTACCGTCGCCTCCCGGGCGGGAACGACAGCCGGTGGCGCTGGCTGTTTTGCCGGTGCATACCGGGCGAGTTTATTCGGATGGATCTGCTCGATCCGGCCGCCGGCATCCCTCATCAATTCGACCATGTGCCTGACCAGGCGCGAGTCCAGGTCTGTGGACGGTTCGTTCTTTCCATCCCACACGGCAATGAGACGCACGTTGTCGATGCCATACGCCAGGGCGGAATACAATGCCCAGCGGTTATTCCGCTCGTGGAGGTTGTCACCCTCCTTGGGCATTCCCACACAGTCCGGCTGGTAGTACTCATCCACACGGGGATGGTTACGCATCCTGAAGAACCGGTCCACCCATTCATCGCCTCCCGGACTGACAAAGTCTCGGATGTAGGCTGATTCGGTCTCCGGGAAGTAAGCCTGGACGCTGAGTCCGCGGTCCGTACAACATTCGACAAAAATGAGCTCGGTTCCGGCATCCATGCCGGTAGTGATGGCCAGGTCACTGGCCTCTGCGCCGTGCTTGTCCAGAAGCGCGTTGATCGCCGCCCGGAGCTCGTTCTCCTTGTCGGCGGGGAACTGGTCCTCATTCTTCCCCAAATGGCTGACCATGTAGCCGGTGAACAGGAAGACCAGGCGCTCCCGCTTTTTGTGATCTCCTTTGGCCGGGACAGCCTGCTTCTTATTGGATTGATTCCCCTGGAGTGCCTTTTCCTTGAGAATGCGGTTCATCTCATCTTCGAGGATACGGATTCCGGCGCGGACGAATTCGGATCGCAAATCCAGCAGTCGCAGCATCTCCAACTGCCCGAGGGATGACTGGATGCTGAACAGGTTTCGGCGGGAGGCGGTGAGCGCCTTACGATAGGCACGGTTCACCTCCTGCAGCGAGTTCGGTGGTCAGTACGCGCAGCTCGGAAAGCGAGATCAGCGTCCAGTAGTCTACATTTTCGTCCCGGGTTCTCGATTCGAGGGAGAAGATCAGGGTGCCCTCCAGGTCGGGCAGAATGGCCCGCACCCATTGGATCTCAGGGTCGGGCGCCTTTGGATCATCGTAGCGGTCTGCCAGATAGATCAGGACTCTACCCAGGGTCAGAGCGTTCACACCGGGATAGGCGTCCGTTCTATTCAAGTCGCAGCGATATCCCCGCAGGTAGGTTTCAAAGGATTTGATCAGCCAGTGATAGGAGTCAAAGGCTGCCTTGAGGCGTGCCTCCTTTTCCGGGATCCTCTTCCAGGACTGGTACCACATTTCCTTGTAGACCCGTCCGAGATAGGCTACGGTTTCGCCGTCATTGGGCGTATCCTGCAAAAGGTTTTCGATGCGGATGATCGCTTCGTCGGCCCGGCCGAGGCGGTTCAGGCTGAAGGCCTCCTCCCGGCGAAAGATCATGTTGCGGGGGTTGACTTCCAGGCCCTTGCGATACTGGGTCAGGGCCAGCTCGTGCCTGTCCATACTCCTGAGCGCCTGGCCTGCCTCCCCGATCGCGTCCTCCTTGATCAGAGGGTTCTGGATCTCCTCGGTCAGCAGCAGGATATCGCCGATCCGCTTGAGGCGCTGGGCGACGCTCACGCGATCCTTCCACTGGTTGTACTCACGCCAGAAGCCTCTGGCGAGCGGGGTGCGCAGCATCCTGCGGTCTGGCTCGACGAGACCATCCAGCAGATTGAAAATGGGGCTGTGGACGGACTCCAGCTCTGAAGTCCAGGTGTCCAGGATGACGCGGGAGATGGCAGCCCTGTCCTTTTCCAGGAAGGCAGGATCCGGGACGCCTTCGGTCGTAATGTGATAAGGGATCGTGCGGACGTTGAACACATCGAACGGCATATTGCCCCGCCCGGCCTGGATGTGGACAATGCCACGCTTGCGTAATGCATGGCGGATACCCAGCTCATAAAACACGTTGGCGTTATCGATGCTCAGGTCGGCGATGCACAGGTCCGCCAGGAGCAGCTCCTGGAACATATCGGTCAGGATGTCGCCGCTGGTCGTTTCCTCGTCGGCCCGGAAGGCTTCGAAACCGGCTGATCTCGAGCGCAGGCTTGATGATCTGGCTGTAGATGGCGTTGAAGTCATAGATCATCGAACCATCGCTGCTCTTCTTCTTGCCGAACGGCATGATCACAAACGCATGGGGACGCACCTGCGGGCGGATGGTGCTGGACGTCTTCCCTATCTCTGCCGGGGGAACTGCCGGTTTCGCCTCCGTCGCGCCTGTCGGCAGCGTGGCTTCGACAGGCGGCTGGGAGGCGGGAAGGGAGGGCAGGGCGGTTGTTTCCACCGGCTTGTCGTTTGGGTCTGCGTTATCAGGCTTGGCTGCTTCCATTCTTTGCCTCTTTCTCTCTAAAGTCCAGACAGACTTAACCTCTTCATCAGCCCTTCAATTCGCCGGTTTTGGGATAGCGGGCGAGGATCTGGTTAAGCTCCTCCTTGCTGGTATCCCGGCTGACCTCCACATGGGAATAGTCCTCGGCGATCTGCGACAGGGAGGAGATAAAGGAGGATGTCTCTGTCGAAGCGCGTTCCATCATATTCCCGGCTGCTTCTGTCACAGCCTGGCTCATGGAATCCAGTTCCTTCTGGACCAGGTCGGACATGAAATCATCGGCCAGGGAGGTAAGCGTTGTCTGGAAGGTCTGCTCGACCTTCTGTCCCGTTTCCTCCAGCACTTTTCCGGTGACCGACTCGACATGATCGGCCATGGCCTGCTTGGTCTGCTGAGCCTCTTGATTCAGTTTCTGCAACAATGTTGTTGACAAGATTGGCATCTTCCTCGAAGCTGTGTTCCCTGAGCGTCTCCTGCATCGACTTGATGTATTCGGTATTTTGGGCCCACAGGACTTCTTCGCAGTCGCGCACCAGCTTGTAAAACTCAGTCGCCGTCCGTTCTGCAGGCGTCAGATTGAGCCAGTGATCCTTCAGGATGGTCAGCTCCAGGACCACCTTGCTGTAGTTGCGGACGATCACATCGATGTTCCGCAGCTCCTGCCAGCCGATCAGGGCAGCAGTAATGGAGGCGGTCAATGCAACCCAAATGCTGAGGCTGTTCCATGTGGCCCCCAGGGTGGCAATGATCGACCCAAGTGCCCCGATGACAAGAATGGAAACCATCAGGCGATCCCGTTCCACCTTGAATTTTTTGATCTTCCTGTTATGCCAGTTCAGCTGGTTCTCCAGCCTGTAATTCATATATTCATCGCCGGTCAGGTCGGAAAATCCCGGGTCGCTGTCCGCCTCACCTGCTCTGTAACTGGCAGGGACAGGTCCACTGTACTCCTCGAAGGAATATTCGCCGTTCAGGGCGCGGTGGATCTGGCGCTGGATCCTGGCCAGGCGGTCTTCCAGGTAACGCCGGCGGGTCTCATCCTTCTGCAGGACGGTCCGGTAAAAGTAGATTTCCTTTTTGATCTCCTCCGCTCCGGCGCGGGTAACCAGCCAGTCGCCGTTCGAGAACTTTTTGCTGGCCAGGGCAGCCAGCGTGGAGGCAAGGAACGGCGTTGCAATGAACAGTGCCGTTGCTCCCAGGCCGATCAGGGGATAGTTCTGTTTCAACGATGTTCTGGTATCGAGAAGCTGGGTGAAGATGGCAAACAAGGTTGCCAGGACGCCGAGCACCGCGATCCAGCGGCGTATGCTTAAATGGTTTTTTGATCGCCTGGATGCAATGACATCCAGCTGGGCAACTCGTGTCCAGGCGACTTTGAGGATGGGCGTGACTTCGGATGTTTCAGTGTCCATGGGAAGGTCCTCTGTTGATCATCAGGAATAAATAATTCTGCTTGACAAAAATGCCTGGCTAGCGGGCAACGAACCAGGCGGCCACATACCCTTCCGTGCCGGTGGGGTCCTTGACTTTGAGCCATTGATCGTTCTTCCCAACCTTGCTTTCTGCATTGGCTTCGGTGACGGTGAACACCGTTCCCAGCGGCAGGCGCTTGATCAGGCTCGCATCACTGACAACCGGCTGCTTGCGCAGGGCGATGCCCTCGGCCGTGGCTTTGACCTGCAGCGGTCCGCCGCTGGACGCCTGGGGAAGCGTGGTACCAGCAGTCTGCGAGCCGCTCGCATATTTCACATACCAGGCGGCCACATAGCCTTCCTTGTTGTTCGCATCCCGCATCTTCAGCCACTGCCCGGTCACACCGACCTTGGGAATTGCCTGGCTGGCCGGCTCAATGCAGACCAGCGTCTCGGTCATGGGGACGCGGCGGATCGTATTTTTGGGGTCGATCACAGGCTGGGAGCGGAAGGCCAGCTCTTCCAGGGGGACAAATGCCAGGGCTCCGGGAGGCAGGGCCTGGGTCGAGACGGAGGCGGTGACAGTAACGGTAACAGCCTGAGGCGTGGCGAGGCTGTCCCTTCGTTTCCGAGACATACCAGGCGGCCACATATCCCTGATCCCCGGCCGGGTCCTGGACATTGAGCCATTGTCCATTCATACCCAGCTTTGCCTTTGCAGCGGCCCTGGGCTCGAGAGAGATCAGCTCCGTGCCCGAAACGATCCGTTTCCATACATAGCCACTGAAGGACGGGTCGGCGCGCAGGGCGAGATCATCCTCACAGGCATAAAGCGCATATTTTTCTGCAGGGAGGGCAGGGTTGTCTTTTTGGGCGGCTCAGGCGGCGCAGCGTTGATGGCATCGAACCACAGGACGGCGCTGATCTCCTTTTCGAGGGTGGCGCCATTATATTTATAGCGGGAAGTCAGCAGCACGTCCTTATCCGGACCATCGCCGGCATACTTGTACGGGTCGTAGAGTACGTAATCATTGCCCTTCTTTTCCTTGACCAGGACGAAGTGAGTCTGGATGCCCGCCTGTTTGTTCCAATCCACCTGTAAAATGACCGGTTTCCCGGCTTCGACGGCGGCGTCGATCTGGGCCAGGGGTGCAGGCCCATTCTCGCATGGCTGCATATCCCGGTAGGCGCAGTTGGGCCACAGGATGGGCATGACGCTGGGGATGAACAGCGCCCCCTGAAAGCCGCCCGCCCTTTTCATTTTTTCGTTGACAGTTTCCGGGGTTTCGTTATAACCGAGGCCGTTCAGCATCATGGTCGCCGATGTCATCAGACATCCCCAGCCGCCAATCGTCTCATTGGAATTCCCCAGTTTGGTGTTCTTCCACTTCTCGTCATTCTGATACAAGTTTTGGGTCTTGAACATCATCCGGCCTCCTCCGTTGATCTACCGCGTGTATCATTGATATATAAACTATTCCACGGGATTTTAAATTGATGTTTTCATATTAAATTTTGCTGTGTATGCGGTACTTTTAAAGGTGCTTTTGTGACAGGCAGTGATTACAAGGTTCTCGATTGCAGGTGGTGGGGCGTCGATACGTACAAGGCTTAAATGGATAAGTGTTATCCTGTATGATTTTACTCCAAACCCAATCGCTAAACCTGCTCCGGGCCGTATATCCAAATCATAGCAGGCCGAATACGTAACCGGTTGGACGTATTCGGTCTGGCTGTAAATATTTACGAGCGGCTGTTTTCGGTCGTGTTGTTCGTATCCCACCAGCGGGAAAGATGCTTTTGCGATCGCAGGGGATGATCGGAATAATGGGAGATGTCGTTGAACAGCATCAGGCGCGCATGGACCGTATCCCGAAAATCCAGGACGTTCAAGCAGGCCGGCGCCTGGTCCAGGCGGTCGCGGTAGCCACGCTCGTCGAACCCCAGCAGGCTGCTCAGGATGAGACGGATGGTGGCCTTGTGGGAGACCACAACAATATTCCTATCCTTGTGACTGACGACGATCTCGCGAATGACCGGTAGTGCGCGTGCCAGGACGCTGATGCCCGATTCGCCCCCCTGCGGCGCAAATGTGAACGGGTCTGACTCCCAGGAGGTGTACTCCTCCGGGAACTGGGATTCCACCTCCTTGCGTGACAGCCCCTCCCAGTGGCCGTGATGGATCTCCTGCAGGCCGTCCCGCGGGTTCACGGGCAGTTGGTGTGGCCCGGCGATCAGCCTGGCCGTCTCCATGGTTCGGTCCAGTGGGCTGGCGTAGACGGCGGCGACCGCATCGTCCGCAAGACGGAGGGCGAGACGCTCAGCCTGGGCACGACCCTCCTCTGAGAGGTAAACATTCGCCGCACCTGAGAAGCGGTCCTCGGCCGTCAGCTGGGTGGCTCCATGCCGGATGAGAAAGAGACGGGTTGTCATGCGAGAACTCCCTTTATGTTGGTGTGATCAACCAGTTTCGATTGTAATCCCAAAGGGATGAATTAATTTATTCGAAGCCAAAAAGACCCCAAAGGATGACGTGGCTAGGCCTGGTGTCATCCTTTGGGGTTTATAGGATTTATTGTTCCTGCTTGACATACTTGTCGAAAAATTCGATGCTACGCTGCATGGCGGTGCTGAAGTTGTTGGAGATATTGTGGTTGTCGCCTTCATACTTATAGAGCTCCACATACTTCTGGGCAGCGAGCATCTGGTAGAACAGGAGCTCCGAGAATTCGAGCGGCACTTCTTCGTCAGCGGTCGCGTGATGGAGCTGGAGCGGACCGGAGATATCGCTCAGGTAGGAGTTGGCTGATATGGAATTCCAGAATTCGGGATTTTCCTCCGGAGAGCCGTATTGCTGGATGAGTGAGTTCCGCCACGAGCGTGGATTAGGCGTTGGGACCACTGCACTTGGTCCCCGGCGCCACTTGGTTAATGAGATCGGGATAGGAGGCGACGACTCCGCCCCAGATTACGCCAGCCTTGATGTCGTCCCTGATCACCATTGCGCGCAGCGTGATGTAGCCTCCCATGGAATGGCCCCACATGCCGATCCGGTTCGGGTCGGCGTCCGGGTAGCGCTTCACCGACGAGACTGCGTTCAGTACATCCACCGTGTAATCGGGACTGCCGTACGCACCCCTGGCTTCGCCTTCCGAGTTGCCATGGCCGCGATAATCGGAGCGGAAGACGATATAGCCACTGCGGGCGATCAGGTCCACATAAGCTATGTAGCGCTCGGTCGAAACGTATACGTCCGGGGGGATGTAGCCGTGATTGAAGACGATCACTGGCCAGCCGGTGGCCGGCTTTTCACCCATGGGGACGGTCATCAGCGCATAGATCTTCAAGCCTTCAGACTGGTATGACACGTAATATCGGTTGTAGTTGACCCCGGGATCGAGGACCTTTTCAAGGACGATATCACTGCCCGGGTACTGGCGGGCACGCATTGCCGTGATCTCGAGCGGATTGGGAACAGGTGTCGCTGTCGGTATCGGCGTGAGCGTTGGCGTCAGGGTGGGCGTCAGCGAAGGGAGAGGCGAAGCTGTCGATGTGGGAGATGCCGCGGGCGTGGTCGCAGAAGCGGCCGGTCCGCATGCTGAAAGAATTATGGATATCAGAATCAGGATATAGCAAAAGGTAAATACTCTTTTCATTTTTATCATCCGGTTGTTTTACGAATAAACAAGGCAGCCGCGTCTCTCAAGCTTGCCAATCCAGGCAGGCAGACTTTCGAACTGGTTCCAGCGCAGGTCCAGTTTCTCCAGTTTGCGCAGACCGGACAGCCCTTCAGGCAGCCTGGATAAACGGTTCGCACGCAGGTCAAGAAAGCGAAGGTTTTTCAACCTGCCAAATGTGTCGGGCAGCAGCGTCAAATGGTTAAACCGCAGGTCAAGATCGGTCAGGTTCTCAGCCCCGGAGAGGGAGTCGGGCAGTGATTCGATCCGGTTGTTTTCCAGCATCAGCTTTCTAAGGGATTTCAATTTGCCAATGGATCGGGGAAAAGTCGTGAGCTGATTGTTCATCAGATGAAGCTCACGCAGGTTCTGTAAATTCCCAATGGAACTGGGAAGAGCGCCAATGCGATTGTTGTACAACCTGAGCTCGACCAATCGTTCAAGCCTGCCGAGCTCGACCGGAAGGTCGGTAAGCTGGTTATCAGTAATATTTAGATATTTCAGCTCCCCTAGCCTCCCGATTGTTTTGGGAACAGCATTAAAGCCATTATCACTCAAATAGAGAAAACGGAGTTTCGTCAGCCTGCCGATCGAGTCGGGAATGGCTGCAAAATGGTTGTGCCCCAGGTCGAGCATGCGCAGGTTCTTCAGGTTTCCCAGGGTCTCGGGGAGGACTGATAATTCATTATCCCCCACGTTCAGCACTTCGAGCTGGACAGCCTCCCAAACCGAAGGCGGCAGGTCATGAAGGGCCTGATGATACAGATTTAATGTCTTTTGTCCCTGAGGGTTTTCAAAGGCAAGGTCCTGTGGGTGGTTCTGGTGTTCCATAATTCATGGAAGCCATGTACCCTTCATTTGTTACCTGGCAATTTGCCTATACTTCCTGCCCAACTCGCAGATGTAGTGGTATTTCCCAAAGCTGGCAATGCTCCTACCCACATTTTTGGCTCGGCCATGTTTTTCTCCTGGCTGTAGAGCAGGGACACTTAGGATAAAAAAATTCATGGCATTACAAATAACCAAGCCACCACCAGTTGGGGTGAATTTCCCTGACATTTCGGTACCACCTGCAAAGCGGATATAGGATGATTACCACCACGGCCCAGATGAAATAGACGACTTCCAGCCCGAACCCGAAGCTGTTCAGCCTCCGCGAAAGGAATACCCCGGCGGACAGGATATATTCCCTCCAATCCCAGCCAGCGTAGGCAAGAGCCAGCATCGCGAGCGCATGGATTAAATAGATATGGGTGATATAAAAGAAAAATGGAACTCTGCCAAAGGTGACAAATGGATTGGTTGTCTTGATCGGAAAATATTCACTCAATGCCAGAAGGATCAAGGCGGGGCCCATGGTCATCAGCAGGAACTGCAGGGAGGGAGGATATTTTGTTGTGTTCAGGAATGAAATCCATGTAAAGATGGCAGAGTCCTGTATCTGCCAGTCCGTGGGTTCGCCATAGGAATGGGACCAGCGCAACAGAATAAATAACAGCGTAGCGGCAGACCCAATTCCAAGCAGCAAGATGGATCTACGAGAGGCGGGGACATCCTTTCGATAAAGATTTCCTGCAACATATCCCAATGCCATCACTCCCATCCATGGCAGGACGGGGTAATAGATGCTGATCACGTGCTCATCCAGGATGACAAGCCTGGGCTGGTGGAGAATGTACCAGAGCGTATCCACGAACCCGGTCCCCTGGACGGTGACAGGGTCCAGCAGGTTGTGCCCAAGGACCAAGACTACCCCGACCACAAAAATGACTGGTGTTGGGAGGAATACCAGACCTGCGAGCACAATCATGCTGATCCCAATCGCCCAGATCACCTGAAGGATCAGGAAACTGTATGTCGTATCGAATGTCCAGCCGAAACTGACAATGACCAGCTCTACGAAGACCAGCCACAATCCCCGCGTGAATAGATACCATGATGTCCATCCGACGTTTGGTTTCTTCATTCCATACAAAAAAGCGGAAATGCCAGCCAGGAAGAGAAACGCCGGCGCGCAGAAATGTGTGATCCAGCGGGTGAAAAAGAGCAGTGGAGTGGTAGTCGCCAGGTCTGTTGGGGAGGAATACCAGGTCCCATAACCGAAATACATGCGTACATGGTCAAGCGCCATAATGAAGATGACCACGCCACGTAGGAAGTCGATGGAAAGAACTCTACTGGCTGTAAAGTTGGCCTGGGAGTGATTGGATCGCACAAGAATATGCCACTTGTAAATGTCGGGATAAATTATAGCATTCGTGTTGCCTCTGATATTGCGCCAGTGTAGCTGCGAAGCATTTCAAGGGACTGATGCCTAAATATCCATTTATGTGTTAAAAACCTACGATTTTAAGAAAAGATCCCGAAGGCGTTGCACTGGCAGAACACCTTCGGGACATTCCTAACTTAGTCAAAAAGATTACGGGCCCTTGTACTTCCAGAGTTCGGCGCCGGCGCCATCATTGCCGGTTGCCTGGAAGTACAACTCGTTGTTATAAACGGCCAGGTAGGCAGGGTTCGCGCTTGTTGTTGGATTGATATCGGCGGCCATTGTGGGGGTCGTCCCGTCGAACTTCCAGAGCTCGAAGCCGGAAGCGTTCCCGACCGCACCAAAGAAGAGGGCATTGTTGAAGGGTGTCATATACGTTGGCGCGGAATCGGCCGGGCCGGGGTTGATATCCGCAGCCATCGAGGCAGTCGTTCCGTCGAACTTCCAGAGTTCGGTGCCCGCCCCGTTGTTGCCATTAGCGCTGAAATATAGCAGATTATTAAAGACGGCCAGGAAGGCAGGATTTGCATTGCCGGCCCCGGGGGTAATATCTGAAGCGAGCGTCGCGGTGGTACCATCGAATTTCCAGAGCTCCGTCCCGCCGTTCGTGGTTGTTGCGGCAAAGTACAGCGCGCTATTATATACAGCCAGGTAGGATGGGTTGGAATTGCCCGGGCCCTGGTTAATGTCCGCAGCGAGTGTGGTCGCGGATGTGCTGCCGTTATATTTCCAGAGCTCGACGCCGTGGCCGTCATTGGCATTGGCGCTGAAATAAAGCTCGCCGTTGAATTCGGTCATGTACATGGGGTTGGAACTGCCCTCTCCGCTGTACAGATCGTTTACGCGCCCGGAGGAACTCCCGTTGAACCTCCACAGCTCGTTGCCGGCTCCGTCATTGCCATTGGCTCCGAAATAGAGCATGTTCTGATACGGCCGCAGGGAGGTGGGTATCGAGCCGGTGGGTCCCTGGTAGATATCGGCTACCATGGCGGCCACGTTTGTTCCCCGGTCATATCTCCACAGTTCAGCACCGGCATTGTTATTCCCATTGGCCTGGAAGTACAGCTGGGCATTGAATGGACTCAGATAGGAGGGGTTCGAGCTGCCACTGCCTGGGAAGATATCAGCGACTCTTCGGTATTGCTGGTGGAAGCAGGCGTGGTAAGCGTTAAGTTCAGGGTAAAGGTTTTGCTCGGGACGCCGACCGAGCTGACCAGATCGATGAAGTAGTCGCCGGTCGTGGGGAGGGGTCCGTTCCATGTATTAACGGCGTCCGGTGCCTTGAGGGTCGTATTGTTGGGTCCATAGACAGCCAGGTTGACATCGTTTGTCGGCACCAGCAGCTGGACGTTCAGGGTCTGTCCTGCTACCGCCGCGAACACATAACGGATCGTGCCGGGCGTGGTGATGGTCCCTGGCTGGGACAGGCTGGACGGGCTGCCCGTCGGGAAGGTCAGACGGATGGGCTGTGGGACCGGAGTAATGGGAGTCGGTGGGACAGCAGTCGGCGGGATTGCAGATGGCGGGATAGGCGTTGGCGGTATTGCCGTCGGGTAGGGTGTCCCGGATTGTTTCGAGTTCACGGGCACCTTTATCTTCACTCCGGCTGTAACAGTTTTCCCGGGGTTCGCTGCAACCATAACGGTAATATCGGCATTATATTTATTGGCGATGGACTGCCAGGTATCCCCGGCAACGATTGTGTAAAATACAACGCACGGCGGGCCGTAGGGCGGTCCATCGCTTCCGATATTGGGTACCTTGACTGTCGTTCTCTCGGCAAAGATCACGTTGGGATTGGGCACCTGCGGGTTGGCAGCGACCACGGCTTTAAAATTCGCCCCGTAACAACGTGAGATCTGCAGCAACCACTCCCCGACCACCACCTGGTGCATGATCGTGGTCCCAGGGACAAACGTGGATACCGGTGTGATCGGGACGGTTGAATTCGGGACGTTGGTTGTCGCAGGTGTGGTGGTCCCGGCACCTGTCGGGGTTGTGGCGCTGGCAGTGCTGGTGATCTGCGGCGCAGTCGCATCTGTTGCTGTGGTTGTATAGGTTCCCGTACAGGAAACCGTCTGGTTCGTTGCCAGGGTGGTTGCAGCCGGTCCGCAATTGATCAAGCTGGGAATCAGGCTGTCTTTGACGATGATCTGTGTGGGACCGACAGGCGTCGCCCCGGTATTTGTAACTACATAGGTAAAGCTGATGTTCTGTCCAGCCAGGTTGTAGCTGGTCGGGTTCGCGGTGACCACGATCGTCAGAACTTTGTTCAGCTGTGCCTGGATGGTGGTGTTGACCGGGTTTGAACTCTGTCCGCCTACTGTGACTGTCGATGTATTCGTCATCGAACCGTTGCTCAGGTCCTCCTGGGTGATCGCATAACCGCCCGTGCAGGTAATGGCTTCAGCCGGATCGAGGTTCCCATTCTTATTTCCAACCGAAGTAACCTCTGGACAGCTTACCACCATCTTGTTATCTGTGATGCTCACCGGTCCGGGCAGAGGGGATGTGCCGGTGTTGGTGACCAGGAAGTTGTAGTTGATCGGCTGATTCAGGGTGTTATACGTCGGCGGCTGCGCCTGTACGGCAAGGGTCAGGGTCTGGTACGATTATTGGGTTGGGAGGGGGGGCGTGGGGGTATTGAAAGGCCACACGCCATGATCAATAGAAGTGCAACGACCAAAAACGAAAAACGGAGTAATCTGCTCATACCCTGTCCTTTTCCGTGAAGCAGGAACGCAAGTCGGACTTTATTCGGTTCGTGTAAGTAAAGTATAGCAATTTATTCGGGTATGCGCAACAGAACTGTATGTTCTGTTGAGAAATCCTCAAGCTTGAGCCTAGAATCTCGTTCTTTAAGAAATACTCCATTTGTAAAGATGGAATGGAGTATTTCGATTTGATGTTGGTGGGGTGTGAAGAAGAAATGAGTTTTTTTATGAAGAATTCAACTTCCCATCATAGTGCTCCTGCCAGCTTATTTCCTGTTTGAGACGGGGAGCCGGCTTGTATAGATAAATAACAACAACTTTTTCTCTTCGTTAAATAAACTGAACAACTAATATTTGAGAGAAGATGGAGCATTAAGCTTGTAGCCAAACAACCAGTGTTTACTATTGTGTAAGTATTTAAAGTGGGATAAGTAAGATTTAATCCTGGTACGATAGGAACTCGTATCAAGGAGCTACGAGGGATGCCAATAAGGCATGGAGCAAAGTCTTGCCACGACGACGAACGTTGTGAACGAATTCGAAGAAGCCCAAATACCAGGGTAATTTTTCCTGGGAGATTCCACGATGCGGTCGCAACCAGGAACGCAACAAAGACCAAAAACCTTCCAGAGTATTGACATGGACTTCATGAAAACCATCTCCATCTTCATCCCGAGCGTACTCGCCTGCCGAATGGTTGACCTTCTTATGCTGGTAACCCCATTCGGACAAACGATCGTAAATGTCATATTCATCCGTGTAGACCTGGCTGCCAGGTACCACGCTGCTTGTAATGATCGGTTTGATCGTCACTTGCTGTACATTGGATAGCATGCAGATGCACACTTCACCATTTCGTTGCAGTAAGCCCAACACCGGCGGCTTGTCGCCCGCCAGGGTGCCCCGTCCGCGCTTGCCTTTCAAACGTCGTCTACGCCCATTTCGGCCGGCTTTTCGCACTTCCGCAGGCAGTCCTTTGTGTCCGGCGACGATATACACTTCATCGGCTTCGATCTCTCCACTCAGTTGGGCGGGCTTTTTTTTGCCACAATTCCTTGACGCAGTTGGCTGGTCATTGCCTGGACATCGCCTGAAGCAAGATCCAGCTCCGCTGCAATCTGTTCGTTCGAAAGGTTCAAACCCATCAAGTACAGACACAGCACCCAGACCCGCAACGGTTGATGATGGCCTTCAAAGATCGTGCCACTCAGATCATCAAATTGTTGCCCACAGCCCTGACATTGATACCGTTGGCGATGGGCTTGATGCGTATGATAACCACGTTTCTTGACCTTGCCCGATCCACACTCGGGACAGCGTACGCCTTCCGGCCAGCGCAGTTCTCGAACCACCGCAAAGCATTTTGCGTCATCGATCAGTTGTTGGAGGTTGACCATGCCGCTATCTTATCAGATCCCGTCCACCTCCTTGAAACCCGTTAAGAGCCTTCATTTATATATGCTCCATGTGTTTATTGAAAACAGCTAACTTTAAAATGTTGTGAAATGAGGTAAAGTTACTCGCAGATTTGTAAGTAACACACCTTGAAAGTTTCCGTCCTGAAGATAAATATCGTTACATATTGCATAGAATCAAAAAGGAGAGCCCTAATGGATCAGGAATATCATCAAATGGTTTTGGAGGAAGTTCATCCCTCTGGCGAGGAGACATGGAATTGCCCAACTTGTGGACGACGGTTTTTATTGCAATGGCCTCCAAATTACAAAAAAATTGTTATTGAGCCGGGAGATGAGCAAGTAGCACACAGCGGCGGTAAAGGAGGCTTATCAATGGGATCAGTACAAAGGTTGCCTGCTGATGAAGCAAAAACGGAGACAAGTATCGTCATTGATGACCCAAGGTTGGCACCCTGGACGGCTTGGTTGGATGAAGTTAGCTTCGAAGATCTCTGGAATAACGAAACCTAATAAACTTGAAATGGACCACTCTCTAAAAACGCCTTAAAGGTTAGAGGATTCGCTTTTTTGATCATCAGGCTGTAAAGTGATCTGGGCCTCCAGACGGTACTGGCCTAGGGGTAATACCAGATGGCTGACCGTCAGGGTCATGATTGGAATAAAGGCTTTTTCTCGTGTGTCTCAGCGATCAATTGGTGCTTACTTCCGCCTAATTGTTTAGCATAGAGTGTCGTGATGATATTAAGCTGTGATGTACCAGCGAGGATAGATTTTGTTAAGATCTACAGTCAGGCAAACATCGAAAGCTTGATCATGAGGAATATTGCGTATAGATTGGTCTGTTTTATTCAAGAATATTTTCCAGCCAATTCAATTGAACTGTGCCAACTGAGTCTTTCACGACCGGTTTTGCAGATGGATTGTTTTTTCCCGCTTTCCCATCGGCAACTGAGACTGCCATTTCCTGGGTTGATATCGATTCGAGGTAAGAGTGCGATTCCGTTTCTCCCCGGTATATTTCTGCCGAGGGTGTCGATAGAACTTCTGCGACCACTTCAGGTGCCGCCTCCGTCGCAATAGATGGCTTGGGCGTTGGTTTTCACTGTGTTATTGTTCAGGCGAACTCTGGAATGACGGGCGATAAAGTCCATCACCTGGTCAGCTTCCCATCTTGACCAGGTATCTGAATCTCCACTTTGAACATGAGACCACGCGTGTCCGGCGTGCTCTGTTTTTTTCATCCAATAGGAATTCGATTGTGAAATTTTCATAGTGCTGGCGAACCAGCGGTTTTGAAGTTTCTTTTTTGCCAGATCGTTGCGGTGTTTTTTCAGGGATCAGCTTGCGCGCTTGGCCGATCCAATCCTCTTCCTCGATACGTCTGGCTGAATAGCCGATTGCATTTCCCAATTTCGATTGAATTTCTTGAGGAGTAAGGTAGGCAAGTTGAGAATAGGTTTGGATATCAGCCTCATGCAGGCGTTTCTCAATTCCCCGCTTAATGCCATTGATGAGCTTAAAGTCATCTGCCACAATTTGCGTAGCGCCGTTGACCTTCTTCTGGTTCCTGGACACGAGGTTCACCTTTCTTTCACTTCGAGAGCGTCTCCTTACGAGTAAAGCTGCTGGCCCTGTCAGGATTCCCGCTTGTCAGGGCCAGCAAAATTAGGTTGTGGATCGTAAAGGTTATACGTCCAGGTAGAATTGGACCAGTGGAAGCTCCACGAAGCCGGCAATCGGTCCTGGTGTGCCGAGCACATCCTTGTAAATGACGGTTGTGGTCAGTTTGTAGGGTACGTTCGTTTTCCCCGGGGGAGGAACGATCACTGTTGGCGGGGATGAGAATGTCCGCATGATAATTGGTGAGTGCAGGGTTCACAGCGATCGCGGGGAGACCGATTTCGAACTCTTCACCCTGGCCCCTGGACTCCAAGATAATGTTAACCTCAAAGGTCCCGGCGATCATGCGTGAGAGCGGATCGGGTATCGACCAGTCCACGGACACATTCACATCATCATGGATATCAAAAACCGTGGTGGACGGTTCACCGGGTTCGCTTGCTACAGATGTCATGGGGGTATTGACGAAAGCGCCCAACAACTCAATTTCCAAAGTTCCTGTTGCCATTTTAGTACTCCTTTTTGGTTATATTTTTTGTTTGTAACAACAAGGGTTTTCCCTTTATGCTTTCGGTCGAGGGGCCCGCTCAACCTCAAGCTTTCACACATCTTATCAAGGTGTTCTTAATTCGCGCTTTTTTTACGCTTAATTCGAGAGACCTATGATTAATTTCCATGGAATGGCCTAAACTTGCTCATGGCGGCGAATGCGTTCGGCAAGCTGATTGGTGGCAGGTCCTGGCTCCAGGTCCAATTCGCCGCGAAGTGCTTCCACACAAACCTGGTATTGGCGCAGTGCAAGAGGATCTTGTCCCTGGCGGCTGTAGCAGCGCATCAAGAGACAATGAGCATCCTCCCGGCAGCGATCTCGTACCAGAATCAGTTGGCATACTGTCCTGCAGGCTGTGTAGCGCTCCTGGCTATAGTAGATTTGGCTGAGCCGATCGAGCGTTTCAAGGTAGACAATTCGCAAACGCTCGCGCTCCAGAACTGTCCACTCCTCATATGGATTTTGCTCAAGCAAATCACCCTGGTAAAGACTGACGGCGGTTTCATACTGTGTCACAGCTTCCATAAGCTTGTCCCGAGCCTCATGTTGCTGACCTGCTTTCACACACTTCTGAAATTCATCGACATCCAGCCAGATCTGCAAATTAAATTCGAAGTCTATATGCCCCGTCTTCAAACTTGATCACGGGATAAGGGACCACCTCATGTACGGATTTGCGCAGGCTGTGCATGGCAACATTGAGACTATTTCGTGCTGTTAACAATCCTGCATCCGGCCAGAACGTATCCATGAGGATATCCCGTGTGACATTGCGTTCATGATGGAGTAAGAGATACTTAAGTAGCGATAGACTTCTGGAAGATGGTAATTTCACCGTCTTATCGCCAATAGTCAAGGTAAATTCCCCTAACATGTATACAGCAACCGGTATCATTGTATTTTCTGGCTTGGGTTGCCGTTTTTTTCTGACTTTCCTGTCACTTGAAACTGGTTTGTTCTTTGGCACAGGTGCTTTGGAAGGGGAGTCATCTTCTCCTGGAGCTAACAAAATGATAGTTTGCGTTGGAGGATCTGCCTCTTTTGCCACATGATCCTGGTTTTGGACAGGTAAAACCAGTTCCTGTGAATTTGCCCTGGGATTCCAATCGGGAACCGGCTCTTTTACGGGCTGTACATGTTTTGATGTCCATTGGAGTTTTAACTCGCCCTGAATAGCGAGCTTAAAACTTTGCCAGCGGCCCTGCCACTTTTGGATGGAAAAGAAGGACTGTAGCGAGGCAGTATGAGTTGTTTGACGACCGCTAAGGGGATGAGAAAAAACATTGTCTACCAACCCACTCGAAATCGACCGAACAACCCCATTGCTGCAGCCACTCAAAAGTGAAAGTGAGTAATTCTCCAGACTGTTGATCCTGCGGAAGCCAGGAGTGACCTGCATTACTCTTAGGCGTCGGAATGAACGAGATCCTGCCTTAGAATATCGATAAAATCCGCCAGGACCCACTCATTCTGCTCGACTTAAAGCTGCCTTCAGGTCTACCAGACTGGCAGAAGCCTGCTCGTATTTGCCCTGATGGAGATAAATAGCACATGCTCCCCAGATTGACCAGATCGTTTCTTTGACCAGGCCGGCATGCTGGGCCAGGACCCGGGCCTGTTGGGTGGTATTTATGCCTTTGTAATATTGAGCAGCATAATTTTGGTATACAGCACAAAGCAGCAACAGTTGACAGGCATCACCTGCATTCTCCCTTTGAAGATTTTTTGCTGCCAGAGAGAGATCATCGGCGATTTGGTCGGATCCTGGTCCAGCCTGTTTTCCAAACCGCAACCAGACCGGATGTGAAAATATATCCGGGGTCAGTCTGGAAACTGCATAGTTGAGAAGTGAACTCCTATTTTGAGTTAACATCACTTATTCCCCTGACATTTTAAGGTTGCCAACGAACCCGGCAGATGCTCAGAAATTGTCAAGGCAACCTGAAATAAATCTTGTTATCAAAAGAAAAACCGCAGGGTGACGCCTGCGGCCGGGGCTAAAACGTAATAACAGTTCATACTTCATGGATAACGTTCAGTGTTATTACAACAACCTTCCAGGAGGCGTATATTCTTTGTGTTGTATGGCCAGATAAACTCTGTTTCATAAGCACTGCCTCCTTCCATTCAAAGTATGGTTATAGTTGGTCTAGATAAAGCTTATAGCAATTAGTTTTAAAAGTCTACCTAGGGATTTCCCTAGTTTTTGATCCGATCCCATGCTGCATTGCCCAAATTCCGGCCAGCATGCGCGTGCGCATACCAATCTTGGTGTAAATCCTGTCAAGATGGAACTCGATAGTTTTTTCGCTGATGCACATATGAGCAGCAATGGCTTTATTTGTCCATCCTGCAAGAACAAATTCAAGGATTTCCATTTCACGCATTGTTAGATCCGATAGAGATAGCCATGTTTTCCTCCTAATTCATGGAGTACACAACTTTCACACCGATAATGACATGGCCTCATTGATTGAGCATCTATTTTGATTAGAATTCAGGAATTAATATTTATGTGAAATTCGTCTTACTGTTATGCCTCCCTGGTTAAAGGTAAACCGCTTCGAATGTAGTGAAAATACTATACAACACTTTCAGGTCAAATTCAACCCCTTAAAGGTACATTTTGGATTTTTGCGATTTGTATGATATCAGTCCAGTGTGAGAAATTCAGCCTGAAAAAGAGTTTGTAAGCAGACTCCCCTTATAGTTTAGCAAATCTAGACAAGTTAGTCCATATATCTTGATCTAGAAACGGAGGATATATATTTCTTCCATCCTTGTATTCCATCGATCTACCCGTTTCTCATTAATTGTTAATCATTTGATTCAGCCCCTATTGGAGAGGTATCCGAAAACGGAATAAACAGGTTGCCAGGAAGGGGAAGGCGTTATTCAGCAGGTGGTATAATCCTTGCTTATGAACCCGATGGAAAGGCATATTATCTTTGCTCCATCTCCGGCCGCTGCTGCTTCGGCTCTGAGCGCAGCCCAGATCCTGGGACTGCTCTGCAACCTGCAATGGCTTGAGACTAGACTTTGTCCTTCCGGTCCCGAATCCTGAACAGGTTCGGGACTTTTTGTTAGCCATCGTTGGTATAATTTCGCCACCTACATGTGCCGCAAGATTTACTTGACATTTTGTTTGATTTTCAGCCTACAAATCCATACAATAAGTTAAGTGATTAATGAGACAAGCGGTAATTCACTTGGAGTACGAATGACCAAAAAAATGACCGGCAATGAGATCCGCCAGACCTTCATCGATTTCTTCGTGGAGCACGGGCACACGGCCGTGCCTTCCATGTCGCTTGTCCCGGGCGGGGATTCGACACTTCTCTTCACCAACTCGGGCATGGTCCAGTTCAAGGACGTGTTCCTGGGCACCGACAAGCGGCCCTATACACGCGCCGTCAATTCGCAGAAATGTATGCGCGTGGCCGGAAAGCACAACGACCTCGATGATGTGGGCCGGGACGATACCCATCACACCTTCTTCGAGATGCTCGGCAACTGGTCATTTGGCGATTACTACAAAAAGGAAGCCATTGCCTGGTCCTGGCAGCTGCTCACCGACGTCTGGGGCCTGCCGAAGGATAAGCTCTACGCGACCTGTCTTCGAAGATGAAAAGGGCACGATCCCACGCGACGATGAAGCCGCGGATGTCTGGAAGGAGCAGCCTGGCTTTGACCCTGCGCATGTCCTTTATTTTGGGCGCAAGGAAAATTTCTGGCAGATGGCCGAGACCGGTCCCTGCGGCCCGTGCTCGGAGATCCACCTGGATCTGGGCGAGGAGCGTGACAACCTGCGCGGCACCGACCATCTCTGCGGCGTGAACGGCGAATGCACCCGCTTCCTCGAGCTGTGGAACAACGTTTTCATCCAGTACAACCTGTTCCCGGATGGCCGCCTCGAGCCGCTGCCTTCCAAACATGTGGATACCGGCATGGGCTTCGAGCGCATCGTTTCCGTGCTGCAGGGCGTCGATTCGAATTACAAGACCGATCTCTTCGCCGGCACACTGGATGTGCTCTCCTCTCTCACGGGTAAGACCCGCGAGCAGATGTATCAGATTTCACTCCCTACCGGGTGGTTGCCGACCATGTCCGTTCGGCGGCGTTCCTGATCGCGGATGGGGTTGTCCCTGGCAATGCGGGACGGAACTACATTACTCGTATGATCATCCGCCGTGGCGCTCGTTTTGGGACCAAGATCGGGTTGCATGACCCGTTCCTGGCAAAAGTTGCTGAAGCGGTCATTGCGGAATACGGGGATTTCTATCCCGAATTGAAGAAGAACAGCGGTGCAATCCTGGATAATCTCACCCGGGAGGAGCTCCGCTTCGCGCGGACCATTGAATTGGGTACCGCTCACCTGGAGAACCTGCTTTCGGAACTGCGCGCCTCCGGTCAAACCGTCCTGGACGGTCACCGTGCTTTGACCTGTACGCCACCTATCGGGCTGCCTTTTGAGATCTCGCGCGATATTGCCCGCGAACAAGGCCTGGACGTGGACGAAGCCGGTTTCAGAGCCGCGCGTGAGGAACACAGCCTGGCATCAGGCGGCGGTAAAGCCATCGGCAAGCTCGGCGGCGAGGATGCGGAATTCTTTGCGGGCGTATTGAAAGATCTTCAAAAGAAAAAGAAACTCGGCGACCACGGCGTGGAATATGATCCCTACACCAGTCCCAGTGTGCAGGGCGAAGTGCTTGCCATCATTGTCAACGGACAGTCGGTGGATTCTGCTTCGTTTGGTGAGCAGGTGGAGGTCATTCTCCCGAAGACAGGCTTCTATATCGAATCGGGCGGTCAGGTCAATGATGAAGGCTATATCAAATCTCCCGGCTCAAATGACTGGGAGATCGAAGTCACGGATGTCCGTCGTGCCTCCGCGGGTGTGATCGTCCATATCGGGGAGGTGGTCTCCGGTCAGCCAAAGGTGGGTGACCTGGCCGTCGCCGAAGTGGACATGACCCGCCGTCATGACATCATGCGCAACCACACCGCGACCCATCTGCTTCATGCCGCGCTGCACCAGGTGTTGGGCGAGCATGCCCGCCAGGCCGGTTCCCTGGTTGCGCCCGACCGCCTGCGCTTCGACTTCAACCATCCCGAAGCGATGACGCCCGAACAGATCGAGCGTGTCGAACGCCTCGTCAACGACGCGGTTGCCGCCGACATGGAAGTGCTCCCCAAACTTCGCGCCCGTGAGGATGCGATCGCCGAAGGCGCGATGGCTTTGTTCGGCGAAAAATATGGTGAGACAGTCCGAACGATCACGATCATGCCTCCCATTTTCGATACGCAGCTTGAGGAATCGAATGTTCATCCTACCGCGATGATGGAGCACCAGCACAGATATTCATACGAATTATGTGGTGGTACACATCTCGAGCGAACATCCGATGTCGGCGCGTTCCTCATTGTCAGCGAAGGCTCTGCCGCGGCAGGAGTACGCCGCATCGAGGCAGTGACCGGCCGCGGCGCGTACGACTTGATCGCCCGCCGTTTCAAGATGTTGAAACAGACTGCCTCAGCCCTGAAGTCATCGATCGAAGATGTGCCGTTTAAAGTGGAAGCGCTCCAGGATGAAGTCTCAGACCTGAAGAAGGAGCTGGCCGGCCTGCGCACGCAGCTGGCGCTCTCTTCATTGAATGCCCAGCTTGGAAACGTTCAAACGGTGAAGGATGTCAATATGCTTGCCATGGAAATCCCGGGCGCGAACATGGATACGCTCCGCTCCCTGGCCGATAAGTTCCGCGAGAAATATCCGCAGAAAGGCGCGGCGGTTCTGGTCACAGGGAACAGCGTCATTGCCGTGGTGACCGAGGATGTCACGAAGCGGGGCGTCAAGGCGGGCGACCTCATCATGGGCATCGGCGGCAAGGGCGGCGGACGTCCCAACCTGGCGCAGGGCAGCCTGTCCGGCGATACCCGGGAGGCGCTGGGTAAAGTTGCCGGGGTATTGGAAGCGAAACTGGATTGACCTAAGCGGCGACTGTAACGGTCGCCGCTTTTCTTTGAACCCGGTATGCTCGAGGGAGGTATGGTTCAATACAAGGTCAAAAACGATTCGCATCCCGCGTCCGTGGACTTCCTCGATCAACTGCACGGCATCCTCCATCGTCCCATATGCAGGGGCAATGGAGGTGTAGTCAGAGATGTCGTAACCGAAATCAGCCTGTGGAGACGCAAAAAACGGGGAGATCCATATCGTTTCAAAACCCAGCCCCTGGATGTAATCAAGCTTCTGGAGGACGCCCTGAAGGTCGCCGATCCCGTCTCCATTACTGTCATAAAAGGAACGTGGATAGACCTGGTAGATTGTAGTTTTATGGAACCATGGCAGGGAAGTCATTGTGTCACCTTTCACTATACCCCTCTCGGTCACAAATTGTGTATATTTACTCTACGGGAAGCGCAATTCCCTGGCACCGCCCACCAAGGCAGGTGTGTGACCGGGGGCATTATATATTGTAAGCCAGCATTCCAAGGGGATTCGTTTTTCATGAGTAGTATGTGAATCCCTACCAATAGATGGCAGGGATGGATTATGATTAGCTTCCAAAAGGAGTGCTTATGTCAAGGCGAACCAAATACATCTCTTTAGTTGTTCTCGTTCTCTTGGTGCTGGCCTGTAATGCCGTCACCCAGCCGTTCAACCAGGCCAAGGACCTGGCCGGGACGGCCCAATCCATTGCCACAGCCATGCCGATCCAGACGCTGCAATCCCTGGCTACCCAGTTTGCCACCCAGGTCCCAGCTGGAACGCTTGAAGCGCTTCCCTCCATGATGCCCAGCCTGGAAGCAATCGCCTCTCAATTTCCTGATATAGGCAATTACTTCAACCCTGAAGGAACACCCGTCGCTGAGTGGAAGGGGATCCCGGTCATGCCGCAGGCGACAGCCGGCCAGGAGTTCACGGGTACTGGTACGTATAGCTATAAAGCAAGTGCGTCCGTAAAGGAAGTCCAGGATTTTTATAAAACAGAGCTGGAAAAACAGGGCTGGTCATCGTTCTTTAACATGCCTGGGGACGCCAAGGGCTCTGTCCAGGTGTTCAAGAAGGAAAATAACATCCTTACAATCACCATCGCCGAGACGGATGGATCGGTGGTTGTAATCCTGTCCATGGCGTAAGCCAAAATTTTCCTTTATAAAAGGGCAGTCATACGACTGTCCTTTTTGATTCTGATTTGGGGAACATTTTATTTACCCTTACGTCAATGCAGTAAGAAAACCTCTCAGCATCAATTCTTCCATATAGCGAGGAGGGCCTATGACTTGAAATGATTTTTTGCGGACAACAGGAACGCCGGCCTGTTGTTCGCTCTTTCACGCCTGATCTGAATTAACCAAAAGGAGAAGAAGATGATCACCAAACGAAAAGCCCTTTTCACGGGCATGTTATTCCTGTTGCTATTTACCACTGCCTGTGGCGGCGCTGCCCCAGCCACCCAGGCACCGGCAGCAATCCCTCCAGCTGCGAATTATGAGCCGCGAGGAACCAGCGGCCGCGACCGAGGCCCCGGCTGCGGAAGCACCCTCTCTTGGCCTCGCCCCTCTGGCAACTCAATCCTCCAGTTCCGCCCAATCCAACGCACCTATGCAGCCCTCCGGCCGCAGCCCCTATGATATGTTCTTTGAAGATTATGGAGTCAATCCCTCCATCGATGCCGAAGACGACAACCTTTCCACATTTGCGCTGGATGTTGATACCGGTTCGTATACGATCATGCGGAATTACTTGAAGGATGGCAACCTGCCGCCCAGCGACTCGGTCCGCGTGGAGGAGTATGTCAACTACTTCGGGCAGGGATATCCCAACCCGCCCGCGCACCAGGCCTTTGCGATCAACATCGATGGAGCGCCCTCGCCATTCACCGAAACCGAGCGCTACCAGATGATGCGCGTCGGCATCCAGGGCTACCAGGTCCCGGAGGAGGAACGCAAGGATGCCGCCTTGACGTTCGTGATCGATGTCTCCGGCTCAATGGATATGGATAACCGCCTCGGCCTGGTCAAGCGCTCGCTCGAACTGCTGGTGGAGCAGCTGCGCCGATCGGATACCGTCAGCATTGTCGTCTATGGGACGGACGCCCGCGTCATCCTCGAGCCGACGTCCGGTTCCGATAAAGGCAGGATCCTTGAAGCGATCTACCGCCTTCAGCCGGAAGGTGCGACGAATGCCGAAGCGGGCATCCGCCTTGGATACAAGATGGCGATGCACGCCTACAATCCGGGCGGGATCAATCGCCTGATCCTGTGCTCGGATGGTGTTGCCAATGTCGGTGAGACCGGGCCTGAGGAGATTCTTTCGGAAGTCCGGCATTACGTGGAGGAAGGCGTGACGCTGACAACCGTCGGCTTCGGCATGGACAATTACAACGATGTCCTGATGGAACAGCTCGCCGATAACGGGGACGGCTCTTACGCCTACGTGGACGATCTGCGCGAGGCCCGCCGCCTCTTCATCGACCAGATCACCGGCACTTTGCAGACCATTGCCATGGATGCCAAGGTCCAGGTGGATTTCAATCCTGAAGTGGTGAAGCGTTACCGCCTGGTGGGCTTCGAGAACCGGGCCATCGCCGATCAGGATTTCCGCGACAACAGCGTTGACGCCGGCGAGATCGGCGCAGGGCACTCCGTCACCGCGCTGTACGAGATCAAGCTGTATCCCGAAGCCCAAGGAAGGATTGCCACTGTCGCCATGCGCTGGCAGGATCCCGACACGCGCCAGGTGGTTGAGCTCTCGAGGGACTTCGATTCGAGTGAGCTTGCCTATGAATTTCGGGAAGCCGATCCCTATTTCCAGCGCTCGGTCATCGTTGCCGAGTTTGCCGAGATCCTCAAGAAGAGCTACTGGGCAGAGGGCAGCTCTCTTTCCTCTGTCTATCGCGAAGCCCAGCGCGTGAGCGAGTACCTGTCCCGGGATGAGGATATGGGTGAGTTCATGGAATTGATCCGCCGGGCGAGCGGCCTGGCAGAATAATTCCATTGGGCTTCACCCCATGCAACCTCAAGGTTTTAGCCACGAATTTCACAGATTTACACAAACCAGGCCGACCTTGCTCTATGGGTCGGCCTGGTTATTGCCGGGCTACGTTTGAACTGTCAGAATAACCTGGAGGTTGCATTACGCTATAATTACCTTGCATGAAGACCCAGATCATCACGCTTGAATCTCACGATGACCTCATCTCGGTGCGTGACCGGATGTCGTGGGCGAAGACCCCGCGCATCCTTCTGGTGTGGCCCAAGTATGAAAAAGTCAGCCTCAGGCAGGTGGATCTAAAAGTCCTGCAGAGGCATGCGGCCTCTCTGGGCGCGCAGCTTGGACTGGTTTCCCGCATCCGGCGTGTGCGCATGGATGCAGAGGCGCTCCATATCCCGGTGTTCAAATCAACGGGTGATGCACAGCGGGTGGCCTGGCCAAAGCCGCGCCGTAGAAAATTGAAGCGTCGCCCTCCCCGCAAGGACCTGCGCGAGCAGCGGGACCGGGCCATTGTCAGGGAGGAAGCGTGGCGATCTCATCCGGTGCTACGCGTCCTTGCATTCCTTGTCGGTGTGATGGCTGTGCTGGTCCTGGTTGCACTGTTCATCCCGCGCGCCCGGATCACACTGCAGCCCATTTCAAAAATGCAGAGCCTTGTGTTGCCCGTCATGGCGAGTCCTTCCGTTAGAGTCGGTTTTTATCACCGGCAGTGTCCCGGCACGTGAAAAACATGTCATCGTGGAGGGCTCCCAGACGGTGGCTGTGACAGGCGAAGGTGTGGTCCCGCAGTCGAAGGCCAAAGGCACAGCCGAGTTCCGCAACCTAACCCAGCAATCCGTGTCGATCCCGGCAGGCACGATCGTGCGTAATGGTGAAGGAGTCCGGTTTGCCACCACCCTGGATAGCGAAGTAGATGCGGGTGTCGGGGAGATGGTTGAGCTGCCCATCGAAGCGGTGGAAGGCGGTATTGCAGGCAACCTGGATGCCGAAACGATCACTGCCATCGAAGGACGGCTTGGGCTTTCTCTGTCTGTCACCAACCCTGAGGCGACCACAGGCGGCCGTGAGCTGCCGTCGGTCCAGGCGAGCGATGCCGACCGGGAACGTGTCAAAAGCATGCTGATGAAAACACTGGAGGAGGAGGCACGTCAAAAATTCGAGGCCGGGCTTGCCCCGGGCGATCTTCCCCTCGATCAAACCATGACCGTATCGCAAATCCTCTCTGAGGAATATGATCCACCTGCCGGGGCGGCCGGCACACAGCCTGAAGTTGGATCTGCGGCTGGAATATGTTAGCCGCTATTCAGCTGCATCGGATCTGGCCGAGCTGGCCTCGCTGGCATTGAACGCTTCCCTTCCCACAGGCTTCCACGCCGCTGACTCCGAAGCAGTGACCGTCAAACCCGAATCGAATCCAACACTTGAAGAGGATGGCTCGGCAAAATGGAACATGCGCGCCGAGCGCAAAATCGTCCAGCAGATCGATCCGGCCCGGGTTACCCAGATGGTCCAGGGCTTTGGCGCCTGGAATGTCAAATCAAAGCTGGAGGAAAATCTGCCTCTGGCAGCTGCGCCCGAAGTTCAGCTCACACCTTCCTGGTGGCCCTGGATGCCGATCGTTCCCTTCCGTATTTCAGTAGTGACACAATGAAAACTGTCGCCAACCATGTTGACACAGGGACATCGGGAAGATTATTAAAGAATCTCCGTGACTCGGTGTCTCCGTGGTTCAAAGGAGGAAGCAAGTGAGAATTCTGGCCGTTGATCACGGCGAAAAACGGATCGGTCTTGCCATCAGTGATCCGACAGGGACGATTGCCAGCCCTCTCAAGGTGATCGAGCACGTTTCGCGCCTGCTGGATGCCGCCCAGGTGGCGACCCTGGCGCAGGAGAACGATGTGGATCTGATCGTGATCGGCCAGTCCTTCGATGAGGAAGGAAAACCAAACCTGGCTGGCCGCCGCGCGGCAAAATTTGCAGCGGTCCTGCGGGAACAGTACCTCTATGCCAATCGAACTCTGGGATGAATCCTTCAGCACCCAGGATGCCCGGGCGGCGCGCATCGAGCTGGGTGTCTCACGCAAAAAGCGCAGCGGTCATCAGGACTCACTGGCAGCCGTTGTAATTTTGCAGTCATACCTTGAAATCTCGAAGATAGGCTTTCATTTGCCCGGCAGGACCGCTTTCCACCCATCACCCTGTATACTACAACCTCATGCGTAAACTCATCGTAGCATTATTTTTCCTCTTTGTTCTTGTCTGCCTGATTGGGACGATTTTCTACATCCCTTCCCGCGCCACACAGGTGTATGGGCCGCCCGCGGCCTCGCTTCCCCTGCCCTCAGCGGCTCCAATATTCTGCGCTCCTGCTCTGGTATGACCAGTTGCTAACAAAGCCCCGGGACATGAATGGAGGGGAGCAGGCTTTTACGATCGAGCAGGGGGAATCTGCGAATTCGGTTGCCAGCCATCTCGAGGAGGTCGGCCTGATCCGCAACGCGGAGGCATTCCGCGCCTATTTGATCTATTCCGGGTTGGATACATCCATCCAGTCGGGAGAATACAAGTTGAGCGCGGCGATGTCAACGATCGATATTGCCCGCAAGATGCAGGATGCGACACCAGAAGATGTGACCTTCGTCATTCTGCCCGGCTGGCGGATGGAGGAGATCGCCGCTTCGCTCCCAACCTCAGGCCTGTCCATCTCGCCCGATGATTTTCTCAACGCCGCCCGGAGCGCGCATCCCGAATATGACTTCCTGGCAGGCGCAAATACGACAGAAGGCTTTCTCTTCCCCAATTCATATATCGTACCGCGCGAGGTGACGGCGGATGTACTGGTCAATGGCTTCCTGCGGAATTTCACCCTGCGCCTCACACCTGAGATCAGGAAGGGCTTCGAGCAGCAGGGACTGACGATCTACCAGGCCGTGACTCTGGCCTCCCTCGTGGAGCGGGAATCCATGAAGGATGAAGAACAACCCATGATCGCGTCCGTGTATCTTAAATCGCCTGAGACAGGGGATGAAACTGGATGCAGACCCAACGGTCCAATATGCACTGGGATACAGCATCCTCCAGAACAGCTGGTGGACGAGCCCGCTGACCCTGATCGATCTGCAGGTCAATTCACCCTACAATACCTATCTCAGCGAGGGTCTTCCACCCACGCCGATCGCCAACCCGGGCCTGGATGCCTTACACTCGATTGCCTTCCCGGCAGAGTCGAATTACTTTTACTTCCGTGCAAAGTGTGACGGCTCGGGCTACCATGAATTTTCGGAGACATTCGATGAGCATCTCGCCAATGAATGCCCATAGAAAATTTTCATCCATGCGCATTAATACTTCATGACCAAGGATCCAACTCATGACCTATCCCATCCTGGAATTCGATCCTTCTCCCGAAGCCTTTATCGAGCCATCCAAAATCATCCGTGCCAGCGACCTGCCTGAACATTGCGTGATCTGCTTCTTCACGGAAGTGATCGACAAGGTGATTGCAGAACATAATGCCAAAGTCGCGGTGAGGAAGAATTGGGAGGACGGCCCACACAACATCTATGAGATTTTCTACCAGGGTCAGCGGCTGGCTTTCTTTCACCCGGGCGTGGGTGCGCCGATCGCTACCGGACTGCTCGAAGAAGCGATTGCATCTGGCTGCCGAAAATTCATCGCCTGTGGTGGCTGCGGTGTCCTCGAAAAGGATATGGCCGTTGGGCATCTGGTTCGTTGTATCCGGGGCAATCCGGGATGAGGGCGTGTCCTATCATTACCTTCCTGCGAGTCGTGAAGTGATCGCGAATGAGGCCGGAGTCAGTGCGCTGGTGAATATTTTGAACGAGCGGGGCCTTCCTTACCGGGTGGGGAAAACCTGGACAACAGATGCTCCGTACCGGGAAACAGCGATACAAGATCGAAAAGCGACGCGAACGAGGGCTGTCTCACCGTGGAAATGGAAAGCGCCTCCCTGATCGCAGTCGCCCAGTTTCGAAATGTTATCTTTGGGCAGGCACTCTATGGAGGCGATGACTTGAGCGGTGCCGAGTGGGATCATCGCCACTGGCAATCGAGGAGTGATATCCGGGAGAGTCTCTTCTGGCTGTGCGCAGATGCATGCCTTGGTTTATAGGAATAAACACCAATTTGGGAAAGTCTTTTAGTAGGAGACGGGGGTTTGGTATCTTTGTCGCCTTGTTATGAAACTTCCCGCAATAACCATCAACAATCCGATGATTGCCATCACAAATCCCTGGATGATCACCGGGGCCAGCATCTGGCTCGCGACCGCGCTGGCCGTCTCGCCGATGGCGGATGCAAGCAATGGGGGCAGGAAGGCTGCTCCATAGATTTGGATGATCAATTGAAGGAACCAGCCGATCAGAGGAGAACCAACCAGGGCGATCAAGGCGGCAGTGGCTCCTGTGATCAACAGCGGCCAGCCCCACCAGAGCAGCAGGTCGCGGAGGCTGCGCACCGCGAACACCGCAATCGCCAGCAGGAGCAGGAACAGGAAGAACGGGGAAAATGAGATGCCAGAGCGGACCCACTGCAATTTCAAGCGCGGATCGTTCGGCGTCCCGCTCTGCCGCTCCCGGGACGAGGGCGATTTCATTTGGAAATGTGGCAGTGATCGTCTGGAGCTGGGATTGGATGAACGGCGCAAAGAATCCCATCGCCTGATCGGGCGGGTTGCATAAGGCAATATTACCGCTGAGCAAACCCAGTCCCATCTGTGTGAGTTGGTCCAGGGTGCAGTCCGGCTGAGTGCGCAGAAAGTCACGAACGACGTTGACCCCGCCTTCACCGGCCAGCCTGGCTTTGATCGGCAGGAGGGAAATGACAACTGAATTGCTCCTGAAGTTCAGATAGTCGAAGGCCGAGTCCAGAGTCTGGTCGGTCATCGCCCGCAGCTCCTCGGGAGGCAGCAGGGTGGAGATGGTCGTCTGCCATTCGTCAGTACCGAGTTCCTTCAGGAAGGGCAGGCATATGTTCCATTTTGTGAAATGGTGGTCGACAGGGTCGCGGCCACGAGGGCCGGCATCCGCTCGTAGAGTTGCTGGTCTTCGAAAGCCTGCTTGTAAGTTGCCGAGGAGAATGCCTTCTGCTCGATGTTGAAAAAAAGCAGGATCGGCACGCCGGCAAGGATGAATAGAGCTGCGCAAATGGCTGCAAGAGTTTTTAGCATTTCTCCTGCCCTCAGGCCTCACTCACGATGTCGATGTAATCCTCGGTGACGGGCTCACCGTCCGAGGCGCCCAGCAGGGCGAGCAGCTCGCTGGTGAGCTGCGCCTTGTGTTCCGCGTCCTTGCGGCTCCAGGTGCGGCTCTTGATCTCGAGGAAATAGCCAAGCTCAGGTTCGGTCATCTGATCCAGGTTAACGAAGAACTCCGTCGTCCTTGTACTTGATCAGCCAGCGCAGGCGGTCCTTTTCGATGGCGAATTCGGATTTGGGCTTGAAGTATTCGCGGTAGAAACGCAGGGAATGCATGGCAGGAGCCAGGAAGCGGCTGCGGGAAAGCAGCACTTCCTCGAATTTCCCTTCCCGCTTCTGGCCGATCAGGGTCAGCCGGGCGCGTACATTCGAAATGGTGCCTTTGGCATCGTCGACAAAATCATCCTCCCGGTAGCGCAGGCGCCCCTGGGACGGATCGTCGAAGAAGAAGTAGACGTCATGCTCGCTGTAATGTCGCCTGCGGATCATCTCGATCTCCGGTTGCTTCATGGAGCGGATGATCGGTTCCCGGTCTGCCAGCTTGACCTTGACCTGGACTTCGAACAACTCCTGTTCCATCGATGCGCCCAGCGCGATCAGCTTGGAAAGGACGGACTGTTCCCGCTCGATCAGGAAGGCGTCGATCTTGCGGGCGACCTCATTTGCCTGGGTGAGGAGTTCATTCTCCATGCAGAGTCAGCAGGCGACGGTCACGCATCAGCCATTTTCCGTTGACCATTACATCGCTCACGTCGGTGGACTTGCTGGCATAGACGATCTGCGCGTAGGCATTATCAGCGCCCCGCTTAAAGGATGGAGCGTTATGCAGCGGCGAGATATCCACCAGAATCAGATCGGCACGTTTGCCGGCCTCCAACGAGCCGGTCAAATGTCCGATATGGAGCGCCTGGGCGCCGAGGCGGGTGGCCATGAGCAGCGCCTGTGAAGCGGGGAGGGAGGTTGGGATCGTTGGTCACAGCCTTGGCGACGAAGGCAGCCAGGCGAACTTCCTCGAACATATCCAGGTCATTGTTGGAGGCGGGGCCGTCGGTCCCAATGCCCACATTCAATCCCGCTTCGAGCATTTTCACCACCGGCGCAAAACCGGAGGCGAGTTTCAGGTTCGAAGAAGGATTGTGGGAAATGCCAGCACCTGCATGCTGCAGCGAACGGATCTCGCCAACGTCCACATGGACGCAGTGCGCGGCGATCAGCTTTGCATCGAGCAGGCCCTGTTTGCGTACATACGGGATCACCGGCATGCCGTTCTCATTGCGCATGTTTTCCACTTCAAAGGAGGTTTCGGCGAGATGCGTGTGGAGCGGTACATCGAATTCCTTTGCCAGGTCGGCTGTGGCGCGCAGAATTTCCTCCGTGCAGGTATACGGTGCATGCGGGGAAACCGCCGGGACGATCAGAGGATGGTCCTTCCACTTTTGAATGAACTTCCGCGCCATCAGGAGCAAATCTTCGTACGAAATCCGCGTCCGGCGCGGGAAATTTCATCACGGTCTGCCCACAGACGGCACGCATGCCGGCATCCGCGGCAGCCTGGGCAACATCCTCTTCGAAATAGTACATATCGTTAAAGGTGGTTATCCCGCTGCGGATCTGCTCGGCACAGGCAAGCAGGGTACCCAAGCGGACAAATTCCGGGGAAACAAACTCGCGCTCCACGGGCATCATGTAGCCCATCAGCCAGACATCCAGCCGCAGGTCATCTGCCAGTCCGCGCAGGAGGGTCATCGGCACGTGCGTGTGGGCGTTGATCAGTCCTGGCATGAGGATTTTGCCGCCGCAATCGAAAGTTTCCTGGGCGGAATAATCGCGCTTAATGTCCTGCTCGGGTCCCACCGCAAGGATGCTGTCGCCCTTGACAGCGACTGCGCCTGGAGAATACTGGGTTAAGGCCTCATCCATGGTGAGGATTAATGCGTTGGTGAAGAGGCTGTCGACTTTTTGGGTCATTCGTTCTCCTTGTTTTGAAACAGGCGGCTTGACTGGCCGCCTGTTTCAAATGATCTTATTGTAATTATGGTTTACTTGCCTTTGATTAATTTACAGCGTTTTGTTCCAGAAAAAAATTTGCTTTTTCAATTGCCTGTTCAGCATCCTGCGAAATATAAACCTGGCTGGGAGTCAGGTCTGGTAGTCCATTCGGATACCACGCGGGAATGTAAAACTTGTCGAGATAAGCAGCATGAGTTACCCAGTCATTCATGGATTGCAACTTGCTTTGTTGAGGAAATTCTAGGACCAGTTTTTGAATGGAATGTCCCCAAGGATCATGGTCAGATGAAAACCAGAGTGCCTTCATTGCTTTTTCAGCACTTTGCTGTGCAAGAAAGCATGCATGGGAAAACTTTCCAGCTGCATGAAGGATTTTTGCGGCGTCCAGGTCTTCACTCGCAGTAAGCCACCATCGATCTGCTTCATGCTGTGACTTGCTTTCAACTCATACAGTATTTTTCCTTCTTGCAGTGCATGTTGGATGAAGCGCCGATTGGAAATTTCAGCTAATTCTTCAGGCGTGTAGATCAGAATATCCACATCCCATTCTGGAAGGGCCCTGCTGAATGATGCCAGAAGGCCGTCATAACGATCCAGGAACCTGAGATCTGTTTTTTGGACCAGGATAAGATCCAGGTCACTATGACGGCTTGCCTTCATTTCGCGCAAGCGAGCCAAAGAGGATCGCTTTTTCGATTTTATATTCCTTGAAAAGAGGCTTGAGTTTCCTTTTTAGCAATTCCAGGTCCATGGTTTTACTTCCTAAAATGATTATAGCACCCGTTATGGCACAAAATTCAATAATACTTTCAGCGCCCTGATATTATTTTCAAAGTCAGAACTCTTATGCGTGCTGAGTTCCATGTCCACTGCCGCGCCGGCGCCGTTTTCCACAGCCCAGTCGGCCAGGGTGCCGGTGTATTCACAGCCGGTGTCGACCGGCGGGTAGGGATAGCCGGTTGCCTTACCAAGAGCCGCCGCCAGCCGCCGGGATGCCGGTTCCCAGGGAACGCCGCCCGGAAAAACGCCCAGCGCCGCACTGTGGTAGCTGATCATGGCCCGGATCTTATGGCTGGCAATGAAACTCATCACTGCTCTTGTCTCGGGTTCCGAGCCGCCATAGTCACCGCCGGTGGTAGGGCGCAGGATCCAGCAGCCATCCCGGTCCCAATCGGACGTCCAGTTACTGCTGGGAAAGTTGCGGTTCAAGTCCACGCCGTGGTTGTTGACGCGCCCGGCCTCGTCATTGGATCGCGCCTCTGCATCCGGGTTCATGTTACGGATGATGTAAAGGGTTGCATCGGAGGGGATCACATCCGGGTTGTCGATAAGATACGTGATCAGCTCATTGGCCAGGGCGATCGTATTGCCTTCGTATCCGCCGTGGATGCCTGCCACGATCAAATACTGCTTTTCGCCGTTGCCGAAGGTATAGACTTCGATCGGCCGCCCTGCAACCGAAAACCCGATCATGGAAGGACGGGGTCCATAGGCGAGTAAAAATGGCGTGGGCGATTCAAAAACAGGGGGAGTATATAACGGATTGGGCGTCAGCGTTGGAAGAAAGTAACTTGTCGGTGGAATTTTGCGGGTTTCCACCGGGCGGGAGGTACGGACGGTGTCAACAGCGGCAGAAACACGCAGATCCGCCCGGGAGAGGGCCAGGAAACCCAGTATTGAGATGAGTGCAAGTCCATTGATGACCCAGATAAGAACCACCCAGCCCGGCGGCTTTTTCCCGCGTCGGGACATGTCAATCGCTTTCCAGCGCGCGCCGTCTCAGCCAGTCGAGCGCCAGGTTCACCGACCAGCGCGCCAGGCTGCGGGGCGGTCCGCCGTAGGTGATGCGATGAGTTTTTTCGCCAGAGGGAGTGATCAATGCCATGTCGGCCGAACGCTCCTCCAGGTGCATCGAAACACCCAGGGCCGCATCTGCATTGGACTCCGCCCGGGCCGCGCGCATGGCAGCCATAAGGGAATCCGTTGACAGTCCCGGCAGGGAAACGGAGTGGGGGATTTTCCGCGCCAATAGTCCATCCAATCCTGATTCCACGCCGACCAGTGTCCAGCCTCTTTTGGCTACCGTGTTCAGGACGATCTCCTCCAGCCGGTCTTCGTCTGCTCCAAAGACCACATCCCCAAGCCTTTCGCGGACCTGCTGCTCGATCTGCATGATCATCGCGTCTGCAGCGGCTTCATCCTCTGCCTTGGCCGCGATGCGGATGTCCACAACGCCCGTGTGCGCGGCAAGTCCCACCGTTGGGTTGCTGAGAGTTTCAAGATCGGCGATCTTTTCGTCGATCATACCTTCGCCCAGCCCCGAACAGTGCAGGACCCGGATCTTGATTATCTCGTTCAGATTGAAGCGCTTCTGCAAATAGGGGATGATCGATTCGTGCAGGATGTGTTCCATTTCATTGGGAACGCCCGGCAGGGATGCCACCGCATTTCTCTCAGTCTCGAAAATAAAGCAGGGCGCGGTGCCCACGGGATTCGAAATGCCGATCGCACCCTTTGGAACATAGGCCTGGCGCTTCTGATTTTCAGATGGCTTGCGCCCGTAGCGCGAGATGACCGCGACAACCTGTTCCCACAGATCCTCGCGAAACTCTGTCTCCACACCGAGTGCTTTTGCCACCGCTTCCCGGGTAGGGTCATCCACAGTGGGACCCAGCCCTCCGGTAGTAATGACGATCTCAGCCCGCTCCATCGAGTGACGGATGGCCTCTGCGATCCTGTCCACATTATCGCCGATGGTGATCGTGCGATATAAGTCCACGCCCATGCCGCGCAGGGTGCGCGCGATGTAACGCGTGTTGGTGTCTACAATTTCACCGAGTAAGATCTCTGTTCCAATGGTTATGATTTCTGCTGAAGGCATAAAATTCCTCTCCCTCATCCCCGGCCCTTCCCCGGAGGGGAAGGGAGTAATTGCTCCCTCTCCCGAAGGGAGAGGGCTGGGGTGAAGGACTTAAACTACATTGTACTCTTTTATTAATCTTCCTTCCTTGAAGCGTGCCAGGTCGAGCATCGAGACGTCCAGGGTGGAAAATTTGCCGTCCATGATGTATTCAGCCATCAGCTTGCCGGCGACGGGGCCGTGCATGAAGCCATGACCGGAAAAGCCGGTACAAATGGTAAAGCCCTTCAGTTCACACCCACCAAAGATCGGGTGTGCATCCGGGTGTCACTTCATAAAGTCCCGCCCAGTGGGAGGCGCGGCTGGCGCGCTCGAGCGGCGGCATCCGTTCGATGGCGGCTTCCAGGTTGACAAACTCGAATTCTTCATCCACGTTCTGATCGAAGCCGGGTTTCTCATTCTGGTTGCTCATGCCGACAAGAAGCCCTTCCCCTTCGCGGTGGAAATACAGCGATTGCGCAAAATCGATCACAAACGGGAAATCCTCCGGGACTTCCTTCAATGGATCCGTGGTGAACATCTGCCGGCGGATGGGGACAATCGGGAGCTCGACTCCCGCCATTTGGCCGATCAGCCCCGACCAGGGTCCCGCCGTGTTAAGGACCATCCGGGTCTGGACAACGCCCTGGGTGGTTTCCACGGCATCGACCTGGTCCCCGCTGACGACGGATCCCTGTTACCGCTACACTCGTGAGGGCCCTGGCTCCCAGCTTCTGTGCCGCGCTGACGTATCCCGCCACGACGCTGTTCGGGTCGACAATGCCATCTTTCGGATTGAACGTCCCGCAAATGGCATCCTCAAATTTCATCAGCGGCAGGCGCGCTCGGACTTCATCTCCGCTCAGCAATTGGGTTTGCACGCCAAGACTGTTCTGCAGCTCGACATTATGCTTGAACGTTGCTGCATCCTGTTCATTGGTGGCGATCAACAGGTACCCACATTTGCGGTAGTCGACATCCTGCCCGATCTCCTCCTTGAAGTGTTCGATCATTGGCAGGCTCTCGATGGAAAGCCTGACATTGATGTCAGTGGAAAATTGATAGCGCACCCCGCCTGCGCAGCGCCCGGTGGCGCCGGTTCCGAAGAACTCCTCCTTTTCGAGAAGAACGATATTCTTCACTCCACACCTGGCGAGATGATAAGCCGCACTGGCTCCCATCACGCCGCCCCCGATGATCACGATGTCTGCTGTTGTTGGTAGGTTCATTTCATGTTATTCCATTCATTTATGTTATTCGCGCTGCTGCCCTCCACTATCAGCTCAGCGCGTTCGTTTTAGAAATCAACTTCCCTGCCGATGTTCATTTTACGGGCGTTATTCAGCGCCACCTGGGCCGCCATGGCATCCTGCACGGCAACGCCCACCGACTTGAAGTAGGTGATCTCATCTGCAGACTGCCTGCCAGGGACTTTCCCCAGGATGACTTCTCCCAATTCTCCGCAGATGTGGGTTTCATCGAAAAGGCCCGCGCGCATCGGCTGGATCAGGTCACCAGCCTCCTCCATTGTAGCGGAACGTGAGTCCACAAATATTTTTGCGCGCTGTAAAGTTTCTGCCGGGACTTCCTGCATATCCGGAGTATACGAACCGACTGCGGAGATATGCGTCCCGGGTTTTACATATTGATCTTCGAAGACTGGGCTTCAAGGAAGTCGTGGCCGTGCAAATAATATCCGAATTTTCAATTGCCTGCCTGTGAGCTCGAAGCGACGCGAACTTCTTTGATAAAGCCTTTGCCTTTCATTTCTTCAGCGAATAAATTTGCCTTGGCGGGATCTGAATCGTAAATGAATGCAGTCTCAACCTGGCGGGCCGCGCAGGCGGCTTCGAGTTGGGTGCGTCCCTGCGCGCCGGCGCCAAAGATTGCAACGACTTTGCTTTCAGGGCGTGCCAGCAGGTCGATCGCTGCTCCACTCGCTGCACCCGTGCGGATGGCGGTCAATGAGCTGCCTTCGAGAAGGGCAATGGCCCGTCCTGTTTCAGGGTCAAAGGCAAGGACTGCAGCCTGGATGTAGGCCAGTCCACGTGAGGGATTGGTGGGATACAGCGAGACAATTTTAATCGCCAGGGCATTTCCCTCCTGTGAGCTGACATAGGCCGGCATGAACAGGCTGAGGGCCTCGCTGCCCGGGATGGGGAGGCGTGTCCGGAGTGGCACCTGGGCCGTCCCATCGGAAAGAGAGGCGTAGGCTTTTTTCATCGCCTCGATCGCCTCGTTCATGGGAAGCGCTCTACGGACCTCGTCCGCTGTCAAAATCAGCATGTCAAAATCCTTCTTACAGAATGATGCATATTTTACTAAACTCGGGTTTTGGAATTCAAGCTGGAAACCCATACCATAAGGGAATTTTACGACTGGGGCGAGTGGCAGATATAAAAAAGCGCAGAGGAATTAATTTTACCTCTGCGCTTCAACCTGGCATGTGACCTGCTATTCGATGCCTAAATAGGCTTTTTGTACGCTCTCGTTTGTGCGCAAATTTTCAGCATTGTCGCTCAAAACGATGGAACCGGTTTCAAGCACATACCCCCGGTTGGCTACGGTGAGGGCCATCTGGGCATTCTGTTCCACCAGCAGCATGGTTGTGCCTTCCTGCTTGTTCACAAACTGGATGGTTTCAAAAATGGTTTCCACGAGCACGGGAGCCAGACCCATGGAAGGCTCATCCATCAATAACACCTCTGGATGCGTCATCATCGCTCTTGCCATGGCGAGCATTTGCTGCTCACCACCGGACAACGTGCCTGCCACCTGGTTGATGCGTTCCTTCAGCCGGGGAAACAGGGAAAAGACCCTTTCCAGCTCACGGGGAATGTCCTTCTTATCCCTGATGAAAGCGCCCATGTCGAGGTTTTCGGCGACAGTTAATCTTGCGAAAATCCGCCTGCCCTCGGGAACCATGGCCACCCCTTTTTCCACGATCATATGAGGTTTTAATGGAGTGATATCTTTGCCATCAAGCAAAACCTGACCAATAGTTGGCTTCATTAACCCGGTAATGGTCCGCAGGGTCGTGGACTTGCCGGCACCATTGGCGCCAATCAGGGTAACAATTTCGCCCTTTTCTGCCTTAGAGAGATGCCCTTCAAGGCATGAATACTGCCATAGTACGAGTGAATGTTGTCTACTTCGAGCATTGCCATGTTAATTTCTCCGTAGTTTTAGTCAGATACGGCAGGTGCAGTATTCAAGCCGCTGGCTGCGCCGCGTCCTAGATAGGCTTCGATCACCTTGGGATTTTTCTGTATCTCAGCAGGAGATCCCTCGGCGATCTTCTCGCCAAAATCGAGGACTGTAATCAGCTCAGAGATCGTCATGACAACCCGCATGTGATGCTCGATCAAAATAATGGTAATCCCGAGATCATCGCGAAGGCGCCGGATGAATGTGATCATTTCAGCATTTTCCGCCGGATTCATGCCCGCGGAGGGTTCGTCCAGCAAGAGCAGTTTTGGCTTGCTTGCCAGCGCGCGGGCAATTTCAAGCTTGCGTTGATCTCCATAGGGATAAATTCTTTCGAGAGGTAATCGCCCTTGCCTTTGAGCCCCACATAAGCAAGCAGCCGCTTGGACTCTGCCACCGCGTCCTGTTCCTCTTTCATTGTCCCGCGGTTCCTGAATATGCTGCCCAGCAGGCCCGATCGCAGGTGCGGGTGCATGCCAACCATGATGTTTTCGACGGAGGTCATGTTTTTGAACAGACGAATATTCTGATAGGTCCGGGAAATGCCTCTCTTTGTGACGCGGTCAGGCGTGTAACCCGTAATATCATGGCCATCGAAGAGCATTTCCCCTTCTTCCGGCGTGTAAAAACCGGTGATGCAGTTAAAGAGGTGGTTTTGCCGGCGCCGTTGGGGCCGATGATGCTGTGAATGGAAGCCGTTTTGACTGCCAGGTTTACATTGGAAACGGCTGTCAGGCCACCAAACCGCTTGGTTACTTTGTTGCATACAAGGGTATCCATGGCAGCCTCCCTATGCTTCCGTACTCAGAACAGTTTGAGGTTCATCGGTTATATCCAGCGGAGGAGCTTCTTCATGCAGTTCAAGCCGCCTCCTGGCCTCGGGCCACAGGCCTTCCGGCCGGAAGAGCATCATTGCGACCAGGACCGCGCCATAAAACATAAAACGATAATCTGTAAATTCCCGCAGGACGTCAGGAGCACCCAGCAGGACAAGAGCGCCGACGAAGACTCCCGGGATGCTGCCGATTCCGCCGACGATGATCAATGAAAGGACATTGATCGATACGAAGAAGTTGAAGCTGGTTGGATAGGAGGAACCCAGTTTGGCTACAAACATGGTTCCCGCCAGACCGGAGAAGAAGGCGCCCGTCCCAAAGGCGAGTAGCTTGGTGAGCACGAGATTAATACCCATCGCCTGGGCTACATCCTCGTCTTCGCGCAATGCCATCCAGGATCGCCCGACGTGGGAATCCTTAAGCCGCCAGGCGACAAAGCCGGCGACTGCGATGAATACAAGAATGATGTAATAAAGAGATTGTTGTGTATTGAATACAAAACTACCGATCTGAGGCTGTGCGATACGCTGAACGCCCTGGGCACCACCAAGCCAGGGTCTTAACCAGTCGGAGAGCACCAGCAACCGAATGATTTCACCAAAACCCAGAGTCACGATGGCCAGGTAATCTCCTCGAAGCCTCAAGACAGGTAGACCCAGGATTACGCCTGCCAGAACAGCTGCCAGGAGCGCGAACGGCAGCGCCTGCCAGAAGGTTAGGTGGGCGAATCCCAGTTCGGGGGAAGTGAGAAGGGCGACGGTGTAAGCGCCGATCGCATAGAATGCTACATAGCCCAGGTCCAGCAATCCGGCGAAGCCAACCACAATATTGAGGCCAAGCCCCATCAAAATGTAGATGCCGACATTGTCGAGAATGTCACTAAAGAATATTCCCAATATTCGAGGCAGCAACAAGGCGACCACGACCAGCGCTCCAATGGTTCCCCAGCGGACGACTTTTTGAGATCGTGGAGGCAGTTTGTTGACCCACCGATCCTCACTTTTCCGCCCATAATTTCTATAAGTGAAAAACGCAGCAACCACAAAAATAAGAACAGCGCCGGTAACGGTGAGGCCGTTTAATGCGAACAATTTTGAAATGGCACTGCCCAGGCCACCCCAGGGCACAATGACAGTAATGATCAGATCCCGCAATAAGCCAACGATAAACACCCAAAGGGATGCCTCAACAATCGTTGCCTGCAAGCGATAAGGCAGGGCATATAAACCTGCCATGAGCAACACCCAGGATTACAAAAGCAACGATGGTGACCAGTAATCCCTGGGGAACAGGCACACCGAAAGTGATAATGTTGTAGAGATCCTCGGTCGCGTTGATAAACATGGCACGCAGGTTAATTGCATTGCCGAGCGCAACCAATAATGCCAGGAGCAGGCCTCCAATGGCACCGGAGACTGCTCCATACAGGAACATTCTTGACCTCTTGTCCGGCGCAGTTTTCCGAATTGCCAGATAGCTTGTCAATCCGATGGGGGCCCAGAGAGTGATTTGACCGAAGGTGATCCCATTGGAGATGATGTATCTGCCATCGAAAGCGACAACCATTCCTACCAGGGAAAGAAGGATGGATACCCCGCCGCCGATCAGGCCATATTGAAGGATGGTTTTCCAGTCAGAAGGTTTGGTTTGCATGGCTGCCTCCTTAGACCTTTGTCTGGGTCAACCGCTCACCGAGAATGCCCGATGGCCGGAAGATAAGAATGAATACGAGAATCAGGAATGCAATGGCATCCTTAAGCTGGGAGGGATTGGTAATCCCCAGTGGATCGAGAAACAGGTTGGGACCAAGCGATTCCAAAACACCCAGGATCATCGCCCCAAGGAAAGCACCCGGGACGCTGCCAATCCCACCCAGGACAGCAGCGGTAAATGCCTTCAATCCCGGGATAAAACCCATAAATGCGTTGACCACCGGGAACTGCAGGGCATACAGAACACCTGCTGCGCCGGCAGATATACCGCCTAATGCAAACGTGAATACGATGATCCGGTCGACGTCGATTCCCATCAGAGCGGCTGCTTCCTTATCCTCGGAAACAGCCCGCATTGCCTTCCCAATTTTTGTCTTTTGGACAATGTAAAAGAGAATGATCATCATGATGACTGCGAAGACAATTACGACGACCTGTGTTTTATAGAGTTCAAAAACACCAAATAATGTCCAGGAGCCCTGGAGGGCAGGAATGGTCGGGTAGGCGAAGACGCCTGAACCATATAAACCGCGGAAGGTGTAGATCAGAAAAAAAGATGCCCCAATCGCCGTAATCAGGGGGACAAGGCGTGGAGCATTTCTCAACGGGCGATAGGCCACCCGTTCCAGCAGTATGGCGACGGTCATGGAGACCAGGGCGGACAGAAGACCAATCAGAATGATGCTGATAAATGGATACTTTTGATAAAATCCGAGGTTGGAAAGATACCTTGCCAGGAACACTGCGGTGAATGGACCGCTCATAAATATTTCACTATGCGCGAAGTTGATCATGCGTAGGATGCCATAAACCAGTGTATACCCCATTGCGATCAAAGCGTATACTCCGCCCAGTGCCAGGCCTTTGATAATGAGATCCACCCAGGTGAAGTAGCTATATTTTAGATTATAGGGGGGCACGAAAATGGCTCGGTAAAATGCAGTCAGAAGCATGATCCCGATGAAAATACCGATGCCCGTAACAACGATGTCAGTCAGAGTTGCCTTCTGGCGCCAGGTCCTGAGCATGTTCAACTCCTCTAAATAGAGTAGAGGGGTGAGGAAAACCCTCGCCCCTCTCGTTGTTGTGAAGCTAGTACGGCTTACTGGGCCGGGAATATCAGGGTGGGAGGATATTCGCCCTTATGATATTCGTAAATACCGATGGTCGGGTTGGCGCAGTCACCAGTGGGGGTGCAGGTGAGGACGCCGGTCAGGCCCTGGAAATCCGTGGTTGCATACATGGCATCGCGGAATGCCTGGCGCGGGATGATGACCGTTCCGTCAGACTGCTGGACGGCCACTTTTTCGATGGCAGCCTTGACCATGTTGAAGGCATCATAGGCATGAGCATGGAAGATGCTGATCGGGTGCCTTGCCGAACTTGGTCGGTATATTTCTCCACGAATGCATCGTAGGCATCACCGGTGACGAGCGGGCTGGAGACCTGGAAGCCTTCGACATCATCACCCGCGGAGGTGACCACATCAGGTGAGAACAAGCCATCCGCACCCATCAGGCTTGACGCTCTCGAGGCCAGGGGTCTTCTTCGCCTGCTGGATGATCAATGGACCGGCGGGCTGGAAGATCGGCAGGTAGATCAGCTCAGGCTTGCCAGAGGCAATGTCGGCCAGGACGGAGCTGAAATCGGATCCGTTGGGATCGACAGCCAGCTGGGCGGTGATTGTGCCACCCAACTGCTTGAAGTTTTCCGCAAAGACCTGCTGGAGTTTATCGGCATACAGGGAGCCATCGTTGATGGTGGCTGCCGTCTTGAGCCCCAGTTCATTGAAGACATATTCAGCAGCCTTGGCGCCCTGGATCTTGTCGTTGTGGGCGGTGCGCAGATAGCCAGGGTAATTGTTCGGATCGCCTGGTTCTGTCAGGTCAGGGGCGGTGTTGGACGGCGAGATCGTCACAAAACCGGCCTGGGACAGGAGCGGCTCGCCAACGCGGGCTTCGCTCGAGCAGGAGGTTCCGATGACAGCGACGATGGTCGGGTCGGCAGCCAGTTTGGTGGCGGCAGCCTGACCGGTTTCGGCGGAGCAGCCGGTGTCCTGGCCGTCGAATTTGATGTCGTGGTCGAGGATCTTGCCGCCGGCATCGTCAATGGCGATTTCAACACCATTGCGGGAGTCGATGCCGAGGGTTTCGTTCGGGCCAGCAACAACCAGGCCGTAGGCGATATGGATCGGCTCACCGGGCTTGATCGTGACGCAGCCGATTGAATCTGTACATTCATAGGCAGCAGAAGCAGGGGGTTCAGTAGCAGCAGCCGGCGGCTGAGTGGCTGCTGAAGGGGGTTCGGTGGCAGCGGCAGGGGGCTGGGTGGCAGGTGCGGCGCCACCACAGGCCGCTAGCACCATGCTGGCAAGGACCAGCAGCGAAAGCAGGCTTAACAAGCGTTTCATTTTCGTTCTCCTCCGAAATAGTGTGTAGAATCCTTCGTATCCTCTCGATTGGCGGATACAACAACAGGGTTGACAATGCTCTTTATTGTCAGCAACACCTCCTTTCGCTTGAAGTTACACTGATTGAACTACCAATATTACAAATAAAGCCCGAGAAATCTCTCGCGGCTTTTATTTTTTGCCCTTTATCCCAGTAAGAATTTAATTGCCCAATGGTAAGACATATATGCTCTTGGGTCAAGAGTGCCGGTCTAGCTCTGTTTCATCTTTTCCTGGGGCTTATACAGGAGCTGCTCACGGATGCGAAGATCGGTGTTCCGGATCTTCATGGCAAGGTCGGCAGCCAGATTGTACATCAACCGGTATCCTAACTGTGGATAGGTGTCGCAAAGCATGATCAGTTTGTCGCGGGGGATAACTAGAAGTCGCGTGTCTTTTTGTGAAGCACAGGCAGAAGCAGATCGCAGACCTTCATCCACCAGCGCCACCTCTCCGAAGTTTTGTCCCCGTCGAAGTGTGGCAATCGTCCTGTCCTCGCTGTCTGTTCTGGTGGCGCTTACGAGGGAAGGGTCAACGAATATGTTCACCTCCCCCTGGACAATGATATACAGTTCCTTGCTGCTGCTGTTCTCGCGGAAGATCAGATCATCCTTCTGGAATGTAATCTCCTGGCAGAGATTGGCGACAAGCTCAAGTTGTGTCGGCGTAAATTGATAGAAGATGTCACTTTGCTTCAGGAAATTGACAATCGATGCAGTAGTCACAGCGACCTCCAAAGTGTTTTGAGTGTAGCATAAACAAGTCATGGAGTGCAACGCCTCAGCGGGCCGATTGGCGTAGTCGATACGTCAACTGACTCAATCTCCTATGGATATTCCTGATTCAGCCAGTCAAGCGGATTTACCTGGATGCCATTTACCCATAAATCCCAGTGCAGGTGGGCACCCGTGACCCGGCCTGTTCCACCGACAAGACCGATCACCTGGCCCTGCTCGACCACATCGCCTACATTTACAAACGTCTGGGATTGATGCCAGAAGCCGCTGTAGACGCCCCAGCCGTGGTCGATGATGGTTGCATTCCCACGTACGGTCAGCGGCGCTGAAAATACGACCCGGCCCGCGGCAGGTGCCTTGATTTGCAAGCCTTCTCCGCCGCAGAAATCCAGACCCGAATGGAAGCCGGGCACTTCGATGTCAGAATTGATCACTTTATAGGTGCGGCGGGTCCCATACCGGGAGGTGAAGCAGTTGGGATCAACGGCTGGAGAGCTGAATAGACCGTTCCAATACCGTGTTGGTGTAAATGGAGATGTGATCGAAACGATATTCTGAAGCTCGGGTTCCGTCACAGCCGGGTCGAGCGTGCTGGGGTCATTTAGTGGTATTTCCTCACTGGGATAATTTCCGCTGGTCGCCAGCACCATCTGCTCGAACGACTGCTTTGATCCATCGGGGAGTGTGGCCTCCAAACGTAAGGGATACACACCGGGCTCCAAAAGCGCATGGACTCCCTGCAATGCAACCTGGTCGCCGTTGTCATCAGCAAAGTGAAGTGGATTGTCGACAAGCTGTCCGGATAAAGACATTCCATCTCTGCGTCCTGGCCCGGATGACTTCGGTCGCTCCCTGGACCATCGGTAAGGGCTCAATGCTTGCCGACTCAAAGGCCGACGGCAAACCGGTGGCAGCCTGCTCATTATTTCCTGAAGGGGAGTAGAGTACATCGCCCGGGATCGTTTCCCAGGTCCCGGCCAGTTTGTTTAGGGAGGTGAGTGTCCAGGGGTCGCTGTTCTGCTTGACGGCCAGTTCCAGAAGGGACTCACCCGAGGCCGGGTGCAAGGCGCGTGCTGAGTGAAGATTGGTTTTCCTGCGTGGGAACGATCAGGCTGATGCCAACATATAGCTCGGTCGGGCTGACCAGGTGGTTAAGCCGGATCAACTGTTCATCCGGGACCTGGGTCCGGCGGCTCAGGCTGCGCAGCGAGTCGCCAAAGGAAATAATCTCCGTGTCCAGGACGCCTGTAACCCCCTCCAGCCCCGGGATGACGATCTCCTGTCCCTCGGATAAAAAGTTGGGATCGACAGTCGGGTTCGCTGCCTCCAGCTCATCCACTGTCACGTTGAACCGGGATGCGATGTACGACAGGGTATCGCCCGCCTGTATGATGTATACCGGCCCGCTCGATTGCGCGGCGACAGGTTGTACAAAAAAGGAGGAGACAATAATGAATGAGAGCAGGATTGAAAAGGTTTTACGCATCCTTGAATTGCACCCTGTCGCCAACCTGAAACTCGTCCCACCGATCAGGATGGACTTCCAGGACGAACCTGGCTGGCTGTTTTGAGAAGTAGGCAGGCTTCCAGGACCTGGCCAGAACCTTATCCACGACCTGCATCTCGGCGTTGATCCAGATCACGGCAAGATCAAAGGACACGAACAACATGTGAATGGAGGAGTCGATCCGGGAATTGCGTTTACCGGCCAGGACCAGTCCTTCATCCCGGGCGAGGTCTGGACGGAGGGTGAATCCCCGCAGCTGCGTCAGGAACGTGTCGCAGTACTTGATCCGCAGTGTACCGTTGATCCTGCGATTTATGTTTTCAATTAATATCGTTCTTGCCATAGGGAATTATTAAAAGCGAGGCCTGTACACGCTCAGCCGTATCGGTTCATGCCTTGGATTTGAGCACCTTTTCGACGCTGTTCATCAGGTCCTGGGGGCTGAACGGTTTGGCGATGTAGTCATCCACTTTTGCAATGTGGAGACCCAGCACACGGTCGATGCTCTGTGCCTTGGCCGTGACGACGATGACAGGGATATCCTTCGTTTTTTCGTCCGCTTTCATTTGCTGGTATACTTCCCAACCATCCATATCCGGCATCATCAGGTCCAGCAGCACCAGGTCGGGCTTATCCTGGCGGATCATCCGCAACCCCTCCACACCACCTGCTGCACCCTTGACTTCAAATCCTTTACGGCCCAGGATCAGCCGCATCAGATCGATCATTTCAGGCTCGTCTTCCACACAGAGAATGCATTTCAATTTTGTGCTCATGATGTCAACTTTGAGTAGTTTACCACAAGCGGAGCACTAGCGGAAAGTACCCTCGATGAAGATAATATCATGGAATATCAATGGCCTGCGGGCCGCCCTGGCGAAACGTGCACTTGACTGGGTGTGGGAGCAGGAACCCGATGTGGTCTGTTTGCAGGAGATCAAGGTCCATCCCTCCCAGCTTAAGGAAGACCAGAACCATTTTCCCGGCTATGAGGTGATCTGGAACCCTGCCCAAAAACTGGGATACAGTGGTGTGGCGACTTTCCTGCGTGCACCTGCGGTGGAAACCCAGCTTGGCATGGATATGCTTCGTTTCGATATGGAGGGGCGGGTCATTTCCACGCTCCATCCTGACTTCCGTTTGTTCAACATTTACTTCCCGAACGGCCAGCGTGGCCAGGAACGCCTGGACTACAAGCTCGACTTTTACGCTCACCTGCTCTCCTTGTGTGACCGGCTGCATGCCGGGGGTGAGCAGGTCATAATTACCGGGGACTTCAATACCGCTCATCAGCCCATTGACCTGAGAAATCCCAGGCCCAACGAAAAAAACTCAGGTTTTCTGCCCGAGGAGCGGGTGTGGGTGCAGAACTTCCTCGATCACGGCTTTGTGGACATCTATCGCAGGATGTATCCTGAACGTGTCCAGTACACCTGGTGGACGTATATTTCGAATGCCCGCCAGCGTGGCGTCGGTTGGCGGATCGATTATTTCCTGGTTTCCGAGGCGCTGGCGGCACGCGTGAAGGATGTCATTATCCACGAATTGGTCCTTGGCTCGGATCATTGCCCGGTGGAGCTTCTTATCGAGTAAGAGCAGGCGGGAATTCCGCATCCATAAGCTAATATAGGCTTTAATGAGCCTTTTTTTTATGAGCAATCAGGCCTGCACGACACCTTTTTGCAGAACTCAAGGCCGGAAATTTGCCATGTTAGAGAAATGTATAAAATTTTCAGTTGGGCTATTCCTGAGTAGGTCAACTTGGTATAATCCTCTCGGAATTCTATTTTGGAGGCAAAGTGAATCCTAGAAACCAATCATTTGTTGTGACGTTCCTACTGATCGTCGCAGCGGTTGCCATGATTGTCATGGCTTTTCAGCGCGATTCTAGCTCAGCAGATAAACTGACGATTAACGAGGTGGCGCGTGATATTCAGGCGGGCAAGGTTGCCCGTGTAGTCATCGATAGCGATGACAGCCTGCGCGTTATCTATACAAACGGAAATGAAGATGGCGTTCAATCTTATAAGGAAGCAAACTCCACCCTTGTGCAGCAATTACTCGACCTGGGCGTAACATCGGAACAACTTGCTCCTGCGAATATCAAGATCGAAGTCAAGCCACCCTCACAATGGGCCGGGATTGTCAGCGGTGCACTCTATATCCTGCCGGTTATTTTTATGGCAGGTGTTCTATGGTTTATCTTCCGCCAGGCGCAGGGCTCGAACAACGCGGCCATGTCCTTTGGGAAGTCGCGGGCCCGCATGTTCAGCGGTGAGCATCCTACCGTTACATTCCAGGATGTTGCCGGTGTGGAGGAATCCAAGCAGGAGCTTGCGGAGGTTGTGGAGTTCCTTAAGGAACCTCAGAAGTTTATCCAGCTTGGCGCCCGGATTCCCAAGGGCGTGCTGCTCGTTGGGCCCCCCGGGAACCGGAAAGACCCTGCTGGCGAAGGCGGTTTCCGGCGAAGCAGGCGTTCCCTTCTTCTCGATCTCCGGCTCCGAGTTCGTGGAAATGTTCGTGGGTGTGGGCGCCAGCCGTGTGCGTGACCTGTTCGACCAGGCCAAGCGCCATTCGCCGTGCATCGTCTTCGTGGACGAAATCGACGCGGTCGGTCGCCAGCGCGGTGCCGGCCTCGGCGGCTCGCACGATGAACGCGAGCAGACCCTCAACCAGATGCTCGTCGAAATGGATGGCTTCGACACGGATACCAATGTCATCATTATCGCAGCAACAAACCGCCCCGACATTCTTGACCCGGCTCTGCTTCGTCCCGGTCGTTTCGACCGCCGGGTGACCCTCGACCGTCCGGATATGAAGGGTCGTGAGGCCATCCTGAAGGTGCATGTCAAGGGCAAGCCCCTGGAACCCAGTGTCGACCTCGCCTCTCTGGCCCGCGGCACACCTGGCTTTGTCGGTGCCGATCTTGAGAACCTGGTCAATGAAGGCGCGATCCTGGCAGCCCGCCGCAATAAGAAATCCATCGGGCAGCACGACCTGGAAGAGGCGATCGAGCGCGTCGTCATGGGACCTGAGCGAAAGTCCCGCCTGATCTCGGACGAAGAGAAGCGCATTATTGCCTACCATGAAGCCGGTCACGCAGTCGTGATGAATGCCATCCCTGAAGCGGATCCTGTTCAAAAAATCACGATTGTCGGCCGTGGACAGGCCGGTGGTCTGACGTGGTATCGTCCCGAGGACGACCGCGTCCTGACCTCCCGCAAGAAGATGATCGCCTCCCTGGCCGGCCTGCTCGGCGGACGTGTTGCCGAAGAGCTCGTCTTCGATGACATTACCTCCGGCGCTTCGAGCGATATCGAGCGTGTGACTCAGATGGCCCGTACCATGGTCACTCGTCTGGGCATGTCCAATGAAATGGGTTTGATGACCTACGGCCAAAAGGAGGAGTTGATCTTCCTGGGCCGCGAGATCTCCGAACAGCGCGATTACTCCGAAGCGGTTGCCGAGCGCATCGATGCCGAAGTCCGCAGAATGGTGGACGACGCCTACAAGCTGACCCGGAAGCTGCTGACCATGTATCGTGACCGCCTGGACGCGGTGGCGCAGAAACTCCTCGAAGTGGAAACCCTGACCCGCGAAGAGTTCGAAGCGATCTTCCCGCCGCCGTTCCCCAAGAAGAGCGGCACACCGCAGGTTATTGCGATGTAGTTATAGGTAAAAACGTAGACAAGTAAACAGGTAAACAGGAAGAGAGCCGTCCAAGTCAGGACAGCTCTCTTTTTTCAATTCACATGTCTACGTGTTTACCTGTTTACTCCCTTACTGCGGCACGCTTTCCTTATGCTGCCTGACCAGCTCACGCCGCAGGATCTTCCCAACAGTGGTTTTCGGCAGTTCAGTCCGGAACTCGTAATGGGTTGGGACCTTGTACGGGGCAAGATGTTCCTTGCAGTAGGCCTTGAGCTCCTCCACCGTCAGCGTTTCGCCGGGCTTGACGACGATCCAGGCCTTGACCGTTTCTCCGCGGTTCGGGTCCGGGATGCCTCCCACGCCGACCTCCAGAACTTTGGGATGCGAGGCGATCGCTTCCTCCACCTCGCGCGGCCAGACCTGGAACCCGCCCGGCTTGATGAGCTCCTTCTTGCGGTCGACGATGTAGAAATAGCCATCCTCGTCCATGCGGGCGATATCACCGGTGAACAGCCAGGTTTCCCCATCCTTCAGCTGTCGCAGCGAATTGGCCGTCTCGGTGGGCATGTTGTGATAGCCCTTCATCACCTGCGGACCCTGGATGGCGATCTCACCGATCTCGCCCTGCTGCAATTCGGTCTCACCGTCATCCAGGCTGATGATCTTCACATCCACGTCCGGGAGGGGCATGCCGATCGAGCCGGTCTTGTTGACACCCAGCAGAGGATTGCAGTGGGTGGCGGTTGGCGCCTCCGACAGGCCATAGCCCTCGAATACCTTTCCGCCCGTCAGCTTTTCGAACTGCTCCTTGGTCTCGCGCATCAGCGGAGCAGAACCGGAGATGCAGGCTTTGATCGAAGAGAGATCATATTTCCCGGCTTTTACATCCGGGTGATTGTTGATCCCGTTGTACAGCAGCGGTACGCCGGGGAAAATTGTCGGCTTGTACTTGCTGATATTCTCCAGAACATCCTTCAGGTCCCGTGCGTTGGGAATCATGACCATGCTGGCGCCATTGGCCATGGCGAAGTTCATCCCGGCCACCATCCCATACACATGGAAGAGCGGGATGGCCATCAAAACCACTTCCTCGCCCTCCACAAGATTGGGCATCCACCTTTTAATCTGGAGCGTGTTCGCGACCACGTTTCTGTGCATGGCGACCGCGCCCTTGGGAATGCCCGTCGTGCCGCCTGAATACTGGAACAATGCAGTATCGTCGGGAGAAACGTCAACCTTAGGCCTGGGGGATTTTTCGTATTGCTTGAGAAGGTCCTTCATCCATACATCCCTCTCATCCAGCGCATCAATTCGATGTCCTTCCTTCTTCTCCTTCACCAGCGTAAACAACAGGCTCGTAAAGGATGGCAGGGCTTCCTTGATATTGGAGACGATGATCCTCTTGAGCTTGGATCGTTCGCGTACCGCCTTCAGAATCCCGTAGAAACGAGTCAATGTGAACATGATCTCGATATTGGCATCATTGACCGGCGTGATGACTTCATCCGGTGGGTAGGTGGGATTGACCGCAACGACCACCCCGCCTGCTTTCAGAATTCCAAAATATGCGATCACGAACTGAGGCACGTTTGGCATGAAGATTCCCACCCGGTCACCTTTCTTCACGCCCAGTTCCACCAGCGCCGCCGCCATGTGATCGGTCAGCGCCTCCATCTCCTTGTATGAAATGACCGCACCCTTGAAGATCGTACAGGCGCGGTCAGGATATTTTCTCGCCGCCTCCCCCAGAAAATGGAACAACGGCGCTTGTGGGTATTCGATTGTATGTGGGACCCCTTTGTCATAATGAGCAAGCCAGGGACGATCGTTCATAATAGCCTCCTCCTCCATCACTATATTAATGTCAGTATATACAAGGAAGAATCAAAAGTCAACCAACCAATGGTTGTTTTTTGTTTCAATATCCTGATTTGCTCAAGTCGCCGTTGCCGGCTACCATCTGAATGAAAGCTTCAATGTTGTTGATCGCCCCCTCCTCCACCCGAAACCACTTGATCTCCGGATCCGCTCTCCTTGAACCAGTTCGCCTGCCTGCGGACGAAGACGCGGTGTCGCACGCCGGATCTCGGCCTTGGCCTGTTCCTCAGTCAATTCACCCTGGATGACCCGTACACATTCCCTATATCCAATCGCTGACATGGTCGGCAGGGAAGGGGAATAGCCTTTTGCCAGCAGTCCTTTGACTTCCTCCAAAAAACCATTTGCGAACATCATTTCAATTCGCTGGTCGACACGCTCATAGAGCTCGGTACGCGGCCGTATCAGCCCAACCGTGATCAGGTGATAAGGCGAGTCTCCCTGTCCGCGCTGCTCGGAGAATTTCCTGCCGGTGGTCAGGATCACTTCCAGGGCGCGGATCGTTCGCCGGTAATTCCGTGCGTCGATTTTCTCTGCGGCTTCCGGGTCAAGAGTTTCTAAGTTTGTCGTATAGCCAGTAGATGCCGTGTTCATCTTTCTCTTTTTCCAGTTCGGCCCGTAAGTCTTTCATCAGGCTTTACTTCAGGTGGACTCCATCCTTGAGTCACGGCACGGACATATTGTCCGGTACCTCCAACAAGGAACGGCAATTTGTTTCGTGTATGAATATCTGCAATCGCCTCACTGGGCCTTTTGCTGGAAGACAGCCAGGCTCAGAATCTCATCCGGGTCGGCGATATCGATCAAATGATGTGGGACGCGTGCCATCTCTTCGTGTGATGGCTTGGCCGTCCCGATATCCATGCCGCGATAAAAAAGACGCGAATCCGCAGACACGATCTCGCCGTTCAATCGCTCTGCAAGTTGAATGGCAAGCTCCGTTTTGCCAACGGCAGTGGGGCCGACGATGAGAATGAGAGGTGGTTTATTTGAAGTCATCGATGAAATTCTTCTCTATGTGATTGCATTCTCAAAATGCGTGATCTTCGGCTCCACCCCTTGCCTTCCTTCAACGGCGATAACATCAATCTGCCAGTGGTCGATGGCGTTCTCTGCCGCGTAGCATTCGGCGCAGGCAAGCATGTGTTCGCGCTTGCGGGCGGTGACATTTTGTTCGGGGAAGAAATTTTTACTGGAAGTCAGGGTCTTTACTTCAACAAAAATCGTCACTTCTCCCTGCTTTGCGATGATGTCGATTTCTCCGTAGGGTGTCCGTGCGTTGCGGGCAAGGATCTCGTAGCCGTGTTGGTTTAGGAATGTGACTGCCGTCTCTTCTCCCCACTTCCCGACTTTTTGGTTGTGCTTCATTTCATAAACTCTTCCAGGATGTGCCTCAGCCGTTCGTCAAAGCGCCGCTTGGCCGGTTTGGGATTTTCGGTCAGGCGGGTGTAATGCTGGAGCATGACCTTCGTCGTCCGCTCGATGTCATATTGCTCCGAAGCCTCCCGGGCGGCACGTCCCATAATTTTGCGCTGGGCACCGTCCATGCACAGATAGGTCAGCCGGGCGGTAAAGGAGGCGAGATCGTTGGTCGCCAGCAGGCCCGTCTCACAGTCCGAGATGGAATCGCCCACGCCGGGCGAGTCAATGCCCAGGACGGGAAGTCCCGCTCCCATGGCTTCGATCACCGACAGCGGATGGACCTCTGTAACAGATGCGGTGACAAAAGCGTCGCACATTGCCAGGTGGGAGGGAAGTTTATCGTATGGGATCATCCCCACAAACCGGACCCGGTCGCCGATCCCCAGCCGGGAGGGGAGAGGCTTAAGCTCGTCCTCGAATTGTTTTTGCCCACCGCCGACGATCAGCAAATAAACGTTAGGGATGATCTGTGCCACACCTGCAAACGAACGGATGAGAAACTCAAGATTCTTTTCCGGTGCAAGACGTCCTGCGTAGACGAGCAAAATATCCTGTTCACCAAAGCCGAAATCCAGGCGCGAGAGCGGATCTGCCTGCTGGAAGGGACGCATATCCACGCCGTTGGGGATAACTTCGATCGGGCTTTCCACGCCGTATTTTCTTAGGATCTTTTCCATGCCCTGTGAGGGCGAAATCACCAGGTCGACCGCATCGCAGAAATCGGGCATATAGGCCTGCAGCATACCCTGGCTCACTTCCGTGGGCATCAGCGGCATGCGTGCCTGGGCGTAGAGGTCGTAGCGGGTGTGATTTGTGAAAACGATGGGGATCCCGGCGCGGCGGCAATAGCTAAGTGCCAGGCGCCCGCTCAGGAAGGGGTGGTGGACGTGGGCCACGTCCATGGTCTGGAGCAGCTTCCTGTGCTCGGTCTTATAGCGCAGGGACAGATAATAGCCGGTATCCGCCAGGGCAACGCCCGGGTTGCGAACCACGCGGGGCTCATCATCCCGATAATCCAGGTCGCCGAAAGTGAATACGTATACCTCGTTCCCTTCCGCTTCAAGGACTCGTTTGTTTAAATCGATATAGTTGGTGATCCCGCTGACATACGGCTTGTAGGTGTCCGCCATCATTCCAATACGCATCGGCCAATCGTACAGGGAAGCGGGAACACTGTCAAGACAAGATGGTAGAATCCCAGTTATAAGGAGCAACTTTGGTCAAATTGATTTTGCGGAACAAGGAATATGAAGTCAAGCCAGGCATGACCCTTCTCTCTGCACTGCACAAGCTGAACATTGTGCCCGAATCGGTCATTGCCACCCGTGACGGGGAGATGATCCTGGACGACGAGATCCTGAAGGATGGCGAAGTGGTGAAGCTGATCGCGGTAATTTCGGGTGGATCGGTATCCGATAGTGGAAATTCGAATATCAAAATATCGAATAGCGAGGTTCGCCAATGAAGTGCAAAAAATGTGGAGCCAAAGCCTCGGTCAATATGCGCCAGCACAAACTGGCGCTGTGCAGGGAGCATTACCTGGAATGGGTTCCCGAGCAGACCGAGCGCTTTATTAAAAAGTATGAGATGTTCAGCCAGCATGAAAAAATCCTGGTGGCGGTCTCTGGTGGCAAGGATTCACTTGGTTTGTGGGATATTCTTGTGCGGTTGGGCTACCAGGCGGATGGGCTGTATCTCGGTTTGGGGATCGATGGCGGAATTGATTACTCGCACGAATCGCAGCGCCTCGCCCAAAAGTTTGCCGATGAGCACAATCTAAAGCTGCATGTGGTGGATATCGAAAAGGAATATGGACAGTCCATCCCGGTGCTGGCCGAAATCTCCTACCGGGGACATGGCAAGCCGTGTTCCGTGTGCGGCCTGGCGAAGCGCCACGAGATGAACCGCATCGCCCGGGACCTGGGATATGATGTGCTTGCGACCGGCCACAACCTCGACGACGAGGCGGCCGTGCTCTTTGGCAATACCCTGTCGTGGTCGAGTGAATATCTTCTGCGCCAGGGACCTGTCCTGGCTGCCTCTGATGGGCTGGCGCGCAAAGTCAAGCCGCTGTGCCGCTTCTATGAACGCGAGATGACAGCCTATTGCCTGCTGCGCGGCATCGAATATATTTATGAGGAATGTCCGTTTGCGGAAGGGTCGCAATCCATCTATTATAAGGAGCTGCTCAACCAGCTCGAGACCACCCGTCCCGGCGCCAAGCTGACGTTCTACCTGCGCTTCCTCGAGGCTCGCAAACGCGGCGACCTTTTCATCGAACAGAGTATTTCCCGCGCTCATTTGCATAACTGTCCGAGATGTGGCCAGCCCACCTCCACGGATGATCTGTGCTCATTCTGCAGAACGATTGAGAAAGCAAATCCTGTTTCAGCTGGTTGAGACCGTTACACGCGATCATAATAATTGGTCCAGGGGTTTATCAATCTCCTCAAGGTTCGCAATTCATTCAAGCGCCAGGACGCAGCGGAGATCACATGAAACTTCGCCGTCTTGCATTTTTAGGGTGCCAAAGCCTTCCTGTCAGACGTGAACTTCTCCCTGGTTTCCTAGAATATCTGTGCTAAAATCGGGCAGATCATTTGCTTCAATTTGAGATGTGCAGGGAGCCTTTGCCGGTATGGTCGTTTCGATTGAAAACACTGAACACTATATCTGGGGGGAGATCTGTGACGGCTGGCACTTGCTCAAGCGCGACGATATGAGCATCATCCAGGAACGTGTTCCGGCCGGGGGAGCGGAGGTGATGCATTATCACACATACAGGCGCGCCAGTTCTTTTATATTCTCGAAGGCGAAGGGACGATGGATTTTGAGGATCATCAGGTGCTTTTACATAACGGGGATGGAATCGAGATCCCGCCGCAGGTCAAACATCAGTTCAGGAACCAGTCAAATTCGGATGTGCATTTTCTTGTAATTTCAGTTCCCACTACCCGGGGAGATCGGGTGAATTGCTGAATGACATATGAAACAGTACCGCTTATAGTGTGAGAATTCTATGATCACAATTTCCCAAACAACAGCTCGTCGATTCGTCCTTGGTAAACAGGGACTGTGGCCCGGTCGCCGCTGGAAGGGTAAAAAGGGGACGGCCCAGGCCATCCGCGAATGTGAAGCCGTACAGCTGGATCCACTCAATATTTTGCGCGCAGCCAGGATATTGTCCTGCACAGCCGCGTACTGGATTACAAGCCGGATTATCTGTATCAGGTTGCATACAGGATCGCGAATTTTTTGACTATGGCGGCTGGCTGGCGATGTACCCGATGTCGAACCTGCCATATTACCGTGTCCATATGGAGCGGCGGAAACATCATAAACGGGTGGAGGATTTTGTCCTGTCGAATCCCGAACTGTTCGAGCAGGTGCGCGCGAGAGTTGCGAGCGCGAGGTCCGCTCGGGAACCGTAATTTCAAAGGTAATGCCGTGAGCGGAAATTATCGCGGGCGAAAGGATACATCCCTGGCGTTGTTCGATATGTGGCTGTGCGGCGAATTGATGATCCATCACCGTGAAGGATTTGAGCGGGTCTATGATTTTCGCGAGAATATTGCACCCAAAGAATATGATTATATTGCGGACGAAAAGGCAGCGGAGGATTTTTTCCTCCGGCAGAATATTTCGTTCAACTGGGATTATTCCGGGAAGCGTGTTGAAGCCTGCGTTGCAATATGATACGCAGCACAACTATTCGCGGGCAGAGGTGAGTCAATTGATCGGAGCGTGGCTTGAGTTCGGCAGGGCGAAGCAGGTCAGGATCGAAGGTGGACGCGATACCTATCTCGTTTTGGCGGAAGATGTGCCAGCGTTGGAATCCCTTGAAAAGGGAAAAGTCCCCAAAGGCTGGAAACCAAAAGATACAACCACGCTGGAGGAGGTCACCTTTCTTTCTCCGCTGGATATTGTCAGCGCTCGGGGACGGGCAAAGAAGTTATTTGATTTTGAATACAAATGGGAAGTGTATACGCCCGCACACCTGCGCCGCTGGGGCTATTACGTCCTGCCGATCCTCTACGGCGATGACCTGGTGGCGCGGCTCGACTTGAAACTGGACCGCACGACGATGACCCTGGAGATCAAAGGGCTTCTGGAATGAGGAGGATGCGCCTGTTCAAGGAAGTAGAGTTTGCAAATGCGCTTCGCAAAGGGACTGATGCGGTTTGCGAAGTTCCTAAATGCACGGAGGGTCAATATCCGCGGCGATCCAGCCGGTAAAATTAAGAAAGCAGATTGAAACGGTTTTGAAGACAGAAATGTAGTCGCCACAATTCTTCATAAGCGCAAGAATGCGATGGGGCAGGATCATTGGAGTGTTGTTCACAACGTCTTATATAGCCTTAGAAGATGACCGAGATAGTTGGATTGCTTCGCGGGCCCAACAAGTTTCGTAAAATTTAGGTAGGGGCGTATGTATTTTCCAATGGAAATGGAATTTCTCAAATTTATACAAAACATTTGCAAAACATGGACATTATGGTATTATTGAGATGTAAGGAGTAATTCTCATCGATGCCAAAATTTGCCCTTCTCAAATTCAATGATCCTGCACCCGACATGGAACTGCAGGATTCGACGCAATCCTGACACTTTTCGCCGAAATCATCCATCGGTTGCACTCTGTTCCTGCATGGTGAAGAAATGGAATGGACTGGAATCAAACCTTCAACGGATCTGTTGCACCATAATGAATAATTTCTTTCTTGCTTTCTATCTTGCACTCAAGGAAGTGTTCCGATATCGCGGCCGCTTCCTGCTCTTCAGCCTGGTGATCGCCCTGATCACCCTGCTTGTCCTGTTCATCGCTGCCCTGGGGGAGGGACTGGCCAACGGCAACCGCCAATATCTTGCCAATCTGGATGCCCAGCTGATGGTCTTCCTGGAAAAATCTGATTTCGTCATTCCTTCCAGCCGCCTGGAGACGAACACAGCGCGGACGGTTCGCCGCGTGGATGGAGTGGCGAATGCCGGGCCGATCTACACATCCAATTCGCAGATCGTTTCCCTTGCGGAGCCTCTCAAAGTCTCCATGCTGGGCGTTGAACCTGGTGAACCCGGCATGCCGGAAATTATCGATGGCCGGGCTTTCCGGGGCGGCGAGGCGCGTGAGGCGGTGATCGACCGAAATGTCGCCTTGCGCTCGGGGATCAAGGTGGGGGATGAGATCGAAATCCGTTCCACGCAGGGAACGGAGGATAACTTCTTCAAGCTCAAGGTGGTCGGCCTGGTTGATGGGCAATCCTACAGTTTCCAGCCAACCATTTTTGTGCCGCCTTCCACTTGGGAAAAGATCCGCCCGCAGTCGGAAGCGGAGCTGAACAGCAATACGCCTTATCCCAACATCGTTGCGGTCAAGCTGGCTGATCCATCCCAGGCCGATGACGTGAAAGAACGGCATGATGGCGAATGTGCCCAACACCGAAGTGACCGATATCCGAACCGCGATCAATAATGTCCCTGGCTATTCCGCCCAGCAGGGACTGTCCAGACCCAGGGCTTCTTCACCCTGTTGATCGGCGTGCTGGTCATCGGCGGATTCTTCCAGATCCAGATCCTGCAGAAGGTTCCGCAGATCGGCGTGCTCAAGGCCATCGGGTCGTCGAATGGAGTCGTGGGTTGGGCGGCGGTGATCCAGATCATCGTGGTGACTACGATGGGTGTCGCGATCGGCTGCCTGCTGACTTATCTCTTCTCATTGGCACTTCCGCCGACCATCCCGTTCGTTTTCAACGGGACACGGTCCCTCATTGCGATCGGCCTGCTCCTGTTCATTGGTCCGCTGGGTGGGATGGTGTCCATTATTTATGCAGTCCGCATCGAGCCGCTCAAGGCGCTTAGGTTAGGATAGGTGCGCCATGACAAACTATTGCTCTCGAAGTCAGGGATCTCGTCAAAACATTTGCGTTGGACGGCACGACGATCAACGCCGTGGACAACGTTTCATTCCAGGTGAGGTCGGGTGAGTTCGTCGCGCTCGTCGGCCCCAGCGGCTCGGGCAAGACGACAATGCTGTCCATCCTCGCCGCGCTGCTTTCCCCGACAAGCGGTCAAGTGCTCATCGATGGGCAGGATCTCGCCCAGATGAACGAAAAGCAGCGCGTGCGGCTGCGCCGTGAAAAGATCGGATTTACCTTCCAGTCGAATAACCTGATCCCCTTTCTGACCGCCGGGGAAAACGTCGAATTCATGCTGCGACTCAACAATAAGGCGGACAAAGCAGGACGCCTCCGCTCGGCGGAGCTCCTCTCCCGCCTCGGGTTGAACGACAGGCTGCACAGCCTGCCTGCCCAGCTCTCCGGCGGCCAGCAGCAGCGTGTGGCCATCGCCCGCGCCCTGATCCACAATCCGGCCGTTGTGCTGGCGGACGAGCCGACCGCCTCCCTCGACACGGAACGCGCCTACCAGGTGGTGGAGACCTTTGCCAACCTCATCCACGAAAACAACCGCGCCGGCATCATGGTCACCCACGACCTGCGCATGTGCCAGTTTGTGGACAGGGTTTTCCAGATGCAGGATGGCAAGCTGGTGCAAGTCTATGAAAACCGCGATGAAATAATGGAGCTTGCAGCGGGAACGGTGAAGCACTCGTTGAGCTAAAGTAAACACTAATAATGCCCCATTTGCTAGGCAAATCAGGCAGGTGTGTGACCGAGAGGGGTATAAAACAAGCCCTCTGAAGGTTAACCTTCAGAGGGCTTGTTTCTTTCAAAATCTACTCACTTGGTATTTCTCATTCTGCATGAAAGAATTTATCCATCACAGGGGCAATATTTTCAGGGATATTATCTCCCCAGGCATTGCCGTCAACGGTCTGACCGGTGGGATTTCCATCAGCATCCAGCTTAAAATAAACCGGGATGCCATCGAAGTCGAAATCATGAAGCTGACTGTTTCCCCAGCCCCATTCGTCCACGTCCAGCTTGATGATATAGGTGCCATCGTAGGCGTCGAGCATCAGCTTGTTCTTCTCCTTGGATGCCTTCATCGATTGCCTTGCAGGGCGGGCACCAGGTGGCGTCGAATTCGACGACCGGCATCTGGTCCAGGGCGGCTGCTTTTTGGGCCTCACTGGCCAGCAATGTCTTCAGATCGCCATCGCTGGGATGCAGGCGGACGATGGTGAAGTTTTCAGAAACCGGGAATACATCATTGTTTGTTTCCGGAGCAGGCGTTCCTTTGGGAGGAAAAAGGAAGTTGCAGGCCAGCAGGCTGAGAGCCGATGAGCGCCAAAAGTATCTTTTTGTTCATGAGTTTTCCCGTATCGTTGTTCACTTATTTTCCGCCGCATCTGCGCCCGGGATTCTGACCGGCACAATTTTTCCCTCCACGGGCGGTTTGCATTGGTTCGCGCTGCAAGCCATATATGTGATCGAAAGTTCTTCCTCCATCCAGTCGGCCCCGGGCGGCAGTTCAACCGGCAGGCTTAATGTCACCGGGCCGAGGGGATAGACAAGCAATTCTATAGGCTCAAAATCCGGTACTTGAGGTTTTACGCTCTCGATCAATGGGCCGGAAGCTATTATGGAGCTTCTGGATGTCAGTTCAAGTAAAGTAGGCCGTCCCAGCCCATCCACGCCGGTGGATGGAATATCCTTGCTGTATAGGTGGTATCCCTCCGGTGGTGTGAAGGTTGAACGTAGCATGTACTCTCCATTGGAAAGGCGGAGGAGGTTTATGGACACATTTACATCATTTTCTGTGAAGGAAACAAGTGGAATGGTTTCGCTTTGGCTGGATGTACAGGAAACAAAAGCTATTGAAAGCAGAATCATCCAACAAAAAATGGAGGCACGATAACGCGACTTCATGTCCACCTTCTCATTATATGATAAGACCTCCGAAGGACAATATCCCTCGGAGGTCAAACTCCAATCTCCAATCCCCTCAATTACCATTCACAAATTACTAGCTTTTACTTACCAGCGCCTTAGGCGGTCTCCAAATACCTCTCGATCTCATAATCTGACACGCGCAGGCGGTACTGATCCCATTCCTCCCACTTGGCGCGCATGAAGGCTTCGCAGGTCATGTCACCCAGGGCGGAGGTGAGCAGCGTGTCCTTTTCCAGCTCGGTCAGGGCTTCGGCCAGCGAACCGGGCAGTTCCTTCACACCCAGCTTGCGGCGTTCCTTGGCATCCAGGTGATACAGGTTGATGTTGTTGAGCGGCTTCGGCGCTTCGAGTCCACGCTCAATGCCATCCAGGGCGGCGGCCAGCATGACGGTGAATGCCAGGTACGGGTTGGCGGACGGATCCGGGAAGCGCAGCTCGGCGCGGACAGCCTTGTCGCGTCCTTCGGTGTAGCGCGGGATGCGGATCAGGGCCGAGCGGTTCTGCTGCGCCCAGCCGATATAGACAGGGGCCTCGTAGCCGGGGACCAGACGCTTGTACGAGTTCACGGTCGGGGCGACGACGGCGGCCAGGGCGCGGGCGTGGGCCAGCTGTCCGGCGATGAAGGAGTAGGCGGTCTTCGAGAGATGGGCTTCATCGTTTGGATCGAAGAACAGGTTCTCGCCGGTCTTCTTGTCGAACATGCTCTGGTGGCAGTGCATCCCGGAGCCATTGATGCCAAAGACTGGCTTGGGCATGAAGGAGGCAACCAGTCCATGCTGGGCGGCAATCGCCTTGACAGTGTATTTCAAAGTGAGAACATTGTCTGCGGTCTTGAGCGCGTCACCAAACCGAAAGTCGATCTCGTGCTGCCCAAGTGCCACTTCATGATGGCCGACTTCCACTTCAAGTCCCATGGCGTCCAGCGCATCCATCAACGCCGTGCGGACAACAACGGCCTCGTCAAAGGATGAAAAATCGAAATACCCGCCGGTGTCATGGGGTACAGGGTGAGTGCCATGCCCATTTTGACCCTTGAAAAGGAAGAATTCCGGCTCGGGACCAATGTTATATGTCCAGCCCTTTTCCTCGATCTTCTTCAGCTGGCGCTTCAGCGTTCCGCGCGGGTCACCTTCGAACGGGTCACCTTTGGGCGTGTAGATATCGCAGAAGATGCGGGCGCGGCGCAAATCGACCGGCGACCACGGTAAAACGGCATATGTATCCGGGTCCAGGATGAGGAGCATGTCGCTTTCCTGGATGCGGGCGAAACCCTCCACCGACGAACCGTCGAACCAGACGCCATCCGTCAGCGCGTCTTCCAGATGCCGGACCGGCATATCCACACTCTTCACGGCCCCTGTCACATCCGAGAATTGCAGGGAAACGAACTTTACGTTCTCTTCCTTTACGCGTTTGACCAAATCTTTTTTATCCATTGCTTCTCTCCTTATGATGATTGAACTTTCCAACTGCTTCAATGCAGAACTTGGACTTATTTGTCAACGCCTTCCGCAGAAGGCGGCCTCTTCTCGAAATGTGGTTGATTCTTATCGTCGGCCTGGACGGCCTGCAGCGGCTCCGTCTTGACTTTGACCATCCGCGCACGGTTGATCAGGATGACCGACCCGATGATGATCGCGGATGCGATCAGGGTGCGTCCATTCAGTGCCTCGCCTGCGAAAAAATAGCCCAGGAATACAGCAACGACCGGGTTGACATAGGCATAGGTGGATGTCAATGACACCGGAGCATTATGCAGCAGCCACCCATAAGCGACAAACCCAACCAGCGAGCCAAACGTGATAAGGTAGAGCAGACCCATCCAGGAGCGGGTCGAGACCTGGGCGAAACTGAAACCGCTCAGCTCACCCGTGAATATGCTGACAATGAAGAGCGACGCCGCGCCCATCAGCATCTCCATGCCTGTGCCGAGCAGAGTGGACCCGGGCATATCCGCGCCTCGCGAGTATATGGAGCCCATGGACCAGAAAATCGGGGCAAGCAGAAGGAGGATGGCGCCGAAGCGGTCGATACTTCCCTCGCCGCCAGTAATTTCGGCGGGTCCGATCAAAATGAAGACTCCGCTGAACCCAACGATCAATCCCAGAATGGTCTGCCAGTTTGGCTTTGATCCGGTGCGGAAGGATTCAAACAGGACCAGCCAGAACGGGGAAGTGGAGATCATCAGGGCTGCAATACCCGAGGGAACAGTTTTCTCGGCCCAGGCAACCAGTCCATTGCCGCCAAGCAGGAGTGCCGTACCCACGATCGCCGTGGATTTCCAATTTCCCCAGGTGGGCGGGGTGTCGCCTGCCAGCCGCCTCCAGGAAAACAGGATCACGCCAGAGATCAGAAATCTTAAGGACGCATGCAGGAACGGTGGAATGGTCTCCACGGAGAAGCGGATTGCCAGATATGTGGAGCCCCACACGATATAGAGTGCCAGTAAAGCGATCCAGATTTTGGTTTTCATTCAAATCCTATTATTTTTCCTCACGCTGGGCGGCCTGGCGCTCGAGGCGCCAGGCAATCGAAGCGCGTAATGCATGTAGACACTTGTTATTGGCCATTATCCTGGCTGTTGGGCATCAGCGCTGAGCGCATATTCTCTCGCCAGCAGCGCCTTCTTCCTCAACGAACCATAGCGGTAATTCCCAAAGTCACCAACTTTGCGAATCACCCGGTGGCAAGGGATCAGCACGGCAACGGGATTATGACCCACGGCGGAGCCAACTGCACGGGATGCATTTGGCTGGCCAATGCGCTGCGCCAGTCCCTCGTACGTGGTTGCGGTCCCTGCCGGGATCTGCAGGAGGGCCTCCCACACCTTGAGCTGGAAATTCGTCCCGCGCAGGTGCAGCGTCAGGGGCTTGATACGGGTGTTGTAACGCAGGTCGAAGATCGGTCCCACCAGTGCTGCGGTGGACCGGTAATCCTCCACCATGCGGGCCTCCTTCCATTCGTTGACGAGGCTGTCGATCGCCTCCCCTTCGCTACCGGAAACAAACCCAAGGTGACAGATGCCGCGCTCAGTCAGACCGATCAGGCATTTGCCAAAAGGCGTCAGGTGGATCCCGTACTGGATCGTCATGCCTTCACCCTGTGTCTTGTATTCACCCGGTGTGACCGCTTCCGTTGTCACGAACAGGTCATGCAGGCGTCCAAGACTGGAAAGTCCCACCTGGTGGGTGGTATCCAGCAGGTTCTCAGACCGGCTGAGCAATTCCTTGGCGCCTTCCTTGGTCAGGAACTGCAAAAAGCGCTTGGGGCTGACCCCGGCCCAGCGGGTGAACAGACGCTGAAAATGATACTCACTCAACCCAATACTTGCGGCTACCTCTTCCAGGCCTGGCTGTTCTTTATAATGGTTTTCAAGGTACAGGATCGCCTGCTCAATGCGCAAGTAGTCTTCAGAACTTTGTCTTGAAATCAATCTCAGGGTTCATAGTCTCTCCTTTTGACCGTATTCTATGAACCTCTCTTACTTTTGCCGACCCGATTCTTGCTCAATTTCTGCTCCAGGCGCCGTCCCCGGCGCCGAGGACGGCGCCTGGAGCATTAAAAAAATTTAAATAAAAAGGCATGCCTCGGGACATGCCTTAAACAATAGCGATGCTATTAAATAAAACATCCCTTCCAAGCGTTAAACAGGCAGCAAAACTGCCTGGTCCACTGCGCTGTCTTGTCCCGCCCGTTACCGGCCGGTTTTCAACCCGAGCAACAGAATTTTTCGCCCGTTGTTGGGCGCCTGTCACTCCTTGCGCTTCTTTGGAAGGGAGAAAGGAGTCTGTGACAAACTCCAGAGGCATCCGCTGATCTATTCGATTTTCCCCCGGCTGACATTTGCCGGGATTAGCACGTCTCTCGCGAGACAGAACCTCCACCTCGTGATCCCGCAGGGCGGGACCCAGCCGCTACATCTCCGCTATTCGGTTGTTAATGGCGGCGATTCTACTCTTGTGAAAGGGCTTCGTCAAGTCCGAAAAAGGTGATTGAAAACTGGCTTAAAATTGGATCACCAATCCCCTTAAATACAAAGACCCTAAAGGTTTTTAAACCATTAGGGTCTATTTTTCGATGCCCCCGCCCGTGCCGTGTGCTGCGGAGTTTTGAACCTGCTCTTGCAGGTGGGTCCCTACCCAGAAACGCCGCCTTGGCTCAGGCCTATCGCGTTATTTCTATTGGAGTTAGAGACCCTGAAAGTAGGTGTTGGCCCAAAACGGAAGGTGCAGCATCACGCACACTGCAGGGACGATGATTCTTATACCATAAAGGACGGTGCAATGGTAGAGAAAAATTAATGGATGGTACTCAAAATTATTGGTCTTCTCATCATCGTATATAATCATCGTAAGGTTGCGCTTGTGAATACATTTGTGCTCCGTTTGCCATGGTATCGATATCACCTTGATAGAGAGGAGATCATGGGAACAATTGTCAGGGATAAAAGCTCCAGGTTCTCCTGGAGACTTTTACGTAGATTGCTTTTACGGATACACCCGCTTGATCGTCCTCGGAAACGGGATTGCTTCGCGGATATGCTCGATGCCACAAATCCAGGCTGTGACCCGCTCCACGCCCATGCCGAAGCCTGAATGCGGGACGGAGCCGTACTTGCGCAGCTCCAGATACCATTTGAAAGCTTCCTCCGGTAATCCCTCCTTCTGGATGCGGGCCAGGAGCATATCGTGATCGGATATGCGCTCGGAGCCGCCGCAGATTTCCCCGTAGCCTTCGGGCGCGAGCAGGTCCACTGATTTACAGACTTCCGGGCGACCCGGCCAGGGCTCCATATAAAAGGCTTTGACCGCGCTGGGATAGCCGTATACGAAGAGGGGCTTGTCATTTAACTTGGTAAGCTCAGTTTCATGCGGCGCGCCAAAGTCCATGCCCCATTCGAATTTGAGCAGTTCCTTCTTTTCAGGGTCAGTCTCTTTTTCGTAGAGATCGAGCAGATAAGTTGCCGCATCGTCATAGGACATGCGCGGGAAGGGTTCCTGGATTTTCTCAAGCATGGAAACATCCCGCCCAAGGAATTTCAACTCTGCCGCACAATCGCGCAGCACTGCCTGGACAATATGTGTGATGCAGACCTTCCTCCACTTCCATCAGGCCATCCAGGTCGCAGAAGGCGATCTCAGGCTCGAGCATCCAGAACTCGGTCAGGTGGCGGCGGGTCTTGGATTTCTCCGCCCGGAAGGTGGGGCCGAAGCAATAGACTTTTCCAAATGAGAAAGATGTTGGCTTCGTTGTAGAGCTGTCCGGTCTGGGCGAGGTAGGCAAAGCCTTCGTCGAAGTAGGGAGTCTCGAACAGGGTGGTGGTCCCTTCGGCGGCGGCAGGGGTGAGGATCGGGGTGTCGAGATTGAAAAAGCCATGACCGTCCAGGTACTCGCGCACCGCGGACATGACCCTGACGCGTACCCGCAGGATCGCCCACTGGCTCTGCATGCGGATCCACAGGTGACGATGATCGAGGGCAAAATCGGGACCGTGATCCTTGAGCGACATCGGGTAGTCCAGCGCCGCCTCCTGCACGATTTCGATCTGCTTCACACCCAGCTCATATCCGCCGGGGATGCCGGGCGCGCGCTTATCCTCCCGGACGGGTCCGGTGATGATGACCGCTGACTCCTGCGGCAGGCGGATGACCCGGTCGAACACCTCGGGTTCCAGGTCGCCTTTGAAGGCTACACATTGTACAAAGCCTGAACCGTCGCGCACGAGCAAAAAGCACAACTTGCCTTTATCCGTGCGGTTGTAGACCCAGCCCTTGATGGTTACTTCCTGTCCAACATATTTTGAGATTTGTGAAACGCTGATGTTTTCAGCCATGATTGTCCTCGCTCACAATTATTTTCGTTATTATATTTGATACTACCCGTTTTGTTGCTGTTTCAGCTTGTTCAGAGTTTTGGATGAGTAGTTCCCGCGCTACTGTCGGGTCGGCTTTGCCTTTGGTTGCCCGGGCAACCTGTCCCATGAACCATTGCAGCAGGGTTTCCTTGCCTGCAAGATATTGTTGCACTTCCTTGGGATTTCACTGAGAATCTTTGTGATGGTTTCCTGAATGAAGCTTTCATCAGAGACCTGTGCCAGGTTCTTTGCCTTGACGATCTCTGCCGGGCTGCCGCCATTTTTGAACAGTTCGCCGAGCACAACTTTTCCGGAATTTCCGCTGATGGTCTTGTCTGTCACCATGTCGATCAATTGAGGCAAAATCTTCAGCAGGAACAGGGATATGCCGCTATATCAATATTGAGCTCGTTCAGATAACGCATGAACTCGCCTGCGATCCACGAACTGACTGTCCTGGCGGGACTTTTGACTTTGCAGCCACAGCCTCAAAATAATCAGCGAGTGCTTTTTCAGATGTCAGTAAGCGTGCTTCCTGCGGCTTTAACTCATATTGTTCAATGAAACGTATTGTTTTTGCTTCAGGCAGCTCGGGCAGGGAGGCGCGGATCGAATCGATCCAGCTCTGGTCAAGCACGAGCGGCGGCAAATCGGGTTCAGGGAAGTAGCGGTAATCGTGTGCGCTTTCCTTGCCGCGCTGGGAGTAGGTCTTTCCGGTCGCTTCATTAAATCCCAGCGTTTCCTGATCAACGGTCCCACCGCTCAAATAAATTTCGGTCTGGCGCTTGATCTCATATTGCGTACCCTCCGTCAGCGCCCGGAAGGAGTTGAGGTTCTTGATCTCGGTGCGTGTGTTGAGCTGGTCGCTGCCTGCCTCCCGCACCGAGACATTCGCCTCGAAGCGGATCACGCCCTTTTCCATGTCTCCGGAATTGACGCCCAGATACCGCAGGATGGCATGCAGTTTGGTGGCATAGGCTTTGGCTTCCTCTGCAGAGCGCATATCGGGCTCGGTGACGATCTCCAGTAGCGGAACCCCACTGCGATTGTAGTCGATGAACGAGCTACCGTCCGCGTGCGACAGCTTGCCCGTGTCCTCCTCCAGGTGGACGCGGCGGATCCGGATCTCCCTCGAGCCGGTTTCCGTTTCGATCTGGATCTTCCCATCTGTAGCCAGGGGCTGTTCGTACTGCGAGATTTGATACCCCTTGGGCAGGTCAGGGTAGAAATAATTCTTGCGGGCGAAAATGCTTTCGGTGTGGATCTCACAGCCGAGCGCCAGCCCCACCCGGACTGCCAGCTCGACTGCCTTTTTGTTCAGTACAGGCAGCGCGCCCGGCTGTCCCGTGCAAACAGGACAGATGTAGCGGTTTGGCTTTGCGGTGATCGAAGTCGACAACCTCACACCCGCAAAACATCTTGGATTGGGTCAGCAGTTCAGCGTGGACTTCGAGTCCGATGACGGGTTCGTATTTCATGGCTAGTCATTCCAACACGGCGGATGTTTCATATGCCAGTCCGTCTGGCTCTGGTACAGATGACCGATTTTCAGCAGCGTTTCTTCTGAAAGATGCGGTCCCATGATCTGCATGCCGACCGGCAGCCCGTTCGAGAATCCGCACGGGACCGATAATGCAGGGATTCCCGCCAGATTCACGGCCACGACAAATACATCCGACAGATACATATCGAGCGGATTGGTGATCTTCTCCCCGATCCGGAAGGCGGTTGTCGGCGCGACCGGTGTGATCAGCGCGTCGCAGGTTTCGAATGCCTTCTGGAAATCCTGGCGGATCAGCGTGCGGACCTTCTGGGCCTTTAAATAGTAGGCGTCATAATACCCAGCGGAAAGGGCAAACGTCCCGAGCATGATACGCCGCTTGGTTTCCGCACCGAAACCTTCTTCGCGCGTCTTCAAGTAGACATCCAGCAGGCTTTCCACGTTCCGCTCGGACAAGCCGAACCGGACCCCATCATATTTGGCCAGGTTCGAGCTGGCTTCGGCAAACAGGATCAGGTAATAAACCGGAATGGCATACTGCGTGTGGGGCAGGGAGACTTCAACCGCTTCCGCACCCAGGCTTTCGATCTGTTGGATGGCTGCCCGAAGGGAGGCATCCATTTCTGCATCCAACCCTGCCACGAAGTATTCTTTCGGGATTCCTATTCGTAGCCCATGCAGGTTTTCGGATTGTCTTCAAAATTTCAGAATATCGTGGAGCGGGCTCCACCCGGGAGGTGCTATCCTTGGGATCGTGCCCGGCGATGGCTTCGAGAACCAGGGCGACATCGTAGGCGCTTCTGGCCATCGGGCCGATCGTATCAAATGAAGAGACCAGCGGGATCAAGCCATAGCGGGAGACACGTCCATAGGTGGTCTTGAGCCCGGTGATCCCACAGAACCCGGCCGGCATGCGGACCGAGCCGCCTGTATCCTCGCCCAGGGAGAAGGGAGCCAGTCCCGCCGCGACCGCCGCGGCCGATCCGCCGCTCGAGCCGCCGGGGACATAATCCAGGTTCCAGGGGTTGCGCGTAGTGAAGAAACCGGAGTTCTCGGTGGATGAGCCCATGCCGAACTCATCCATGTTGTTCTTCCCGAGCAGAACGGAGTTGCCGACTTTAATTTTTTGATGGCAGTCGAAGTCGTAGAATGGCTTGTAGTTCTCAAGGATTTTGGAGGAGCAGGTGGTGTTGACGCCGCGGGTCGAGATGGAGTCCTTTGCGGCGTAGGGAATGCCGGTCAGGGGAGTTGAATTTTCGCCAGCCTTGAACATCTGGTCTGCGTCCCGCGCCTGTTCGAGGGCGAGATCCCTTGAAACGGTCACATATGACTTGATCTGGGGGTCCAGCCGCTCGATGCGGTCGAGATAGGCGTGCGTCAGCTCCTCCGACGAAATCTGGCGGCTGGAGAGGAGTTCATGGGCCTCTTGCAGGCTAAGCTCGTGGAGGTCCATGGCTACTGCTCGATATGAACGCGCGGGATGACGATATAGTCGTCCTTTGCCTGAGGTGCGTTGGCAAGGAATTCATTTGTCGGCACAGACTCTTCGATCACATCCTCGCGGGTGACGCTCCGATTTGCCGAGGACAAATAGGCGGGCGGGACGTTTTCCGTATCGACTTCATCGAGAATGCTGACGTACTCCAGGATATCCCTGAACTGGGAGACGAACATCTCCGTCTCTTCCTCGGATAAATCCAGCCGCGCAAGAGAGGCGATTTCCTTGACCAATTTTTCATCAACTTGAAGTTCTGATGCTCATAACGCAATCCTCACTGCCAACCATTTACAAATTACCAATTTCTAATTTTCTACTCTCTCACCTGAATATGCAGTTCCTTCAACTGCTTCGGCTCCACTTCCGAAGGGGCATCCGCCATCACATCGCGTCCCGTTTGATTCTTGGGGAAGGCGATCACCTCGCGGATGTTCGGCTCGTCCGCCAGCAGCATGACCAGGCGGTCGATTCCGGGCGCGATGCCGCCGTGGGGCGGCGCGCCGAACTCGAACGCTTCCAGCATGTGGCCGAACTTCTGCTCGATCTGTTCACCGCTCATGCCAAGCAGCTGGAAGACCCTGAGCTGGATGTCACTGCGATGGATGCGGATCGAGCCGGAGGCTGTTTCATAGCCGTTGCAGACCATGTCGTATGCGTCCGAAAGGATCTCGGCCGGGTTGGTCTCGAATTTCGGCAGATCCTCCAGCTGCGGCATGGTGAAGGGATGGTGCTCGGCATCCCACTTCTGTTCCTCTTCGTTCCAGGCGAACATAGGGAAGTCCACCACCCAGGCGAACGCCAGCACGTTGGGGTCGGCAAGCTTCAGGCGGTCGCGGAAGATCAGGCGCAGGCCACCGAGCACCTTGTTGACAACTGCGCGCTGGTCGGCGGCGAACAGGATCAGGTCCCCTTCCTTCGCGCCGGTTTGGGATTTGACCGCCTCCACTTCCTCGGGCTGGACGAACTTGGCGGCGGTTCCCTTCAGGCCTTCAGCGCTGACCGCCAGAGTGGCCAGGCCTTTTGCCCCGAGCATCTTTGCCAACTCGGCCAGCGCATCCACTTCCTTGCGTGAGTATTCTGCGCAGCCCGGCGCGACGATGCACTTGATCACCCCGCCGCTTTCGATGGCAGACTGGAACACACGGAACTCACTCTTCGCAAAGGTGTCGCTGACGTCGATCAGCTCCATGCCGAAGCGCAGGTCGGGCTTGTCGGTCCCGTATCTTTCCATGGCTTCCCGGTAGGATAGCTTGGGCCAGGGCGAGGAGAGCAGCTTCTTTTGGGGAGTCACCGCCGGGATCATTTCTGTGTAGAGCTGTTCCACCATGGTCAAGACATCATCCCGTTCCACGAAGGACATCTCCAGGTCGAGCTGGGTGAACTCCGGCTGGCGGTCGCCGCGCAGGTCTTCATCCCGGAAGCAGCGCGCGATCTGGAAGTAACGGTCCATGCCTGCGACCATCAACAGCTGCTTGAGCTGCTGCGGCGACTGCGGCAGGGCATAGAATTGACCCGGGTAGATGCGGGAAGGAACAAGATAGTCGCGTGCACCTTCCGGCGTTGCCTTGAACAGGATCGGGGTTTCGATCTCGATGAAGCCCTGCTTGTCGAGGAAATCGCGCATGAACTTGACCACCTTGTGGCGCAGGATCAGGTTGCGGGTCATGCGCTCGCGGCGCAGGTCGAGATAGCGATATTTGAGGCGCGTGTTCTCATCCGGCAGGTCATTTTCGCCGCTGACCATGAAGGGCAGGGTCTTGGCGACGTTTAATACCTCGACAGACTCCGCAATCATCTCGACCTCGCCTGTAGACATCTTGGGATTTTCCATCCCGACCGGCCTTTTTTGGACAGTGCCGGTTACCTGCAATACCCATTCCATCCGGACATTGGCTACATGTTCCAGCGTTTCCCTGGATGCATTGGGATTGACTGTCACCTGGACGATGCCGTAGCGGTCGCGCAGATCGAGAAAAATCACGCCGCCATGATCGCGGCGACGATGGACCCAGCCCGCGATTGTGACCTTCTGGCCGGCATTGGCGGCTCTGAGTTCGCCGCAGGAATGAGTTTTGTACATGATGTGCCTCCATGAATTTCCTAAACACAAAGGACACAAAAGTCACGAAGGAAAATCTATGGAGATTTTTCCTGTTTGCGCTGTGTTACCAACCTTGGCGTATTTCGTGTTCTTGATGTTTAAATTCAAACAAAATAAATCGCCCTTCGCTTTTGCGTTGGGCGATTGGTTTCCTTCTTAGGACTTACTTTTCAACCAGCAAGGCTTCGCCCAACAATTCGAAGATCGTCATTGTCGTTATTATTATTGTTAGCGAAGCTATACGGATATCGCATGGTGACGGCATTATAGCACAAAGGTATTATTTCGGAGGTGTCTTTTTGCGGCGTGAGAACAGCCATCCCATACCTGCCGCCATGGACAAGAGCCCACCAGCAATGTCGATGAGCAAGATAAAGAGAGTTGAAGTTCCTGCTGGTACACGAACCCACCGCTTTCATAGAACTGCAGATGGCCAGCCAAGACGGGCTGATGCGCATCGGCGCAGGAGCTGTTTCCGGTGAGACGGTGGCAAGTCCACAGTCAGAGGCGAGATGCGCCGCGAGCAGGTTGATGGCGATAAAAAGCAGGAGCCCGCAGACAAATCCGACAACGAAGTGTTTGTTCATGGCAGTCACCATTGGGGGAGTACGTTCTCTTTGGCCCTGGCTATACTCCTCTTCTCTTTCTCAAGCGTGGCGCAAAGGAATAAACCACCGGTCCCAGGAAGTACAGCGCACGCCCGTTCCACACAGGCGTGTTACTTTTAATGGTAACCGATCCCCGGATTGTGTGTTGGAATCTGGAAAATAACAATTCCATTGTATAAACCGATCTTTTTTTCATATAAAGGTAACCTTTGCCAACATCAAGCGTCCTGAATTTGGCGAACCAGGGGCCCTGCCTGCTGGAGCAGGAAACTTGTGCTTACATCATTGTGAACTACATTGCAGAATTCTGGAGCAGGTTAGTGTTATTATGAAAGTCACCCGGCCTTAATTTATCGATCCGTGGTCTAGGAGCACTTCTGCAGAATGGCCTTTAATGTGGCAGATCAAATCGAACAACCATCCAAACACTGCCTGAAAATCCTGGTCGTGGATGACGATGACCTGAACAGACGCATGATGCGTCTGCTACTCGTTCGCGATGGCTATGATGTACAGGTGGTAGCCAATGGGATTGAGGCCGTGGACGCGGTCAAGGATCAGAAGTTTGACGTTGTATTCATGGATCTGCAAATGCCTCTTATGGATGGTTTTGAGGCCAGTCGGCGGATCCGGGAGTGGGAAAATGGCAACGTGCACACCTACATTGTGGCACTGACAGCCAGCTACATGCCTGAAGAGGGTTACCGGCTGTTCGAAGCAGGCATCGACAACTATATCTCGAAGCCCTTCGAAGTGGATCATATCCATAAGTTGTTGAGCATTATTGCCAGGTCGGACCATTTCACCCCGCCAGCGGATCATTTTGTGGTAGAGGGCATCCCCGCCAATGACGGCGTCCTCGACATCCAGAAGGGGCTCCACCAGTTTGGCGGCAATTTGAAGACCTACCGGGAGCTGTTAACCGATTTCATCCAGGAGCTGCCCGGACGGATCCGCACCCTGGAGCAGCTCCTGGCGGAAAAGAATATGGAGTCGCTGGCCCTGGAGGCCCATAACCTGAAGGGGGTCTCCTCCAACCTCGGTGCACTGCAATTGTCTGATTATGCCAGCAAACTTGATAAGCAGTCCAATGAGGGTTATACTGACCAAAATCAAATCCTCATCATGGATATAAAGAGGGCAGGTACCGCTCTACAAAAAATAGCAACCGATTTTTTGAATAAAAAAGAAAGAATCGTTGCGTCAGCATAAAAGAAGATCTTTGGAGGATTAATGAGGGTTTTACTCATTGATGATGAGCAGTTTTACTTTAAACTAATCCGAAAGACGCTCAAGGAAGCCGAGTACGAACTTGAGTACGCAAAAACCGGTTCTGAAGGGCTGTCGAAGATTCCTGCCTTTGAACCGGATATGATGATTGTCGACCTAAAACTCCCGGAAATGGATGGGTTTCAGATCCTGGAGCGGCTCCGCAAGGATCCCAAATATAGTCATATACCGGTCATTGTCATTACCGCACAGGATGTACTGAGTGAAAAACTGAAGGCCTTTGAGCTGGGTGCGGATGATTATCTTGTCAAACCCTTCCAGCCCGAGGAGCTTGTGGCGCGCATGGGAATCCTGGCCCGGCGCGGCAAGGCCATGCAAATGGCCCGGCAGCAGATGGGGACGAGTGCCAAATCCACGGCTCCTGTCATTACGGTGCACAGCCTGCGCGGGGGAGTGGGCTGCTCCAGTATCGTAGTCAACCTGGGCCTGGCATTTTACAAACTTTGGGGAAGGCAGACCCTTCTGATCGACGGAGTCCTGACCGCCGGACAGGTATCGCTCATGCTGGATGGGAAGCCCGGCGCTACGTGGGAAAACCTGGTGGGGATCGAAGTCGAGAGTCTCGACGATGTCGTCATCGCTGAGCTCATGTGCCCGCACAAGAGCGGCATCCGTTACATTGCCTCCCCCCGCTACCCGATCGCAGCCGATACCTTTACCACCGACACCCTGCACCTCCTGATGGAGAAGCTCAAGGCGCAGAATGAATTTGTCCTCGTGGATACCTCCCACGATTTTTCGGATATGACCATCCAGATGTTGAGCATGTCCAGCACCATTTTGCTGGTCATGGCTCCCGAAATGGCCTCCCTCCGCACCGCGCTCAGCGCGCTGGAAATCTATGACCGGCTGGCGATCCCCATGGATAAGGTGAAGATCGTCCTTAACAATAATTCGTCCAGCCCGGCCATCAAGCAGGCGCAGCTTGAAAAAGTTCTCAAGCACCCGATTGAATTTGTGCTGCCCTACGAAGCCGGAGAAGTGAATCGCGCTCTTAATTTCGGCCAGCCTTTCATTCTGAACAATCCTGATCTACCAATATGCCTCAATCTCGAAAAGATGGCATACCACTTGAGCGATGAAGCTCATAAAGCCATCCCGCCTGCTGTGCCGTCGCCAACCTGGAAAAGGGTGACAAGCCAGCTCGCAAACAAGTAGGAGTCATGCGGGCCAGAAAACGCCATTCAATGCTGGCAGTCATTTTGATGCTTGGAATTGGGATTCCAGGCTCTATTGGCATTTTTGCAGTTCAGGCCAAAGCCGGGGAGATTCAGACCGGCCTGAGCAATGTCCTGCAGGCAGTATTTACCTCCACAGCCCACTGCCACCACCCCGCCGGAGCTGTTCCTGACAGGAACGCCCGGCGGCTCGTCTAATGTACTGATTACCCCGACGGGCAACCCGTCCTCCCAGGTGTATGCCTATGTACAGGCCCCAAGCGGGGCCCTGGAAAAGCCCTATGTCATTCTGAAGGCGTTTACAGCAACGCCGACGGCAAATTCGATCTCGATGATCAGCGGACTCGTGAACTCGAAGCAGTTTGTCTGCCCGGGGGATACTTGTATTCTGTACCTGGAGGGGAGCTCCAACCTGGTCTTTCGCGCCTATACTGATAGCGGGGCTTCTTCCGACGATGTGATTGCATCGATCAACGTCAACTCCGGCCCGGACGGCTACACCGTGAGCGTTACCAGCGTCAACCAGTTCACAACATTTACCAATGCCTGCTCGAACATCTGGGGTGCTTATGATGAAGTTAATGCCACGTGGGATGACTTCGTCCAGTTTCCCTATGAGTTGAACACCAAGAAAACGCTTCATACCCTTGCCACACAGCTGCTGCTCAACGGCATCGTCGATGCAAGCAGCTGCCCGGCGGGCGGCCTGAGCGTGAGCCTCGACTGGCCGACAGCCTGTGGCCTGGAAAAAGCCACACCCAAGATGATCGAATGGCAGAACCAGTACGATGATTACATCTGGCTGGCCAGCAAGGACAATGGCATCCCGCCGAAAATTCTGAAGACTCTGTTCGAGATCGAATCGCAGTTCTGGCCGGGCAACTCCCGTTTTTACGTGGATGAGTTTGGGCTGGGCCAGCTCAATCAGCTGGGCGTGGATGTGCTTCTGCGCCGGGATCCTGCTCTCTACGATCAGGTCTGTCCGAGCGTGCTTGCCAATTGCACATCGCCTTATGTCAGCCTTCCGCCCGTGGAGCAGGCGATGATCCGCGGCGCGGTCGCCAGCCTGACCGATGCCTCCTGCCCAACCTGTGACTATGGATTGGATCTCGCCAAAGCCAAGGAAAGCGTTTCCCTGTTCTCACGGCTCCTCAAGGCGAACTGCGAACAGGTGGATTACCTACTGGCCCTGGCGGTCACGCCCGATCTTGATGCGGACTCCGCCACGGCCACCGCGGTGGTTGCCACTGTGATCGCTGGAGGGGACTCTCCCCATTACCTCCTACGAGGATTACTGGCGGTTTACATTTGCTGCCTACCACAGCGGCTTGAGCTGTTTGCAGGATGCAGTGCTGGCGGCCAAAAAAGCGAAGCTGCCGGTTACCTGGGAGAATGTAAGCGATAAATTCAAGTGCAAGGGTGGTACCGATTACGTGGATGGGTTTATGGAGACCCTGTTTGCCTTTGATTCCTATCGTTTCCAGACCACGAAGGAGGACGTGGCAGCAGTTCCCGTCTCCACGATCGTCCCGACCCGGACGCCGGTGCCATCGCCAACTGTCGTCATCTCCACGGCGAAGGTCAGGGTACAGGTATTCATGGACCGCAATGGGAACAAGCAGCCGGATGAGGGTGAATGGATCGATGCCATGAGCGTGCTCCTGACCACCTCCAATAATAGAATGATCACGCAGCGCACCGTCAACGGCGTCACGGTTTTTGATATGAACGGATATCCGCCGGGCCTGGGGATTACTGTCAGCCTGCCTGGTTTATACCGCAGTGAAAGCCTAACCCTGCCGGAACAGGGCGAGGTGCTGGTGACCTTTATGTTTGAGCAGCCTGTCCTGCCCACCAGCCTTCCTTAATGAGAGTCGAAATCATGCCGAAGAAAAAAGAAATTAAACAAATATTCGAGAATTTGGAGCCTGAATCCAGCGAGGCACATCGCCGAATATTACTGAATCGGCCAAGGAGCAAGCTCCTCAGAATCCGGACAATCCGGGAGAGGACCAGGCGAAACTCGAAGAACGGCTGATGAGCGCCGGAGATGGGTCATCGGAGCAGGCCGAGCTGGGGGAGCTTGTCGAGGAGGAGAGCCAGCCAGGGGCAGCAGGAGATGGTTCCAGCGTGCCGGGGAGTCATCCGCCAGAGACCCTCTGTTCAGGAGTCCGAGGAAGCCAACCAGGACGATCTGCTCGACGATGTCCGCAAGTCCCTGCTCGAGGAGGAAGCCCAGGAAGAGGGCAAGGATCAGAAGTGGTGGCGGCGGTTCGGCAAGTCGTCCCGGCCGAAGAGCGCTGAGGCAGGAGACGCACGCAGCCGCAGGAGGAGATCAATCTGCCTGCATTGAGTGCCATGGCGGCGGCTGATCAGGCAGCGTCTGCGACCCCGGAAACCGAGTCTGACGAATATCAGGACCAGATCGATGATCTGATCGACATGCTCGATACGGAAGATGAGCCGGTCGATCAAGAGTCTGCCGTCGTCCCGTACGGCGCTGCTGTCCAGCCGGTGCCTGAGGCGGAGACAGAGCCGGAGAAGCCGGTTGATATCGAAGAGCTGAAAAAGCAAGCCTTCCAATCCCGTCCGGCGGAAGCGGAAAATGAAAACTTAACGGAAGTCCGCTCCATCGCGTTGGACGGCGATGAGGAAGTATTCGTCGAGGTGGAGTCCAAGTCTCCGGACCAGCTCGAGGAGCGGCTGAGCGCGGTGGAGAATGCCCTCAAGCCCTACCAGCGTTATATCAATTTTGCCTTTGCCTTTTTGGGCATTGTCATGGCGGTGATTGCGGCTTTCCTGATCTACAATGCCTACCAGCGCTCCGTGGCGCAGGCGGCGCCCACGGCAATGCCCAGCGATCTGCCATTTCCGACCACGGTGGGTCTGCCCGGGGGCTGGCAATTCAATCTCGGCAAAGGTTCCCTGACCGCTGACGGGAGCTGGAACCCGTCCGGGGCGGAATGGCTGCAGGGAACGGAAGTCTGCCGCTGGGTGGCACTGCCGTACACCCGCCAGCTGGAGGCCGTCATCCGTACGCTCAATCCCAAGGATCCGATCGAGCTGGGGATGAGTAACAACGACAAGCTAACCTACAATGTCTACTCCGTCCAGCCAGTTGAGCCCGGCGGAAATGCGGGAGCTGGATTCGAATTCGCCCTGTCTGCTCATTGTCCTGGCCGAGCCGGACGCAGAAAAGCGCTGGGTGTTGACCGCACTGCCATAAGCGATCCCACCCGGTCACGAAAGGATGCAACAGCATGGCTCCCTTGACACTCATTGTTATCGACGCGGACGAGGCCAACCGCAATTTTTTGGCCCAGCTTCTCCATAAAAAAAATTATCAGGTTAAACAAGCTTCTACCGGTGAAGAGGGGATTCGCATGGTCACAGAGACTGTGCCCAACATGGTCATCTTTGACACAAACCTGCCTGACCTTAGGGGCATGGAGCTGATCGAACGGCTGCAGCGCAACCCGGCCATTGCCGATGTGCCCTGTGTGGTGCTGACCAGTCGCTCTGACCCGGAGGAAATGCAGGCCTTTTTGCAGGCGGGCTGCGCGGAATATTACGTCAAGTCGGGCATGGTCATGATGACGCTCGTGGACGCGATCCCGCGCCTGCTCTCGGAAGGCAGGCGTCTGCGCAAAAGGCGCGATCGGGGATATCTGATGGTGTTCCTCAGCGCCAAGGGCGGGACGGGTACCTCCTCCCTGTGCGCCAACATTGCCATGAACATGGCGGCGCAATTCTCACAGGCCAGGGTGGCAGTGGCGGACCTGGTGCTCCCAATGGGGACGATCGCGCCGCTGGTGGGCATCCCGGAGCCGGAATTTAACCTGGTCACGGTGGCAGGCCAGCCGGAGGAAAAGATCGATGCCGAATATTTCGGCAGCCAGCTGCTTGTGCCGCCTCACTGGCTGTTCCATCTATTGCCAGGCGCTCCCGACCCGGAAACATCCCTCAACTTGAATGTAAGTCACATCCCCAACATCGTGAGTGAGCTGCGAAAGGCTTACGATTACGTACTGGTGGATCTGGGCCGGTCCCTTTCCAGGATCAGCCTGCCGATCATCCAGGCGGCGGACCTGGTGGTATTGATCCTCAGCACCGACCTGAGCACGGTCAACCAGACCAAAAAGCTCTGGCATTACCTGCGGGAGCAGGATATTCACCCGAACCGCGTGTACGCAATCATCAACCGCGCCGTCGGCCTCGAAGGGCTGACCAAGGCGGAGACCGAGAAGATCCTGGAAATCGGGATCAACCTGACCATGCCCTACCTGATGGGGAACTTTACGCTCGCGAATAATCAGAATACACCGATCAGCGTCAAGTTCCCAACCGATACCGCCACCATGATCCTCAAACAGGCGGCTCTTGAAATGTCACAGAAAGTGGTGAAACTGCAGGCGTGAGCCTTGATTACAAGATCATAACGTTTCCGGGGGAAAAGGTTACACGGGCCGAAATCTGTGTAACATAACCAAAATACTAGCGTCCTGTCTGCAACCAGTGGAACTTATATCCGCATTATGTTGGATTGTGCTTCGTGCTTGTAATTGTTATTGACGACTGTGGAGACCCTAAGGCGAAATCTGATTGCACAACCTGTACTGTAGGGGTAGTCTCCAGTGAGCAAAAGCGAAACCGACTTGCCTTATCATGTCGGTATTTTTTATGAACGTTCGGGAAATATATTCATTATGTTTACACTCTTCTCTCTAAAAAAACATCCTCTACCCAGGGAACGCGCCCAGGCGATCGTGGAGTTTGCGATCGTCCTTCCCATCCTGATGATGCTGCTGGTCGGGAATCCTCGAAGTGGGTCGCATGGTCTTCATCTATGTTGCTGTAAACAACGCCAGCCGGGATGCGGCCCGCTATGGCTCCGCAGTGGGGCTGGCCAGTGATGGAATTCATACGAAATATAACTATTGTGAGGGGATCAGGCAGGTGGCAAAAAAAGCCGCTTTTCCCATTAATTTATCGAATACAGATATTGTCATTAATTATGATCATGGTCCAACCGGACCGATTTTTGATTATTGCGATGGTATCGTCGATCCCGGTGGTCGCGATTAATACCCAGCCAGAGTCTCGATCGTGTCACTGTCACGCATTACAACAACCTACAGGCCGATGATCAACCTGGTTCCCATCCCTCAGCGGACGTTTACAGCGACAAGCTCCCGCACAATACTGGGTGTTATTCAACTTGTAACGGTCCCGGGTGGCGGGGGGCGGCGGTGGAGGTGGGGGGGAGGGGGGTGGTGGAGGGGGAGGCGGCGGTGGAGGAGGTGCGCCGACGACGACTCCCACCGCTACAGCTACAGCCACGAATGGGCCAACCTCAACTCCCACACATACGCCGACAGCTACGGCTACCTTTTCCGGCGGTTATACACCGCTGCCAACATACACTCCTAGCCAGTACTGCAACAGCTACTGCTACTGCGACGGCTACCGGCCATACAGCCACACCAACAGCTACCGCGGACTGCTACAGCTACTGGCGACACGCTACAGCCAATGCCACTCCGACAGTATACGCACTGTCCACTGAGCTGTGGAAGCGTTACAGTCGTGTACCAGTTAAAATCAGTACACATGGATAATAGCAGTATCAGTGACAATTACCAATCACCAATGCATGCCCCGGCTGTCACAGTTCTAATGTGCAGTAACTTGGAACTCAACTACTGGATGACCTGCGCCAGTAAGTGCTTTGCAGGTCTGCAAGAGTGCTAGCATTGGAAAGGACGAGTCATCGGAGAATACATTCGACATGGACAGCTGTGGTAATCGCGACTTCCGGACAATGGTCACTGATCACACCTTCAACAACTCTGACATCCCAGGGACATATATACATCTACGATCATCGTTACATTCGACGCAAACTATAACGAATGCTGCAGGTGAGGCGATCAATCATCAACCTTTCACACGCCTGGCTGTCAGACAACTCCAATTCATAATCCTTGATGATTTAGGATGAAGTTCGTGATAGGAGAAAATATGATGAACCCAAAATTATTCAAGGAACGTGGCCAGGCATTAATCCTGATTGCATTCGCTGGCATTGCCCTGTTTGCCATCACCGGTCTGGCAATCGACGGCAGCAACAAGTTTTCAGACCGCCGCCATGCACAGAATGCGGCCGATACCGCCGCGCTCACAGGGGCTTTGGCGAAAGCTAACGCAGAGACCGCCGGTGACGATGCCGCAACGGTCTCAACCAAGCTGGTTACGGCTGCCCTGAATCGTGCGGCGGATAATGGATATGATGGGGATCTCGTAACGAACGTAGTCCAGGTCAACTCTCCGCCGGTTGGCGGTCCCTACGCCGGGAACATACACTACGTGCAGGTGATCATTACCTCCTATGTGGATACCTTTTTTACACGTGTGATTGGCATCAACCAGAGCACAAACATTGTCCAGGCAGTGGCATTGTCCGGGAAAGGCGGATCGATTGCGAATGGCGCTCTGTCGTTTCAATGGACCCCAGTCCCGGATGCGGCAACGGCAGTTTTAATGTCGGTGGGAACGGCGAGATCCATCTCACCGGGGGCGGGATGTTCGTCAACTCGAGCGCGAGCTGTGGGTATACGTGTAATAGCGGCAGCCTTATTGTTACAGCCAATCCGTCGGGAGTTGGTATCTCATCTGCCGGAAGCGTGATAGATCAACATTGCGGTACAAATCTGCCTGAGAATGAAACCGCTCAACAGATCATGATTCCCGATGAAGTCTATATGCCAGATCGACCCGCTGAATGCAGTCTGACTGCGCACACGCCGGTCAATCTGGGCGGCAACCACTGGCGGATCTTCCCCGGCTATTACACGGACTTTCCACAGGCTGGATTGATCGGCAACAACAAGGATATTGAGCTCGCCCCCGGAGTATATTGTGTCGACGGCGACATCCATTGGAGCGGTTCCACCTTTAACAGTCTCGATGGGAGCAGCGGCGTAACCATTTATATTACTCCCGGGCATGATTTCAGCACGAGCATTAACAGCCCGATCACTCTGAATGCCTCCCATTCCGGGTCAGACTATGACGGATATCTCATCATCCTGGACGGAAGTCCGACCGCTCATCCCAGCTGTACGATCAACGGCGGGAGCTATCTGGATATGAACGGCACCATCTTTGCCCCCTACTGCAATATCACCATCAACGGAGATAACACAACCAACTCCGATTTCAACGCCCAGATCATCGGGTGGGATGTAAAATTGAACGGTGGTAACGTTATTAATATCAACTATAATCCCGCTGACAATGCCAAGATCAAGCGCAGGGTTGGGTTGATGAAATAATTTTTCTTAAATCGATATACTTTGTTCCCCGAAGAACGAAATTCGGGGAATGAAGTTTTCCGGCGGGAACATTTGCCGATGAAAGGAGGCTCACTGTTAGCTTGCTGGTTCGGAAACAATTGAATATTTCGAAAGGAGCATAATGAAACCAATTTTTTTTCCCACGGAACGTGGACAGGCATTAATTCTTATTTCTCTTGCAGCGATTGGTTTATTTGCGATAGTAGGACTTGCAGTGGACGGCAGCGCGAAATTCTCTGATCGACGTCACGCGCAGAACGCAGCCGATACAGCGGCGACGGCCGCATCACTTTCAAAGATTCGGGGTGCTTCAACCTGGAAACTCTCGGGTCTGGACATAGCTCTCAGCAACGGCTATGATAATAACCTTGTCACAAATACGGTTAACGTCTATGCCTGTACTGAAGCAGGCTCCAACTGCGGCCCCTATGCCGGGAAGGCGAAATACGTAAAAGTGGTCATCACCTCGCATGTTAACACCTACTTCGCCCGGGTGATCGGTATTAACCAGACGCAAAATATTGTTCAGGCAGTGGCATTGTCGGATTCCGGCTATACCGGTCCGGCGTTCAATGGAAACGCGCTGGTGGCGCTGGTCCAATCAGGAAACGGGTATGACGCTCACGGTACACCTGTATGGAATATCACTGGTGGTGGAATTTTCCTGAACTCATCCAGTTCGAACTCTGCGACCTGCGGCGGGAATGCCGGCGTAAATTCACCCTCTGTGACCACAGTGGGCGGGACAAACTTTAGCTGCCATACCGTGAATATCGGTACCACAACAACCGGTGCGACCCAGTTATCCTATGCAGACTATGCAAGCTGGTTCCCCCGCCAACCTGCCTGCAATGGAACGGCATCCCAGTCAGGCGGGCAGTGGCATACCCAGAGCGGCGCGGATGGGAGCCGGGTCTCATTCAGCGGCGATATGGATTTTGCCCCCGGCCTCTACTGCGTCATAAACAGTCCGGGCTCATTCCATGGTGCGATTTCCGGTACGGGAGTGACTTTCTACATGACCAACCCCGGTTTTTCAATGAAATTTAATGGCGGCGGTAATCTTACGGCATCTGCCCCCACAACCGGTGAATACAAAGGTGTACTACTGTATCTGGCCCCGCAGCTGGATGCAAACGGAAACCTGTTGAACACGCAGGAATTGGACATGCGAGGCAATGGTACCGGAAACGTAACAGGCAGCGTGATTGCACCATCCGCAACCGTGACCATGTTTGGAAATTCAGGCACCGGTGCATTCAACAGCCAGGTGATCGCCTATAACATTGATTCTGGTGGCACCGCAGACATCACCGTCAGTTATACTCAAGGTGATAACTGGATTGTAAACCTGCCGCCTCAAGTCGGGATGGTCCAGTAGTTTTGCGCGGAGGACAGGCACTTGCGTTCCTTGTCTGTCCTCTTTTTCTGTCAACGGGTCGATCGAAAATTGTAGTCCGGAGAGGAATATGAATTATGCCTAAGAAACCCGCCGCACCCTGGGGTCCTGGAATCTCAGACCCGGATTTGTTACGTCCAAGGGTTCTGAAAAATCTTTTGGAGCTGATGAATGAGACCCCACCGCTGGGGGAACGCTATGAGGAACTGTTGCGGGAATTGATCTTCGAAGCCTACCAGCTCGCCAATGGTGACCTGGGGGAGAATGAAAGGCCATTCCTGGATGAGATCTTACCACTATGCGGCAGCCAACGGTCCGATCGAGCAGTTTTTCGACGACCCCGCAGATCAGCGAAATCATGGTCAACGGACCGAACCAGATCTTCATCGAAAGACACGGCAAACTGTCTTGACCGACGCAAAATATGACAGCGAGGTCCAGTTACGCCTGGCGATTAACCACATCATCAATCCCTTTGGGCGCTATGTGAGCTACAAACACCCGATGGTGGACGCGCACCTGAAGGATGGCTCACGCGTCAATGCCATCATCCCCCCGGTGGCCCAGCAGGGCTCGTGCATTTCCATCCGCCGCTTCCTGAAGGACAAGCTTGGCCATCCAGGATCTGATCGAGCTAGGCTCGATCACCCAGGGCATGGCGGAATTTGTAGCGGTCTGTGTGCAGGCGCGTTTGAATATCGTCGTGGCGGGCAATACCAGCTCAGGAAAGACCACCTTCCTCAACATCCTGGCCCGCTCCATCCCCGATGACGAGCGCATCGTCACCATCGAAGACTCCGTCGAGCTGCAGATGATGCAGACGCACAAAGTATCGCTCGAAGCCCGTCCCGCGGATTACAAGGGCGAGGGAATGGTGACAATCCGTGACCTGGTCAAGAACTCGCTGCGCATGCGCCCGGACCGGATCATCGTGGGCGAAATCCGCGGTGGCGAGACCCTGGACATGCTGCAGGCCATGAACACCGGTCACGACGGATCCATGACCACCGTCCACTCCAACTCCCCGCGCGACACACTATCCCGCATCGAGACCATGACCCTGATGGCCGGCTTCGAGCTGCCCGTGCTGGCCATCCGCAAGCAGATCGCCGCCGCCATCGACCTGATCGTCTACCTGAACCGCTTCCCGGATGGGACCCGCAAGGTCACGCAGATCGCCGAGGTCAACGGCATGGAGTCGGAGGTCATTACCCTGACCGACCTTTTCTTCTTCCAGCAGACCGGGACCGACTCGGAGGGCCGACCGCTTGGGCAGTTCAGGCCCACAGGCCTGCGCCCAATGTTTACAGCCAAGCTGGAGGCGGCAGGTTATAGCCTGGGCCGCCAGATGTTCATGAACAACCGATAAACGATAAAAATCCCGGTGAAGCCTCACCGGGATTTTTATTTTAACGAAAGGGGGATGAGTCAAATTATGGGGCACGAAATACATGGCAACACTGAGTCCTCTGTAATAGCGCTCATTTTTCAATTCAATCCGTGCCTATCTTTTTCCCCGAAAAATACTTATTTGCCTTCCTGGCCTTCCAGGATGTTGTCACTCAGCTCATCCAGTTTCGCCACCTCCTCCTCGGTCAGCCTCCAGCCGAGTGCCCCGGCGTTTTCGAGGGCCTGGTCGGCATTCTTGGCGCCTGGGATGGGAAGGGCGCCCTTGCAGATGACCCAGTTGAGTGCGACCTGGGAGTTTGACTTTCCGCCATGGTCCTGCCCGATCAGAGTCATTTGTTTTATCAAGGGTGGCAGCTTGGGGAGAAGACTGGAATACTGGCGGCGCGCGATCCGGGAGGCGGGTTCTCGGCGGAGTACTTGCCGGTAAGCAGTCCCTTTTCGATGGGACTATAGGCGATCAGGCGGATCCCCAGCTCGTTGCACCTGGCAAACGTTCCATCCTTTTCAACGGCCCGGTCCAGCAGGCTGTAATGGACCTGGTTGGATGCCAGCGGGACATTATGCTGCGCCAGGGATGAATACGCGGCCAGCATGCGTGACTGGCCGAAGTTCGATACCCCCACCGTACGGGTCATGCCGCTCTTCACGCATTCGGCGAGCCCTTCCATGATCCTGTCCCCTCCCAGGACCGGGTTGGGCCAGTGGATCTGGTATAGGTCCACGCTTTCCAGCTTCAAGCGCGCCAGGCTGCCTTTCAATGCTTTCGGGATTGCCCTCTTGGAAAATCTCCAGGGCCAGGGGAAAAATTTCGTTGCGACCAGCACGGGCTTGTCCGTCTCCTGCATGAAGCGGCCCAGCAGGCGTTCCGAGAGTCCGCTGCCGTACAGCTCCGCCGTGTCGATGAACTGAATCCCCTCGGCGATCGCTGCCCGGAATGCCTCATGGACCTGCTCTTCACTGTAGCCGTGTCCATACTGCCAGACCACACGGTCGCCCCACTGCCAGGCCCCCAGTCCCATTTCGATGGCGTGCAAGAACCTGGTTTCACTGCTGATCTCAGACATGGATTACCCTCGCAGTAGAATTCCTGATTGTACCCCGCACATCTCAAAAAAGAAAAGAAGAAATGTGCGGGGTTGTACCCCGCACGCTACAGAAAACGGAAGGGAAGAAACGTGCGAGGCTGCGATCTTAAAAAATCAGGAAGTGAGCGCGCAGCGCCATCCCACTCAGCAGGACTTATAGTACAATTCAGGCCGCTCAATACCCCGCACCCTACATTCAGAGCTTGAAGAAGCGTGCGGGGTGGTATTCGGAACTGATGGAACGCAGGCTCCTCACCCCATTCCCTCTCCCACTTGGAGAGAGGCGCAGGGGTGAGGGGAATGGCGCTCCCTGAGTTCCCGGGAGATTTCTGTGACCTCTACGCCCTCTTCGCGGGATTTTGAATCCGCATTCGACCTCTGTCAGAGGCTGTCTCTGCCCCTTAAAATCTATCCCTGCTGACGCGCGCTCTCACGCACCGCTCCTATGTCAATGAGAATCCCAACTCGGTGGAGGACAATGAGCGGCTCGAGTTCCTGGGTGATGCAGTCCTGGATTTTGTCGTGGGGGCCTGGGTCTACAACCGCTTCCCGGAAATGCCGGAAGGCGACCTGACCAAAATGCGTTCGGCTCTTGTCCGCAATGACCAGCTTGCCGCGCTTTGCCGCGTGCCATCCATTTGGGCCGCGCGCTGCGGTTGGGACGCGGCGAGCTGTCCATGGGAGGCAACGAGCGCGATGTGCTGCTCGGTTCCACCTTCGAGGCGCTGATCGGCGCGCTCTATCTGGACGCCGGCCTGGCAGCCGCGGAAAAGTTCATCCATCCATTCCTTGAGGAGACAGAAGATTATATTCTTGAGGAGATCCACGATCCGAAGAGCGTCCTGCAGGAATGGGCGCAGGCAGAAAAACTGGGTGCGCCTCAATATGTAACCATTTCGTCCATCGGTCCGGACCATGCCAAGGTATTTGAGGTGGAAGTACGCATCCAGGGATTGGCTTATGGCAGGGGGCATGGCTCCAGCAAGCACGTAGCTGCCCGCATCGCAGCCCAGACCGCATTGGAAGCGCTGGGAATTTCATATAAATAGCAAACCGTCCCGAAGGGTGTCCTTCAAAACCTTCGGGACAGTTCAATCTATCTCAATGGATTTTAGTGAATAACAAACATGCCTCTTCGTCTTAAATCCCTCGAATTGCAAGGATATAAAACGTTCGCATCGAAGACCACCTTCGAGTTTGCGGGCGGTATTACCGCCATCGTCGGGCCGAACGGCTCGGGGAAGTCGAATATTGCCGACGCGCTGCGCTGGGTGCTGGGGGAGCAGTCCTATACGCTGCTGCGCGGCAAGAAGACCGAGGACATGATCTTCAACGGGTCCGAGCACCGGCCGCGTGCCAGCATGGCCTCCGCTCATATTGTCTTTGACAACACGAACGGCTGGCTCCCGGTCGATTTCACCGAAGTGGGCATGACCCGCCGCGCCTACCGCGACGGTCACAACGATTATCTGTTGAATGACCAGCATGTCCGCCTGCGCGATCTCAATGAGATTGCTCGCGGCTTCAGGTTTGTCGGAGCGCACCTATACGATCCTTGGGCAGGGCCTTGTGGATGCATCCCTGGCCCTCAAAGCGGACGAGCGTCGCCGGCTCTTCGAGGAAGCAGCAGGTGTGGGATTGTACCGTGTCCGTCGCGAGGAAGCCCTCAAGCGGCTTGAGACGACCATGCGCAACCTCGAGCGCGTGCTGGACATCATGTCCGAGCTCGAGCCGCGCCTGCGCAGCCTGGAACGCCAGGCAAAGCGCGCCATTGAATACATCCGTGCCCAGGCCGACCTGAAAGTCATTTTGCGGGAGTGGTATGGCTTCCACTGGCACCGCGCCCAGCAGGAACTGACCGAGGCGCGTGAAGTCGTGCGTGGGCAGGAAATTCGGGTGAACGAAGCGCGTGAGCTGCACATGACAGCCCAGACAGCCTACAACTCGTTCCGGGAGAGATTTACGGGACTGCGCACCCAGCTCAATGCCTGGCACCGCCAGTCTGCCGAATTGCACAACCAGCGTGAGGAGGTGAGCCGCGCGCTGGCCGTCCTCGAGGAACGGCGCAGATCCCTGATGACAGCCCAATCCTCCGTCCTGGCCGATACCGACCGGGCTTCGGATGAGGAACGGGTCGCCCACGAGCGCCTGGCAGAGGTGGAGCAGGAAGTCCAGCGCCTGGAGAGCGAATTTGAGGACGCCCGGAAACAGGTCGTCGAGGCCCGCGAGTCCCTGCAGAGAGGACAGGCGGAACGCGCCGACGTGGAGGAGAAATTGAGAGCCGCACGCCTTGGACTGGATAAATGGAGCTCCCAGCGGGCCGAGACACAGGCGCGTCTTGAGGAGCTGCGATCCCGCCTGGAGAACCTGCAGACACGGCTGGATCAATCTGGCATAGCCATCGAGCTTGCGGAAGTACATGAAAAAGAAGTCAGCGAAAAATATGACCAGGCCCGGCAGGAACGAGAAACTGCCGAGGCTGCCTGGCAAAAAGCGGTGGCGAATGAGAATGCGAGCAGGAACACTGTCGGAGAGCTCGAGAATGAGCGCCGGGTAAAGGCCGAGGAGCGTGCCCAGCGCCTTGGCGAGTACACCCGGTTGAAAGCGCAGTTGGATGTGCTGGAGCAGGCGGAACAATCGCTGGCAGGCTATGCAGAGGGAGCACGCTTCCTTTTGGATGCCGCCCGCCAAAGTCGTCTGCGGGGTGCCGCGGCGCCTTGAGCGCCTCACTGGATGTGCCGGCGGAGCTGGAGTACGCGATTACGGCCGCCCTCGGCGACAGCCTGGACGCCATCCTGCTCGATGCTGACGAGATCGATAACGCCCTCCAATTGCTGGAATCGGATAATGCCGGGCGGGCTGCCCTGCTCCCACTGGATGGCCAGCACCGGCAAAGTCCCTCCCGGCCCGTCGATGATGCTTTTCTTGGGATTGCCTCCGAGCTGGTCAAGGCGCCCGAGGAACTGCGTGCCGCCGTGGACCTGATCCTTGGCCAGACGCTGGTCGTCCGCGATCGCGCCGCGGCCCGGAGGTTGATCCGCGCACTGCCGGCGCATGCCCGCCTGGTGACATTGCGCGGTGAGGTCTTCCGCGGCGATGGATTGATCATTGCCGGAAGGTCGGCCTCCCAGGGTGGGTCCGCCCTCAGCCGTCCGCGACAGAAACGTGAGCTGGGCGAGGCCCTTGCCGGGTCCGGGAGACAGATTGACATTTTGAATGGCGAAGTGGACACCCTCTCCGAGTCGTATCAATGACTCGCAGCGCGAGCTGGCTCAGGCCAGTGAAGATGTGCGCACTGCGCGCCTTCAACTGGAAGAGGCCCAGAAAAACGAGCGGCAGGCTGGCCTGGAGTCCGAATCGGCCCGGCGCCAGCACGAATGGCAGCAGAGTCAGTATGGCCAGTTAAAAGCTGGAGGCGGAGGAAGCGGCTTCGATCCGAGCGAAACTGATCCAATCCCAGGCAGACCTGGAGACCCAATCAGCCCAGGAGCAGGAACAGGTCCGGGCACTTTCCGAGCAGCTTGCGGGAATGGACCTGGCAGAAGTCCAATCCCAGGCTTCCTACTGGAGTACACGCCTGGCCGTTGTGGAACGCGCCCTGGAGGATGCCCGCCGGCGTAGGGAGGAAAGGGGTCGGGAGGTGGAGCGCTTCGACACCCGCCGATTTGAGCTGACCACCCGCCTGCACGAAGCAGAATCCTCCCTGACAGGCCTGGACGAAAATCAATCCTCCCTGCATGAGCGCGAGACCCATCTGCATACCCAGATCGAAGAGCTGCGGGTCTTCATCGAGCCGGCCGAGAAGGATCTTGAGACGGCCGAGCAGGAAGAGACCCGCCTGCAGGAAGGCGAGGCCGGTGCACAACGCTCATTTGCCCACGCCGAACGCACACTTGGCCAGGTGCAGCTGGAACAGCTCAGAAAACAGGAAGGGCTGGAAAACCTGCAGCAGAAGATCATCGATGATTTTGGACTGGTCATGTTTGAATACGCTGCAGACGTATCCGGTCCGGTCCCGCTGCCGTTCGAAGGGATGGTGGAGGAGCTGCCGGTCGTGACCGAGGTTCCGCCCGAGCTGGAAACCCAGCTCATCCAGAACCGTACCCATCTGCGCCGTATGGGACCCATCAACCCCGAAGCCAAGCAGGAGTTCGACAGCGAGTCGGAACGCTATCTGTTCATGAAGACCCAGGTGGAGGATCTGCAAAAGGCGGAGGCGGATCTCAAGCACGTCATCGCCGAACTGGATGAGCTGACCAAGCAGGAATTCTCGAAGACCTTCGACGCCGTGGACAAGCAGTTCCGCGCCATGTTCACCCGTCTGTTCGGAGGGGGATCGGCGCGGCTGGCCCTGACTGATCCGGATAACCTGGTGGAAACCGGTATCGAGATCGAGGCCCGCCTCCCCGGCCGGCGCGAGCAGGGTCTGGCGCTGCTCTCCGGCGGCGAACGGAGCCTGACCGCCGTGGCGCTCGTCTTTGCGCTGCTCAAGGTTTCGCCCACGCCGGTCTGCGTGATGGACGAAGTGGACGCCATGCTCGACGAAGCCAACGTCGGGCGCTTCCGCGACCTGCTGCAGGAGCTGAGCCGGGATACACAGTTCATCGTCATCACCCACAACCGCAACACCGTGCAGGCGGCGGACGTGATCTATGGCATCACCATGGGACGCGATTCGGCCAGCCAGATCATCAGCCTGAGACTCGACCAGGTCACAGACGAGATGCTGCAGCGGGCGTGAGTTGTAGTTTTATTTGAGATGCAAAAGGCGTCCGGGTTTTGCCCGGACGCCTTTTTTATTCAGGTAAACGTCTCAAACGATATTTATGGAAGGCAGGATTGAAACATCCAGCCTTTGGGACGATAGGATGTAATTACTGCTGGCTCAGGACAGGCTCAGTGGGAACGCTTGTCTTCCAGACATCCTTGATGGTGATATCGGAAGAGTCGTGGATCGACTTAAGCCACTCGTCAAAAGCCGTCTGTTTCTTTTGGGCGAGCTGGTCGGCAGAGAGCGGAAGCTCTTCGCGCGCAATGACCTGGATGATGTGATAACCGAACTGCGTCTTGACCGGCTCACTGATCGCGCCTATTTCCAGTTTGGAGACTGCATCGGCAAATTCAGTTACATAATTGCTGGCAGGCGCCCAGCCAAGTTCACCACCGTTCTGGCCGGAGCCGGTGTCCTTGGAGTACTTCCTTGCGAGGGTCGCAAAGTCCGCGCCCTGCTTCGAGGAGCTGTTCAACTACCTTTGACTTCAGCTTCCGTATCGACCAGGATGTGACGTGCCAGGACCTGAGTTTCAGTAGCCTGGAGGTCCTTCTCCTGATCCTCCATCAGTTTCGTGCGCAGGGCCTGGACCTCATATACAGAGCGCAAAGTCTCTTCGCTGATTCCATAGCCTTTGAACTCATCGACGGTCTTCTGGAACTGTCCCTGGAAACCTTCGAGCGTGTAGGGTGTTGGGCTTGCCGTGGGCAGCGCTGGGACGGGGGTCGGCGAGGCAACTGCCGGGGCTGTCGCAGTAGCCGTAACGGACGGATCCGGTGTGGATGTGGGTGCGACTGTCGGTATCAATGTCGGGGGATACATCGTCAACTGCTTGGCCGAGAGAGTTCGGGTATGCAAACTCGGTGGGAGTGACGGTGGGAGTTGGCGTGCCGCCCGGGTTGAAACCGTAGGCATCCTGGATGAACTTGTCCACATCCTGCGAGCTGACCGTAATACCGCGTTCCTTGGCCTTCTGCCGTATCAGTACTTCATCGATCATTGTGTTCAATACGCGGTCGCCCATGGTACCGGTTGAATCCAGCGTGGTTGTGATATCCTGCTGCTGCTGGGTGGTATCCATCCCAAACGCCTGCTGAAAGTACTTGTATTGGTTCAACTGGTTATATAAACCGACTCGTTCGAGGCGAACGCGTTCCTGAAACTGCCCGATCGTGATCTTGGCACCATTCACCAGGGCCACAGCCTGCTGCTTGGAAAACACGTTCATATTAAGATATCCATACACCAGCAGGGCGACAACCACGACGATACCGCCGATGGCCATGCCGCGGATCAATCTGATCTGCCGCTGCTCGCGTTCGAGGCGGGCGATGTGCTTTTTGGTAACCACCTTTGGGGTGGAGCTGCGTTTATCCATATTGTTTTTCCATAACGTAAATACGGGGCATGGAATTAGCCATGCCCCGCACGTTTCTCAGGGGTTAACGTCCCTCGTCGAAGGATCTGCCAACGAAGGGAAGCAGGGCGATCTGGCGTGCCTGCTTGATCGCGGCGGCCACCACACGCTGGTGGCGGGCGCAGGCGCCAGTCTGGCGGCGCGGGCGGATCTTGCCGTCCTCGGTGATGTAGCGGCGCAGCAGGTCGGTCTTTTTGTAGTCAATTGTCAGGGTTTTGTCTGCGCAAAACTGACAGGTTTTGGGCTTCGCAAAGAAGCGGCGCTCTCCGCCGCCCTCCTGCTGTGCCCCTTGGGGTCTTCGATCTTCAGCCATTAGTTACTCCAATTTTCTTGCTTTTGAAATCCCGCATGCCAGGGGTCAACGAGGCATACCGGATGGTCTAGAATGGGAATTCATCCTCGCTGTTGACACCGATGTCAGGATCATCTGCCATGGCTTCTGCACCGCCTGCACTATTGGCATGCTCGCGGCGGTCACCCAGCATCATCATTTCATTGGCGACCACTTCCACGCTGGTGTGCTTGACGCCTTCCTTGTCATCCCAGCGGCGGGTCTGCAGCCGTCCTTCAATGTAAACCTGCTGGCCCTTGTTCAGATACTGCTTGCAGATCTCTGCCAGGTTGCCCCAGGCAACAACATTGAACCACTCGGTCTCGTTGTGGCGCTCGCCGTCCACGGTGTTCCATGACCGGCTGACTGCAACGGTGAAGGTGGTGACAGGCCTTCCCGAGGGGGTGTAGCGCATTTCTGGATCTCTTCCCAGATGACCAATAATTTGTACTTTATTCAGGCCTCGGCTCATGTTCGTTCTCCTTATAACTTAGTACCGCATAAATTCCCAAACTTGATATTTGTATTTTAATCTACAATTCCATATAAAGTTTAGTTTTAACAAGTTAAGCGGTAAACCGAGAGGTCTCAAAAAATAGTTCACACAGCCGTAAGCATGTGTCGCAGGATCGTTTCGAGGTAACGAATGTTACGCTCCAGCTCGCTGGTGGATTTCGGGTCGAGTGACACGTTCATCAGGACATACTGACCTTCTCTTTGCTTGCGGATCTGGTAAGCCAGCCGGCGGCGGCCCCAGACATCCACTTTGTCCACGCTGCCGCCTGCTTCCGTGACCCAGGTGGATACACGGTCGACCACACCTTTAAATGCGGTCTCGTCCAGCTCGGGCTGGACAATGCAAACGAGTTCATAATTGCGCATGAGGGATAACCTCCTTTCCATGGGATTGCTCCAGTTCGAACCGTGGGTCCGCCTGGAGCGGAAAGGCACGTATTGATGACGTACCTGTTTCGTCCCGCACGCTACATAATACGCTTGAAGAAGCGTGCGGCATTCAAGCGGGCTGTAGTTTATCATACTTCACCCAAAACAGGAGGGTTATAATTCTTTGCAGCTTGTACGTAGGTCACGCTTGTCGAATATCCCGTCCTGGCAGGCAGCGTGACGGTATTTAAAACACAATAATGGTGGGCCGCAAGCCCGCCCTACAAAGAGGCATCCACCATGTTCGATCTCCCCGACGAAGAAATTCTTCCAATTTCCAAGCAGCATGTTTTCTACACCTGGTCAGCGCAGGCCAGGGTCAATCCCATTGTGGTGAAGCGCGCCCAGGGCGTCCATTTCTGGGACGTGGACGACCGGCGCTACCTGGATTTCAACTCGATGACCATGTGCGTCAATATCGGCCATGGGAATGAGCGCGTCATCCGGGCCATGCAGGAGCAGGCGGCGGAGCTTCCCTATGCCGCGCCGGGCATGACGACCCGTGTCCGGGCCCTGGCGAGCAAAATGGTGGCAGAGATCACACCGCAGCAGGCGTTGACGAAGATCCTCTTCACCCTGGGCGGGGCGGATGCCAACGAGAATGCCATCAAACTGGCGCGCGGCTACACAGGCCGGCACAAGATCCTGGCCCGCTACCGCTCCTACCACGGGGCGACTGCCGGGGCGATGGCCGCCACCGGCGACCCGCGCCGCGTCGTCTGGGAGCCAAACCTGATGACCGGCGTGGTCCATTTCCTCGACCCCTATCGCTACCGCTCGACCTTCCACCTGGACAACCCCGATATTTCGGAAGCAGGAGTTCGCCCAGGATTATCTGAACCACCTGGAGGAGATCATCCAATACGAAGGACCGCAGACCATTGCTGCCATCCTGATGGAATCGGTGACCGGCACGAACGGCATCATCATCCCGCCGCAGGGATACATGCAGGGCGTGCGCGCCCTGTGCGACAAATACGGCATCTTGATGATCGCCGACGAGGTGATGAGCGGGTTTGGCCGCACCGGCAAATGGTTTGCCATCGAACACTGGGATGTCGTTCCGGACATCATGACCATGGCGAAGGGATTGACCTCCGCCTACGCGCCGCTGGGCGCGGTGGCGATGAAGCCTGAGATCGCCGCGGCGTTCAACGATACGCCGTTCGAAAGTGGATTGACTTACACGTCTCATCCAATTTCTCTGGCAGCAGCCATTGCCAACATCAACGTAATGAGGGAGGATCATATCGTCGAGCACGCCGCTGCCATGGGTCCCGTTTTGAAGCGGATGCTGACCGATCTTGGGGAGGAACATCCTTCCGTGGGTGAGGTGAGGAACATTGGCCTGTTCGGGATCCTCGAGCTGGTCAAAGATCGGCGGACGAAGGAACCCATGGTGCCATGGAACGGTTCATCGCCTGAAATGAATGCGCTTAAAAAATATTGTCTTGACCACGGCTTATATCTCTACACTCACTGGCATACCGTCTTGATCATTCCGCCCTTGATCATCAGCGAGGAACAATTGAAGGAAGGCTTCGATGTTTTGGACAAAGCTTTGGAGTTTACCGATAAAGCTGTGAGATAAAGTAAATCCAGGCTGGGGTCGGGAGTTTCGAAACCGCCGCCCCATTCGTTTTTATTCCCAATCCACTTCCGGCGACTCGATAGAAATTGATCCCCAATGCATTCCATGTGCCTGCCGTGTGCAGCGAGTCGCTGGCGATATTCCTCCCAGCTTTGGCCCTTCGCTGACCAGGCCAGCTCGGCGATCCCGGGCAGACGGGGAAAGACCATGTATTCAATGTCCTTCATGGTCAGGATCGTTTCCGTCCAAAGCGGGGCTTCGATGCCCAGGATGTCACTTTCCTCCAGCAGGTCGAGATAACTGCCAGGCTCCCAGTCATAGGCATCCTTGACGCTGATCAATCCGGCCCAGCTCAGCCCAAGCGGCGTGGATTCATCATACTTCATATCGAGGTAGGTTTTGTTGGCAGGGGAGAGGATGATCCTGGCGCCCTGATCTCTGGCTCCCTGGTAGGCCGCTCCCATCCAGTGCTGGGCAATGGTACCCGGCAGCACCTCGGCTTCCCCGATCTCACTCCAGCCAACGGTCCGCTTGCCGTGCGAGCTGACAATTTCCTGGATCCGCTTGATGAACTTTTTGTATTCCTCTTTCGGCGTCGACCTGGCCTCGTCGCCGCCGATGTGGATATAAGGCGTGGGTGTCAGCGCGGCAAGCTCACGGATCACATCGTCCAGGAATTGGTAGGTGATCTCATTGTCGATCCACAGAGTACTGAACCCAACCTCCGATGCCTTCATATAAGGAGGCTGCTTCTCCGGAGGGATTCAGTTCAGCATAGGAGGCCAGCGCTGCGTTGGTATGTCCGGGCGTATCGATCTCAGGCACGATCGTAATGAAACGGCTGCGGGCGTAGTCCACAATTTCCTTATATTCCTCTTGCGTGTAGAAACCACCACCTTTGCCGCCGACCTGGGTGCGGCTCCCGATCTCTGTAAGCCTCGGCCATGACTTGATCTCGATGCGCCAGCCCTGGTCGTCGCTGAGATGCAGGTGCAGGCGGTTGAGCTTATAGTGCGCGATCAGGTCGATGAAGCGCTTGACATCCTCCACGCCGAAGAAGTGACGCGCCACGTCGAGCATGGCCCCGCGCCATTCGAAGCGGGGAATATCCCGGATCGAAACGGCAGGCAGGCTCAGGCTTTGGAATGGACCGGGCGGGATCATCTGCAGCAGAGTCTGGATGGCGTAGAACAATCCCGCCGTTTGACTCGCACGGATTTGAACTCCATCTGCAGCAACAGAAAGCTCATATCCTTCTTCTGCAAGCGCCGCGCCGGGATCCAGTTTTAGAGTGATGGCTCCCGGATTTTGTCCGGGATCTGTTACTGCAGGCCGCAAGCCGTTAACTCTTTGTAATTGCGCTGACAGGTAGTCCGCGAGCGATTTCACCGCCGGGCTGGCAGGATCGGCCAGGATCGTTGTTGACTCTGATAGGATGAATTCCCCCGGGTTGGAAATGATCGAAGTTGGTTTTGGAATCAGATTGAGCATGTTGTGGTATCCTTTGCCCAGATGATACGCCCATAATGCGTATCCCACAATAACAGCCAGGTGGTGCAATGGATAACCAGCCATCATTCGACCGAAGCCTCCTGATCCCAATCGGCGTTGGGATTTTTGCCGTGCTCGGGATCTGTGTTATTCTGGCCTCCGGGAGCATGAATGAAACCCCTGCGGTGGTGGAGGAGGTGCCGACCTCCACCTCATTCCAGTACGCGTTTATTGGCACTGAACCGGCCATTACCACAGTGACCCTGGAACCGTCCCAGGAAATTCCACCCACAGTGGTTGGCGAGGATACGCTCCCGCCTGTGGTGTTTGAAACACCAACATTTTCTCCTCAAAATACACCGGATGTTTTCGCCACGAATACACTGGCTTCGCTCATCACTCTGCCTCCTTTCGTCAATACGAGTACGCCCTCGCGAACGCCTAACTCAGCATTCGTGGCTCCCTTCGGTCCGGGTACATTTGACGATGTGGACAGCCGGTTTGTTTACAGCGGGGCCTGGGACACACAATCGGGTGTGACAGGCGCGACGGGTGGAAGCCTGCATGTTTCGGGAGCAGTGGGAAACTCGATCCAATTTCTTTTCATTGGGGATGAGCTGCGGGTCTTCTTTCAGGCCGGACCCAGCCTGGGGACCATCCGTCTCACACTGGATAGCACCAGCTATGTCATGAACGAAGCCAGCACAACCACGCAAAATTATGAATGGGTGCTGGCAGCCAGTAATACGGGGACACACACCGTGACCATTTCGCATGACAGCGGCGGTTCCATAAATTTTGACGCAATTATTGTACCTGAACCACCTGTTACCCCTACCAGGACCCCCACTACAACTCCTTAAAACTATTGGTCGAACAACGACTCCAGGCTCGCCCTCGTAAAGTGGGCACGATAGGCAGCGGTCTCCTCCAGGATTCCCCGGACGGCAATGAAGAGCTCCTTTTGGAGATAGGGATCCGATTCGCCTTTTCCACGGGAGAGAAGCGCCGTTCCGTCCTGGTTTTCGATCGATACGTGTCCCCCGGCCGCCAGCCACTCCAGCCCGATCTGTATCACCTTGTCGCGCTGACCGGTGACCCCGGACAGCTCCTGCACTGCTACTTTTCCCTCCCGCTGGTTGATGACGAACTTTGTCAGACCGGCCAGCCGGGATAAAAATGCATCCGTCTTCTCCTGCTGCGGGGATACGGCAAAAAGATACACCTTTGCAGGTTTGACGATCTCCAGCGCGGCGCGCAGATCCTGCGAAGATGCGGGACTGGAATAGATGACCAGCTCATTTGCAGGCTGCAGCTGATAACGCGCCCTGCCTTTGTCCTTATCGGCCCCTTCCGCCCAAACCTGGAGTCCAGCAGCTTGCTCCTGGATTTCCGCCAGCTTGCTGGCGGGCTCCATACGGTAATCAACCACTTCGATCTGCCGCTTCCGGAGTTCGATTGGCGGTTCCCTGACAACCCGGAATTCCTCGAACTGCAGTGAAACCTGTTTTTCCCCGCGGAAGGAGGCGGCGCGCAGCGAATAGGCAATGTCGAAGACGCTTCCCTCCTCAGGCTGCTCCTCCCCGGCGCCGCCCCACCAGAGAATATCGGCCAGATTACCCTTTTCATCTTCAACCCTAAGCTTCAAATGCTCTTTTTCCTTGCCAATCGCCGTGATCGATTTCATCTTCACGTTGCGCGTGGCCAGGGTCAGGGGCGGGTTGCCCGCGCCAAAGGGAGCCAGTGATTCAAGCACGCTGGCCAGCTCCAGGTTGACCTCCTCCAGGCGTAGCCAGGCATCGATCTGCAGGCTGGGCTCTTCGCGCACGATGCTGCCGAGCTGTTTTTCCACTGCCCTGCCCAGGCCTTTGCGGAAAGCGGAAAAATTCTCCTTTGCCAGTGCAACGCCGGCGGCCATAGGATGTCCGCCAAAGCCCAGCAGCAGATCCTTCTGAGTGGTGATGGCTTCTGTGATATGCAGTCCCTCCACGGATCGGGCCGAGCCACGTAGAATGCCATCGTCCGTTTCTGTGAGCAGGAGGACCGGCTTGTGATAGCGGTCCACCAGGCGGTTGGCGACAATGCCCACCACGCCTCCCGGCCAGTTCTGGTGTGCCAGCACAATGGCAGGCTCGGTCAGGAAAAGAGGATTCTCGCGCAGCAGGGCCTCCGCCGCTTCATAGACCTGGCTGGTAAGCAGCCGGCGCTGGGAATTGAGCCCCTCGATCTGGGTGGCAAGGACGCGGGCGCGGGCCGCGTCTCGGGTGGTCAGCAATTCGACGGCGGGATTGGCATCGCTTAATCTTCCCAGGGCATTAAGACGCGGCGCGAAGGTAAAACCGATCGTCTCCTCCGTCAGCGTTTCGAGGTTCGTACGTGAGAGTTCGGCGATCACCTTCAGACCGGTCCGCTGGGTCCTGCGCAGGGCGTGGATGCCTCTTTGGGCAAGGGCACGCGTTTCCCCTTTCAGCAGCGCAACATCCGCGATCAGGCCGAGCGCTACGAGATCAAGCAAGTCATCTGATGTGATTGGGGATTGGGAATTAGTGAGTAGCGATTCAGCCAATTTATAAGCAACGCCCACCCCGGCGAGATTTTCAAGAACATGTCCTTCAGGCAGCAACTTGGGATTGACAATTGCTTTTGCGTTGGGAAGGGTCTCCCCGAGGTCATGATGGTCGGTGACAACCACGTCCGCACCGCGCGCGTTGACGTAGTCGATCGCCTCGTGTGCGGTAATGCCCGTGTCGCAGGTCAGGATCAATTGGGCACCATGATCCAGGATGGGCTTGAGTGACTCAATGTGTACGCCATGACTTCTCCTTGCCGCGAATGGGGATGTAGTACATAACGTTTGCCCCCAGCCCTTGTAGAGTTTGCACGAGAAGGGAAGTGGATGTTTGCCCGTCAACGTCGAAGTCGCCCCAGACACAGATCAGCTCCTGTCCACGGATGGCCTGCAGGATGCGCTCCACGGCAGGCTCGATGCCGGGGAACGGCACCGGGGCGAGGCGGTCGGGGTGCAGGAAGAGGCGCGCCGCTTCAGGCGTGGTGATGCCGCGCCGGACGAGAGTCTGCGCGACCAGCGGATGCAGATTTAGGTCTGCGAAGGAGGGAGGGATGGGGACGGGAGACGGGTCAATCCAACGGGTCATGACGGGTTACCGGACCGGCTCCTTACACTCGTCGATCAGCGCCCGTCTTCGTTTTCTGTACATCACAATGGGATAATCCCCGGGGATCAGGATTTCACCGATGTCAAGATCCGGGCGCGGAGGGCGCTGGGTAACCACCACGCGCTGTATCCTGGTTGAGAATATATAAGTTGCCGAGGCCGCCCAGCCATTCGGTCAGCTGGCGCGCAACCGGGAAGCGCACCTTATGATACTGGCGCAGGTACATCATGGTATTTTCCTCGTCAATGGGGGCAAAGATGAGGAAAACCAGGAAATCATCGGACAGCCAGTTTTGCCAGAGGTTGGGAAAGTGGAACTGGATCAGGGGTCGTCGTGTGGGAACCGGCATCTGCGCTGGCTTGATGGGTGTCTGCCCCTGGTCTGACTGGTTGTCAACCCACAGGTCAAGACGGTAGCTATCCTCTGCAATCCTGGTCTCCTTTGCGACAGGTCCGTTGACCAGGGCCTGGTTGCCCCGCCCAATGGTGTTGTGGTGGACAAAAGGAAGATGGACAACGTCCAGCTGGTTTTCGATGGCTCGCGGTAGTGGTTCGCCCATTGTCTGCGGATCGTGGAATACACCATCTTATTGCCGATGTTCCCAAACCACGGCAGGGGTGGATAGGCTGCCTCCGGGCGAGGCTCGCCCCACCAGAGATAAATAATGTCATGTGCCTCCCGGGTGGGATAGGTTTTGACATGCAGCGCCCGCGGCGGCTGGGAGTTTCTTCCATTCGCCGGAACGAATGCGCAATCGCCCGACGTGTCATATTCGAAACCATGGAAGGGACATTGGATGCAATCACCCATCAATTTCCCGACATTTAATGCCACACCGCGATGCGGGCACAGGTCGCTCATTACGGTGACCTTTCCCTGGCGGTCCCGCCAGGCTACCAGCTTTTCTCCCATGCGCGTCATGCCGACAGGCCTTCCCTTTTTCACTTCATTCGATTTAAGAATGGCGTACCATTGGTTGGGGATCATAGTTTCCTTTTTACCGTTTTATGAACGTACGTAAGTATCATGTGTCAAATTCAAGGTGTCAAGTATCAGGTGTCAGGTATCAAGGGGTACAGGGCGTAATTTTCGGGTCTGTAGAGGGGTTTGCAATTTGGTTTTGCAATGGTTCAATGGGGAACAAAGGTTGAAAAATCTCCATTCTACGGAATGTCGCCGGATCTTAAGGTGAAAGTCACCTTATAAAGTTGCCCATGATTTTGGCAGGTTCCTACTATGGGTGACTGTCACCTGCTATTAACAAGGAAACTTCATGAATTCAATAAAACCTCACCGAACCATTTCCGATCTGAAACAAACGCCCACATATTTTCTCAAATCCGGCCTGCTGCTCCTCCTGCTGCTCAGTGCTTGCGGCCCGGCAGTCGCCATGCCAGCCACATCTGCTCCCGTCCTAAATACACCGACTAACATTCCCAATACGCCTGTCGCAGTATTACCCACTCCAACCACGGCTGCCTCACCAACGTCCACGCCGGAGGCGGATCCCGTCTATCCTTACTACCTGCCTCTCACTTTTAAACCCGACATCGCGCCGCAAACCATCAACGGAGTCAGTGTGGGAATTGACTGGGCGTATGCCGATGAGAGCCGCATTGCCCTACATTACACCATTTCCGGCCTGGACTGGCCCGACGGGACCTACATGGATTCCATGCAGCAGGTTCAGATGACCAGTGAAGCGGTTCCTGATTTATGGATGGGTGCCGTTTCAGGAAATCGTTCTCTCGTGGAAAAGGGTGTCATCACCAGCGAGGTGGACCAGCGGCTCGTGGAAGGAGCACTGGACCCGGAGAAGAACTCCGAACATCCGCCTGAACGTGGAAATTCCTGTCGAGGGGCCGACGAAAGTGGGTACGTTCCGGTTTAGCCTTGATCTTCCCGCTCTTCCCGGAACCAGGATCGAAAACATCGACCAGACGGTTGTGACGAATAATGTGTCCATGACGTTGAAGGAAATCTGGTTGACGCCCTCCTATCTGGAAGCGCTATTTTGTTTTCAAATGCCATCCGCTGTGGACTGGGGGTTGACTGCCAGCCTATTGACAGTGGGCGGCCGAGAATATACCTATAGTAGTGGTGGGCTCATGCCGGGAGCAGAAGGCAAGGATTTCAGGCTGACCGATCCCGAGCGCTGCAGCTCCATTGGATTTGATATTGTCCAGGATGAAACCGCAAACTCGCTAACCCTCACCGTCCCCAAGTTGGTGGGCTTCCTATCCGGAGGTGGTCGACCCAGGATCGTGTGGATCGCGCCAACCAGCGGCTGGCCGGCACCGGCATAGAATTTCAGTATGTCAATGTCGATCATGGCGGGAACATCGAAGTTCTGAAGCGGCCTGAGGGGAAAACGGACCAGGAGATCTATCCCCTGATCTGGGATGCACTGGCCGATCAATACGAAGGGCCCTGGGTCTTTACGGTTCCCCTCCAGCGCTGATCCCTGTCATAATTTCCACCCTGTATTGTTATAGAAATAGCTGGTGATTTACCGGCTATTCTTTTTTCCAAACCCAGCCTCCCTCGCACGGACGATCGCCTGAGCTCGGTCAGCCACCTGAAGCTTGGTGAGGATGCTCGATACATAATTCTGCACGGTCTTGATGCTCAGCGAAAGCTTATTGGCGATGGCCAGGTTGTTGTGCCCCCGGGCGATCAGGTCCAGGATTTCGACCTCGCGTTCCGTTAATTCGGAAAATTCACCCGGCTTGACTTCTTCTGGATGATTCGGATGGCGCGGCCGAGAAGTACTGGATCATCCTCTGGCGCTATGGCGGGGCTGAAGATCGCTTCGCCTCTTTCCACTGCGACGATGGCGCGCACGACCTCATCCTTGTCGGCGTCCTTGAGCAGGTAGCCGCGTGCCCCGGCCCGCATGGCGGCGAAGACTGAGTTGTCGTCGTCGAACATGGTCAGGACCAGCACACCGATTTCAGGCTGCGTTTCGTGGATGCGGCGGGTGGCTTCAATCCCATTTGTGCCCGGCATTTTCAGGTCCATCAGGATGACATCCGGCTGCAGCTCCGCGGATTGTGCGATGGCTTCCTCTCCATTGCCGGCTTCGCCAACCACGTCGATATCGGGGGAGCTGCCCAGGAAGGCCCGCACGCCCTCGCGATAGAAAGCATGATCGTCTGCGATCAACACTTTGATGGTCATTGTTTTATCCCTTTCCCATGGGCAGTTGGGCGCTGACGCGCAGTCCGCCGTTGGGGCGATTTTCGACTGCAAATTCGCCGCCCAGTTCCATGGCTCTCTCCCTCATCAGAGTTCAAGACCCACGCCGGAATGCATTTCGTCCGGACAGGCCTGTTCCATTATCAGAGATCTCCAGCCGGAGACAATCCTGCTCGGCTTTGAGGAGGATCTGGCAGCTGGTTGCCTGGGCATGGTTGAACGATGTTGGTGAATGCCTCCAGGGCAATCCGGTAGGCGGCAACTTCCACAGCAGCCGGGAGGGGTGGCATGGGGTCGGTCACATCGAACGTGATCTGGATCCCATTTGGACCGCTATATTGTGCCACATGCTCGCGGAGGGCGGTGACCAGGCCAAACTCGTCTAGCACCGGCGGGCGGAGTGCATAGACCAGTCTGCGGATTTCGGCGACCGTGTTCTTGACCTGGCCCTTGAGCGCCTTTAACAAATCCATGCTTGCCTGGGGGTCGGTTTCCACCAGGTCGGCAGCCGTATCGATGCGCTGGGAGAGGTTTGCCAGCGTGGGCCCAATGCCGTCGTGCAGGTCGCGGCGCAGGCGGCGGCGCTCCTCCTCCCGGGCGGTGACGATCTTTTCACGCGAGCGCTGCAGGTCCCGGGTGAGGCGCAGGTTATGCACGGCGATCCCTGCCTGCCCGGCGATGAGATGAAGCAGGTTCAATATCCGCCGTGGAGAACGATTCTCCTGGAGCACGCGGGGCCAGGATCAACTCGCCGATGAGTTCGCTTTGATAACTCAGGGGCAGGGAAATCAGGTCGGAGGAAGCTGAACCCAAGAGGAAGCGATGACACGGGGACCTTCCTCTACGGACAGGACGGAGATCGCCGCATAGGGCAGCCGCAGAGTCTGTGCAACGGTTTCGACGATCGTCTGCAAAACGGAATCGGGCGCAAGGGATGAGTTCAGCCGCTGGCTGAAGGCGCGTCAGGACCGTCGTGGGATCGTCGCGTTCTCCGTACATCAGGCGATTGACGCCGCGCTGCAGGCGCTGTCGCAGCGGCTCGAAGAGAATGGCAACAACCCCAGTGGCGAGGAACGAGATCACCAGGTTGGCAGAGCGCTGCTGGAAAAAATTCGCAAATAAGCCCACGGCTAAAATATAAAATGCCATGGTCAGGCCGGTGAGCGCGCCGTAGACCAGTGTCCGGTTGATGATGGGATTGATATCCCACAGACGATAGCGGAGAACAGCAATCGTGATGGACAGCGGGATCAGCAGCATGAAAATAACAGCACAAATATTAAGTGCCAGTGACACAAGCAGGTCCTTCCCCAATGGGTCAGACACGGTCAAGCTGATTGCCCTTAGGATGAGATAACCGCCTATGCCAATCGTCACCCCATAAATGACCCACTTTGTCTGCTGCCGTTCCGTCCCATTATAGATCCGCCGGTAGCGGTAGATCTGGGTGATGATCCCACTCAGGATGCCGATCGGAAAGAGCAGGTTGTAGATTGCCGAGTAATGCTGAAAGGTTAAAAGGAAGAGTCGGGAAAGTAGTAATGCGGGATTTGAAAGAGGATCCAGAAGATCAGGATGATTGCTGTCCAACGCGGGACAAAGCGGCCATTTGGAAAAAGTAATAAGAACGCAAGGATGGCGCAATTTCCTATCAGGGCGATGGTCTCAACGAGCCGGTCGAGCCTGGGATAAGGCAAGGATCACGCCGCGGATGCCGCCGGTAAACGTGGCCGCGCCAAAGGTCACCAGCATGATCGAAACAAAGATCGTGAAAAGATCATTGGGCTTGCGAACATAAATCACGATGGCACAAATGGTAAAGGCAGTGACAATCAGAATATCCAGGGCAATGGTGAGTTTCGCCAGAGCTTCCGGCGACAGGCCAATTTGCTGGAGCGCCGCATCACTCGCGGGCTTCAACTGACCTGCCGGGCATGGAATCCGCCTTACAAACCGTGCTGCGGTATTCATGAGTTGATCGGAATCGCTGTAATAAACAGGCCAATGGTCACACAGATGACGACCACCTGGACCAGGCGGACGATGTTCAGCCACATAATTTGAGAGGGGGCAAACGCTATTGTTTTCATCCCGCTGGCAAGGATACCTGATTCGCTTCCCAGTGTCACGGGAACGCACTCCTGTATATTTGGGAAACCCGACCTGGTGAGAATCTCCTGTTAATATTTTCTGCCGGCAAAATCGAAAAAGCAGGTATCGCCGCGAAACCAAATCCTGCCGCGCGTGTTAAAATAGAAAGCAGCTGTCCATGGTATTATTTAACGGTATGGGAAGGAGCAGCGGTATGCAAGTCAAAGGGCTTGTCTGGCTGGGAACTCGCACTTCAAATTTCAAGGCGATGGTCAATTTATATCAGAACATCCTGGGCTTTGTTATTACTTATCAGGAACCAGGTTTTGTCGTCATGGATCTTCCGAACGGTGACCAGATCGAGGTCTTTGGGGACGATTCACCCTACAACACCTTCTTCACCAGCCCCGTAGCCGGTTTCCTCGTGGACGACATCGCCTTCGCCCGCGCCGAGATGGAGCGTCAGGGGAATCGAATTCATCGGCCCCACCGAATTTGCCAGGGATGGCAAAGCCTGGGCGGATTTCCGTGCACCAGACGGATTTATTTACGAGCTTTCGTACATTCCAAATCAGCTTCGTTAACAAATAATAACACCAGGTCGCGTGAACGTTTCAACCCCGCTACCGCTCAAGCTGCTGACCGCCAGCACTGATCCTTTATATGCTGATTGCCCTCTTCGCCGGTCTGGTTGCCTCCACCCAAAACCTTCCTGGCGGATTTGGCGGCATACGGGACGGATTGACGGCTGCCCAGGATTTCCTGTATGGAATGGGTACAGCCATTTCTCCACCGCTCTTTACATTGATCATTCAATTCGTCCTGCTCATGCTCGCGCCCCGCAAGGACCGCTGGGGAAGCCTGGGAGTCCTGGGACTTGCAATCATTGGGTTGTTGACCTTCATTGGGGCGCTCGGCGAGCCGATCAATTTTAAACTCTTAACCCGGCCACGATGGATCCCTTAAAGGCGCTGCTTATGGCAGCGGAAATCCTCCTGTCCCTCGCCATCCTGGTGTTTGGCCTGATGGAATGGGCAGGGAGGAGAAAGGAGAAGGTCCGCTTGACTCATACGTAAGTTGACTTTTACAGGATCTGCGGATTGAAAAACGATTTCCCTGTTAAGTAATCGATGTGGCACTCCATATTGCAGGACAGACCGACTCAAAATCATTCCTCGATACACTTCCATGTTCAATTCCATAAATGCTATGTTCACCTTCCATTGGTAGAAAGGAAATAACGATGATCAACCTTCTGGTTCGCTGGCTGGTTTTTGTGCACGTTTTGGCGGTGATTACCTTTTTCCTTGCCCATGGTACTTCGGCCGCAATGGCATTCCAGCTCCGTAAAGAGACGGAATTCAGCCGTATTCGTGCCCTGCTGGACCTTTCGTGGTCGACCCAGATTCTCATGGGTGTATCCTTCCTGATCATGGGATTGACCGGATTGGTCATGCCTTTCCTGATCCATATCTGGAATAAAGGCTATATCTGGCTGTCGATCGTGCTGATGTTGTTTGTCTTTATCTACATGGGAATGTTCAATGAAAAACACTACAAGGAACTACGGCGATTGGTCGGCCTGCCCTATATGAAAGGGAACAAACAATTGCCGGCTGAACCACCTTCAAGCCCGGAGGAAGTTACCGCATTGCTTAGGAAGACAAGTGTGACTTCTTTGGTTGTGGTAGGTTATGTGATTCCGGCGGTTGTTTTGTGGCTGATGGTCTTCAAGCCTTTCTAAAAAGGAGGAACCAAAATGACAACGGATGCTTCAGCTCTCCGGGTTGAATTAAAAGCGGAGGATTTGGGATTCCGCGTCCCGCCCGGCTATGAGCGCGCCGTCCGTTTCGGCGCGTACTGGACGATGATCATTAGTCCGTACATGATTCTCTATCTCATCCTGGTGATCCTCTCTGGGCTGCAGAACGATTTCAGGGGGAATGGCTGCCATCCTGGAGTTTGCCGGAAACTCTCCGGTTGCCTTCATCGCGACCGCCATCCTGGATGGGCTTTTCCACGCCCTGTTATTTGTGACCGTGATCGCGCTGTTCATGATCCTGCGCGAGGCCTTCCCGGTGCAGGCAAGCCTGATCCTTGTCTGCGGCGCCTGGCAAATGCTGATGGGATTTACCAAGGGTATGATTTCGTCTTTCGTATTCCCCAGCCTGGGCTCGGCTTATCTTGCTGCAGGTCCGTCATTGCAGGCCGGCTTTATTCCGGTTGCAAGTGCTTTCGATGGATTGCATTCCGCCCTGCAGTGGATGGATTCCTTCGGTGTGATGTTTGTATGGATTTTGGTCTCCCTCCTGCCTCGGTCCACGAACCTGCCGCGCCCGGTGCGCTGGCTGGGCTGGATCATGGCTCTCGCCATCCTGGCGCCGGATCCGGCATTTTTGCTGGTGGTATTCTTATCTCCGTTCTGGCTCTTCCTGCTTGGACGGTGGATGCTGCGCCTCACCAAGCCATGGATATTCATAACGGTTGACAAGGATTTTTCGCCATGCAGGTCATGGACATCGGAGGATTGTGGGCAAAGCGGTTGGTCTGCCGCGGTTTGTCTGGATATAATCGTCCGAATCCGTTGCAGTGTGTCATTCCTGCGCGGTTAAAGTGGTTAAGAAAAATTGTAGACACCAGGAGAAAGCCATGGAAAATAATTTGGTCCATTTTACCGATCAGGAGTTGGTACAGATGCATCAAAACCAACTGGGAAAATTATCACTACTGCCTGGGCCGCGCCCCAACCGTGGAATTATCCATCGGCCGCTACCTGACCTGGTTCGTTACGAAAGTGCCGGACCATTTCATGAACCTGGTTGATGCACCGCCCTGCCTCCCACAGGGGTTCGATGAACTCATCGAGGACGCCCTGGCTCATTTTCGTTCCTTGAAGATCAGAAAACTTGCCTGGCACGCCCGGGAAGGTACCCATGTCCACGGAGGTTCGCAAGTCTTTGCAGTCACACGGTTTGACCATTAACGAGTGTTTGGCACAGAGATGGCTGTCGATCTGACGTCCCTGCCGGAACCGCCACCATGGCCGGTGGGGCTGGAAATTGTCCCGGTTATAACCGGAGAGGAGCTGAAGCAGTGGATCCATGTGGCAAGCATCGGCTTTGGGTTATCCCGGGAGTGGGAGGCGGACTGGTACGATTTTTTTACCCGCGCAGCTTGTGATTGCCATTCCGAACCTACCTAGCCATCCTGGATGCAAGCCGGTGGGGACCTCCCAGCTCTTTACCTCCGCAGGGGTGGCCGGGATCTACAACGTGACCTGTTTACCAAAGGGCGGCTGGGATTGGAACGGCCATTACGCATGCCCCGCTGCTGGACGCATGTGCCATGGGATACCATGTCGGTATTCTGCAGGCTTCGTCAAAGGGATATCCGGTCTACCGGCGGCTCGGATTCCAGGATTATGGCAAGATGAGCGTGTATCTTTGGGAGAATGACCCGGACGCTGATTTTCCACCTCCGGTCTGATCCGTAGCTGCCCGCCTTTTCTCCTTCATAGGAACAAACTCACATCGCGCTGGGAAACTTTCCCGGCGCGATTTCCTTTTTAAATTAAGGAGTATGACCTCAAGGCTGCGGGAAGCGAAGGTTGTATCTTGTGGTCATTCCAAGTCAAGAAAGGAGTTTTAAAAATGACGACAATATCTTCTCCTGCGATTTCCGGCAACGAATCGGGCTTCAAAGCCTTGATCAGGCGCAATCAACTGCCTGCAATGTATATTCTCGTCTTCCTGCTCGCCTGGCCCGGATTGATCCTGGAGGCGCTATATTCCCAGGGATTGACCTCTTCCCAGCCGCCTGCCATCGTTTTCCTCCTGACTGGCTGGGGACCGGGGATCGCAGCAGTCCTGGTAAGCGCAATCGTTGCCGGGCGGATGGGTGTCCGCGAACTGCTCCGCCGCTTCCTGGTCTGGAAGGTGGGCCTGCGCTGGTATCTGGTTGCTTTCTTCCTGATGGCAGCTGTCATCCTGGGCGGGATCGGCCTGAGCGTCCTTCTGGGAGGTCCTGTCCCGACAATTCCTGCCGCGAGTGCATCGCCTGTGCAGATCCTGTTTGCCTTCGCTGTAACAGTTTTGTTCGGCTTCCTCATCAACACCGAGGAGATTGCCTGGAGAGGTTTCGCTCTTCCGAGGCTGCAAGCCAAATATGGCGGCCTGGTTGCCTGCGTGCTGCTGGCGGTACCCGAAAGCCTGTTGCATCTGCCTTATTTCTGGGACCGGAAGATCGCCTTCTATCAAAACGTTGGAGTATTCTGGTTCACGGCGTTTGCCGTGGCGGCGGTCTTCCTCTATGCCTTCATCTTCAATAGAACCGGCGGCAGCCTGCTGATCGTGACGATCCTGCACGCCTCCCAGAACGCCTGGGCAAACCTGCTTTCCGATAACACCCTGCGACCTTTCCAGTTCACCGTTGCCCTGATGTGGATGATCGTCATCGCCCTGATCCTGATCACCAAGGGACGTCTGGGATACGAGCGCAACGGCCAGGAATAACTTTTGGACTTGTAGATCAGGCTTGCTGCGTTACAGGGTATTTCGAAAAAATCCTACCGAAAATTTATCAATATAAAGGAGATTGAGCCATGTCTGCGATAACCAAACCTTCCGTGCAAGTGAAAAAGTGGATCGTTCAAAAATATCCGCTGACCACCTTCTTCATACTCGCCATCGGTCTCACCTGGATCTTCATGATTGCCGATGCACTCGGTTCGCAGGGGATCCTACCCTTCCGGCTGCCGCTTCCGCTGATGATCGTGATGGGTTATATGCCCACCCTGGCGGCGGTCATCGTGACCGGAAAGACCCGGGGCAGGCAGGGAGTTCGCACCCTCTTCCAAAAGCTGCTGATCTGGCGCGTGGGCTTGCGCTGGTACCTCTTTGCGTTCTTTAGTCTGGCCTTCCTCGATGTGTTCGCGATCGTTCTTTATAACGCGATCGTGCCATCTGCAGACCTGCCGATCCTTCTGCCAAACTGCCTTCCACGTCCCCGCTGCAGCTGGTGCTGTTCGCACTCCCAATATTCATCGTCCTCACCCTGGTCAACGGCGAGGAGCTGGCCTGGCGCGGCTTTGCCACACCGGCGCTACAGGCCAGGCACAATGCCCTGGTCGCCAGCCTGGTCATGGGCGTACTAGACCGGCTTCCACCTGCCGCTCTTCTTCACCCGCACCGGCTCATCGCAGGCAGACTGGCCCTTTGCCAGCTTCCTGGTCTCGACCGTTGCCTTGACCGTCCTTTACACCTGGATGCTTAACCATACCCGCGGCAGTGTGCTGCTGGCGTACCTGTTTCATGGCGCGGCGAACACCTGGACGCAGGTCTTCTCGATCGACCACGCCGATCCGCTGGTCGGCTGGATCCTGGACGGGCTGCTTGTGCTGGTGGTCGTGATCGTCGTGGCTTAT
>CAVVPC010000026.1:0-185307 GCA_963750005.1 uncultured Chloroflexia bacterium
AGATGCACCGCGCGCGCCTTACGAGTTCACCCGTCAATTGGCCGCGACGTTTGTCGGCTGGGGAATTCCAACAGCAGAGTTCTATTCTGAATGTAAAAAGAATAGCTCCCGATATGACAGTCTTCGCCAGCGGTGGTCTGAAGGATGGTCTTGACATTGCCAAGTGCGTCGCCCTTGGAGCAACACTGGGTGGTATGGCCGGTCAATTCCTCAAAGCGGCAGCATTGTCAACGGAGAATACTATTGAGACGATGCAGCTGGTGAAGAGACAGATCGAGGTAACGATGTTCGCAACAGGGGCAGAAAGGTTGGAAGGTTTAAAGGTTGGAAAGTTGATTGCGCAAAATGAATAAGGATGAACAGGCAAAGCTTCGTGAACGCTTATTGCTCAATCCCCTACCTCGCAGGCTGGGAGGTCTCGCAGCCACATTCGGACGAATTTCCTCCTCTGCCAGAAATTCCGACGATCCAAAGGTGGTATTCAATTTACTGGATGAAGCCAGGCATCTCATCGAATGGACGGCTGCAGAGGTTGAACCAGAGAACGCAGCGGGGCTGGTCCGCATACAAAGAATGATCACACTCTGGCAGGGCATCTGGGAGGAAGCCAGCCAAAGTCCCAAACGACGATTAATACTTTCTGTTCAAGCAAAAGATTGGTCTGATAAAGCTATCGACTTTTCCGGGTTGGTGAGATAGATAACTCACCATCCAATATCCGCCCATTGGCTACAAAAGATGAACCCCAAACATGGTAATCTGATGTCCCAGTAAATATGCGCCCGCGAACCATAGGGTGTTATAGATGCAAGCGGCACTGAACGACGTGCTCAGATAAACACCAAAATTCATGCGAGACATGCCCGCCGGCACACAAACCAGGGTTTTCACCCCGGGGAGGAATCGACCAAAGAACACCAAACGTGCGCCCCACCGGGTAAACATCGCTTCGACCTTTTCAATCCTACGGGGATCCAACCGCAACCAGCGGGAGAACCGGAAGACTAGAGGACGGCCGCCCAGCCGCGCCATCCAATACAATATGGTCTCGCCCACCAGGGATGATACAGCGAAGATCAGTCCCAGGACAAGGACAGACTGGACGGGATGCCCTGCAAGCATTGACCGGGCAGTGGTCAAATAACCTAGCAAATGTTCAGTCATAAATACCTCTACTTGGGAACGTACAGAAACAGGATAATCTCAATTCATTGTCTACTCATATCAGCAGACAAATCAAAAAATGCATCTGAATGACTGGGCATTTTTACTGGAAAACCATAAGAAGGGGATTAAAATCACATATTTTTAACACAACTCCTACACAATCATGAAAAGAAGAACGCAACGGCGAATCGAGGGTTAATCTACAAAAGATCTTGTTCCATTATTTAAAAAAAGGATGCCATGGACGACCTTTCCCCTATTTTACAGCGTATCCCGCAGTTGAGCGATGCCCGGTCCCTGGAAATCGAGGAGTTGACCGGCGGCATTACCAATAAAAATTACAAGATCTGCACGGAGAGCGAATGCTACGTCCTCCGGCTGGGCGGAAATGAGACGCAGTTCCTCGGCATTAACCGCCAAACGGAACATGAGTGCAGCCGCCTCGCATCACAGACCGGCATCGCTCCCAAACCGGCTGCGTTCCTCGAGCCAGAAGGATATCTCCTTTCGGAGTTCATTTCGGGGAAAGGAATTCCTGCCGATGAGATTGGCAGAGAGGAGAACATCAAGCGTGTAGTGGGATCGATGAAGGCTTATCATACACTGGAGTATTTCCCCGGCTCGTTTTCACCTTTCCGGGTGGCCGAGGAGTATACAAATACCGCCAGGAAATTCGATGTCAGGCTGCCCGACATGATTGACTGGTATCTCGATACTTCCCATGAGATCGAAAAGGCCATGTACGGGCGGGAGCCGTTGGTGCCACGTCCATGCCACAACGACCTGCTCAACGGTAACTTCATTGATGACGGCAGGCGCATCCGCATCCTGGACTGGGAGTATGCCGGCATGGGTGATATTTTTTTCGACCTGGGAAACTTTGCCATCCAGCACGAGTTCAACAACGAACAGGATGAGATGCTACTTCACTCCTACTTCACCACGCCCAACAACTCGCAGCGCGCCCATCAAAAACTCATGAAGATCATGTCCGACCTGCGCGAGGCAATGTGGGCCCAGGTCCAGATCGGTGTCTCGAAACTGGATTTTGATTATGCCGGTTACGGCCAGAAGTATTTCGAGCGCTTCGAATCCAGCACGACCTCCAGTGAATACACGGACTGGCTGGGCGCAGTGTAATCAACCCAGATTCTCACATATATCGGTTCTCCCCTAGTTGCACCACGGGAGAGTCCAGCCAGGCATTCCATATCGTATATATCGATTAGCGTATTGGGACCCAAATACGCTACGCACTCAACCAGCGTTAGGGAATATAATAGAGGCTGACCATGCCCCCTGTTGTCTTTATCTCGCTGGATGGTGTTCGTCCGGATGCGCTGACCACAGCCAGATGCCCGGCGTTGACATCCCTGCGCGAGAGGGGCACGAGCACTCTGCAGGCGCGCAGTGTCATGCCATCCGTGACACTCCCCTGCCACACCTCTATCTTTCATTCTGTCCCTCCAACAAGACACGGTATTACGTCCAATACATTCATCCCTATGGCCCGCCCGCTTCCTGGCCTTGCGGAAGTTGCACGCGCGGCTGGCAAACGCATTGCCTTTTTCTACAACTGGGAGCAGCTGCGTGACATTGTCCGCCCGGGAAATATCCATTATTCCTATTTTAGGGACAGTTCCCGCGATGCAGATGGGGATGACGAAACACTATCCCAGGCGGCGCGTTTTATTCAAAAGGAAAAACCGGATTTTGCCTTTATCTATATCGGTACGGTCGATACCGCCGGCCATGATCATGGCTGGATGTCGGAGAGCTATCTGAAGCAGCTTGAACATGTTGATGGGTTGTTAGGCGGCTTTTTCGGATCTCTTTCATCGGAATATACAGCCATTATTCACAGCGACCACGGGGGCCATGACCGCAGCCACGGCACGGACCTCGATGAGGATATGATCATCCCCTGGATCGCAGCTGGCCCGAACATCAAAAAAGGTTATACAATTCAATCCGAGATCACCCTGCTGGACACCGCGCCAACCGTCGCGAAAATTTTGGGGATAGAGGTTCCTGGCGAATGGGAAGGACGCAGCGCAGATGAGATTTTCCAGTAGACCATTCTAAAATCCAAATCATGGAGAGCATCAATGGAATTCCCAACACATGCACAGGCAGTCATCATCGGGGGTGGAGTCGGCGGGGCAAGCATTGCCTATCACCTGACCCTGATGGGCTGGAAGGATGTTGTCGTCATCGAGCGGCATGAGCTGACCAGCGGTTCGACGTTTCATTCGGCGGGTTTGGTCGGACAGCTGCGAACGTCCTCCAGCCTGACGCAAATGATGCGCTACAGCACCGACCTCTATCGTAATCTCAAGAAATTAACGGGTGTCGACCCGGGCTGGGAGGAAGTCGGAAGCCTGCGCATCGCCTCGTCCGACGAGCGCATGGTGGAACTGAAACGCGTGGTGGGATATTCCAGGGCGTTCGGCATGCCGCTCGACATGCTGACAGCCCAGGAATGCCAGGACCTGTTCCCGCTCATGTCGCTGGAGGATGTGCGCGGCGGCGTTTTCCTGAAAACAGATGGGCAGGTGGATCCCACGGCTCTGACCCTCGCCCTGGCAGCCGGCGCCAGGAGCCGCGGCGCGCAAATCCTGGCGAACACGCGGGTGACAGGGATCAAGGTCAGCAATAATGAAGTCAAGGAAGTGACAACTGACAAGGGTGTGATCAGGACCGATGTCGTCATCAACGCTTCCGGACTGTGGGGCAACGACATTGCCGGCATGGTCGGCATTACGCTTCCCATCATACCGATGGCGCATCTCTATCTCATCACGAAGCCGGTCAAGGACCAGCCGCAGTCCATGCCCACCATGCGCGATCCCGACAACCTCGTCTATTTCCGTGGCACGGCCAGCGGCATGGTCACCGGTGGGTACGAGCGCCAGCCACAGCCCTGGGGATTAAACGGTGTCCCCCAGGATTGGAATTTCAAATTGCTCGAGCCAGACTGGGATCGCTTCACGCCGCTGATGGAGAGCATCATCAAGCGCGTTCCCTCGATGGAAACCGTCGAGATCGCCCAGCTTCTCAACGGACCCGAAGGCTTCACGCCGAACTCGGAATTCCTGCTTGGACCAACCGCCGTGCGCGGTTTCTGGGTGGCATGCGCGTTTTGTGCCCATGGTCTCGCCGGCGCGGGCGGCATCGGCAAAGTGATGGCCGAATGGATCATCGACGGCCACCCCGAATGGGATATGTGGCGTCTCGATGTCCGCCGCTTCGGGAATCAATATGGCAGCCAGGCTTTCACACTGGCGCGCACCGTCGAAACCTATGGCAAGTATTATGATGTCCATATGCCGTATGAGGAGCGCGAAATCAGCCAGACCGCTACGACTCTCCCCGGCTTATCACCGCCTGCAGGACCTGGGCGCGGTCTTCGGCGAAAAAGGAGGCTGGGAGCGGCCGAATTGGTTTACTGCCAACGAGCAGGATGCCCGCTCTGCTCCCGTACCGGAACTCAAGGGCTGGGCGCTCGACAACTGGTCGCCGGCCATCGCTGCTGAGACCCGTGCAACACGCGAAGCGGTGGCTCTCTTTGACGAGACATCCTTCTCGAAGATCGAAGTGCAGGGGCCAGGTGCCTGTGACTTCCTGCAATCCCTGTGCGCGAATGACATCGACAAACCAATCGGGACGGTGGTTTACACCCAGATGCTCAACGCCCGCGGCGGGATCGAATGCGACTTCACCGTCACCCGCCTTGCCCCGGATCGCTTCCTAATCGTGACCGGGACCATGTTCGGCACACACGACATGACCCACCTGCGCCGCTACATGCCGCTCGATGGAACCGTCTACATCAACGACATAACCTCAGCACGAACCTGCTACGGCCTCTGGGGACCGCACGCACGCGATATCCTGCAGGGAATCACACGCGATGATGTATCCAATGCAGCCTTCCCCTACATGACTGCGAAGCAGATCACGATCGGAAATATTCCCACCCTGGCATTACGCGTCACCTATGTCGGCGAGCTGGGCTGGGAGTTTTATGCGCCATCCGAATACGGCGAACAGCTCTGGGACACGCTTTGGGAAGCAGGCAAGCCTTATGGCATGCTGGCCGGCGGATACAAGGCGATCGATTCACTCCGCCTCGAAAAAGGCTATCGCTACTGGAGCGCGGACATCACGCCGGATTACACTCCATTCGAGGCTGGGCTCGGGTTCGCAGTTGCCTTGAACAAGGATGCAAACTTCATGGGCAAGGAGTCGTTGATGAAACAGAAGGCGGAAGGGATCAAGAAAAAACTGTGCTGCCTGACCCTGGACGATCCGAATACGATCGTGTTTAACAACGAGCCGATCCGCCATGAAGGCAGCCTGGTTGGATGGGTGACTTCCGGCGGATATGGATATTCGCTGAACAAGAGCATCGCCTACGCCTACCTGCCCGTCGAGCTGGCAAAGCCGGGAACACGCTTGAGCGTGGAATGCTTTGGGATCGAATACCAGGCTTCGGTGGAGAAGGAACCGCTCTACGATCCAAAAGGAGAAAAGATCAAGGCGTAAGTCTTTCCAATTTACAGACAAGTCCCCGCTGTTTAAGGCAGTGGGGACTTTTTTATTGATCGGTATATTTCATAACCTGCCTTGGATTTCGATGAGCCATCCAAAGCAGGTAAAATAGCGGGATGACACAGACAGTAAAAGCCATACTATTTGATTTCGGGAATGTCCTGCTCGAATCGGAATCCCCGCTATATTTATCGCCGTTATTTCCCAAATAACGAAGAAGCCATGGAGCAGTTCCTCGAGGAGGTGAGCTTTATGGACTGGAATGCACAGCAGGACAAGGGACGTCCGTTTACCGAGGGCGTGGCAGACCTATCCAGGCAATATCCCCATTATTCGGATCTGATCCAGGCCTACCACGACAACTGGAGGGAGTCGATCGGCGCTGCGCTCAGCGAGACCGTGGAGCTGATGAAACGTCTCAAGGAGGCGGGCTATTCAGTATATGGATTGAGCAACTGGTCCGCCGAGACATTTCCCCTGGTGCGCGAAAAATATGAATTTTTCAACCTGCTCGATGACATCATCCTTTCGGGCGAGGTGGGAGCCATCAAGCCTGAACCTGAGATCTTCGAGATCGCTCTGGAGAGGATTGGCAGAGCTGCGCAGGAATGTCTCTTCATCGACGATGCGCCTGCCAACATTGAACAGGCACAGAAGATGGGATTTGCGACCGTCCTTTTCGAATCACCCAGAGCAATTGGAAAAGGAATTACACCGGTTGGGCCTGCTGTAACACTGTCCGATTGGATAAGGTTCAGGGATATCTGCTGTGATAAGATTTCAGCCATACCAAGGGTTGAGCTGAAATCTTATAAATCTCATTCACATCGAGAACCTGGGCAAACATTTCAAAAATCTCAACCGAAAAGTCAACATTTACACTGGAACAGGATCATGATCCATGGACACAAAAGCGCTTCTTTCCCAGATTGAGCTCGAGCTGCAGCAACAGATTTCCCGCCTAGACAGCCCGCGCTCAAAAGCATTCCACGAGATGCTCACCTATCACATGGGCTGGACGGGGGAAGGCGCCGGTCCAGATGCAACCGGCAAGCGGATCCGTCCCCTGCTGGTTTTATTGTGCACGGCTGCGTCCGGAGGTGAATGGCAGAAGGCCCTACCCGCGGCCGCGGCCGTGGAGCTGGTCCACAACTTTTCGCTGGTCCACGACGATATCCAGGACAACTCCGACCGGCGCCGCGGCCGTCCGACTGCCTGGGTCAAGTGGGGCGCGCCGATGGCGATCAATGCCGGCGACGCGCTGTTCGTCATCTCCAATCAGGCGATCATCGATTTGAAGAAGGATTATCCTGCCGAGGTGGTTGTCCGGGCCGCAGAGATCCTGCACAACACCTGCCTTGAGCTAACTCGCGGCCAATTCCTGGATATGTCGTATGAGGAGCGGACCGACCTGGGCGCGGACGATTACTGGCCGATGGTCGCCGGAAAAACGGCGGCGTTACTCTCCGCTTGCTGTAATATCGGCGCTCTACTGGGAGGCGCCGATGAAGCGCGGCAGGAAGCGTATCGATCCTTCGGTCATTATCTTGGCCTCGCCTTCCAGGTGCAGGACGATATTCTCGGCATCTGGGGTGACGAAGCCGTGACAGGAAAATCCGCAGCCGGCGACCTTGTGGAGGGCAAAAATTCCCTGCCCGTGCTGGCCGGCCTGAGCGCGCACGGCAAATTCGCTGCCCGCTGGAAAAAGGGGCCGATCAAGCCGGAGGAGGTCGAGGAGGTGGCCCGCCTCCTGACAAACGAAGGAGGCTATTCAACCGCCTACGATGCATCCCAACAAATGACCGATCTCGCCCTGCTCAACCTGCAGGAGGCCGATCCCTCAGGGAGAAGCCGGCGACGCCCTGTTCGAGCTGGCAGATCGCCTGCTAAAACGGAACCAATAACAAGTGGCACGGACTCATCCTTATACTGCTTGACTTTTGACTGGTTGCAGGCTAAAATAGCTTATGAGAATTCTAAGTTCTCAAAACTAAAGTGGGTATGCGCATCTTAGCCCGTCAAGTGCAGACCGCACAGATCGGAGCGGTGCAAGATGGAGGGGACGCCGCGCAATCGGGGGCGCGGGGATTTATAGGAAATGCCATGAACATACTAACCCAAACCGAATTGACACTAAAACAGCCCCAGCCGCTGGACCAGGACCCTGCCGCTATATATATTGCCTCATTGCATGCTGAAACTGGCAGGCGAACCCAGGCACAGGCTTTACGAGTTATTGCGCATATATTGGGTGTGGACTATGACCGTTTGAATTGGGGCGCGCTTCGCTACCGGCACACAGCCGCAGTACATGCCAGGATTGTACAGGTTTACAGCCCAGCCACGGCAAACAGGATATTATCGGCATTACGCCAAACCCTTAAGCAAGCGAGGCTGCTTGGCCAGATGACAGCGGAGGATTACAGGCTGGCTGTCGAGCTGGAACCGGTTACAGGTAAAGCCTTGCTGGCCGGGCGAGAGTTATCTACCGGTGAGATCCTCGCGCTTATGACAACATGCCAAAAAAACAAGGATGATATTGAAGGCACACGCGACGCGGCAATCATCGGCATAATGTATGCGGCAGGCCTTCGCCGTAATGAAGTGGTTGGCCTTTCGGTAGGTTGCTACGATCCAGAAACAGGAAAGCTATTCTTCACAAGCAAGTGGAACAAACAACGGACAGTATATATTACGAATGGTGCAGCCCAAGCCCTCAACGATTGGCTTCCGATTCGAGGCAATGAACCGGGCGCGCTATTTGTGGAAGTAACCACGGGCCAAAAAGTATTGACCCAACGCGAAGAAATGATAGTTAAGCGATTTAGAAAAAATGCCGGCGTGAAGCTGCCTGATAAAAAAGCAGGACAGAAGATTTACAAAGGCAGCGCAATGACAACCCAGGAAATCTATAACATGCTGACAAAGCGCGCCGCGGCAGCAAGTCTTAGGAATTTTTCGCCCCAAGACATGAGAAGAACGTTTATCCTCAAAACTAAACAACCATAACCAAACACTTGGCAATCTTGCCGCATGAAGCTCCAGCCATGGCGAGCCACACAGGCCGCAGCGGCGCAATCTGGCGCGATGGAAATTGACAGAGTTACCATGAACAAACAAAGCGAATTAATACTTAAGCCAGCCCCTCCCCTTAGACCAGAACCCAGCAGCCGTCTACATTGCTACACTTGCGCTCACCGGCAAGCGAACACAAACCCAGGCCTTGCGTGTTATCGCCTCCATGTTTGACACGGATATCTACCGTCTGAACTGGGGAGCGCTTCGGTACAAGCAAACAGCCGCCATTCGGGCCAGGCTTGCCCAGTCATACAGACCAGCGACCGCAAAGAAGATACTGTCTGCATTACGACAGACGCTTAAGCAGGCGTGGCTACTGGGACAGATGACAGCGGAGGAATACAACCGCGCTGGTTGAGTTGGAACCTGTCACAGGTGAAACTAGCCCAACCGGACGCGAGCTATCCACTGGTGAGATCCTCGCACTTATGAACGCGTGCCAGGATGACCATACTCCGGCAGGGATACGTGACGCGGCGATTATCGGCATAATGTACGCGGCGGGACTTCGACGTGATGAGGTTGTCAGATTGGAAGTTTCAGACCTTGACCTAGAAACGGGGATGCTAAGTTATCCACGGGAAGCGCAACAAACAGCGAACTGCATACGTCACGAACGGTGCAACCGTTGCTCTCCATGATTGGATTGGTGTTCGTGGACTCCAATCAGGCGCGTTATTTGTGGAAGTGAACAAAGGCGGGAAGGTATTGGTCGAACGCGAATCGATGATAGTCAAGCCAACAAGAAAAATTCGCGGCGTGGATGTGCCGAACAAGAAAGCAGGCCAAACGATTTTTCGTGGTGGCGCATTGACATCCCAGGCTATCTACAACATGCTTAACAAGCGTGCCCAGCAGGCCAGCATAAAGAATTTTTCCCCTCATGACCTCCGCAGAACGTTTATCTCTCACCTGCTGGATGCAGGCGCGGACATTGCGACCGTTTCGAAGATGGTAGGACATGCAAACATCCAAACAACGGCACGGTATGACCGCCGACCCGAAGAAGCCAGGAAGGAAACGGCAGAGTTATTGCATGTACCTTATAAAACAAGAGAGGCAGGATGACATGAGCTATAAAAACATTTCTCAGGCAGTAGGAATGAGTGATAAAGAGATCACACATGCAGAAAGAGATAGTGTGTATGTTGAGGGTGAACTATGCCTTCCTCGAAGGCCAGTGGCGTGTTAGCAACCCATATGCCGCAATCAGCACAACACTTGAACAAGTCTGGACGAATGGCTGGGACCACGGCCGAAGAATAAAGAAAAGGGAAGATCGCCGCTAAGCGAACGCGTTTAACGACCTGCCAGCCAGGCTGCAAAAGTTATCCGTATCCCATAAGACACGAAAGGCAGGACGAAATGCACGATAAAAGTATTACCCGTGAAAAAAGAAACAGTGTATACGAGGAGGGCAGACGCGCCTTCGATGAACGCAAACTTCGCGGTTACAACCCGTATGCAGCAAGCAATCTGACACTTACAGTAAGTTGGTGGCACGGCTGGGACACAGCCGAGGAGGAATGTAATTGCCAGACAGCGCCAGGTGATCATCCTGTCTTGATCGTGGAGTAGGGATGTCTGAAACTATTAACCCCATGAAAAAACAGGCTGTATATGCCGAAGGTAAGCCAGACTTTGTAAATGGTAAGTACCGCGGTTACAACCCGTATACCTGGCGCTTCTCATCCTTGGATTTGCCTTTCAATTTTTGGCGACATGGTTATAACCCTTAACGGATAGCCAATCGCGCTTATACTGAAGAACGCTTGCCTACCTAACAAGTCCCATAACTGGCAGTTGACAGCCCACTTTTGGCTGGCTTATAATGCCACTCTATGCGGGTGTAGTTCAGTGGTAGAACGCTTGCTTCCCAAGCAAGATATCGTGGGTTCGAGTCCCATCACCCGCTCATGAAGCTCGAAAAAATGGAAACACCGTCGATTGATGCCAATACTGGCAGAAAGACGGTGTTTTTATGTTTTCCAAATTAGCTCGACTTCAAAGATGGCATCTTGCATTCACCGTCCTTGTTGAAGCCCAATGGGAGGAGACTTGATGATTTTGTCCGTACTTTGCGCCGCCAATTTTCCAACGCCCCATTTATAATCATGAAAAAATAACAATCACGGTATCTTATTCCTGCTTTCGGACTTCTGACTCTACAAGGAGGCTATCTCATGGGCGAAAGAACGACGCAAAGGCACACCTGTAGTCAATGCCATGGAAATGGGTATATCGCTTATCCAGGCGAAGACTGTGGGAATTGTAAAGGGCAGGGCTATCTTGAACCCATGTCTGGCGGTGAGTCGGTTTGTCCAGCGTGCAATGGGATTGGTTACAGGATGACAACTCGTCCGTGCACTGAGTGCAATGAAAAAGGCTTCAAAGTTAGCATTTACGAGACCACGGACTTTGTCAAGCAATGTGTACCCTGCGGCGGCACTGGCTGGGTTAATGAAGACCATGTTTACTATGACTATTACGGCAACCATGTGATTCAACGCACAGTGGAATGTTCTGTATGCCATGGCAGGGGAATTATCACCGATCAAAGAACCACAAGAGTAGGATAAGCCGTGTAATGGACTCCAAAATCCCCGCGAATCACAAAGACCATTTATGAGACGCCCTGAACCAAAATTGTGCAAATTTTACGCGCCACAACCTCAAAAATGACGGTGTTTCGGACCGAAGGTGGGCGATTCCATCTGGAAATATGGGTTAAGTTTATCCAAGAACGATTGCTTCCCAGGGATGATATTGTGACTTCGAGTCAGCATCCCTGGCGTTTTTGACCCTTGACCCCACACCAGCGGCGCGTATACTCTATCCAAGAGAACATTTGCCCATCCTAAAAAAAGCCGAATTAAATAATGGTTTTACAGGGAGTGTAGTCCGCCGTTGTTTGGCACTCTTCCCAGGCATGACCTCCCGGGTTCGAGTCCCATTATCTGCTCCATGTCGAGGATAGAATCCCTCGACATTTTTGTTTGGTATTCTGTAAGGTAGCTGTTATGCTGTCCACTGACGGTCGTAAGTAAAATTCAAATCGGAGGTCTGCCAAGATGACGTCATCAAACGAAAAGACCACGATCCTTTATGTGGAAGACAACCAGGACAATCGCGTGCTTGTGCGCAGAATTTTGATGTCTGAAAATTATGCAGTGCTTGAAGCGGTCAATGCTGCCGATGCCCTGAATATCCTTAAAAATACCCGGCCGGATCTGATCCTGATGGACATCAATATGCCTGATATGGACGGTTATACATTAACCACCAGGATCAAATCGATGCCCGGGTTCGAGCGCCTTCCTATTCTTGCTCTAACAGCCAATGTCATGCGCGGCGACAAGGAAAAAACGCTGGAAGCCGGCTGTGACGGCTACATTCAAAAACCACTTGATATAGATCAGTTGATCAGAGAGATCGAAAAATTCCTCCCGAGGAGAACTCATGCCTGAAAATGTACTCGATACACAACCCATCCGAAAACCAACCATTCCCAAGGATGCCACCGTCCTGGTGGTGGAGGACAATGTCGCCAACTTTGTTCTCATTGCCCGCATGCTGGGATATCTGGGCATTCACTGCGAATGGAAGACATCCGGTTATGAGGTTGTGGAATATGCGGACACCCTCCAGCGCCTCGACCTGATCCTGATGGATATCCGCCTGCCGTATGAAGATGGATATGGCGCCCTGAAGAAGATCCGCGCCTCGGACAGGCTTAAGTCCATTCCCATTATTGCCGTCACCGCCGAAGCCAGCACCGATCAGATGAACAAGGCCAGGGCATCCGGGTTCGATGGTTTTTTGGGAAAACCTCTTGATCCGGACAAGTTCCCCGACCAGATCCGGCGCATATTAAGCGGAGAGGCCGTCTGGGAATTTAGTTAGCCTTCTAGCCCGGGCAGATACTCTTGAACAACAATCCTTCCTTTATTACCGTCTTTTTCATCGTTACTGGGAACCAGTTACAGGTTGTTCAGTATTCAGACCTGCCCGGCCGCGAAAACCAATTGACGGTCCCGCGCGGGAGCCAGCTGCCTCTTCAGGATGTGGAGGAATATCTTAAAGGATGGACCAGTTTTATTGGATCTACTGGACCAGCCGCCCCTTCCGCCTCCGCTGGCTGCATTCCCACAAGAATTGGGATGTGAGGCGGCCGCGTATGTTCCAATCCTCCATGAGGGACAACTGCGCGGTCTTGTGTTAATTGGGACCCGTTCAGGGAGTGACTTAACCGAAGATATCGTCACCGCTTTTGCGCGGACCATCCGTCTCACGGCCAACGCCTTGCAGCCCGGAACTTCCAATACAGAACCACTTGATGAGCGGCGGACCCGGGAATTAACTTCGATCAATACGCTGGCCATTCATGCGGCAAACACGAGCGATCTTGGATCCTTCTACAATCTTATCCATGAACAGGTGCGGGCCGTCATTGGGGATTATGGATTTGTCATTGCGCTCTATGAGCGAAAGACGAACTCAATTAACATCCCCTACCTGTTTGAAGAAGGAATTTTTTCCACAGTTGACAGCTTCCCGCTCGGGGAGGGACTGACCTCGATTCTGATCCGTACAGGTGAGCCGCTCATGCTCGTCGAGGATACCGAAAAGAGGGCCGCAGCCATGGGGGCCAAAATTGCGGGCAAGCCTGCCCTGTCCTGGATGGGCGTGCCGCTGATGGCGCGCGGCGAGGCGATTGGCGCCTTGATCGTTCAGGATCTCAACACAGAACATGCATTTGACAAGGATGACCTGGATTTCATGGTATCAGTTGCCAGCCAGGTCTCCGGCGACATTCATAACGTCAGGCTGCTGAATGAGAGCAAACAGATCGCGCTCCAGTTCGAGACCGCGGCAGAGATTGCCCGGGATATCAGCAGCTCTCTGGACCTGGACGAGCTGCTGCAAAAGGCAGTGGACCTGATCCGCACCCGTTTCAACTTTTACCACGCCTCTGTGTTCCTCAAGGATCTCCCGGGAGAGTTCGTCGTCATCCGCGAGGCCACCGGCGAGGCAGGCGCCCAGCTCAAGCGCAGCGGGCACAAGCTGGCGATCGGCTCAAAGTCCATCGTGGGATTTGTGGCCGGACAGGGTGAGACTCTGATCGTAAACGACACTACCCGCGACGCCACCTATTATCCCAACCCCCTCCTGCCATATACACGCTCAGAAGCGGCCATTCCGTTGAAGGTTGGTGAGCGTATGGTCGGCGTTTTGGATGTGCAAAGCAATCAGTTGTATGCTTTCAATGAAGACAACCTTCGCACCCTGCAAATCCTTGTAGACCAGCTGGCGATCGCAGTTGTCAACTCCGAGCTGTTCGCAGAGACCCAGGAACATCTCGCCCAGCATCGTCTCCTCCACCACATTACGACGACCGCAGCCTCCGGTACCACGCTCGATGAAGCACTGCAGTCCGCAGTGAATGGTTTGCAGGTGACGCTTGGCGGCGACAGGGTGACCATCCTGCTTGCTGACCGTGAGAAGAAGATGCTCGAGGTGAGAGCGGCTGTTGGCTACGCCAATAACGTCTATTCCATCCGTATTCCCATAGGAAGTGGAATCACAGGCTGGGTCGCAGCCCGTAGAAAGACACTGCGGATCAACAATGTTCTCCAGGATACACGCTATATCGAGGCCAGTCCCAACACCCGTTCTGAGATGGCCATTCCGCTCTTGTATCGCAGCGAGCTATTGGGTGTGCTGAATGTGGAAAGCGAGCTGCTCTCCGCCTACGCTGAAAATGACGAGGAGCTGCTCGGCACATTGGGTGGAAGTCTGGCGGCGATCATCGCCAACGCCCGCCTGTTGGAGCAGATACGCGGACAGGCGGAGCGTGAACGCCTCCTTTTTGAGATCACCGATCGGATCCGCCGCACAACCGATATGGATACCATCATGGCAACGACAGCCAGTGAACTGACCCGCGCCGTCGGGGCCAACCGGGCCCGGATCCGGGTTGGAGCTAAGCTCCGTTCAACGGGACCAGAGAACGAGGTCCTGAAATGAAGAACCGTTTCTCCCTGGGCCAATTCCTGCCTCGCACTGGTGGGCGCTTCATGCTCATCGCCCTGGCAGTTGCGCAGGTCGTCTCCCTACTGGGAGCGATTCCGGGCATTTTGTCCATTCAGGTCAATGCGCAGTTCGGTGTGGCCCAGCAGGAAGTTTTCGGGCGTATCATCCCGCTCCTGATCCTGGCCAGTATTGCAATCCTTTTTGGCTCCGGGTGGTGGCTTACATCCAAGGCACGCAAAAGACTCGATGCCTGGAAGGAAGGAGTATTAAAACCTGACCCTCCGCAGGAATTCGGTGCCTGGCGGGAAATTACAGGTCTAGCCTGGCGCTACGGAATGCTGTCGATCGCAGTGTTTTCCCTGGTCGTTCTATTGCCTGCAATCCTAATTACCAATTCATTTGCTGAGGTGGTCTCTTCTCCCTTCCAGCCAACCGCTTTAAATTCACCGGACCCGGTCTATATATTGTTCGGCGGCATTGCCGCCATGCTGGGCTGTGTGATCTTTGCCATTTTGATGATAGAGCGCTTAACTTTACCTGCCAGGCTGGTCCTGCTTCCAACTGATTTCGAGACACAGTTGACGGGACGCTCGGGCACTCTACTAAGAGGCAAATTCATTGTACTAATCCTGGGGTTGATCACCATTGCCATTCTGCTGATCGCTCCTATTGGGTACCAGCAAACCATCCGGGTCCTCTATTCAGAAGTCAGCTCCTGGGAGGTTTTCCAGTACATTCAGCTTCAATCCGTGCTCTTTAGCGCCCTGGCTTTCCTGCTGGGCGCAGGGTTTGCCTACGCCGTATCCCGGTCCATCTCAGATCCCATCCAGGAATTGATCTCTACTTTCACCAGGATCGAGCAGGGCGATTTGACCCAGCGGGCTCGGGTCAGTGCCACGGATGAGCTTGGTGTTGTGACAGTCCAATTCAATCGCATGGTCTCCAGGCTCGAAGTGCTGCAGACAACGCTTGAGCAACAGGTCATCGAGCGCACAAAACAGCTGGCCGCAACGAACGAAGTTGCCCAGGCTGCCTCCTCCAGCCTGGATCCGGACGAGCTGATGAAAAAGGTCGTTGATCTTTTTTGCGAGCAGTTTGGTTACTATTATGCAGCGATCTACCTGCTGGATCCAAGCGAAAAATGGGCCGAGTTGAAGTATGCCACCGGGGAGGCAGGCAGGGTGCTCAAACAGAACCGGCACCGCCTCGAAGTTCCCGGGCGCAGCATGGTGGCAACCGCCATTCATGAGAGGAATGCGCGCCTGGCGCAGATCGCCTCACAGGAAACAGAGCGCTACGAGAATCCATTGCTGCCTTATACCCGCTCTGAAATTGCCCTGCCGCTGATTGCAGGTGACCATGTCATCGGCGCGTTAAACATCCAGTCTATGCGGGAGGCGGATTTTGGTCCTCAAGTAATCGAGACCATGCAGAATATGGGCAGCCAGGTCGCGATCGCGCTTGAAAATGCCCGCCTGTTCCAGGAAGCCCAGCTGGTGATCCGGGAAATGCGGACTGTCCAGCAGCAATACCTGATCGAGGGCTGGGACCGCTTTGCAAGTGAGAATGATGCGCTTGAATATGTTGTGGGCGATGAAGTCTCCGAGAATGCGGAACGGATGGAGGTCGCCATCGTCCTCCGCGACCAAACCCTGGGACAGATCACTCTTGAAGGAAGAAAGGATTGGACCCCGGAGCAGCAGTCACTGGTGGATGCCGTTGCAAAACAGGCGGCAATTGCTCTTGAAAATGCGCGCCTTGTAAAGGAAAGTCACCAGGTTGCCGTTCGTGAACGTATGCTTGCCGAAATCAACTCCAAGATCTGGTCTGCTGCCACAATCGATGGCATTCTTCAAACCGTGGTAAAGGAACTAGGCAGACGGTTCGACGCGTCCCAGGCATCCATTGAACTCGCCATTGAAGATTCGCAGGAGACCGGTCAAACCTCGAACGAGTGAGCGGCCAAGGCAACCATGGAAATCAACCCATCGAGATATCCCACGCTACGAACCCGCCTGGCGGTTACACTGATCGTCCTGACAGCTGTGTTTTCCCTGCTCGTGTCTTCCATTATATATATTGAACTTTAAGAGGGAGCTACGGGATAGTCTCCGTCACCGGCTGGAGAATATTGCCACCCTGGCAGGCCTACAGCAGGATGGGGATACATTTGTGAAAGTCCAGGCACAGGGTGACGAGTACTTTAATAAAATACATTCCACAAACTTAAAGATTAAATCATCCGAGCCCGATCTGCGATTTGTTTACACCATGCGGAAGGTGGACGGGAAAATCCAATTTGTCGTGGATGCAGGTCTGCCCGGGGAGTCTGAAATTTCTGCCTACGGCGATCGATATAATGAACCCAGCCAGACGCTCATCGATAATTTTGATACGATGACAGGGACGATTGTCGAAAGCGATTTTTATACTGATGAATTTGATACCCTGCTCTCAGCCTATACACCCATCCTGACTTCAGATGGCAGGCGGGTGGGAGTTTTGGGTGTGGATATCACGGCCAAAACCGTCCTCGCACAGGAAAGGAAGTTTCTCTTCCGGTTGATCCTGGTCTTCCTTGCCAGCCTACTCTTGATAATTCCTGCCGGCATTTTATCTGCGAATATTCTCGCAAAACCCATTGTCGGCCTGCGGAACCTGGCGAACAGGATCAGTGAGGGTGATTACAGCTTCAAAATCACGGATATACCCCATACCCGTGAACTTGCAGAATTATCCCTGGATTTCAACCAGATGTCTGATAAGCTGAGCGGTTTGATCTACGACCTGGAACAGCGCGTCGCAGAGCGGACCGGGAGCCTGACGCGCAAAACGGATCAGCTCCGAGCCGCATCACATATTGCCCGGCAAACCGCAGAGATCCAGGAACTCGGGCCCCTGCTCGAAATGGTGGCGAACCTGGTGACCAGCCAGTTTGGCTTCTACCATACCGGCATCTTCCTGATGAGCGAAACAGGAGCAGGAGGTCATCCTGCAGGCCGCATCTTCCGAAGGCGGAAAAAGGATGATCGAAAAGGGACATGCCCTTGCCGTGGGAAGACAGGGTATTGTGGGATATGTCGCCTTGCAGAAAAAGCCGCGCATCGCGAATGATGTGGGTGCTGATGCAGTCTTCTTCAACAATCCCGAGCTGCCCATGACACGCTCGGAGCTTGTGCTCCCGCTGCTGATCCGGGAGAGGGTTCTGGGTGTGTTGGACATCCAGTCCGACCAACCCAGGGCATTCAGCGTCGATGACATCGACGTACTGCAAACGCTCGCCGATCAGATCGCGGTCGCCATCGAAAATGCCCGCCTGCTCGATGAATCCCAGGCAGCGCTGCAACAGCTCGAAGCGCTGACGGGCATGCGTACTCGTGAGGCATGGCGCCAAAAATTACAAGGGAGGGGCCGGGCTTTCACCTATACTCCGCTTGGAATGCGCGCCGGAAAGTTATCAGCTTCAAGTCGGGAATACTCTGAAAGTCCCACTGCTCCTGCGTGGACAGAAGATCGGTGATATCTCCATCGCACGCAAGGGCAATGCGTCCTGAACAGGAACGAAGCCGAGCTGGTCGCCGAAGTGGCGAATCAGGCAAGCCAGGCTATCGACAATATCCGCCTGCTGGAGGAGGCCACTCAGCGGGCCAACCAGGAGGAGATCATCGGCAGGCTTGCCGGAAAATTCAGCCAGTCGCTGGACACAGATACGCTTTTACAGACCGCTGCACGGGAGTTGGCCCAGCTGGCAGACGTTTCAGAAGTATCCGTATTCCTTAAAAGGCAGAGCGCCGAGCCATCGCTCAATGCGACCACGTGGACGATTTACGCGCAGCAACTGGACCGGACTAACCGGTGACACACAAACCGGGCTGAGAGGCTACAGGTTTGATGGCACACGGCTGGAAGCTGTGGTTGAACTGCCGGAATTGGAAAAAAGCGTTCTCGAACGTGGAAGCAAGACTTTCTTCGCCAGCGCAAAATGGAGACAGGCAGACAACGGTTGCCATCCCGATAAAATTGCGCGGCCTGGCAGTTGGTGTGATCAGCTGTCAAACTGAAGGAAGATTTCGGCGAAGATACGGTTTCAACCATTGAGCTGGCCAGCGAACGGCTTGCATCCGCACTGGAAAGCGCCCGTCTCTACGAAGAAGCCCGCCTGCGCGCCGACCGTGAACAATCCATCGCCCAGATCACAAGTGCAATTAGTGCATCCAGCAGCTTATGAGGAAATTCTGCAGACCACCATCCGTGAGATCGGAAATACCCTGCGGGATACGGAAATAACGATCCAGATTACCGGCGAACCAACAGAGGATCAACAAAACGGTTAAGCGATTATGACGACACCAAGCACACCACGGAAATTCTTTTCACCGCCGGTCTTCCCGGAGGATGAAAATAAGACCCGGTCGGCCTATTACATCAGCCGGATTGTTCCGGCAGCAATCGTAACTTTGATCCTTTTGATGATCACCCGTATCAGGCGCGGCGCGAGTCCGCTTGATGCATCAGTGTTGATGCTGGTGGTAATTATTGGTGTTCTTTTGATCGCCTGGGCAGTCTTAAAGTCAGGCGCTGTGAAGCGGGCAGGTTACATCACGATCAGCGCCCTTTGTCTTGGAAGCACCTTTCTGGCCTTCAGCGCGAACGGCCTTCGCGGTGTCGGTTTTATAAGCTATTTTGTAGTCTTGGTGCTGGCCGGACTGCTTCTGGGATCGGGCGCAGCGACGATGGTCGCCAGTCTCGCCATCCTTACCGGATTTGGATTGGCTTATGCCGAATCTGTCGGTCTTATTCTGCTAATACCGGATCCTCCATTTGTCGCGGCTGTAAAGCTCGCCTTTCTCTTCATCATGAGCGCGATCATCATACGTTCGACAATCAACAGCCTGCAAAAAGCATTGGGAACCGCGGAAGAAAACGCCAGGATGCTCGCAGCCAGCAACCTTGAGCTTACCCAGCTTCGCGATGATCTCGAGGTCCGCATCCAGGAGCGAACTGCATCCCTGGAAAAGCGCGCCTCGCAGTTGCAGGCCGTATCGAGCATGGCAAGAAATATCACAGCCATTAAGGACCTGAACTCACTGCTTCCTAATACCACCAGGCTCGTCAGCGAGCAATTCGGGTTTTACCATACAGGCATATTTCTCCTGGATGATGCCCGGGAATTTGCCGTCCTAAAAGCCGCAAACAGCTCTGGTGGCAGGCAGATGCTGGCCAGGGGACATCGCCTGCCTCTGGATTCAAACAGCATCGTCGGCTATGCCGCTTCGCACGGCGAACCCCGCATCGCCCTGGACGTTGGGACGGATCCGGTTTACTTCAACAATCCCAACCTCCCGATACACGCTCTGAGATGGCTCTCCCCCTCCGGCACCGGTGGGCAGGTCATTGGCGTCCTGGATGTTCAGAGCCAGGAAAAAAATGCTTTTGTCCAGGAGGATATCTCCGTTCTTGCCACCCTGGCTGACCAGGTTGCAGTAGCCATCGAAAATGCACGCCTGCATGATGAAAGCCAGAAGGCTCTGGCAGAGTCAAAGTCTACATTTGAACGATATGTCCGGCAGCAGTGGGGCAGTTTTGCCCAACAGGTCAGGCATACCGGGTTTGTGTATGATGGCAAACAGGTTATTCCTCTCGATAAAAGGCTAAATCATGATCAGATTGCCCTCGGGTTTGCAAACAGGAGAACAAGCCATCGCAACGAATTCTCTCCACGATCACACTGCCGATCAAACTTCGCGGCCAGACGATCGGCGTCCTGGATGTGCGCTCCAAGCGAGGGAATCGTGAATGGACAAGAGGCGAAATTACCCTGCCTGGAAGCTGCCGCTGAACGCGCCGGTCTTGCCCTGGAAAATGCTCGTCTCGTGGAAAGTGCCCAGCGCCGCGCCTCCCGGGAACGCTCCATCGGCGAGATCTCTGCGAAGATCGGCGCGGTGAGTGACATCAACTCCATCCTGCAAACCGCCGTGGAGGAACTGGGAAGAAAATTGAGCAATGCCGCCGAAGTGACCCTGGAAATCGATTCAGAGCAGATGTAAAGCGGCCAGCAACCTGGAAATTATCTGATGAAACGAACCGGTATTTTTCTCAAAACGAACGCCCAGCGATATGCTCTCATCGGAGCATGCATTCGGATTGATATTCCCGATCCTGGCCATCCTTATCCGTACTGTTGGCACAGGCATATCCCTCAGCCTTTCCAGCATTGCGGCGGCATTTTCATCGGATCCCCTCCTGTGGATTATTATCACTGCCCCTCTTTTTCTCGGTATTTTTGCTGCCATTGCAGGCCGCAGGCAGGATGAACTCGAAAAGACAAATGGCATCCTCAAGGCCCGGGAACAGGAACTGGAGGCCGCCCAGCTTGTTTTGGAGGAACGGGTCAATGAGCGCACCCGTGAGCTGACATCCAAAAATCAATTATTTATGGAGCGGGCAGAGCTGCTTGAATTCTGTTGTGGATACTTCCCGTTCACTGCTCTCCACATTGGGCCTCGATCAGCTCCTGCCGATGATCGTACACATGATCGGCCGCCATTTTAATTATTACCACGTTGGCCTTTACCTTCTGGATGAACAAAAGCAGCGTGCGGTTTTCATGGCATCCAGCAGCGAGGGCGGTCAGCGAATGTTGCAGCGTGGACAGCAAATAAGTTTACGAGAGCACAGCCTGGTTGAATTTGCCTTCCGCACCGGACAGGTACAGATATTGAATAACATCGGTACTGCTCAAGGTATTAGTTCCCGACCCTGAACTGCCGAATACCCGGGCTGAGCTGGTTTTGCCTCTTACTGTCCGCTCAAATTGTCATTGGTGCCCTCGATTTCCAGTCTGATCATGAAATGGAATTTACCGAGGAGTATGTTTCCATTCTTCAAATCCTTGCCGATCTGGTGACAATTGCCATCCAAAACTCGATCCTGTACGATAAAACCCAGCGAACACTTCGTGAAGCAGAAGTAGGTTCCAGACAGATCTCGGCGCAGGGATGGAGCGGCTGGGTGGAATCCATCCAGTCCAGAGGCTATCGGTATGATGGCATTCGGGCCGAACCACTAAAGGAAACTGAGGGACCATCCTCTCCACAAAAGAGAATCCAAAGCATTCCCATACGCCTGCGAGGCCGGATAATTGGAAGCTTAAAAATAAAGTTATCCGAGGGCTCCGCCGAGTGGACGGAAGACGATCACGCCATAGCAGAAGCAACTGCAGAGCGAGCGGCCCTGGCATTGGAAGGCGCCCGGCTTTTGGATGAAGCAAAGAGACGGGCTGCACGGGAAGCATTTCTGTCCGATATGGCAGCAAAGCTTGGTACATCATTCCGGCTTGAACTCCATCCTGCGGGATACTGTTGAGGAATTGGGGCAAACACTGCCAAATTCAACAATTTCGTTCCAATTAATAGATCCATCCTCACCACGGGCTATCGGGAAGCTGGATAAATCAACAGTGAAGCCGAGGGATAAGGAATGAGGCAGCCAGAAATGAACCAACCACCGGCAACACCTCAATCGCAGGCGTCGCGATGGCGGCAGATCTGGGAATGGATCGTTGCCCCGTCGAATTCGACCTATAGCAGCGAGGAAAATCGGATTGCCCGGCTGGCAACTGCGACCCTGTTCGTCATCGCATTTTTCGAATTTGTTGGAGGCTTCTCGCGCTTCGCAATTCGAGGCATACCCTTAATGCAGGCATTTTCCGGGGGCCTGGGATTTAACCTTTGTCCCCACACTGATTGCCTATTTTTGGCAAGAACCAAAAGCTACCGGGCGGCCATATTTATTTTCTCTGCGGCCTACAGCGCCAGTGCCTATGTCTCCATGATCTCGGAAGGCGAGTCGGCCAATGCGGCTTTACTCATTCTCATTTATGTGGCTCCTGGACTGATTGTCGCAAGCTCATTCCTTTCCTCGTGGATGGTTCTTCTTCTTACCGGCCTGAATATTGTGGCGCTTTTTGCAGCGCAAAGCATCAGCTCGGTTGTGACGCGGGGAGAACGTCGTTCAGGCTGCCATGATCGCCATGATCGGGCTCCTGCTGTATCTATTAACCAATTTTAGAACCAGCCTTGAAAAATTCAGGCTCGAGCAGGTACAGACGATCAACCGGGAACTGGAGGAACTTACCGGCAGCCTGGAACAACGCGTTGAGGAACGTACCCACCAGCTCGAGGTTGCAAATCAACAGATTACGGCGCGCATCAGCCAGTTGGAAGCCATCACAAGGCTTTCCGAAACAATCGCACAATTACAGGATTTGAACGAAATATTTCCCCAGGCTACCCGGTTGATCAATCAGTATTTTGGCTTCTATCATGTCGGCATCTTTTTGATCGATAGCCAGAAGGAATTTGCCATTCTGCAGGCGACGAACAGTGAGGGCGGCAGACGAATGCTGGACACGCGGCCACCGTTTGAGCATGGGAATAGGCGTGGTTGGTTATGCGGCACTGACAGGAATTCCCCGTATCGCCCTGGATGTAGGCAAGGATGCGGTATTCTTCAACAACCCGGATCTGCCCGAGACACGTTCCGAGGTGGCCCTTCCGATGAAATCCCGGGGAGAGACGATCGGCATCCTGGACGTGCAAAGCAAGGAAGCGGAGGCGTTTTCCAACAGCGATCTCCTGATCTTAACGACCCTTGCCAACCAGGTGGCGATCGCGATTGAAAATGCCCGCCTGCTGACGGAAACCCGCTCGGCCCTCGTGCAGGTTCAGGCAGTGTATGACGAATTTACCCGGGCAGAATGGAGCCGCACCATCGCCAGGGTGGAGCAATCCGGTTATCGCTACAATTCCGGACGGATCGAAATGCTTGAGAAGAATCTGAAGGCGCCGGAGGTTCTTGAGGCAATCCAGAACCGTGAAATTGTAAGTGGATCAAACAACGGGTCGGAGGAAAAAAGCGCAACAGATCGCAGTGCCCGTCAAATTACGTGGCGAGGTCATCGGCATCATTCATGTGGAGTCGAATAACCCGTCCAGGCATTGGATCGAGGATGAGGTCAGCCTGGTGGAGGCCGTGGCGGAACGCGCAGCAGTTGCAATGGAAAACGCCAGGTTATTCCAGGATGCACGCCGGCGGGCCGTGAAGGAACAATCCATCTCAGAGGCAACAGCCAGGATCAGCTCTGCCATGAATATTGAGAACATCCTGCATGCCACTGCCGAGGAATTGGAGCGTGTGCTCGGGGTATCCGAGGTCTCCATCCGCTTTCAGGGCAGGGAGTAAATGATCTTATGAGTTCAAATCGATTTCGCCAGGGTTTTCTAAGCCTGAACATCCGTACCAAGATCATCCTGGGAATTCTTGCTACGGGCGGGTTGGCGCTGGTGAATTTTTGCAATTGTAGTCGCTCAGCCAGACAGGACAGGTTACAACCATCCTGTCCAGACCGGCTTGAAACCAGTGTAAGCCAGCTTGCGGAGGAGCGAATTAAAAAACACCGTCAACGAACAGGCCGTGCTTGCCGATAATTCCTTTCGCGATGTCCAGGATGAAGTGGAAAGCCTTGCCAGCACCTGGACTTCTCTGCAAAATCAGAAGGGATCACTCGACCAGGGCGGGTATTGGGATGCACGCTCAAAACTGATCCAGCTGAAGGATGGCCAATATGGTAATTCAACTGAGGATGCATCTTCAATCTACGTCCCGGCCAAGGTGAACCTCGATGATAATTTGCTGGCCGATATAAATACTTCTGCCTACCTGGATTTCTACGCTCCGGGAATTTTGAAATCAAACCCGTCGCTTCTTGCTGTGTTTGCGATCGATAAACATGAGGCGTCACCCGCTACTATCCCAATATAAACCTTGCAGCCATGGTTCCTCCCGGTTTTGATCCCACCAAACGACCGTACTACGAGATTACATCGCCGCTGTTCAACCCTCAGCGCCTCACCCGCTGGTCCATCCCCTACGTGGATGCGACCGGAGGCGGCCTGGTCATGACGATTGCATCGCCTTTCTATGTAGGCGATGAATTCAATGGTGTCGTGGCCGCTGATATGCAGTTAACAGAAATCACCCAACAAGTGCAGGATTTAAAGATCGGAAAGACCGGTTATGCCTTCATGCTGGATGATGCCGGACGGATCATTTCCATGCCGCCTGCAGGGTATCGAGTTATTCGGCCTGGATCCAAACAACGTGAACAGCGAGGAGTTTTATAAGCAAACTGTGTTGAATGTTGGCCCGGACCAGCTTCAGTCGGTGGTGCGCCGAATGGTTGCCGGTGGAAGAGGGCTTATTGTCTTCGATAACAATGGAACCGATACATACGTCTCCTATGCGCCAGTGCCAGCCGTCGGGTACAGCCTTGCCCTGGTTGTGCCGGTTTCCGAACTGCAGGGACCGATCCTTGCCGCTCGGAACGAGACGCAGGCGCAGATCCGGTCAGGTGTTCGGCATCCTGGCCATTATTCTGCTCGGTCTATTCTTTCTGGCGATAACAGTCAGCCTCACCATTGGTAATATCATCTCTGCCCCCATTGTGCGCCTGACAAACGTCGCCAACCAGATCGTCGGAGGGGATCTGAGTGCGCAGGCCGAAGTCGAGTCTCAGGATGAGATCGGGACACTTTCCCAGGCGTTTAATACGATGACTTCCCGCAACCGGCGAACTTCTGGATGAGCTGGAAAATCGTGTCGAAGAGCGAACCAGGGAATTGATGGACAGCCAATGAAAGGAATGAGCGGCGGGCCAAACAATTTGAGTACATTTCGCAGGTCGCTGCCACCATCAGCTCCACCCGGGATTTGGAGATCACTGCTTGCGCAAATCACAACCGCCATCAGCACAAATTCGGTTTTTATCATACAGGTATCTTCCTGCTGGATGCCCGCAAGGAATATGCATGTGTTATCTGCGGCAAACAGCGAGGGGGGCAAAAGAATGCTGGCACGCAATCACAGACTTGCGGGTCGGAGAGACAGGCATTGTGGGATATGTTACAGGCTCCGGAAAAGCTCGCGTCGCCCTCGATACCGGACAGGATGCCGTTTTCTTCAACAACCCGGATCTCCCGGAAACCCGCTCCGAGATTGCACTTCCTCTGCTGGATGGAGAAGAGGTAATCGGTGCATCTTGATGTGCAGAGCGTGGAACCAAATGCATTCGACCAGGAGGATATCAATATTCTTACCGCTCTTGCCGATCAGGTAAGTATTGCGATCCAGAATGCACGGCAGCATGCGGAAACCCAGAAGAGCCCTGGCCGAATCCATGACTGCCAGCCGTCAATTTATTTCAACCGGATGGCAGCAATTTACCAAAAGCCAGAAACTGCGGGTATCCGCCATACCGGGGCAAGAACCGAAATCATTTATGCAGAAAAAGAGAAGGTGCAAAAGGAAAATCCCATCGCTTGCCAGTTCGCCACTGCATAACGACAGCGATGGATTGGTATCCCTGCCAATCAAACTTCGTGGCGTGGAGATCGGAGTGGTGGATGTTCGCACGGGTGACGATCACAGTCTCGATCGGGACGAAATGGATATTATCAACGCCATCATGGAGCGTGCAGCGATCGCCATGGAAAACGCCAGGCTCCTGCAGGAATCGCAGCGTCAGACTGCCAAGGAGCAAAAGATTGGCGAGGTGACTGCCAAGATCGGTGCATCCATTAACATACGAAATGTTCTGCAAATTGCAGTGGAGGAGCTGGGACGCGCCCTGCCCGGCTCGGACGTTGTGATTCAATTTGCCAAGCCGGATGACCAAAGGTAGTTATCATGTCAGATGTTTTATCATCACTGGTATCAGTCCCCGATATCACTGAAGAGCAAAAGCGAACTACGCAGCGAATGTTGCGGAATATTCTTTATATCGTCATCGTAGCTGCGAGTTTGGTTGCCCTGATCGACGGGATTATTTATAAACGGTATTCCACAGCATATGCGCTGGGCCCGCTTGCAGTTGCGTCCATGATCAGCCTTTACTATCTGCAGCGACAAATATTCTGGCCCGCAAGAGTGGTCATCCCGGCCGGAGCCCTGATTGCGTTCAGTTACCTGCTTTATGTAGGCAACGGTCTGCATGATATCGCCATCAGCGGCTTGCCACTTGTTCTTGATACTGGCAGGAATTACACTCGGCGGCGGAGCCCTCATTATATTCGGCTTACTACTGCGTTAGCGGTTTCGATCGTGGGTATTGCCGAAATAATGGGATATATTCCCAACTCATATGGCGCGGTAGTTTCTGATATCGTCGTCATTTCAATTGCGATATTCGCAGGCGCATTCCTTCTCAGGTTGTTACTAACCCGGTTACAGCATGTAATCGCGGAACTGCAGCAAAGTGAGCGGCAGCAAATCCAGGTGAATATGGAATTGCTTGGCCTCAAATCGTCACTTGAAAACAGGGTGATGGAGCGCACCAGGGAGCTTGAGGATCGTACTGGTCGATCTTGAAGATGCCAATAACAAAGTTAGGGCCCGTGCATCCCAGTTTGAGGCACTTGCGCAGGTCACGCAGGCAATCACATCCATTCGCGATCTGGGCGATCTGTTGCCTGGTATCGCGACCGTGATCAGTGAAAAGTTCGGTTTCTACCATGTCGGAGTTTTTCTACTCGACGATGCCAGGGAATATCGCAGTACTGAGTGCCACCAATAGTGAAGGCGGAGGCGAATGCTTGAGCGCAATCACCGTCTGCGCGTTGGAGAACAGGGAATTGTAGGAAATGTTACCCGCTCAGGCATTCCCCGTGTGGCGATGGACGTGGGAGATGATGCAGTATTCTTCGACAATCCCGATTTGCCGGAGACCCACTCAGAGATGGCTCTCCCCCTTCAAATCAGCAGTCAGGTCATTGGAGCGCTGGATGTCCAGAGCACGGAAACCGGGGCATTTACAGATGAAGATATCCAGATGCTCAGCCTGCTTGCAAACCAGGTCAGTCTGGCGATTGAAAATGCACGGTTATTTGAAGATACACGCCGGGCGCTTGCCGAGTCCGAAGCCAGTCAGCCGGCAGACGATCCGGGAGGCCTGGAAAAAACTTCCGGCTGAACAGAACCTTCTCGGGTTCCGATATACACTGACAGGAGCTGCTCCGCTCAAAAGCCGTTGGAAATTTCAGAGAACGGACAAAGCCAAAACGAAGGCCGGTCAGCCTGAAACATCCCAGATTGTTGTTCCCATCGAGTTGCGTGGTGAACTGATCGGGTCACTCATTGTACAGATCCCCATCCACAGCGGTAATGGATCAGGATCGGATCGATTTGATCAAGGCTGTTGCCGACCGGGTTGCGATATCCGCCGAAAATGCACGGCTATTCGACGAAACGACCCGCCGTGCCGAACGGGAGACGGGCAGTTTCTGATATTACCGGTAAGATCCGCAGCGTAAATGATCCACAGGCGATGATCCAAATCGCAATCGAAGAACTGCGCAATGCTCTCGGCGCAACCCGCGTGGAAGTCATTCCGCAAACCATCCAGGGTTCTCAATAATTCAGAAAAGCGGAGGAAAAATGGCATTCACTGTTGCTATCTCAAATGAAAAAGGGTGGGGTTGCAAAAACGACATCCACACTGTCACTGGGCGCCGCTCTTGCTGAGTTCAATCACCGCGTCTTACTGGTTGACCTGGATCCGCAGGCAAACTTTAGTCTAGCCTTGGGTTTTGAGACAAGTGGCATGGAAATCACCTCAGCAAACGTTTTGATTGAAAATGCCGCGGTACGGACGGCCATTCGGAGATGCGATGTGGAGAATTTGGATCTCGTTCCCTCCAGTTCCCGTATCGAAAGCGCGGAACAATTCCTTCCCATGCGCAGCAATTACATGTCATCGCTGCGGAACTCGTTTCAGAATGCTGCTCTTCCCTATGATTATATTCTGCTCGATTGCCCCCCTGCTTTGGGCGCGATCACCTTCAATGCGCTCTCTGCTGCGGATTTGTTGATCATTCCCACACAGGCTGAATATTTTTCAGCCTACGCACTTCGTAACATGATGGGCTCGATCCGACGGGTGCGCCAGGAGAGTAATCCGAACCTTGCCTATCGCATCCTGATCACCCTCCTGGACCGGAGAAATCGGACCCACCGGAATATTTTTGAACAATTGCAGACCACTTTCGGACAGGGTGTTTTTACCACCGTTATCGAGATCGATACCAAGCTTCGGGAGAGCCCCATTGCTGGCGTGCCAATTACCCAGTACAAGCCATCCAGCCGAGGCTCACAGCAATACCGGGTCCTTGCCCAGGAGTTAATGGAATATGCCCAAGAAGAAACCCATAGACAAGCGGCTCAATAAATTATTTACCGATATCACTCCTGAGCAGGCTCAAACCGATCCCAAGGCCGGGAGCGTCGAGCGTGCACCCACCGCGTTTCCATCATCACCGTTGGAGAACGCTCCCGCGTCCAAAGCCAAGGGAATCCAGCCAGGTCATCAAGAGTATGGATGCGCCCGGTTCATCCACCATGTCTTTGGCCTTTCAAACAGGTCAAAATACCTGGGCGACCCTCCAGGTCATGGATGAGAAGGATGAGCGCAAGTGGAGCCAGGACGAACTGCTGCTGGTGAAGCAGGTCGCCGACCAGCTATCCCTGGCACTTGAGAATGCCCAGCTCTTCCAGGAAACGCAGTCCCGAGCCGAAGAATTGGTGGTTCTCAACGAATTGGGCAAGGAACTGGCGACAAAACTGGATCCAAAGCCGATTGCAGAGGCAGTATACAGGTTCACCTCCAGGTTGATGGATACAAGGTTCTTTTTCATCGCCCTGTACGATGAGAAGAACGCGGTGAAATCGTTCCCGGTTGCCGTCCAAAACGGAATTTCCATCCCGATCGCTTCCAGCAAGGTGACTGGGTCCAGCTTCACAGACTATATTATTCAACATAAGCGGCCGGTCTTTGCACCTGAGAACGTCGATGAACACCGGTCAAAGCTTGGCATCGACTTTGTTCCTCTGGGAGAGGAATATTTCCCGGCGAAGTCATGGCTGGGTGTCCCGATGTTGATCGGCGACAGGATCTTGGGTGTCATCGTCCGTGCAGAGTGTTGAAAAGTCAAATGTCATACGATGACCATGATCGTGAATACTGATTGCGATCGCAAGTCAGGCTGCCATTGCAGTGGAGAATGCCCGGCTCTTCAGTGAAGCCCAAAGCCGCGCTCGTGAAACAGCGGTGCTGGCAGAAGTGGGCAGGGAAATTTCTGCAACCCTCGATTTGAATCAGGTACTTGGGAAGAATTACCAGTTCTGCCAGGGATCTGCTGCTCGGCGAAACCTGCGCTGTTTATCTTCCGGATGAGTTGGGAGGATCTGTGGACGGCTGTAGCAGCCACAGGCGTGGACGAGAAGGAGATCAAAGGCGACCCAATCCAGAAAGGCAGGGGAATCCTTGGGTCGATCATTTCATCCAAACAGGGACGTATTGTTAATAATGCCTCTGCCACCGACTGAGGCGGTGACCATTGCCGGAACACAGGTGAAAGGCTTCGAGCATCTGATGGGCACGCCGGTCCTGATCGGCGAAAAAGTGACCGGTCTCATGGCGATCTGGCGTACCGGCGAAGGACTCGAATTTATCCAATCGGAGCTCGATTATTTGAAAAGTCTGGCACAGCAGGCCGCCATCGCCATCGAGAATGCACGTCTCTTCAAAAATGTCACCGACAGCCAGATTCAACTCTCCGAGGCCCTGCGCATTGCGAGGATTGGTTATTTTGAGATCGCCCTGCATGATCGAAATATTACACTGACCGATGAATTCTTTTCCCTCTCAATACGACAGCGAAAAATGAAGGCGGATACCAGTTCCCGCTGGAGGACATCCTTGAAAGGTTTGTGCTCGTGAGGATATTGCCAGCGTCGCACAAACTCTCTTGAATGTAATCACGTCGACAGGTGAAAGACCTGACCAGGTCTCCGAAGTACGATACAAAACCTCCGACGGAAGGATATTATGGGTAAGCAGTATCTACCGTCTGGAAACCGATTCGAATGGAAACCCGGTCAAGATAGCGGGATCATCACAGGATATTACCGACCGTAAAACCAACGAGCTGATCCAGAGGGCGATTACCTCCATCTCGGAAAGTGCCCTCGCTTCCAATAGCATCGAAGAATTGACAAAATCCGTTCATGAGGCGGTGGAGACTTTAATACCCGCCCACAACTTCTACATCGCCCTGTATGATAATGAGTCCGGCATGATACAATTTCCCCTATCATGTGGATGAACAGGATGATGAATGGGAGCCAAGAAAGCTTGGTAAGGGATTGACAAGTTATGTCATCCGTACCGGTAGACCACTTGCGGACAACCCCGGAGATCTTTGCAGACCTTGAAGCATCGGGCGAAGTTACAGACAGATGGTGTACAAAGCTTCGACTGGCTCGGTGTCCCTTGCGTTCCAAACAAGTGGTCAAAGGAATCATCGCCGTCCAGACCTATGGAGACTACAACCGTCCGGTTAACCGACCGCCACACAAACATCCTCTCCATCCTTGCCATCCAGGTGGCGTCCGCGATCGAACGCCAGGAAGCCCGTGAAGCACTCGCCAAATCGGAAGCAGACCTGCGTGCCCTGTTCTCCTCCATGCAGGATGTCGTGCTCGTCGTGGATAAGGATACGCGCTACGTTCGCATTGCCCCCACCAATCCTTCCCGCCTCTTCCAACCGCCTGAGGAATTGCTCGGAAAAAGGATGGACGAGCTCCTGCCCGCTGAAACGCATGAACCTTTCCACCAGGCCATCAACAAGGCTCTGGAAACAAATGAAGTGATTCAAATTGAGTACAAACTGCCGATTGAGGGCCAGGAGTACTGGTTCCTTGCCAACATCTCAAGGCTGAACGACGAGCAGGTATTCTGGGTGGCAAGAGATATTACCGAGCGCAAGAAGGCCGAAGAAGCCCTGCAAAGACGTAGTGACTACCTGGCTGCCTCCTCGGAAATCGGACGTCTTGTTACCTCCACTCTCGATCTCAACACGATCTTTACCCGGACCGTTAACCTGATCAGCGAACGCTTTGGTTTCTACTTCGCTGCCATTTACATCGTGGAGGAGACAGGTTTCAATGCCCGCCTTCAGGAAGCGATAGGCGAGGCGGGTGAAATCATGAAGTCGCAGAAGTATTCTGTTATTGTAGGATCCTCGTCGATTATCGGCCGGGTGGCGGATCGCGGCGAATCGCTCCTGATCAACGATACAGCACAGGAGCCGCTCTTTGTACCAAATCCACTCCTGCTGGATACCCGCTCCCAGGTTGCCATTCCTTTGCGGATCGGCGCACGTACCGTGGGCGTCATCGACATCCAGTCCGAGCAGACATTCGCCTTTACCGAGGATGATATCTCGGTACTCCAATCCCTTGCCGACCAGATTGCCGTCGCCATCGACAATGCCCGGTCCTACGAACTCTCGCAACAACTGATCAAGGACCTGCGCGAAGTGGACCAGCTCAAGAGCCAGTTCCTGGCGAACATGAGCCATGAACTGCGCACCCCACTAAATTCCATCATTGGTTTCTCACGCGTGATTTTGAAGGGCATCGATGGTCCGATCACCGATATCCAGCAGCAGGACTTGACCGCCATCTATAACTCCGGGCAGCACCTGTTGGGCCTGATCAACGATATCCTCGACCTTGCCCGCATCGAAGCTGGCAAGATGGAACTCAATTTCGAGGAGGTCCATATTGGGGAGATGGTCACAAGTGTTCTTTCCACGGCCAAAGGGACTTGTCAAGGAAAAACCGATCCAGCTGGTCTCAACGCATCCCGGCAGACATGCCTACCGTACGCGGCGATACCATGCGTGTCCGCCAGGTCCTGTTGAACCTGATCTCCAATGCGTCCAAGTTCACCGATGAAGGGACGATTACTGTTGATGCCTCTGTCCAAAAGGGACCGGGCGGCAAAATGGAAGCCTTGATCAACGTCATCGATACCGGGCCGGGCATTTCCGTCGAAGACCAGGAAAAATTGTTCAAGGCTTTCTCACAGGTGGACGGCTCGGCAACACGGAAAAGCGGCGGCTCGGGCCTCGGACTTTCCATCTGCGCCAACCTGGTTCAACTGCACGGCGGGAGGATCAGTGTCAGGAGTGAAGTAGGCAACGGCTCATCCTTCTGGTTCACTTTGCCGCTGTATCACCAGCCTCAGCAGGAAATCCCCGACGGAAAACGGATCATCCTTGCCATTGACGACGACCCGCAGGTGATCAGTTTATACGAACGTTACCTGAATCCAAAGGGATATTATGTTGTTCCTCTCACCGAACCTGCAAAGGCAAGGGAACGAATCCTGGAACTGAAGCCATTCGCAGTGACCCTGGATATCATGATGCCCAACAAGGATGGATGGTCGGTGCTGACTGAAATCAAATCGGATCCCGGTACCCGGGATGTTCCGGTTGTCATCTGTTCGATTGTCGAGCAGGAGGATAAGGGCTACAGTCTTGGTGCGGCAGATTACCTGTTAAAGCCGATCCTCGAGGAGGATATTGTCCGTGCCATGGACCGGCTCAACTCGGCCGGTGAAGTCCTGGATGTGCTCATCATCGACGACGATCCCAATGACCTGCGCCTGATGGAAAAAGTTCTCCTTGATAACGGTCGTTACCGGCCCATCCTTGCCCAGGGCGGCAAAGCGGGCTGGGAACTGCTGAATACAAGACTACCGCATGCCATCATCCTCGATCTGTTTATGCCCGACATGGATGGCTTTTCCATTCTTGAAAAATTACGCAGCGATCCCAGCATGTGTGACATCCCGGTACTGGTTGTGAGCGGGGGCAGCCTGACGGACGATCAGTTGAAGCAGCTAAACGATTTTGGACAGCAGCTCCTCAGCAAGGGAACCCTTAAGGGGAGCGAGTTCATATCGAGCATTGAAGAGGCGCTCAGCCACGTCTCCCCATAATTCATGTAGGCAGTTGCAAAAGGAACCTCATCCAACATGTCATTCGTCATCAGGTGTCTGGACTGCGGCCACGCTGCGCCTTTCATACCCAGTTCGATGCACTGTCCAAAATGTGACAGCCAGTGGCGGGCAGCCGAATACGATATGGCCGAAGTATCGAAGACGTTCCCTGCGGAAATTAAGGATCGTCCGTTTGATCTGTGGCGCTACTCTGAGCTGCTTCCCATCCGCAATCCGAACCCCACCTTGCGCCTCGGCGAAGGAGGCACGCCCCTGATCCAGGCCGCAAACCTTGGAATGATGCTGGGCCTGCCCAACCTGTTCATCAAGGATGAGCGCCAGGGACCAACCTCCTCCTTCAAGGATCGACAGGCAGCAGTGACCATCTGCAGCCCTCAAGGAGGGCGGGATTACGGAAATGGTCGCGGCCTCCACCGGCAACGTCGCCATTGCGCTTTCCGCATACGCAGCCCGGGCAGGGATCAAGCTCTGGGCTTTTGTCACCAGCCTCGTTCCAGGCGTCAAGATGCGTGAAATCGCCCTATACGGGAGCCAGGTGGTTAAGATTACCGGCTCGTATGACCAGGCGAAGCAGGTCGCGGCGGAATTTGCACGACAGCGAGGCCTGTACCAGGATATGGGTGCCCGCACAGTCACAGCCATCGAAGCGATGAAGACAATCGCCTTTGAGATCGCCGAGCAGCTGACCCAACAAATGGGTCCACCTGCAAACTCGACCCCGGAAAAACCAAAATGGCGGACTCCCGACTGGTACGTCCAGGCTGTGAGCGGCGGCATGGGACCGATCGGGGTGTACAAGGGGTTTTCAGAACTGAAGGAACTCGGTATCATTGAGCGCATCCCTGCCCTCGCACCCATTCAGGCCGATGGTTGCGCACCGATGGTGGTAAGCTGGAAAATGGGACTGGAAAAAGCGGAGCCTGTCCTTTTTCCCAATACACGCATCGAAACGCTTGCCACCGGCGATCCTGGCCGTACCTACACGATGCTGCGCGCGCCAGGTAAATGAAACCCGGGGAGTCTTCGAAAGCGTAAGTGATGAAGATGCCTTCCGGGCCATGCATGTTCTTGCCAAGATGGAAGGCATTTCCGCAGAACCGGCCGCAGGCGTCGCCTTTGCGGGATTGTTCAAGCTTGTGCGGGCCGGCATTATAAAATCAACCGATACCGTGGTCGTCAACTGCACCGGTCACACCCTGCCTGCCGAGCAGTTCCTTTTCGGCGAAAACTGGACCCGGGATGTCGACCTGCAGGAAAAAACCGAGCAGGCACCCACTCCCCAGGAAGGATTGCTTTCGGCGCTCAACAATGTAACCCCAGGCCGCTTCCCACGAGTCCTGGTCGTGGATGACACTCCCGAGGCACGCCGCCTCATCCGCCGGATCCTCCAGTCGCAGGGTGATTTCGAGATCTTCGAAGCCACGAACGGCCGTGAAGCCATACAGCTTGCAAACCTTGAACATCCCGACCTCATCATTCTTGACCTGATGATGCCTGAAGTGGATGGCTTTGCCGCTCTCGATGAGCTGCGCAGCAAGCCGCAAACAGCCAATATTCCTGTCATAGTTGCCACTGCCAAGGAACTGACGATAGAGGAGAAAATGCGTCTGCAGGGTCAAATTCAGTCTTTGATGATGAAGGGCGATTTCCTGAACGACGAGTTTTTGAATGAGGTCCGCGCCCTGATCAAGTAGTGGACAGGCAAATACATGCTATCCGCATTCATTCCAGGCATGGCTTCATATACATTGATCTAGTTCGAAAAGGTTGTCAGGTACCTATTGAAAATGCAAAAAGGTCGGAACACCGGGATCAATGCCGCACTCATTTCTGCTCTATTTTTAGGTTTCGCTCCTGTCTTTGGCAAAGCCGCGATGGGAGTGGGAAAATTCTCACCGTATGCAGTCGTGGCATTGCGCACAGGCATGGCGGCCCTTTTGCTTCTCCTGATCATGTTCGTGTGGAAGCGGAAATATCTTTACATCTATCCGGCGGGATTGCTTGGCTGCCTGCTGGCCGGAGCTGTAAACGGGATCGGATCCATTTTTTATTACATCGGCTTGAGCAAGTTGAATGCGAGCGTGGCCCAGATGCTGTATTCGTTATATCCATTTTTTCTGGTATTCTGGCTCCTCCTGGATAAGCAGTTTCCGTCCCGGCTCACAATCGTCAGAATTATTATTGCCGTCCTATCGGTTTCTCTGCTGACCCAGGCAGCTGCCGGAAATATCGATATGCTGGGAGTGCTCTTCATGTTGATCGGCTCGGCGATGTATGCACTTCATCTTCCAATCAATCAGCGCGTCCTTTATGATGTGCCTGCCCCCACTGTTACCGTCTACACCCTGCTGGCGATGAGCTGCATCGTGATTCCTGTCTACTTTATCTTTGACCGTTCCTGGCCAACGGTAAATGCTCCCTGGCTGCCTGTTTTAGGGCTCACCATGGTAACCTTCTTTTCCAGGCTGTTATTGTTCCTGGGGGTGAAACACATCGGTGGGCATGCAGACTGCCCTACTGGGGCTGAGCGAGCTTCTGATCGCCATAGTATTCAGCCATCTGTTGCTGGGTGAAAGCCTTGCGCCGCTTCAATGGTTGGGCACGCTCGGTCTGGGAGTTGAGCCTCCTGCTGGTCTGGTTCGAGAAACCGGTCGCATACATCCAATCCAAACCCATGGCCTGTTGAGCTGGATCCAGCCGCCTGACTATCCCTCCGATTTTTAAAACCCTGACACCACAGCCTTCAGCCAATCCCTGTTTTTTCTCATCCAGACTTGCAATTCCTAGGTATTGAAAGCAGTTCAAAGGAATGACCTCCATCACTACCTGTCTGTCCTGAGTTGTGTACACTGGATTCATGCAGTCCCCAAATAACTCCCCTGAAAACAATTGAAAAAAAGATCCGGGTTGGCTGTCCCGCCCACAACTGCGGCGGACGGTGTCTGCTGATTGCCCATGTGCAGGATGGACGCATTGTCCGGCTGGACACGGATGATCGTCCCGATACAGTAGCTGCCCCACAGCTGCGAGCCTGCGTCCGTGGGCGTTCCTATCTTCGCCGCCAGTACCATCCCGACCGGCTGACACATCCCCTTCAGCGGACAGGTCCGCGTGGGAGCGGCGAATTTCGTCCCATCTCGTGGGAGGAAGCGTTGGATACACTGGCATCCCAGATGGAAAGGATCAAGCGTCAGTACGGCTCCTCCGCATTATTCGTCCCATATGGCACCGGCTCCTACAACCAGCTCAACGGCTCGCACGTCGCCCGGCGCCTGATGAACCTGTATCGGCGGCTGCCTGGGAATCTACAATTCCTATTCCTGGGGGGCAACCAACCTGGCCACGCCAACCGTGTATGGCACGCTTGTCACAGGCAACCAGCGCCAGGACTGGCTGAACGCGAAATACATCCTGATGTGGGGCTGGAACCCGGCCGAAATGCGGGATGGCACCAACAGCGATTATTTCGTCAAGCTGGCGCGCGAAGCTGGCGCGCACGTGGTTTGCATCGACCCGCGCCATTCGCTCAGCGCGCCTCCCTGGCGGACGAATGGATCCCCATTCGCCCGGGCACCGATACAGCCATGATGAGCGCCATGGCCTATGTGATGCTGACGGAGGGTCTCCACGATGCCGAGTTCGTCCGCACGCATTGCGTGGGCTTCGATGGCAGCCAGATGCCCGGTTGGAGGGCGCGGAGAGCTATACCGATTACATCCTGGGTACGCGGGATGGTGTGCCGAAGACCCCGGCGTGGGCCGAAGCGATCACTGCGGTTCCTGCAGCGACAATCGCGCGGATTGCCCGTGAATATGCCACCATCAAGCCGGCTGTGCTCTATCAGGGCTACGGCATGCAGCGCCGCGCCTATGGCGAACAGGTGGTGCGCGCCGGATGCGTGCTGGCGGCCATCACCGGCAATGTGGGCATCCCCGGCGGCTGGGCGAGCGGGCTGGGACTACAGGCAGACGATGGAGGCGGTTTGTGGACCGTCTTCCCGACGGGCGAGAATCCCGTCAAAGCCAGCATCCCGGTCTTTCTCTGGACCGAGGCCTGCATGCGTGGAAAAAGTATGACCCAGGCTGAGGGTGTGCCGGCGTCGAGCGGCTCGACAACGACATCAAGCTGATCTATGCCGTCGCAACCAACTGCCTGATCAACCAGCACGCCGACGTCAATCGAACGGCCAAAATCCTTCAGGATGAAAAGAAAGTCGAATTCATCGTCGTCCAGGATAACTTCCTGACTCCCACCGCGCGGTTTGCCGACATCGTCCTGCCGGCCTGCACGCAGTTCGAAACCTGGGGCGTGGAGGATGGCTGGAAGTATGGCGATGAAGTCATTCTCCAGCCCAAGCTGGTGGAGCCGCTGGGCGAGAGTAAAAGCGATTATCAGATTTGCGCTGAGCTCGCAGAGACGATTGGGAATCCGGGAAGCGTTCACCGAAGGCCGCGATGAAAAAGCCTGGGTGGAATGCTGCCTGGATGAATTCCGCCGGCTGCGCTTCCCGGAACTGCCGACACTTGGATGAGTTTATCGAATCGAACATCGGCGCCTGGACCCGGCCGGCCGTCAAACCGGCCATCGCCTTTGAGGATTTCCGCGCTGACCCGGAACGGCATCCCCTCAACACGCCCAGCGGAAAGATCGAGATCTTCTCGAAGCAGCTTTTCGATCTGGGGCAGCCGGACGAGATCCCGGCAGTGCCCAAGTATATCCAGGAATGGGAAAGCCCCTTCGACCAGCGGCAATCCCTATCCCCTGCAAGCCATCGGCCATCACACCCTGCACCGTGTCCATTCCACGCATGACAACAACGACTGGCTGGAGGAGGCCTTTCCCCAGCGCGTGTTCCTCAATCCAATGGATGCGGCAGGCGCGGCATTCAGGATGGCGATGAAGTCAGGGTCTGCAATCACGCGCGGCAGACTGATCCTGCCCTGCCGGATCACCCCGCGCATCATGCCTGGTGTGGTGGATATCCCCCAGGGCGCCTGGTATGAGCCCGATGAAAAGGGAGTGGATCGTGGCGGCTGTGTCAATGTACTGACCTCACAGCGCTGGACGCCGTTCGCGCATGCATCGACGCAGCACACCATCATGGTGCAAGTCGAAAAGGCGACGGAAGCATGACCGCCCAATACGCGTTCCATTTCGATTCGAGATTTTGCTCCGGCTGCAAAGCCTGCCAGGCTGCCTGTAAGGATAAGAACAATCTCCCGCCCGGGGTGTTATGGCGACGCGTCCTGGAAGTGAGCGGGGGCGAATGGCAGCAGGAAGGTGCAGCCTGGAACAACTCGGTGTTTGCGTACAACCTTTCCATATCCTGCAATCACTGCATCCATCCCAAGTGCGCTGGGATTTGCCCCACAGCTGCCTATCTGGTTCACGAGGATGGTATTGTCATCCTGGATGAATCAAAATGCATGGGCTGCGGATATTGTTCATGGGGCTGCCCCTATGACGCACCGCAGTACAACCCGGAATGCCGGGCACATGACGAAGTGCGATTTCTGCTTTGATCAGCTGGACCAGAGCCTGCCGCCGGCCTGTGTCGCCGCCTGTCCCTTGCGCGTGCTGGAATATCATGACTCCACGAGCCTGCCTGCCCCCGCTGCCAATGAGATCAGGCTATGGGACACCTCCTCGGAAACACATCCCTTTCCTCTGCCTGCCTTCTCACATACCCAGCCGCGGCTTGCCATCAGACAGCATCCCGCCATGCGCAATGCCGCTGAAAAGCATCTGTCCAACACGGAAGAGAATTCTGCCACGTCCTCACAGGGCCCGGGATGACTTACCGTTAATTCTTTTCACCCTGCTCGGTCAAATGGCAGTTGGTAGCGTCTGGGCCATGGCATGGATGTTCGCTGCAGTATGGGTGCTTGTAGAGTACGATGCAATCTTTTTGCGATTGCTTCCAACTCTCTTAAGCAGTGCCTGCCTGGGCGCAGCCATGCTTGCTTCTCTCACTCACCTGGGCGCAAAGAAAAATGCCTGGCGGGTTTTCAGCAACTTTAAGGCGTTCCTCTTTAAGCAAAGAGGTACTGTTCACCGGCCTCTTCGGCCTGGGACTACTGCTGGTCGTACTGGGAATATTCCTTCATCGGAGTTTTTATCTATTCATTCTTCTTGCCGGAGCCGCCGGCTTTGGCCTGATCTATCATATGGCCCAGGTCTACCGCCTGCCGGCCGCTCCCGGATGGAATACGTGGCGAACCAACGCAAGTTTCATGGTCAGCGCGTTTTTACTGGGCAATGCGGCAATGATCCCTCTCCTGGCATATGAATCGAACATCACCGGCATCCGGATTCCAGCAATGCAGTGGACCGTCATTGGATTCTCCGTCCTGGCCTTGCTCCTGGGACAGCTCCTCTTATCGCCCAAACAAGCTGCTCCGGCTCCCACGCAGGGGACCAGGATCGGCGTTATTCTAATCGGGCGCGGCACTGGCTGCAATTGTCTCGTTCCACTTTGGCGTTAATACTTCTTTTGTCAGCATTCTGATGTCAGTATTTGTAATCATTGAAGAAGTGCTGGGAAGATCGTTTTTCTACCGGTCGAGGCTGTAGCTCATTTCCTGGTCCATGTAGATCAACAGGTTCTCAACATTATCAGCAAAGCTCACAATAAACTTGCCGTCGACAAACTCAATCTTTGCCACCTTACATTTACCGGCAAGCTGGGGCATCCTGGCCTTGACATGTGCCAATGCGATCGCTTCGATCGCCTGACCGAGCGTCATGCTCGATTGCACGATCCGCTCTCCATCCGGCATGTAAAGAGCATGCCTCAACAAAAAATTGGGGTCGAGAACCACCTGTGAGCCGTGCTCACGCGGTTTGATGGAATTGCCATTGTTTTTCGACATTGGTCATTACCTCCAGATCAAATACCTTCCGGGCGCGGCTTAAAACCGCATCCACGATCTTCCCGTAATAATAGTCTCCCGTATCACAACAATTGAACAAGACGTTGCCTTCATGGTCCAGATCGCCCGGGTAATATCCCGGAAAACAAAAGACATCGCCGCTCTGCCCCTCAACCCCATTGAGCTCGAACTCCAGGTTTACTTCACCGCAGTTATGCTCGACGCGCATAAGATCCACAACGGGCCGGCCATCTGCCCCGGTTAGATGCCTGGCATTGCGTGCAAACAGCGGCATCTGCGATTCGATAAACATCTCAACCTCCCGGGGATCGGGGATGACATTGAACTTCCATATGTAAACGGACATAGTTCCTCTTGATCTTTCCATTCAGGTAGTGCCTATGCTGGAGTACACGACTTCCCGCAGATGCGACGGCGCTGCTTCGTCAGGGCAGGCCCTCTTTGCAAAAACAGGATTTTGAGGGAATAGGCACTTCAAATGTTCCACTCAAAAACTAGAACATTTGTGCTAAAATATGCCCAGAGGTTACCATGATTATTGGATCTTTGAAAGAGGTATTTCTCTCCCTTTCCAGGGACACTTTCCTGTTTGACTGCCAGGTGGCGGGCATGGATCCCGAAACCAGGAGCGCCTACCGGGATGTGCTCAACTCCCTCATCCGCTTTACCGGCGACATCCGGGTGAGACAGCTCACGCCCGATCACATTAACCTGTACATAACCAACCTGTCTGACGGGCCGTATGAGGGAGAAGAACATGACAACCTGGTGATGAGCCAGTATGCCGTAATCCAGACCTGGATTCACTGGATGTATGTGCAAAAATATGTCTCCGAGAGAGATGGAGGGGCCATTAGGCCACCAGCTTTAACCAGTCTCATACCGTCACGGATCACTTGGAGCCTGGCGCATTACTGGAAATATCCACTTTCCGCCTAAGGAATGAACAGCCCAAATCGTTGATCAGAAAAGAGGCACATATTTAAATACTGGTCTGACAATGATAAAAGACCACCGGCTTCATTCGGTGGTCTTTTGATTTCATCATCCAATATGAAAAGTGGAATTCCCTACTTATCCCCTTCGTATAAATAGCCTGTACCGCGCACACTGACAACACGATCCGAGAGAGATGGAAATGGTTCAAGCTTATGGCGCAGCCGGCTGACCAGCGGGCGCAGGATCTCGGGAGCCTCGCGCTGGGAGGTGTCATATCCCTGGACGAGCAGAACCAGCTCGCGGTGGGAATAGACCCGGCCAGGGTTTTCGATCAGCACGCGCAGGAGACGGCCTTCCGCGGGCGTGAGGTGAATGATCTGGTCCTTCTTACGGACCTGGCGGCGGGAAAGATCTATGTGCGTGCCATCCTTCAGGGTAAACTCAGCCGCCCCCTCATCCACATCCAGTACGGATACACCACCGCGCATCTTCAAACGGGCTTCCCTGCGTGAAAGACCCTTCTTGATGCTGTTGACAACCTGTGCCGGTGCTGCAGGCTTGAGCAGGTAATCATGAATTCTCAAGCGCAAAGCCTGAATAGCCGACTCGGTCGTCCCAAAGGCAGTCAAAAGGATGATCTCCGTCTCGGGCGAGATCTGGTTCACCACCTGAACAACCTCCAACCCATCCATACCCGGCATACGTAAATCGACAACCATCAGTTCCACCGGGTGCGTTCGGACGTACTCTACTGCAGCCTGCCCGTTTGGCACAGCGTTCACCGTATATCCTTCCAGGCGCAGAATGTCCGTCAATGACTGGCGGGCAACAGGTTCATCATCTACAACTAATATATTGGATTTCATTGTTTATCTCCCATTGGCAGGAATAACCTGAAACAGGCACCGGATCCATGTCCCTCGATGAGGTCAAGCGTGCCGCCATGTGCAGTGGCAATATTGTAACTCACAGTCAAGCCCAGACCGGTGCCACCTTCCTTGGTGCTAAAAAATGGCTCAAAGATGTTTTCCCTACGGTCCTCGGGAATGCCGGGACCACTGTCTTCAAAAACAATCTCCACACCCTCTGCTACAGACCGGGCACTGATTCTCAATTCACCACCCTCGGGCATGGCATCGATGTGCATTCAGGATCAAATTGAAGAAGATCTGCTGTACCTGGCTGCTTACTGCAAAAATGATTGGCAGCGAATCAGGGAGGTCTGTTGTGGTGGTAATTTTCTTCGAACGGAGCTGCGCACCGGTGAGACTCAATACGTGACCCAACAGGTCAAGCAGATCCACCTGCTCGTACCGAATTGCGCCGGGCCGGTAAAAATCCAGCATGCGCTTCACGGTCTTGCTCAGCCGGTCGAGCTCCTTTTTGGCAAGCTCCAAATATTCCTTGCGTTTTTCCGGCTCAAGAGATTCATGACTGGCAAGGTGCAAGCAGTTTTGTACGGACTGGAGCGGGTTGTTGACCTCATGGGCGATGGAAGCCGTGAGCCGGCCTGCAGCAGCCATCTTTTCCACTCTCAGCATTGCCTGCTGGGATTCCTCCACCTGGCGGATATAGTTCCGAAGGTCATCGTAAAGGCGCGCATTCTCCATCGCAACGACTGCCTGCCTGGCGAGGACGAAGAACATCTCCAGGTCTGCCCCACGGAAGGGAGAGCCACTCGCATCCCGGGCGGCAAACAGGACGCTGTGCAGGTTGGAGCGCGCGACAGGTATCAGGATCGCCGATCCCAGCCCGAGCGCGGAGAGACGCGCCTGTAATTCCGCCTCCCCTGGGCCGGTGGCGTTAATCACAATTGGATTGCCATCCAGATCAACACTCTGGATGAGCTGCGCGGCAGAATTGTCGCCCCCCACCTGGAGGACACGGCCCAGCTGGGCCACCGTGGCAACGCTTCCATTTTCGACCTGGTAATAAGCGACATTCGAACAGTGAAGATGGTCCCGGACGGCGGTGACGATCAGGTCAAGCAGCCGGTCGCGGTCGGTCTCGGAGAAAAGAGTCTCGGTCACATTGAACAACGGGCGCAAGGCCTGAACCCGGGCCGTATCCCTCTTGCGCTGGTTGTCAATGAGTACCTGGCGCACGGACGAGAGCAGCTCGTCACTGCGCTCGAATGGTTTGAGCAGAAGCCCGTCCACTCCCTGCCGCAGGGCCCGGATGGCTGTTTCCACCGTACCAAAACCGGTCATAACGAGCACGGCAATATCAGGCTGGACCATTTGCGCCCGGGAGATCACATCAAAGCCGTCCACCTCCGGCATACGGATATCGACAACAAGCAGGTCCAGGCGATGATGCTGCAGGTGCTCGATCGCAGCGCGCGGGTCAGTCAGCGCGACAACATCATAGCCGGCCCGGCTCAACACCCGCTTGCACAGCGCGGCAATGCCAGGTTCGTCATCCACGACAAGAGCGGAAACAGTTTCCATAGACTTCTATAGTGGCAGCCAGACTGTAAATTTCGATCCCTTGCCCGGCTGGCTTTCCACGTCGATCTGTCCTCCATGATCTGTGACAATACCGTATGTTACCGAGAGGCCCAGGCCTGTCCCACCCTGGTTTCCCTTGGTGGTGAAGAAAGGCTCAAAAATCCGCGCCTGATCCTTTTGAGAAATGCCAATCCCGCTATCCATGACCGTGACCACCACCCAATCACGATTATTTCGGGAGACTGTCTCGGTCAAAATCTTCATCTCGCCGCCGCTCGGCATGGCCTGCAAGGCATTGTGGACCAGGTTTAACAGGACCTGCTTCATCTGGTTGGCATCCACCAGCACCCACGGAAGATTGACCTCCAGGTCGAGATTTAATATCACGCCGCTCGTGTGCATGAGATGCTTGCTCAATGCAACCACATCCTCGACAACATCATTGAGCGAGGCGCGTGCCCGGGTGCTCTCACTTTGACGGGCAAAATCAAGCAGCCGCCGGACCACACTGCGCGCCCTTAAGGCTTCGTGTAGCACGATCTCGATATCCTTGTGCAGTTCGCTTTCTTCAGGGATCTCATCGAGAGCCAGCTCGGCAAATCCGGTCACGGAGGTCAAAGGATTGTTCAACTCATGGGCAAGTCCGGCCGCCATCTCGCCCACAGCAGCGAGTTTTGCAGCCTGGATCAGCCGGTTTTCTGCAGAGCGCTGCGCCTCCATGTGGGAACGCAATTCCACCTGGGTGGAACGCAGCTGGGTGATCATTACCTGCAGACGCTGATACTGGTCGGCGCTGGTAATGACGCTGGCAAGGATGCCTGCCAGCGATTCAAGCGCCATAAAGTCGTTGTGCGTGAACGCGTTGCGCGAGCTGCTTTCCACATCGATAATGCCCAGGATCTTGACCCCTTCCCGGATAACCACGCACATCTCTGAGCCCGCCTGCCAGCCCTTGATGGAACGATAGCGGCCATCCTGCAGTACATCGTTGACCACCACACTTTCGCCCGTCTCAAAGACATGACCGGTAATCCCGCCTTCCACCGGATATTCGAAGGATCGCATGGCGCGTTTCACAACGTTCTGGCTGGTGCCGCCAAAACCACCAATCGTAAGGTTGCCTTTTTCATCCGCAATGAACACGGCTGCCAGCTCATACGCAAAATAACGCGCCAGCAGTTCGGCAGTGATCTCCGCCACGGCGCGCGGATCGGTAAGACCGATCACCTGCTGAACAACCTCGTGGATCAATCCCAGATTGCGAGCACGACCCTCCGCCTCTTCGCGCAGGCGGGTGTAGTCGGCAAGGCTTGCCAGGTGGCTGGCAATGACGTTCATCAGGCTTTCATCATATAAGCTGAAAGCATCCAATCGCAGGCTTTCCAAACACAGAATGCCAATGGTTTGGCCCCTGAAACGGAGTGGAACGTACAGGCCCGATAGCGCCTTTTCATACAAAGGCAGGCCGACTTCCGAATGATTTTCCCCCAGACGAACCTTTTGTCCCTGTTTCAAGAGCGGTGTCACAATGTGCTCATCCGCGCTCTGTACGGCGGAAACCATGCTTCCGTCACTGTTGCGATATTCGGTTAAGAGCCTATTGTCGGAAGAGAGTAAATAGAGGACGATCAGCTCGGTGCTGAATGCCCGTGAGAGCAGGGCGAATACGCGGCGCGCGATCTGCTCGAGGTTGCGACCTGTGGAGACCGTGATGGCAAAATCGTTCAGCATGCCAAGGCGGCGCAAGTGCCCAGCCATTTCCGCGAAGGTGATAATGGTCTCCACGGACGGCGCCACCTGGGTTGTCATATCGATGAGGCAATTCCATTCATCGCGTTTGAATTCGGTCGAGCGCCAGAGAACCAGAGCGCCGATCAGACGCTGGCCGATCACCAGGGGTAGGCAGGCCCACAAGCGGGTGCTGGCCTTCAATCCCCGATGAGGAATGTCGGACCAGGGTTCATCGTCGCGGTGGACGACAATCGGCGAGAGGTTCAGGCTCACACGGCGGAGCAGAGCGTTTGCTTCGATCGAGACAACCAGGTCCACACAAGCCGGCGCGTTCCACTGGGCGCGTACTTCGAGCGACTCCCCACGCCGGATCGCAAGCCAGCCGCCCTGGACATTCACGAGACGTACAAAGGCAGCCAAAGCGCGGTCCAGGGCACGCGGCAGGTCAAAGGGGTTTTCCGAATCCAGGTCTGGGACAAGTAGTGAGGCCGCGACCGAAGACGACGCTGAAGTGCCGGCCTGAGGATCTTCGCCGACCATTCCAGAGACAACCAACCGCCAGAGCCGCTGTGATTCGCCGGACAGCTGGCCTGCCCCAGCCAGAACCACACGCGATACTCCGACCAGGGGAAAAGCGTAGAGCCTATCTCCTTCCAATTTGGAGGGTTGCGGCAGGGAAACCGAGCGACTCTGTCCTCCGCTCAAGGCACCGCACAGCCAGGAATCCACCTCAACCTTCCCCAGAAAATTGATCAAGTCCGGGTGTATTTTTTTGGCTAGATGGTGATGGGAAATTACCCGCCACTTGCCTGCTTCACGCTCCACGAGTGCAGACCAGGCGACATCGGTTAATTGGCTGGCTTCTTTAAGCTGGAAATCAGTGGTTATTTGACCGGGCATTCTGGATGAATTATACAGCAGAGACGAAATCCCTGCGCCCACTACCCAGCAGGCAAACACCTGATATCGAATATTATAATGTCCAGTCCTCCGAATGGTAGCTCTTACACCCTTTCGAGTACTCCTAAGCTGGATGGTAAAATGAATTCATGACTGATTTAATCGTGATCGGCGGTGGTCTTGCCGGCAGTGAAGCAGCCTGGCAGGCAGCACAGCGCGGTCTCAAGAGTTTCCCTATACGAAATGCGTCCAAAACTGCAGACAGGCGCGCATCAAACCCAGGACCTGGCCGAGCTCGTTTGCTCCAACTCCCTGGGCTCCAACCTCCCGGATCGCGCCCTCCGGGCTCCTCAAAAACGAAGCAAGGATGCTAGATTCCATGCTTCTCGAGGCCGCCGCTGCTGCCGCGCTCCCAGCCGGCGGCGCCCTGGCCGTGGACCGGGAACTCTTTGCCCACCTGGTGACCGACAAAATACAGAATCATCCCAACATACAATTGGTGCGTGAAGAGCTACAGGAAATCCCGGATACTCCCACAATCATCGCCAGTGGACCTCTCACCTCTCCGGCATTATCCCAAGCGATAGCAACACTGAGCAGTGAGGAACACCTGTATTTTTTCGACGCGATCGCACCCGTTATCCATGCCGATTCCATCAATATGGAGATTGCCTTTCGCGCCTCCCGCTACGGCACCGGGGAACAGGAGGAAGGCGATTACATCAACTGTCCGTTTACGAACGAGGAATACCACGCCTTTGTTAACGAGCTTGCTCGGCGCAGAGCGGATCGAACTGCATTCCTTTGAAGAAGCGATCAAAAGTGGGGTCAAAGCCGGTCATTTTTTTGAGGGCTGCCTGCCCGTCGAGATCATCGCTGAACGAGGCGACGGACTCGCTGGCATTCGGACCCATGCGCCCGGTCGGGATCCGCGATCCGCGGACCGGAAGACGTCCTTACGCGGTCGTACAACTGAGGCAGGATAACCTGGCGGGCAGCCTGTATAACCTGGTCGGCTTCCAGACGAATCTCAAATTCCCCGAGCAAAAACGTGTCCTGCGCATGATCCCCGGTCTGGAAAACGCCGAGTTCATGCGTTACGGGCAGATGCACCGGAATACCTTCATCGCATCGCCAAAACTCTTGCGGCCCACCCTGCAGCATATCCAGCGGGATGACCTGTTCTTCGCGGGCCAGATCACAGGCGTGGAGGGCTACATGGGCAACATCGCCACCGGGCTGCTGGCGGGGATCAATGCGGCGCGGCTGCACCACCACGAAGAGCCGGTTACACTGCCACAAACTACCATGCTGGGTGCACTGTGCCATTACATCACCCATGCGGACCTCAAGGATTTCCAGCCGATGAAGGCGAACTTCGGGATCCTTCCCTCATTGGAATTTGCCTCCAAAATCGGAAAACGTGACCGGGGTAAGGCTTACGCCGAGAGGTCCCTGGAAGATTTGGCCCTTGTACTTAGCGGCGCGGAAGTATGACAAAAAGATCTTTTGTCTTTCTTCTATGTATGATCGGTGTGGTACTTCTGGCTGGATTGGGATGGTATGCCTATTCGAATCTATCCCAAACGGAAGCCGTTTCTGCCACTTTCGATGGACTGCGCGCCTATGACGACGTGAAGACCCAGGTCTCGTTCGGGCCGCGCAGCCCCGGCACCCCTGGACATGATCAGATCAGGAAATGGATCCAGACGGAACTGGAGGCAACCGGATGGCAGGTGGAAGTACAGGAAACGGAGGCGATGGGCCATCCTGTCCAAAATATCGTGGCAAAGAGAGGTAGCGAAGTCTCCACAAATCGTTATTGGAGCGCATTACGATTCGAGAATGTACGCAGATAATGATACCGATCCGGCAAATCGAACTCAGCCCGTACCTGCGGCGAACGACGGAGGGTCCGGTGTTGCCATTCTGCTTGAGTCTGGCCCGAACGCTGCCAAAGGATACAGTGCCGGTATGGCTGGTCTTTTTTGATGCCGAAGATAATGGGCGAATTGAAGGCTGGGATTGGATTCTTGGCTCGCGTGAGTATGTCAAAAACAATCCCATCCAGCCGCGGGCTGCCGTCGTTGTGGATATGATCGGGGACGCGGATCTCAACATCTACAAGGAAAAGAACTCAAACACGGCTATTACGAATGAAATATGGAAAACAGCCAAAGACCTGGGGTATGGAGAAAAGTTCATCGACAGCTATAAGTATTCCATGGAGGACGATCATACTCCATTTCTTGAGGCAGGCATCCCGGCCGTGGATATCATCGACTTTGATTACCCGTACTGGCATACCACCCAGGACACACCTGACAAAGTCTCCGCGGAAAGCCTGAAGGCAGTGGGAGATACCCTGCTGGCCTGGATCGTGGGACAAAGCGGGCAACCCTGATAAAATTGTATTGGGCAGTGGCGATAGTCACGCTCAACTATAGAGCTGATTTCAGTGTCTGGAAGAAGCACCTCATCAACCGTCCAAAAGTCGCTTGCCAGGATTCGACCGGCGTGGATATCACGCGTCGGGCAGGAGATGGCGCGCGGCATGGAGGTGCGGGCCGATTTCGAGGAGCAGCTGCAGCGCTTCTTTGACCTGCTGGGGCAGTCTGTTACCACCGGTGACCCGGCCTGGATGGATCCCATCCTGCTCGACTGGGCAAAATCATCCACTGAAACCGATCTGGAAGACGAGCCATACCACGTTTCGTTCCTGATCAACCGGATGATCGCGCTGACCATTCAGGTGGCCCGGGAGACGCTGACCAAGCAACTGGCCCTGGACCTCCTGGCGGCAGTCATCCCCATCTACACCTACGGTCTGGAAGTGGTGGCACGCTATGAGATGGAAACACGCGTGGCCCATATTTCAAGCGAGATGGACAAGGTCCAGAAGCAGATCGAGCGTGTGGACAGGAGCAAATCGGCATTCATATCAGTCGCCGCCCATGAGCTCAAGACGCCCATCACCCTGATCGAGGGCTATGCATCCATGATGGAGGATCTTCTTCGGGTGGGCAAAGGGATCAATCTGGAGAGCCTGCTGGCCGGCATGACAACCGGCATCGACCGACTGCGCTCGATCGTGGACGATATGATCGATGTTTCCATGATCGATAACAACCTGCTCAACCTCAACTTCCAGCCCATGCAGGTGGCACAGATGCTTGATGCACTTTACCTGGAGGTGGAGGATACGCTGAAGAAGCGCAAACTCAACATGGAAGTAAAAAACTTTCGAGGGGAACAGGCAGTGGATCTACGTTGACCCGGCCCGCCTGATGCAGGCCATACGGAATGTCATCACAAATGCTATCAAGTTCACACCCGACGGCGGCCGCATTACCGTCGACGGAAGGACGCTTAAGGGTTTATTGAAGTGATCATCTCCGATACAGGCATTGGAATTTCGCAGGAGGACCAGGCGATGATCTTTGAAAAATTCGCCCAGCTCGGACGGGTCGACCTGCATTCCAGCGGCAAGACCAAGTTCAAAGGCGGCGGTCCGGGCCTCGGACTTCCCATTGCCCGCGGCATCCTGGACGCGCACGGCGGCTCGATCTGGGTCGAATCTCCCGGTTATGATGAACAGGCCTGTCCCGGCTCCATATTTCACATCCTGATCCCCATCCGGACGGAATTGCCTGATTCCGAAATGACCCAGTTATTCAGCACGCTGGATTCCCCTGTTAAGACAGAAAAGGACAATGGCTAAGAAAAACTCCCAACCCACCAACCCCCCACGCGAGCGGGCATTCCTCGTCGGCGTCGAGCTCTTCAAGGAGAAGAATTTTCTGACCCTGGAGGATTCGCTGACCGAGCTGGCTCTGTTATCCGATACCTCCGGCCTGGATGTTGTCGGCGAATTGACCCAGAAACTCGACCGCCCTCATGTCAAAACTTATATCGGTCCGGGCAAGGTCGAGGAACTGAAAATGCTCGTCGAGGAAACGGTCTCACAGGTCGTGATCTTCGACGATGAGCTGTCACCGCGTCACCAGCGTGAATTACAGGAGGCGCTGGGCCCAAATGTCAAAGTCCTGGATCGCACCGCTCTCATCCTGGATATCTTCGCCCAGCACGCCCACACCAGTGAAGGCATGCTGCAGGTGGAGCTGGCCCAGTATGAATACTATCTTCCGCGGCTGACCGGCCAGTGGACGCACCTTGAACGACAGGCCGGCGGCGGCGGTGGGCGCGCCGGTTCGACCGGCGGCGTGGGCCTGCGCGGTCCGGGCGAAACCCAGCTGGAAGTGGACAAGCGAGCCATCCGCAAGCGCATTTCACACCTCAAGACGCGAACTGGAGAAAGTGGAAGCCCATCGCCAAAGATATCGCGCCCAGCGCAAGCGCTCGCGCATCCCGACCGTTGCCCTGGTTGGATATACCAATGCCGGAAAATCCACATTGCTGAACCGGCTGGCAAAATCCGAAGTATATGTCGCCGACCAGTTGTTCGCCACGCTGGATCCGACCACACGACGGGTGGAGCTTCCCGGCGGGTACCAGGCGCTGCTGACCGATACCGTTGGATTCATCCAGAAGCTGCCGACAACCCTGGTTGAAGCCTTCCATGCCACCCTGGAGGAGATCATCGAAGCCGATCTGCTTCTGCATGTCGTGGACATTTCTCATCCCAATGCCCTGAACCAGTTCCAATCTGTGCAGGATACGCTCGACCAGCTCGGCGCACACCACATCCCGGTAGTGACAGCCTTGAACAAGGTGGACGAGCTCCGCGATCCCGAGGCAGCCAAGGCAGCCGCCAACTGCGATCTCCCCAAAAGCCGTGACCATCTCAGCTTTGAAAGGACTTGGCATTCCTGATCTGCTGCGGGTGATCCAGGAGGAGCTGTACGAGACCTACACGCCCATCCTGGTGAAGCTCCCCTACCAGCAGGGTGCCTTGATCTCCCTGTTCCACGAAGCGGGACAGGTGGAGCGCATCGAGCATGAGCGCGGCGGCGTAATCATGCAGGGACGCATCCCGGGACGCCTGGTGGCACAGTTCAACGACTGGCAGGTTTCCAGCGATCATCACGAACCGGAAGAGAGGAAGAGGAGGAGGAAGAACTATGAGCTGGCTCTCCAGAGTTGTTGACAACGCTTCAGACTACTTCGCCCATCGTAAAGGCCTGCTGCCCATGCTCGGCATGCTGCTGATCTTCATTAATTATTTCCTGCCCTTCATCTTTGGCCTCAATTGGCTAACGGGAAGCAATTTATTTTTACACCTGGGTGTGCTGATTGCCATCTTCGGCCTGATGCTGGCCCGGGCTCTCTAGCCAGATGTTATTGCGGCTGAAACGAAGCAATCTCTGTGCCTACGTGGAGATTGCTTCGTTTTTATCCTTTGAGATGATTGTATCGTTGATCCATTGAACCTTTTCGACTTTCCCACTCTCCCCCAACAACAGCGGTAATAAGGACTTAAATCCTTCAACATCGCCAGAAGTATAAAAGCTGACATTCCCCTGCACTCCAGATTGAGCCTTCATCCCCTTCGCTTCGAGCACCCGTCGGACCTGTTTTGCCACCGAGGGAGCCGGATCGATCACCCGGACACTCCCGCCCGACAATCTGCTGGATAAGTGGGATCACAAATGGATAATGGGTGCAACCCAGCACAACCGTATCGATGTTCCTCTCCAGCATCGCACAAGTGCGTTTTCCAGGATAGTCCGGGTTTCCTTTCCATCCAGATTTCCCTTCTCGATCTCCTGCACCAGCCCGGGACAGGTATCCTGCAGCAGCTCCACGCCATTCGCAAACCGCTCCACCACGGACGCATATAGCGCGCCCTGAAAGGTCGCCGGCGTGGCAAGGACCCCGACTTTACCCGTGTGGGTCTGCTCTGCCGCAGGCTTGACCGCAGGTTCCATGCCCACGAATGGGATATCCGGGAACATTTCGCGCAAATATTTCAGCGCCGCAGCGGAGGCAGTATTGCATGCCACGACAATGATCTTCGCACTCTGCTCAAGCAGGAACCGGGTGATCGCCTCGGAAAAATTCCGTATTTGCCCCATCGGACGAGGACCATAAGGGATGTGTCCCTGGTCACCAAAATAGATGATAGCCTCGTCAGGCATTTGGGCGCGAATTGCACGCAAAACGGAAAGCCCACCTACACCAGAGTCAAAGATGCCAATGGGCGAAAATGTACCGGATGATAAAGACACAATAATTATTCCCCCGCTGCTTCCACAAACTTCCTGAACAAATTCCTGGTTGTCTCCTGGTCAGTCAGCCATTCGGGGTGCCATTGGACGGCCAGGCCAAAGGGATGGTCGGGCAGCTCAATGGCTTCCACGAGACCATCTGGGGCGTGACCGGTGACACGGAGCGAGGGGGCGATGTCTTTCAGTCCCTGATGGTGCAGGCTATTGACTTTGATGATCGGCTCGCCAAAAATCTCGGCAATGCGCGTCCCCTCCTCGATCTTCACTTCATGGACGAGGATCGTCCGCTTGTTGCCAGGGTAATCGTGGTCCAGGGCGTTCGGGAGTTGGTCGGGAATGTGAGTATAGAGAGTTCCACCCAGGGCGACGTTGAGCAACTGGCAGCCGCGGCAGATGCCGAGGAAGGGCTTGCCGTCCGAGGCGGCAGCCTGGATCATATTGAATTCAACGGAATCCCGCGCCGGGTCCTCGTCATCGATGCGAGGATGCGGGTCGCCAGGCGAAAACTCGAGAGAGATGTCACCGCCGCCGGAGAAGAGGATCCCATCCAGGCGGGAATAAACCGCATCCCATCCATCCTCTGCAATGAGCGAAGGGATCAAAACCGGCACGCCGCCCGCCTGTATCACCGCGTTGACATAGGACTGCATCAGCATGATCGTCGGCTGGCCGTACGAATTTGTGGATTGATTGGTGGTAATTCCGATCAGTGGTTTCATGGGCTTAATTGTAAAACAAAAAAAGACCCTAAGGGTTTCGAAAACCCTTAGGGTCTAGTTATCAACAATTAATCAAACTTCTGTTTGAGGCGTGCGGACTTGCCGGTGCGGCCGCGCATGAAATAAAGCTGCGCACGATTTACCTGGCTGTGGCGCTCCACAACGACCTTGTCGATGCGCGGGGAGCGGAGCAGGAACGTGCGTTCCACACCGATGCCATTGGCGGCCATGCGGCGGACGGTAATATTTGAATCATTGCCGCCCTTGCGCAGGCGGATGATCATGCCCTTGAACTCCTGAATACGCTCGCGTTCGCCTTCCTTGATCTTGACGTGCACGCTAACAGTATCACCGGGGGCGAGTTGGGGAATTTTTTCATTTTGTTTGGCTTCGAGAGCCTTGATTACATCTGCCATTGTCTTTCATCCTTACGTAGTGTGTGTGTCGTTTTTTAGGCGACGGCGGATTATAGCACGCATTTTCGAGTTAAACAAGCGGATTTTTGAAAGGGATACCTTTTCCTACTTGTACTTTCTGATCGCCAGTACGGCGTTGTGACCGCCGAAGCCAAAGGCATTGCTGAGCGCCAGGTCTACTTTTTTCTCACGGGCCTGGTTCGGAATGTAGTCCAGGTCGCATTCCGGGTCTGGAGTCTCATAGTGGATGGTTGGCGGCAGGATGCCCTGGCTTATTGCCTGCACACAGAAAATAGCCTCCACCGCGCCTGTGGCACCCATCAGGTGCCCCGTCATGGATTTGGTGGAGGAAACAGGAATTTGGTAGGCTTGTTCGCCGAATGCAGACTTAATGGCGCGCGTCTCCGACTGATCATTCAGGACTGTGCCTGTCCCATGGGCGTTGATATAACCAAGGTCATCCACGTTCGCGCAGGCCGCATTCAGTGCCATCCGCATGGCCGCAGCGCCACCCTCCCCGTTTGCGTGAGGAGCCGTCACATGGAAGGCATCCGCAGTCGAGCCATATCCGGCCAACTCGGCCAGGATATTGGCACCGCGTTTCCGTGCATGGGATTCGGTCTCAAGGATCAGTACAGCCGCACCTTCGCCCATGACCAATCCATCCCGATTTTTATCGAAAGGCTGAGGTGCCATTGAAAAGTCCCGGTCACGACGCGCCATCGCACCGACCCGGTCAAAGGCAGTAATAGCGGTATTACAGACGGTCATCTCCGCTGCACCAGCGATCGCTGCATCCATCATGCCGGCCCGCAGCATCAGCCAGGCGGTTCCGATTCCGTCCGCGCCCGAGGCGCAGGCGGAGGCCACAGAAAAACAAGGGCCTTTGGCGCCAAAATCTATAGCGATCATCCCGGCCGCGCCATTGGGCATCAGCATGGGGATCAGGAAAGGACTGATCTTGCGCGCTCCCTCCTCATGATTCTGGATCACCGCATCCTGCAGCGACTTGAGCCCACCGATGGCCGAGGAAACCAGCACGCCAGTCCGTCCTGAATTCGCTTCTGTGATTTCCAGCCCGGAGGCTGACAGGGCCTGCTTGGCCGCTGCAACTGCCAGCTGCTCAAACCGGTCGCGCCGCCGGACTTCCTTGGCCTCCATATATTGCTCGGGATCGAAGTTCTTGACTTCCCCTGCACAATGTACATTCAATCCAGTTGAATCGAATAGGGTGATCGGCCCCACGCCCGATACTCCATTGATCGCGTTATTCCAACTTTCTTCCACAGTCAAACCCAGGGGATTTACCGTGCCCATTCCAGTGATTACAACTCTTTCCATGCTTTCCTCGATAGATGATGAAGTTATGTAGCATTCTGTAAAACCCCTGATTGCGTTACAGGTCACGCCACTTTTATGAGATTTCCGCTCGCTACTCCCCTGGTTTCGGGATATATTCACCCTCCACCCAGAATTCGCCACCCGGGCTGACTTCCTTTTTCCAGATGGGGACGATCTCCTTCAGCCGGTCAATCCCATAACGGGCCGCTTCGAAGACCCCGGTATCCCGGTGGGCGGCAGTGCAGGCGATCAGGACCGTGGGGGTTTTGGGGTAGAGTTTTCCAATCCGTTGGACGATGGCAATCCCTTCGATGACAGGCCACTTGAGGCGGATCTCGTCCGCCACCTGCTTCATTTTTACCTCCGCCATCGGAATATAGGCTTCATATTCCAGATATTCGGTATCATGCGATTCGCCCCGGCGGGTCTGGCCGCGCACCATCCCGGTAAAGATGGCGGCCGCGCCGGTGCTGGACAGCGTGATTTTGGCCAGCAGGTCGTTCAGGTCGATATCGTCCTCGGTGATGGAGAAAATGGTTGGGAAATCCATAATTGTTTCTTGTCAGGGCGACAGGACGCCGGCTAACAGGGTCATCCTCCCGATACTGGAGGGAACATGGCCAGCTCTGCATTCTGCGGGATGACGGCCTCATCGAATGCGTACTCGCGATTAATGGTGATCAGCACACTGGACATGGACTCCCTTGAGATTCGGGTATTCCGCCGAAATCTTATCCTTCAAACCCTGAACTGTCAGGTCGGAGGGAATATCCAGTTCCATGGAACGTGCCCCGGCGCGATCCCGTAAAGTGGCAAAAAATAAAAGCTTGACTCGGTTCATTTTCCTTAAATCCAGATATCGTTCGGCGCAGTCTTTTCAGAGACGACATTGCCGGTATTTATTGTACCTGCCGGTTCCACCAAAAGTATGTGACATTCTTCCCGGGCTACCGGCTTATGTTCCACATCTTTTGGCACAACAAACATTTCTCCCTCGTTCAACACTACGCTTGTATCGCGGAAGCGGATCTCCAATTGACCTTTCAACACGATAAATACTTCGTCCGTTTCGGGATGGTCATGCCAGACGAATTCTCCCTGCACTTTGGCGATCTTGAAGTGATAATCATTCATCTGCGCAATGATCCTGGGAGACCAATGCTCGGAAATTTTTTGGAGCTTTTCCTTGAAGTTGATGGGTTGATCATTCATCGAATTTCGATCCTTTACCGATAAAACCAACGGCAAGCCGTTGGATGCCATAATCATTCATTCACCACATCGCCGCTTTGGCCGCCATGTTTTTCGATCAGGCGGATGTTCTGGATCCGCATGGTTTTCTCGGCGGCTTTGGCCATGTCGTAGACCGTCAGCGCGGCGACCGAGACGGCAGTCAGTGCCTCCATCTCGACGCCAGTTTTGCCGATCGTCTTTGCTGTAGCGGTGATGACCACGCCCGGCAGGGAATCGTCCAGCACCAGGTCCACGTCCACCTTGGTGAGAGGCAGCGGATGACATAACGGGATCAGGTCGGAGGTCCGTTTGGAGCCGGTGATGCCTGCGATCTTGGCAACAGTCAGGACATCCCCCTTTTTGATCTGCCCGGCCCGGATCAATTCCAGGGTCTCGCGCTTCATGTGGATCTCGCCCCGGGCCACGGCGGTCCGTTCCGTATCCGGCTTGTGACCGACATCCACCATGCTGGCGCGGCCCTGCTCGTCTATATGGGTTAGCTTTTTTGACATGCGGGAAATTATAACGTAACAGTGTATAATTTCCCGCCTATGGATAATCTGCTGGGACGCCAGCTGAATTACACCGTTCACACACCTGTCTACGATGGGCCGCTCGACCTGCTGCTCAACCTGATCGAGCGCGCCGAGCTGGACATTACGACTGTGTCCCTGGCCTCGGTCACCGATTCCTACCTTTCCTACATCAACGGCCTCGAACAGCTCAATCCGGATGAAATCTCCGCCTTCCTGTTGATCGCGGCCAAACTGCTGCAGATCAAATCGGAAGCGCTTTTGCCCAGGCCGCCCTCTCGTGAACCCGGTGAGGAGGATGTGGGCCGGTCGCTGGTCGACCAGCTAAAATTGTACAAACGCTACAAGGAAATCGGACTGTGGATGTATGAGCGCCAGGAGAAAAATCTGCGCAGCTTCCTGCGCATCGCCCCGCCCCCGAAAGTGGAGGCGAAGCTCGACCTGTCCAACCTTACCCTGGCAAAGCTGGTCGCTGCAGCCGAGGAAGCGTTTGCCAAGGAAGTCAATAAAAAGCCACTCGGATCGATCATCGCCGCGCCGCGCGTCACGATCCGGGAGAAGATCGACCTGATCGTCAAAACCATGAAGGAGGTGGAACGGGCTTCCTTCCGCGGTTTGCTCGAGCAGGGAGCTTCCCGGCTGGAGATCGTCGTGACCTTCCTGGCCATGCTGGAGCTGGTAAAGCGCTACCGCATCCAGGCCCAGCAGGAGGGTCTCTTTGGAGATATCGAGATCTACCGCATGGAGGATTGGAACGAGGAGGAGGAGATCGATATCGAATTCGAGTAGGGATCGCTAGCGGCCTGCAGATGAAACGTCCTCTTCAACGACCGAATCCTTCTGAGCCTGGTCGTTTTATTTTTAAAAGAGAGCTGCCAGCCATAGGGCAATCAGTGCGCCAAGGGCGTCGAAAACCAGTGCATCGAACAGGCTTGGGTGGCGCCCTGCCACAAACGACTGGTGATATTCATCCGTCAGGGCATAGAGAACTGCCAGGAGCCATGCCAGCCAGAATCGATCCCCCTTGAATTCAAACATTCGCCAGAAGGCCAGGGCAAGCATGCCATAGCCGATCATATGCCCGCCCTTATTGACCACAGTCTCCAGCAAAAGCTCCGGCATCTGGACGGCGGAGCCGGCCGAGAATAAAAAGATCGTCACCATCATCAAGACGGCGGGCCCAAACCTCAGAAAAGGGCTCCTGGAAAGTGGCATGTTTGCGGATTTCATGCGTCAACTATACCCCTCTCGGTCACAAATTGCGTATATTTACTCTACGGAAGCGCAATTCCCGGCAGTGCCCGCCAGGGCAGGTGTGTGACCGGGGGCATAATATAAATCAAAAAGCCACTGATCGGAAGGCAACGGACTGATAGAAGACAAATTACGCGTCATTATTCACCTTCAAGTCAACTCGAAATCGTTTGGCACTCAATGTGGAAATTCCACGGATTTTCGGACGCAATTTTTGAGTAGCCGGTGTTTTGTTACGCTAATGGGCAGGGTAGAGAACGGGCATTACACATTTATATTATTTCAAGCAGCACCTCAAAACTCCTGTTATCATTCTGGAAGAAGTTCGTTTTACATAGTGTACAATGAACAAATCATAAACTTTTATGGTAAGGAATGGTGAAAAACAAGAAATTTGATGGATAAAAAGAAGCGTATTGCTTTCATTCGACCGAAAGCATGGCCTCTCGCCAATCGCATCGTTGAGGGGGTACTCAAGGAACAATTCCCTGATCATGAAGTGGATACGATCGATGTATCCGGCCTGGTCAGGAGACGGCCGGATCTGATCCTGGTCAACAGCATCGCAACCGTACTGCTCTACGGCAAAGACATCGCACAAGGCAGAAAAAAATTCCGGCTGGCATTCTGGCGCACCCCTTTTATCTTTCGCCAGGTCAGGAGGCTCGTGCAAAAGAGGATTACAGCGGGAACGTATGCCTTTACGTTCCAGATGCAATCCCTGTTCGACGCGAGTACGCCCGGGATTCCGCATTTTGTGTACACCGACCACACCCATCTTGAAAATCGCCACTATTCCACAACTGGTTTTCAGAACCTGTATTCCCACCGCTGGATCGACCTCGAGCGGCAGATCTACCAAAACGCGGCCATCACCTTCCTGCGCAGCTCGAATGTCCGCCGCTCACTGATTGAGGAGTATGGATGCGCCTCGGAGAAGGCCGTCCTTGTATATGCCGGCAGCAATGCCAAAGTCAGCCCGGTTAAGACAACCAATAGTGACTATACGCAAGCTCAAGATTCTCTTCGTGGGTCTGGACTGGCAGCGGAAAGGTGGTCCAGATTTGGTGGAGGCATTCAAGCTCGTCCGGGAAAGGTGTCCGGAAGCCAAGCTGACCATTGTCGGAGCAAATCCAGATCTCCAGATCCCGGGCTGCGAGGTGGCAGGAAAGGTCCCACCCGATGCCCTGGACAGATACTATCAGGAGGCAAGTGTTTTCTGTCTTCCGACTTATCTGGAACCATTCGGCATTGTGTTCATCGAAGCCATGACCGCCCATCTTCCCATCCTGGCAACCCGTGTCGGGGCCATTCCTGATTTCGTGGAGGAGGGCAAGAATGGTTACCTGGTGGAGCCGGGTGACATCCCTGGCCTTGCAAACGCCCTCTTACAGCTCCTGAAAAATCCGGAGCGATGCCGCTCTTTTGGAGAATACGGCTTCCGGTTGACCCGGGAGCGCTATTCCTGGGAAGCCGTGGGAGAAAAATTTAAACAGGACATTCTCCAGGTGCTGGGCGAATCGAACCCTGTGACCCATGGAGATTTACGGATCATGCCGGAGATGCAGCAATGATGGTCCAATACAAACCAAATGAGCAGGACCGGGGCATCATCTCTGAGATCACAAACACGATCCGGGCCTCCCTGGACGAATGGTATGGCCGTGGATCGAGACTCAATTCACCGAACCCCGAGATCCGTTCTTATCAGTACTGCTTTATGCTGCGCTATCTGGTCTCGATCTCCTCTACGCAGCAGAAGGCGATATTGGTCAAGATCCGCCGTAACCCCAAATTGGACTCGCTCCACCAGGCACTCCAGGCGGACATCCACCGGCCCATGATCGTGGAGTACAGGACTCTTGAATTTCTCTACGATCGACTCGCTCATGCCGGGGATGATTTTGATGCGATCCGGCCACTGCTCTTTTTGGAGAAATACTTTGCCATTCTCATGGAGGAATATCCTTCCCGGACCATGCGGCAGTTGATGGATGCACAAAGATCCGCCAGGACCAACTGGGAGGCGAGCGAGCTGAAGGATGCAGCCAGGAAGACCGGCAGGTGGCTGTACTACTTCCATCACGCGCATCAATACTCCTTCCGAAAAACAGTACGCCAGCCGCGATATTCTCGAGGAGCTGGAGCCATATGCTGGACGGATTGAGTCCTTCAGTCATGGACGCGTTCGCGCCCGCCCGATCCTGGATGCCTTTTCCAGAAAACTTGAAAACCTGCCAATTGAAAGGGTGCTGTTTTCTCAATGCCACCTGGATATGACCACCAATAACGTTCTTGTATTCTGATGACGGAAGGGTCTGTATCATCGATATGAAAAACCGTCCCGCCCCGGTCTACGCGGACCTTGGACTGATCATCACCTATCCCGAGACCTCCAAACCGCAGATATTTTCAGGTGGCAGGTATTATTCTGAAACCATGCTGCGCAAATACCGGGCCGAGATCGTTGCGGGATATTTTGATGAGCATCCGGGCGATGAAGTCCTGGTGAGAATCTACAGCGCGATCAAAGTTGTGGATAAATGGGCCATGTATGAGGAATTGATGGGGCGATATAAGGGACTTAAACGTGCTCTTTCGATCCCCGCCGCCCCCCTGGTTTCAGTCTATTTCCATAGCCTGCTGAAGAAGCATTTGGATTTGATCGGGGACGGCAAGTCCGGGAAGGCATTCAAGCTGGATAAAACCACGGTCGACACCTCTTTATGAGTTTCCACTCAGTCATGAAACGATCTGCTTCGCCGCCTCTCGAAGCGATAGATCTGCCACGAGTTATAGAGGTTGTGATACAGAATGTAGAACGTCGGCCCCATGGCAACCAGGGGATTGATAAAGGTCAATGCCACCCAGATCACAAAGGCATTGTTCTTCTGCCCCAGCGACTGGCTGGACTCCTGCCGAAAGCGTTCTCCTCCCAGCACGGCTCCCACGCTAAAGTTGACAATGCAGATGACCAGGGAAATCAATGCAATGGGCAGGACAACTGCCGCCGAAGCCGAGCCATCGCTGCGCAGGAAATCGGAGGCTTTGGCAGTTGAAATGAGCAGGGCCGACAACCACAGGGCAAAGGAAAATGCCTTTCCGCGCCGGATCACAGATTGAGCCTTTTGCGGCAGCAGGTGAGAGGCTCGAGCCAGGAGCAGGGGAAGGAGCATGGTCACCAGTACTGGCCTGAGCACCTGCCAGATGGAAACCTTCACCACATCCCCGACCACGAAGGGCAGAGCCACCGGCAGGACCAGGGACATGGTCAGATTGCCCAGGAGAACGGCGGCTGCCACAAACTCAACCTGTCCCTGCAGAAAACCGATGATGACCGGCGCGGCGATGGCTGTCGGTGCAATGCCGGTGATAAAGGCCGTCAGCGCCAGGTCAAGGCTGAAAGGACGCAGGATCCCGTACCCGGCAAAGGCGATCGCGATATTCGCCAGCACCACCCAGATCACGCCTTTATGAAAGGAACCCGGCCGAAACTCGATATCCAGGAAGGCCAGGAACAGCATGGCCATCAGCAGGTACTGGATCAGGAAGGAAAGCGAACCAAACTGCGGGAAAAGTATCCCCATCACGATCATCAGCAGGAGGCCGAAAGACTTTTCCATAGGTTTTGAAAAGAGATGAAAATTGAGGAAAGATTCTTGCTCATGATTAACGGCTTAATTCAGGCTGGACAGGATCGCCGGTTCCAGCTCACGCTGGATCGTATTCAGCTTTCGATACAACCCGTCCGGCCGGCGCATCAATTCGTCGTGGGTACCCACTTCGCAGATGGACCTGTCATCCAGCACCACGATCTTGTCGGCATTGCGGATGGTCGAAAGCCGGTGGGCAATGATGATCGTGGTGCGGCCTTTCATCAACCGTTCCAGGGCCTGCTGGATGAGCAGCTCTGTTTCCGTGTCGACGGAGGAGGTGGCCTCGTCCAGGATCAGAATGGGGGCATTTCGAAGCAAAGCCCGGGCGATCGAAATGCGCTGCTTCTGCCCGCCGGAGAGCTTGACCCCGCGCTCGCCGATGATCGTATCGTAGCCTTCCGGCAGGCTTAAGATAAAGTCGTGCGCGTTTGCCATTTTGGCCGCCTGGATCATTTCCGCTTCGCTGGCATCTGGATTTTCCGAACAGGATATTTTCCCGCCACTGTGCCATAGAACAGGAATACATCCTGCAGCACGATGCTGATCTGCTGGCGCAGGCTGTCAAGGGTATAGTCCTGCAATGGGCGCCCATCCAGCAGGATCCTGCCCATATTCACATCGTAAAACCTTGGGATCAGGCTGACCAGCGTTGATTTGCCCACGCCGGTTGGGCCAACCAGGGCAACCACTTTTTTAGCCGGAATATCCAGAGAGATCTCCTGCAGCACCGGGACACCGGGAGTGTATTCAAAACTGACACACTCAAAAGTAAGGCTGCCTTCGACCCGGTCGGTGACTGCCAATGCCCCGCTCACATTGTGCGGCTCCTCATCTTCTGCCAGCAGGTCCGCGACCCGGTCCGCACCCGCCAGGGAGCCCTGGACCGCCTCCCAGGCGCCGCTCAGGTTGCGGACAGGCGCATAGAACATCTCCAGGTACAGGAAGAAGGCGACCAGGTCGGAAACAGGCAAAGTGCCCTGTAATGCAAGCCGGCCGCCGAAATAGATCACGATCAGCATGCCCAGGGAGGAAGTAAATTCCACAAAGGGCTGGAAGGTGGCCATCAACTTGAGCGCATTGAGCAGCGATTTGCGATAGCTTTCGATCCGCCGATGAATGCGGAGGGCCTCATCGTATTCACGCGTGAAAGCCTTGATCTCACGAATGCCTGACAGGTTGTCGTTGAGTGTGGCGTTCAGATCCCCCAGCTCCTTTTGCCGGTTCCGGAAGGCGGGCCGTACATATCTGGCATAAACACGCAGCGACACGATCACCAAAGGAATGGGGATGATACTCATCAGGGTCAACTGCCAGTTGATGTTAAGCAGGACGATCGTCACTGCCACAAAGGTGACGATATTGACGATCACATCCGGAATGGCATGGGCGATCAGCTGCTCGAACAGGTCCGTATCGTTGACCACGTTCGACATGAGCTGGCCCACCTGCTTGTCTTCGTAGTAGCGCAGGGACAGCCGCTGCATATGCTCATAAATGTATTTGCGGACGTCGGCCACCACGCCCCAACCGGCCACATGCGCCATGATAGGAACGCAGGAACTGCAGAACAGCACGTGCAATATACACCGCCAGGGCAAGGATGGTCAGTTGGTTGACCAGCTCCAGCATGATTGGAGGCCAGGCCCGGATCCGTTACCGCTCCCACCAGTGTTTTTACGATCCACGGGATCAGCAGCTGCACGCCGACCAGGGCCAGCATGCTCAAGGCAGTGATCGTGAGCGAGGGAATATAGTTGCGTGCGTACAGGAAGATCAGTTTGAAGGGCTTCATCGTTGCTATCTCTCTAGTGCGGTGGTGTTATGTTTTTTTGTTATTACAATGTTATTTGGACACGCTCAAGCGATCAGGATTAAATTGCCAAACCCTTGAACTGGCTCATATACAGGTGATGGAAGAATCCCTTTGCATCCAGCAACTGCTGGTGGGTGCCCTGCTCGACGATCTCGCCGTTATTGATGACGATGACGTTATCCGCATCCCGGATCGTGGACAGGCGGTGGGCGATGACGAAGCTGGTGCGGCCTTCCATCAGGCGCAGCAGCGCCTTCTGGATGCGCGCTTCAGTACGGGTGTCCACGCTGGAGGTGGCTTCGTCGAGGATCAGGATGCTCGGATCTGCCAGGATCGCCCGGGAGATCGATAAGAGCTGGCGCTGTCCCTGGCTCAGGTTGCTGGCGCGCTCGGAGAGCCGGGTCTGATATCCCTGCGGCAGCTGGCGGATGAAGTGGTCGGCGTCTGCCAGCCGGGCGGCTTCGATGCATTCCTCATCGGTTGCCTCCAGACGCCCGTAGCGGATGTTTTCCATGACCGTATCGGCAAACAGAAAAGTATCCTGTAAAACAATGCCCAGCTTCTGGCGCAGGTCTGCCTTGGAGACATCCCGGATATCGTGCCCATCAATGGTGATCTGTCCTTCATTGACTTCATAGAAGCGGGATAATAAATTGATCAGGGTGGTCTTTCCGGCGCCTGTCGGACCGACAAGAGCGATGGTCTGGCCCGCTTTTGCTTCGAGAGCTCATGTGCTTGATGATCGGCTGTCCGGGCACGTAGCCGAAGGAAACATCCTCGAAGTGGACTTCGCCTCTGACGGGAACAGGCAGCGGGGAGTCAGCGGCGGCATCGACCTCCGCCGGGATATCGATGATCTCAAAGACCCGTTCCGCTCCGGCCAGCGCAGCCTGGATCGAGTTGTACATATTCGCCAGCTGGCGTAATGGCTGGATGAAATTCTGGGCATAGGCAATGAATGTCGCGATCATTCCAATCGTGACCAGGCCTTCCAGCGCCAGGTAACCACCCAGGCCGACAAGCACGATCACAAAGAAGTTGCCCAGTACATTGGTCAGAGGCATGAGCATCAGGGCATAGGTATTGGCATACACGCCTGCTTCATAAACCTTCTGGTTGCTGGCCCGGAAACGCTCGATGGCCGTCTCGCTGCGGCGGAAAGCTTTGACCACCCGCTGGCCGCTGATGGATTCCTCCATCACGCCGTTGATCTCACCCAGCTCCTTTTGCAGGTTGCGAAATCCCTTGCGGGTATAGCGGGCTACAAACTGGGTGAACCAGAACATGATCGGGACCACAAGCAGGGCCGCCAGGGCCAGCCAGGCATTCAGAATGAACATCGCGATCACAATGCCCACCAGCGACAGCACACTGGCGACCAGCGAAACCACATTCTGTGAGACGGCCTGGTTGATGGCTTCGATGTCGTTGGTCAGGCGGCTCATCAGCTCGCCGGCAGTGTGGCTGTCGAAGAACTGGATCGAAAGTTTTTGCAGGTGCTCAAAAAGATCGCGGCGTAAACGGCGCAGCGCATCCTGCGAGATGCGGGCCATCAACCAGCTTGAGACAGCCTGGAAGGTATTATCGAAAATATAAACGGTCAGCAGCAGAAGCGAAGCCTGGGCCAGGCCGTTGACCTGTCCTGTGGAAATAAAGTTATCGATCGCCCGCCCGATCAGAAAGGGCTCGAGCAGGCCAAGCAAAATATAGGCCAGCACAAAAACCAGCACCACTGCCAGGGTATAGGCATAGGGGCGCAGATAAAACGTCAAGCCGCACCAGCGCCCGGCGCGGGTTGCCGGCCTTCTCAATTTTTCCCGGGCGCATGCCGCCGCGTCCCATGGCAGCACGAATGTCGGCAGGTGTCCGAGCGATCTGGAGGAAGAAGGCGTGCTCATGACAGTTCCTCCAGCTTCACACCTTCGCCGAGCTGCGAGGCGTAGATTTCCTGGTAAACCGGACTGGATTGCATCAATTCACTGTGCGTACCCTGGGCCACGATCTCGCCTTCATCCAGGACAAGGATCTTGTCGGCATGCAGCACGGTGCTGATGCGCTGGGCGACTACAAAACTGGTGCTGTCCTGCAGCCAGGATTTCATCGCATTCTGAATTTTCGTCTCGGTCTCCACGTCCACAGAGCTGGTGCTGTCATCCATGATCATGATCGACGGCCTCAGCAAAAGCGCACGCGCGATCGCAATGCGCTGCTTCTGCCCGCCGGAAAGATTGACGCCGCGCTCTTCGATGCGGGTATCATACCCATTCGGCAGGTTCATGATGAAGTTGTGAGCCTGGGCTGCCTGGGCTGCAGCCAATGACTTCTTCATCGCTCGCCTCAGGTTTTCCATAGCGGATGTTATCCCGCACCGTCCCTGAAAAGAGGACCGTCTCCTGCGGTACGATGCCGATCTCGCGCAAGCAGATCGCTTTGGCGGACATCGCGGACATCCACGCCATTCCAGGTGATCCTGCCGTAGGCCACATCATAAAAGCGCGGCACGAGATCGATGATGGATGATTTGCCTGCGCCCGTCGCACCCAGGATGGCGACCGTCTGGCCCGGCTCTGCGACCAGGTCCACGTCGTTCAGGACCAGCCCATCGTTGGTCCCGTTATAGTGGAAGTCGACTCCCTCAAAGGCCACCCGGATCCCCTGCCCATCGGGAAGAGGCAGCGGGTTGGCAGGCTCCTGCACTTCGGGAACCGTATCCAGGACTTCATTGATCCGTTCAGAGGAGGCCGTTGCCGCCGCGACCACGTTGGCCAGCATGACCATGATCCCCAGCGGGCCCAGTGTCATCTGCAGATAATTAATGAATGCGACGATCTGTCCCACCGTCACGCTGCCCGCCGCCGATTGAATGCCGCCGATCCAGATCACCAGCACAATGCCGATATTGACAAACATGCTCATGGCCGGGGAGAGGACCGCCATAAATCTCATCACGTGGATATTGCGATTGGTGTAATCCTCGTTTGCGCCTGCAAATCGCTCGCCCTCGTGACCGGCGCGCACAAATGCCTTGACCAATCTCACCCCGGCAATATTCTCCTGCAGGACCGTGTTCAGCCGGTCCAATTTTCTTTGGACTGTCAGGAACAATGGGCCCATGCGTGCGACAAAGAAAATAATGAGAATAATGGTTGCCAGGAGCACAGGCAGGATCATCAGCGCCAGCCGCGCATCGGTCACAAACATCAGGATCAGGCTTCCGATCATCAGCATCGGCGCCCGGGTGCCGATCCGCAGGGAGACCTGGACCATGCGCTGAAAGGCGGTGGTATCACTGGACAGTCGCACCATCAATTGGCCGGTATTGAGATGATCCAGGTTCCCAAAGGAAAACGACTGGATCTTCAGAAACAGTGCCTCCCTTAAATCCCTGGCCACACTTTCTCCCACCTGGATCGAAAACAGATTATTGGCAATCGCAAACACCGTTTGAAATAGCGAGATCACGAGCATGATGATCGTCGTTCTGATCACCACCTGCATATTGTTTCCATTGATGCCCTTATCAATAATGCGCTGGATCAAGCGCGGGATCGACAGGTCCATGAGCGTGACAGCCACCAGGAAAACAAGCGCCACCAGGCTGCGCCGCCAGTAGGGTTTTACAAAATAAAGTAATTTCTTTATATGTTGCATATTTTCGTTCTATTGGATCAATGTAACTTCCTGATTTCAGGAGTTTTGATCAAAATCAAGGTTGATAGAAAAAGGGACGTGGCGGCAAACAGGGCCATGGCAATTCCCAGGCCGAATTTTTGACCCAGATAACCCATCATCAGATTCCCAAATGGTGCAAACCCAAAGAAGGTGATCGTATAGAGGCCCATGACCCGGCCGCGGAAGTCATCCTCCACGCGGGTCTGCAGGAGGGTATTGATGGTGGTGAACTGCATCATGAAGCCGGCGCCCAACCCAAATGCCAGGACCAGGGAAAGCGGGAGTGTTGAGGTAAAGGCAAAAGCCATCAGAAGGATCGGGAAGGCAATGTTGGTCGCTACCAGCAATTTTCCACGCCTGCCCTGGCTTGCGCCATACATCAAAAGGAATGCCCCGGTCACAGCTCCGAGGCCGGTTGCGGTGTTGATCCATCCATAGGCCAACGCCCCCTGATGAAGGGTATTCTCCACGAAGGCAGGCAGGATCGTCGAATAGGAGATGCCAAAAACACTGAAGACAAGCGCCAGCAATATCAAATTGGAAATCTCAAGGTGTTCTGCTGTATAGTGCAGCCCGCCGACCAGCTGCTTCCAGGCTGAGGCGGTATGCTGGATTTTTCGGCGGGGAATGTTAATCAACCAAAGTCCAAGGAGTACCGCAAGGAAGGAAATTCCGTTGATCGTGAAACACCAGGCAGCGCCGACCAGCGGCAAGCGTAAGCCCTGCGACGGCAGGTCCGATCACGCGGGCGCTGTTGAACATCATCGAGTTCATGGCAATGGCATTCGGCAGATCCTCTCCGTCGACGATCTCCGGGACGAATGCCTGACGGGCCGGTGCGTCAAAAGCATTCACCACTCCAAGCATGGCAGCCAGAAGGATGACCTGCCATTCCTGGATCAGTTTGGTAAAGGTTAATGCCGCCATGATAAACGCCAGGATCATGGCGCCGGATTGCGTTATCATCAGCAGGGTGCGGCGGGGCATGCGGTCCACCACCACGCCGCCCCAGGGGGAGATTGATCAGAACCGGGATCGCCGATGCAAAGGCGACCAGACCCAAGAATCAATTCTGAATGACCGATCTGGTACACCACCCAGGACTGGGCAATGATCTGCATCCATGTGCCGATATTGGAGATTAATTGCCCGCCAAAATACAGTTGAAAATTCCGGTGGCGCATGGCCGAAAAGGTGCCCTGCCTGGGCGACAGGGTCCCTGCGTCGACCGTTTCAATGGCCTTGCCGGATCGTTCCGCTATAGGATTTCCATACTTTCAAATACTCCAAAGTTTATTTCCTATGGGTGGAAAATCTCTGAAGCTCAATGTCGAGGAATATTCAATGAATCATTCAACTGTCCTCAAAATCCAGCATTTTTTTCATGATCTCCATCGCTTTTGCGATGGTTTCCAGTTCATCCGGGCTCAGTTCACTCATGAGTTCCTTCATCCAGCCCCGGGTTTCCTTGAACACCGTATCCATAAGATTATTTCCGGCCTCCGTCAGGACCAGTTCAACACAGCGGCGGTCCTCTTTGCTCTGGACACGGGTCAACAATCCTTTTTTCACCAGGATTTCCACTGCCTGGCTGATGGCAGGCCGGCTGATATTTTTCGCCGTCGCCAGCTCACTGACGGAATCTGTCCCCCGGCGGACATAGCGAAGCACATGGAACTGCTCCACGGTAATGTCGAAATTTGCAGTTGCGGTCGCACGAATATGGGATTGAACGGAATTCCAGAGCGGCGGCACGGTTTCCCAGAACCGGTCAATTGCCTGTTCACGTAGATTTTCCGAGGTAATCATAGTTAGCCTTTCAGATACTTAACAACGTTAATGAGTTAAGTATTGAAACTATTTTAGTCCCCGGTAAATCGCCTGTCAAGTTCAAGGGGTTAGAAGAAGATTAGCTCGTTTTGACGCAGATTTAGTGCAATCCCGCCTACGAACGCATAACAAAAATTACAAATGAATGAAGTATATATCTACCTGGGGTTCAGGCAGCCATGGCTAACCAGGCATTTGGGATCATCATCCTTCTTCGTTCAGGGGATTAAAGCCGCGTCCCAGGATCTCCTGGGCGGGGAGACAACGACAAAGGCATGTGGGATCCTCGCTTGCGACTGCGTGTTTCAGGTTGTGGACTTCCGTCACAGTAAGCGCACAGATCAAAACCGAGCGGTCCTGACCCGTATACATGCCTTTGCCGGTCAAGCGCAGTCACACCCCGGCGGAGGTCTGTCATAATCCGCTTGGAGACGTGCGTCCGGCATCGCAGTAATGATCAAGGCCACCAGCTGGCGCCTGCGGTGGTGGCGGGGCAAAGGAAGGACGCGGTCCTTTTGTCTTTCCCTCGGACGAGAACATGGACGTGAAGGTCTCCGGGCCAAAGCGGGGCAAAACTTCCCCGGAGGCATGTGTCATATTGATGGTTGCAAAGGCAACGGTAATCAGAAAGCCATAGAAGAGAAGCTCCCAGAACCAACATGGTTTTCCCCGGGATGGGACCCACCGCAGCATCTCAGGACAAAGTCCGCAAAGTCGGCAGGCGGTGCAGGGAATCAGCCAGCTTTTGGCCAGCCAGGACGTACCCAGGAATCAGGAAAATCCAAATATAATTCCGGCGTAAGCGGCGTCCGAATGCCTCCCACATGCTGATCGGGAAAGCTCGGGGAAAGCAGGTTTTCAGCCAGGCTCTCCGCCCATTCCGGTGAAGGGTGGAAGGGAGGAACCAGCATGGCGGCATAGAAATCCGTTTCCATCAAGCGGACACGATAACTCCAAAGCTCATAATATCGATAGCGCCGCGACTTCGATAAAAAGAAAAAGAGCCACCAGCAGTGTATTCAGGATGATCATCCCATGATGGACTGTTGGCTGGCTGAATGCAATGGAAAGGGTCGCGCCGGTCGCCACAACCGCCCAGTTGGTTGTTGTATCCAGACGCTGCCGCCAGACATTGGCACGCTGGATCTCGGCGCGGAAGAGATGCACCATTGCGGTGACAAATTCGCTGGTCTTCAGGCGATAACCGCGATAGGTCCAAACTGGTTCCTCTCCATCCTGCGGCCTTGTTCTCCTCCGGCCTGGGTGATGATGCAAAAAATTCATCCATATTACCTCTCAAAGTTTGGTTTAATTCATCCCACTTTATCGACAGGCACAAGGATACCATTTGTTTTTATGGCAGTTAAATCTTTATCTTTCTTGTAATTATTCACTCATTCCAGGTATGCGCGCGGATGATCTGATCTGTTTACCGTACACTTAAAGGAGAATTCATCTGTCTGATCTGGCATATTCCAAATGGCAGGTTAGAACACCTTATACCAATCGAAGGGGGCATCGGCCTGGTAGAACTCAGTGTATGGCCTGGCGAGCGCATGACACAGGGAGGTCAGCCGCGAAAGGCGATGGAAGGCGGTCCTGCGAAGGAATATCTGGCGCTCACTGCCGGTGAGAGCCACTGCCTCCTTCCAAACTGCCCGGCCGACAGCGATCCCGCTCGCGCCGGCGTTGCACGCCACAGACACCTGGCGCAGGAAAGTCTCATACTCCACGGCAGCGGAGAGCAGGATCCACGGTGCCACGGAGGCTGAGGAGATTTCCCGGCAGGCGTCCGTCCACCTGGACTCATCCATGTCGGTCGAGTTAAGTGGAAATTCGGCTTTCAAAACATCCACATGCAGCGGCGTCAAGCGCCTGGCAGTCTCGACAACAACATATTGTTTTTCATCGGACGAAAGTTTTTTAGTTTCATCCATTGAATAGGATAGCGGCTCGAGCATCAAAACAAGATCCTGCTTGATGCATTCCTCCGCAACGGTTGAGGTAAAGTCTTCGATCTCACCTGCGGTGGGTGAATCGGGATGGTAGTAGACCAGCAGCTTGACCGCGCTGGCTCCCATGCGCTTGGCTTTTTCCACCGACCAGCCGGGGAGTGATCTGTGCATGGCGGGCAGTTGCATCGCCCGTGTATCCGGTCGATTCCAAAGCGACCACCAGTCCGACACCACCAGGAATTGCGCGCTGGGCAACCGCCTGCGCTGCAGATACCTCCGGATCGAGCAGGACGGCTGTCGCTCGTTTCGCCAGCGCCGTTGTGACATCCAGCTTGAAGCGCGACAGTTCCTCATCCTCCACAAAGGCAGGATTTGCTTTGCGAAGGTTCTGACGATGATCCAGGGCGAGGGCGGTAAATGTCCCGCGCTTGGTGGAGATTTGCTGCAGTCCGCGAAGCTTACCGATTGAGACGGATTTCATGGGTCAGTGTATCCAATTGTTCGTTTATTGATATTCCGGCAGCATGTCGCCATGGGCTGCGATCAGCTCATCGACCAGCGACCAGATCTGGTCGAGACTGAGTTCTGCGGCGGTGTGGGGATCGAGCATGGCGGCATGATAGATATGCTCGCGCTTGCCGGTGAGGGCGGCTTCCACGACCAGCGATTGACGTTGATATTGGTCTGCTGGAGCGCGGCCAGATGAGGCGGCATCATTCCGATCTTGGTGGGCTGGAGGCCGTTCTTGTCCACGAGACAGGGCACTTCGACACAACAGCCCTGCGGCAGGTTATCGATCAGACCCTGGTTGGCGACATTGCCATAGACGACCCGCGGCGTCGCCGGTTTCCATGGAATGGATGATGAGCGAGCCATATTCCTGGCTGCGCTCATACCGTTGCTTCATCCAACTCGCCGCGTTCCAGCGCGGCCTTGTCCGCCTCCCATTCTGCGATCTGGCTCTTCACAGCGCGCGATGTATTCATCCAGCGGGATCTCGATACTGCTCGATCAGGTCCGGGCGGTCGCGCTTGATGAACCAGGGGACATATTCACTGAAATGCTCGCTCGATTCGGTGACAAAATAGCCCGTGCGGCGGAAGACTTCATAGCGCACATGGTTGGCCAATCGCGATAGCGCACGTCCATAGGATTTGGCTTCCATCACCTGGCGGATGCGCGGATACAGGTCTTCACCGTTGCGCTCAAACCTGAGATAGAACGCCATGTGATTGATGCCGGCGCAGAGTAGTTGATCTCGTTGTAGGGCACGCCGATATCCTCGGCCAGCGACTTCGGCTGTTCCCTGCACGCTGTGACACAGTCCCACAGTCTTGATGTTGCTGGCGCGGTTGATCGCCCAGGTGTTCATCGCCATCGGGTTGACATATTGCAGGAACATCACGTCCGGGCAGAGTTCCTCCATATCCCTGCAGATATCGAGGAAGACAGGAATGGTGCGCAGGCCCGCGCATGATGCCGCCGATGCCCAGCGTATCGGCGATGGTCTGGCGCAGGCCGTATTTCTTGGGGATCTCGAAGTCGATCACGGTGCCGGGCTTGTAGCCACCCACCTGGAACATGCTGATGGCATAATCCGCGCCGTCGAGCGCGCGGCGGCGGTCAAGGGTGGCTTCGATGGTGGGCTTGGCGCCGAAGAAATCCGCGACCTTGTGGGCCACGATTTCGGAGGTCTCGCAGCCGCCGGGTCGATATCCATCAGGCTGATGGTGGAATCGGCACAGTTCGGGAAAGCTCAGAATATCACCGAGCAGGTTCTTGGCGAAGACGGTGCTGCCCGCGCCGATGAAAGCGATTTTTGTCATTGGATCTCCTGTAGAAGATTCAGTAAATCACCACTGCAGCCGAGGTGGCCATCAATGGCAGGCATGACACTGTTTCATCGTCACTGGTATTCAATTCTATTACCGTTTCACGCCGCTCAAGGCAATCCCTTCGATGAACTGCTTTTGGGCAAAGAAGAATACGAGCACAAGCGGCAGGATGCTGATCAACGCGCCGGACATCAGCACCGTGAATTTGCCGCCATGCGTCATCTGCTGCTGGAAGAAGGCCAGTCCAACCGTCAGCATGGTATTGGGGACGGATGGCATATAGACCAGCGGATGCAGCAGATCATTCCACGCGCCCTGGAAGGTGAAGATGGCGAGGGCGGCGAGAGCCGGTTTGCCGAGCGGCATGTAGATCTTCCAGAAGATCTGGATCAGCGAGGCCCCATCCACGCGGGCGGCATCGACCAGGTCACGCGGGATGGTGAGGAAATACTGCCGGAGCAGGAACGTTCCAAAGGCGCCTCCCCAGAAGGCGGGCAGCCAGAGCGGAACGCTCGTCCCGATCAGATGCAGATATTTGAAGATGATGAAGTTCGGGATGAGGGTCACCTGCGGCGGGATCAGCAGTGTCAGCAGCAAGCAGGTGAAGAGCAGATCGCGGCCTTTGAACTTGACGACGGCAAAACAAAAGGCCGCCATCGCACAGGTGAGCAGTTGCCCGACTGTGATCAGGATGGAGATATAGGCGCTGTTCCAAAAGAGCAAAGGAAAGTTGAGATCGACCGCAGAAGAGCTCCCGGAAGTTATCCAGGGTGAAGGTCGGCGGGATGAGCGTTTTGGTGAACTGGTCGCCGGGCAGTTTGAAGGAGGTGGAGATCATCCACAAGAACGGACCGACCATCAGCACCGCGCCGAGCATCAGCAGGGTGTATGAGACAATATCAAGAATGAGCTTCTGTCTTTGTCTGGTCATGCCTGCTCTCATTCGTAGACCACATAACGTCGTTCGAGCCAGAAGGAGAACGCCATCAATACGGCCACAATGACGGTCAGCTCAATGGCCTGTGCGCTGGCGCCGCCGTAATTGAAAAAATTCCAGGCATTGCGGTAAATCGAGAAGACCACCACCGGCACCGAGCTGTCGCCCTGCCCGCGCCGGGTGAGCATATAAATATAATCATAGGCCTGAAACGCATTGATCGTGGTGATCAGTGTCATGAAGAAAATGCTGGGCGTGAGCAAGCGGCACGGTAATGCGGAAGAATTGATTGGTCCCATTCGCCCCATCCAGCTCGGCGGCTTCATAATATTCACGCGGGATGGCAGTCAGACCTGCCAGAAAGATGATCATCCCTTCGCCGATCGCGCCCCAGATATTGACGATGACCACCGAGTACATGGCGTTCCCGGTGCACAGCCAGCAAACGGCCTGCATCCCCAGCCGCTCAAGAATGAAATTCAGGATACCGGTATCCCTGCCGTAGATCATCTTCCAGACAAGTGCAGTAGCAACAGCCGAGGTCACCGCCGGCAGAAAATAGGCCGTCCGGAACAGGCTCAGCCCGCGGATCTTACGATTTAGCAGTACGGCGACAATAGTGAAATGATGACCACACCTGGAACATAGAGCGCCGAGAATTTGATGGTATTGGTCAGCGACAGCAGAATCTTTTCGATCCTTGAACAGGTCGATGTAATTGACTCGAGTCCTGCCCAGGTCGGCGATGTCAGCAGATCCCATTTGGTAAAGCTCAGGACCAGGGTCGCAATGATCAGAGCCCAGCGCGCCGAAGACCAGGCCGATCAGGGTCGGCGTAAGCATTGCCCACAGCCAGAACTTTTCGCGACCGAGAGGTTTGAGGCCGTAATCCATGAAAGCTCCTCACCCCCTTCCCTGTTGCAGGGAAGGGGGATGGGGGGTGAGGTCAATTACTGGTTATTTGCCAGCACTTCATCCGCCGCCTTGACAGCCGCATCAAGGGTCGGATCCAGTTCCGCCTCGCCGGTCCAGATTGGCGCCATTCCATCGCCGATCGCGCTCGACCACTCATCGTAGCCTTTGAAGACCGGCTTCATGTGGGCAAACGCCAGGAAATCGAGAAATACCTGCTGGTTGATATCCGTTGACTTGCTTGAGGAACGAATCGCTCTCGGCAACATCCTCGAGCACCGGACAGGCAAAGCCAAGTTCTGCGAGCCGCTTTTGAGCAGGTTCACTCAGCACATACTTGAGGAATTCGAACGCAGGCATCCGGATTCTTTGAATCCTTTGCAACGACAAAGCCGGCGCTGTTCACGCTGGTTGCCTTTCCCGAAGGGCCCGCAGGCATGGGAGCTACATCCCATTTAAAGTTGGTTTCTGCATACCCAGGCACAGCCCAGTGACCGATGGTCGTCATGGCGGCCACACCGGCCAGGAATGGATCGCCGCCATATTCCAAGGCTGCGTTGGCGTCCGGCCAGGATTTATCCACAAACATCATGTCATGGAAGAACTGCCAGGCTTTGCGCGCATTCGGCTCGCCTACCAGTGTCTTGGTATGGTCCGGAGAGATGATCTCGCCACCGTTTGCCCAGATGCCTTCGCTCCAGATCAGCTCCATGTCCCACAGATCGGCATAGAACCCATATTGGGTTGTTTTTCCATCCGCCATCCACCTTCGTTAGTTGCTTGGCGGCATTACGCAGGTCATCGTAGGTCCAATCCGCGGTGGGATAGGCAACACCCGCCGCGTCGAACATATCCTTGTTGTAGAAAAGGACAACGGTCTGGAAATCGCGCGGCAGGCCGTACATGCCATCGGGCGTCTTATACGCTTCCAGGGTCTGCGGATACACCCCTTTCAGCATGTCGGGATTCTTATCGAGATAGGGCTGCAGGTTCAACAGCACACCGCGGCTTTGATAATCCAGATAGAGAGGCGCATCCATGGCGAACACATCCGGCGGCGTGTTGGCCGAAAGCATGGTCTTGAGCTTCGTCCAGTAGGAATCCCAATCGGACACTTCCACCTTGACCGTGATGTTTGGATTCGCCTGATGAAAATCAGCCACAATCTGGTTCCAAACTTCCAATTCAGCCGGGTCACCCCACATCATCATGCTGATCGTCACAGGCCCATTACTTGCCGCAGGCGTGGCACCTCCGCCACATGCAGCCAGCATCAGTGAAGTAATCACTAGCAGGCTCAGAATCAAGGGAAATAGCTTTTTCATCTCTTCTCTCCTTTTCAAATTGGATGGACAGATCACGGATACAAAGGATTTTTCCTGCTCACCTCCAGGAACTCCAGCTTGATGAGTGAAGTCAGGTTCTCAGGAATGTCGGGATTCGATCTCTTTGTTACGGAACGATAAAATGCCATCGACTGCAATGCAGGGAGATATAAGACACCACGTACACGCTCCGCAATTCTAGGCAATGCCCAGCACTCTCTTTGCATTTTCTGCATACACTTTTTTCAGCACATCGTCGGGTAAGTACAGCCCGCAGACATACCAGCGTCCCTGTGCAGGGATCTCGCCCGTGTTGTAGTTAAAGTATTCGTCATCCGTTTCGAGAAAGCGATAGGAGAGGCGATACTCTTCCAGGTGGGGACCAGCATCCAGGCCAAAAAATATGCGGTCCTGGTATTGGATGAAAAACTTCCGGGCGGTGTAAGGCTGGCGTCCCAGCTCGCCCAAGCCTTGCCGAGATATCGATGTAATAGTTCGGGCATTCCTCCAGCATGTGACCCACCCAGCCGAGATTCTCCCCATAACAGCCCACATGCGCGCCGATAAAGGTTGTATTGGGATGGCGCTTCACAAGGTTTCTGAAGCCATTCAGGATATGCATGAAGGATGGATAAGGCGGGCTGGTAAAAGCCCAATCGGGATGTTCCCCAATTTCCTCCCAGCGCTCGTTGGTCTCATCCACTGGATCAAAGAAAGCGACCGGGTCAGCGACGTGGATCAGCACCGGCAGGCCCAGCTCTCCGGCTGTTTCCCAGATCGGGATGAGTCGCTCATCATCCACATCCACCAGCTTGTCATTATGATCCTCGACGTGCAGGCCGAGGGGTTTCCAGATCTTCAAACCCTGCGCACCCCGTTCCTTCTGCGTGCGCAGGCGTTTTGCCGCCCATTCCGGGAACGCACCGCCCAGCTTCTGCCATCGGAACCATTCCACGCCGCCAAAGATCTGAAAGCGATCGGGGGCGGCGTTCTTGAAATAATCAAGATGGCTTTCCAGGATTTCCTCCCCCCAGCCGCCATCCAGGTCGACATAATGCGTAACGCCCGCTTCATCGAGCCGATCAAGTAATTCTGTAAGCGGCTTATGGTCCCATCCACCGCCGAAGGGTTCGGCAAGATGATTGTGGGCGTCGACAACCGGAAAGCGCGGGCGGTCGATATGGGTGGCCTTTGTAACCAGCCTGGATTGAGGGCGAAAGTTCTTGAGCAGCATAGACCTCCGGGAATATCATGCTGAAAACTTGACCTACGCAATCACGACCTGAATCCCCTTTTTCTTCAGTGCGGTTAGAAATTTTTTGTCCGCTTGTGCATCTGTGACCAGCATGTTCATGACATTCAAAGGGGAGAGCAGGGCCGTGGATACACGGTTGATTTTTGAATAATCAGCAACAAGGACCACTTCACGACCAATTTTCAAAATGGCACGGTCCGTCAGGGTCTCCTGTAAATAATCATTGGTCAGGCCATGCTCAAGGCTGAGGCCGCGCGTCCCCATGAAAACCTTGTCGACGCGCAGTTCTGCAAGTGCCTGTTCGGTGATATGTCCGATAAAGGAAAGCTCACTCTCACGAAGCATTCCCCCCAATGAAATCACCGTGATTTCCTTCAGTCCTGCCAGCATGTTCAGCACAGGCAGGGAATTTGTGACCACGGTCAGTTGTTTGTGATGCCGCAGGTTCCGTGCCACTTCCAACACGGTTGTACCCGAACCCAAAAAGATCGTCTCTTTCTCCGCGACCAGGCTGGCGGCAGCCCGGCCGATGCGTTCCTTCTCCCCCACCTGTTCATTCTTTCGCTCCAGAATGGACAGCTCAGGAGGTGCCTGCTCCACGGCAATCACACCGCCGTGAACTCTTTGAACTTTTCCCATGGAAGCCAGAGTTTCCAGATCCCGCCGTGCCGTAGCTTCACTGATCGAGAACTGCTCCACAATTGCGGCCACGCTGAGCCGCCCCTGCCGGCCGAGCAGGGAAAGGATCTGTTTTTGCCGTTCAGGGGTCGGAGTAAAATCGGTCATAAACAATCACAATCGCTCATAAATCATCATAGCATCTTTTCCGGGATTTTCAAGTGGGTATTTGAAAATAATCAGAGCTTGCGCAAAGTCCCGGAGCATGTTATCCCCCGGTGCCGACCAATGATTTGCTAAGCAAATCATTGGTCGGCACCGGGGGAGGATCTACTTTGGCGTGGTCGAGATGCTTCGCTCCGCTCACACCGTCCAGAAGCGGTGTCCCCGTTCGGGCCGTGTGCCCTCCGGGGCACTGCGGCCTTCGGGAGCATGACATTTCCTCGGTTTTCTACATAAGGTTACCGACTTTGCGCAAGCCGTGTGGAAATAATAGAGATGCCTGTCAACAGGCATCTCTATTCTCAAATCATTTCCATATTTTTATAAGCCAAAATCGGTTTTGAATATGACCCAGAATAAACTCAGCTTATCATCAAATCCATGCTACCTGGATAAAACAAAATCCTTCAACCTGTCAGTAAAACTCAACATAACCCTTGTCAGACCAATTTCTCCCCAGAATTATAAATTCTTCATTAATCCACGAGGCTTTTACCGGGCTGTTTTTCTTATTTTCCATAAGACTGGAGACCTTCGAGCTGAAATAATTACCCCCCTCATGCAGAGCCCGGATGGCAGCGACAAGCTCCTGGCCGGCAGCATCCTTCAGAACAAAGCCGGATGCCCCGGCCTGGACGGCATGCCGGACATGCTCCTCCGTATGATAGATGGTCAGCATCACGATCCGGGTTGTGGAGCAAAGCTCACAGATCCGCCTGGCTGCCTCGATCCCATCCATGCGGGGCATCGAAATATCCAGCACAGCGATATCCGGGCACAGCTTCCTCGCCTTTTCAACCGCCTCCACCCCATCGGCCGCCGTCGCCACAATTTTTATATCTCCCTGTGCCTCCAGGAGATAGCATAAGGCATCTCTTACGAGTATATGATCATCTGCAAGTAGAACTTTTATCATGGGCGTTCTTCCTCTTCCACTTTATTCTCACCATTATTTTCATACGGCAGGTAGGCTTCAATTCTCGTGCCTTTTGCCGGGATGGAGGAAATCTTCAATGTGCCGCCCACCGCCTCGGCGCGCTCCCGCATCAGCATCAATCCATGGCCGCCGCGGCCATTGGATGGCGCATGCCAGGATTGAATTCCAACGCCGTTATCTTCGATGGACAGGAGCAGAGTTTCATCATCGCATTGCAGGGTCAGGGTGACATGATCGGCGTGTGCATGACGGGCGATATTCAAAAGCGCCTCCTGGGCAATCCGCAGGATCGTCATTTCGAGCCCGGCACCCAAATGCGGAAGGAGCCGCTTGGACCGGTCAAATTCAACGTGGATGCCATACCTGGCCTCAAACTTTGTCAGGTAGGCACGCAGGGCTGCCTCCAGACCATACTCATCCAACACGATTGGTCTCAGGTCAGACATGACGTCGCGCACGATGGCGATCATTTCGGTCACGAGCTTGATCGAATCCGCCAAACGTTCGGTGACATGACCCGTCGCTTGATCGGCGAGCTGGCCGCTGACAATGGTGAGGTTAAGATTGAGGGCCGTCAGGGTCTGTCCAACGCGGTCGTGCAACTCCTGGGCGATGGCACGCCGCTCCTCCTCCTGGACATCAACCAGCCGCTGGGACAGGATCTGCAGCCGCCTGCGGCTTTCAAACAAGGCCCAATTGGCCGACTGCAGTTCCGCGGTCCGGGTCTCGACCCGGCTCTCCAATTCAAGGTTCAGCTTCTGAAGAGCTTCCTCCGCCCGTTTACGTTCCGAAAGATCGACAACGATGAACACGACAGATTGAGGCTTGTCCAATTCATCCAGGATGGGGGCTGCACTAACATTCACCCACAGGACCGATCCATCCCTGCGGATCAGCCGTTCTTCCAGATGAAAAGGTTTGCCCTTTTCCCGTAAACGGTCAAATAATCTCCGGCTTTCCTCCGCATCCTCGGGGTGGGTATATCTCCAAATGGATTCATCGACCAGGTCTGATTCTGTCGAGCCCAGCATTTCACAGAAAGCCTGGTTCACGAAAAGCGATCTGCCATCGATATCCGTACGGACGATCCCTGCGGTTGCCTGGTTGATAATGGCGCGGAAACGCTGCTCGGATTCGCTTAGCGCCTTTTCGGCATGCTTGCGATCTGTGACATCCAGTGTGATCACGATGGCATGACCCCCCGGGTCATCCATGACCGCATGCTGGGTCCAGTAGATGCGGCCATCCTGCTCTGTCTCATAACTGATGGTTTCCCCCTCGAACGCCCGATGAAAGCGGGCTTCCATTTTGGCTGCAACTTCCTGATCAAAGATCTCTGGTACGGTATGGCCTTCGATCATTTCCTTTGAGACCCCAAACTTTTCAGCTACAGTGCCCTCGGCAATCACATAGCGCAGATTCTTATCCACCACGAAAATTCCGCCGTTCGGGATGCTCCGTGCAATTGCCCGGTAGAGGGCTTCACTCGCTTGCAATCTCTCTTCTGCAAGTTTGCGGTCGGTGATGTCCAACCAGGTACTGATGGCGGCCACAATATTTCCCTGAACATTGTGGATGGGGGCTGCGTTGACCAGGACCGGGATTTTTCGGCCATCCAGCGTTTCCATGACCAGTTCCATGTTACGAGTCTCCTCCCCGAAACGGCTGGCTCGATAAAGGGGCATCTGTTCGAGTGAGGATAAGTCGGCAGCCTGATCTGAGTGGAATATCTTCAAGATCTCCGGAGCCATCAGCGAGGGCGATCCGATCCCTGCCTCGCTCCTCCGCCCATTCATCTCCAGGCCATGCCGGCTGATCCGGGCGATGGGGTAATCAGGCGGTCCCCCCGTCACTGCCATACCGACTGGAATGTTTTCCAGGATGGCTTCGAGCATCCTCCTGCCGTCACTCTCCCGCTTCAACAATTCTATGTATTCAGAAAGCAATCCATAAAGAACGCCCAGATACCCGCCTACCAACACGATCCGGTGCACATACCACCAAAGGTCATAACGCCTGCCCCCAAGGAGCACTATCATAAAGGTAAACACCAAAGCCATTTGAGGCAAGGTGATGAAACCAACCAACTTATCCCTTGATCGCTGGTAATACAGAATGGAATAGGTGCTGCTCAGCACAAAAAAACACAGTAGGACGCCGAGCCAAATCCGCTGTAGCTGTGTGAAATTTAGCCTCGCCATCCACCAACACTGGCAGGACCCTTTCCAGGAGAATGAGCAAACTAAAGACAACCGCGGCAATTCCTAGATAGATGAACACCAGCTTACGCCATTGATTGCCCGGCAGGCTCAACCTGTTCGGCCATGGATTCAAAACTGCGGCCAGCAAAAAAACTTCCAGGATGGTCAGGTCGATCAGAGCAATCCAGGCTGATGTACTTGCCAGATGGCCAATGATCGGGCTGCCATCTGGCAGCAGGCCAGGCCAGGTAAGAGCGTAGAAGACCTGACCGAGGCCATAGACAGCAAAGCCACTACCCACCCAGAAGGAGACTGGATCTCTTAGGACCTGGTAACGCCCGAGAGCCATATAACCGATCAGGAGAGTGATAAGGGAAATAAAGAAGCTGATCAGGGGAATGTACCAGGGCGCGGCAATCAAAACCGGGCCGGTACCCCAGATCACGGCAGTACCCCAAACCAGAAATGCCAAAAAAATGGCAGTGCCTAAAATGGCAAATAGCAGCTGGTCTTTCTTCGTTTTAACGGTATCGCTAGCGCTTATTTCCTGGCTGCCGATGATTTCCTGGTCAATACCCATACTTTCCTGGCTCCCTGCTTCAAACATATAATCCTCGAATTCTGGATATGCATCTTCTGTAAATTATCCTCACAAAGATTCTCCAGCTAAACATGGAAAGCCATCATTGAAAATGAAGAACTCATTCATTAACACCTGATCTATCCTCCCTCGGCGATTGCCGCGATGCCAAAACGGCGCTTGATCCAGGAGGGCGGCTGGTAGGCAAAGAGGATGGTGAGCGCTGCGCCGAGTCCTATTAATCGACTAACGACCTGCCACCAGTCCTGTTGCGAGAGACCGGAAATGCTTGCAAGGAATGAACTTGTGAACCATATGATTATGCTCCACGATACAAGCAGGATCCGATACTTTTGAGTCTTTGCGTTCACCTGAAAAAAGAGCATGAAATATGCCAGGCTGCCAATGATCTGCGGAAATACAAGCAGCAATAGGGCAATCAAAAAGAGAGGACCCTGAATTAGGTTCTCATATTGGAGAGTTGTGTTCCAGCGATTTACTGTGACCGCTATAGGATCGCTGGCTTCCACAAAATATACAAGCAGGCCATAGTAGGCAAAATAGAATACTCCAATAGGCCAGATCAAACTGCTTTTCCCCGTATAGAGATACATCAAATAGAACATCAACCCTAAAAGGGCTACACAGGTTGTCAACAAATTCAAAATCGTGATTGCGACATAAAGTGGAAGACCAATGACCCCGAACGCGCCCAACAAACTGAGAATGCCGCCAGACAAAGTCGCCAATGCCAGTGCATACCACCAGATCACGAACATCAGCCATGCCATGCCGGCTCCTGATGAAGTCTGGCGCCGGCGGCTGAGCACGCGACCCACATAGAGGTAAATTCCTGCAGAGAGGAAAGCCAGAGTGGCCCCAAAAAGCAGGGTAGGCTGGATCATAGGTCCTCCTTGTCAGATCAAGTCGGTCGCGCGGTCCGCGATCGAATCCTTCAGCCGTTGAGGTGGCGCCTCGGGCTGCAGGTTTACGGGCTGCCAGTCTTCCACGGGCCGGAGGGTAAAGTAAAAAGTTGCGCCTTTGCCAGGCTCCGAATCGACCCAGATATGGCCTCCATGGCGCTCGATGATCTTACGGCTGATCGCCAGTCCAATGCCGGTTCCCGGGTAATCGTCCCGGCTGTGCAGGCGCTGAAAGATGACAAACACCCGTTCGGTGTACTGCGGGTCAATCCCAATGCCATTATCGCGGACAAAGAACAACCACTTTTCACTCAGCTGCCTCGCTCCGACGTGGATGCGAGGCGGTTCATTGCCACGGAATTTTACCGAATTATCGATCAGGTTGGAAAGCAGCTGGACCATTTGCTCACTATCGCCCATTACCACAGGTAAGGGATCATGCGTGATAAGCCCCCTACAATCATCGATGACGGGCTGAAATGTTTCCAAGACCCGGGCAAACATCAGCTCCATCTCGACAGAAGCAAATTCCTTGTTACTTGTACCCACTTTGGAATACTCGAGCAGGTCAGAGATGAGGCTTTTTAAGCGGCTCGTTCCCTCGATTGCAAAATCAAGGAATTCATCCGCGTCCTGGTCCAGCTGACCACGGTAGCGGCGGGAAAGGAGTTGTACATGATTGGAAACGAGCTGCAACGGCTCCTGCAGGTCATGCGAGGCCACATAGGCAAAATCCTGCAGCTCGCGGTTGGAACGCTCCAATTCCTCGGTCTGCTGCCGCATCCTCTCCTCGGCCAAGCCGGCGTTCGGTGATGTCGCGGGCTGCCGCATAGAGGAGCTGATCCTGGGAGGAATTCACAACAACCCAGGCGAGCCAGAGGTAATGGCCCTGCTTGTGCTGGCAGCGGTTCTCAAACCGGCCGGAGCCTTCCTCAGCGATGCGCCGGAGAGCGGACTGTGTCGTAGACCAATCATCCGGGTGAACAAAGTTTGACAACAGGCGGCCTTTGAGCTCCTCGCTGGCGTAGCCGAGGGTTAGTTCCCAGGCCGGATTCAGGTCCAGCATACGGCGGGTGGAATTGATGGTGCAAAGCAAGTCGGGGCTGAGGTTGAAGAATTGTTCAGCACGGCGACGCAGGTGGGTCTGCTGCTCTGCCAGAGCCTCCGCCATCTTATTGAACTCGCCAGCCAGCTGGCCAAGCTCATCGCCCGAAACATCGTCAAGCCTTACGTCCAGCTCGCCACGCCCAAAGCGGGCTGCCCCTTCCTGCACGGCAAGGATGGGGCGGGTCAAGCTGCGGGCCAGGGCATAAGCCAGGGCTGCAGCAGCAAGCAGGGCAAGGGCACTGATCGCAGCGATAGTCCCTCCAAATGCGCGGATCGGGCGGTAGGCTTCGGTTTGATCCATTTTCACAACCAGACACAAGTTGCGGTCAGTCAGCCAGCGGTATACGACAAAAGCCGGTACATTACGATAATCGTCTGCCTCGATCACGCCATTCTGCTGCTGCAGGCATTGATCAATTGCCTGGGTATGGATCCCCCGTTGAAGAACAGCCGGGCTGCTGATGAAACGCGGCTGGGTCACAAAAAGACTCGAGCTGTTTACCAGGTAGGCATCATCGGTTTGATGCAGGCCTGTGCGCCGGTTGATGATGGAATTCATCTCATCAAGATTTAAACGCCCGGCCAGCACCCCCACCAGTTGTCCCTGGCGGGTTCTCAGCGGGGTGGACGCAGTCATGGCAATGGATTGCTGGGAAATCGAATAGTATAAATTTTGAACAAAAGGACCGATTTTGCCATTAATAAAGTATGGGCGATCCTCTTTGAACATGCCCTCCTCAGCCGGGTTCGTCGAGGCAAGCACCTTCCCAGACTGGGGATCAAGGAGACTCAATTCCATGAATTCGCCCTGGGCGAGGTGAGGTGTTAGATTTGCAACCAGCTCGTCATGAGCAGCCTGGGCCTCCGTTGAGTTGGGAGCCGCATTCAACAGTTCATAGGAAGCCAGGATGGTGGTCGGATCAGTCGCCAGTGCGCCTACATCTACCTGTTTTTCCTGGACCCACTTATCCAGTGACGACTCCTTTTCCAGGGCAGTGGCCTGCAGTTCTGAGATCGTGGCCTCGCGCAGGGCTTCCCGGCCACTGTTGTATGCCATCAATCCCACACCAATCAGGAGGGCCGATGCATAGGCGATGAAAACAAGAGTGAAACGAGGAGTGAGCTTCACTTTCCGTACATCTCCTCAAGAAACTGCATGGTGTAAACGTCCTCCACACGCAAGGACTGTTTCAAGTCCCCCTGCTTGCGCAATGTTTGCACCATGGCATCCCAGGTTTCACGCTTCATCCAGCCAATATGATCCTCCCCCGTGTTAATCAGTGGGATGCTGGCGATCATCTTTTCAGCTTCAAGATCGGCGTTTGCATCAGGTGTATATTTTTCAATATATGTGCCTATCGCCTCCGGATTTTCCAGCGCGTACGTCCATCCCTTTGAGGGTGGCCCGCATAAAGCGCTGTACAAGATCGGGGTTTTTCTGGATCAGGGAATCGGTGGTAATCAAACATCCCCGTAAAAATGGATTCCATAATCATCCGGGGAGATGATATTGATCTTATAACCAGCCTTCTGCACTTCAAGCACAAAAACGTGGATAAATCCTCCCCAGACCGGAACATCGCCTGAGGCGAACTCCCCTATAGCTGTGGAACATGCAGGGACTCCCGTCATTGGAATCAATGACAGCAATAATAAAAAGCAGGAATATTTTAGATCGAAAGCTTTGAATAAATAAAAATTAGCCGGAAGCATTAATTCAACTCGTCTCCATCCAGTGCAATACCTGCAAATCCGTACCAATAATAGAAAAAGAAGATCGAAGATGCCTTCCGCACATGAGAAAATAGCCTGGTCCTGCAAAGGGTAGTTTCTGCAAGGCAGGAACCATCCTTCGCCCTTAATGCGGCCCGGTTTATTCAATAAAGCAGTGATCAATAATCACTGCTCCGCGTATTCAATTAAAAAATGTCGTCGATGAGTGGGTGTTGTTTACATCAGCGGTGCGCCCTGATTGAACCGTTCGCCATGTTCATTCTCACCCCGGTTTTCTTTAACATTGCAGGCGACCTACTCATTCAAGGGATAACGTCTTTGATGAGATATATGGAAGAGATATATCTTATTCTATCATATGAGCCCTGATTTTATACAACCGCCGTACTGGCGGAGGCGCTAAATGCATGTAGATGAGTTTGCTCCCTGCGCCGAGGACGGCGCAGGATTTACTCGAAAAGCGCCGCCGGGTACCGCTGGGCGGCATCTTCGAGACGGCGGCTTGCGCTTTTTGACCAACAACCTTTTGGTGCACCCGTATTGGCAGCGCTTCCATATAAGTTTAGAAATTCACGCGGCTTTGGTGCACAAATCGGCTTTTTGAAGGTGCAATCCCAAAATCAGGCTTGTTCTCAACGAATTCAAGCCTTCTTGTGGAAAAAAGCTAAAACTTCGCCGAAAATTGGGTCAAAGTGGGAAAAGAAATATTCATGCACCAAAGCCAATTCACGCTGTAATTTTCCCGGATCGCCTACCTGTAGCACTCTGCATGAGCCTATTAAAATTCATCCCGGAATCTTCAATATAAAATATCGGGTTGATGACGGGAATTGGTTGACTGGAATCATGATTCTCTGTATACTTTTGAAAACGCTTTCAGAAAGCGCTTTCAAGCGGAGCTTATATGACATCCAAAAGTCGTTCATTCACGATCGCAGATGTTGCCCGTCACGCTGGGGTTTCAATCGCCACGGTTAGTCGCGTACTCAACGGTACGACTCCCGTTCAAAATGTAAAAGCAGATCGAGTTCGTCTGGCAATGGAAGAGCTCCAGTTCGTTCCGCGCCATGCCGCCCGCGTCCTGGCGAGCAGACGGACAAACACGATCGGTTTGGTGATGTCAGAGATCAGTGGCGCATTCTTCCCTCCGCTGCTGAAGGGCATTGAAGCAGGCGCTTATGAGGCCGGCTATGATCTGTTGATCCATTCCACGAAGAAGGAAGGACCCTCGCGCCGGCCGCTTGGCGAACACAATACAGATGGCTTATTGATTTTCACCGACAGTCTCGATCACCGTGAATTGCATCGCCTGCATAACATTAACTTCCCCATTGTGCTTTTACATCAAACTGCCACCGATTTGCTCGATATACCGGTCATCGCCATCGAGAACAAAAACGGCGCCGCCATGCTCATCAATCATTTGATTGAAGTGCATGACCGGCGCAGAATTGTTTATTTACGCGGGCCTGAAGGCCATGAAGATTCCGTCTGGCGCGAGACGTGGTTATCATGAAGCTCTCGAAGCTCATCAAATCGATTTTGATCCCGGAACTCGTCGCGACCGGGGAATTTGACGAGGAGGAAGCTTTTGCCACCCTTCAACAAATGTTATTGGAGGGAGTCGACTTCGATGCAATCTTCGCCGGTGATGATGACTCGGCGATCGGCGCGATACGAGCCCTCAAGATGGCAGGCCGGCTCGTTCCTGACGAAGTGGCAGTTGTCGGTTTCGACGATGTTCCCTTCGCCCGCTATCTCTCGCCTCCGCTTACCACGGTCCGCGCGCCGACGGAAGAGGTCGGGCGCGAAGCTGTCCGCCAGCTCTCAAACTTGATGAACGGCAAACCGGCTCAGGCGTTGACTCTGATGCGCACCGAGCTCGTCATCCGTGAGTTTGTGCGGATGCCAAGGCCTGTTCCCCAATCATTCTCAGGACGATTTCCTCACATCCCCAAGGAGGTGAAAACGCAGCGGATTGATTTCTATCGTGTGGATCCAAATCAATTTTCAAATTCCGGAGGAGAAAATGAAAAACAACCTGTATAAGATGATAGCGCTCTTTGTACTCGTTTCCACGCTGCTGGCAGCTTGTGGTGGAGTTGGAGTACCGGCTGCCAAAGAACCCGTCAAGATTTCGGTCTTCGTCGGCTTTGGAGCAGGCAGCGATCCTGATTCAATGGAAGCACTCAAGAAAGTTGCGGATGAATTCAACGCCAGTCACAAAGATATCCAAATGGAGTTCACGTTCTCCACCTGGGAGGAACATTCCTCCAAGTTCTCCACCCTTCTTGCAGGAGACCTGGCTCCAGATATGGCGTTTCCAATTGGGATCCAGGGCATTGCAGAATTTTATGATGAATGGATCGATGTGGCGCCCTTTATCAAGGAAGACAATTACGACACGAGTGATTTCTACGGTCCGGCGGTAGAGTTGCTGCAATACAAGGACAAGACCGTCGGTCTGCCGGTCGGTGTGTATCCGTCAGTCATCTTTTACAATGAGGACGTTTTCGACAAGGCCGGACTCGATTACCCACCTTCCGCCTATGGCGATACGAATTGGACGTATGACAACCTGGTTAAACTAGCCAAGACTTTATCCATGGATGAGAATGGCAACGATGCTACCTCAGCGGATTTCGATGCGACGAAGATGAATCAATGGGGTTGGGGCGGCTTTTGCGGCCCCTTCCGCACAGTACCAGGAAAATTCGGCGGCAATCCGCTAGGCATGGATGCAGATTATAAGACAGCCGAAATGAACACTGGGGGTTACCTGGAAGGGGCGCAGTTCATCCATGATACGATCTGGGAAAACCATGTCAGCCCGACCAGTGAAGAATTGAGTTCCTCATTTGGCGGTGCAGATAATCCATTCGAAGGCGGGTCAACAGCCATGTGGGAATGCTTCAGCTGGATGGCGTATGCCTACCCGACTTTTAATAACTTTAACTGGAATGTCGCGCCAATCCCCGCCGGACCGCACGGAGACGTTGTCTCACCCACGAATGCGGATACATTTGCCATCTCTGCCCATTCCAAGAATCCCAAGGAGGCATGGGAGGTTGCGAAATGGCTGGTGGAACCCGACATGCTCAAGCGTCTTTGCGGCATCTTTGGTTGCATACCTGCGCGCAAATCTCTTTCCAATACCTGGGAACAGGATATGGCAAAGGAATATCCAAACGTTGATTTCAAATTGTTTGTGGATTCCATACAATATATGGATGCTTCCCCCAATAATGAAGAGTGGGTCCCAAACTATCAGAAAGTATGGGATGCCACGGAAAATGCAGCAGATGCTCTGCGAACGGATGGCACCACCTCTGCCCAGGAGGTCATGGACAAGCTGGATTCGGAAGTTCAGGGGTATCTGGATGAGTACTGGGCTGCCAAATAGCGAGTTGTTCAATTCCATGGATCGAGTCTCCTCGCATGAGGAGACTCGATCCATGAGGTTCAAGGAGCAAGGCCGTGAGTCTAGGTAAAATTAAAGTTGCGCAATAACACGGTAAAGTCAAAATCCAAGCCGCTGAGTTTGAGCCAGCGGGAAACTCTTTGGGGCTACATCTTCATTAGTCCCTGGTTGATTGGATTTATTGTCTTCACGCTGGGACCGATGATCGCCTCCCTGGTCTTATCCCTGACCAGATACAACATCACCTCACCACCGGTGTTTATCGGGCTTGCCAATTACATTAAACTTTTTGCAGGCGATCCCAAATTCTGGCATTCGCTTGGGGTTACAGTAAAGTTTGCCCTTGTAGCAATTCCCCTTAATCTCGTGATCGGTTTTGTACTGGCTCTGCTGCTCAATCAGAATGTACCTGGCGTTGCCTTCTGGCGGACAGTTTTTTATTTGCCATCTGTGATTGCAGGTGTGGCGGTCGCGATCTTGTGGAGTCTCATTTTCAATCCACGGTTTGGAATCTTGAACTGGCTTCTGAGTCTTGTCAGGATCGATGGCCCCGGCTGGCTCGCCAGTCCAGACTGGGCCGTGCCGGCTTTGATTATTATGAGCCTGTGGAGCGTGGGCGGCGGGATGATCATTTATCTCTCCGGGCTGCAAAGCATTCCAACCGCTTTGTACGAGGCTGCAGAGCTGGATGGGGCCAACGCTCGGCAGAAGTTGTTTTATATTACGATCCCATTAATGTCACCGGTCATTTTTTACAATCTGGTGATAGGCATCATCGCCACATTCCAATACTTCACAGAAGTGTATGTGATTACTGCCACAGCAGATACGGGTCTGGGCGGACCCTTGGAGTCAACACTTTTCTACAATGTCTATCTCTACAGCAATGCTTTTCGCTACCTCAATATGGGCTATGCTTCCGCGCTGGCGTGGGTGTTGTTTGTGATCGTATTGGTATTGACTTTGCTCGTATTCCGTAGTTCAGCCTTGTGGGTGTACTATGAAGGTGACCGGCGGAAGTAAAACCAGGGCACAAGCCAGGAGACAAATCTGATGATTGGTAAACGTACGCAAGATTTGATAAACCAAATCTTTGTCCTGATTTTATTATTTATTGGAATGGTCGTCGTACTGACGCCCCTGGTCTGGATGATGATATCTGCGCTTAAAAGTCCGGATGCCGTCAATACCAATCCTCCACAGTGGATTCCCACCGAGCAGGTCAAGGTTTCAGTCAATGGAAAGAAAGTGTTCCTGTATGACATCGAAGTGGACGGCGTGTTACGACAATTGGCGCTGATCAACAAAGACGGAAGCATCGGAACGTTTGTAAATCCTGAAAATCCCGCAGAACAATATCAATTGCCCGTTGCCTCCGGGACGCGGGCCACGCAGATCTATTTTCACTGGGAAAACTTTGTTTTGGCGGTTACCAAGGTTCCCTTTTTTCATTATTTGCTCAACACAATGATTATTGTAGTCTTCGGGACTTTGGGCACATTGATTTCCTGCGTCCTAGTGGCTTACGGCTTCGCCCGTTTTCGCGGGAAGGGATTAAATCTTCTATTTTTGATTCTGCTGTCCACCGCCATGCTGCCGCCCCAGGTCACACTCATTCCCACTTTCATTTTGTTCAAGAAGATTGGCTGGTACGACACCCTGTATCCGTTGATCATTCCGGCTTTTTTTGCAAACGCCTGGGACGTGTTCCTATTACGTCAATTTTTTATGACTCTGCCCACAGAACTGGATGATGCGGCGCGTATTGATGGTGCGGGACCATTCCAGATTTTATGGCATGTAATCCTGCCACAATCCTATCCGGTGATCGCCACGGTCACTATCTTTAGTGTGCTTTATGCCTGGAATGATTTCTATGCGCCATTGATCTATTTACAAAGTGAAAGCCACTGGACGGTGGCATTGGGGCTGCAAGCCTTCAACGCGGTCTTTACCAAACAGAGTCATTTGCTCATGGCTGCTTCTACATTGATGCTGATCCCACCCATCCTGCTCTTTTTCTTCGCACAGAAACTCTTTATTCAAGGCGTAGTCGTCTCCGGTATAAAAGGATAGGTTGATACACGTCTGCAGTTCGCTCCTTTGCCGAAATGGCACTGATATGACGCGTTCAATTTGCAGGGACAGAAAACATGTCGCCAAAAAAGCCCTCAAGGCCTGCTATATCCTCCTGGGTTATATGCCACAGGAGATGATCGATCAAAGTTTGAAGAGTATGACTGCCTACTGCGACTGTCACAGCCTGGCGTATGGGATAGCTCATACACACCAGGAGGCCCGGTAAAATGAGACCACAGCCAGTAAAATTCCAGGCATCCTTTCCGTTGAGACTCTACCCACAGGATGAAAAATGATCACATCCGAACAGGAATTTCTCCAATATTTGGACTCGAAGGGTTTTATCTACCAGCGGGTGGAACATCCCGCCGTATTCACTTGCGCCGAAGCCGAGCTGCACCGTCCCAAGGTACCGGCAGTGAGCACAAAAAACCTGTTCCTGTGCGATAAAAAGGCGCGCAGATTTTTCCTGGTTGTGACTTCCTGCGAGAAGACTGTGAAACTGGATGCTCTGTCGCCTCAATTGGGAGTCGCCTATCTCCGGTTCGCATCCGAGGAAAATCTCATGCGCATCCTGGGTGTGACACGCGGCGCTGTGACCATGATGGGACTGGCAAACGACACAGAACAGCTGGTTGAGCTTTGGATCGATGCCGATATCTGGCAGGGTGAAACCTTCCTGAGCCATCCGCTGGTGAACACGGCAACTCTGGTCCTTTCGAAATCAGAACTGGAACGCTTTTTTGCACTCACTGGACATACATTCCATCTCTTTGAAGGGGCATGAATGGAAAGTATCTTTTCACCTTACCGTATATGCCCCATCGGAGCGCACATCGATCATCAGGGCGGAGCGGTGCTTGGCCGCACACTTATGATTGGCACGGCGCTGGAATATGAACCGCTCAATTCAAACCGGGTTCACATGACAAGCGACCAATTCGGCCAGGCGAATTTTCTCATCGGCGAACTGGACACCAGGCACTGGGCACGCTATGCACAGGCTGCTGCACGTGTTTTGAAGGCAAAGCGCGGCTTGCGGATACACGTCAGCGGTTCGCTGATCGGCTCCGGGCTAAGTTCCTCGGCTTCTGTGGGACTGGCATATCTTCAAGCGTTTGCCGCTGTCAATGACATCGCGCTTAGCAGCGAACAATTGGTGCAGCTTGAATATCAACTTGAACACGATGAACTCAAGCTGCAGATCGGGCTGCTTGACCCGTTGACCATCGTTAATGGCAAACGGGATGCGCTTCTCCTTATGGACACAATCACGGCCTCTTTTACTCCAATCCCGGATCCTCCTATGCGCGATTTTGTGTGGATCGTGGCGTATTCTGGTGTCTCACGTGAACTGACCAAGAGCGGATTCAATGGCCGCGTTGATGAATGCGGACAAGCGGCAGGACAATTAAAGAGGGAGCTCATATCCTCTCCGAGGTGCCGCGCGAATTGTTTGAAGAAAGAAAGATGACCCTGCCTGAAGATCTGCGCAGGCGTGCAGAACACTTTTTCACCGAAGTGGAACGGGTTCACGAGGGGGCAAAAGCCTGGGAAGAATCCAACCTGGAACTGTTCGGGCAGTTGGTAAACCAGTCCTGCGCATCTTCGATTAATAATTATGAATCCGGTAGTGATATATTGATCGAACTTCATGAACTGGCGAGCAGCACAACTGGAGTCTACGGAAGTCGCTTTAGCGGCGGAGGCTATGGCGGATGTGTAGTTGCACTTGCGGAACGATCGTCTGCCAAAAGTGCCTGTTCTGCAATTGCTGAAAAGTTCTCGGCCAAACATCCTGAGCTGCCATCCAGGGCTTTCATTGCTGAAACAGGAGATGGTATCTTTCCCCTTACGAAGGAAGACAGGCCGGTGGTGAGGCAATGATCCGTTCAGCCATCCTGCTTGCAGCCGGACGCGGTAAACGCCAGCGTCCTTACACGGACACAACTCCCAAGCCATTGCTCCCCATCCGCGGGCGCCCCACCCTCGACTATGTGCTGATGGCAGTGAAACAGGCAGGCATCGAAAGAATATGCATTGTGACAAACCACCTTGAGAACCAGATCTTCGAGTATGTGGGCGATGGATCCCGCTGGAATTTAAAGGTGACTTTCGCCCATCAAAATGAGCTGCGCGGGAATGGAGATGCGTTATTGTCCGTGCCGCGGGAATGGATCCCTGACGAACCGGTAATGGTTGTAGGGACTGATTACATTTTGGAAGAAAATTCTTTACTTGAGCTCGTCGAAGCACATAAAAAACATAAGTCAGCCATTACCATGAGCCTGAAGGAATGTGCCATCGATGAACTCTCCGCCCGCTCCTGCGTGGAAGTGGATGCCGGCTGGCAGGTTAAGAAGATCATTGAAAAGCCAAAACGGGAGGAGATATTAAGTCCCTACGCTGCTTCCGTGATGTTCATTTTCACACCAGCGGTCTGGGAGTACCTGCCCAGGGTGGAGCCATCCCCGCGCGGCGAGATCGAGCTGCAGTCCGCCGTGCAAATGATGATCAATGATGGATATCAGGCGTTCGGAGTGCTTCAACCCGCGCCCGATGAGTGGGATGCTTCCCGTCACCTGGAAGATAACAGCTGACATATTTTTTATTCGGAGATTGCAATGAGGTATTTTCTGGGAATAGACGTTGGTTCATCCAAAACGCATGCCTTGATCGTTGACGAAACAGGTCGTTGTATGGGATTTGGAGAATCGGGAGGTGGGAATCACCAGAGCGTGGGTTATGAGCGCCTGGGAGAGGTTCTAACGCAATCCTTTATCACTGCCTGTAAGAAGTCCGGTGTGGCAGTGGCTCAAATTGTGGGAGCCGGTTTCGGCGTGTCAGGATACGACTTTCCGTCCGACCGGGAGGATCACTTACAGGCGATTGCTTCTTTGGGACTGAGCTGTCCTGTGGAAGTTGTCAACGATGGCTGGAATGGGTTGTTCGCAGCCGCAACGTGCGGGATCGGAGTCAATGTTACAGCCGGCTCAGGCGTAAACTGCCGGGGGCGCGGCAGGAACGGGCAGGAGGGACGGGTTGTGGGCAACGGCACCGATTTTGGCGAACACGGAGGAGCGATCGAGATCGTTTTCCGCGCCAGACAGTTTGTCAACTATGCCTGGATCAAGCGCGTTCCACCGACCAGGCTTACACAGATCTTCCTGGAGGCTACAGGGGCAAAAGATGAAATGGATCTGATGGAAGGACTCTCCAACGATTTTTATCATTTATTTCCCCATCTTGCGATCGAGATTATGGAAGCAGCCTGGGCTGGCGATCACGCCGCCATCGATGTTATCCGCTGGTCTGGTGAGGAGCTGGGCTGGCTGGCAGTTTCGGTCGCCCGACAGATAGGAATGGACGATGAGGAAGTTGAGATCATCCAGTCAGGAAGTGTCTTTAAAGGCGGCGAACTCATTACGGGTCCCATGCGCGATCTAATTCTCCGCTATTGTCCGCGGGCCAAATTGATCCGTCTCAACGGTCCGCCTGTGGTAGGCCCGGTGATCCTGGGGATGAAACAGGCTGGCTTTGACGGGTATGCCGTTCGGGAAAATATTGTTAGCAGCGCCAGGGAACTCGTCAGATGAAGATCGGATCTGCATAGGTTCGGAAAGGAAATCGGCCCGCGTATTATGGAAGGAATCAAGAGCCTGCCATGACAAAAATTGCCATCATCGGCGGAGGGTCCTATACCTGGGGGCCAACGTTTCTCCGGGATATCTTCGCCACACCTGAGCTCACAGGTTCAACCATTGTGCTCCAGGACATCCTCCCGGACCGCGTGGACCGGGTCTACGCGCTGGGCAGGAAAATGATCGAGGACTTCAACCTTGATTTTCAAATCGAGAAGACATTGTCACTGGAGGAGGCACTGCAGGGAGCGGACTTTGTCATCCTGACCATCACCACCGGCCGGCTGGAATCCATGCGCCCCGACCTGGAGATCCCATTCAAATATGGGATCAGGCAATCGGTGGGCGATACGACCGGTCCTGGCGGGCTCTCGCGGGCACTGCGAAGCATCCCGGTTGTGGCTGAGATCGGGCGCACGGTGATGGAGGTCTGTCCAAACGCGTTGTTTCTCAATTACACAAATCCAATGACTGTTCTCACTCGAACACTTGCAATGCTAGGTGTGAAAGTGGCTGGCTTGTGCCATGAATGGATCGTCGTTCGCGAACATCTCGCGTCGATCTTCAATACAACACCCGACAAAATTAATGCAAGGATCGCGGGCGTAAACCACCTGATCTGGGTCACGGATCTGTATGCAGACGGAAAACACGTTTGGGATGAGGTGGATGAGATCGCCGGCAAGATACTCAGTGGTGAGATCAAGGTGGATGAGGATAACAGATCGGTGTTCGCGGATCATGCCAAGGTCAAATCCACATTGTTTAAGCTTTATGGCGCGCTGCCTGCTGCAGGCGACCGGCACATTGCAGAGTTCTTTCCTCACTTTATCAATGAGTCAACAGGCTGGGGTACAGCCTACGATATCAAACTGACTGGCATCGAAGAACGGATGGGGATGGAGATGTTCGCGAAGATTAGGATCGAAATCAGTCCTGCGCGGGGAAACGGAACTCAAGCCGTTCATGGCGGATGTCTCCAGCGAGGCTGCAAACAAGATCATCCGCGCCATCACCTGCGGGGAAAAGTATGTTGGGATCATGAATCTACCAAATAAAAAGCAGGTTAGCAATCTCCCCCATGGCGCGGTTGTCGAAACCTACGGTGTGATCGACGCGACCGGCCCGCATGCCATCACATATGGAAATGTCCCCACCGGCGTACAGAATATTTTGGAACATCATATCCACCAGCAGGAGATGACCGTTGAGGCGGCTATGACAGGAAGCAGAGAGATGACGCTGCAAGTGCTGTTGAACGATCCACTCTCCAGCCGCCTGACAATTTCCCAGGCAAAACAGATGCTGGAGGAATTGTTGGAAGCAAATAAACAGTTTTTGCCAAAGTTCTTTTAGCGCTGTAAATAAGGAAGCATAGGAGATCCTCCTATCCACCGCCAGCGAGAAGTCGGCCGCCTGGCGTGGATGAGAATAGCAAAGTAAAGAAAGCATTCATCGAGAGCGACGGGAAAATCAGCCTATCCTGCAATGGGGAGAGTAAAGAGGAATGTACTCCCCTGCCCCTCTCCTGCGGATTCCGCCCGGATGCGTCCACCGTGGGCTTCGACGAGGGCGCGGGAGATTGTCAGACCGATGCCGCTTCCGCCGCCAGAATTACGTGTGCGCGATTTGTCCACCCGATAGAAGCGATCAAAGATGTGCTGGAGGTGTTCAGGAGGAATGCCAATTCCCGTATCTCGAACGGAAAACTGAACCTCCTTGCCAATCTGCTTTACGCTGATCTCGACCCTGCCGTTTTCAGGAGTATACTGCCGCGCATTCCCCGCAAGGTTGGTGAGTACCTGAACAATCCGCCCTTCGTCCGCAAGGATAGGCGGAAGGCTTGGAGCCAGGTCTACATCCAGAGAGATGCGCTTCGCTTCGAATTGAGTGGCGAGCCGCCTGGTCACTGTCTGCATCAGAGATGAGACGTCCAGCGGGCGAAGATCCAGCTCATAGGCTCGGGCTTCCACCCGGCTGAGCTCCTGCAAGTCATCGACCAGGTGGTTGAGGCGGTCTGCCTCGGCATGGATCTGTTGAAAGGTAGCCTCATTGGCCGGGAGGACGCCATCCATCAGGCCTTCCATGGAACCCTTGATGGCGGTCAGGGGTGTGCGCAATTCATGGCTGACATCCCCGATCAGCTGCCGCCGCATGGCCTCCACCTGGCTCAATTTTTGAGCCATCCTGTTGAAGTGCATGGCAAGCTGGGCAAGCTCATCCGCACCCTGTGCATCCACCCGTTCATCGTAGCGTCCATCAGCAATTCGCTGCGAAGCCAGAGACATCGCCTGCACTGGCGCAACCACACTCCGGCTTAAGTACAGGCTCAGTAGGATGGCTACTGCTGTTGCCGCAAGTGCAGCGTAAAGGAGAGCCTCGTTAAAACTGGCCCGGAAATCCTGATACAGCTGTGACATTTGTCCGGCGTTCCCCGTCCCCTGCCCTGAGCCTGGTGTATTCATCATCCCACCTGTGCCTGTACCGGGGGCAAAGGTCATTCCCATCCCAGCCATGTGACGGTTGAAGGAGGCAGGCAGGATAAACTGGCTTGCAAGGATCAAGACTACGATGCCTACGATGATGATCACCAGGTAGGAAAGCAGTAGTTTTGCACCCAGATGACTGCGGAAATAAGCGGTCATGTTTCCTCACTCATGCTAGCTCGTCTTCAAAACGGTAGCCGATGCCGCGTACAGTTACGATAAGATCATCCTGTCCCAGTTTCTGTCGAACGTGACCCAGATGGACATCCACGACCCGCTGTTCGCCAAAATAGTCTCCTCCCCATACCTTTTCAAGCAGCTGTTCACGCGAGAGAACTCGCCCACGGTTTTCGACAAGCGCCTTTAATAGATCGAATTCGATGGCTGTCAGCTCAACCGGATTCTCGTCCACAGTGACGGTCCGGGCGCCCTCATCCATGCGGAGATGGCGGAAGGCATGGACGCTCGTTTCGGGCCTCGGGCCGGTTCCCGCCTGGATGCGTCTCAACGCAGCCTTGACGCGGGCCGTTAATTCCCGCGGGCTGAAAGGCTTGGTTACATAATCATCCGCCCCGACAGACAGGCCCACGATCCTATCTGTCTCCTCTGTCCTCGCTGTAAGTAAAATTACGTACACTTCCAACTCACGGCGCAAACGTGAAAGCAGCTCGAGGCCATCCATGCCGGGAAGCATGATATCCAGGATTACCAGATCGGGCTTGAAAACGCGAGCGGCTTTGAGGCCAGACGGTCCATCCATGGCCGTGTGGATTTCATAGCCTTCCGGCTTTAAATACGCAGTTATTAAATTTACAATCGAAGGTTCGTCGTCGATGACGAGAATTTTAGCCATGATCTTCTCAATAAGCCTTTCACGATATTGTAAACATAAAACGCCATTCAGGCATGCTTTAAGATGCCAGTATATATCGGCTAGATAAAGCACGAGTAAAGTGATTTTAAAGATTCGGTAAAGATAATCGGAGGCTGGGAAGGCTCAGCGCCTAATCACAAGAATCCATTGCACCAATGTATGGTATTGACCAGCATCGCCTGATAAGAAGTGTGCAGCCAGACCTCTATATTATGTCCAGGTGTCAATACTGCCACGCGCCCCTTCCCCACGTCCCGCCGCCAGGCGCCGGGCTGTTCACCATTTGCAGAGATTGTGGTCATAAACACATCTGCCTGGGGATCATCCAGCGCCATAAAATAATGCTCATCTCGTAAAGTGAATGGAGTACTCCCGGTGCAAAGTGGATGTTCCATGGATGGGTTCACGGTCACCGGGCATTGTTCGGGATGATGGAGAAATGCTCCTCCCAACAGGCCTCGGAGTACGGGTTTCTGATCATATTCAGCGGTGCCCGAATGGATCGCGAGCAGCCCATTTCCCTGGCGCACATGCTCTGAAAAGGCTGACTGGGCGGTATCTGTCATCCAGCTGGTTTTGTCGGTCAGGGAGACATTGTCAGACTTGGCCAGGATTACCAATGGATAGGCCGCCATAACTTCCGGCGACCACTTCCGGGCATCTTCGATCCAGTCGAACGTGAATTCAGCCATGGCCAAAGATTCCAAACCCTTCCGGGCAATCTCGGGCGGATGCCAGGCATCACCACAAAGAACCAGGATTTTCATCATATATCTGCATTGGTCTTATTCATGGGTCCAGTTGCTGTACGTTCTCCGAAGACCTCCTGGAGCCTGCTGGCATAAATAGCTTGAGCTCTTCCACCCTGGATAGCGCCTCAGGAAGCGAATACCGCAAACTGGATGGTATGGGAAGCTATGGGTCAACCTAGGCTACAACCGAAAGATCCTCTGCTCGGACAAGGATGTCCAGGGGCTCACGCTCTGACAGGAGCTTGCGGAGATTGTGCTGTACGAACTTTGCTTTTTCTTCCGAAACCCTCTCAAGCTCGACCCGGCCAAGAACAAAGAAGAAATCGTTGTCAATGTCGTCCACCCTGCGATGGTACTTGTGGAGAACGTTGTAGCGCATGCACTTTCTGCGCAGCGTATCGAGCGTCAGCGGATAGGATTGGCCTGTGACCGGCCAACCCATTGTGACTGCCAACGGGCCATTCAGGGCAAACGAACGAGTATAAGGATGCAGGCCGCGGCTGGTAAAGGGATAGACCCTCGAGGAGGCGAAGCCACCGATCCGGATGTGCAGGGGAGGCATCTCCTGCAGAAATAGAAAGAGACCCGAGAGGTCCATGGCGAAAGAATCAGCAGATGCCTGAACTGCATTGGCGTTAAATCACCCCCGCTGCCTCCCGCCAGCCTTCCAGGCCGATCATCGTGGCATGCACCTGATCCGCCGCGTACGGAGAGAACGCCGAACCCAACTCTGAATACAGGTTCACCTGGAGATAATCCACGAGCTGAGACAAGGGATCCGGCTTGGGGCAATGGAACGCCACGAGAGTAAGATCCATTACCAGCCTTCTCTGCCAGTGACCTTTGAGACTTCCTACGGAGTTTGTGTGGGAGGCGTACCAACTTCTACCAGGAAACCATTTTCAAGCTTGAACGTTCTGGAGACACTGATAGAGGGCTGGGCCGACATCGGTTCACTGAGCTTCCTTTCGGCATAATTTACAACGAACTGGGAAGGGTTGTTCGGATCGATGATTGTACTCTGCGGCGCTATCCTGTCGCCAAGGAAGAGTGCGTTCGTTCCCTGGTAACCGCCAGCTGTCTGGAGGGCCGCGGCTACATAGAAGAAGGTCCCGCTTCCTCCGCCATCCTGGGTTAAGAGGAATGCCGAGTCCATCAATCCATCGGAATTCAGATCGATATTGACCGCGTTACCAAAGTACTTCGTTATTTTCTTTGAGGCCGACCCGGGTGCAGTTTCTGTTTCCGCAACTCCATTGACAAGAGTGACCTCCTGCCCCTCAATCAGATAGGTTGCATTTTGAGGGTCTTTCCCAAGTGTGGTGTCGTTTGCCGGTGTGGTTGGCGGTATTGTCGGTGTTTGCGTAGGGACGACCGCGGATGCCAGCGGTGGAGGAGGCGTGAAGGAGGCCGTTGGCTGTCCGGCGATTCCAGTTGCAGTCAGCCCGGGATTATATGCATCACAGGGACTCAAATCCCTGCCATCGATAATGCCGTCCTGATCGGAATCCGGGTTTAACGGATTCGGGCACGGCCCAACCTCGACGCCATCCATCAGGCCATCGCCGTCGGTATCCTGCTTTAAGGGATCTGTGCCGATGCGGATTTCATCGCCGTCCCGGCTGCCATCCCCATCGGTATCCGGGTTGAGAGGATTCGATCCCCCGCTTCACCTCATCGCCATCTGTCAGCCCATCTCCGTCCGAATCGGGCACGAGCGGATTTGTCCCGGTACGGAGCACTTCCTGTCCGTCCAACAACCCATCCCGGTCGGTGTCGGCATTGTTGGGATCTGTCCCGTACTGCGCCTCACTCTGGTCGGTCAGGCCATCTCCATCGGTATCCTGTTGCCCGGCAAGGGCGGCAGCCGTCTGGTTGGCCACGATCGTCTGGGTGGCACCAACCACCTGGGCCGTACCAGCTACAGCAGTCTGCGTGGCGCTGTTGCCCTGGAACCTGACCCCAAAGAAGGAGAACGTGGCAGCAAAACCCATCCACAAACACAGGATCAGGAAGATCGCCAATACCCAGACCGGGATCAGCCCATGTCCGTTGATCTCACCGGGCAGGGGGCTGATTCCTTTTGATCCGCCTTGACAACCGCCTGGTAGGGATACGGCGCCGGGCTGCCCATCAAAGGACGGCTGCGCTGCCGGGCGGTAAACCGGAACGCTGCAGTTTCGCCGGATGGGATCAGGATGAGGGTATCGTCGGCCGGCTGGGCAACCGGAGTGCCCCCGCCGGGCTGCGATGATGGTAGCGGACCCGCCGGCTCGGCCACAGGACTGGGTCTCTCCGGTTCCAGGTATTCAAACTCCAGTTGATTCCCCTGGCTCACACAGGTAAGAGCGAATGTCTGGGAAGTATTGCCCTCATTCTTCACAATCACCTTGACCACTTTTCCAGCGTCGAGCTTCCTGGGGGTCCAGGACAGCACTGAATTGCGTGAAAGCGGCCAGGGTCAGGATACTGTCCACTTTTAACAACCTGGTCCGGTGACTCCTGGTTCATTACCACGACGCGGAATTTACGTCTTCCCACCGGGCTGGTTGGTGAGTGAGGCGGGCGAACCACCATGGCGATCTCTTTGCTCTCCCCGGGCTTCAACGAAGCGACCGGCGTGGAGGTCGACACCCAGCCCACCGGGATGCCCTCGATCCCCAAGCGGAAGGTTGCCGGGATCAGCCCGCGGTTCAACACAGTAAGTGGCACCGTAAAGCTGCCCCCGGGAGCCGCTGCAAACTGCACGGACATCATCATAACCCCCACCGGTCCCTGTGACTCGAAGGCGGCGATGGCCAGCTTGATCTGCGACTTCCTCCCTGGCAGCCGGGTCCTTTTGACTGGCCATGATGATTTTCAGCGGATAGTTCCCGGCCCGGATCTCCGGCGTTGTCGGGATCTGGAGATACAGATCCACGACTTTCTCCTCGCCTCCCAACAGGCTGATCACCGGTGATGGGAGCGATACCCAACCTGCCGGCACCCCCTCCACAGAACATTCAAAGGAAACGGTCTCCGGCGAGGAATTGGCGACCGCCAGTGGGACTTTCAACTTTGTACCCGGAACGGCCGAAAGTGTATCCACTTCAGTCCGGAGCACGAATGTCTTTTTGGTTTTCTCCGGGGGCATAACCACCAGTATGAAGGGTACTTCCTGACCCTTATCCGGTGCGTTCTGAGCAAACACATACAGGCGGCCCGGATAGGATCCCAGGATCCCCTCCTTCGCGGCCGGCGTGGAAATTGTCAGGACGACCCTCTCCTGTCCACCGGAGGCAATCCAGACGGTCGATGGACCGGAAGAAGACTTCACCCAACTGGGCGGGATTCCCAGCATATTGACAATGAAAGTATCGCTTGGGCCGGAGTTGGCGATGAGAGCTTCAACCTCCACAATCCCCCCTGGGACAAGCTTATATTCTGACGATCCAAGAGTCACCTGGAGCAAGTCAGGTTTGCGTTCTGTTCCGTTTTCGTCCATATTGAATTTACCCTTCTCCTGGAATTCCTCATCGTAAGCCGGGTGCTGGATGGATATGAGGGGTTTTATACTGATAAAAAGATACCATCAATCTTACAAAGTGTAATCCTTTGATTATTGATTTTTCAATCAACAGGTGTTGAACAAGAAATGAACCTAATGAGAGCTGTTCTATGCCAGAAATCGCCTCTCCCTCACGCCCTTCGAAACAGGCATAACAAGACGAATTCCAATAAACAAATGGCCGGCCAGAATATCCAGGCCGGCCAGCCTTCATGATTTCCCCAGTATTTCACGAACGGGAAACCTTTACTCAAAAAGCTTTGACTTGGACTGCAGGTTGATGACGTACGCCAGGATCGCGACAGGCAGGATATCGTAAAAAACTACCATCAGGGAACCGGTCAGCGCTAAATGGACGGCGGCCTGCGCGATACATACAACCGCGTAAAGGGTAATTCCCCATTGTTTCCAGTACCAGATCGCTACGGCGGCGACAATGCCCGCCACCGATACCAGCGTCAACAGCGCCAGGGCCCAGGGCGCCTTCACATACTCAGCTTTCATAGTGGCATAGCCGATATATGCCCCAAGAATGCCATGTAAGCCGATCAGGACGATCAAAATAGTGAGTAGCGTGCCTCTTTCCTTATGGACCGGTTTCTTTACCGGCCCCTTCACACTGGAAACTGGTTTTGCGGTATTGGACTTCTTTTGTTGGTTTTGCTTTTGTTGGTTTTGCTTCTTTTTCGCCATGCGATGTCTCCAACCGATTGGGATTGACGTTCAAAAATCTTTGGATTGCCAGGGATCAATCCTCTCGGAAATTATTCCGTCAAGATTGATCCCTGGCGTGATTGTAATCTGTTTTCTAGAATCTATTCGCTTTTCTTCTTCAAGGGCGGTTGCCACCTCATCCATGGCAAGGGCGGCTCCCACGGCGGCCGAACCGCTGGAGATCTCCGCTGCACTTTCCATGGCTTCGGCCCTGGCAGCTTTGCCGACTTCAGCACCGATGACCAGTTCTTCGAAACCCTGGACGGCCAGCTCATCGCTGGCTTTCGACATCGCAGCACTCTTCTCAGAGACGGCGGCAGAGACGGCAATCCGCGTTATACCTTCATCCATCTCATTTTCACCGAGGGATTCGATCTTCTTTCCGGCTGCGGACAGTACCTCGGATACGGCTTTCGTGCTGACCGCGACACGGATCTGCTCCATGGACATCTCGTGCAGACGTGCGGACCGCCTGCTTAAAAACCCTGCCAGGACGGGCATCTTGATGGCTTCCACCAGTTCGCCGGCCGTTTGCATTTCACCGGAGAGGCGGGCCAGTTCCAGACCGTGCTCGATATCGTCAAGGCTCATCAATCCCATCAGGGCGCTGATAACATTCACATCCTCGGAGGCTGCCAGCATTTCAACGCCTTCAGCAATATCCACCACGCCGGCAACACCGACGACCTCGCTGACGACAGCCATCCGGTCAGACATGAGTTTTTCATCCTCCGCCCGGGTGAGATCGCTGGCTCCCTTGCCCACCAGGACCGCACCAACTGCAGCCATATCGGCTGCCTGGTCCAGACGTTCAGCACCTTCCATTACTTCCATTTCCCCTGCGACGGCGGTCACGACTGCAACCTGCTCCATCGCCTCTGCGGTTTCATTCAATTTGCGCTTGCTGACTGACACGCGCTGTGATTTTGCCAGTTTATTTTTTGCCATACTAGTTGATCCTTTCCATTGAACAATGTTTTGAGATTTTTAGAGTGTTTTCGGGTTGGAGTACATGGGAAGGTGCTCGCGGTTCCCATACCCGCCGCCGCCATACGAAGCTACATCGGCCAGGACGCCTAAACCTACCCAAACCCATTCAAAGCCGGTCACACCACCATTCCCGGATACCAGGACATACATCAGGGTCGCCCAGGGCAGGAAGATCAGGCCAAGCAGAGGCCAGAACCAGGAGCCATTAAAGGCAGCGCTCCAGATGACAGGCCGGGCAATCCACCAGATCGCGCCCCCCACACGCGGGCCCAACAAGAGCAGGATGGTTAAGAAACAGCACATATTGTTTTTCCTGTATGGCTTCTGCCGTCCTCGCGTGACAAAATAAGCTCCAGCGCGCGAGTCCAGGGGAGAAGATTAGGCGCTGAACTCTTCCATCCGGTTGTATTCCACAATCGTCGTGGTCCGCGTACTCACGAACTGGAAGTAAATACCCAGACCCGCTACAACGAGGAACAGGATCGTCATAAAGGGTGAACTGGAAAGCATGGTCCTGACCGGGTTGGCAAGTATCTGGGCGGCCGGGTGGAACATGAGCAGAATCGTGCCAAAGACCGTCGCAGATCCCAGGATGGCAGTCGCTGCAATCACGACCCATTTCTGGATGTTGAACACGATGGTCACGATGGCCAGTGCAACCGCGGCGACAATGCCAATGATCCAGACGAGGAAGCCAAAGTTCAGGCCGATCGCCGTCAGTAGACCGACTGCCAATGCATACCCCAGCGAACCGCCAATGATCGCCACCGCAAAGAGGTAGAAGACATAGGAAAGCACGGCGAAGATCAAGGCGACGATAAATCCAACCACCCAGCTGGTGATCGTAGCCAGGAATGCATCACCAAACAGAGCCTGGATCGATTGAGCGCCGAGGGCGAGGCCAAAGAAAAATCCCCAGATGGGCAGAAGGAAAATAAAGAGCCGGTAGCCAGCAAAGGCGAGAGCCGTTCCGAAGAGCAGCCCGATGAGCCCTGCGCAGGCAAAAGTAAAGAATGATTCATTAACCATTTTCTTCTCCTTTATTGAAACTAAAAAGTTTTATTTGGTTCAGGCTTCCCACGCCCGCGTTTTGGGGCAGGAGGCCTGCAATTCCCATCAATACAATAACTCCAAAAAGTTGCCCTGTCTTCATTTTCCTGTTGAAAGGGTACTCAACATAATCATCACCGATGGCATACTTCCTTCAACAGAAATTGATCGATCCACCGGACAGGCAGGTAGTTAATTCAAGATCCAAAAAGTCTGCCCCTGGCAGCTGAGAATTCTTCATCGTTCAGGACCCCGGCCGCGTGCAGCGTGGAGAGCTGCCGCAAATACATCGTCAGCTCCTGTTCTGGCGCGGGATTGGCATAGGGAGACAATGGTGTAGTGTGGCCTAATTCAGAAGGCGATCCCGCCTGGAAGACTGTCACACCGTCCGTCGATGACAGGGTTCGGGCCTGACTTCCGTCAAGGCATTCGAACGAATTAAAGATCGTTTTCTGGCTCGCCTTCCAGCTATCATCGTTCACTCCTATCCGAATTTCGCATGCGGTCCTAAACCATCCGCGGGCCCAATTCAGTCGTACTCGGCCAGATCCTTGATCGCTTCGGCCACGATTTCAGTGGGGATGCGTTCATGCATGACCAGCCTGCCTCCGCCGTCGAAAACATCCTGTTTAAGCCGTACCGCCCAAAGGTTTTCGAAGAGCAGGAGTCGCAGCAGTCGTATTCTTTTTCAGCTTTTTTCCGACCATCTTGATATCATCGACAGTGATCATCCCACTGATCTCGGCCCTCAACGGCTCGAGCAGCTGCAGATCGGAGGGCGGGAGTTCCTGGAGCTCCTGCACAACCACTTCACCCATGTCATCTTTCTGAACGATGACAAGGTCAAGGATGCGGATCGTCTCACCTGCGACGAGATCGGCCACGCTGGCGATGATCTCGTCACTGAACGTGTTGCATTTGAATTCAAGAACGATCAAATCAATCGGACCGAATGCCATGGGAAGTCTCTTCCATTTTGGATCTTCTCTTGTTCCGTCCAGATGGCCTCAAGTACCAGCCGTCATCCCGGCTCCTGCGGCCGGCCCGTTCCGCCTTTCTTGCCACGCAGGAACCATTCGGAACGGGGAATGGAAGGCTGGAGATCAGCCTTCTGATGTCAGACCCAGGTCTGATTCAGCAGACTGCACGACAGGGACCGGCTCGGTAGTTTCTTTCCCCTTGTGAGGGAATGCAACAATCCAGAGCGCTCCCAGACCAAACATGGTTGCGATCACAGAGATGACCCAACCCAGATAAGGAATGGAGACGACCAGGGCAAATACGATCACCCCAACGAGGAGCGGCACGAACCCGCCCCTGGGCGTACCTGGAGGTCGACTTGGAGAAGATCATCCTGCCGAGCAGGAAGGCAATGACAACCTTGCTGAAATAGGCGATCGAGAGCCAGTAGATGACCGAGGCCAGTCCAATTGCCAGCACCCCAAGTGACCCAACCAGGAATCCCAGGTTGGGCAGGGAAACCCAGAAGAGGAAGAAGGCCAGGCCCAGCACCAGTAACAGAGCGATGAGGGCAACAAACCAGCCCAGGAGCAAAATCAGGAAGCCATACAGGAGCGAGCGCCAGGGTTTGCTGCGCGGCTGTGCGCTGGTCCAGCTAAGCTGGGCGGGGATCAGCCAGACAGCCAGAAGCCCGACGATGAGCAGAGCGGCCATATTCCTCAGCAGAGCAATTCCCCATGTCTGCCAGGCTGCGGTAGCAGTTCCACCGTTCTGCTGTGGAGGTTGAAGCCCCAGTCCGCTCGCAGGTGCAGCGATCAGCACAACAGGCCGAAGTGGATTGCAGAATCAGACCGGTCCCCAATACGCGGACTGCCCTGCGGAGACACTCTGGTTCATCCAGAATGTCAAGTCCTGTCGACTTAGGCAGCCAGCCCTGACTTTTCAATGAAGTCATAAATGACGAGCCCAAGTCGTAAGGGGCCGACCAGGGCATTCACATCCCTGCCTGTGTTGCCTGCCATCTTCGAGTCCAGGCTGATTAGGTTCAGGTCGCGGGTGATCGAAGATGTGTCGTTGGTTTCAAACATGCCCCCGATAAACGATACGTCCCGCCCGACGCTGGCCTCCGGTCCGACTACCAGGCTGGCTGCGCCGATGTAGACGCTGCCCGAAACCGGGCCATTAAGGACCACCTTGTTTCCAATGACGACCAGGTTACCGTCCACCTCGCCATTGATCTTGATTTGATCCCCGACCGCCAGCAGATCCCCCTCGATCTTTCCATCCATTTTCACGACCGGGCCCGACAGGACCATGTTATGGTCCACGACTTCACCTTCCTTGACCGTGTCCTCGACAGTAATTCCCTGGGCAAAGGCGGGAGCAGGGAACATCAAGGCAACGGTCAGGATCAGGCTGAGGCTAAGTATAGAAATTTTCAAAAATTTATGGGTTCTCATACTATTAGCATAATGGAAGGACAACCCCTCGTCTACATTCTTGTGTTGATTTCCAGAGGAACAAAGAAAGTAGTTTTATTTCATGCCCTCAACAAATGCTAATTTTTTAATCAACAAAATCCATTCCACGATTCCACAAATCCACAATCCCACCCAGATTTGTTATAATGTCTGTATAACATCATGCCCAGCGACAAAATGTCAAGTCCATCGCTAAACGGAGTGCGGGGCAGTCTGCGGTTTGAGATCCCTGGTTATGAAATCAGGGAAAAGCTGTCGGAGAACACACCTTTCCTGGTCTACCGTGGCCGGCGCCAGGAGGATCTCGCCCCAGTTCTATTAAAGGTCCTTAACCGGCCTTTCCCCACCCCAAAGTACCTGGCGCCCTTATGGCAGGAGTTCGAAATTCTGCGGCTGCTTGATTTTCCAGGCGTGGAAAAAGCCTATTCCCTGGAAAACCATCAGCAGTGGTGGATGATCGTGCTCGAAGATGGCGGCGGTCTGCCAATGGACCAGCTGGAAATTGCCGGCCGCATGCAGCCGGGGGAATTTTTGCAATTTGCACTTCAACTGGCAAAAGTTGTGGAAGGGATCCATGCCCGCCAGGTCATTCACAAGAATATCTCGCCCGCTAATATTTTCTTTAATGCCTCCACCGGTCTGGCCTCGCTGACCAATTTTGGCTATGCCTCCCTGGTATCCAAGGAGAAGGTCCCCTTCCAGAGTCCCTATAAGCTGGCAGAATTTCTGGCCTACACCTCTCCCGAATTGACCGGCCGAATGAACCGGAGCGTGGATTACCGGACCGATTACTATTCCCTTGGTGCCACGCTCTACGAGCTGCTCACCGGCACACCACCCTTCATCCGTGAATCTCCACTCGAGCTGGTCCATGCCCACCTGGCCCTGCTGCCCGATCCGCCGTCGGCAAGGATGGAGCCGTGGAATTCCGCGCCCGGCGCCTTCGGGATCATCTCAGCGATCCTTATCAAGCTCCTGGCAAAGAACCCGGAGGATCGCTATCAGACTCCATCCGCCTTGCAGATGGACTTGCAACATTGCCTGTCTGCCCTCCCGGAGACAAATATAGATCACTCCGAAGCCGCGTTGTTTATCCCCGGGCAGTTCGACCGGCCCATGGAACTCAATGTTCCGCAGACGGTGATCGGCAGGATGGAGGAGACAGAGACACTGGTCCAGGCATTTGAGAAGACGATTGACGGTTCCAGAAAACTGGTCCTGATCAGTGGTGAGGCCGGCGTTGGAAAGACCGTCCTGGCAAACCAGCTCATCCGTCCCGTCTCAGAGCACTCGGGACTCTTCTTTCATGGAAAGTTCGACCAGGTTTCCCACCTGAATATTTACAAGGCGTTGACCGAGATCATGGAAGATTTCTGCCGGCTGATCCTGTCTGAGCCAAAGTCATCTTTTGAAAACTGGCGGGACAGGATACAAATCGCGGTGGCTCCTCATGGGCAGCTTCTGACCGATCTTTGTCCTCAGCTTGAAAAAGTCATCGGACCCCAGCCTCCTGTCAGGCCGGTCGACGAAGCGCTGGCGCGTCCCCGGTTCCATCGAGTGGTGATCCGTTTCCTGCTGGCCGTATGCCAGCCGGATCATCCCATTGTCCTCTTCCTGGATGACCTGCAGTGGATTACAGCCGACTCGTCCCTGCTCTGGCAGAGCATCCTCGCCACGCCTGCCCTTAAAAATCTGCTCGTACTGGGGGCCTTTCGGGATACCGAAGCGGGCGATGAGCACCCCATCCATCATTTGATCCATGAAGCGGAAAAAGGCGGGGAACCGGTCACCCAGATCCGGATTGAAAACCTGGAATGGCCGCTGATCCAGGTGCTTGTCGGTGCCGCCCTGTCTTCAAATCCTGCGGAGGTCTCCGAGCTGACCACACTCGTATATATGAGGAGTGAGGGGAATCCCTACTTTTCCATCGAACTTCTGAAATCCTTATACAAGGATCATTTATTGAAGTTTAACCCCGCTGAGAAAAAATGGAACTGGGACGCAAAAGGGATCCGGGAGTACGGGATTGGCAGCAATGCCGTCGAATTCTATACTCACCAGGTTACAGCTCTGACTGAAGATACTCAGAAAATACTGCAATATGCAGCCCTGATCGGGGGACGCTTCCAAACATCGACCCTGCTGGCCATCGTGGGGCACGCCAAGGCAGGCATGCTGGCAAACAGCTTATGGCAGGCTATGCGGGCGAACCTGATCCGGCCTCTGGATGAAAACTACCGCCTGCTGGCAAGTGAGAATCTGGGCGCCTTCAGTGCAGAAAACAGCGAATTTGTCCCCAGCCTGGCGGATGTGCTCGAGGAGCAGATCCTGTTTGAGTTTGTCGACAACCATGTCCAGCAGGCATTCATAGCCATGCTGGATGAAGAGCATAGGATGACCACCTCCCTGCAGATTGGCTGGCTGCTGCTGGAGAAAGCCGAGCGGCCGGGACAGGAGCCGCTGCAGAGAAACCTTCTGTCAATTGTCGATCATCTCAATAAGGGTAGCGCACTGATCCGGGATCCGGCGCAGGCAGTCAAAGCGGCGGAGTTGAACCTCATGGCGAGTGAGCTTATGCGCGCGATTGCGGCTTATGAGGCTGCCTCGCATTACCTGTCCAGCGGCATTCTGCTTCTCCCGGAAAATAGCTGGCAGGATCAATATGCCCTGGCGCTTGCGCTGTACACTTCCAATGCAGAGGTCGCCCTGGTAAACGGCGACCTGCCCCAGGCTGAAACAATGGCCCTGGCTGCTGAAACAAACGCCCGCACTCTGCTTGAGAAGGTCAGGATCATGGGCATCCGCATGGATATCTATGTGCTCCAGAACCAGCTCGACCAGGTGATCGAGCTCGGGATCGCTGCCCTGCGCCTGCTTGATTTTGAGCTGGAGGTGGATAATCAGCCGCCTTCGGTCGTGGAACAATTGATCCGGCTTCCTGAGATGACCGACGCGGGAGCCCTGACAGCCTGCCGTCTCGCCGAACCGTTGATCTCAGCTGCCTTCGCCAGAAGCAACGTCTGGCTGGTGCAGTTCATCCATTTTTATATTGATCTGTTTTCCCGGTTTGGAAATTCTCCCGGCGCCAGTTTTGTTTATATTTCCTATGCGGTACAACATCTAAGCCAGTTCGAAGAGCTGGAACAGGGCCGCAGGATCGGAAGAATGGCACTGGAACTGGCCGAGACGGCAGGGACCCTCCAAGACATTGTATGCCGTCCGCTTTGTATACTATGCTTTCATCCATCACTGGCTGGCACCGGCCAGGGAAGGTGTGGTCCCGCTGGAGGAAAACGTACAACCAGCTTTTGAGTCTGGGAACCCGAGGTTTTCGCTCAGCTCCCAGGATATCGGGGTGCAAAACAGCCTGTTCGTGGGCTACAAGCTCGATCAGGTGCACACCAGGTATCTGGAGGCTTTGCACCACCTGGCATCGGTCAACCTGCCGGATTATAGCTATAGGTTGACTGTCTGGTTCCAGGCGGTTTTGAAGCTGACGGGGGAATTCTCTCGAGGGACAGGATAACAATAGCAGCCTGTTCGATGAACAGAAAATGCTGATCAAAGCCGGCCAGAATCAGATCAACAAGTTTAATCTGTATACCGCGGAGGCTTTCATCAGCCTGTTGCTGCGCCAGCGGCAGCGCGCACTGGAGACATCCTCTAAAGCACATGCAATCAGGATGGGCGCCAATACCCATCTGATCCTGGCCGAGCATATTTTCATCCATTCTCTGGCGCTCCTCTCACAAGGCCTGGAAGAAATTGACCTGCCCGAACGGCTTGCGGCTGTGGAGGAGAACCTGCGCCTGATGCGGAAGTGGGCGGGTTCTGTCCCGCAAAACTTCCTTCACAAGCTTGATCTGGTGGAAGCTGAGAAGGCCCGCTGCCTGGGGCAGGATGAGCAGGCTGCCAAAGGCTACGAGCAGGCAATCCAGAATGCCAGGCGGAATGGGTATATCCATGAGAGCGCCCTGGCAGCCGAACTTGCTGCTGAATTTTATCTAGCCCGGGAGCAATATCCGGCTGCCATCGATCATCTCTGTACTGCTTATTTTTCCTACCTGGCCTGGGGAGCGACTGCAAAACTGGCTGACCTGGTCAACCGCTACCCCGACTGGCTTCCGCCGGGGAAGGATAATGAAAAGCAAAATACGATTCCCATGCTTGAAGAAAGCCCGGTGGAGCAGCTTGCATCCTCCATTGACCTGAGCACCATTCTCAAGGTATCCATGGAGCTGGCCCAGGAGACCAACCTGGAGGAACTGCTGCGCAAGATGATGGCAATCCTGATCGAAAACGCCGGTGCTCAGAATGGGTCTCTCATCCTGATCCAGAACGATCGCTGGGTTCTCAAAATTCAGGGCTCGACCGATCTGGAACAGGAGTTTGCCCTGCTCTCAACGCCATTGGAATATCTGTCACCTCGGGTTGACAATTCCTCTCTCCCCATTTCCATCATCCATTACGTCATCAACTTAAAAACGGACCTGGTGCTGGAGGACGCTACGGCCTCGCGCCAATTCTACCGGGATGCCTATATCCAGAGCCGGCGGCCAAAATCGATTTTGTGTGCCCCGCTCTTGAACCAGGGTATATTGACCGGTGTGATTTATCTTGAAAACAACCTGACTGCCGGCGCGTTTACCTCCGACCGTCTTGAAATTGTGCGGCTGCTCTCCGGACAGGCAGCAGTTTCGATTGAAAAGGCCAGGCTGTACGAGACCATGGAAATGCAGGTGCGGGAGCGAACCCGCGAATTGTCGGATGCGAACCTGAGACTCAAGGAGGAGATCAACCAGCGCATCCGGGTCGAGGAAGCCCTGCGTCTCTCCGAGGCGCGCTACCGGACCGTGTTCGAGAATACCGGTACGGCCATGGCGTTGATCAACGAGGCCGGAGAAATTACCCTGGTCAATGAGAAGTATATTGAGCTGACTGGCTATTCCAGGGAGGAGTTGGAGGAGCATTTCAGCTCCCTGGATATCATCGCCCCCTCCGATTTAGCCAGACTTACCCAGGTAGGGCTTGAGGCACTGGCTGATCCGCTTAAAGTTCCCTACAGCTTTGAATTCCAGCTGATCCACAAATCGGGTCTGAAAAAACCTGTGATCGCCACCACTACATTTCTCCCGGATTCAAAGACCATTGTCGCCTCGCTGATAGATATCACCCAGCGGAAGTCCGCCGAGGAGGCGCTGCGCTACAACGAAGCCCTGCTTCGAAAGGTTTTGGAAATCCTGCCGGTCGGGGTATGGATTCTGGATAAGGATTCCCGGATCCTCTCCGCGAACCCGGAGGCACAGCGGATCTGGTCCGGTGCAAAATTCGTTGACCAGCGGGAATATGGGGAATATAAGGCCTGGAGAGTGGCTACCGGAGAGCAGGTCAGCTCCGAGGGCTGGGCAGTAAACCTGGCCCTCGCCCAGGAGCAGCCCACATTAAATGAGGAACTGCAGATCGAGGCTTTTGACGGCGCACATCGGATCATTATCAACTCTGCCATACCACTCGTAACCGATGAGGATGGATTGGTCGGCGCGATCGTCGTCAACCAGGATATTACCAAGCGAAAGCACGATGAAGAGGAGCTTCAGGCGGCTCACGACCAGTTATCCACCCTGTTGGACATCTCACAATCCATCGTCTCCACCCTGGACCTTGATCGCCTGCTCAACCTGATCCTCGAGCAGCTCGGAAAGGTTATGCCCTACGATGCGGCTGCAATCCTGATCCTTGAGGGCGATTTCCTGGAAATGCGATTGATCCGAGGCCCAGCCTCTTTCCAAAGCCTTCTAAAAAAGCAGTTTCCCATCAGCGGACTTGCGATAATTGAGCAACTCACGAAGGGCAAGGAAGCATTATATGTCCCGGATCTTCATGCCGAGCAGGATTTGATCCTGAAAATCGAGGAAAACACGGGGATCTCTGCCACCCAATTCTCGTTCCTTCGATCCTGGCTGCTCCTTCCCCTGATCGCAAAGGGCGACCTGGTCGGCGTGATGATCCTGATGCACTCTCAACCGGATATGTATTCACCTCCCTCTCGCACCCTGTCCCAGGCATTTGCCAACCAGGTAGCGATCGCCATCCATAATGCGCAGCTCTACAAACAGGCAGGGGACAATGCTACCCTGGAGGAACGCAACCGGCTGGCGCGTGAACTGCACGATTCGGTGGCCCAGACTTTGTACAGCATCAGCCTTTTCATCGACGCCATCCGCCTGGCTTTGAAGACCAATAAGCAAATGGTTGTTGAAAGCCATCTGGAGGAGCTGACCCAGCTCTCGCGTGAAGCCATGGCGGATATGCGGCTGCTCATTTTTGAGCTCCGGCCGCCAATCCTGGCGAAAAGTGGACTGGCCACAGCCCTGCAAAGTAGGTTAGAATCGGTGGAGGCCAAGGCAGGCTTTAAAACTGACTTCGACTCAGCAGGATCCTTCCAGCTCTCCCCTGCCCAGGAAAGCGAGCTCTATCGCATTGCACAGGAAGCCCTGAATAATATAGTCAAACACGCCCAGGCCAACCGGGTGACGATCCATCTGACCGGACAGCCAGGCTGCGTCCGGATGACAATCGAGGATGACGGTGTCGGCTTTGATCCGCTCAGCGTCGAACATGGGGGTGGGCAGGGTTTCCGAAACATGCGCGAACGAGCGGCTAATATCGGTGCCCGCTTCTCGTTCGAATCTGTTCCCGGCCAGGGAACAAAAATAACGATTGAGGTGAATGAATGACGAGCCCAAACCATATCATCCGGGTTATGATCGTGGACGATCACACCATTGTCCGGCGAGGCATCAAAGCCCTGCTGGCAGAAACGGATGATATCGAAGTGATTGGTGAAGCAGACAGCGGCCTGGAAGCGGTCCGGCTTGCGAGGCAGCTTGAACCGGATGTCATTTTGATGGATCTGTTGATGCCTAAAATGGATGGAATAGAAGCAACCCGGCAGGTTACCACCCAGCAGCCCCACATGCATGTGCTGGTGCTGACCAGCTTTGTGGGGGATGAAAAAATATTCCCGGCCATCAAAGCCGGCGCCATGGGATACCTCCTGAAAGACTTGGAGCCCTCCGAGCTGATCCGATCCATTTACAGAGTCCACCGCGGGGAGCCCTCCCTGCATTCCAGCATCGCCCGCAAGATGATGAAGGAAATCCTGGACACACCGTCGACCAGGTCAACTCCCGATCCGTTGACAGCCAGGGAGGTGGAAGTGCTCCAGCTCCTGGCGAAAGGTCTTTCGAACGATGAGATCGCAGGCCAGCTCGTCGTCTCAGAGGTGACAGTCCGTACACACATCAGCCATCTCCTTGCAAAACTGCACCTGGCAAACCGGGTCCAGGCGACCCTCTATGCCCTGCGCGAAGGCCTCTCCTCGCTGGATGAGGAAAAGAAGTAAACTGCGGATCACGCTCATCCACAGTTGTTGACACTCCCATCTGCATATTGTTGAAATACTTCCACCAGATCCTTCCTTCTGTTGACCATGAAATCAACAAAGCAAGGATGACACATGCCGGGATTTCCTGTAAATTGGGGATACAAAATGGTATTCTTTTAATCTGGCGACTGCCTTTGTAAAAAAGAATGCCTGGGCAGGTCCGGGTTGTGTTCGACTCGCAACTCCAGTAACAATGAAGCGCTACGGGATAATCCGGCAGGGCTGCAAAAAAGAAGTGCCGGAATGTGCAGCCTGCAAGCCGCCGGTGCCAAATGAGGAAAATGGATCCTGTACATGATCTGAAAGCGTGGTCCCATTTGAGAAACAATCCCCAACATCGAGGTAGTAATGGGTAATCAGCCGATCCGAGTGTGTCTTGTGGACGACCATACGATGGTCCGCAGAGGCATGAAAGTCCTCCTGGATGAATATGAGGATATCCAGGTGGTGGGCGAAGCTTCAAATGGACTGAAAGCAATTGAACTTGTAGATCAATTAAGACCAGATGTGCTCCTGATCGACCTGGCAATGCCGGTCATGGACGGCATTGAGGCCATTAAACGGATCATTGCCCTCCACCCGGAGGAGCGGATCATTGTCCTGACCAGTTTTGCCGGTGACGATAAACTCTTTGAGGCCATCCGGGCCGGCGCCATGGGCTACCTGGTTAAGGATGCCCAGCCGGAGGAACTCGTCCAATCGATCCGCCATGTCTGTTCAGGTGAGCCATCTCTCAACCCGGCGATCGCCTGGAGGCTGTTGCGGGGCATGACCGGTTCAGAGACAACCAGGCGCCCGACCGAGGAACTCTCCGAAAGGGAAATCGAGGTCCTGCGCCTGCTCACGAGGGGAAAAACGGATCAGGAAATTGCACAGCAGCTTGTGTTGACCGATGTAACCATCCGCACGCATATCAGCCGGATCTTATCCAAGCTGGGATTGAAAAACCGGGTTCAGGCAGCCTTATACGGCATCCGGTCAGGATTGGTCTCCCTGGATGAGACGAATGACACGGCGGATGATTTTAACAAGTAATCTTTTTTCCGATTTTGGGATCGGCTCACTTTGGTTGAATTATTATTGCAAGACAAGGCTGCGATTGTGAAAAGCGATGAAATCCGAATAATTGTCGTTGACAACCGCGCATCCAATCGCCGGGGATTGAAAGCGCTGCTTGCATTTGAGCCCAGAATTGTGATCATTGGCGAGGCCGCCGATGGTGAAGAAGCTGTCCAATTAGTCGGCAAAGATCAGCCGGACCTGATATTGATGGACATCCATATGCCGGTCATGGATGGGTTGAAAGCCACCCAAAAGATCAAATCTGCCTGGCCGGATGTCAGGGTGGTTCTCTATTCCGTATACCCGGGCTACGAGGAAGAGGCCAACCTCGCAGGGGCCGATTACTTCATGATCAAAGGAAGCCCGGAAACCACCCCGTCCGAGATCATACTTGCATTCTTTCCTCCTAAAGACGTTTCCCCTGCCTGATCGTTTTTACACCTGGCTTTGTCTGTTTATTTCAGATATTTATTTTCATTCCGCCCTTTTTCGGTTCAACATATGTTCAAGCAAGTTCAACGTGCCTCGGTCGACAAAGTAGTTAGTCTTTATTATCCTTGAAAATAGATAAACCCATCCAACCAAATTTGCTTTTTCTTTATGGAGGAAAAGATGTCTCATGTTTTGGCAATCACATTTGAAGACGAGACCCAGGGACCGGCCGTTCTTCGGACCGTCAAAAGCCTGCGGGATCAAGGGAAGCTGAAGATTGATGATGCAGCGGCCATTGTAAAGGACGCCGAAGGCAAGGTCAAAGTTGATAATATGGTCGAAAGCGGCGTGAAGAGCGGTGCGCTCGTCGGAGGCTTTGTCGGCCTGCTGCTTGCCAGTGTCTTCTTTCCGCTTGCCGGGATCGCCCTGGGTGCAGGTGCAGGTGCCCTGATTGGAAAGACTCTCAATACGGGCCTGGACAAGAAATTCATTACGGATGTTCAGGATGCGATCAAACCCGGCAACTCGGCGGTCCTGTTCATCGTCAATCACGAGAACGTCGGCCTTTTGATTACTGCTCTCGAGCCCTACAAGGGCCAGATCTTCCAGTCATCCTTTGACTCTGAGGCCGAGGATGAGATCCGCAGGTCGTTAAAAGTAAACCCTCGTAAAAGTATCCGTCGATAAGCAGCGCTTCATGGGATTCCTCCTGAAGCGCTTTTGTCTTGCTTGAACCATTTCAACATGAATCCATCATAACCCTGGAGGAAAAGCAGATGAGCACATTCAATCGAATTCTGGCTTGGACCCTGATCGTCATCAGCGTGATAGGGATCCTTGTTTGCACGCTCGGTGTCGTCGGAAGCTGGATGATCAACGACCGCCTGACACAGGGAGTGTTGGGACTGCTTTCCAAGGCAGATACAGCCATTACCCGGGTAGAGGATTTACTGACCCTTGCAGATGCACAATTAAAGGATGCTGGCACTGCCATCGACACAGTTCGCGAAGCGGCATCCAAGCTGGGAGATCGTATCGAGAAGAATTCCCCCGTTCTGGACAGGATCTCCCAAATCCTAAACGAAGAACTGGGGCCGACAGTCAATAAGATTCGGGATACTTTTCTAAAGATTGAAGAGCGGGTATCAGCCGTAAATAACACAATCGCCGTTATCAATGCGTTGCCCGGGATTGAGCTGCCTCCTCTCGATATCCAGTTTGAGGGACTTAATGACCGGGTGTCTCAGGTCGTCGACACAGTTCAACAACTCCAGCAGAGCATCGCGGATTTCAAGGCGGGCATAGTCCAAAGTATGGCGCCGTTTATGGAGAGACTTGATAGGATCTCAGGTTTCCTGGTCAGACTCGATCAGGATATGAATACCTACCTGGATAAAGTCAATAAACTTCAGACTGCTCTGGCACGCGCAAAACTGAATATTCCTTCGACCATCAACAAGATTACACTATCCATATCAATCATATTCCTGTGGGTCATCCTCGCCCAGATCGGTTTGATCCTGGTGGCCAGGGTATACATCAAAACCGGCAAAATGGTCTGGGAGCTCATCCCCTCCAGGAAATCTGAGGAAACACTGCCGGAAGCTGCATCATAAAAGGATGTGAATAACCGCCAGGCATCTTCTGAAGAAGTAACTCTAACAACCAATCTACAAAATAGAAGAAACGAAGGAAGGCAAGATGAAGCCATCCTTCGTTTCTCTGTTTCTCGTGAAGAGCAACACGGAACTTACTTAATTGTTGACGGTAAGCCCTGCGTTTGCTCGCGCCAACGTCTCAGCAAATGATGGACATTTTCTGCGCCGATAATGGGTGTGCCATCATAGGGCAGCGCGGTCGGGCGCAGGAGGAACGGATAGCTCTGCGGGCCGCCCATGCCGCCATGATGGCTGACCTGGTTCTCGAACCCGGGCATCTCCTGTGTTGCTGGATCATACACACTGCTGACCACCAGGTCCGGGCAGTTCGAGAAGCTGCTCTCACGGCGCAGATGATCCGCTGCGTTTGGCCCAAAGATCGCCAGGGGGTCCACATTCCCTTCAACACTATCATCCTTCAGGTAATGAACTCCCTGTTTGCCGATCACGATGTCACCCTGTGCTTCGGTCCTGACCAGGATGAAGCCAACTCCCGGATTGTCTTTCAGACCGAGGATCAATTCCGGGTGCCTGTCCTGGATCTGTTCGAATGTCATCCGTGTGGGTGAATCGGTGAAGTAGATCAGCCCGGTGCTTCCCGAGCCCATGACCACCACTTTTGTCTTTTGAGCTTCCGCCTGCTCCTTCTCGGGCGAGACTTCACTGGGAGCAATTTCGACCATGCCTTCTTTTGTCCGGCTGGCCAACATCCTGCGCATCAGGCCGGCTGTGCGGGTATTATCGTTGGCCGATTCACTGAGAATTGCATTGAGGGCATCCCAGTTATCCTTGTGAGAGTCAGAATAGGAAACTTCTTCCTTGATCAGATCCTTTACCAGCTGCTCGAGGCTGCAGCCATACGCCGCAGTAAACCGGGGACCGATGGTTTGCCCGTGATCTGAAAGGACCACAATATGATAGGGACGCGGCGCATTTTTGAGGGCATTTTCGATGCGGGGAAAGTAACGATCCGTTTCGTTCAGTTCTTCAAAAGCTTCCTCGGTGTACATCCCGGCAAAATGGGCCAGGTCATCATAGGCTGAATACAGGGCATAGATCGCCGGCAATCCGCGCAGGACATCGCTGATCACGGTAAAGGTCACAAGGTCATGCAGGATCGGTCCCAGGCCGCCACGCATGAAGGCATATGCAAAATTGCGGGCCGGTGTCTGGTACTTATCCTTCCGCCGCCTCTGCGCTCCTGCCTGCCACCATTCCTTGATCACCATCGTGATAAAGCGGGTGATGAGACGGGCAACCACATAGGGACTGAAGAGATAGAAATAGAAACCAGGTCCTCTGCCACGTTTTGTATTTCGAAGCGTGCTGAAGGTGAGCATGCTTTCCGAAGCATCGCCGGAGAACATATTGCCGCGCGAGGAGCCGCCATCCGAGCACAGACCGTTTCCATGACTCAAGCGAGCCTCAATCGCCAGGGCGTCCTTCGGCAGTCCGGACATGACAATCCGCTTCTGCTCGCGATCCCACCAACGATAGGCAGGGATATCGGTATTGTTTCCCAGCAGGATGCCGCTCTGCATGGCGCCGGTCTGGGCGGAGAAATCGGTTTCCCATCCCACCACCTGGTGCGTGCCCTGCTCGATCCAGCGCTTGATCGTGGGCAGATGGCCTTCCTCCAGTGCACGGCGGAAGAGCATTTCGCTCAGCCCGTCAATCTCAAGAAAGAGAAAACCCGGGACATCGGTCTTCGTGGGATTCCCGCGCTTTGCGATCATATTCTTGATCACTGTGCGGTCGAAGCGGGCATCCTCGTCCAGCCCCAACACACCGCTCAGGATCGCATTGACCGCCGTCATCCACAGGGAGATCCAGATGGCAGTGCGGACGTTGGCGATGGTAATACCGATGACCTGATTGCCCAGCAAATAGATAAACGCCCCATTTAATATAAAAGTGGCAAGCGGGAAAAGCCATCCCGGCAGCCATGAAAAGAAACGGACGAACACCCACCAAAACACAGCCTGGGCAACGGCAATGACAATCGTGAGCATGATCAGTGCCCGCGGTGATTCGGCCTGGAATCCGGACAATATATGCGTCAATAGATAGAGCACAATCACATGGGCAATGAAGACCACGATGAGCTGTACCAGCTGCCTTCTGTATGATGGTTGCATCTTATTCCTCCGCGAAATAGATATATGTTCTTTGTTGATTTATTTTAACCTATAAGGATCCCTGGCTAGAGCATAATCATTCAACCCGGGGCTGTCATCCACGATGCGATGAATTGTTCATCAAGGAATACTTAATATTGTTGAAGCCCGCCTCATCCAATGTTGAGGACCAGGGCATGGTGGTCGGTCAGGAAGCGCTGGAAATACCATCCGGCGGTCGAATTTTCGATCGGAACGATATCGGCCCTGACCGGCGTGTTGTCCCCCTCCGGTCTCCGGTAGAAAAAGTAATCCAGAGACATCTGCCACTTCTTTGATACCAGTGGAAAAGGCCTGTAGGTTGGCCGGGGGTCATCGGCGTGGGCATCTGTCAAACCGCTCTCCGTCATCATCAGGTCATAGGGAGGCGTCCCCCGCGGGAAGTTGAAATCCCCGCAGGCAAAAACCCAGGCATCTGCCGGCTGTGCCCGCGCCAGGTCTGCCAAGAACTTCACCTGGTCAAGCTCGATCCGGGTTTGTTCGTTCGAAATATCCCATTTGCCGAGGTAATTTGCCTGGAGGTGGGTGTTCATGACAACGACCTGGCTGCCCCTTGATTTCCAGAGTTCGTCACAAGGACCCCCTTATAAAGCGCCCAGTCCGCAAAGCCAATACTCACCGGCTTTCCCCGGTTGGGGAATGGGTGGAATTCACTGGAGCCGTTGAAAATGGAAGCGGTGAACAGGCCGCCTTTCGGCGCATAACGATGGCGAAAAGAAGCAAGATGGGAATACTCAGTCAGATGTTTCTCCAAAAGAGGGACATAGATGTTCTGCTGGATCTCCTGGAGACAGACGATGGCTGGGGCCACCCGGTTCAATTCCGAAGCCAGCCGCTTGATCCGTCCCAGGCTTAGGAAGAACGGAATGCCAAAGGTGTTGAGTGACAGCAGGGTAAAGGCAGGCATTGCTTCTCTTCAGCAGGACACTATAACAAAGATTTTTCTGATTTACATCCTTTGTAAAAAATGTTCAACATTTGTCGAAACCCCGCTAAACAAAACACTCGTTTTTGTTTAGCGGGAGATCATCATCCGCAGGATGACAAATAGGCGGAAGGAGATGAAAATTTATGCGCAAAGGGTATGAGACCATCCATACCCTGGATCTTCAACTTCTTTTTTTCCTTGGAAAGGATACTATGGCACAAGCACAAGCGCAAGCTCTTCCTGTAGCAAAACCCGTGGCGTTCAACCGCTACATGGCCCTGATCTATTTGACCATGGCGCTCGGTCTGGCGATTACGGCTGCAGTTTCCCAGGGCGTATACGCGAATCCCGATCTGATGCGCAGGATCCTGTTCAACCCGTGGTTTGCCTTCGGGCTTTTTCTGCTCCAGATCTTTCTCGTGGTGGGAATCAGCGCTGCAGTGATGCGCCTGTCGCCCGGGGTGGCTTTCCTGCTATTCCTGCTCTACTCGGCGCTGACCGGCGTGGCACTCTCGTCGATCTTCATTTATTACAGCCAAAGCACGATCTTTTACACCTTCTGGATGGCGGCCGGCATGTTCCTCTTCTGCGCAGTGGTCGGGTTATTCATTAAGACCGATCTGAGCGGAATGGGTTTGTTCCTTCTGCTGGCACTCATGGGTTGGACCTTCGGCCTGTTCCTGACCTGGTTCTTCCCCTTCGCGCAGGGATTGAACCAGCTGATGAACTTCAGCGGCATCCTGCTGTTCGCCGCTCTTGCCGTCTGGGATTCCCAGCGGCTGAAAGTTATGACTTCCCAGCTGGAAGGTCAACGCAGCCGGGGCGGGATCGTCGTCATCGGCGCCCTGTCTCTCTATCTGGATTTCATCAACCTGTTCCTGCTGCTGCTGAGGACGTCCAGGAGATAACTCCCGAGCAGGACCCCCTTGGTAACCGCACCAAAAGTACACAGAAGGGGTCTTTCGCTCAACATCCGTTGATAGGTTGCCAGCTCGAGAATGCCAGATATGTTGACCAAACTTCAACGGCAGTCAGATGACATTCGAGCGGTAATTGGTTACATTTATGATAGCGCTGTATCGTTGATTATACAAATCACGGCGAAGGAGATTGCCAATCGAGCCAACAACCATTGAGCAACCGTCATCCCAGACGAGATAATGATGGGGATGCCAGCCCAGCCTTCACTCGCCAGGCATCGAATACCGGAAACACAAAACCAATCACAAGAAAAGGGAATTCGAAATGAAAACAATCAAGTCAGTCAATGTAGGATCGTTTGCCCTCTACGGTGCCGTCCTGGCAGCCCTCTGGACGTTCGTCTTTGGCCTGTACTACTGGCTCCTGGGCTGGATCTTCGGCGCCCAGTCCTGGTTCATCGACATGAACCTGGGGAATTGGACCGTCTATACCAATGACCACCTTCGGCCTCATCTTTCTGCGGGCTTTCATCGCAGCCTTTGGCGGCGCGCTGGGTGGCGCGGTAATTGCCTTTGTTTATAACATCGTGGCCGGCATGATGGGCGGTCTCAAGCTCAACCTGGAATAGTTTTTCAATCCGGCACGAACTGACGATGGAAAGCAGAACCAAGGAGTGTGAACCATGAGAGGCAGACGTGAGGAAAGGCGTGATGAGCGCCAGGATGATCGTAAGCTCGGGCGGCCGGGCGGCGGCGGCAACCACTACCAGATGCGCCAGAAAATGGTCGCCATCGGCGATGACTTCTGGATCGAAGACGAACGCGGCCAAAAGGTCTTCAAGGTGGACGGCAAGGCGCTGCGTGTGCGCCAGACGCTGATCTTTGAAGATGCCCGCGGCAATGAGCTCTGCAAGATCCAGGAGCGCATGATGCGCGTCAAGGACAGCATGGAAATCGAAGGACCCAACGGCGAGAGCATCGCCATGGTCAAGAAGGCACTGATCACCCCCATCCGCGAACGCTGGGTGGTGAAGGTCCAGAACGGACCGGACCTGGAAGTGAAGGGGAACATCCTCGACCACGAATACAGCATCGGCGAAGGTCGTGACAAAGTGGCTGAGGTATCCAAGAAGTGGTTCCGCATCGCTGACAGCTACGGTGTGTCGATCGACCCCGGCCAGAATGATGTGTTACTCCTGGCGGTTGCGGTCTGCATTGACGAGATGGCTCACGGTGGCCGCTAAGCCGCCTTATTAATATCGGTGGGAATGCCGGTCATCCGCCCGGCTTCCCAATCCTTAATCCAATTTTGTTCATCTAAAAGGAGATTTAAAATGCCCTGTTTATTTGCTCTTATGGCCGGTTTTGCACCTCGCCTGGCGTCGCTGTTCCTGTGGATCGCCCGCCCGGCATTATTCAACGCTGCCTTCAATGGTAGCTGGTTCTGGCCCCTTCTGGGGATCATCTTCCTGCCCTTTACCACGATCATGTATGTGATCCTGTGGACACCGGGCATTGGTTTGACAACCTGGGACTGGGTGTGGCTGATCATGGCCGTGATTTTGGATGTCATGCATTACAGCAGCACGGCCTATTCCAACCGCAATCAAATCCCCGGCTACTCGGCCCCCGCCGACAAGCAGCCGATGTAGGATGCGGTTTACAGTCTGAGGAATATGATGTAGTCGAGATTTGGGTGTTTGGACAGCGGAATCTGTCCAAACACCTTTCTACTTCGCTTATGCTGCAGGAACTGGATGCTGAGATCCCGGGCATCGGAGGCAAAGCAGGAAGCTGCTTAATTCTCTAAAAAGATCAGGAGGTCAATATGATGCGAAGAAGAATGGTCGGTAGAAGGATTGCACGGGCGGCAGTTGGCACTGCAGTGATCGCCGGGACTGCCGGCGCTGTCCATCACGCGCAAAATCAACATTGGGCGAACCAGCAGAATGCCCAACAGTCGCAATATGACCAGGCATACCAGCAGGGTGCTGCCGATGCACAACAGCAGTATGCCCCGCCCCCACCACAGTACCGTCGGCCCCGGCCCCTGCACAGGATGACCTGGCCGCCCAGCTGCAGCAGCTTGCCGAGCTGCACAATACAGGCGTGCTGAGTGATCAAGAATTTGCGGCTGCCAAGGCAAAAGTTCTGGCAAGTTGATCCCAATGAAAAACATAATCTGCGTTTTCTGCATGGGAGCTTTGTTGTTCTTGATTGCAGCCTGCACTCCCGCTGCTCCCCAGGCCGGAGGTGACGCCGATCTGGCAGGGACCTCGTGGGAGGTTACAGGGTATGACGACGGAAGTCAGGCAGTCACCAGTGTGCTGGCGGGCACCACCCTGACAGCTAATTTTGGCGAGGATGGAACCCTGACTGGAAATAGCGGCTGCAACGATTATAGCGGCCCCTATAAAGTCACCGGGAATCAAATCGGGATCGGTCCCCTCTCGTCAACAAAAAAAGCATGCAGCGATCCTGTCGGCGTTATGGACCAGGAGTCTCAGTATCTGGCTGCTCTTGAAAACGCACAAGTATTCATTGTCGAAGGCAATACCCTCGAATTACGTCTGGTGGATGGTACGGTCGCAGCCAAATTCACCAGGAAATAAAGATGTGCGCCTTCCAAACCATATCGAGATGGTTCTGTAGCAGTTTCGAATAAACACAGGCATACAGCAGAGTAAGTGAATGCAAACCTTCGATCAAAGCATAAAAACGTGCTTATCCTGCTGTCATGCCATTTTTGAAAAAAATAGATAAGATTGGTTCATAAAGAACGATCCTTAGCACTTATTTTGTTTTGTTGGCCGCTTTAAGCTTGAAGTGAATTACTGCTTTTTGGGATCCATGACAACCACAAAGTTAGTACAGGAGAAAAACGACATGGCGACAAACTCGGCAGTAACCGCTAAAGAAAAGAAGAAGTTCAAGTTCCCGACCGCGTTCACGATACTGGTCATCATTACTTTCGTCATCGCAATTTTGACCAGAGTGATCCCGGCAGGGCGGTATGATTACAATGACCAGGGCGAGCCAATCCCGGACACCTATCACACAGTCGAGGCAAATCCTCAATACTGGCGCCAGGCGATTGCAGCGCCCATCAATGGCATGTATGGTATCCAAAGCGCCGATGGCACCATTAGTATCTACAACAGCGGAGATCTGTATGGCGCCATCGATGTGGCGTTGTTCATCCTGTTGATCGGCGGATTCCTCGGAGTGACGATGAAGACCGGGGCCATCGACGCCGGCATCAACGCCGTTGTGAAAAGGTTGGGGGAGAAGGGACGGACGCTGATCACGGTGCTGATGATTATCTTTGCCGCCGGAGGAACCAGCTACGGCATGGCGGAGGAGTCGCTTGCCTTTTATCCCTTGATTCTGGCGGCGATGATCGCTTTGGGATACGACGCACTTTCGGCCGTGGCCGTGATCATGCTGGGTGCGGGCATCGGCGTGATTGGCTCCACAATTAACCCATTTTCAACGGGCATCGCTTCAGGCATTGCGGGCATTCCACTGGCCGAAGGCATCGTTTACCGCATCGTCATTCTGGTCGTCGGGACGGCGATTGGCGTATGGTATGTCATGCGCTATGCAGGGAAAGTCATCAAGGATCCATCCAAGTCACTCGTCGCAGACATGAAGGCAGACAATGAGAAGCATTTCCTGGGAGCCAGGGAGTCGGGTGAAGCGCCGGAGCTGACGCCGAAACGCAAGCTCATCCTAACGCTCTTTCTGCTTTCCTTCGTTGCGATGATCGTAGGTGTCATTCCCTGGTCAGACCTTGGGATCACAGCCATTGCCACCCGCTGGTGGTGGTTTGGCGAACTGTCCATACTGTTCATGGTGATGGGCGTTGTGATCGGTTTTGTCAGCGGGATGGGTGAAGAGGGCACTGTCAATGCTTTCATTGATGGTTGCCGTGACATGATGGGCGTAGCGCTGGTCGTTGCCGTGGCACGCGGCATCTCTGTGATTATGACCAATGGCCTGATCATCGATACCGTGCTTTTCTGGTGCCAGCAGGCGCTGGCCGGGCTGACCTCGGTGGCGTTCATCAACACAATCTTCCTGCTCTATATTCCGCTTTCCTTCCTGATCCCTTCTTCCTCCGGGCTGGCGACCGTGACCATGCCGGTCATGGCGCCGCTGGCGAATTTTGCCGGCGTTCCTACACACCTCATTGTTACTGCCTACCAGTCGGCTTCAGGTTTGGTGAATCTCATCACGCCAACCTTTGCAGTGGTGACAGGCGGCCTGGCAATTGGCCGGATCAGCTTCGCGGTCTGGTGGCGGTGGGTGGCAGGCTTGGTCTTGATCCTGGCCCTTATGATCATGGTTGTGCTGTCGATCGGTGCGCTGGTAGGTTAACAGCTGTATCATTCGACAGACGAGGAAGTAAAGATGATCGAGATTTTGAACAAACGACTGAAACCTGCCTTGTGGTGCATTTCAGCGGCAAGATCACCGGCGAAAAGTACCAGAAGTTTCTCAATGCGTCAACGACAGGCTTGCCACCCATGAAAAGGTCAGCCTGGTGTTGGAGTTGACCGACTTTGAGTTCTATGGCGATTTCGAGGCGGCCAGGAAAGACTTGAAATTTGGATTTGGAGATTACAAACAGATCCATCGGGCTGCCTTCGTTGGCAACAAGAAATGGATCGAGTGGTTCACCCGTTTAATCGGTCCATTCACACGCACGGAAGAAAAGTATTTCCGTGAAGGACAGTTTGATGAAGCTTACGCCTGGGCGTGTTCGTGAGCGAACAACCTACACGGCGATATGGTGAATCAAGAACAGCATCATTGAAACAGGATCAAATCATAAGGAGAAATTTAAAATGGCATTCAATTTACGCAACCGGAACTTCCTCAAGGAGCTGGACTTCACTCCCGAAGAGCTCAAGTTCCTGCTCAAGCTGTCGGCGGACCTGAAAGCAGCCAAGTACGGCGGCTACGAGCAGCAACGGCTGAAGGGCAAGAACATCGCCCTGATCTTCGAAAAGACCTCCACCCGCACCCGCTGCGCCTTCGAGGTGGCTGCCTACGACCAGGGCGCCCAACGTCACCTACCTGGGACCATCCGGCTCGCAGATCGGCCACAAGGAATCGATGAAGGATACCGCCCGGGTGTTGGGCCGCATGTACGATGGCATCGAGTACCGCGGCTTCGGCCAGGAGCTGGTGGAGATCCTGGGCCAGTACGCCGGCGTGCCGGTCTGGAACGGCCTGACCGACCAGTTCCACCCCACCCAGATGATCTGCGACATCCTGACCATGATGGAGCACAGCGACAAGCATCTCGGTGAGATCTCCTACTGCTACCTGGGCGATGCCCGCAACAACATGGGCAACTCGCTGATGGTGACCGGCTGCAAGCTGGGCATGGACGTGCGCCTGTGCTCTCCCAAGGCGCTCTGGCCGGAAGACGAGCTGGTCAACACCTGCAGGAAGATCGCAGCCGAGACCGGCGCCCGCCTGACCCTGACCGAAGAGTGTGGACAAAGGCGTCAAGGGCGTGGACTACCTGTACACCGATGTGTGGGTCTCGATGGGCGAGGCCAAGGAAGTCTGGGACGAGCGCATCGGGCTGCTCAAACCCTACCAGATCAACATGGACGTGGTCAACAGGACCGGCAACCCCAATGTCAAGTTCATGCACTGCCTGCCCGCCTTCCACAACCGCGAGACCAAGGTCGGCGAGGATATCTACGAGAAGACCGGGATGGAAAGCCTGGAAGTGACCGAAGAAGTGTTCGAGTCCGAGCGCTCGATCGTCTTCGCCCAGGCCGAGAACCGCATGCACACCATCAAGGCCATCATGGTGGCCACGCTGGGTGACTAATCCCATATCAATTTTCCATGAGGGTATGACGTGGCCAAACCTGCAATCCACTCATGGAAGGGTACGAAGCATCCTTGAGAGCATGGAAACATGCTTGAAGATCTGACATCCCATCTTAGGCCCAGCAGGAGCCGCTGAAGACGGCGCTTGATCGAATTGGTGCGTATCCCCAGCGTTTGTGATGAAGGCGCAGGTCGGGTTATCCATTCGGTGCGGCCATCGACCAGGCACTGCGCAAAGCACTGCAAATTGCTGGTGAGCTTGGGTTTCGGACCCAGTATGGCGACGGCGGGTATTACGGTTATGCTGAGATCGGCGAAGGGAAAGAGATGCTGGGCATCCTGGGACACCTGGATGTTGTGCCTCCGGGTAAGCTGGAAGATTGGGAGCATGACCCGTTCGATCCGTTTGAGAAGGATGGCATGCTCTATGGCCGCGGCACGCAGGATGATAAAGGCCCGCTGCTGGCTTCCCTGTTTGCCGTGAAGGCCCTGATGGATGCTGGCGTGAAATTCAACAAGCGCGTCCGCTTCATCTTCGGGACCGATGAGGAGACCCTCTGGCGCTGCATCAACCGCTATAACGAAAAAGAAGAGATCCCAGTTCATGGGTTTCTCACCCGATGCCCGGTTCCCGCTGACCTATGCTGAAAAGGGGCTGCTCCAGCTTCGTCTGGAAGGCAGAACGAGAGCGGGATCAAACTCAGCGGTGGATCAGCTTTCAACGCGGTGCCCGATACGATGTTTTATGATGGCGAGCGGCAGGATGACCTGGCAGACAAGCTCGACCAGCTTGGGTTTCGAATACGAGTGGAACGAAGATGGGATCGAAGTCAAGGGCAGAGCCGCCCATGCGATGATCCCCGAGGAAGGCATCAACGCCATCGCCCGGCTGTGCATTGCCCTGAATGCCATCGGCATCCAGTCCAAAGCCATCAATTTTATTGCCCAGGAGATCGGGGAGGACCCCAATGCCACCCGCATCTTTGGCGAATGCGCCGATGAGCCTTCCGGCAAGCTCAAGTTCAATGTGGGCAAGATCGATCTGGGACAGACGGAACAGCTCTCCATCGATACACCGCATCCCGGTCACTGTATCCAAGGAAGAGATTGTACAAAGCTTGACCGCGGCAGCCGCCAGGTATGGGCTGGAATATAAGGAGTTCGATTGGCTGGCGCCGATCTATTTGCCCCTGGACCATTTCATGATCAAGACTTTGATGAAAGTCTACCGGCAGTACAGCGGTGATACTGTTACGGAGCCCGTCGCTTCGGGCGGGGCAACTTATGCCGCGCGCCATCCCCAACTGCGTGGCGTTCGGCGCATTGACCCGTGGATGAGCTCCTCACCGAACACCAGCCCAACGAGCGGGCAGTGCTCAGCGAATTTGTTCAAAGCCATGGAAATATATGCCCATGCGGTCTATGAGCTGACACAGCTAAACCGGATCGTAACGAGAAGAGGAAGTAATAATATGTTTCGTAGAGGTGGTGGCCTGGCCAGACCAGGCGGAATGATCAAACCAATGGCGGCCCCGGCCAGCCGCAGCCTGCAGGCGGGACCGCAGACGCCCGCAGGTGTCAACCGCTATATCATGCGCCAGCGGATGTTTGCCCTGGGGCAGGATTTCAACATCAACAATGCTGCCGGTCAGCCGTGTTTCAAGATCGACGGCAAAGTGCGCCTGGTCAAGGAGTCGTTGAAGTTCCGCGATATGCAGGGCAACCTGTTGTATAAACTGGATGAAAAGGTGCTGCGTATTCGTGAATCCTTCGACATCCTGAAACCGGATGGCCAGCTGGCCGCCAAGGTGCATAACGCCATCATCGACCCGCTGCGCGAGCAAGTTCACGATCGAGATCCCCGGTGGTGAGAACATGATGACCAAGGGCAAGGTCATCTGGGCGCAGTACGACATCCTGCGCGGCCAGGTCAGCCGGTGGCGAAAATCTCCAAGCAGTTTTCCTGGATCGGCCGTGACCAGTATGTGGTGGATGTCGCTGCCGGGCGAGGATGACTGCCTGATCCTGGCGATCACCGTGGTCATCGATATGATGGTCAGCAACGGGAGGTAGCCATGACAGTCGGACCTGTGCAAGTAATCATCTTTGGCTTTGACCGCACAGACCAGTTCCGCGGCGAAGGTCGTGGAAGAGCTGGCCAAGCTGCGCGGGCGCGGGTTGATCCGCTTGATCGATCTCTTCGTGGCGGTCAAAGACCCTTCCGGCGAAGTGATAGCCGAAGGAAATGACTGACTTGACCGAGGAGGAAACGGTGGAGTTTGGCCGCGTGGTCGGTAAATTGCTGGGTCTGTCGGATGTGAGCGCCGGTAGATGCAGGCGCAGAAGCGGTTGAAAGAACGCTGGCTGCCGCCTCCCATTCGGTCGGGCTGGATTACCAAGGCCTGCGCCAGGTGGTGGAAAATCTTCCGCCCGGCAAGGCCTTCGGCGTGCTGATGTTCGAGCATACCTGGGCCATCCCGCTGCGGGATGCCATCCGCCGGGCGGGCGGTGTCCCACTGGCGCAGGGCTTCATGACCCCGGAGAGCATTGATCATGGTCGGCGAGGAGTTGCGGGCAATCGCCGAGGCCGAGATGGCGATCGAGGTAGCGCAGATCGTGAAGAGTGCAGCCATCCTGGATACACTGGCCACCCTGCAAGAAGCCGAGGCGATCAAAGACCGCCATTGCTGCCGATGTGGTCGCGCACCCTGGCCATGGCTGAGTTCATCGAAGAAGCCGCGGTCGAAGAGGCCATCGAGGCTCTGGCAGCCGCCAACCTGCTGGAAGCCAAATATGTAGAGCAGGCAGCCCGGCTTGAGGCCCAGAATGCTGAACAGAATAAAGCGTTCTTCGCGGAAACTGAATAAGTGATAACTTTTTTTATTATTCTAGGTCCACGCTGTGTGCTGGTGGACGGCGCTCAGCATGGACGAGGACAATGAGAATATCTCATGACAGAAACTGAGGAAAGAGACCGGCGCTTCGCTGGAAATTTTGATCCTGGCTTTGATCGCTACAACTTCAGCGATCCTGTTATTTTGCTGGTACACCCTGCTCACCTCCGCACAGACCTTCGTCATCCTGATCGCGACAATCATTCTCGCCTGGGTGGTCGAAGCCGTATGGAGAAGCATCAACAAGCGAGACATGGAAGCAGTCTGAACTCATCCTAAGGCTACTGAATGGAGCATACATGACCACCGATCAAGGCAAGAAAGAGAACAGGTTCGCGAGCCATCCTTGTGGATGCGCTGATCCCGCTGCTCTTCATGATCCTGCTGCTTGCACATCGATCGTGTTGTTCGGGATCGATGCTGCCACAGGCCCGCTGCAGGTAGCATTGTTCATGAGCGCGGTTGTGGCTGCGCTCGTGGCGCACAAGAACGGCCATTCCTGGGAAAAGCTGGGTGAGGAGATCGTCAAAGGCATCTCACTGGCGATGAGCGCCATCCTGATCCTGCTGATGGTCGGGGCGCTGATCGGCGTCTGGAACATGTCCGGCACGATCGCCACGATGGTCTATTATGGCGTCAAATATATCGATCCAGCCTGGTTTTACTTTGCTGCGCTGTTTGCTTTGCGGGTTGGTCGGTCTGGTAACCGGCAGCTCCTGGTCCACCGCCGCAACGCTGGGGGTGGCGTTTATCGGTATGGCTACTGCGATCGGTGCTTCAACCTGCGATCACTGCCGGGGCTGTGATCTCCGGCGCCTATTTTGGCGACAAGATGACCCCTCTGTCAGAAACAACCATATTGACCCCGCAAATTGTGGGCAGTGATGTCTACACCCACATCAGCAGTCATGGCAAAAGCCACCATTCCAGCCTATCTCATCTCTCTGGTCATGTTTTTCCTGATCGGGAGAAATTTAAACGAGTGCGGCGACCATGGATCCGACAGCTGCACTGCAGGCCCTGGAGTACAGCCTATCACATCAGCCTGTGGAACTTGCTGCCTGTGCTGGCCTTGCTTCTGCTTGGAATTCGCAAGTATCCGGCTTTCCTATCCATCCTGATCGGAACGCTGGTAGGTGCCCTGGTTGCGGTGGTTATTGCAGCCGCAGATCATAATGGCTTTTGCCAACGATCCCTAGTCTGGGTTATGGGCTGGCAGCCTTGAAAAGTGTGTGGATGGCCATGGCAAATGGTTTCACTGCCTCACCAGCGGTATGAACAGATCGATACCCTGTTCACGGGTGGCGGCATGAGCAGCATGCTGACAACGGTCTGGTTGATCCTGGGAGCGATGTCGTTCGGCGCCATGATGGATTTTGGAGGCTTCAACAATCGCCTGATCACGCCAGTCATTGACCGGGTCAAGTCTGATGGCGGCACCATTGCCGCCGTGATGCTTACCTGCCTTGGGATTGAACATCGTTGCCGGTGACCAGTACATCGCCATCGTGCTGCCGGCCCGCATGTTTATGGTTGAATTTCGCAGGCGCGGCATTCATCCCGAAACCCTGGCGACCGCGGTGGAAAACTCCGGGACGGTCACCTCCCCGTTGATTCCATGGAACTCGTGCGGCGCTTACATGTCGGCGACGCTGGGTGTATCCACGTTTGTTTACTTGCCTTATTGTTTCTTCAATTTCCTCAATTTCATCCTGGGGATGGTCTACGGGTTTGTGGGCATCAATATCATGCGCCTGCCTTCTGACGCAGCCTACTCCGGCGGAGCCCCTGGCCGTCATCCCATTAGTGGTACAGGATAAGTAATGATCGCTGAAGCATCCCTCCAGGCAATCGAACAAACAGCGGACGGAAGAAGCCGATCTGCTCGAATGCCTGCGGAAAATTGGCAAGGGCATGATCGCTTCCGGTGTTTCGGTTGGCGTGGTGGAAAACACGCTGACCGAGATTGCCATGGCTTATGGCACGGAATGCGAGATCGTGGCATTGCCAAACGTGGTCCTGATCCAGTTGAATCACTCCATACGCGGGCAGGTGGATGTCGCCGTGCAGCGCCTGACAACGCTGCAGCTGGATCAGGTTTCCGAGCTTGCCGAAATGATCGACCAGGTCAAGCATAAGAAGATTCCACTCGCCCAAGCTAGCCAGCAGATTGGACCGCATCCTTGCCAAACCGCCGCGTTTCAAACCGGCGATCGGGGTGCTGGGTTACTTCCTTTCCTGTATCGGACTCACCATGCTTTTCCGGCCTGATCCTCTTTCCCTGTCCTGATCAGCGGGCGCAATGGGCATCCTGGTCGGGCTGATGCTCTGGGGATTCGCGGAAGATGCCGCGCTTCAACCTGCTGCTCCCGGTCATTATTTCGACGGTCGTATCGACATTGATTTTTTACCTGACCCGCCAGGGCTTCGTCTACGGCCCGGCCAACCTGCTGGTTGCTCCCCTGGTCATCTTTTTACCAGGCGGCCTCCTGACCACCGGCATGATCGAGCTGGCCTCCATGCACATCCTTTCCGGTTCCGCCCGGTTGATCTACGGGGCGGCCATGCTGATGCTGTTATTCATTGGCATTGCGATTGGATTGAACCTATCCAATCTGCCCAGCTACCAGGTGTATTCCTACAGGGGGGTTGATTTCCCCTGGTGGGCGCCATTCCTGGGAACTTTGTTGTTCGGCCTTGGCACGTTTGTCCGTCTGTCCGGAGCCAATCGCGATCTGTTTTGGATGCTGCTTGTGCTCTATATCGCCATGCTGGCTCAATCCTTTGGAGAGCAGTTCTTCAATTCGTATGTCGGCGCCTTTCTTGCAGCAACGCTGATGGCGCTTAGCTCAGAGATCATTGCCCGCTCTCCACGACGCACCCCTGCTGTGGTTTCCCAGGTTCTGGCATTCTGGTTCCTGGTGCCTGGCGCAAGGGGCCTGCTAAGTGTTACCAGCCTGCTGAGCGAAGATGTCCAGAGCGCAGCGATCGCTTTGGGCCAGATGGCAATTTTGATCGTCGCGATTACGCTGGGAGTGCTGCTGGGTACTCTCCTCATCTCGCCTCAAAAGTTTGTCCCTGTGACTGCCGACCGCGGCCCGGCTCGAAAAGATAGCGTAAAAGAATATGCTAACCACAATCCTGTACATCATCCTTGCACTTTTGATCCTCACCACGATCTACGTCCTGGTGCGGACGATCATTTTCCAAAGGTCCATCCGGAACCGTGGAAAAGATCGAAGGGGTTGCCGTGGATGACCAGAAGGTGGCCGAGCACCTGGCTGCATCGATCCGCTGCAAGACTGTTCCGCTCGATGAGAAAGGGACTCCGGATCCGCAGGCCTTCCAGCAGCTCCACCAGATGCTGGAGGAGACCTATCCGCTGGTCCACCAGAAGTTGAAGCGTGAAGTGTGTGAATGGCTTCAGCCTGCTGTACACCTGGCAGGGAACCCGAGCGGACCTGGAGCCGGTCATGGTCATGGCACACCAGGATGTGGTCTCCGCCGACCCGACCGAGTGGACTCACCCTCCCTTTGAAGGAGTCATCACCGACGGCTTTATCTGGGGCCGCGGCACGCTGGACATCAAGAACCAGCTGATCGGCATCATGGAAGCCGCCGAAGCGCTTCTGCAGCAGGGCTACCGGCCGGAACGCACCATCCTGTTTGGCATGGGGCATGACGAGGAGACCGGTGGCGTCAATGGCAGCAAGGTCGTGGGACAGCTGCTCAAGGAACGCGGCGTTCACCTGGCCGGGATCGTCGACGAAGGCGGCGGGATCAGCGCTGGTCTTGCGCCCGGTGTCCGGGGTCCGGTGGCATTGATCGGGGTGAGTGAAAAGGGCTACCTGACGGTGGAGTTCACGGTCCACAGCAGCGCCGGGACATTCCTCCACCCCACCCAATCAAACTGCCATTGGGATCCTGGCGCGCGGCCTTGCACGCCTGGAAGCCCATCCCATGCCCACCCATCTGCGCAGACTGCGCCCGCTGTATCACGGAATAGGCAAGGCGGCTCCGCTTTACATTCAGGTTGCGTTTGCCAATGTCTGGCTGTTCGGCCCATTGTTGAAGCGCTGGCTGGTGCCCAACCCCGAGATGAACGCCAGCATGCGGACCACGACTGCCCTGACCATCATCAATGGTGGCGTGGAGGACAATACCATCCCGGCCGAGGCGAAGGCGTTCGTCAACTTCCGCCTGCTGCCCGGCGATACGATCGCGGATGTACTCTGGCACATCAAGAAAACGATCAAGGACGATCGGGTGAAAGTCAAGCCGGTGGAAGGCAAGTTCAATGAAGCCCTGCCTACTTCATCCGTAACAGGCGATGGCTTATAACGGCCTCAAGGATGTGATCCGCCAGGTATTCGATAACCCGCCTGTTGCTCCCTTTGTGATGCTGGGAGGCACCGACTGCATGCACTTTGTGCCGGTCTGCGATGATATCTATCGCTTCACCTCCCTGGTCATGGATGAGAGCTTCCGCGGCCTGGAGCATGGCATCGATGAGCGCATCCCGATCGAGGCGATGGGGAAGATGGTCAAGTTTTATGCCCAGCTGATGCAGGTTTGGGGCACCAAGGAGATGTCAATCAAGATGGAAAGGAGCAATATCTCATGAGAATTGTTGTTGCATTAGGTGGTAATGCCCTGCTCAAGCGGGGCGAGCCAATGACCCACGAGGTCCAGCGTGCCAATATTAGAGTTGCAGCCCAGGCCCTGGCGCCGGTTGCCGAAAAGCACCAGCTCGTACTTGCCCATGGCAACGGCCCGCAGGTAGGCTTGCTGGCGCTTCAGGCTTCGGCCTACAAGGATGTTGAGCCTTATCCGCTGGATGTGCTGGGGGCGCAAACCCAGGGAATGATCGGTTATATGATCGAGCAGGAATTGGGCAACCTGCTTCCCTACGAGGTGCCCTTTGCCACCCTGTTGACCATGATCGAAGTCGATCCGAACGACCCTGCCTTCCAAAATCCGACCAAGTTCGTCGGTCCGGTATATGAGCAAGGAGGAAGCCGACAAGCTTGAAAGCCGAGAAAGGTTGGGTCTTCAAGCAGGATGGGGCGAAGTGGCGCCGGGTGGTGCCCTCCCCGCTGCCCAAGCGGATCTTTGAGATCCGGCCGATCAAGTGGCTGCTCGAGCAGGGCACGATGGTGATCTGCGCCGGCGGCGGCGGTATCCCCACCATGTATGAGGCCGAGCAAGGAGCGCTGGTTGACCGGCATCGAAGCGGTGATCGACAAGGACCTGGCCAGCGAGCTGCTGGCGCGTGAGCTCGATGCAGACCTGTTCGTCATCGCCACCGATGTGGACGGAGTCTACCTGGACTGGGGCAAGCCGGAGCAGCGCAAGCTTGGTCAGGTGACCATCCAGGAGCTGAGAGCGCATCCATTCCCGGCCGGCTCGATGGGTCCCGAAGGTGGATGCCGCCATCCAATTTGTTGAGAAGACCGGCAAGCGCGCCGCCATCGGCTCGTTGAAGGATATCGAGAAGATCGTGGCCGGTGAAGCCGGGACGAATGTCTATCCATAATCAATGAATCAGATAGTCAATTCAAAAGGATAATCATCCAAAAGGAGAAAAAGATATGAGCAACGAATTTGGTGTCAATTCAGAAGTTGGCAAGCTCCGCAAGGTGATCGTTCACCGGCCGGATCTCAGCCTCAAGCGCTTGACCCCCAGCAACCATGACGAACTGCTGTTCGATGATGTCCTGTGGGTGGAACGTGCCCAGTGGGAACATGACCAGTTTGTCAAGGCGATGCGCGAGCGCGGCGTTGAAGTGTATTATCACCTGGATCTGCTCGGCGAAGCGCTGGCAGCCTCCGACGAAGCCCGCAAGAATATCATTTAGCTGGTCGCCTCCGAGTACACCGTCGGCTGGTCACTGGTGGATGAAGTCCGCGAGTTCCTCTGGAAGATGAAAGCCGGATGTGCTCGCCAAGCACCTCGTCGGCGGCCTGACCGTCGGCGAAATGGAAGCCGGTGGGATTTGACGTGGCGAAATTCAAGGCAGATCTCCCTGGGCGCCGCTGCCGTTGCAGATGAGCCTGGCTACTTTGTCCTGCCGCCCGTTCCGAACACGCTCTTCCAGCGTGATCCTTCCTGCCTGGATCTTCAACGGCGTGACGGTCAACCCGATGTTCTGGCCCGCCCGGCGGCGCGAAGCACTGCATATGCTGACCATCTACCGCTACCACCCGATGTTCCAGGAAGCCAAGTTCAACTTCTGGTATCCCGCACCAGAATGATGACAGAGGGTTCAACATCCAGGACTTCGGCCGGGCATCCATGGAAGGCGGAGATGTCCAGCCGCATTGGCAATGGCACGGTGGCGATCGGCATGAGCGAGCGCACCCAGGCCCGGATGATCGAAATGGTCGCCAAGGAGCTCTTCGAGAAGGGCGGCGCCGAACGGGTGATTGTGGCCGTCATGACCAAGGACCGCGCCCACATGCACCTGGATACCGTCTTTACCCTTCTGGACCGTGATATTGCCACTGCCTTCCCCAAGGTGGTCAATAACATCCGCGCGATCAGCCTGCGGCCGGGCAAGAAGCCGGGTGACTTCCATGTCACCGAGGAAAAGAGCTTTATCGACGCAGTCGCGGATGCGCTCAAGATCACGAAACTCAACATCGTCGAGACCGGCGGCGATGAATATCAGGCCCAGCGCGAGCAGTGGGATGATGCCAACAATACCGTGGCACTGGAGCCGGGCGTTGTCGTGTCCTACGAGCGCAATACCTACACCATTGCCAAGATGCGCCAGGCGGGTGTGGAAGTCATCGCCATTGCCGGCTTCGAGCTGGGCAAGGGACGCGGCGGCGGTCACTGCATGACCTGCCCGTTCGTGCGCGACGGAATTTAGTACCCTGGCGCAAGCGAAGACATGTGGTTTTTATGTCTGGAAGAGGTAAATGAATGAGACAGGAATCGGACAATGCGACTGAGTAGGCTTAATACCATGTTGACAGCCATCTTTTGGGGCGGGCTTGCTGCCGCTTCATTACTGGTCGGGTTCTATCTTTCCTCCCGTGGGCTTTCCAACCGAACGGTCGGCCTGGTCATGGGCTTTGGCGCCGGGGCGCTCCTCAGCGCCATCGCCTATGAACTGGTACCCAGACTCAGCGTCCGGCTGACGTCACTACGGGAGTGGCTTTCCTGATTGGAGCATTCACCTTCTTTGGAGCAGACTGGATGGTCGACCACCAGGGCGGTGCAGACCGCAAGGACATCGAAGGCAACCAGGTCGGCTCGGGCTCTGCCATTTTCATCGGCACCCTGCTCGACAATATTCCCGAGTCGATCATCCTGGGGATGAGCCTGGCCTTGGGCGGCGCGATCAACACCGCCTTCCTGGCGGCTGTGTTCGTCTCGAACCTGCCGGAAGGCGTGGCAGGCTCGCTCAACCTTGAAGCTGCAGGGCGCTCGCGGCGAAGTATCTTCTGGATGTGGACCTGGCTGGTGATCATCTCCGCCGCTGTGTGCAGGGTTGGGTTATTTGATCATTCGCTGGCTGCCCGGCGCAGATGGTCATATCGCCCAGGCATTTGCTGCCGGAGCGATGCTGACCATGCTGGCGGACGCGATGATGCCGGAAGCCTTCCAGCACGGTGGCAAGCTGGTCGGCATCATCACTGTCATGGGTTTCCTGGCGGCCGCAATCCTGTCGGCGCTGGAGGGCTAAGAATTCATACAACAAACGATGAATGTATAATCAACGTTATAATGTTTTTCAAAAACCATGGATAAAGTACTATTTGTGACAGATAAGGAGACGAACATGGGAAAAGATAAGAAGAAAGAAGAAGGAAAAGAAGCTGAAGAAGGAGCAGAAACTCCTCGCAGCCGCGGCGGTCGCAACTGGCACTCCTTCCGGAGATGGGTCCACGCCTGTGGAGGAAGGCCCGCACAAGATCAGCAAGAAAGAGTTCGAGAAGGAGATGGAAAAGCTGCAGGTCGAGCTGGTCAAGCTGCAGGAATGGGTCAAGGCCACAGGGGCCAAGGTGTGCGTGTTGTTCGAAGGACGCGATACCGCCGGCAAGGGAGGCGTGATCAAGCGCATTATCGAGCGGGTCAGCCCACGCATCTTCCGTGTGGTGGCGCTTGGAACTCCTACCGACCGGGAGAAATCCCAGATGTACTTCCAGCGCTATATGCCGTATCTGCCTGCCGCCGGAGAAGTGGTGCTCTTCGACCGCAGCTGGTACAACCGGGCAGGCGTCGAGCGGGTGATGGGTTTTGCAACTCAGGAACAGGTGGATCACTTCCTGAAATATACGCCGGCAGCAGAGCGGCTGATCATCAATTCCGGGGTCATCCTGATCAAGTACTGGCTGGAAGTGGACATGGAAGAGCAGGCCAAACGTTTCAAGGAGCGCGATGAGGATTACCGCAAGATCTGGAAGCTCAGCCCGATGGACGTGGAGGCCCAGGCGCGCTGGTACGACTATTCCCGGGCTCGTGATGCCATGTTCGAGGCGACGGATACCCTGGATTGCCCATGGTATGTGGTGCCTTCCAACGATCAGCGCAAGGCGCGGCTGAACTGCATCACGCACTTCCTGAGCCTGATCCCCTATGAAGAAGTGCCGCGGGAGCCGATCAAATTCCCCAAGCGCCAGTCCAAGGGAGATTATGAAGAACCAAACTATCCCTACAAGGTTGTACCCCAGAAATTTTAACGGAAGGATGTAAATCATGGCAGACACAACCAATAATCAAAAAAAGTGGTTCACCATGCCCGCCGAGGCGGTTGCCAAGGAGCTGGGTGTCGACCCGGCCAAGGGGCTCAGCAAGGCCGAAGCCGCCTCACGCCTGCAGAAGTATGGCAGGAACGAGCTGGCGGGCAAGAAGGCGGAACCGGGCTGGCAGAAGTTCCTGCGCCAGTACAAGGATTTCATGCAGATCCTGCTGCTGGGCGCGGCGATCGTCAACCAGGTCGCCGTCGGTGAGTGGGGTACTACACTGGTCCTGGTCGTACTGACAATCTTCAACGCCATCCTGGGAATGAACCAGGAATCCAAGGCGGAGGCCAGCCTGGCGGCGCTGGAAAAGATGATGAAGAGCATCGCCCGGGTGCGCCGGGATGGGCAGGCGATCGAGATCGATGCCGCAGAATCTGGTGCCAGGCGACATCGTGCTGATGGAAGCCGGCAACCGCGTCCCGGCGGATGGCCGCCTGTTCGTGACCGCCACGGTGGAAATCGAGGAGGCCGCCCTGACGGGCGAGAGCGTCGCTTCGTCCAAGGACACCGATACGATCGGCAACCCCGAAGCTCCCCTGGGCGACCGGCATTGCATGGCCTACATGAACACCGCTGTCACCCGCGGCCGCGGTGAAATGATCGTGACCACGACAGGCATGGGCACCGAGATGGGCAAGATCGCCGACCTGTTGAATAAGACTGAAGTCGGACAAGACCCCCTTCAGAAGCAGCTCGACCGGCTGACGATCATTATCGCCGGCGTGGCTGGTGTTACGTTCGTCCTGATGGTCCTCATCGGTTTGAATAAGGGAATGACGTTCGACATGATTTTCACAGCCGGTATCGCTCTGGCGATCTCGGCCATCCCGACCGGTATGCCGGCCGTGGTGACTACGATGTATTCGATGGGCACCCGCGTCCTGGCCGGCCAGAATGCGATCGTCAAGCGCCTGCCGTCGGTCGAGACACTGGGCTCCGTTTCCGCCATCTGTTCCGACAAGACCGGCACATTGACCTTGAATAAGATGACCGCCGTGGAGTTCACCATCCCGGGTCAGAACCGCTACAGGGTGACTGGCGAGGGTTATGGTACGAAAGGAACCATGGAACTGACACCGGGACTCGCACCCGGAGAGCCCTGGAAAAAAGGCACACCGGCATATACCACAGAGGGACAGGTACTCAGTGCAGGCGGTCCGAAGATCGACCTCGACGAAGTGATGCTGCCCATGGCGCTATGTGCCGATGCGCGGCTGGATGGGGAGAACTTGATCGGCGACCCGACCGAAGGCGCGCTGATCGTCCTGGCCGAGAAGGGTGGCATCAGCGTGGAAGGGGCGCGTGAGCAGTATCCGCGCGTCGCCGAAGTGCCGTTCGACTCGGATTATAAGTTCATGGCTACATTCCACAACATGACCGATGCACAAGGGCAAGCCGGTGGTGCGCGCCTTCGTCAAGGGCGCTCCGGATGTGCTGATCGCACGCGGTGGCTCGTACTGGAAGCCCGGAGGCGAGGTGGTGGCTATCACAGATGGTAACCAGTCGCTGGCTCTAAAAGAAAACGACCGCATGGCTGCAGGCGGCGAGCGTGTGATGGTGGTGGCGCGGCGGGATTTCGACCCTGCAACCTTCGACCCGAAAGCCAAATTGCTCGACCTGATGCAGGACCTGACCCTGCTGGCCATGGTCGGCATCGTCGACCCGCCGCGGAATGAGGCCAGGGATGCGATCGCCAAGTGCCACAGCGCCGGCATCCAGGTGCGCATGATCACCGGCGACCACGCCGTGACGGCCGCCGCCATCGGCCACGAGCTGGGCATCGAGGGCAAGGCACTCACCGGGCACGATTTTGCGGCAATGGCCGATGACAAACTGACCGCCGATCTGGATAACATCGGCGTGGTAGCCCGTGTTGCTCCGGAGGACAAGATCCGCCTGGTGGACCTGCTCCAGAAAAAGGGCAACATCGTTGCCATGACCGGTGACGGCGTCAACGATGCGCCGGCGCTCAAGAAGGCGGACATCGGCGTTGCCATGGGCATCACCGGCACCGAGGTCTCGAAGGGTGCCGCCGTGATGATCCTGACCGACGACAACTTCGCCACCATCGTCAAGGCGGTGGAGTACGGCCGGTCGATCTACGACAACCTGGCCAAGTACATCCGCTTCCAGATGGGCATGCTGACTGCGTTTATCTTCAGCTACCTGGGAGCAGTTCTATTCGGTATCCTGGGCGGTGTGCCCTTTACGCCGCTGGTTGTCCTGTGGATCAACTTCCTGGTCCAGGTGCCGATTGCCATTGCTTTGGGCTTCGACAAGGCTTCACCGGGTTTGATGGAGCGCAAACCTCGTCCATTGACCCAGCCCGTGCTCTCTGGTCCGCAGTGGGTCCGCCTGATCTTTACCGGATTCCTGGTCGCGATCGGCACGCTGTTCGTGGAGACATATTACTCCACGGCGGTCAGCCCGGCTGTTGCAGCGACCATGGGCTTCGTCGTCTTTTCGTTTTTCAACATCGCCGTAGGCCTCAGCGCTCGTTCGGAAACCGGCACCGTATTCACCATGGATACTGTGGCAGATCAGCAACAGTTAAAACTGTACGGGCTGGCACTGTTGTTTGTCGTGCTTCCGGTAGCGTTTGGGATCGGCGATCAAATCCTGCAAACAGTACGGCTGAGCGGCCAACAATGGCTGGTCTGCCTGGCGTTAGCTTTTGCCTTGATCCTGATCGATGAAGTGGTCAAATTCTTCATGCGCAGAGCTCGCAGCAGCAGGGAAAAGTCGGATGTAACAAAGGCTGTTTCGCAGGCGGCCTAGTATAATGGTCACTTCCTCCTCTGGCATTGGCGAGATTGCCTGCCAATGCCAGAGGTCGAGTTGATTGCCCAAGATCAATGCTTCAAATAATTTCTCTCTGTAACGTAGAGGAAATAAAAAACAAGGAGAATAGAAATGAAAAAACGTCCATTTGGTGTAACTGTTCTGGCTATTTTGGCCGGAATATTGGCTGCACTGTCAGGGATCTATGCCCTGCAGTCGCTGGGGATCCTGCCGTTCATGATCGGGCCGTTCTCCATCCATGCCTTTAGCTTCTGGTCCTTCCTGATGTGGGCCTTGATGGCCTGGATCTATGTCTGGGTGGTCCAAATGCTCTGGAATATGGATAAGAGCGGCTGGCTGTTTTGCGCAGTTATCTCGGCATTCAACCTGATTCTGGATTTCACCGTTATGCTCAGCCAGCAGGGCGCCTGGTCGGATGTCAGCGTGCACTTCCTGCTCAATGCAATTATCCTGATCTACGTCATGCTGCCTGGTGTCCGGCGCGCTTTTGAGCCTGAGGCAGCAAGCTAGATTGGAACGACCAAAGCTGGAATAATGGCAGAGGACGGCAGCAAGCCTTTGTCATACAAACAAATATTAAGAAATGACAAAAAATCGCATCTGTTCTCCTCTTTCCGGGTTTTTGTAAGTGAAATAAGTTACTAGTCAGCTTGGCAGTCAGGACAATGAAATTCATCCAAAAATGGTCTGCCAAAACCTTGTATGGAGAGTAGAGTATGGCATAATCGATATGTAATAAGTAGGGAATAGCTCAACCCATTCTTGTAAAGTAAGAAAAAAAACAATATCAAGGAGAATAGAAATGACAACAGCAACAGCAGTACAAGCAAAACCTGGCCGCCCCTGGTGGCTGACCCTGATCAGCGGCGTCCTGGCCACGATCATCGGCGCCGTCCTGCTCTGGGGCGGACTGCTCAACAAGATCGACACCTACATGCTCCTGGTCACCTTCCTCGGCATCTGGTGGATGGTCCAGGGCATCTTCGACATCATCGGCATCTTCATCGACCATGCGATGTGGGGCTGGAAGCTCTTCATCGGCATCGTCAGCATCGCCGCCGGCTTCTACATCCTGTCCTACCCGATTATCTCGGCCATTGCCCTGCCGAAGATCTTCGTCCTGGTGCTGGGCATCTGGGGCTTGATGTACGGCATCATCCTGCTGATCATGGCCTTCCAGGGCGGCGGCTGGGGAGCCGGGATCCTGGGTGTGCTGGGGATCATCTTTGGTATCGCTCTGATGGCCAACTACACCGCCCCCGGGATGGGACTGTCCATGCTCTGGACCGCAGCAGTGTTCGCCTTCGTCGGCGGTATCTTCATGATCTTCCGGGCCTTCCAGCAGCGCTCTGCATAGATCGCACAATTGGATCTTGAGGCCAATAAAACAACACCCTTCTGCCTCCCACATGTGGAGGCAGAAGGGTGAATTTAAGGAGTCAACACACAATGGCACAGGGATTTACATCCGCTCCCCGCCGCAGCAATGCATACAACATATTCATCCTGTTCCTGACCATTGTTTCCCTGGTCATCATGGTGGCGTTGTTCCTGCCATTAAACGATGCGACCATCGGTCTGCTCCAATCCTATGATGTCCTGATCTGTGTCTTTTTTTTGATCGACTTTATTGTCACGTTCAGGGCGGCGTCCAGTAAAACAACCTACTTTATCCAGGAGCGTGGCTGGCTCGATCTGATTGGCTCCATCCCAACCGTTGGTATATACTTTAAGTACGGCAGCCTGCTCCGACTCGCCCGCTTAAGCCGGGCTTTTCGGATCGCCAAAAACCTGGGCAGAAAAGCAGAGGGGATCTGATGCGGGATGTACTCCAGAACCGTAGCCAGTATGCCGGATTTATCATCATCCTGTTGGCAATCATTATTCTGGCGTTTGCCAGTATTCTTGTTCTTCAGTTCGAAAGTGCATCTCCGGATGCGAATATTACAACCGGATGGGATGCATTCTGGTACTCCATCGTGACCATCACCACGGTTGGATATGGGGATTATTACCCGGTCACATTTTGGGGCCGGGTCACAGCCATATTTATCATGGTAGCCGGGGTGGGCATCATCGGTGCGCTGGCCAGTTTGATGGCCAGCCTGCTGATCGGCGAATCACACGCCACATCTGAGGATGAAACCGTCGACCAGGGACAGCAAACCAAGGTGGAGAGAGAGCTTGCAGCCATCCGGGAGGAGTTGGCGGCACTTCGCCAGTTAATGGAAAAGGATACAGTCGAAGAGACTGAGAAGAAATTGCTGGAAGAGACCAGGGAAAAATAGAGCGCCTCTTTTTAGAAAAGCGCTCATTGTATCTTCCGCCGGGTTGATAATTCAACTTTCTTTTAGGTATCCTGTCCCTGCGGCTGCACGATGCATTTCAGGCCAGTCTGCAAATTTTCGGTTGCCACAACCACCTGTTTAATGGGATCCTTGAGCTGCGTAAGTGCATCGGAAACGGAAACATCATCTGGCAGCGAATCGGCTGTGTCCATTAAGTTTTGGACTGCCTTTTGGAAATCGTCCTTCTCCGCCACATCCAGGTCCGAGACTGCTCCACGCAAATTCATGAAGTTCCTCCGCACCACGTCAAACTGGGCTTGCAGAGCAGTCTTGTCAGCGAACTGGCTTTGGTCCTGAAGCTGTTTAACCGAGGTGAGGAACAGGACGATATCCTGGCAGACGGCCTCGGAGGCGACATCCTTTTTGGAGACAGGCGGCGTATTGCATGCAGTGGCTGCCACTAATACCAGGAGTGACAGCGACAAAAATAGTTTACGAAACATGGTAGGCTCCTTTTTCTTTTCTAGCATAACTTTTCTCCCGCTCTCCGGCATCCATAAATTGTTGCAATCTTATGGAACAATTTACATGGCCGGTCAAAGCTGCATGAAACAACTGTTCGCCGTTTAATAATAAGAAACGCCAGATAAAATAAGATGCATAAAGGATAATTCAATGAAATCTGAAACTGGCAACACAATGGGTCGAATTCACTCGACCAGCGGCAGCAGACCAACAAGGCATCTGGAAATGGCTGCCTGGTCTAAATACCCTGCGACATTATCGCAGGAGCTGGCTGCGTGATGACCTGGTGGCCGGGCTGGTGCTGACTGCCGTCCTTGTGCCGGTAGGCATGGGCTATGCAGAGGCAGCCGGACTTCCGGCGATTAACGGCTTGTATGCGACCATCGTGCCGCTGATCATCTATGCCATCTTCGGCCCCAGCCGTATCCTGGTCCTGGGTCCGGATTCTTCCCTGGCAGCGATCATCGCCGCAGTGATCATTCCTCTGGCTGCCGGAGATCCTGCCCGTACCATCGCCCTGGCGGGGATGCTGGCGATCTTCACCGGCGTGTTGTGCATCCTGGCCGGTCTTGCCCACCTGGGGATCATCACCGAGCTGCTCTCGAAGCCGATCCGTTACGGGTATATGAATGGGATTGCGCTGATTGTGCTGATCGGGCAGCTTCCCAAGCTGTTCGGCTTCTCGGTCGATGCAGAGGGGGCACTGGCAGAAACGGCGGCATTCTTCCAGGGGCTGAAAGCCGGGCTGACCAATCCGGTGACCCTGGCAATCGGGGCATCCACGCTGCTATTCATCCTGGCTACAAAACGCTACAGGCGTTTTCCAGGTGTGCTGGTGGCCGTGGTTGGAGCAACTTTTGTAACAGGGTTCTTTGCACTCAATACAGTGGCGGGCGTATCGGTCCTGGGCCCGCTTCCACAGGGACTTCCCTTCCTTCGCCGTGCCGCGGATCATGCTGGCAGGATGTCGGTCCTCTGCTGGCCGGAGCCATCGCCATCGCCGTTGTCTCCTTTGCCGATACCAGTGTTCTTTCGCGAAGCCTGGCTGCCAGGACCGGCGTGTCTGTGGATGCCAACCAGGAAATGATCGGCCTGGGCGCGGCCAACATTGCAGCCGGATTTTTCAGGGCTTTTCGATCAGCAGCAGCGCCTCCCGAACACCTGTCGCCGAATCGGCCGGTTCCAAAACGCAGCTTACCGGGGTGACCGGGGCAATCGCCATCGCCATTGCTTGCTGATTTTTGCGCCCACCTTATTGCAAAACCTGCCCAATACGGCCCTGGCTGCCGTCGTGATCGCCTCGGCGATCGGCCTGTTCGAGATCGCCGACCTGCGCAGGTTATATCGCATCCAGCGCTGGGAGTTCTGGCTGTCCATCGCCTGCTTCCTGGGGGTCGTGGTTTTCGGTCCCATTCCGGGGATTTTGATCGCCATCCTCATCGCCCTTGGCGAGTTTGTCGGCGATGCCTGGCGCCCGCATTATGCCGTGCTGGGACGGTCAGAAGGGCTGAAAGGCTACCACGATATCGAGTGGCATCCGGATGCCCGCCTGATCCCGGGCCTGGTGCTCTTCCGCTGGGATGCGCCCCTGTTCTTCGCCAATGCCGAACAGTTCAAGGAGCAGGTGCTAACCGAGATCAATCAATCCCCCACCCCGGTGAAATGGTTCGTGGTGGCAGCCGAACCCCTCACAGGCGTGGATGTCTCTGCCGCGGATATGCTGGTCGAGCTGGACGATGAGCTGCAGCAGGCCGGCATCCAATTGATGTTTGCCGAGATGAAAGATCCCGTCAAGGACAAGCTCAAACGTTTCAAATTAAGAGACCGCTTTAACGACGAGCATTTCTTTCCCACAATCGGAGCGGCCGTGGATGCCTATCTGGAGTCGAGCGGCGTCCACTGGGAGGATTGGGAGGATCGAAGTCCATCGTAATAAATCGCTTCAGAAACACGTTCCAGAAAGGTTCTGATTTCGAAACGTTGAAAGCCGATCGGTGTTTATACACTTTGACGGAGGATTGGTATCTTCCAGAAAATCGTAAATTGGGCAGCACCATGATGTCGCCCATCAACCAACCTACAAGGAGAAGAAAATCATGTGTTGTTTTTTCGCAGTTCTGTTGTTCGCCGGTCCCAGGCTGGGTTTCCTGGTCTGGTGGCTCATTGCCCCCCTCCGGGTTAACCTCTCGTTCCAGGCCTTCAACCTGCCCTGGCTGATAGGTATCCTGGGCTTGATCTTCGCCCCCTGGACCATCCTGATGTACACCATCGTCTTTCCATTGAATGGCTGGGACTGGTTATGGATCGGCCTGGCCATCGGTGCAGACGTCGTCAGCTATACCACTCAATACCAAAACCGCCACAAGGCGCCCGGCTATTCGAGCACCATGGGCACGATTGATCCCCCGCCTCCTGCAACTCCTGCCCCCTAGCCAGACTGTCTAGTGCCGCAACCCCCGCTGTGAGCGCCTTAAACTCCATCCCGCTCTGCGGGAGCTTCGCCGGGGCAACAGCATAAGATTGTAAGCTTGCTGGTCATTTTGGTCCCCTGCCTGGGAACGAAATACACTACAACCTAATAAGGTTGCGGTAATAGTAGTTCAACTGGCTCGCAGACCGGCGTGGACGTTGGCGGCATTCACAACCGCCAGCAAGTCCCTGGTACACAAGCCGGTAACAGCTTGCTAAAGCGCTGGGAACACATTACCAGGGCACCATATATGGTGCCCTGGTTTCTTTTTAGAGGTCAGGTTTTATCGACCCTTTCAACAGGTGTTGACCTCTTCTCCCCTGGTCCGTTGAATTTTATTGATTGTATTGTTTTTCTGTTCGTTCCAAAAGCAACACGATTACGATGACACCTGATTGGTTTTCCTGTAAATTATAATTGGTATAAAGCTGTTAGAGATCAAAGCACGCTACTAATTTTCTCCAGGTAAAACCGTTTGGCTAATTGCTACACGAAGGACGTTTGCAGGCCCGGCTGTTATCAGGAGAATGGACTTAAGGAGATGGAGATGTCAACAAAACTGCTTCCCTACAGCGTTAAAGGATCTGCCTTACTTCAATCACTGGGATTTCTACTCTGCGTAGCGGTCCTGCTCTCTGCATGTGCGCCCGCAGTACCAACGGCAACACCTACTCCCATCGTCACTCCCACCCAGGTCGTGATCGATCTCAACCAGCTGTACGCAAATCCGTGGACCCTGGTTGCGTTCGGTGATCCGGCCAACCCAACCGTGGTCCAGGCAGGCACGAACCTGACCGCCGCGTTCGCCGCCGATGGAACGTTGAGCGGATTTGGAGGCTGCAACAACTACTCCGGCACCTACCAGGCCGGGACGGATGGGACCATGACCATCGGTCCTCTGGCAAGCACCGCCATGGCCTGCGCAGACACGATGGACCAGGAAACCGCCTATTTGACGGCTCTGCAGGCTGCCACCAGCTTCAGCTTCAGAAGCCCGGGACAGTTGGTCATCAATTATGGAACCGAAATAAAACAGGTCCTGGTCTTCGCCATCGGTCAGAAACCGCTGAACAGCACCAATTGGGTCCTGGTCTCCATGGGTGATCCCAAGAGCCCACAACCGGTTCCGGCTGGAAGCATGATCACAGCGGTCTTCGCCAGCGATGGAAACCTCAGCGGCTCGGGCGGCTGCAACCAATACAACACCACGTATACCCTGCAGGATGATCAGATCACCCTCGGTCCAATCGCCTCCACACAGATGGCCTGCGCAACCGGCATGGAGACTGAACAGGCGTACTTCCAGGCGCTCGCAAACCGCCCAGCAGTACAGCATCCTGAACCAGAAGCTGACCCTGACCTACAACCAGGGCAGCAGGGGTACTGATTTATACTTCCGCCAACCTGTCATTGGAACACACCCTGTGGACCCTTTCGCTGATGAACGACCAACCTGTCACAGCGGTGGTCGACATAACCGCCGTATTCACACCTGGAGATACACCGGACACCGGCAACGTCAGCGGGGGTTCAGGCTGCAACCAGTACAATGCCGGCTATACCCTTGACGGAAACAACATCACTATACAGCCTGCGGTTAGCACGATGATGGCATGTGCAACTGACATGGATACCGAGCAAGCCTATCTGGAGATGCTGCAGGCCTCCACCACCTATCAGATCTCTGCGAACATCCTGACTCTGACCGGTCCTTCAGGTACCCTCACCTATGGTGCAAGCCGCACACCTCTGACAGAAGCTCTGTGGAAACTGGTCTCCATGGGAGATGTGAATAATCCGCAGCCGCCGGTTGAAGGCAGCAATTTCGCAGCACAATTCAGCGCCATCACGGGCTCGCTTTCGGGCATTCTCACCGGGACCACCGGCTGTAATGAATACTCATCCGCCTTTACAGCTTCCGTCGACGAGATCAAGATCAACCCGCCGGTCAGCTCGCAGAACAGGAGCTGTGCTCCCGGGTTATCCGATCAGGAACAGAACTACTTCCTGGCATTGAACGATGCCACTACCTACAGCATATCGGGGGATAAACTGACCCTGCCTTATGATGACGGCAAGCAGTCGCTCATCTTTGAAGGCACCCAGTTGGAATCGGCAACCCGGCCGCCGCTTAAGGATCTGAACGGCAGCACCTGGTATCTGTGGTACATCAACGATACGCCCATCGTCAACGGCACCACCGTCTACGGCCAGTTCGTGATCAATGCCGATGGGACCTCGGGAACACTGAGCGGCTCGGCAGGCTGTAATAATTACATCGCTTCCTTCGGCCAGAACATGGGCGTACAGACCTCCCTGAGCGCCAAGACAGGTCTGCACCAAGCCGGCCGGGATCATGAACCAGGAGGGCAACTATATCAACATCCTGTCGCGCGCCTTTGGGTACTGGCAGACCGGCAGCCAGCTGATCATCAACAGCGGCCTGGGCGTGCTGACCTATCAGAATACGCTGCCGCCGCAAAGCTCTGACCAGACCCACCTGCTGGCCGGCCCAACCTGGTATCTGGTCTCCTACCAATCCAGCTACAGTGAAGCGGGAAACCAGGAACCCTTTACCCTTTTCAATACCAACGGCACGCTGAACGGCTACACCGGCTGTAATTCCTTCCAGGGTACCTACACCACGAACGTGCAGCACATCACGATCTCCAATTTGAGCTCGACGAAGGCGGCCTGCCCGAATTCAAGCCTGCAGGCCCAGGAACAGGCCATGCTGGGGATCCTTGGCACGGCAAGAGACTACCAGGTCAACAATACCGTCATGCAGATCGTGGGCAACCAGGGTGCGCTGAACTATTCGCTGACGCCTCTGCATCGAGCGAGGAATCCAGCCGCCGGTGGCCGCCTTTACCGGGCCCAGCGAGGCGCCGACCGGCCAGATTGTCACTTTCGACGGCAACAGCTCCAGCGGGCAGGTGCCGATCGTCTACTGGGAGTGGAGCTTCGGGGATGGAACGACTGCGACCGGGCCCATTGTCAGCCATGTCTATGCCAACCCGGGTTCCTACCGGGTGAAGCTGACGGTGACCGACCAGCGCAGCAACCAGGACAGTGAAGAGAAGACCTTCAACAGTCTGACTCCCGTCCAGCCAACACCAGGCCCCACCCAGGTACCGCCCACGAATACTCCGAGTTGCCAGCCTCTGCCAACCCCGAGTCCCACTGATACGCCAGCAGTAACGCCACCGGCGCCCATTGAAGTGACGCCTACAGCTAGCCTGCCCCCGCAGCCAACCGAGGCGGCGCCCACCCAGAACTCCGGAGCCTACCCAGGTGCCGCCAACAGTGGTAGTGCCCACGGAAACCCCAGAGGCCATTCAGCCGCTGCCAACCGAACCACCTGTAGCCACTCCCCCTGCAGGCAAATATTCAGGGGCCCAGCTCCGGATACGTTGGTGAGCCTGTCACCTTTGACGCCTCTTCCTCCACCAGCACGGACAGCTCGATCGCCAGCTACTCCTGGAACTTTGGCGATGGCACCACCTCCGGTCCATCCTCCTCGCCGCAGGCAACCACCCTCTACAACAAAACGGGAAATTACCAGGTCACGGTCATCGTAACCGACCAGAACGGCCAGAGCAGCAGCGCGACATGAGCCGTCAGCATCGGGACACGCCTGGACACGCCGGTGGTCTGGATGCTGAGACAGATGGGCAGCCAACAGGTCCTGCCCGGCACGGCGATCACCCTGCAGTTCCAGGGCGGGCAGATCGCCGGTTTTGCCGGATGCAATTCCTACCAGGGCAGCTACACCGCCACACAGAATGAGGACGGCTCCTATGCTGTGACCGTCAGCGGGGTGACCGGCACCGGCATGGCCTGCCCTGCTGACATCATGCAGCAGGAGCAGACCTACCTGTCGATGCTGGGTGCTGTCATGGCCGGCCAGATCCAGGGAAGCACCCTCAACCTGAACTCTCCGCAGGGCGAGCTGACCTACAACCAGCCTTGATCAGATGGAAAAGAAACCAGACGTATTCACGTTTGCACCACGGCCCGCTGCGGGTCTATCAATCGGTAACCAGGGCAACACCACGAAGTTGCCCATCCATCAAACCTACACGAAAGGAGAAATGAACCATGTGTTGTTTTTTTGCTGCTCTACTGTTCTTCGGGCCCAGACTGGGTTTCCTGGTCTGGTGGCTCCTCGCACCTGTCCGGGTCAACGCCGCACTCCAGAACTTCAACCTGCCCTGGCTGGTGAGCATCGCGGGCCTGATCTTCGCCCCGTGGACCATCCTGATGTACACAATCGTCTTCCCGCTCAACGGCTTTGACTGGGTCTGGATCGGCCTGGCCATCGGTGCGGATATCGTCAGCTATCTGGGCGGCTATCACAACCGCCAGCAGGTCCCCGGCTACACCGGCCCATAAAAGTGCTTCTGCATGATTGAACAGCCTTGTTCAAACCGGAATCAACGAAAGGGAAATCATGAAGAGAAAGCACCAACAATCGGATCTCTCGCTGTGTTCGTGCTCCTGGTTGCCCTGAGTCTGGTCTTGAGCGCCTGCAGCACACCACCGGCCGACTTCTGCTCCCACACAGGATGTGAGCATGGTCGAAGACCCAGTCCGCTCAGACCGTAGTAGCGGATTTGACCAAAAACGCTCCTCCCACAGCAACGCAACAGCAACGGAAGCGTTCATCGGTCCGACCCCCAATCCGAGCGTTCCGGTGCCGGTCGTGCCCACTGCCGATCCCAGTGGACCCTCGGCCGTGGCCAAGGCGAATACCTCCATCTACAGTGGACCGGGAACCGATTACATACTCTATGGCGCCTTCGTGGGCGGCCAGACGCGATTGTCGTCGGCAAGAGCGAAGACGGACCAGTGGTGGGCGATCAGCGTGCCGGTCGCACCCACCGGCGCGGGCTGGGTAAGTGCCGGCTGGGTAAAGGTCCAGAACGCGGATAACGTACCCGTGCTGCCCACCCCGCCAGTTCCCGCCAACAACGGATATGGTCCCACCCGGTCCAACGGATCCCCAGGGGATTGCCATTGCAAATACCGATATCCGCAGCGGTCCGGCGGTGAACTATCCGGCCTATGGCATCGCCCAGGCTGGCGCCACCGGACGGATCATCGGTAAGAGCGAAGATGGGCAATGGTGGGTCGTTCGGCTGAATCCCGAAGAATGTCAGTGTAGGATATGGCTGGGTGAGTGGCCAGTATGTGCAGGCCAGCAATACGGCCAATGTCCAGACCATCCAAAACCCGGAGACGTCGTCAGTGTAGCAGCTCCGGTACCTGCCAACTCTGTCCAGCGCTCCTTCCGCGACGACCACGGATTATGTGAATGTCCGCAGCGGTCCGGGCACAAATTACCCGGTTCTTGTCGTGGCTCCGCCCGCAACGACCGGTGAAGTCACCGGCAAGAGCGGCGGATGGCGCCTGGTACCAGGTAAAAGTCCCACCGCAGTATTCCTCCACCGGTCTCGGTTGGGTATCTGCCAGCTATGTGACCGTGCAAAATACGAGCGGCGTGCCTGTCGTCGCAGGCCCCTCCTGCTCCTCCCCCGGTACCGACGGCTCCTCCAGGCGCTACCGGACCAGGTTGTACGATCGTCTCGCAGACACCGGCCGATGGCACAACCTTTACGATCGATACGCCGTTCACCGCGACCTGGGTGATCAAGAACACCACCTCCGGGAAATGGCCGGATGCCGAGGTCGACATCCGCTACGTCGGCGCCGTGGATAATGTTCAAATGCACACAGGTCAGGATATCTATGATCTGTCCACGAATGTAAAGCCCGGCGAAACCTACAACTTCAGCGTCGCGATGATCGCTCCCTTCAACAAGGGATCGTATGGCGAGGTGTGGGAGGTTGGGTCGGGCAGCAAGACGATCTGCCAGTTCTACGTCTACATCAACGTGCCATAGACTGAAACATGTGAAATTCGAGGGCGGCTTCACTGAAGCCGCCCATTTCAAACAAACCTATAAAGGAGAAATGAACCATGTGTTGTTTTTTTGCTGCTCTACTGTTCTTCGGTCCCAGGCTGGGTTTCCTGGTCTGGTGGCTCATTGCCCCCGTCCGGGTGTCCACCGCCCTCCAGAACTTCAACCTGCCCTGGCTGGTGGGCATCCTGGGCCTGATCTTCGCCCCCTGGACCATCCTGATGTACACGATCGTCTTCCCATTGAACGGCTTTGACTGGGTCTGGATCGGCCTGGCCATCATGGCAGATGTCGTCAGCTACACTCGGCGGCTACCACAACCGCCAGCAGGTCCCCGGCTACACCGGCCCGTAACAGTGCAATACTCGCCAGGGCCGATCGCCTGGCACTGGAACATGCAGATATCAGAAACAAACCGCCCGTCACTGAGACGGGCGGTTTGTTATATTCAGTTCTAAGTTGATCAGGAATGCAGGCTGACAATCTGCTACGAGCCCGGTCACTGGCAGTAAAGCAATTTTAGACCGGTCAGGCATGTGTAAATCATGCGGCACGATGTAGTTTCATTTCCACGGTTTCGCAGCAGGAGCGGATGCGTTCCTGATCCGGTTCGATCAGGTGCCCGGTACAGCTTTCATTCTGCACGAGCTGAACGTGGCGAAGGAGCTCCTGCCGCACCTCAGGTGATTTCGCCGCCTGGCCGATGGTACCAATCGCATCGAGCATGTAGAGCAGCACTGTGGCATTGTCACAGCTGGCATGCCGCAGCATATCGAAAGCAGCTCCCAAAAGGGTGGTAATCGTAGGCGGCTCAAAGATCAGGCGCAGCTTGCCATCGCTGTCAAAAAAGTTCGGACTGATATCATCATAGCGGACATACATCGCCAGGCCGTCGGCCAGGTAATCCAGGCAGGTCATGGCAGTGAACGGATCATTGATGGCCGGGGACATGGCGCGCACGGCGACCTCCACCAGCTGGTTGATGGCATATTCAATATCCTGGGTGGGCGTGCGCTGGTTTCCGGTCTGGATGGCGCGGCCCAGCTGTTTTCCCAACCGCTCGTCGACCTCGGCAGCGGGCCATACCAGGGCGACGGTCTCGCCTCGTCCGACGAATTGACCCGGCTGGCATAAAAGGCGAAGGGTCAGATCCTTTTCTTTTGCCAGATTCACAATGGTCTCCGGATCGACGAACTGGACATAGCCCGGAACCGTCACCTTGAGTGGATAGGCCTCCTGGTCCACCAGGGCCTTGGTCAAATAGTCCTGGTACTCCTCGCGTGTCTCGGTATATTCCCCCGGCGTTTCCGTTCCAATGGCTTCCATTAATTCCGCCCCGGCCGCAGCGACAATATTGGGCGCCTGGAGCATCACGCTGATATGCTGGATGAGCATGATCAGCGAGGCAAAGGTTGCCACGGAAAGGATCAATCCAACGGTGACAGAGACCTGGGGCAGTTCGGCCCTGGGGATATCCGACGGCGGCATGGCCAGGGCAGTGAGGATGCAATACGTAAATGTTCCCACAAAGGTACCCAGCACCAACTGGGTGGTGCGGTCACGCAGAAAGACACGCAGCAGGCGCGATCCAAACTGGGCTGCCACAGTACTCAACGGAATTGTGAGCAGGGAGAATACCACCCCGGCGGTTGCCAGGATCGTACCGGCCAGGCCGATCATGGCGGTCCGCATTTCGATGGCGGTGCCGGTAAGAATAAATCTGGAATTTTGTAGTACTTCATCGGGGATTTGGGCATCCAGCCAGCCCATCAGCCGGGCGAGGAGGAGTGCAGCCAGGGCCATGACCAACGGTATAAACCACAGGCTTACCTTGATGCGGTCCCAGAGATAGCGTGCCGCAACTCTTCTCATCGTGCGTGATCTCATCCTGCACCTCCGCGCTTGAAGTGGCTTCCAGGTCAGCTTCTGTTCGGGACTGTTCGATCGCCGGGCCAGGACCAGCGCCAGCAGGGCAGTGAGCAGCGCACTGGCTACTACTGCAACGGCGACGACGGCCGCCGTCTCTTTTTGCACCAAGGTGATGGTGAAGAGTGCCGCAAACAAGGGCGCTCGCAGGGCGGCGACCAGCGCGCCTGCCATCGTTGCCGCAACAGTCACCGCAACTGGAATATGGGGGAACAACAGATCCACCGCCAGGCCCATCGCAACGCTGGCAAACATCAGAGGGAAAGATATAGCCGCCTTTCCAGCCGGTAGCCAGCAGCAGGGAGGTGGCAAACAGCTTGGCCAGCGACAGGATGATCAGCATCACCACGCCGATCTCCGCGGCCCGGGACATCAGGTCGACAATCTGTTCTTCGCCGGAGAACAAGGTCAATGGTAATAGCGCTCCGATCACCCCCATCCCCAGGCCGCCGATCAAGCCGCGCAGGACCAGCCGGTTCTTCATGGGCTGAAAGAACTGCTGCAATCGTTTGAGGGAGATCAGGAACAGCATCCCGATCACCCCGCCGAGCATGCCCAGCGGCACGGCGAAAAACAAATCGTTCATCCGGGGTATATAGTCCGGGAACTGGTATAAGGTTTGGAAGAAGACCCCGCTGAGCAGAACAAACACGACAGTGGCGGCAGCCGATGCCAGCAGGCTGGGAAACAGTACCCAGAAATATTCCTTGCGAGTTTCCCCGGTCCCGCCCTTGGCCGACTCGAGGCCCAGGACCGCGCCGCCCAACGGTGCGGTGATGAAGGCTGCCAGCATCCCACTGACACCCGAGTAGCCCATGGCGCGCGTTTCCTGGTCGTTGAGCTTGAGGCGGTCGGAAAGCCAGGTCCCGGTCCCGCCGCAGGCGTCGGCCAGGGGTGCTTCGGGACCAAGGCTCGCACCGGCGATCAGGGATACCAGGGCTGTGACCACCATCCCGGGTGCGTTGCGATACTCGAAGCGCCCGGTCCGGCCGAATTCCAGCATCACTTCCGCAAAGATCCCGGTAATGTCGCCAAACCATCTCACCAGCAGACCAACCAGGAGACCGCCAAGCGTACAGATGAGAAGCGTAAACAGGCGTGGGTCCAGCCCGGTGGAAAGTTTCGTCTCGTTCCAAACCAGGTCCGTACCAAGATGGACCAGGGCGATAAAAGCAAAGGTGATCACAGCACTGATTGCACCCAACAGTACAACCAGCACCAGCAACCGAATATAAGAGAGAGGTTTTGCCTGTGTGTCTATCATGGATCAATCTCTCAAATGTTTTTTTCCATCAGGCGCCTGGGTGATGAGCTGGGTCCTGATCTAATCCGAGGGCGCTCTTGATCAATAGGGAATTAAAACCGCCAGGCTGATCACCAGGCGGTTTTTCTACCACAATTGTATTAGGGTATTTGGCAGTGGGCATCGGGCAGCGCGGACTTTTCGGGAGTCATTTTCCTGCCCGACTCCGCAAGAAGTCCATTCGTGAACCCGCGAATCAGACATGCGAATACCGTTCACGGCAACGTTCCATCCGCCATCATTGGCCCTGTAGTCGATTGATGATCCGCACTTACGCAGCGGGTTCAGCGGGTTCGCTGTCCGGTTTCTTGGCTCCCATGCTGCGGACGCTTTCCATCGCGCTCTGACCCTGTTCCTTGAGCTGGCGGGTAAGCTCGTCTGCACGGGCCATGGCCTCCTGGGAGGACTGCTGCGCCTTGTCGCGCAGCTCGATCGATTTTTCCTTGATCTGCGCCCGGGTCTGCTCCCCCGATTGGGGCGCGAACAGCAGGGCGGCAACCGCTCCAGCCAGGCCGCCTATGACCAGCCCCATGGCAAAAGCGCCGAATTCGTTATGATCTGACATTGTGACCTCCTTAAGGTCGGTTTATTATTTTCTCCGGACACCCAACAATTCCAATATCCGGACCAATCCTGCCAGGTAGCCCTGGAGCGTGATGACAGGCTCAACAAAATTCTCACCCAGGAATTCCGTGGTGCCGCGCAGGGTATTTACGGTTTCCTTGGTGGCAATGAGGATGGGCTTGACTTCATTCTGCAAAAGATTGGTCAGGCTGGCGATCTGGACGATCAGCACAACCAGCGCAACGCCGATGACACCCGATTCGATGGCAACAAAAATAATTAGAACATCCCGGATCTTGTCGGTGGGCGTGGTGGGCAGCAACAGGAATGATATCGCCAGTATGCATAGCAGAACCAGTAAAACAACGGCGGTAATAATGATAAAGATGAGCTTTTTGTTGTCCTCTGCTGGCTCCGGCTGCATCTGCTGCTCTGCCTGAGGAGGGGGTAGCGCCTCTAGAAGGGGGTCCTTCGACTTCTGTGGGTGGGAGTTGAGTATTTCCCATGGTTTCATTATAGCCAATTTAATGGGCTGTGTCTACAAATTGCCGTAGAGCGGTATGGAATGGAGTTTCGGAGACATTCTGCCGTGTGCTCCGCGGAGACCCACGCCGGGCAGAGAATATGGGATATTATTCTGTAGGTTGTATAATACCTGGCAGGAATTGGGTTTCCCCGAGTTGGCAGAACAATACCCGGAATGGAGACAGTTATGGCAGGTCAGCCAATTAAGATCATGATTGTGGATGATCATGCAATGGTCCGCAAGGGGATGAAGGCCTATCTGCAGGAATTTGAAGATATTTGCGTGATCGGTGAAGCTGCCGATGGTGGGAAAGCAGTCCAACTTGTAGAACAGTTGCAACCGGATGTGGTCTTGATGGATTTATTGATGCCGGGCACGAACGGGATCGAGACCATCCAGCGGATGATTGCCATCCAGGACAATATACGCATCATTGTTCTGACGGCTTATATGGCGGATGACAAATTTCTCCAGGCAATTCGGGCAGGCGCCCTGGGTTACATTCTAAAAAACGCCCAACCAGAAGAACTCGTCCAATCCATCAAGACAGTCTATGCAGGAAAGCCAGCGTTCACCTCTGCAATTGCCTGGACGGCCATGCAGCGGATGTCTGGCGTGAGAATAAAAGAACAATTCGCAATAGAGCTTTCAAAACGAGAGATCGAAGTCCTACGGTTGCTCACAAAAGGGAATACAGACAAGGACATTGCCAGGAAACTGGGAGTGTCCGAGAATACCATCCGGACGCATGTCGGTCGGATTAAAATAAAGCTGGGTGTACATAGCCGGGTCCAGGCAGCATTGTATGGCCTCCGATCTGGTATGGTTTCACTAGATGAGATAAGGGATCTGAATGAGACTCTTTAGCTGGTACACACATCCGGTTCGCTATCGTCATCTTCTTTTCCCATCCTGCTTCATCTTCCACGCGGCCAATTTACGCTAAGACTGGGGAAGACCAGTAGCACCAGGCCGATATCGACGAGGAAATTCTCGGGCAGTGCCGACGCTGCTCCAACCCTTATACCGGTATTAACCCTGGCCATCGGCTGCCGATATCGTCAGCTACCCGGCGGCTACCACAACCGCCAGCAGGTCCCCTACTACTCCGGCCCGTAAGACGAGTGACCTTTTGAAATGGAGTATTTCTGCTCAGCCTTCATTCTTCTTCAGGGTCTTGAAGCAGTGGCCGAAGGCCAGCCGGTAAGCAAAACATCAATTATGAGAAAGAGTATGGGATGAGTATAGGATCAGTAGGGATCAGTATAGGATGACCGAAGGATGAGTATAGGTTGAGAATGAGACGTAAGGAGCAAACACTACAAATGAAAGAAAAAGGAGGGTTTTGCTGTTTTATGTCATGTTGAGGGAGTGCTCCCCTGGCACCGCCAGCCGGGGTGCTGGGCCTTCAGAAGAATGACCATGGCTCGTCGAGGGTCTCTGACCCCGACGAGATTTTTGACCGCAGGTCTCAGAAGTTGAAACCCATTTCAATTTGTCCCTATCAGGAAAGATGACAGTTACCTCAGCCCCAATTGCAGGTTGTGTATGACTTGGTCCCCTTCCAATAAAAGGTGACTGTCGCTTGTTCTCCTGTTCATTGAAATGGAACTGTACTTGCGCACACGGGAGATTTCTTGTATGCTTGCAGGCAGCATGCCAGCATTTACGCCACACGATTTTGTCAGCAAATGGAAGCGGGCGGAGGCCCGTGAACGACAGTCTGTTCAGGAGCATTTTATCGACCTGTGCAGGCTGGTCGGACATGAAACGCCGATGCAGGCCGACCCGACCGGTACACGGTTTGCCTTTGAAATGGGCGCGGCCAAGACCAGCGGGGGATCGGGCTGGGCGGACGTCGCCAAGCTGGGGTACTTTGGCTGGGAATACAAGGGCAGGCACGCCGACCTGGACAAGGCCTACGACCAGCTGCTGCGCTACCGGGATGCGCTGAACAACCCGCCGCTGTTGATCGTCTCCGACATGGACAGGATCGTCATCCGGACAAACTACACCAACCTGCCCACCCGCACGATCACGCTCACGCTGGACGACCTGCTCAAGCCTGAGAGTATCGAACATCCTCAAAACGGTTTTCTTCCATCCGGAAGCACTCAAGCCAAAAATAACGGTTGAAGGCGTCACCAGGGAAGCGGCGAAACAGTTCTCACACCTGGCGGATAACCTGCGCAGGTACGGCAGCCAGCCGCAGGAGATCGCCCACTTCCTGATCCGCTTATTATTCTGTCTGTTTGCCGAAGATATTGGGCTGCTGCCCGAAAACCTTTTCCCGCGTCTGCTGCAGCAGACCCGCCGGAATTCAAAGGATTTCGCCGAAGTGCTGGCGCAGTTGTTCCGGGCCATGAAAACGGGCGGCTATTTCGGCGCAGACAGGATCCTGTATTTCAACGGCGGGCTGTTTGACGATGACAGCGTCCTGCCGCTGGACACCGCCGACATGGACATCATCGCCAATATCGACGCCCTGGACTGGGGAGCGATCGAGCCGTCGATCTTCGGCACGCTGTTCGAGCGCGGGCTGGACCCTTCCAAGCGTTCCCAACTGGGCGCGCACTACACCAGCAAGGAGGACATCCTGCTGATCGTCGAGCCGGTGCTGATGGCGCCGCTTCGCCGGGAGTGGGAAGCGGTTACAGGTCGAATGTATGAGCTTGAAAGAAGGACGCAGAGGCACTAACAGCGAAAAGGAACGCGGCGGATCAGGGAGAAGATCAGCGGGAAACTGCGTGATTTTGCCGACAAGATCGCTGCTGTGAAAGTCCTGGACCCGGCCTGTGGGAGCGGGAACTTCCTTTACATCGCGCTGCGGCTGCCTGCTCGACCTGCAGAATGAAGTATTCAATTTCTCAGATGAGATCGGCGCCGGGCAGGCCTTACATCACCGTGACGCCTTCCCAGTTGTATGGCATCGAGATCAACGAATACGCCTATGAGCTGGCGCAGATGACGATCCAGATCGGGTACATCCAGTGGCTGCGTGACAACGGGTATGGTTTCCCCAATGAGCCCATTCTCCAGAAAGTCAGGAACATCGTGCAGATGGATGCAATCCTGACCGCCCCCTCCCGCCTCCCCCAAATACGACAATTGATACTTTGAATGAAGATTTAAAATCTGGATCGTCGTATTTGGGGGAGGCCTCGTGAGGGCGGAGGGGCCGAACCCTCCTGGCCCGCCGTGGACGTCATCATCGGCAACCCGCCGTTTTTGGGTGGGAAAAGAATGCGATCTGAGTTGGGGCAGTAAATACGTAGATAAACTCTTGAACTCTCCAATGGTCGTGTGCCACGTGAAGCGACCTAGTTTGTTACTGGTTTGAAAAAGCACGTGCAATGATTGAAATTGGAGAAGCAAAACGTGCGGGATTGCTTGCCACAACTCAATTCGTACGGTGCAAATCGAGAGTACTTGAGACATCAAAGCCATGTAATATTTTTTGGGCACAGTCGGACAAATGATCACGAGTTTGGAAAACTTGCAAGACAGGCGTTTGTCCGCAAGGGGCATAAGTTTTGACAGCCGCTGGCAAGAGGTAAAAGCCCGATTCATCCACAAAAATAAGGATTCTGATGTTCCAAACGCGGCTTTTTTTTCATATCGCTCCAAACCTGCTTTCGCCAGTCTGCAATGGCTTCTTCATTCCGTTGCGTCGCTGGTTCGACGGGTTGCTGTGGTGTCCATTGCAGTTCTTTGAGCAAGCGCGCTACATGCGATTTATGATAAGACACGCCAAATTCGATCTGGATCATTTTTCGAATTCTTCGACACGTCCACACATCGCCGCGAAACCCATATGAATTTGGCACCATGTGAAAGGTAATCTGAGATTAATCGCTTTTGTTTGTCAGTAAGTTCAGGAGGTCACCCAGTATGTGCTCGCTGCAAAAAGCCAAAGCTCCCTTCTTGTTTGGAGATTTTTAGCCATTGACTGACAGCACCTTTGCTGACCTCTAATGCCACGGCAATATCCTTTTGCTTCCAGCCTTGCTCTGCCACATGATTGGATATTAGATGGCGCAGCAGTTCGTGTATCGATGATTGGATTTGAATGGTGGAATAGAAAAAACTAAGAATTTAGATGGCAATGCGGTAATCGAAATAAATTCCGATCTCATCAACGTATCTTGAATTTCACACAAGCAAAACATCTGAAAGAGAATGAGAATATCAGCTTTATGGGTCCAACTGACCAAAGGAGGTCATTTGATATTACAAAGAACTGCTGAGAATTGGATGCTAATGTCAAATCCAAACGGCAAGTCCAATTCGGATGTAGTAAGCCAGTAGCTAAGGAGCTAGATTTGTTCGAGAATATCTGATAAATGGATTATAGATTTTGGGATCAATGAGCATAGTAAAGCTGCGGGATATGAAATGCCATTCGAATATATAAGGAAAAATGTTTATCCAGAACGAGTAAAAATCTATCGAGCAGTCTCATCGTGAACGGTGGTGGAAATCATGCAGAGCCTCGTCCTGGAATGCGAAAAGCTATTTCTGGCTATAGATAGATATATCGCAACCGTCGGTTGCTAAGCATCGAATATTCGTCTGGCTGACGGCGATGTATGCTCAAACAAGGCATTAATTGTATTTGCCAGAGATGATGATTATTTCTTTGGAGTACTTCATTCCCGAGTACATCGAGTTTGGGCATAGCAACAGGACACGGTCTTCGTGAAACGACAACGTACACTCCTACGACCATACTTCGAAACCTTCCCCTTCCCCTGGCCTCCAGGCAAGGAACCCAAAGATGATCCCCGCGTCCAGGCCATTGCCCAGGCTGCAAAGGAACTGGTCGAGCAGCGTGACCGCTGGCTGAAGGCGGACCCCACCCCCGGCCCCTCCCCCACGGGGAGAGGGGAGAAACGCACTCTGACCAATCTCTACAATGCCCGGCCCACCTGGCTCGATCTCGTGCACAAGAGGCTTGACGAAGCTGTCTTCGCCGCCTATGGCTGGAAATCTGATCTGAGCGACGAAGAGATTTTGGAGAAGCTGCTGGCGCTGAATTTGGAAAGAGCCAAATGAAGGCTTGATGACATCTGTACTCGCTTGGTTACCACTTGTCCACACTGCCGGAATACGGCGTCCTACGCCTATCCACAGGACTGCTTCGCTTGTCTCACGCAGGTTCTCCTCCGCAGAGGTGCGGCTAGCATTCCCGGGCTTGGATGCATACTCGCAACACCAACAATCGATTTCATGGTTTAATAGCTTTACTTTACCAGCCATGCATAACAAAACCAGGCTCGGAATTCGAGCCATTACTGCCTTTATTTTGATCGGCCTGTCGGCGGTTGTTTTCTCGCGAGCCTCGGGTTTATCTCAAACAGGGAAGTTGAAAGCGGATCCTCTGCAGCAGGCCCGGAGCGGCAGTCCATCCGCGCCTGGAGCCGTAGTCCTGACCGATGGACAGGTGGAATACCCGCTCGGCTTGCACATGGAAATCCTTGAAGACTCCAGCGGGAAGCTGACCATCGACCAGGTCTCCTCCCCGGCATATGATTCGCAATTTATTCCCAGTCAAAGCGAAGCACCGGATTATGGATTCACAAACAGTGCCTATTGGGTGCGCGTGAAGCTGGATAATGAAACCCGGAAGACCGATGAATGGGTGCTGGAGCAGAATTTTGCCAATATGCAATATGTTGATCTCTTCACCCGCCTGCCGGATAGTAAGAATTTTATCGCTAAACAAACCGGGTCCTTCAGACCTTTGTCAACGCGGGATATCCCCTATCCACGCATACTTTTCGAACTGATTCTTCCCACTCAAACTCAACAAACCTATTACCTGCGTTTCCAAAGCGGCAGCTCGATGACCCTGCCTCACACCCTGTGGACGAAAAATGCCTTCTGGATCCATGCGCAACGGGAGCAATTACAAAAATGGTTGTTCTTTGGCGCCATTCTCGCTTTGCTGGTCTATCATTTATTCTTGCTCTATTTCCTGCGGGAGACCATCTACCTGTACTTTGTATTCCTGCTTGCCAGTATCTTTGTTACAATATTTACGTATGATGGCTATATGGGGGTTTATCTGTTTCCCGGCCTGTATACCATACCGAGATTTATTCCAATCTCCTTTTCGTTATTAGTTTCTGCCCTTGTGTTATTTTCCGATGCGTTTTTGGATTTAAAAAACAGTCTTCCAAAATTTCGGCCGGTGCGCACCGGGCTGCTGGCGAGCTGTGGGCGCGATGATCCTCCTATCACTGTTCATCCGCTACGACATCTTTATCAGACTGGTGACACTCTGGGCGATCATTTCCATGCTGGTGCTGGGGGCGGCTGGCATAGCCGTATGGAAAAGGGGTTTCCATCCGGCCGGTTTCCTCATGCTTGCCTGGCTGGGTATGTTTGCAAGCATGATCCTGGTGCTGCTGGTACGGCTGGGAATCGTCCCCAGTTCTTATTTCAGTGAGAATATATTTTATCTGGGATTGCTCTGGATGTCCCTGTGCTGGGCGATCGCCCTGGCCGATCGCATCAATCGATTGAAAGCCGAAACAGAAAATGCCAACCAGGAGCTGCGAAGCAGTGAGCGCAGGCTGTCCCAAATCCTGGAGGGGATGCCGCTCGGCGTGGTGCTGTATGGGAAGGATCACAAACCCAAGTACATCAACCAACGGACGGTCGAGCTCCTGAGCAACCCCGCCCAGGGCATCCAGCCGGATCGTCTCCGCCGGTCGGACCCTGGAGAAGGCAATTCACGATTATCTCACTCAAGCCGGCCGGCACCGCCCTGGACTACCCCCTTGAAAGCTTCCCCGTATTCAGCGCCCTCCATGGTCATCCGGCATCCGCGGATGATATCGAAATGGACCAGGGGGACAGGCGGGTCCCACTGGAAATGTGGGCCAACCCGGTCAGGGATGAAGCGGGCAATGTTGAATCGGCCGTAGTCGCCTTTCAGGATATCAGCCGGCGCAAACAGGCGGAAGCCGAGCTGGGTGAGTATCGAAAGCAACTTGAGTCCCTGGTGGAAAAGAGGACCGCAGAGTTAAATGCTTCGAATAAGGAATTGCGGCTGCGCCTGGAGTGGATGTCGGCCATCGTCCTGGTCACGGAGGCCATGGCCCGTTCCTCCGATTTTTCGCAGATCTACGAAAAGATCATCGAAATCATCAATCGTTTGCTTGCCATTCAAGATACATTCATCGCCGAGTTGGACGAGAGCCGGGATCACTTGAAGATCCTGGCCCATTCCTGCCAGAGGGAAAACCACCCGGAACTGGTCGGTTCGTTCACAACAATACCGGCGAATATTCTGGATCATCCGATCCAGGAACCAGGGCAAGCTCGTCTTTACTCTCAGGGGACCAGCTCAACTCGATGAGCGGGCCCATCGGCACCCATCTGCAGGCTGCAAAAATTCAAGGTATTGTCCTTTCGCCCCTGCTGCTGCGCGAGCAGGTCTTCGGGTTCCTGGGATTGGAGCTGCTCGAGGAGGGTAGGACCATCACGAGTGAAGAATCCAGCCTGCTGGGTATTTTTTCCCTCGATATCGCCCAATTGATTGAGGACAGCCGTCTCTTCGAGCAGTCCAAGGCGCTGATCACAGCCGAGGAGCGCAACCGCCTGGCGCGCGACCTGCACAACTCGGTCACGCAGGTACTCTATTCGGCCAGCCTGATCGCCGAGCTCCTGCCCCAACGGTTCCAGCGGGACCCCGAAGCGGCCATCGCAGAGCGCGGTGGAGCTGCGCCGCCTGACACACGGGGCGCTGGCCGAGATGCGCACCATGCTGCTCGAGCTGCGACCGGCAGGCATAACGACCATCCCGCTCGGGGTGCTCCTGACACAGCTGATCGAAGCGGTTAGCAGCCGGTCCGAGCTGACCATTCAATTAACGATTGACAATGTGCCGCTTCTGCCTGCAGAGGTTCAGACGGCGTTTTATCGTATTGCCCAGGAAGCCTTGAACAACGTGGTCAAGCATGCCCAGGAGTGCAAAGTGATCCTGAGCCTGAGCGCGACCCCTCCATTTGGATTACACCGGTTCGAGCATTGGGATGGCGAGATCAGGATGGTGGTCAGGGACGACGGAACCGGTTTTTCCCTGGAAGACCAGGGGTTTGCGCATCTGGGCCTGGGAATTATGCGGGAACGTGCGGCAGCGATTGGAGCAATATTTGCCCTGGAGAGCCATCCCGGGCAGGGGACGCAGGTAACCTTAACCTGGCACACCTAGGAAGGAAAAGCAGCATGGTACCCGGACAATCCATTCGTGTGTTCATCGTCGACGATCACGCCATGCTGCGCAGCGGTCTAAGGCAGTTTATCGATACCTTCGATGACCTGGCCCTGGCCGGGGAGGCCAGGAACGGGGCCGAAGCGGTTAAGAAATGCCAGGAGGATCCCCCGGATGTGATTTTGATGGATCTGGAGATGCCGGTCATGGATGGGATCGAAGCGACGCGCCAGATACTTGATCAAAATCAGGGGATAAAAATTATCATATTGACCAGCTTCCATGAACAGGACCGGGTGGAACATGCCCTGCAGGCCGGCGCAATCAGTTACATGCTCAAGAATGCCTCGGCCGATGAGCTTGCCCAGGCCATCCGTTCGGCCCATGCCGGGCATTCCACTCTGGCCCCGGAAGCAACGGAGGCGTTGATCAGGGTATCCCGTCAAAAAACAGCCCCGGGTTCCGACCTGACCGAGCGGGAGCGGGAAGTGCTGGCGCTTTTGGTCGCTGGATATTCCAACGCCCAGATCGCAGCAGAACTTTCGATCAGCACCGCGACGGTAAAATTTCATGTGGGGGGAATTCTCTCCAAGCTGGGAGTCGATAGCCGCTCCCAGGCGGTTGCGCTGGCATGGCAGCACAACCTGGTCGGGAAATAAGGACAGTACGCCTGTTTCCGATCCACCTTCCTGCAAAAAAACAAAATCAACTTCTCTGCTCCCTGCGCCGTCCTCGGCGCAGGATTTACTCGAAAAGCGCCGCCGGGTACCTCTGGGCGGCATCTCACCTGCCTGCACCGAACGCACGATTTGCTGAGCAAATCGGGTGCAAGTGTCGAGTTGGCGGCTTGCGCATATTGAAACAACAAACTTTGAATGCTCCCAAAAAACTAAATCTACCTCTACCTTGGTAGAGGTACAGGCTGGACCGAAGTCTTAGTCAAAATCGCAGCAGGAAACTCTCCATTCGAAGGTTGTACGGGGGGAATTTTTGAGTTTAATGAATATCATAACCAATCCCGCCGACAGTGGGCGAAGCAGGATCCTTTTAGCAGAGGATCATCGTAAATACGATCCGCCGATCTTTTATAGAGAGCCTGTAACTGCTAATGCACATCATGATTGCTGACCAGCATTCCAAAGCGCGCAAGGCCCTTGTGGCTCTCCTTCGTGAGCGGCGGGGTATGGATGTCATCAGCGAGGTCGCAGAGTTCGACTCGCCTGCTCGAGCTGGCCAATCAACAACCTGTGGATATGATCATCCTCGATTACGGGCTGCCGGGCATGCCGCTGGCTGAACTGATCGACCAGGTCCACTCGCTCGAACAATCTCCGACTGTGGTTGTCCTCAGCAGCAACCCGGAGAATGCCAGGCTGGCTCTCAACATCGGGGCAGATGTGTTCGTAAGCAAGGGTGATCCCCCGGAATGGCTGCTTGCTGTGCTGGATAGGTGTGAAAAGAGGCTGGAAGATTTGGATGCATGACAACATTGATATTTTAGGGACGCCAGCCAATCCGGGCTGCATTCCCAATCTATAACCAATTCTGTGAAAGTAAAGGAGAAACGAAAATGCCCTGTTTATTCGCACTAATGGCTGGTTTTGCACCCCGTCTGGCCGCACTGTTCATCTGGCTGGCTCGTCCCACCATGTTCAGCGCCGCCTTCAATGGCAGCTGGTTCTGGCCGCTGCTGGGAGTCATCTTCCTGCCGTTTACCACAATCATGTATGTGATCCTGTGGAGACAAGGCCTGGGCCTTTCGAGCTGGGATTGGATGTGGCTGATCCTGGCTGTGATCTGCGATGTCATGCACTACAGCAGCACCGCCTATTCCAACCGCAATCAAATTCCCGGCATGTCGGCTGCCCCCACGACTCCGGCCAGCCCCAGCGGTTCCTAGTCTCCATGCAGGTCCCGTCATTGCGAGCCGCCGTTGTTTGGCGGCGAAGCAATCTCACAAGCGATAGCTTGGCATGCCAGGTGTTGGATTGCTCACCTGCACTGCACCGAACGCAGTGCGGCGCACACCGCCCCGGTGGGTCGGCGCCGGGGAGTGTCGTCGGGCAACCCCGGAACTGCGCCGGGGCAGGCGAGCGCCCTCCTCGCAACCCCGCCAAAAGCGGGCGGGGCAATGACGGAATGAGATCCTAATAAAGTACTAAAGTACAAATCCAAACCAATTTCACTCATTTGATGCAAGGAGAACAACATGACGTACGGTCCGGTTGATTTTGTTGCACTCGAGTTCAAAGGCAACCAGTTCAAGGGCGAGATCTTTCCTGCCCTGATGGACCTGGTCAACCGGGACGTCGTGCGGGTGATCGATATGATCGTCGTCAAGAAGGACGCCGACGGCACCGTCACCAACCAGGAGATGCAGGAACACGATGATTCTCTACTGGCCGTCTTCAACCCCCTCAAGGCCGAGATCAACGGCATGATCCAGGTGGAGGACATCCAGATGATCGGGGAGAAGCTCGAACCGAACACGACGGCGGCCGTGATCCTGTTCGAGAACCTGTGGGCGATCAAGTTCGTGGAAGCGGTCGAGAACGCCAATGGGCGGGCGGTGATGCAGGTGCGCATCCCGCACGAGGTGGTGGTCGAGACGATGGAAAAGATCACCAGCGAGGAAGCCAAGCTGGCAAAGCTGGGTACGCCGTCGGGAACAGAAACAGAAGCCGGAATTCCTGGCTTCCTGAATTCAAAAGAAAGGAGGTCAAGATGATGCGAAGAAGAATGGGCAGAAGACCCCATAGCCCGGGCTGCAGTAACCACGGCAGTAGTCGCCGGGACGGCCGGTGCGGTAAATCACCACCAGGATCAGAAATATGCCCAGCAGGATGCGGCTGCCCAACAGCAGCAGGACCAGGCCTACCAGCAAGGCGCCGCCGACGCACAGCCGCCGGCCCAGCAGGCTGCCCCACCCCCGCCTCAGCAGGCGTCTGCCCAGGACGAACTCATCGCCCAGCTCCAGCAGCTTGCCCAGCTGAACGTTACGGGCGTTTTGACCGATGCCGAATTTGCCAAGGCTGCCAGGGAAAAACTCCTGCCAGGCTGATCAAAAAAGTAATACTTGAAGGCGAAAAGAAGCTGACCTTGAGAGCAGGCTCCCCAATAACGCAGCCGTTCCTGATAGGCCCGGAGACCATCGATGAATGCAGAACAATCCCGTCTCGAAGAAGCCCGAACAAAGAAAGCTCCATGGAAGAAGTGGGGACCTTACCTGAGCGAACGTCAGTGGGGAACCGTCCGTGAGGACAATAGCGAAAACGGAGATGCCTGGAATTACTTCACTCACGACCAGGCCCGTTCGCGCGCCTACCGCTGGGGCGAAGATGGCCTGGCCGGTATTTCCGATGACCGCCAGAGTCTCTGCTTCGCGCTGGCGCTCTGGAACGGAAGCGATCCGATTCTTAAAGAACGTCTGTTTGGGTTGAGCAATGGCGAGGGGAACCACGGCGAAGATGTAAAGGAATACTATTTCTATCTTGATTCCACGCCAACCCACTCCTACATGAAGTATCTCTACAAATACCCGCAGGCAGCCTATCCATATAACGATCTGATCCAGACGAACCGTGAGCGCGGCCGGGGCAAACCGGAATACGAGCTGCTTGACACGGGTGTGTTCGACCAGAACCGCTACTTTGATATCTTCGTGGAGTATGCCAAAGCCTCGCCCAATGATATCCTCATTCAGATCAGCGCTCATAATCGCGGGCCGGAAGCGGCGACGCTCCAGCTTCTGCCCACACTCTGGTTTCGCAACGACTGGTCGTGGGGCGATGAGCCAATCCGGCCCACCCTGCGCCAGTTGGTCCAGGAGAAAACCGGCGCGATCGTATCCGCTTCCCATCGCGATCTCGGTGAGCGCTTCTTTTACGCGGAAGGTGCCCCGGCGCTTCTGTTCACAGGGAATGAGACCAATACGCAGCGTCTTTTCGGTGTTTCGAATTCCTCCCCGTACGTCAAGGACGGCATCAACAACTTTATCGTTCACGATCAAAAAGAGGCAATCGATCCCGATCAGAAAGGGACAAAAGTATCGGCTCATTACTCGCTTAGGCTGGGCGCTGGAGAATCAAGCTCGATCCGCCTGCGCCTCAGCGATCAGCCGGCAATGGAGACCGAAAAAGCGTTCGGCAGCGAGTTTGATTCCGTCTTCGCGGCAAGGGTGAAAGAAGCGGATGAGTTTTATGAAGGCATCATTCCCGCCTCGTTGAATCGCGACCAGGCGGACGTCATGCGGCAGGCTCTGGCCGGCATGCTTTGGTCCAAGCAGTTCTTTAACTATGATGTCGGCCGCTGGCTCAAGGACCACGGCATTCAGCCCTATCAAGCCAACCAGCGCTCCATCCGCAACGACCGTTGGGGACACATGGACAACGCGGACCTGATTTCGATGCCGGACAAATGGGAATATCCCTGGTACGCCGCCTGGGATCTTGCCTTTCATGTCACGGCACTGACGCTGGTCGACTCCGACTTTGGCAAGGAACAGCTGGAGCTCCTGCTGAAGTCCCGTTATATTCACCCCAGCGGTCAGCTCCCCGCCTATGAGTGGAACTTCGGAGACGTGAATCCGCCCGTCCACGCCTGGTCAACAATCTACACCTACCTGCTGGAAAAAGCTCAGCGGGGAGAGGGAGATCTCGCCTGGCTGGAGCGTTCCTTCCACAAGCTGCTGCTCAACTTTAACTGGTGGGTAAACCGAAAAGATCTTGCCGGAAACAATGCATTCGAAGGGGGATTCCTGGGGCTGGACAATATCGGGGTCTTCGACCGGTCTGCGCCTTTGCCCACCGGCGGCTATCTGGAACAGGCCGATGGCACCGCCTGGATGGCCCTCTTCTGTCAGAACATGGTCGAGATCAGTGTTGAGCTGGCGATGGCCAACCCGGCCTACATTGATCTCACGACGAAATTCCTCGGACATTTCCTCCTGATCGCTTCGGGAATGATCCGGCCGGGCGAAGAATTCGGGATGTGGGATGAGCAGGACGGCTTCTTTTACGATGTGCTTCGCCTGCCGGATGGGCACGGCGAGCGCCTGAAGGTCCGCTCAATGGTCGGGCTGCTGCCTTTTTGTGCCGTGACCATTTTCGAAGGGGAGCTGGTCAGGAAATACCCCCAGGTCGGCCAGACCACCCGTGAGTATCTCGAGGCACGCCCGGAACTGACAGCTTTCATTCATGACCCGCTTAAGCCGGGCTATCGAGACCGGCGCCTGGGGTCGGTTTTGAATGAAACCAATCTACGCCGGGTGCTGACGATCATGCTGGATGAGAACGAATTCCTGAGTCCCTTCGGAATTCGGGCCGTCTCCCGCATTCACCTGGATCATCCCTACATCTACCGCTTCGGCGGTCAGGAGTACCGGGTGTCATATCTGCCCGGGGATTCGAACGACGGTATGTTCGGAGGGAATTCCAACTGGCGTGGCCCGGTCTGGATGCCGGTCAACATGCTCATTCTGCGTGCCCTGCTTCAGTACTACCTGTACTACGGTGATGAATTCACCATCGAATGCCCTACGGGTTCCGGCAAGCAGATGAACCTCTACCAGGTGGCGGAGGAGATTGGGGGCAGACTGTCCAGGATCTTCCTGAAGGATGAGCAGGGGAAACGGCCGGTGCACGGAGCTTCCGGAAAATTTCAAGAAGATCCCTATTGGAAAGAGTATCCCCTATTCTATGAATACTTCCACGGTGACACCGGCGCGGGGGTCGGCGCCAGCCACCAGACGGGATGGTCCGGAGCGATCGCACGTATCATGCATATGTTTGCGTCATCTGAAGCGCAAAAGATACTCGAGCAGGGCAAAGGGGGATCGGTGGGCTAACCCCCAACCGGTGAAGCAAAGAGGATGCAGGTTCGGGAAGGGCATCCCGGAAATCAAGGAGACAAAGACATGAAAACATGGCCCAAACATCCCGTCATTTATGAAATCAACACCTGGGTCTGGCTGCACGAACTCGGTCAGAAATATCAGAAGCCGGTGGATCTCGGCTCGGTGCCGCAAGAGGAGTGGGATCAGATTGGCTCCCTTGGCGTCGACGCCGTGTGGTTCATGGGCGTCTGGGAGCGCAGCCCGGCCGGAATTGAAATCTCCATGGAAAACCAGGGGCTCCTGGAGGATTTCAGGAGGGCCCTGCCTGACTTTGCGGTGGAGGACAATGTCGGCTCCCCTTATTGCGTTCGCCGCTACGTCGTGGATAAACACCTCGGGGGTCCAGGCGGGCTGGCCGCGGCGCGTAAAAAGCTCGCTGCGCACGGCCTGCGGCTCATCCTCGACTTTGTGCCCAACCACGTGGCGCCGGACCACCCCTGGGTTGGCGATCATCCTGACTACTTCGTTCAGGGCAGCGCTGAGGATGCGAGCAACGATCCGGCGTCTTTTGTTGAAATGGGAGGAACGGTGTTCGCCCGTGGCCGGGATCCCTACTTCCCGGCGTGGCCTGATGTGCTCCAGCTCAACGCCTTTCAGCCAGGGCTCCGACAGGCGGTGATCGAGACGGTGGCAGAGATCGCCGGGCAGTGTGACGGTATCCGCTGCGACATGGCCATGCTCATGCTGAACGATATCTTCGAGCGGACCTGGGGCGCGCGTGCCGGAGAAAAGCCGGTCGACGAGTACTGGAAGACGGTGATCCCGGCGATCCAGGCGAAGTGGCCGGCGTTCAGGTTCATCGCCGAGGCATACTGGGACCTGGAGTGGGAGCTCCAACAAAAGGGGTTTGACTACTGCTATGACAAGAAACTCTATGACCGGATGGAAGCTGGGAACGCCGAGAACGTGCGTCTGCACCTGCTGGCGGATGCCTCCTACCAGCAAGGAATGGTCCGGTTCCTGGAAAATCATGATGAGCCCAGGGCCGCTGCTGTGTTTCCGAACGGAAAAGAGCGCGCTGCAGCTGTGAGCATCCTGACACTCACCGGGGCAAAGCTGCTGCACGAGGGACAATTCGAGGGCAGGAGGGTAAGGCTGCCTGTGTTCCTGGGCCGTCGCCCGGCAGAGCCGGTCGATCACGACCTCGCCGCCTTTTACGGACGCCTGCTGAAAGAGACCGATCAGGATGTTTTTCGGAACGGTGAATGGCGTCTCTGTGAACGGAGCGGCTGGCCCGACAATCAGAGCTGCCAGAATATTCTGGCCTGGTGCTGGATCAGGGAGGACGAGCGCTACCTCATCGTCGTGAATTTTTCTGACAGAACTGCCCAGGCGCGAGTCCATGTGCCGTGGGATGAACTGAGAGGCAGGACCTGGCGCCTCAACGACGTGCTGCCAGGCGAAATCTTCGACAGGAGCGGCGATGAGATGCGGGATGACGGCCTGTATGTCGATTTGGAGCCGTGGAAATGCAACCTATTCCAGGTGCGTGCACTGGAGATTACGCCATGAAAGAGGGTACTTCGCTGAGGACAATTCCAGTGGAACCCAGGAAGCAAGGTCAAGGACATGACAAGTTCTGATCGTATCATCACCTACATCGGTACGTATACCCGGCGTGAATCATTTGTTGATGGAAAAGCCGAAGGCATTTACATCTATCACCTGGATCCAGGTTCAGGTGAGTTGACCCACGCCGCCACCGTGATCGGCAACGGCACGCTCAATCCTTCGTTTCTGACCCTGGCCCCCGACAAAAGCTGTCTGTATGCTGTCAACGAGTTCTACAAAAGTGAGAGTCCGAACGGGTTTGTGAGTGCCTTTGCCATCGATCCGCTGACCGGGCATCTGCGCTATTTGAACCAGCAATCCACTCACGGCACAGCTCCCTGCTACATCTGCATCGAGCCTCAGGGACACTATTGCCTGGTGGCGAACTATGAAACCGGCAACCTGTGCGTACTGCCGGTTCGCAGGGATGGGCGCCTGGAAGAAGGGACCGATTGGGTGCAGTTTTCCGGTTCCGGACCCAACCCGGAGCGCCAGGAAGGCCCGCATGCCCATATGGTTCTGCCCAGCCCGGACGGCGCCTTCATCCTGGCCATTGACCTGGGTACGGACAGGCTGATGACGTTCCACCTCTACACAGAGCGGGGCAGGTTATGCCCTGCCGCTTCGCCCTGGACGCAATTGCCACCCGGCACCGGCCCGCGGCACATGGTATTTCACCCAAAGCGGCCCTTCGCCTACGTCATCAGCGAGCTTCAATCCACGGTCACAGTTTGCCGCTACCTGGAGCAGCAGGGCACGTTCGAGGCGTCACAGATCATTTCGACCCTGCCCGCCGATTTCACAGGACAGAATTTGGGCGGGGAGATCAAGATTGCGCCTTCCGGTCGCTTTGTCTATGCTTCAAACCGCGGGCACAACAGCCTGGCGATCTTTAGCGCCAACCAGGAGACCGGCCAGTTGTCGCTGGTTGGGCATGAATCGACGCAGGGTGTTGGACCCCGCGATTTCTGCATCGATCCATCCGGCGCGATGCTGCTGGTGGCAAACCAGGATACGGACACAGTTGTTACGTTCTGGATCGATCAAGATTCCGGTACGCTGCGGGCAACCGGGCACGTGGCGGCAGTGCCAACGCCGGTCTGCCTGCAATTGTACAACGCTTGAAACGACCTGCGTGTGGTCACGAGTTAGAAACACGAAACCAACCATGAAATTTAGGTCCATGGATGCATATAGAGCGTCCAATTCTAAACTGTAAGTAAGCACCGAAGGAGACTATAGCATGAAAGCGATTACTGTAGAGCCTAAGAAGCCAGGGACAGCCCGGTATGAAGAATTTCCGGAGCCCGATGTGCATGAGGGCTCGGTTCTTGTGGAAGCAGTGGCTGTCGGCGTCTGTGGGACAGACGTCGAGATCGTCGAAGGAAAATACGGCTGGGCGCCGCCGGGAAAGACGCGCCTGGTGCTTGGGCATGAATCGCTCGGCCGCGTCATCGATCCCGGTCCAAGCAGTTCCCTCAAAGAGGGCGACCTGGTGGTCGGGATCGTCCGCCGTCCGGACCCGGTGCCCTGCCCCAACTGTGCAGTGGGCGAATGGGACATGTGCACCAACGGGCAGTACACCGAGCGGGGGATCAAGGAAATCCACGGGTATATGTCAGAACGCTGGCGTATCGAGCCCGAATATGCCATCAAGGTGGACCCTTCCCTGGGAATCCTGGGTGTGCTGCTCGAGCCAATGACCGTCATTACCAAGGCACTGGAACAGGTCTTCCTGGTGGGCCAACGCTCCTTCTGGGAGCCAAGGAACGTGCTGGTGACCGGCGCAGGCCCAATCGGTCTGCTGGCAGCCCTCCGCCTGAGTGTGAGGGATGTTCAGGTCCATGTTCTCGATCGCGCCGAAACCGGGCCGAAGCCGGAGATCGTACGCGCCCTGGGTGCGACGTATCACACCGGGAGCGTATTGGATCTTGATTTCAATCCCGACATCATCGTCGAGTGTACGGGTGTTGGATCGGTCATTGCGGACTCGGTTCAGAAGATCGGAGCGGGCGGGATCCTCTGCCTCACGGGAGTGGGTGCCGGCGGTATCGCCGAGCGGGCCACAGCCGACATCGCCGCGGCAGCGGCTTAAAGAATAATGTGATTGTCGGCAGCGTCAATGCGAACAAGCGTCACTGGTACAGAGCGGGTCAAAATCTGGCGCAATCGGACAAGGCGTGGCTGCGCCGGTTGATCACACGCATTGAGAAGCCTGAGAATTTCCAAAAGGCCCTGGTCCGGGAACCGGATGATATCAAAGTCGTCATCCAATTCTCTGACATTTGATCCGATAAAGAGAATATGATGGTTTCACAGTGGATCGACATTTCGGTAACGCTGCGAACTTGCATAGAGGAAAGGAATCCACAATGAGTTTTACTATGGCACCGAATGTGAGCGGTGTGGACGCCCCGGGCCGACGCACGGTCTACAGCATGTGCGGCATGTGCGCGGTACGTTGCCCGATCGAAGTGACAGTCGAGGACGGCCGGGTCGTCTGGCTGCAGGGGAATCCGCATGACAAGGCCATCGGCACCAGTCTGTGCGCAAAGGGATCGGCCGGCCTGGCTTTGGAGTACGACGACCAGCGGCCGCAGACTCCTTTGATCCGAACCGGCCCGCGTGGCGGCGGCCAGTGGCGGCGGGCGTCCTGGGACGAGGCACTCGATTATATTGCCGACAAGCTGCATGAGACAATCGAGGCCTTCGGCGGGCGCGGCATCGTGCTTTCCGATCGCGGCGGCTTCTTTACCGACCTGACCCGGACCTTCGTGCAGGCGCTCGGCTCGCCGAACTACTTCAACCACGACGCCGGCTGCGGCGGCAACGTCCATAACGCCGCCCGCTCGCTCTACGGCTTCGGCCACGAGGGGCTCATCCCTGACCTGGGGCGCGTGAAGCACCTCGTGCTTTACGGCCGCAACATCGTCGAATCGCTCATGGTCAAGGAGGCCAAAGCCTTCATGGCTGCGATGGCGAACGGGATGCGTTGCACCTACATCGATCCACGTGCGAGCATCACCGCCTGCAAGGCTACCCGCTACTGGCAGGTGCGCCCGAACAGCGACTACGCCCTGAACCTGGCCATCATCCACGAAGTCCTGGAGCAGGAGGCCTACGACAAGGACTTCGTCGCCCGCTTCGTCTCCGGCCTGGACTACCTGCGTGAGACAGTCAAGGACACGACGCCGGAATGGCAGGAGAGCCACACCGGCGTTCCCGCTGAGCAGCTCCGCCTTTTCGTCAAAGAGATCGCCGCCGAAGTGCCGCACGTGATCTTCCATGCGGGCTGGATGTCGGCGCGCCACAAGCAGTCGTTCTACGTCAGCCGGACTGCGCTGATCCTGAACGCCCTGATGGGCAACATCGAGATCCCGGGTGGGTTTGTGATGGGGAAGTCACCCGAGTACTACGGCCGCAAGGGCCTGAAGCATCTGACCGACCGTGTGCCGAAGGTCGAGGAGCCGCGCGTGGACGGTGCCGGCACCCTGAGGCCGCAGTGGGATCCGGCCATCGGCATGCTGCACCAGGCTTTCGCCGCCATGGAGACGGGACAGCCTTACGGCATCGGCGCCTACTTCGCCTACCGCCATGATCCCTTCACCGGCATGCCCGATCCCGAGGCAACGAAACGTGCGCTGGACAAGCTGAAGCTGCTCGTCTCAATCGATGTGCGCTATTCGGAAATGGGCTGGTTCTCCGACGTCATCCTCCCCGAGTCGACCTACCTCGAGCGCGCCAACATCCTGTGCCAGATGAACGGCCCGGTGCCGGTCTTCGCCATGCGCGACCAGGCCATCGCCCCGCGCTTCGACAGCCGCCCGGCCTGGTGGATCTTCCGCGAGATCCTGCGCCGCATGGGCATCAAGGAGGCGCTCGACTTCGAGACCATCGAGGAGCTGTGGAACTACCAGCTCGATGGCACGGGCGTTACCGTCTCCGAGATGCGCGAGGCCGGCTTCGTCGGCCTGGCGGCCGCACCGAAATTGATTCCACGCAATGAGCTCAGGTTCCCGACGCCCTCCGGGAAGATCGAGATCGAGAGCGACATCCTGAAGCAAACCGGGCTGTCCAGCCTGCCGCCGTACGTCCCCAAGGAAGCACCGACCGGCGATCGTTTCACGCTGCTGTTCGCGAAGACGGCGACACTGGCGCACGGTCAGTCCCTCAACAACCCTCTCCTCAACGAGAGAGCGCCGGAACAGGTTCTCTGGATCCACCCCGACCGCGCCACGCCGCTCGGCATCGGCGACGGCGACGAGGTGGAGATCACCGGGGGTGGGACGTACTCGGGCCGCCTCAAGGCCAAAGTGACGCCGTGGATCCATCCCGAGGCGGTCTTCATGCTGCACGGCTACGGCGCCACGGTACCGCTTGCCACGCGCGCCCTTGGCCGCGGCGTGGCCGACCAGCGCCTGCAGCACGGCAAGCTCTACGATTTCGACCCGGCCGGCGGTGGCTGTGCCCTGACCGAGACCATCGTCCAAATCAAGCGCGCGCCGGCGGGAGGAGGCAACAAATGAGCAAATACATCCTTCGACACGACGAAGCGAACTGCATTTCCTGCCTGGCCTGCGAAGTGCACTGCAAGACCAACAAGAACCTTGGCCCCGGCCCGAACCCGTGCAAGATCATCACCATCGGCCCGATCGACGTCGGTGGACGGCCGCGCCTCCGCAGTGTTTTCATGCCCTGTTTCCATTGCGAGGATCCGTGGTGCGTCCGGGCGTGCCCGACTGGCGCCATGCAGAAGCGTGAGAAGGACGGCATCGTCTTTGTCGAGTCCAGTCTCTGCATCGGCTGCAAGAGCTGTATCGCCGCCTGTCCCTGGGGCACGCCGCAGTGGGATCCGGCCACGCGCAAGGTGGTCAAGTGCGACTACTGCAAGGATCGCCTGGATGCCGGGTTGCAGCCGGCCTGCGTCACGAAATGCGTGACCGGTTGCCTCTCTTTCGGCACCGCCAACGAATTGCCGGATCCACGCCGCGAGCGTTATGCCCGCTATATCATCGCCGATCCGCTGGGTGGCGATAAGGATGAGCCATGAGCGACCTCCAGTTGCTGCCGGCTTGGCTCGACGCAGACGCAGCTGCCCTGGCGGGCGCCGTTCCGCCGGCGCAAAGGACTCTCAGCCGAGGCGCTGCCCGGCCTGGCCCGGGCGCAGTCTCTGACGGCTCTGCAACGGTTGCAGCGCGTGCAGGAGTCGGGCCTCGCCGAATGTGGCGCAGCCGGCGAACCGATCCATCTCGCCTGGCGGCAATTCCTGCGCGGCCATGGGCCATCCGTTCTGGTGATCGACGCGACCAGCCTGGATGTGCGCGCCCGCGGTACAGCCGCCGTTCTCGATGGCGCCCCCTGGCTGCTGGCCGAGGGCGTGTTGATCGCGGCCGGCCTGCGCGACAGCCTCAAGGTCGAGCTGCGCCTGCCCGCCGAGCTGAACGGCCACGAGCTAGCCTTACTGAATGCGGTTGACGCCATCCGGTCGCTCGCCCAGGTCGCCATTCCCCGCCGGCAGGTGGAGGTGCTGCGCGGCAGCCGGCCGAGCTGCTGGGGGGAGGGACACGTTACGGACAGGTCACGGCTGATCCACACGCCGGAGACCTGGTGCCGGATCGCCCTGCTGTTTGCCGGCGCCGCGGGCCTGGATGCGTCATTGCTGACGCTCCGGCGCGGCATGAAGCAGCACGGCCTGGTCGAGCTGGCACGCTCCGGGAACCTGCGGCGCCAGATCGATGACTGGGGTGGCGGCGTCGAGGTGGAAGGCCAGGAACCCGTGCTCGTTTTCGACGATGGCCTGGGCGGCTTCCTGCCACTCTCCGAGGGCGGACCTATCGTGCGAGCCGCTGTCTCTCGCGTCCGCGGGCATCCTCCCGGCGCCGTCCAGCCTGATGGTGATGGCCGAGGGCGTGTGCGTTGTCAAGCAGACCAAACGTGCGCTCTATCGCTATTGGCAGCTCGCCGAAGGCGAAGCGGCACCGGTGCCGGGGCTGCTGGCGCGGGCGGCGCGCCTGGTGGCTGAGATCACCATTGGCCGCGGCGAGCCCGGGCATCTTGCTCGCACTCGACGAAGTGGCGCTCGAGCTCGCCACGCAGGGGCTGGCGGCCGCCTGGCCGCTGGGCAGCTCCCTGCGCTATTACCGGGAGCAGTGGGAACAGCATGTCCGGCGTGAATCCTGTCCGGAGGGGATCTGCCTGGTGCATAATGCGGCGCCCTGCCACAGCACATGTCCGGCTAACATCGACATCCCGAGCTTCATGGCCCACCTCGGTCACGGCGACTATCGCGCCACCATCGAGGTCATCCGGCGCGATAACCCGCTGCCGCTGACCTGCGGCCTGGTCTGCCCTGCGCCGTGCGAATCTGCCTGCGTGCGCGGCGGCAGCAACGGTGCGGTCTTCATCCGGCCGCTGAAGGCCAAGGCCGCCGAACACTGCCTGGCCGAGGGCGGCTACCCCAAACCCGAGCTGGCACCCGATACCGGTAAGCGGATCGGCATCGTCGGCTCTGGTCCATCCAGCCTCACCGCGGCCTATTACCTGCGCACCTACGGGCATCAGGTCGAGATCTTTGAGGCGCAGGAGAAAGCCGGCGGGCAGCTGCGCTACGGCATTCCGGCCTACCGCCTGCCGCCCGACCTGCTCGATCAGGAAATCGACCAGATCCGGGTGCTGGGGATACCGATCCACACCGGCGCCCCGGTCGGCAGCCTTGAGACCTTCCGCAAGGATTACGATGCCGTGTTCCTCGGCCTGGGTACCCAGCGGGCGCGCCTCATCCCGATCGAGGGTGTCCATCAATCCTTCGTGCTTGGCGGCATCGACTTCCTGCATGCCGTGCGGAGCGGCGAACCTGTGCGGGTCGGGCCTCGGGTCGTCGTCATCGGCGGCGGAAACGTCTCCATCGACGTCGCCTTGACGGCTTTGCGGCAGGGCGCGACCCACGTCGACATGACCTCCCTGGAGAAGCGCCGCGAAATGCCGGCCAGTCCGCATGAGATCGAGAACGCCGTCGCCGAAGGCGTGCAGCTGCACCCGGGCTGGGGACCCGTTAGCATCGATGAGGAAGGCCAGGTCACCTTGCAGTTCTGCGAGCAGACCCACGATGCCGAAGGCCGTTTCAATCCGATATTCGACGGCACCCGCCTGTTGAAACTCGAAGCCGATCACGTCATCCTCGCCACCGGCCAGGGCACCGACCTGGCCATCCTCGAAGGCAGCGGGGTCGAAAATATACGCGGCTTTATTGTTGCAGACCCGAAGAGTCTGATGACCAAAGTGCCGGGCGTGTTTGCCGGCGGCGACGCGGAGCACGGCCCACGGACTGCTGTGGAAGCGATCCGCTCCGGAAAGATCGCCGCGGCGTCCATCGATGCCTGGCTGCGCGGGGCAGCCATGGACGCCACCACCGGCAAGCCGGTGCGCCGCGACCAGGTGATTCCCCTGGACGTCGTGGCGGGCGATCGTACGCACCTCCGCCGCGCCATGATGCCCGAAAGAAGGGTCGAAGAGGTTCTCGGCCAGGGCAACTACGTCCAGATCGAGGAGGGCCTGACCGACGCGATGGCGCACGATGAAGCCCGCCGCTGTCTGCGCTGCGACATCTGCATTGGCTGCGGCCTGTGCATGGCCGCCTGCAGCGAGATGGGCGTCGAGGCGTTGCGCCTGGCCGACACAAAGGCCGGCCGGCTCGCCTACTTCGACTTCACGCGGCCGGCAGAACTATGCATCGGCTGCGGCGCCTGCACCCAGGTCTGTCCGACGGGCGCGATCCACATCGAGGATCGGGACGGGATGCGGCGCACGATCATCACCGGAACCGTTGTGAAGGAACAGCCGCTGCTGACCTGCAGCGAATGTGGTGCGCCGACGCAGACACCCGCGCACCGGGAGTTCATCCGCAATCGCCTGCCGGCTCACATGGCGGCCCTCCTGGATCGTGAGCTTTGCCAGTCTTGCGCCCGTGAGCGGGCTGATCGTCCCGTAGTGGGAGCAAGCGTCCGCCGGCAGTGAAGCTGCCGGCCGTGGTCAGAAAATGGAGACGGAGGTACCAATCGCATGGTCCAGGTATGCAACCTGTTTATCTCGCCCGGCCATAACTTCTATGGGCATCACGGCCAACCGGCTGGCGATCACCCGATCGTGGCCGTCGAGCAGATCGAGTGCGTCGCCGGACACGGCATCCGTGGCGATCGGTTCTTTGATCACATGCCCAACTATCAGGGACAGATCACGTTCTTCGCCATGGAAGTGATCGAGGCGTTGGCGCGTGAGCTGAATCTGGCCGGGGTGCGGCCGGAGTTGACGCGCCGCAACGTGTTTACACGGGGCGCGGAGCTCAACACCTTGATCGGCGCCGAGTTCGAGATTCAAGGCGTGCGCTTTGCCGGGACCGAGGAGTGCCGCCCGTGTTATTGGATGAACAGTGTTTTCCGGGATGAGCGGGTTGAGGCCTGGCTGCAGGGACGCGGTGGGCTGCGGGCGCGCGTCCTGACGGACGGGGTCCTGGAGTGTGGAACATGAAGGCCCGTGTAGGAAGCCATCCGAGTGGCCCTTGCTCGGTGCTGCTTAAGGAGAAACAACTTGAGCGATTGCCCGATGCGGCCTTCGCGATCGACCACCACGCGGTTAGTGGATGTCGAGCGAATTGGGCCGGAACGAAGAAGCGCACAATCAATCCAACCGGGAAAGGAGGATAAGGCTTGCAGAAACAGGTGATCAACAAGAAGAGTAAGGCATGTAAAGTGACTTTTGAATTGCCGGCAGAAGTCAATGCGCAGACGGCATTTCTGGTCGGCGAGTTTAACGACTGGAACACGGAGTCGCTTCCCATGAGGCGAGGCGAGGACGGTAGTTTCAGCGTGACCGTCCCGCTGAAGCCCGGCCAGACCTACCGATTTCGCTATCTGCTCGATGGCGAGCGCTGGGAAAACGACCCGGCGGCCGATGCTTATGTGCCGAATCAGTATGGCAGCGACGACTCGGTTGTCCAACTTTGATGGAGGATGCCGATGAGTGCAAAACCAGCCTGGAAAGAGTTCCAGGCGCAGGACGTTCGTTGATAGTTCAATAATTTCAATCTAATACATATGAAAAGGAGCAATACAATGGCTAAGTCAAAGCGTGTATCGAAGAGCAAGGCAAAGTTGGCCGAAACGGGCGAAACGATGGAAATCGCCGGAACAATGGCCGAAATCGAAGGTGCAGATGAGATGGTCGATGGTGCCGCGGATCTGCAGGTTGCGAAAGAAGCTCGTAGCAATCGGGGTGGCCGAAGTCGCCTCGGGTGCCAGCGATCTGACGCGTGCCGCCGATGCAGCGGTTGTCGCCGAGCGCGTCCAGGTGCTGAGTGACATCGTTGGGGAAGCCGGCATCGTCGATGTCGGCGAGGGCGTCGACATGCTGATGAAAGGCGGCAATGTGCGTGCCATGGGTGCGATCGTCAGCCTGATGAGCCGTGAAGAGTTGGAGCGCGGCCTGCAGCTCGGGCGGTTGGCGGGCGAGCTCGGGACGGTCAGCGATGTCATCGAGATTCTCGATATGCCGGTACTGGCCGACTTCCTGGGTGAACGCGGCATGCTATTGCAGGAGATTGCGGTAGACCAGCTTCTACGATATACAGGCACGCGTGCACTGGCTGGGGCGATTAAAGAAACCGGCCAGGAAATTGAAGCATTAGGCGAGCAGGAAATCAGCCGAAGGCGCAGTGCGCATGGCTGTATCCGAGGCAGCCGCCGAGCGCAGCCAGGAGCTTTCCATGGCGAGCGATGCCCTGGCAGCCAGGGGCGTGGATAAGCTCGCGACAGCGGAAATGGCGGGAGATGTGGCGCGCGAAGCCGCAGCAGGTGGCGTGGCTAAAATCGCGCAAGGGGCTGAGACCGTGGGCGCCGGCAAGGCTGTCGAAACGATGGGTGAAGCGCTGGAAGACCGCGCCAAACGGTAATTACAGGCGAACGGCTGGAGCTGCGGCATCAATTGCGATTTGCTGCCGCAGTCTGCCTAACCGCACGAAGAAGAGATTGAGATGTCAATGTGTCTGAGACGATGAATGATGCGCTGCTCACTGGTGGGCGCAGCGGTGAGAACGATGATGGTCGCCGGCACTGCCGGCGGCATGAGCCACCACTCAAACACAATCAGAATGAATATCGGAAGTTCGACAAATCTTGAACATTCAATAGAAGGAGACTAAAACATGAACGACACACAGCAACAAGGTATCCCCGCCGTCGGTTTCCTGGTGATGGCGTTTACCGATGAAATGGCCGCTGACCAGGCACTGGACGCGATGAAAGCAGCCAAGAAACAGCAGCAGTTCTACTTCGAAGATGCCGCTGTCATCCGGCAGGATCCCCAAGGCAAGGTGCAGTATCACGAGACGGGTGACATGAGCGCCGGTAAAGGTGCCGGCATCGGGGCGCTTGTCGGCGGCGTTCTGGGCATCCTGGGCGGTCCGGCGGGTATCGTGGTTGGCGCAGGCGCCGGGGCAGCAGTCGGCGGCGCCATTGCTTCCGCTGATAAAGGGTTCAAGAACGAGAGTCTGGGGACGATCGGCGTGGCGTTGAAGCCGGGAACCTCTGCCGTCGCAGTCAATCACCAGCCATGACTTTCTGAAAGCAGTGCAGCAGCAGGTGGCCATCGAGGATATCCGCACGGTCGTCAGCAATCTGGCTGCCGAACTCTCGGCGCAGCTTGGGGAGAACAAGAGCGTGGCCATCGGTTTGCTCTTGACCGAAGGCGGGCTTGCCATCAAGGAGATCGCCGCCAACGAAGAGACCACCGAAGTTGTGGGCGCGGTGATCACCGGCGACGCAGCTGTCGTCGGGGCGGCTGTGGCCACGGCGGAAGGCGCTGCCTATAAGGTGGTTGGGGCGACCGCAGAGGGCGCGGCGGTAGAAGCAGGCGTGATCACGGACGAAGGCGCCGTTGTCGCCGACGTTGTCGCTACGCCTGAAAAGGATGAAACAACCAGCGGGACCGCCCCGGCAGCAGGCGACAAAACAAAATAGAGATCGTGATGGGCAACAGGCGGCTTAAGCCGCCTGTTGCGCTTGTCATTAAGATGGATGGTCCAAAGGAGGCCAAACATGATTTTCAGGTTTGGCTCGCGATCCAGTCAGACCATTACAGATGCGCATTGAACGAAAACAAATCAGAAAGAGAAAAAGCTCTGAGCACAAAAGACAGGAACCAAGAAGGACAAAAATCATGGCAAAACCAATAGATGAATTGCTGGACATTTTGAAGGTCCCGCCCGACAAGAAGATTGATCTGAGGAAGGACTACGATCCTGGCTTTACCGGCAAATGGATGAACAAGGAGCAG